>NZ_CP007141.1:0-1200000 GCF_000816145.1 Pseudothermotoga hypogea DSM 11164 = NBRC 106472 | reverse complement strand
ACCTTCGTGTCCGGTCGCAACGAAGAAACCTGGATTCTCTGGATCTTCTCCTATGACATACTTTCCATCTTCACACGCCGGTCTCAAGCCAGCGAAGGTTCTTATGATACGAACGTTTTTGAAGATGGGAAACAGCTCGACCAGTCGCTTCGCGATCGCAATGAAAGCTTCCAAGCTCGTCGACTTGTCGAAACCCACGTACTCTCTCGTGCTTCCCACCAAATAGTTACCCGGATGAGTCTTCGACATCGCAAAACCGAGGCCAAGCCTTCTGGCGGTCTCATCCTTTTGCATGTGGGACACGTGCTTGGCGATTATGTAGTCAGAATCCCAGACGTTCGTTTCTCCGATCGGTTCGATCGGCTCGGTGACGAGGATCTGCCCTCGCTTCGGTCTGATGGGTAGTTCAAGTCCCACCATCTTGCAAACCTCTCTGGACCACACACCAGCTGCACAAACCACGACTTGAGCTTCGTACTCGTTTTCATTCTGAACCCTCACACGCCAATGATCCGAAGATCTTTCCAAAGCCACGACTTTGGAAAATTTCTTCAACTCCATTCCAAAACGTGCTCCCGCGTTCAAAAGAGCCTTCAGAACACAGAAAGGATCGATCTGAGAATCGTCCGGACAGTGGGTGGACGCCAAGACGCGCTCGCTCACGAAGGGTTGTTTTTTCCTGATCTGCTTTTTATCGAGCATCGTGACGTTCAAACCTATAGATTCTTGCTCAGCGACGAAACGCTCCATGAATGGAAGATGTTCCTCTTTGTCCACGAGGATCATTCCACCGCGCGTTTCGAACCACAGATCCTCACCAAGGTCTCTCTGCCAGGCTTTGTACATCTCAAGACTCAGCAAGGCCATCTTCAAAGGCAGACCCGGAAGTTTCGACTGGAGTAAAATCATGTGATCACACGCACCAGAAGTGCCAGAGCCGACGTCGGATTGTTCCAAGACCAGAACTTTCTTTTTCCTCTGAGCGAGCTGAAAAGCCGTTGAAAGTCCTATTATGCCACCGCCGATGACGACGACGTCATAGAATGGCACTCGTCGACACCCCACCTTGGAAGGTCAGCGGAAACGAATGTGAATCGATGTTTTTATTACTATAGCACCATGCAGACCACATGTCAAGTGAAAGCAGCTACATGAGATCGAGAATCTTGAGCTGAAGAATTCGGTAGAATTTTAGTGACACAGGCTGGGGAGTGATGAACTTGAAAGATTTCAAATGGGCGATCGTGACGGGAGGATCCTCCGGGATTGGCAGAGAGTTCGTTCTGGAACTTTCCAGAAAGGGATTGAACGTTATAGCAACAGGCAGAAATGAAGAAAGACTCAAGCAGTTGGCAGACGAGGTCAAAGAAGAATTCAAGACAGAGATCCACACCTTCGTGGTAGATCTATCCTCACCGCAGGAAGTGGAACGTTTCATCGACGAAGTTTCAAATTTCGAAATAGATCTTCTGGTGAACAACGCAGGTTTTGGCCTTTATGGTGAGTTCGTGAAGCTCGATCTGAAAGAGATGGAAAGCATGATCGAGGTCAACGTTAAAGCGCTCACTGTGTTGAGCCATCACTTCGCAAAACAGATGGTTCAAAGACGTCGCGGAGGCATAATAAACGTTTCTTCCATCGCTGGGTACATGCCGCTCGCTTACTTCAACGCTTACGGTGCCACGAAAGCTTACGTGTACAATCTCTCTTTGGCGCTGTGGGCAGAACTCAGAAAGTACAACGTCCACGTGTTGTGCGTTGCTCCCGGGCCGACTCGAACAAGATTCTTCGAACGTGCGTTCAAAGATCAAAGCTTTCGTACCTTTGGCAAGCTCATGGATCCGAAACAAGTCGCACTCGGTGCGATCGAGGCGTTCGAAAAGAAAAAACCCGTCTACGTACCCGCATTCAAGAACAAGTTGATCAGTTTCACTGCGAAGAAACTGCTGCCAGACAGATTGCTCGCCAGATTCACGGCAGACTGAAACTTCGAGATCTTCACTTGTCCTGGGGACTTAAGGAAGGATTAATAGTTCGACCACGGGGACTGTCAAAAGAATTGTTGTATAATTGTACAATAGTGAAAGGAGGTAATCGATGAGGGTCGAAAAATTGTTCAAAGCTCTTGCCTGCAAATGGAGGATCGAGATATTGAAACAGATCGCCGAACAGGATGTGTGCATGTGCGAGCTTGAAGCTTTGAACCACATAGACAAGACAACGCTATCGAGACACATATCGCTTTTAGAAAACGTGGGAATTGTGGAGTTGAGAAGAGAAGGACAGAGGAAGAGGGTGATTCTGAAAGATCCTCGCGTGATGGAGCTCATCGAACTGGCCGAGCAGATAGCGGAAAAAACTGAGGAGGTGTAGTAGATGGCGAAGAACTGGTATCCGATAATCGATTACAGCAAGTGCAATGGGTGTTTGACCTGTGCCAACTTCTGCCCGCACGGAGTTTATGCAGTTGAAGATGGCAAACCCGTCGTCGTCAACCCACTCGAATGTGTCGAATTCTGCAGAGGCTGTCAAAAGTTGTGTGACTACGGTGCGATAACCTACTCGGCGGAGGTGAGAATCCATGGGTAAAAAGGGTTTGTTGCTCTGTGTCTGTCAGGGGACGTGCCCGTCGTTTCAACAGATGAACATATTCGAGATACTCAACACCGTGAGGAGAGAAAGACTCGTCGACTTTGTGGCGATACACCCACAACTCTGTGCAGAAGACGGAGATGTGTATCTCTCAACACTGCTCAAGGATGAACAGATAGAAAAACTCTACGTAGCAGGTTGCGATCCGAACATGCAGAAAAAGATGTTTCGTGATGCTTTCGAACAGAGTGGTTTTGACAGGTCAAAACATTTCGGTGTGGACATAAGGAACATGACCACAGAGCAAGCCATTCAAGCGATCAGGGAAATGATCCAGAACGGCTGATCTGCAGGAGCAATCAATGCGCAGATGATACTACCGGCCGATGAGGCTGGTAGTATTTTTTCTGAGGTGATCGAATCGTGTGCAGGATGGTGGGCTTCTGTTTTGAAACGAACCAAGAAATCAACGGCTTCTTCGAACATCTACAACGTATGGCGAAAATGGGAAAAAACGCCCCACACAACCACGGCTGGGGCATCTACGCTCTCTTCGATGACGCTGTGATCTACTATCGTTCGCCAAAGCCTGTCTACGAAGAAGAACTCATCCCATTGAAGGCAAGGGTTGGGATTTTGCATGCCAGGAAGGCTTCGGAACATCTGCCTGTGAGTTTCATACAGCTTCACCCATTCACAGACAACCATGGCAAGGCCTTCTGCCACAACGGAACGATCTACGATATTCCTTTCGTCTCGATCGAGAGTGACACATTCTCTTACTTCGTGAAGATCAAAGATTTTTCGTCGTACGAAGAGCTCGCAGAAAGGATTCGCAACGTCGCAGAGAGCCACAAACACACGGGTATGAACTTCTTGATGGTCAACGATGATGAGCTCATAGTGTACTGCGGTTACAGCCAAAACGAAGATTACTACACGCTCTGGTACGACGACAGCTTGGGATTCGTTGTGGCATCAGAGCCCATGAACGACAATTTCAAGCCGATGGAAAACAAAACGATGCTGGTGGTCAGGGACGGAAGAATAGAAAAGGTCTTGAGGGTTTGATTTAATTCTAATGGTTTTCTAATGAACCCACCTTAAAATAGAATCATCTCATCCGAGGAGGGATGGAAATGAAGCGGGCTATCTTGTTTTTGGTGATTTTGGTCAGTGGTTTGATATTTGCTCAGATCGGACAGCTTCAGCCAATCAAACCGAACATTCCCTTCATCCCCATGTTGACGACGACGATCAAGGAATCTCAGCTCATCGGTCCCTACGGTTCTGCTTGGAAGATCTATTGGGATGGTTGGGAAGGCACATTGGTGCTGTTAAAAGGTGGCAAGGGTTACATCGAGGTGAGTGGAACCAGGTACGACCTCGAGTACGTGATCCTCAAGAATCCTCAGGACAACGTTGTGGGAATGACGGGCCCGGGTTACACGGGAAAGAACACCAACCTGGGTCATCGTATCGTCTTCATGGTCGATTTCGCCAGAACACCAACCAACAAGTCTGACGATCAACGCTTCGATGGTTACGTCTTCACCCAAACGATTGATAATGCCAGTAAAAGGGCCATGGCTGGAATCACCTGGTGGGACGGAATACCTTTCGGCTTCTACGCCACCTACTGGTCAGACGTACCGGGCTAAGCCTTCGAGAACCTCGAAATTTGAAGGCGGGCAGCTGCCCGCCGTTTTTTAATACAAAGAATTAGCCACGATTCTCAGATTTTCTCACACCATTCGAGAGTCTCTTCCACGCCTATTGTTGCAACACAGATGCAGGTGTCTGCCGCTCCGTAATAGACGAAGTATTTGCCCTGATACTCAACCATCGCGTCGCTGAAGACGACGTTTGGAACCACTCCGAAAATTTCCCATTCTTCCTCTGGCTCCAAAATCGGTTCTTCACTCCTTTTCAAAACCTTCGTTGGATCGTTGAGATCGAGCAGGATGAACCCCAATCTGTAGATGGGTCTGTCGGCTCTCTCAACTCCATGGTACAAGAGCAACCAACCGTACGGGGTCTTGATCGGTGGCGCACCCGCTCCTATCTTCAAGTTGTCCCAGTAACCTTCTCTCGGTTTGGCTATGCTGACAAAATCCGTCCAGTGGATCAGATCGTCAGAAAACGCAAGCCAAATGTCCGGCTCGATCCTGTGCAACATCACGTATCTGTTGTTTATCTTCTCAGGAAAGAGCGCGGCGTCTTTGTTGTTGACGTCGTGTATCACCACACCGTGTCTTTCCCAGATGAAGAAGTTCTCAGTTGAGGCCATCGACACCCTCGTTCCCTTTGGTGAATAAGCGGTGTACAGCATGTAGTACTTTTCTCCTATCTTCGTGATTCTTGGATCTTCAACGCCGTAAAGTTCGTAGGGGCTGGCCGGTGTGAAGACAGGTCTTTCGAGGCGATTGAAACTGTAGCCATCGATACTGATCGCATATCCGATCCTCGAGACCATGTCCTCTCCTTGAGCCCTGTAAAGCATGTGAAAGACCTTTCCGTCGTGCACCACAGCACAGTTGAAAACACACTTGTTCTCCCAACTGTGCCATGGGATTGGTTCGAGAATAGGTCTTGGATACCTCTGAAGCTTCAACTCCATCTTTTGACCCTCCTTATCTGAGTGACAGGGATATTCCCTGCAAGAAGTACTTTCTGAGCATCAAGAATATTAGAACCATGGGGATGGTTTGAAGCACGGCTCCCGCTAAGACGGGGCCAACGTAACCCGCATACTCATGGTTGAAAGTCGCCAAGAGGACGGCGAGTGGCATCTTCTTGTAGTCTTTCATGACCATCAAAGGCCAGAGAAAGTTGTCCCAGGCACCTATGAAAGTAAAGAGGCCCACTATCGACGCGGTTGATCTCGTCAAAGGAAGCATGAGCCTGAGCACGATCCAGAATCTGTTCGCCCCGTCCAATTTTGCAGCGTCAATGTAATCGTCAGGGATGGTCTTAAAAGATTGCGCAAACATGAAAGCGCCCCAGGAACTCATCAAACCTGGAAGGATCAAGGCCGAATAGGAGTTCATCAGTCCAAGCGTTCTTATTAGCATGAACAACGGTATGAGAAACATGAAACCTGGGAAAAGCATCTGGTACAGAATGAAATTGAGAATCGTTCGAGACAGCAAAAATCTGATCTTTGCCAGCACGAAACCGACAAAGGCAGATGTCATCACAACAGAGAAAGTAACGGTGCTCGCGACGAAAACGCTATTCAGTAATGCTCTAAGGAAAGGTCTTCCGAGTCGACCGGACATGAAGAATATGAACTCATAGTGTTCAAGAGTAAACCTGCTCGGTATGAAAGTCGTGAAGATTTCTCTCGCAGGCTTGAAAGAAGACATGAAGAGCCAAACGTATGGGTAGATCCAAACTAAGGCCAGAGCGATCATCACCGCGTGAAGGATCAAATCAGAGATCTTCATCTTCCTCATACGAAAGCCACTTCCCTTTCAAAGATGCGCCTTATGATCATAACCAGCGAAAAGCTCATGGCCGCAGCTGTTATGGCAACGACCGTAGCATAGGACGGATTTATTCTTCTGAAAGCTGTGTCGTACATGTAGATCAAGAAAGTCGTTGTTCTCATCATTGGTCCACCGCCGGTGATCATGTAAGGTTCGGTGAAGATTCCAAAGGTCAGGGTCGTTGCGAAAACTGTGACCGTTATCAACGATGGATTCAACAAAGGAAGCGTTATGGTCCAAAAAATTTTCCAGTTGCTCGCCCCATCCATTCTGGCAGCTTCAAACACGCTCGTTGGTATGGACTGTAATCCTGCGTATATTATCATCCCGTAGTAACCTATGAACTTCCAGGTGACGATCAGACATATTGAAAAAATGGCGAGCTGTGGATGGTTGAACCACGGAATCGTGAAGCCGAAGAGAGAATACACAAGTCTGTTCACAGGTCCGTTCACTGCAAAGAGATTTGAGAACATTATCGAGTATGCGACGCCAGAAGAGACGTTCGCCACCAGGAAGCTCATCACAACAAATGTCTTAAAATAGCGCATCTTTGAAAGGGCTATGGCGAACAGCAGAGAAGAAAACAAAAGCATCGGAATGAGGTATGCAAGAAAGTTCAGAGTATTCAGCGCCACCCTGATGAAATTGCTGTCCTGAAAAATCCTGATGAAATTCGCAAAACCGACAAAACTTGGTTTACCTACGAATCGCCAGCGTGAGAAGGCTAACATGACCATCCAGACAAAGGGATAACCCCAAAAGATGGCCGTGTGGGCCAGGTAAGAGGCGAGTATTCCGAAGCCAAACCTCTTTTCTTTCGATCTCAAACTGGCCATGGTCACCACCCGACAGTTAAACCTCAGAACAGTATCTTGTTTACTTCTTTAACTGCGTTGTTCAGGATGTCCTTTGGCTCTCCCTTCAAATGCATCAACGGTTCGATCAAGTGTGTCGTCATGGAAAGTTGAACATCTATGGTCTTGTCGATGAGCGCGGGTGGTACGGCGTACGGTACAGATTCGGCGTAAGCTTTGAAAAATGGATCTTCCATGAATTTAGCGAACGCTGAGTTGGTTGCCAGATCTTCTCTGGCAGGTGGCATCCTTGTTTTCTCGATCCACAAAACATCGTGTTCTACGTTCGAAAAAACCCACGAGATGAACTCAAAAGCGGCCTTCTTGTCCTTGCAGTTTTCGTAGATCACCAATCCCTTGGTGTCCGCAAAGGTGTAAACAGGAAGATCGGCTGGATACTCGTCCGGGACAGGAGGTGGAGCCAACCAGACGTGCGGCATCACGTCTGGGAAAGTCTCCTTGGCCCAGTTGATCTCCCATGGTCCTGTGATCTTACCCAGTATGTTGCCCATGTAGAATGGATTTGTACCCAGTTCAACTGCGGTGTGATTTTCCTTGAACATCTTGTAGATGAACTCTGTGACTTTCAGGCCGTACTCGTTGTTAAAGACCGCCTTGCGTTTTTCTGTGTCTATGTAAGCCTTTCCACCGCTGGCTGCGTAGTAGTAAGTTATGAAGTCGAACCACCTGTCCCACCAGTTCCTTCCGGCGATGACCTGCATCACATACCTCTCGTTGATCTTGGTGAATTTAGAGCTCAGTTCGTAGATTTCAGAGTACGTTCTCGGAGGCTTGTCATAACCCAGTTGCTTGAGAAGATCTCCTCTCCACCAGAAAAGCATCGGGTTGGAATAAATTGGAAGTACGTAGTAGTGACCCTTGACTTTCCATCCTTCCACGATGTTTCTCATTTTTCTGTTGCCTACGAGTTTCCAAAATTCGTCCTTGAAGTTGTCCAGCGGGTATATTGCCCCGATGTCTGCCAGCTGGGCCGCGAAACCACTGAATATGTTCTCAGAAATGTCCGGAGCTGTTCCAGCCGCGATCGCAGTGAGAATAGCTTCCTCAGAACTGGCTGCCGCCGGTATGACCGAAACTTCGATCTGAATATCCGGTCTGAGTCTGTTCCACTCCGACACGACCTCTTTCCAGAACTCTTCCTGGAGTGGATTGGGTGCTGTCCAAAACACCAGTTTTGTGGCACCGAATGTGACGACGACCACCAGCATCAGTGCGAAAATCCAGAACCTTCTCACCTCAATTCACCTCCCTCAGACAGACGAAGATCTCTTAACGAAATCCGTGTACAAACACATTCTGTATGGATGGTGACCATGACCGATCAACAGCTCGTACAACCTTTCCACCGCGATTAAACCCATCTCATACTTTTGGACCCTTAAGGTTGACAATGATTCTCTCTCGGCTTGCGGAATATCATCGAATCCTATGACACTGACATTTTCAGGAATCCTGTATCCCCAACTTTTGAGCTCTTTGAGGGCCCTTATTGCAATGATGTCGTTCGAACAGATGAGAACCTGAACTTTTCTGTCTCTGAAAATCTTCTTCAACACCGGAGTTATTTCTTCATGTAAGTCGTCGTACTCGTAGCAGACCGGTAGTAAACCGTTTCTCTGCATCGCTTCCACATAGCCTCTGTATCTGTCTTTGAAGCCGTAAAATCTCAATGGACCATGCAGGTGAACAATGTTCTCAAACCCTCGCTGAACGAAGTCTTGCACGACTTTGTAAACCCCATCGTAGCCGTCGCTCACAACACAGTCGATTCCCAGGCCATCTATGTAGTGGTCCACGAGAACTACTTTCCCGTGCTTGCGGTAGGACATAACCTGCTCAGCAGTCGCGTCGCTTCCTATCAGCAGGAAGCCGTCAAAACCTTTCGGATCGGAAGATTCCAAGATCAATGGAGCTGTCGAGAATCGAAACATTCTTTCCACGTCTTTAATCGCTTGCAGTACTATGGCGTAGAAGTTCCCTGTCTCGCTCCTCAAAAGCTTGTTGATTCTGTCACTTATCACGAGAGCCACCTTGAACAGTCTCTTGCTCGCCAAAGTCCTGGCAGATATTTGCGGTCTATAACCGAGTTCCCTCACCGCTTCCCAGACTTTGAGTTTGGTTTTCTCGGACACGTAGCCTTTGTTGTTCAGAACTCGCGACACCGTCGCTATGGAAACTCCCGCAAGCCTTGCCACATCGTCAATGGACGCCATTGTGAAATTCCTCCATATGTAAGCCTTTTCAGAAAGATTATACCATCACAAGATTTTAGTTCAAATTTAGAAACATCAGATCGAAGGAGAAAACCGAAGATATTTCAAGAAAAAGAAAGGATTTTCACCGTAACTGTTCGTTTCGCCGGCATAATGAGATTCTTGGTCTCATACGGGGTTAGAAAAAACGAAACACGGTTATATAATTAGATATGTAAACGCTTTCAGAAGGGGGTGTTTTGATGAGAAGGTTACTCACTCTGTTATTACTCACGCTCTCGCTCGTGCTCTTAGCCACAGTCTACAAGATACCAGTTAAAGCCGGTGAGGTTGAAGTTCCGATCGTGATCAAAATGAGTGACCTCTTGAGCCTGGTGCCAGAAGACTTCGATGCGGACTGGTCGGCACTGCATGTGGTCTCGGGAAACGCTCACGTGCCCTTCCAGATTGACGACGCCGACGGCAACGGTAGAATTTCTGCAGGAGACTATCTGGTCTTTCTGCTCAAAGATCAAGGAGAAATCGTCATACCAGATGCAGATGAAAACATCGAAGTTCCCAAGTTCGAACCCAAGTTTGACACAACAAAGACTGATGATGGCTGGACCATCACCTCGAAAGATGGCTCATTGAAGTTGCGCGCAAATAAGCACGGTCTGGCACAAGTGATTGCTTTCAAAGGTGTAGAAAAACTACTGCTCGACGAGATCGGTATCGCCCGGGTGAGTGGTTGGCCTGAGAGCACTTACTGGGTCGATGGAAAACTTGGAAATCATCATGAGGAGACCACGGGAAGTTTCAGGATAGTATCGGTCAACGTTTTCAAACCTGGTCCGGTCGCGGTTGGCATCCACGCGCACTTGAAATCTGAAAGGTTTCACGGTTTGAACCAGATCCTGTTGGTATATGTCTTCGCAAACGGCGATATCTTGGTGAACAACACGTTCAAATTCGAAAGTTACGCAGACATGATGAAGCTCCAGACTATGGTTACGCGACCTCTTGTTCCCGCCTTCGACGATGCACTGCACATTCTTCCAGTCTTCAGAAGATTGGTCTGGGCCGATCAGTTGAACATAACACCACTGGAATACTGGAAGATGAGGAATGCGATAATTTACGTCGACGAAACACCTTACATAGCTTTCCCCGCAACCAGCAGTATGAAACCCCTTTGGTGGGGTGCAACTTACATATTCGCATCGATGGAGAGATGGAGGAGTAACTATTCGCCGAACGCCAAGATCGGTGTAGCGCAGATACTACCGTTCGTACCAGTCGTCCATGCGGATTACAAGAAATGGCTCGATTCGGACACTTGGGTCTACGAAAGTTTGGAGTTCCGCGATGGCATATTCAAGTGGATGCCTGGAGAATTCGATGCATACGAATCCACACGCGGAATCTACTCCATGAAGGTTGAGGACATGCCGAATCGCTACAAATTTGGTGATTCAGTCAGCCACCTGAGACTCCTCAGCCTTTACTCGGCACCGAACATCGAGAGCGCAGTGAAATGGATAGAGACCAAGAGTGCTTCTTTCAGATCTGTCAAGGTAGGTGAGTGAAGCCTGGGGGCGGGACCTTACCCGCCCCATGGTGATCATTATGAAAACAGTTTTGATCTGCCTGATTTTATGTTCCCACATCTTTGCTATGAACCTTGTGAAGTTCGACCATCTCGAAAAACTCTCCGAACGGTTCAACTTGAAAAACTCCCTGGTCAAGGGTTACTGGGTCTACGCTGAAAGGTTCAACAGCGATTACAAACCAGTCGGGGCGATCAACGAGGGAGATTTCTGCGTGGACGACGTTGCCAGAGCCGTGCTGGTCTACACCGAAGCCTACCGGTTGACGAAGAATCATGAGTATTTGAACCGGGCAAAAGACGCCTCGAGTTTCTTGATTCAGATGCAGGCCGAAGACGGTGAATTTTACAACTTCGCCTACAGAGACGGAACGATCAACATGTACGGTCCAACGAGTTACAAGTCAACCTCCTGGTGGGCTCTGAGGGCATTCTGGGCTTTGGCTGCGCTTGCCGTTGAGACTGGAGACGAACAGATCGTCGAAGCCGCCCGGAGGTCCCACCAGGCCATATCGAGAAAGCCTCCGATCTTTGCCGATCAACTTTCGGTTTACATTCTCGGTTTGTGCGAGTACAACAAAATCAGGAACGTCACGGATGAGATTAAAGAATCTGTGGAATTGTTGTTGCAATTCCTCATCGTTGAAAATGATCCCATCTTCGGCAGATTCTTCAGCACTCAAAAAGGAGAGTTTCGCTGGAACGGCTGGGGAAACCGCTACGCCGAAGCGTTGATCGAATCGTACAAAGTACTGGGGGAGGAAAACCTACTGAACATCGCAACTGAATCAATTGAGCTGCAAATACCTTTGTTCTCCTCAAGTGGTTTCATTTACAACGTGGGTAGATATGTGAAACTCACACCGGAGTTATCGTATGCCGTCGAGCCTTTGGTCGTCGCAGCTGCCAAAGCGTACGAACTAACGAAGGACGAAAACATGGCTTTTCTCTCGGCTCTGACCGCGGCCTGGTACTTCGGCGCGAATAGACTGAACGAAAGAATGTACGGGCCCAACGGGGAAGGTTACGATGGACTCGAGTACGTGCACGTCAACAGAAATGCTGGTGCGGAATCGACGATCTGTGCCATCAGAAGCATGATCTATCTGAGCTCTTTACCAATTTTCTTTCAAAAGCTTGCCACGTCGATGGAAAGCTTCGCCCAGAAAGGAATGCTTGTACTGGAAGCGGAAACAGCAGACCCAGGCATTTCACCAATATCATTCGTCACGGGTGATTATGGAGCGAACGTTGCTTGCAGGTTCGAATCGAGAACGCATTTGAGATGGACTGATGTTCCTGAGGGGAAGTATTATGTCTACGTATCGGGGGAGTTTGCCAAAAACCGTTGCACAATTTCGAGTGGCCCCAAATCTATTTCCACAACGTTGGATGGAAATGGGGTCTTCTACGCTGGACAGATCGAAGCCGTTTCGAATTTGAGGCTCAGTCTTGAAGGCTCTGGTGTCGTTGATCAGCTCATTTTGATTCCGGTAGTCTTCGGTGTGTCCTTTGAACTTGAAAATCAAGCCTGGACCGTGGCTTACTCAGTTGAGGAATCGAAAAAACTCAAGATTGTGCCAGAAAGATATTTTCATCGCCAAGCAGCGAAAAAGGAACAAGTTTTCAACGTTCATTTGGAAAAGATCGATCGCTTTCTGCTCGTACGGCTCGAAGAAGTTTTCAACAACGACGGGATAGCCACTCCCGAAATGCCTGGTAATTTCGACAACCTTGGTGGAGCTGTTGGAGCTTACTTACCTGTGGAAGAACTCAGTGAAGGTGTGAAAGTCATCAACGGCATATCATTTTTACTCAAACCGATCGGCTTGGACAACTTTCGTGTGTCAGACCAAAAACTCATACTGCCAGAGGCTGTGAAAGTGAAAAGTGTGCATTTGCTGGCTGCTTCAAACCACGGAGATTATGAGCTCACACTTATGTGTGATGGAGACAAATTTTCTGTTCTGGTTTCCGATTGGTGCAGGGGACAGAAGGATTTGGTGCTCGACTTTCGCTACACGGCGAGCGGGCAAAAAGAGTTCATAAAATGTGGTTTGAAAGTTCATTCGTTCGAATTGAACAAGTCCATCAAGGAAATGTTGGTCTCAGGGAACATTAACACGCACATTTTTGCGATAACTCTGGAATTGGAAAACGAATGATCGCATCGATCTTTTCGAAAGGCGGGCAGCTGCCCGCCTTTCAACTTACAGTTTGTACACTACGATTTTTTGAACTTCGAAAGAACTTCAAGTCCCTCAGATCAGTACTGCACTATTACACCTCTACTGCGAAGAGTCTCGATGTTCTGCACATCGTCAGAGCCTGGGGAAAGGTCCAATAGATTGTTTCGAAGTTCAACCAGTTCCCCTTTTCCTAACCCAGTGTTTCTGACCAACGCGCCGATGTCACTTATCTGGTTGTTGTTGAGGATCAGCCATTTGAGGTTGGTCAGGTTGGTCAACGGACTGATATCGCCTATCTGGTTGTTGGAAAGGTCCAACCATTCCATGTTAACGAGATTGGCCAACGACTGGATGTCACTCACGTGGTTGTTCGAGAGGCTCAACGTGTGCAAGTTAAAGAGGTTAGCCAGCGGAAGAATATCACTTATCTGGTTGTAGTCCATGTACAACCACTTCAGGTTCGTAAGAGTACTCAACGGACAAAGATCACTTATCTGGTTGTTGTTGAGGCGCAATTCTTTCAAGTTGATCGCGCATTCAAGTCCAGAGAGATCCTGTATGGACTTGTTACGCACAGAGAGGCTCGTCAACCTCGCCATGTCCGCTCTGGTGATAGGTTGGTCCGAGGATATCTTCAAAGCATTCCGCACGGCTTTTTCAAGGTTGAGATCCACAAACGTCACTGGTTGCTTGGGATCGCCAACGCTCACGCTCACCGTTGGACTGGTCCTCACATTGCCAGCCTTGTCGTAGACCTTCGCTTGGATCGAATGAACAGAGCCACGCTCAAGCGTATCCGTGTTCCAGCTGTACTCGTATGGAGCAGAACTGTCTTCTTCCACTTTGATTTCATCAACGTAGATTTCCACCTTCACTGCGTCCACGTTTTGATCGACGGCTATCAGTACAAGGATTGTGCCAACTACCACTGAGTTGTTTGCTGGGTGAACGACGATCACATCTGGTCGCGTGGTGCTTTGACCTGCTAAAAGTACAACTTGTGCCATCAGAAACAAAGCAAGCACCACAAACCTTCTCATACCCCTCTCCCCCCCTATTGTTCCTCGCCGTGGTGTTCTCATTATACCTCGTTGTTCTCATTAGAGTTGCGAATCACCATCGTCGAACCTTTCCACAACTCAGCAGAGAGTGTCACATAGAGCTTCTCAGACACATAGATGTTAACAGCGTTGACATGGAAAGTAACATGTGGTAAAAATAGGGTAGAAAGTTTTCTCTGTGGATGGTAAGTACGAAAAAAATTTTCACCTATAGGAGGGGGTGTTCACATGAGGAAGTTGCTGGTTGGTTTGATCCTGGTTGGGTTCGTGGCATTTGCTTTCGCAAAAGTCAACTTCGGTTCCACACAGATGACCCCGGCGGCGGAAAGGGAGTTCATGATCAGGCTGCTGGGCGATTTCTCGAAGAGATCCGGTGTCCAGATTGAGTTCCTGAACTTCGAGTACACCGATCTTCTGAGCAGGGTCGAAGCCGAGCAAAAGGCCGGAAGAATTGTTCTGAACTTGATCGCGGACCTTCAGAGCGGTCTCAACACGATGGGTGCGAGCGGATTTCTCGCAGACCTGTCTGGCGTGAAGTTCGAAGGCAGAACCTTCGTACCGACCTTCGAACGCTACACCTACGTCGGCAAAGAAAAAGTCTTCATCCCATGGTTACAAGCAACCTACGCGATGGCGATCAACAAGAAGGCTTTCGATTATTTGCCCAAGGGTTTGACTCAGCAGGATGTGCTCAACGGAACGGAAAAGTGGACCTACGATGCGCTTCTGGAATGGGCGAAAAACCTGCAAGAAAAGACAAAACAACCACAGCTTGGCTTTCCGCTGGGTCCAAAGGGTCTGTGGCACAGATTTCTGCATGGTCACATCTATCCTTCCTACACCGGCGCACAAGCGGTGAAGTTCGATAGCGTGAAAGCCATTGACATGTGGAACTACATGCGTGAGTTGTTCAAGTACGTGCATCCTGCGTGCACGACGTGGGACAACATGGACCAACCGCTCCTCAGAGGCGAGGTCATGATCGCTTGGGATCACACGGCCAGACTCAAGCAGGCGATCGTTGAAAGACCGAACGACTTCGTTGTCGTCCCTGTGCCGAGAGGACCGATGGGTAGAGGATACATCATCGTGCTCGTGGGCCTCTCGGTGCCGAAGAACGCGGACATGACCGAGCCGTTGAAGGTGTTAGACTTCTTGACGAGTCCAGAGGCTCAAACCGCGATCCTCGAGAACGTGGGCTTCTTCCCTGTGGTTCAGGAAGCGATAGGTCGAATACCCGAAGGTGGCTTGAAGATCCTCGCGGAAGGTGTGGTGAGACAATCTTCAACGCCCGATTCGATCGTGTGCTTCATCCCTGGGCTTGGAGCGAAGGGTGGCGAGTTCAACGAGACTTACCGCCAGGCGTTCACAAGAATTGTTTTCAACAAAGAAGATCCCGCAAAGGTGATCTCAGAGCTCGGTGAGAAAATAAGACAGCTCTTCAAAGAAACTGGTGCGCCACTGCCAGAACCCGACTCGAGCCTGTTTTGAGGACGTGGCGGGTGGTCGAACACCACCCGCCCTTCAAACTCTTCCTGGAGTGAGATCCGATGAGGAGAGAATCTTTCGTTCCATTTCTTTTGATCCTTCCGACGCTCGTTTATCTCATGGTGTTCATAGGTTATCCCATAGTGGGAACCTTTCAGCTTTCCTTCACCAGCGATGAGGGATGGCTTGGAAATTTCAAGTACGTCTTTTCTTCCAAAGATTTTCAGAACGCCTTTTTGAACACGCTGATCCTGGGTGCGGTCGTCATACCGATTCAGTTCGTGCTCGCGATCTTGTTCGCGCTGTTGGTGAACAAAAAATGGCGTGGCTACAGAACGCTTTTGTACATCATCGCGGCACCGCTCGCGCTCAGTGACGTTACGGCCGCGCTGATCAGTTATTCCATCTTCGCGCCCAACGGTTATCTCAACAAAATCCTGCTCAGTTTGAACTGGATCGAGAGGCCTTTGTACTTCTTCGGATACATGTTCAAATCCAGAGAGTTTCTTGTCATCGTTCTCACGGAAATTTGGAGGGCGACACCTTTGGTGTTCGTGATCTTGCTGGCAGGACTTCAATCTATAAACACAGAGTATCTTGAAGCAGCGGATGTTTTTGGCTTTTCATCGTGGAAGAAGTTCTTCAAGATCACCTTACCCTTGTTGAAACCTTCCATCGTCTCTGCACTCTTGATCAGAACTTTGTTCGCGTTCCAGATCTTCGGTGTCGTTTGGCTTCTGGCTGGCAGGGACATTACGGTGCTGGCGGGAGAGACTTACTATTGGTACGTGCTCAGAAACAACAGATACATCGCAAGTACTTACGCGTTGGTGATAGCTGTACTCACGTTCATCGTTGGTTGGTTCTACATAGGCACGATTCGTTCCAAACACCTCGAAGAGGGTGTGAGACAATGAAAAAGTTCTTCTACGCGCTGGCCTTCGTCGCGATTTCGCTGTGGTTCTTGGGACCACTGTTCTTCATATTCCTCGCATCCCTGACCCCTTCTTCCGAATTTTACCAATGGGACAGGATCTTTCCTTCTAAGCTCACCTTCGATCACATATACAAGCTACTCGTGAACCTGGGTGGCTGGCGAGCCATGCTTTCCAGCATTCAGGTCGCAGGCATAGCGATTGGAATCTCTTTCGCTCTGGGCATTCCTGCAGGTTATGCGATCACGCGTTACAAGTTTCGTGGTAAGGACTTCATAAAGCTCGTGATGCTCTTCACAAGATCCATCCCACTCGTGGTGATCGCGGTTTCCTTGGTGACGCTGTATTTGAGATTGAATCTGGCCGACACGGTGTTGGGCGTTGGTCTGGCGCACGCGGCGATGGTTCTACCCTTCGTCGTGCTGATCACTTCGAGCATCTTTTCTGGAGTCTTCGTGGAGTACGAAGAAGCGGGGATGGTCTTTGGGCTTTCAAGGTTTGGAGCTTTCCTGAGGATCACGATGCCTTTGGCACTGCCTGGACTCGCTGCATCTGCGATCTTCGCGTTCATCATGTCGTGGAACGAGGTCTTCGCAGCCTCGGTGCTCGCGATAACGAACAGAACTTTGCCCGCACACATTCTGAACACCGCGATGGCCTCACCCGATTATTTCAAATTTGCTGCGGGCACGATCATGGCTGTTCCAGCATTGGTGTTCATATTCATAATCAGAAAGTATTTGATCTCGATGTGGGGAATATCGCTCAAGTAGGTGATAAGATGGCCAAAGTGAGGATCGAAAATGTGAAAAAGTACTTCGGTAGCGTGAAAGCGTTGGACGGGATAGATCTGACGATCGAGGAAGGTTCTTTCGTGGTATTGCTCGGTCCTTCGGGTTGTGGAAAGACGACTTTGATGAGATGCATCTCGGGACTTGAAAAACTCACCGAGGGAAAGATCTATTTCGATGACAAAGATGTTTCCAACGTTCCCCCAAAGGACAGAAACGTGGCGATGGTGTTTCAGAGTTATGCGGTTTGGCCTCACATGAAGGTGAGAGACAACATCGCATACCCCCTGAAACTCAAGAAGGTGCCGAAGAACGAGATAGAGGAAAGGGTCAAATGGGTCTCGGAACTTCTGCACATAAGCGAGCTTCTGGACAGGTTCCCCGCGCAACTTTCCGGAGGTCAGCGACAGAGGGTTGCCGTGGCGAGGGCGATCGTGCACCAGCCAAAGGTGCTGCTCATGGATGAACCACTGTCGAATCTGGATGCACTGTTGAGAGTGAAGATGCGAAGCGAGCTGAAAAAGCTGCACGAGAGAGTCAAGGTCACCACGATATACGTTACCCACGACCAGACGGAAGCCATGACCATGGGCGACAAGATAGCGGTCATGAACGCTGGCAAGATCGTTCAGTTCGGCACTCCCGAAGAGATATACAAAAAACCAAAGACGATCTTCGTTGCGGGTTTTGTTGGATCGCCCCAGATGAACTTTTTGAGCATGAAGGTCGTGTCCTCTGGGACGCAATTCCATGCGGAGAACTTCGGTCTGAGAATTCCTTTGAAGAGCGATCCAAAGTCAGAACACGTCATAGTTGGTATCAGACCGGAACACATACACCTGCAGCAGACTGAACGTTGCGTTCCGATCACTGGAACGGTCTACTTCGCCGAAAAGCTCATGTCGGAAACGGTGATACATCTTTCCATAGACGCCGAAAAGAACTTGGTCATTAAGGTACCGTACGATCTGTCCGTGAAAGAAGGCGAGAAGATGCAGGTGTATTTGGATTTAGATCAAATTCACTTCTTCCATCCAGACACTCAGGAGCGGATCGAGCTTTGAACCGTGTGATCTGTCACACACATTGGGACAGGGAGTGGTTCGCCCCTTCATTCGTCACAAACGAATGGCTCAAGGAGCTCTTCGAAAGGCTTCTTGATCTGATTTCGACAAAAAGAGATTACCGTTACGTTCTCGATGGTCAAACGCTCATCTTGGAAGATCTTCTGAGCACAGCACCAGAGTTCCGGGAAAAAGTGAAAGAGCTTGTTCGGTCCGGCAACCTCTTTATCGGACCTCTTTACGCTCAAATAGATTTCAGGCTCTCTCCAGAGGTGGCTATCATCAAGAACTTCGAGCTTGGAAAAGAGGATGTGAAGAAATTCGGCGGCGATGCGTCTGTTGCTTGGATGGTGGACAACTTCGGCTTCATATCTCAGCTCCCGCAGCTTTTCAAACGTTACGGCATCGAAGGTGCGTTCCTCTGGAGGGGAGTGAAGCTTGAAAAACCTTCCATCGAGTTCTTGTGGGAGTCGAAGGATGGCTCTTCTGTGAAATGCATCTTCCTCATAGGTGGTTACAGAAACCTCTATGGACTATCACGCACCAGAGATTTGGCTAAGAAGCGATTGAAACACGAGATAGAAAAGCTCAAGATCTTTTCTCTTTCCGGCTTCGTACCGCTCTTGGATGGTTACGATCTGGATGTGAATCCGGAAGATCCACGCGATCTTCTCAATGAAGAAATCGAACTCTCATCTCCAGAGAAGTATTTGAATGAAGCCTTTTCGAAGATCGCAGAACCTCCAAAGATCAGTGGAGAACTGCTGAGTGGAAAGTACGCGTGTGTCTTTCCTGGCACGTTGTCTTCGAGGGTTTATTTGAAGCGTCAGGCTTACGTCGTGGGCAAATTGCTCAGATACGTCGAACTGTTGAGTTCTCTTCACAACGAGCGCGTCGATGAACTGTACAGAACGTATCTGAAAACGCTTGTGCACGACAACATCTGTGGAGTCTGCGTGGACACGATTCACAGAAAGATGCAGTCTGTCTACAAAAAGTTGTTCGGCTCGCTGGAAAAATCTCTCAAGAAAGAGTTGAAAAAACTCGCAACTCACCTCGAAAAGGGTCTGTACGCCGTTTCTTTCTCTCCCTTCGAATACGATCATTACTATTGCGACGGCGAAAGATGCTACAGGTTGCAGAGTGAAGGCGTTGGACTTTTCAAGGTGAACGAGTTCGATGTAACGCGCTCAGATGAGACACTTTCTTTCAGGAACGATCATTACGAAGCCTTATTCAATGAGGATGGAAGTTTGGATGTCAATGGGATCGTGACGGGTGTTCTGCACCTGGAAAGAGAACTTGGTGACTGTTACTCCACGGACACGGAAGAAATCGACTTCTCTTGCCGAGTCTCAGAGATGCAGGTTGAACGCGCAGGTGAGAGACACAAGATCGTTCGGTTGAAAAGGATCATCGAAGCCGAAGGTGTGTCCATCGAAACGGAGGAAAGGATAATCTTCGACGAATCTCCACTCGTTAAGTGGAACATAATTGTTCACGCTTCTGGAAGAAACTATCTTCTGAGCTTCATCACCAAGAGCTTCGACAGAACTTCCAAGGTTTTCGCAAAGATGCCGTTCGATGTCGTCGAGAGGGACAGGATCGATACCGATTTGTTGCCACAGAACGCTGAGAAGAACCTCAATTCGGTTCTGCTCGCCGCAAGGGAAGTTGGATCGATAAGAAAATTCCCGTTCCAAGGTTTTGTCGCTCTTCAAGGTGAAAAAACTCTGGCCGTGATGGCGAAGGGTGTGCATCAGTACGAGGTGGATGAAGAAGGCGACATAAAGATAGATCTGATCAGAAGTGTCGAATGGGTCGCAAAGAACAACGTGAGAGGTCGAACGGGCGATGCGGGACCCTTGATGTACGTTCCAGATGCCAGATGTGAGGGAACGATCGATTTCGAACTCGCTATCTGTGATCTGAACACGGATGTGCGGTCCGAAGAGTTTTTCAAGTGGTTCAACCTGTTCGACGATCCACCGATGCTTCTTTCCGTGAATAAACGAGATGATCGTGGTTTGGAATCTCTGAAATTCTTTTCTGGTTCACTTCCTTGGATCTGCGTCGAGAACAGCGAACTGTTGGTCTACAACCCTTACTCCAAACCGATGCATGGTTTGAAGCCAAGTCAAATAAGCACGATTCCAATCGACGTGGTTTTCCCCAGTGGTGATGATCGAGCTGAAGTTGAGATACTCAGCTCTTTGAGATTCCCGCAGTTCGTGTTCAAAAAGATCACAGAGCATGAGCTTGAGCAGATGAAGGAAAAGATCGAAATCATCGAAGAAGAGATCGAGCAACTCGAAGAGATTCTGAAAGGTTTGAAGAAGAACTCGCGCGAATACCATATGAGCAAGCATGAGCTACTGAGCAAGAAAAGAACGTTGCTCGAACTGATAGTTTCTCTCGCGTTGAATCGGGGAAAGGTATCAAAGCGTCTGATGAGAAAGCTCAACGAACTTCGTGCAGAGAAAAGAATCTACGACTACATCGTCGAACTTCTGAAGGAGGGTCCAACATGAAGTATCACAACGATATTCCACAGGTTGAAAAGTGCGACGTCGTGGTGGGTATACCGAGCTTCAACAATGCGACCACCATAGCCCACGTCGCACGAACGGCCGCGGAAGGTATCAAAAAGTTGGGACTCAAAGGCCTCATCGTGAACTCGGACGGAGGCTCAACGGACGGAACTGTGGAAGCCTTTCTGGCCAGCGATACTTTTGAAGTTCCGAAGTTTTCACTGAGATATAGAGGTATCCCCGGAAAGGGAAGTGCCGTCAGGGCACTGTTTGAGACTGCGCACAAGGCAAGGGCCAAGGTTTTCATAATGCTCGATTCGGACCTCAGGAGCGTTGAACCTTGGTGGATAGAACGCATGGCGAGACCCATACTCGAAGACAGAACCAACTACGTGACACCGCTGTACTTGAGACACAAGTACGATGGTACCATCACGAACAACGTGTGTTATCCGCTAACTTCAGCGCTCTACGGTGTGAAGGTGCGTCAGCCGATAGGTGGAGACTTCGCCGTGGGTTCGAAATTGATCCAAGTCTTTTTGAGCAAGCCTGAGAAGGTCTGGCAAAGCAATGTCGCGCGCTTTGGTATCGACATATGGATGACGACGACGGCGATCAACGAGTTGGAAAAGTTGCCCGTTCAGGCGGCACTCGGTGCCAAGGTTCACGACGTGAAAGACCCTGGTAAACAACTTCAAGGAATGTTCGTTCAGGTCGTGCAAACGCTCTTCGAGCTCATGATCGAATATCAGGACAGATGGAAAAACGTTAACGATCTGATCGACACAGAAATCTACGGTGAACAACCCGCACAGCGAGTCGAAGAGATCGTTGTGGACTTGAAAAACTTGAAAGAAAAGGCGAGCAAAACTTTGAGAGAGAGGATGCCGGTCAGAGCATCGTTGCGAAGAGAACTTCTCGAATCGATACTCAAAAACGGCACACTGGACGTAGAACAATGGGTTGAAACTGTCTACGAGTTCGCGTTAGCATACAAAAGAGAAAGGAGCGAGGAAATCGTTCTGGATCTTTTGCCGTTCTACTTTGCGCGCGTTGCGGACTTCGTCGAGAAAACCAAGGACATGGACAGCGCCGAGGCAGAAAAACTGATAGAATCTCAACTTCAACTCTTCATACGGCTGAAAGAACCGTTCAAAAGGAGATGGTTCGTTGATACTTGACAGTTTGCTTGGAATGTACGACAGGCTCAGCGAATCTGAAAAGAAAGTGGCTTCTTACATTCTCGAAAGACCCGACGACGTGATTCACTACTCGATAACCGAATTTGCGAGGATCGTCGGTGTCAGCGAGACAACGATCTACAGGCTGGTCAGAAAGCTGAAGTTCGATGGGTACCAGTCCTTCAAGATCGAACTCACGAAGCAGATCAGTGGTGCGAGAATCTATCCAACCAGCCCCAAGGACGCTTTCGTTGAGTACATAGATCAGATGAGGTCCTTCATAGATCGCTTGCCCTCGACGCTGAAAAAGGAAGACGTCGAAAAGGTTGCAGAGTGGGTGATCCAGTCTCAAAAAACGATCTTTTTTGGTGTGGGGCTGTCTGCGGTCGCAGCGGAGTACGGAAGCCTTTTGTTCTCACTGCTTGGTTTTCCCTCCTTCTACTACAACGATCCGCATGTGCAAGTGATCGTTGCGACAAGCCTTTGCGACAGAGATCTGGTCGTATCGGTCAGCCACAGCGGTAACATTAGAGACACCGTGAAGTCCACACAGGTGGCGAAGGACGTGGGAGCCAAGACCGTGGCCATCACGGCGGGCATAGGTTCACCCTTGGCTTCGGTTGCCGACATGGTCCTCTACAGCCCCACCGCGAGGTTTGAGAAGCACGAGTTTCTCAGGGGAAACTTGGGTGAGTTGGTGGTGGTCGAGATACTCTTCAGAACGATTCTCAAAAAGATATACTCGGAAAAAGAAGAACATCTGAACGGTTTGTCTGAAGTTCTAAGGCCAAAGAGATACGAGGAAGAGAAGAGATGAAGATCGCTCTGGTCCACTTCAGGGCTGGTTTCACAGATGGGGTCTCTCTGGAGATGGAGAAATGGAAGAAAGTGCTCGAAGAAATGGGGCACGAAGTGATCTACGTGGCTGGAGAGTTCGATCAAGCTGGTGGCATACAGATACGTTTCCTTTCGATGAACGATGCCACGAACCTGCAGATCCACAAGAACGCATTTGAAAAGTTGACCGTAAGCGAGCGGACCTTCCAGGAGATGTTCGAGAACTACGCTGGCAGAATCGAAGCTGAACTGAGAGAGAAGTTACCCAAGCTGGATCTTCTCATCGTCAACAACATCTTCTCGCTCGGATTCAACCTGGCCGCCGCAGTCGCACTTGCAAATTTCGTGAGAGAAAAGAATTTGAAAGTCATAGCCCATCACCACGATTTCTACTGGGAGAGGGAAAGATACTCAACGCCTCAGTGCGAGTACGTGAAGAGGATACTCGAAGAATACTTCCCCCCGAAAGATGAACTCATTCTCCACGTGACGATCAACAGGCTCGCGCAAGAAGAACTGAGGCGAAGAAAGAATATCGATTCTGTTGTTGTACCGAACGTGTTCGACTTCAACCAACCTGCTTGGCAAATCGATGAGTACAACAGAGATCTCAGATCCGCTCTTGATATATTTGAAGACGATCTTGTGGTACTGCATGCCACCAGGATCGTTCCAAGGAAGGCCATAGAGATAGCGATGGACTTCGTGGCGTGCTTGAACGAAAAAGTCGAGAAAAAGGTCCACTTCGTCTTGGCGGGTTTCCCAGAAACCGAATCTCAAGAGTACTATCGAAAGATCTTGAAGAAAGCTGAAAGCATGCCTTACGAAACTCACTTCGCGTTCGAAATGGTCAGATCGGAGAGGTTCGTGAACGACAGGAAATACTACTCACTCTGGGACATGTACGCCATCTGCGATGTCATCACGTACACGTCCTTACTCGAAGGCTGGGGTAATCAGCTCATCGAGGCCGTTTTTGCGAGAAAACCACTCGTCGTGTTCGAATATCCCGTCTACAAAAGCGACATCGCGTCTTTAGGTTTCCAGTTCATCTCGCTCGGTGATACTGCTCATTACGACGAGAACGAGGGTTTGTACAGAGTCGACGTTCAGAGGTTGGACGATGCTGCAGAAAGATTGAAAGAATTGCTCTGTGATCCGAAGCGGCTTTCAGAGATCGTGGAGAAAAACTTTCAGATAGGAAGAACACACCTTTCACTCGAGAGTCTGAAGCTTTTGCTGAAAAACATTCTGATGCGAATCGGTTGTTGAAACCACGAATCAAAAATGTCCCCATCGGAGTATCAACACCTATGTTCTAATCGCTTTCTAATCCCAGAGTTGCACACTTCCAATGGAAAAACACTCTTTTGAGGTGTGAAAGTCTCAAGGGGGTGGTGTTGTGAAGATCAGGATTCAACTCCTGTGGCTGATGATTTCGTGTCTGTTATCCTTTCTCTGCGCTGCTGAGCTCACCTTCAACAACTGGCAAGTGCTCATGGAAAGCAAGGATGAATCTCGCTACAGGCTCACCTTGGAGCAGAATTTCTTCGAAGCCGTTGAACTGCGCTGGTACGGTGTTTCTTCCCCAGGCTCTGTGGCAAACGACAGGGTCACATTCATCTGCTACGATGGTTCGGACAGACCCGTGGCAGCCTTTCGCTGTGGTCGTGAGAACGACAACATCGACAACTTAACAGGTTGGCACACCGCCTATTTGATACTTCCTCACAGAACATCCCTGAGGTTCATCGAGGTCCGCCTTTCCAAGCCCAACAGCAACCCGAGATTGATCACGAAACTATCTCACGCAAGAGCTTTCAACTGCACCGTCAACGACGCGTTTCAGCCACTCCACTATGAAGGTAAAGTTTCCTATAGTGCTTACGACGCTTTTTCGACTGGCAAAGTTTGGATGCACGCGGCGGGCCTTGGAACCATCTGGGGTTGGGGTGCTCCACAAAAGGCATCCATCGACTACGTGATATTCAGAAGCTTTTCCAAGCCCAGCGTTCCGGCGGGATTTTCGAGCAATCCTGACGTCTACTTCGACGTTGCGTACGCCGGTACCATCAACGTGGTCGGCGAGGGTTGGACCGGTCAAGGTGGTTACAGCGTTGCGATAGCGGCTGGATTGGGACAAGGATTCTCCATTAACCAAGTCCTTTCAAAATCTAAGGTTCAACTATTGTTCAAATCTGTTAGTCACAGCACCGAAGGTTACATTCAAGATTTGCTCCAAAACTATGCGAGTGGTATTACGGATATCATCATCGATGTGGTCGAGATGAGCCAGGCTGGATATTTGAAATTCGCGCTCGAATCGATGAAGTTGGTCGCGACGCTGTTCGAAATCGATGAAAAAATTGCCAAAGCTTCAACGCTCATCTTCGAGAACCTCCAGCTTCCCTACACTGACCGGGTTCATCTGTGGTTGAGGCTGAAGGCAACCGTAGCCGCGGCCGGTCTCGCCCACAGCGTCTTGAGCTTTTACACCGATGGTACAGTCGAAGGGGACCTCAATGGAAACCGTGGACTGAAGATAGGGCCCGCGCTCTTACACTACAGAGGTCCAAGGTCCCCAGAAGTTCTCGATTCTTCTTTGAAAGATGGCTCCACTGAAGTGAGTTTACAGCCACAGATAAAACTGTCTTTGAGTTCGAACGTGTCTGGCTACGATGGTTCAAAGATCTTGTTACGGAAGGTTGGAACGAATCAGAGTGTCCCCACAAATGTGAGCATCCAAGGCTCTACAGTCACTCTCTCACCGAGAAACTCACTGGAAGGTAACACACTCTACGAGTTGATCGTTCAGCAGAACGCCTTCAGAGACAGTTCAAATGTTGGAAACCTGAACGAATTTCGTCTCACTTTCACGACCGGTTCACCACTCATCGTCGTGAATACTTCGATCAGAAACGGCGAAAGCAACGTGCCCATCAAACCATCGATCAAGTTTGTTTTCAACAAAACCTGCACGTTGGTTCGAAGGGATGCCATCGTTTTGAAAAAGTCTACCGGTGAGTACGTGACCGACGCCAGTAAAGGTGCGAACGTCAGCTTGAGCAACAACGAACTCACCGTATCCTTCAGTTCCCCACTGGCGGTCGATCAACCGTACGTTCTGGAAATTCAAAGCGGTGCGTTGAAGGATTCCAGCGGAAATCCGAACTTAGCCTTCTCACTGAATTTCAAAACTGCATCCTTCGTGAAGGTTGTTTCAACCGATCCAGCGGACAA
The DNA here is from genome assembly GCF_000816145.1 of Pseudothermotoga hypogea DSM 11164 = NBRC 106472. NCBI lineage: Bacteria > Thermotogati > Thermotogota > Thermotogae > Thermotogales > Thermotogaceae > Pseudothermotoga > Pseudothermotoga hypogea. The sequence continues at coordinate 1,173,921 of NZ_CP007141.1, read as the reverse complement.
ACAACGGGATGTGCCAACGAGCAAATCCATAGTGATTCGGTTCGACAGAAATATCAAACCGGGTCCGGCTTTCAACAACGTACAGTTGAAGTCTTCCAACCAAATCGTTGCGATAGATAAAAGCATCAGTGGTGCCTCGTTGGTAATAAGACCACGTCAAAACCTTGAGATCAACAAGGATTACAGCGTAACGGTACCGCAACACGCGGTCCTCGATTCGCAAACCGACGCCCCGAACCTCGCGCACAGCTTCTCTTTCACGTCCGCAGTTCCTCCACAGATCGTCAAAAGTTTTCCACCCAACGGTGCGACAAACGTGTACCGCGATCAAGTTGTCTGGATAATCTTTTCAGAGGGGATGAAGAAAGGAACCAACTTCTCACAGATGAGTGTGAAGGTGAACAACAATCCTGTGAGCTTCGATTCGAGAGTCGAGTTCGACACCCTGACAGAAAATACTGCCCCGCAAGCCCTTCTTCTTCAGGCGAATGGGTAAGGGGCTTGATTTTTATTAGCACTTGTGTTATCATTGTAACACGGGAACTATGCCATTTGGCATAGGTATCTTGGGAAGAAGTCCCAAGTAGTAGCGGGATTGGCACCCGCCAGAGGTGTAAGGTTTAAACCACACCTCTGTGGCCATGGAGTATCAAATGCTCCATGGAAGGCAGCCTAAAGAGCTGCTAAGAATCCTATCCCCTTCAGGGGATTGGGAGTGCCAAGGTCTTGTCGATCTGCAAGGCAATCCGATGCAACAGGTTTACGTCCTCTCTTTCACCACAGGTTCTGTCGCGAGTCCTCCAGAGATCTTTTGGACTTCACCGAGAGATTCAGAAGAGAACGTTGCTCTGAATTCTTTCCTGTACGTCAGGTTCAACAAGAAGATCTCGCAGGGACCGAACTGGGAGCAGATCGTGCTGAAGACGGAGGCTGGACAAACTGTGCAGATACAAAAGCTCATCAGTTATGAAACTCAGCTTGAGATAAGGCCTCTCGAGAGATTGAAGCCAAACACGGTCTATCTTCTCACGCTTCCTGCAGGTTGTGTGATCGAGCCGACGGGGGCAACTTTCCAGTCAACGACGATCATCAAGTTCAGAACGGAGTATCGGAGCGGTTCCATTTGATATCCTGATTCGAGAATTTGCCTCTTCTAATCGACTAATGGCCGCGGTCCATACACGCAAGAGTGGGATAGGGGTTGGTCCTCGTTGCTGCGACTTTCAAAGATTGAAAAAGTTGCTCTCCGACCCGAGCTTGCCGTGAACTGAGAGTCCGTGCTCGATACCTGTGAGTTCACCGAAGCAGTCTCAGAACACTCTGACGTGACACGTTCGAGTGGATCAGGTTGATCAAAGAAGATTGCTGTAAAAGCTGGGTTCTGAAGAGTTCCATCGTGCTTCTGGCAAAATCTGTGTCGGTGAGTCTGCTCACGCTCGAAGTCAAATTGATCATCGTACCACTCATCTCGTTGATTGCAGAAAGCAATCTGTTCGTGGTCGCTCCAATATAAGAGCGCGTTCTCGAAACGCTTTCGGTTGCCCGATCGATCGCTTCGAGTGCTCGTTGAGCGTTCTCGATGTTAGTGACGTTCGTATTGGAAAGGCCCAACCTTTCGCTGTCTACGGCGGGGAGCGTGATAGTCATCCTCTGACCTTCGTTCGGTCCAGTTTGAACGCTGAAGTTCGTGACTTCTCCTGCGAGAACTCTGATGTTGTTGTAACTGACGTTCTGGGACGTCGCGTTGATCTGTTGCAACAGTTGGGAGTATTCTTCTTGTAGTGCAGACCTTTCAGAATCGCTGAGCGTGGAGTTCGAGGCCTGAACGGCGAGCTCCCTGAGCCTGTTCAGAGCAGAATGGATCGATCCCAGGCCCGCCTCGGCAGTGGAAAGCATTCCTATAGCGTTGTGCGATTCGTACATGGCTCTTTGATAACCGCTGATCTGCGCCTTCAACCTTTCGGCGATCGCAGAGGAGGAAACGTCCTGATTGAAAGGTATCGTGGCACGCGAAAGCTGACCGATCAAGCCAGATTGCTGGCCTGAGAGCAGCTGCAACTGACGTATCGCCCACATACCACTGACCTCGTTGATCCTCATGTGTTTTCCTCCCACAACAAATTTTACCACTTGCCGTAAAATATTGAAAGTGAGATGAAAAATCAGGAGGTGGAATCGTGTTGAAGTTCAAGATGAAAAATGTTTGGCGCACGCATGACAGAGCTGAGATTGAGCAGTTCAGCAGGCAGTACGCAGATTTCATGAACACGGCCAGAACCGAACGCATGGTGATCTGGGAAGCTGAAAAGATGCTTAAAGAAGCTGGTTTTGTGGATATCGAGCATTTCGATGGAACTCAGGACAAAGTTTACGCCGTGAACAGGGCAAAATCACTCGTAGCAGTGAGGTTGGTCGGCAAACTTCAAGACGGCTTGAACCTGGTGGTAGCACACATAGATTCACCCAGGTTGGATCTCAAGCCTCAACCGATCTTCGAAGAAGAAAACGTCGCTTTAGCGCGCACGCACTACTACGGCGGTGTGAAGAAGTACCAATGGTTCAGCTTGCCTCTGGAGCTTCACGGTTTCGTGGTGAAGGCAAACGGAGAAGTGGTTGAAATCCACCTGGGCCAGTGTGGTGAAGATCCCGTTTTTGTCATACCTGACCTTCTCCCACACCTCGACAAAGAGGACGGGCTGGTGAGTCAGAAGTTCGACGCGGAGAAACTTTCCGTGATTCTCGGAACAATACCTCTGGCAGGTCAGGAGAAAGAGGCTGTGAAAATACATGTTCTGAAGATCCTCAAGGAACGCTACGGCATCGAAGAGGAAGATTTCGTGAGCGCGGAGTTTCAACTTGTTCCAGCGTTGAAGGCTCGAAGCGTCGGTTTGGACGAAAGCCTGCTGGGCGCTTACGGTCACGACGATCGCGTGTATGGTTACACCGCTTTGAGAGCGCTCATCGAGGCAGAAGGAGCAAAACGTTCCTGCGGTGTGATCCTGTTCGACAGGGAAGAGATAGGCAGCGAAGGCAACGCAGCAGCGAAGGCAAGCTTCTACGTACTGTTCCTCAAGAAGATTCTGAAAGTACAAGGTTGCACCGATACATCCCTCGGCATAGACGAACTGTTCGCGAAAACCAACGTGATCTCTGCCGATGTCTGTCCAGGCGTGGATCCCATGTTCAAAGACGTTCACGATGTTCAGAACGCGGCGAAGCTCGGATACGGTGTGGGATTGGTCAGATACACCGGAAGCAGGGGGAAGTCTGGCGCGAGCGAGGCGCACGCGGAGTTCGTGGCGAAGGTGAGGAAGGTCTTGAACGAAGAAAAGATCGCTTGGCAGGTGGCAACGCTCGGTAAGGTAGACCGTGGTGGTGGCGGAACGGTAGCGAAGTTCTTGGCAGAGAAGGGTGCTTGCGTTTTGGACATGGGACCAGCTCTGCTTGGGATGCACTCACCGTTCGAGCTGGTTTCGAAGGCAGATCTTTTTGAAACTTACAGAGCCTACAAAGCCTTGCTCGAAAAACTCGAATGAAAAGGGGCCGAAAGGCCCCTTTTCTTTCAGAACCTGGCGGAAAAGCTCAACGTGTATTTTCTTTCTCCCATCAATCCTGCGTTCGGTGAGAACTCCACCACGTACGTGCTGAAAGCCACGTTGAAGAAAGGCACATCGAGCTTCAGACCACCGGTGAGCCAACCTGCGTGTAAACCCGCGTAGAGTTTGAGAAATCCAAAATCGCTCTCCAGACCGAGGTTCATCTTTCTGTAGAAGGTCTTTTGTGTGTTCAAAACATCCTCCACTTCAAAGGCCAGCTTCAGTATCTTCAGATCGTAAGATACACCGGCCGACAGAACCTGTGAAGGAGCGCTGTTCAGCACGTTTTTCGAATTGTAATGAAAGGCCACACCCAAAGAGAGATCGTTCCATCTGTAGAGAGCACCAACGTTGAACACGAAGAACGGTGTATCGATGTAACTGAACAGCTTGGAAACATCGGGAACAACGGCGTTCAGAGAATTTTCGTCCAAGACGTTGACCGTCGCTGGATAAGACGTACCAGTCGCAGGTATGAGCGTTCCTGCCATTCCAAAACCCACAGAAAGACCTATCTTCAAATCTCTCGTCAATTTCAAAGAACCTCCGACCATGCCGAAATAACTTGCCCACGCGCCGAGCTCAACTTGGGTTAAGTTCGTGAGCGAAAGATTCCAGAAAACTTCTGTTTGAAAGGCTCCAAGACCTCCAACGTTTGCCCAAACCACGTTCGTTCCGTAACCGCCGTAGAGATCCAGGCCATAGCTGTGAACACCTTGCACGGCTCTGAGAAACTCTGTGTCTGTGGCGAGTTGGGTGATTTTGCTGGGATCTTTCAATAGTTCAAAGAGTTTGGGTGCTATCGTTACGACGTTGTCCGACATGTTCAGATTCAATCCAACAGCACCGCCAGCTTCGAAGAGCGCGGGGTTGAGCAACAGAGATTCGATGCCTTCCGCCGTCGTGACGTATGTTCCACCCATCGCCGAATTCTTCATGGGTTTGAAGAAGCCAGGCCAGCTCTCCCACTGGTAGGAGAAGGCGAGCAAGACGAGCAACGTGAGCAAAAATGACAGTGTTCTTCTCATCTCTCATCACTCTCCAAACAAGATGTCGAAGATATCCGAGATGTGTTCTTTCTCAGAAAGAGTCGTCGCATCGAGGGTCACGAAGGTCGCTTGAATATCGAGAATTTCGAACATCTCTTGCAATATTCCGTAAGCCCAGATGAATTCAAGACAGTCTTCTCTATCTTTGTACAACCCGCTCGTCGCTTGCTGTGAGAATTCCACGATAGAAGCAGGTTTGCTTATGACATCTTTGACGAACTTCTCGTCTGTGACGTTGCCATCGTCATCGATGTCCAGGAGCAAGTTGAACATGTAACCGATGTCGTAGAAGGAGCACAACACCGCTGGGAGAGTGTTATCAGTGGAATTCTTCGCGATGAAGTAGTAACCACTGGTGAGAAGTTTGAGAGTGTATCTTCCATCGAACGTCTCTGCGAGGAACTTCACGATCGTTCCAGCGTTGGTTTCGAACTCCGCCCAGAAGTCTGAACCGTTCGATTTGCTCTTGGTGAAACCAAGATCGATACCGAGCTCCTGCAGGATCTCAATCACCTCGTCCGCGAGGCTCGAGATGTCCTTCTCCGTTTTGAACGCAACGGCTTCAACCAAAATTTTCACTGCATCGAACAGATCCTCTGTGACCGTGGCACTTTGAATCGCTCGAGCCAAATCGTAGACGGTGGACGCTGAATCGAGCAGTTTTTCCAGATCTTCGATCTTTAGATCGAGCCCCAACTTTTCGTTGATCACAGAAGCAGCCAGTGCGATCGCAGCATCGTAGTTGCCACCAGAAAGAGCACTCGACGCAGCCTCAAGCCTTTGCTCAACTGTTCCGCTTGTGAGCAAGTTTCTCAGTTCAAAATTCGCAAAGAGATTGAGCGCACAGGAGCTGAGCAGAACTAACGTGATCGTGGTGAGACATAAAATCAGCCAGCTTCTCCCCTTCAACTTTCATCACCCCCATGAGTTTTTTCGATCAAATTCTATCAAAAAATATGATGATACAATACGTTTCAAGCGATGGAGGTGAGAGCATGGACGAACCGATCAAGATGAGTTCGGCAGAAAAACTGACTCCTTTGATCGAGGGATTGCAGGCAAGAAAGATCAAGTTCGAAAGTCCTTCCGTTGGTAAGGCGGAGATTCACAGAGACTGGCACGATCTCTATGTCGTTCTCGAAGGCAGAGCGAAAGTTCAGCTCGGTGAACTTTCAGGACAGATCGACGAAGTATCTGTGGGCGAGCTGAGGAGCAACGAGATGAAGGTTGAACAAGAGATCGAGCTCACAGAGGGAGACATCCTGTTGATCCCCGCAGGCGTTGCCCACAGAACGATCGTGGATAGTTTCTATCTGCAGTGGGTGTTCAAGATACCACGGGTCAGAGGTTGAGCCCGACTTCCTCCAAGACTTTCTCCAGACGCTCTCTCAGCTGCCGTGCCTGGTCTTCCGGCAGGAACTTCAATGGGGCGCGGCAGCCTCCAGCTTTGACCCCTCGCCAGTTCAAGACCATCTTGAGCACGGGAATGCTCGCACCGTCCAAAATCGTGAGCGAGACTTTTGTCAGTTTCTTTTGTGTTTCTCTCGCAGACTCCAAATCTTTCGATTGGAACTGCCTGTAAAGCTGCACGAAGAACTCTGGAAAGACTGCCCCAGGTCCAGAGACGCAACCTTTCGCGCCCATTTGAAGGACCGTCAGAAAGGCTCTGTCGGAACCAACGACCACATCGAAGCTCTCGGGTGTATCGTTGATCAGCGAAAGCACGTGCAAAAGGTCTTGCGAGCTGTCCTTGATGCCAACGACGTTGGGTCTTTCTTTGTGCACCTTTGTGGCGATCTCCGCACTGATCCAGTTGTTCGTGAGCGCGGGTATGTTGTAGAGGTATATGGGGAAGTCTTCGATGTCTTTGCTGCATTTCAAGAAGAACTCCACCAGTTCTTCTGGTCTGTATCTGTAGTAGAAGGGTGAAACGATCGATGCCCCATCCGCGCCGACCGATCTGGCGTGTAAAAGAAGATCTCTCACTTCATCGATCCTCAGCGCACCACAGTGTGCTATCAGAACGACTCTACCATCGACTGCCCTCACAAAACTTTCGAGTGCTTTCTTTCGTTCTTCGATCGATAATAAAAGTCCTTCACCCGTCGTACCGAGCGCGAAGATGCCGTTCACACCCTTTTCTACGAGAAAATCTACATAGTCCTTGATCACCGCATGATCCACCTTCGAACCATCTTCGTTCATGGGAGTCAAAGCGGCGACTGTCACACCGTGAAGTCTCTTCATGTGAAATCCTCCTTCAGATCTTTCCAAGTTTCTTCAGCACGACCTTGAGTCTTTCCAGTTCCGACTTTGTGGCTGGTTTCAACGGAAGCCTCGGCATAGATGTTGGAAGATCGCTGACCAGCTCGAACGCAGCCTTGACGAGTGGTGTCGGATTCGTCCTGCCTTCTCCTTTGAAGGCGACGAAGAGTTCGTACATCGAAAAGAACGTTTTTCTCGCTGCTTCGACGTCTCCTTCGAGGAACGATTCTATGGATTTTCTCATCAGATCGCCTACGACGTGCGAACCTCCACTCACGACGCCGACTCCACCTTGGAGCAATACTTGCAGGACCATCGTATCGTCACCTGAGTAAACTGGAATCTCACCTTTCGTTGCCAAGATGTAGTCGGTGGTCTGCAGGGGATTGATCCCCGCCTCGTCCTTTATGGCAAAGATATTCTCTATTTCAGAAAGCTTTGCCAACGTTTCGGGTGCGAGGTTCACGCCCGTGAACAGAGGAATGTTGTACACCATGACGGGTAATTGTGTGCTCTGCGCTATCATTTTGTAGTGCTCGAAGATGCCTTCCTGCTCAGGTTTACAGTAGTATGGCGTGACGACCATGACGGCGTCGTAACCGAGCCTCTCCGCCTCTCGAACGTATTCGATCACTTCTTTGGTCGAAACAGCTCCAACTCCCGCGATCAAAGGCAGTTCACTTCCGATTTCATCTTTTATCTCCGCAAAAAGTCTTATGCGCTCTTCTTTTGTCAGGGAATGGAATTCTCCGGTGGTGCCCGCGACGATGATCGAGTCGCACAGTTTGTGTTCTTTCAAATACCTCGCAACTTTTCTGGCAGTTCTGTAATCGACTGATTGGTCGTCGCTGTGAAATGGTGTGATCATGGGAATCAGTATTCGACCGAACCTCTCGAAGTTTCTCATGTACTCTCATCTCCCATAGCCTAAAAGTCTCGGCAAAAACAACACGGTATCTGGAAAGTAGGTTATTATGATCAGCGCGGCGATCTCTATCGGTATCCAGTACTTCAACATCTCCTTGAAGACGTCTTTCACGGGTGTTCCACTGATCGCGCTCGTGATGAACGCTGTCTGAGCATAGGGTGGCGTGTCGAGACCTATCATGATGTTGAACACGCTCAACACACCGAAATGAACCAGATCGATCCCTGCAGCCTGTACCACTGGAAGCAGGAGCGGAATCACCACGAGTATCGTCACAGATGCGTCGATGAACATACCGAGAATGAAATACAGAACGTTGACTGAAGCCAGAAGCAACAACGGTTTCGATGCCAAACCTGCGTTTACTAAAGCTTCGGTGAGCCTTATCGCGAGCCTCTCCCTCGTTACCACATAGCTGACGAGTTGAGCCGCCGCGACCATGATACTCACATAACCAATGTCCTCAGCGCTCTTGATCAAGATCTTGTAGAGTTTCTTCCAACCCAGTGTGCGGTAGATCAGAACACTCACTATTATGGAGTACGCCACAACTATGGCCGCAGCCTCCGTCGCGGTGAAGACGCCAGTGTACATGCCAAGGAGCAAAACGACAGGAGCGAACATCGCGGGCAAAGCCATCAGGAAAGATTTTGCAATCTGTGATGTGGGCACTTTACCTTCCACCGGATAGTTCCTCACACGGGCGAGGACGTATACCAGAACCATTTCAAGACCTGCGAGCAAAAGACCTGGGATAAGACCACCTATGAAAAGATAACCCAGCGAAGCTCCGGAAATCAAAGAATACAGAACCATGGGAATGCTCGGTGGAATGATCGGTCCTATGGTTGCCGAGGCTGCGGTGACTGCACAGGAAAAGGGACCATCGTAACCGGCGTCCATCATGGCTTTGATCTCTATCTTTCCAAGGCCGGCGACGTCTGCGAGCTGTGAACCGGTCATTCCGGCGAAGATCACACTCGCAGCTATGTTCGCATAACCTAACGAACCTCTGAACCTGCCGAAAGCCTTTCTCACAAAGTCAAAAAGCCTTTGGGTTATCTCCGTGTCGTTCATGATGTTTGCCGCGAGTATGAACAGTGGAACGGCTATCAAGGTAGTTTGATTGGAAAAACCTATGACCAGCATGTCCAGCACGTTGGCTAAGCTGAGACCCTTCATGATCAGATAAACGATACCTGCAGCGAGCATACCGAAGGCGATCGGATAACCCAAAGCGAAAGTTCCAGCGAAGATGATCAAAAAGATCGTCAGCGCCACGGTCTTTCCTCCATTTTGTAAGGCTCTCTGAAGAAAAGTTCTCTCAGGTTTAGAAAGATGAACCGAACATTGTCGATGATCATGAGCACCATCGCGATGGGAAGACACAAAGCCAAATAAGTCCAAGGAATACCGAGCACTTCAGATCTTATGATCTTATACCATAGAGCCTGTGAAACGACTGGTTTGAGCGAGATGATCAAGAGCGAGCTGAAAAAGACATCGAAGAAGACGTCTGTAACGATCTGTGCTTTTCTTGGAAATTTGTTGTATATGATGTCGAATTTTATGTGATTTTTGTACCTGTTCGCTAAGGCGGCACCGAGCAGAACGCTCCACACGAACGAGTAAGATGAGATCTCGAAAGCTTCAGGCGAAGGATGACGGAAAACGTAGCGCAGAACAACTTGGCTGAACATGCTCAAAAACAGTATCAGAACGCACACCGCTGGAACGTGTATCTGAAAGATGTCTTTGATCTTTTTCAAGACTTTCACATCGCTCACCCTTAAAGGACCGCTGGACAAACGTCCAGCGGTCAAAGATCACATGTTCTGAATCTTTTCGTACATCCCGGGACCCCAAGCTTTGTCGAATTCGGGCTGGCTGTAGTACTTTTTCGCATTCTCTATGAAGGCTGCTTTGTCTGGAACGATGATCTCCATGTTGTACTGTTCGACGAAGAGCTTCAACAATTTGGCTTCCTGTTCGAGCACCGTGTAGTTCATTAAGGTTCTGGCGACTTCCATGGCTTTCTTGATGTAAACGCGGTATTCTTCGGGCATGCTCTGCCACAGTTTTTCGTTGATCACAGGACAGATCATACCGATCTGATGGTCCGTCAGGACTATGTACTTGGTGACCTCGACGAATTTCGCGGCCAAGTCCGTGGGCAGTGGGTTGTCTTGTCCATCGATCGTGCCGGTCTTGAGCGCCATGTAGACTTCACCAAACGCCATGGGCGTTGGTGTTGCACCGAGCGCACGGCCCATGTCAAGGAAGGTCTTGTTGTTGGGCATTCTCAGCTTGACACCTTTCAGATCTTCCGGTCTTTTCACTGGTCCCACTTTCTCAACCAAGTTGAGCTGTCTGGTTCCGAGATACCAAACGTCCAGAACCCTGAGGCCAGTCTTCTGCGCGAGCTTGTCGAACATGTCCTGAACCATCTTGCTCGTCATGACCCTATACATGTGGTCCAGATCTTTGAAAACGTAGGCTGCTTCGAACACTCCAAACTCGGGCATCGCACCGAGATCAGCGAACCAAGAAGGAGCACCATCTCCAGCCATTTCCAAATCTCCGCGCATCACGGCGAGCAGGGCCGTTTTTTGATCTCCAAGCTGTCCTGAGTGGTAGACTTCCACTTTGATGGCTCCACCGCTCAGTTCTTCGACGATCTCGGCGAACTTCTGCATCGCCAGGACCTGAGGTTGTGTTGGCGCCGCGACGGTGTTGAATCTGAGGACATACTTCGGAGCCGCGAGCGCTGTCAGAGTGATCATCAGAGCTAAAACTAACAGCAGTTTCCTCATGAAAACCCCTCCCCTTGAGAGAATGTTTCACGCGTAGACCACGAAATCTATGCCTGAGAGCTTACAGAAATGCACGAGTTCTTCGACATAATCACCGTACACGCCGTGTATGTGGTTGGAGCTGTAGCTCGACAGGAATTCCTCGGCGGATACCTTCAGCCTCGCGAAAGCGTGTGGCCATTCGATCTGTGTCGCGCGAGCCTTTTCCTCGTTCTTTTCCTCACCAAAGTCCAGAAACTCTCCTTTGATGATCCTCATCACGTAACGGCCGTCTTTCCTCGTCAAACGGGCGAGTGTGACTTCGCCGGGTGCGGCTATGTGGCGTACAGACGCCCCACCCGCTGGGAAGTAAAAGCTTTCCGGATAGAACTCCACCTTGGCGAGGTTCACCACAGGATCGTAGGATCTCGCCGCAAAGAACGTTGCGTGTTGACCGGAATTGCAGAGATCGAAGAAATTGTCATCACTGTCATAGTGTCGAACATCAGCAAAGAGTACCGGCTGGCTCGAGATGAGTTTGAAGATCTGCATCGTCAGAGCACCATCCGAATCTGCTTCCGTTGCACAGACCAATGGTTCTTTGGGACCGTCCCAGTCGTAAGGATCGTTCAGGAACGCTTCAGCCACGTCCATAGTAACGAAGTGCTCGGTGAGCTCAGGTTGAGCCTTTACACCGATGAAGTCGAGTTCGAGATCTTCGGCCATTTTTCTGAGCGCGTAGTAACTCTTGATTTGCAACTGTAGTTTCTCTGGTGTGAGTTGTTTTCCATCGTAATGGATCTTTTTCGCATGTTTCTCGAGCCATTCTCTCGCATGTTCCGCGACTGAATCTGGAACTTTCTTGCTTTTTTCGATTATCTCGAGCTGGTCTATGTGTTCGACGTCGATGCCGAACAGTTTGTTCCACAGATCGACGTTCGGCACCGCCGTGTACATACCCATGGAACGACCACCGAACATTCCATAACGTTGACCTTTGAGCATGTTCCTGGCCGTCGCAGCCCTTATGAAGGCCATGAGTTTTTTCAAAACCTTTGGATCTTTTGGATCGCCCCACATTCTGTACGTTTGCGTTCCGTCCTGCTCGAGCGCACCCGCCGCAGCCAGCATACCCACCATGCCGGGATATTTGGGGTTCACGTTGCCGAAAAGCAAGAACGGGCCCGGTGCGAACTTGCTCGCGATGACGCTGAAGTGTGGAAACGCCCAAACCGCATAATGGAATATGGTCATCTGTGCTCCTTTGTCACGAAGCTTCAGCGCTTCTTCCTTTGCTACCGATGGTTTATCAACAATTCGCTCCGCCCTGATGACCTCGACCTCTCCAGTCGAATTCAGCGCTTCAACGACGGCCTGTTCGAAGCGTGCGTTTATCTCCACGAGGTCCTTGTTCACGTAGTCCCTGCCGTCTGAAAAGGTTAAGAGCCCTACCTTTCTTTTCACGTTAACTCCCCCTTAGGTATAACGCAACGCATTCGTTTGCGTAACCCACGCATAGTATAGTCTTTCTCAAGACCACAAGTCAAGCCGAGAGAGAGCGAGAAAAAGAGAGCGACGGCGAGGTTTAAAGACTTATTCGAACTTTTCGGACAAAACGAGATGAAAGTGCCCGCTGTTCGTCTGTAGCGCCGGGTGATCACCAAGATGAAGAGTCTCCACAACGCTCTGGTGTTAGAACTCATTTCGTCAGCGTAACTGAACTGTGGTCCTCTGTCGTGCAACAGTGAAGGTACTATGATGTAGAATAATCTTGAACACGAAAACAGGGGTGAACGGTCCTGAAGGTTACTCTCAAAGACATAGCGAGAGAGCTTGGAGTTAACGTTTCCACAGTGTCGCGGGCGTTGAACGGAAAACCCGGCGTGAGCGAAGAGTTGCGGAACAGAATCCTGGAATTCGCCAGAATGAAGGGATATTCCCCAGACCTTGCCGCCGTTGGTTTGAGGAAGGGAAAGACGAAGATCATCGGAGTTCTGATCCCAGACGTTTCTAATCCCTTCTTTGCGCAAATTCTGCGTGGCATGGAGAGGGTGTTCTACCCGCTGGGGTATCACCTGCTGTTGTGTTCGACGGACGAGAATACCGAAAAGGAAGAAGAGAATCTCAGAACACTCCTGAGTCAGAGAGTGGAAGGCATCCTCGCCGCCCCCACCGACTCCGGTGGCAACAGATCCATTTACAAAAAAATCGTGGACTCGAACGTGCCGCTGGTCTTTTTCGACAGGATCGTTCCGAATCTTGAGACGAGTTACGTGATAACAGACAACGAGGGTGGAGTTGCGGAACTCGTGCGTTACGTGTACGAGAAAGGTCACAGGAGCCTCGGTGTCATCACTCTCAGATCACGCTCCTACACTGGCAAAATGCGCCTTTCAGGCATACTGAAGTGCTGTGACGAACTCGGGATGCTGGTTAAGGAAGAGTGGATCTTAGATGGCCATTCAACTCAGGAAGGTGCGTACCAGGCAGCGAAGAAACTGTTTCAACTCGAAGACAAACCAACGTCACTGATCGTCTGCAACAACCTCATGATGCTCGGAGTTATGAAGGCGGTGAAAGAGCTGAACGTGAAAGTGCCCGAAGACATTTCCGTGGTCTCATTCGACGACTCTTACTGGAACGAGATATTCGATCCACCGATCACGTGCGTGGCTCAGGAACCAGAGCAGATGGGCTTGATCGCGGCGACCATGATGATGGATCTTTTGATGCACGGCTCCAGACCCGCAAAAACTGTCCTGAAGGCGCACTTCATTGAGAGAGCCTCTGTGAAGCAAATAAAATGAGGGGCGCTGGCCCCTCATTTTTTGAATATCACCCCGTATTCGTCCGCGTCGATCGTCAAGGTTTCACCTTCCGCGAACTCGCCAGAGATGATCTTGTCCGCCAGGATCGATTCGACCTCGTTCTCTATGATCCTTCTCAGAGGCCTTGCTCCCAGCGCGGGAAGATATCCCCTGTTGGCAAGGTACTCCTTCGCCGCCTCGGTGAAAACGATGTTTCTCTTCTGCTCCCTGATTCTCTCTTCGAGCCTCTTCAGCTGTAGCTCGACGATCTTCTTCATGTGTTCCAGAGTCAGTGGCTTGAAAATTATGGCCGCGTCGATCCTGTTGATGAACTCGGGTTTGAAGTGTCTCCTCATCTCATCTTCGATCAAGCCCGTCAGGTTCGTTATGCCCTCTTCGAGCGCATCGAGTATCTGCTGACTCGCTATGTTGCTTGTCATTATGATGATCGTGTTTCTGAAATCGACCGTGTTGCCCTTGCCATCCGTGAGCCTTCCATCGTCGAAGACCTGCAACAGCACGTTGAAAACTTCGGGATGCGCCTTCTCTATCTCATCCAGTAGGATCACGCTGTAAGGCCTTCTGCGAACCGCTTCGGTGAGTTGACCACCCTCTTCGTAACCGACATAGCCAGGTGGCGCACCTATGAGTCTGCTGACAGAATGTTTCTCGGTGTACTCACTCATGTCGATCCTGATCAGTGCGTCTTCCGTTCCGAACAGCACCTCGGCGAGCGCCTTGGCAAGTTCAGTTTTACCAACACCGGTAGGCCCGAGGAACAGAAACACTCCCGAAGGCCTCTTCGGATCCTTGAGTCCCGCACGTGCCTTTCTTATCGTCCTGGCGACGGTTGAGACTGCGTCTTCCTGATCAACGACTCTTCTGTGCAACAGTTCCTCGAGATGCATCAACTTTTCACGCTCAGATTCCATCATTCTCGAAACCGGTATGCCTGTCCACTGTTCGACGACCTTCGCTATTTCGTTCTCGTCGACTATCTTTTGATCCTCCGACAATCTCTTCATGGCGGCCGCTTCGTCGATCAAGTCGATCGCCTTGTCTGGCAAGAACCTGTCGGTGATGTACCTCGCACCAAGTTTCGCCGCTGCGACGAGCGCCTCATCCGTTATCGTCACGCCGTGATGCTTCTCGAACTCTTTCTTGATGCCTTTAAGAATTTCTATCGTCTCTTCGACGCTCGGTTCACCGACCATCACGGGTTGAAACCTCCGTGCGAGCGCCTTGTCCTTCTCAACGTATTTCCTGTACTCGTTGATCGTGGTTGCTCCAATCACCTGCATCTCGCCACGCGCCAACTCTGGCTTGAGCAAGTTCGCTGCGTCCACAGCACCTTCTGCTGCGCCCGCTCCCACCACCGTGTGGAGCTCGTCGATGAAGAGAATATACTGGGCCGAGTTTTTCTTCAGCGCATCGATGAGTTTCTTCATCCGCTCTTCGAATTCACCGCGGAACTTCGTACCCGCAATGATCCTTCCCATGTCGAGCTTGAGCAACTTCTTGTTCTTCAAAAAGCCTGGAACCTCACCTTTGACTATCTTTTGTGCGAGTCCCTCGACAATCGCGGTTTTTCCAACACCTGGATCGCCTATGAGAACAGGATTGTTCTTGAACTTTCTTCCGAGTATCTGTATCACTCTCTGTATCTCTTTTTCCCTGCCTATCACTGGTAAAAGCTTTCCTTCCTTCGCCATGCGCGTGAGGTCCTCTGTGAACTTGAAGAGGACATCGACGTTTTCATCCTCTACGGTTTTGCCGCTCGTTCTGAGATCCCTTATGGCCTCGTACACCTTGTCGGGTGTGACACCGTAACGCGTCAACAATCTGTAAGTCATCGAACTGGGCGAGAGGATCATTCCCAGTAGCAGATGGTCCGTTCCGACCTTTTCATCTCCCATTCTGCGAGCTTCTCTTTTAGCTTCTTCCAACACGTGCCTGGCATCGGGGGTTATGTAGATCTGAGAAATTTGACCATGACCGTAAGGGTTGTGCGATCGCATGCCGTATTTACTCACAAACGAGGACGTTTCGTCCCTCAAAGAGTCTATGTTAACGCCTATCTTTCTCAGTATGTCGACGGCAGCGTTGTCACCGTCTTCGAGTATGGCGAGCAGGATGTGCTCGGAAGACATCTGATTCTGGGCGTACCTGCTGAGTATGTCCTGTACAGCTCCGAGCACTCTCTGCGCGCTCTCCGTGTAGTCTTTGAAGTCTATCAAGGATTTCACCTCCTTGAAAATTAAGGGGCGGTTGCCCGCCCCTCGTATCTCACTCGACTTTCACATCCACGACCTTCGCCTTCACTTCCTCGCGTTTCGGGATCGTGATGGTGAGAACTCCGTTTTCATACTTTGCCTTGATCTTTTCGGTATCGACGTAGTCGGGCAGGACCATGCACCTTTCGAATTTTCCGTAGGACCTTTCGAAGACTCTGTAGTTCCTGTCTTTGTGCTCGCGCTCGAGCTTCTTCTCACCGGAGATCTTGAGCACGTTGTCCTCGACTTTTACGGTGATGTCTTTTCTGTCCATTCCTGGGATCTCAGCCTCGATGACCAGCTCTTTCTCCGTCTCGTACACGTCGATGTCTGGCGTGAAACGGTAGACATCTGCGCTTCTTCTCAGACTCGGAGTGAAGAAGTCTTCAAAGAGTCTGTCGATCTCCCTCTGAAGTTCTCTGAACGGTCTGAAGAAGTCCTCGCGTCTTTCGAGCAACATACACATCCCTCCTTTCACAGGTCAGGGTTTTATTTGATTTTTCATTGAGCACCCGGTTCTTGTTTACGCACGCTTTCGTACAGATACTGGCCTATCTTCATGCTCTCGCGCTGGAGATCGTCGAACAGCAGTTTGACCTTTGCTATGTCGTCGCGGTTGATCGCATCCCTCAGATCCTTTATGAGATTCTCGAGCCTGTCTTTTAGATCCTGTGGCAACTTATCTGCATGTTCTTTCAGTGTCTTGTTCACACTGTAAGCAAGATCGTCTGCTTTGTTCTTGAGTTCGACCTCTTCACGTTTCCTCCTGTCTTGTTCTTCGTATCTCTGAGCTTCCTCGATCATCTTTTTGATCTCGTCTTCTCTGAGCTTGTGCCGACCTGTGACCACCATGGATTGTTCTTTGTTGGACGCCAGATCTTTCGCCGAGACGTGCACGATACCGTCGCTGTCTATGTCGAAGGTCACCTCTATCTGTGGCACTCCCCTTGGTGCTGGCGGTATGTCCACGAGCCTGAAACTTCCGAGGAATATGTTGTCCCTCGCCATGGCTCGTTCGCCCTGGTAGACTCTGATCTCCACTTCAGTCTGGAAGTCCTCGGCCGTGGTGAAGATCTTGCTTTTTCTCACGGGTATCGTCGTGTTGCGTGGTATGATGGGTTCCATGAGCCCGCCTTTCACTTCTATACCGAGCGTCAGCGGGGTGACGTCGACCAGAACGATGTCCTTTTCCTTGGCACTGCCGGCGAGTATGGCTGCCTGTATTGCCGCACCGATCGCGACCGCTTCGTCTGGATTCACGCTCTTGTTCGGTTCTTTTCCGAAGATCTCGTAGATCAGCCTCTGGACCATCGGAGTTCTGGTCATTCCACCAACGAGTATGATTTCGTCAATATCTCTGGGCGAGAGCTTCGCATCGTTCAAAGCCCTTTCGATCGGACCTTTTGTCATCTCGACGAGGTCTTTCACGAGTGATTCGTAAAGCGCCCTGGTCAATCTGGTTTCCAAATGCAGTGGTCCAGAACTCGTTGCGGTGATGTACGGCAAGCTTATGTCAGTCTCAAGCTTGGTCGAAAGTTCGATCTTGGCCTTTTCCGCAGCGTCTCTGAGTCTTTGCAACGCCTGCTTGTCTTCCCTCAGGTCTATACCATGCTGTTTCTTGAACTCTTCTGCAAGCCAGTCGATGATCCTCTGGTCGAAATCGTCGCCACCGAGATGGTTGTTACCACTCGTGGCTATGACCTGTATGACACCTTCGCTGATCTCGAGTATCGAAACGTCGAACGTGCCACCGCCCAGGTCGTAGACGAGTACTTTCTGTTCCTTCTTTTTATCGAGACCGTAAGCGAGCGCAGCGGCTGTCGGTTCGTTGATGATCCTCAACACCTCGAAACCAGCTATCTGGCCGGCTTCCTTGGTCGCTTGTCTCTGGGCGTCGTTGAAGTACGCAGGACACGTGATGACCGCCTTCTTGATCTTGCCACCCAGGTACTGTTCGGCGTCCTTCTTCATCTTCATGAGTATGTACGCGCTGATCTGTTGTGGCGTGTATTCTTTGTCGTCTATCCTGACTTTGTAGTCCGAACCCATTTTGCGCTTTATGGATTTGATCGTCCTTTCGGAGTTGAGAATCATCTGTCTCTTGGCGGGTTCTCCAACCAGTATTTCACCCGTTTTCGTGAACGCCACAATGGAAGGAGTGAGTCTGCTTCCTTCGGCGTTCGGTATGACCTCTATCGAGCCATCTGGCTTCATCCACGCTATTACAGAGTTGGTCGTTCCAAGGTCGATACCCACAACGAATTCCCTATCACTCATTCTTTCCACCTCCTGGATCGTTTCCACTTCCATTATATTGAGGTGACAACAACCTGTCAAGGGGTCTGGAAAAAATTTGCTTAGGACTATATTCCATATCAACAAAAGAATTTCTATATCATAATGTTTTCGCATATAAATTGTATAGCGCTCGTATCATTTAACTGCTACCAGTCCACTTTCGATGGATGAGCATGAAACATCCTGTTATAATCGAATCGAGGGGGGAACGTTGTGAAGCTCACATGGTTTGGACACGCCTGTTTTCTCATCGAGCATCAGGACATCCGTATCCTGACAGACCCGTTCGACAGTTCCGTTGGCTACAAAGTACCGAACGTTTCTGTCGACATCGTCACGGAGAGCCATCAACACTTTGACCACAACGCACATCATTTGCTCAAAGGAGATTTCCAACTCATCAAGGAACTGGGAGAGTACAGTTTCAAGAAACTGAGAATCAAGGGCGTGAAGAGCTTCCACGACGAAGCCGGCGGAAGCAGAAGGGGCACAAACATCGTGTTCGTGTTCGAATTTTCGGATTGGACTGTGGCACACTTGGGAGACCTTGGTCACGTGCTGAATCCTCAGCAGGTTGAACAGATCGGTCAAGTGAACGTGCTGTTGATCCCTGTCGGAGGCACCTTCACCGTTGGTCCCGAAGAAGCCAAAAAGATCGTCGAACACTTGCAACCAAACGTCGTGGTTCCCATGCATTACAAAACCAAATACATCAAGTTCGATCTGAGGCCTGTCGAGGATTTCCTGAAATTATTCACGAACGTTAAAAGATTGTCGGAAAGCGCCTTCGAACTCACAGAAGAGGTAAAATCTCATCGAGCAGTCGTTTACGTTCCATCCATCTGAAAGGAGGCTCTCTGTGAGTGTAGAAGTCCTGCTCGATGAAAAGATCATCAAAGAGCGTATCAAACAGCTCGCGAAGGAGATTGAGAATTACTACAAGGACAAGACCGAAACGCTTCATGCCATCTGTGTTCTGAAAGGTTCAATCCATTTTTTCAGCGAGCTCATGCTGAATCTGAACATGCACGTGAACTACTCCTTCGTGCACGTCTCAAGTTACGCGGGCACCGAATCTACCGGCAGGATCAGGGTCAAATCCTGGGTGGATGAACCACTCCAGGACAAGTACGTGCTCGTCGTGGAGGACATAGTCGACACGGGCAACACGCTGAGGTATATTCTGAATTACTTGAAAAAGTACAGGCCAGCCGATCTGAAAGTGGCCACTCTCGTCGAGAAGGAGAAATACCAGCACGGTATTCCCATCGACTTCGTGGGCTTCAAAGTGCAGGATGTCTTTTTGATCGGTTATGGTCTGGATTACGAAGAAAAGTACAGAAACCTTCCATACATAGGATACCTGAAGAACACATGAAGAAGGCTTTCATGATCACCGCAAGTATAGTTTTAGCTCTGATCGTTTCGATGCTCCTCATCTGCCTGGATCAGTTGATCAAGGCGAGAATCGGTGTGATCTATGAAAAAAGCACGAGAACCTCTATCCACGCGCCCCATTCTCGTTGAAGAGTTCCTCAAGGACCTCGAGGAACTCATCATGAATGTCCTCGACAGTCGAACCTCGCTGGAGGAACTATCTGGGTGGATCGATCAATCACGAGAGCTCCTACAAGATCCACTGTTGGACGATGCCGATGCACGCGAAAAATTGGATCAACTCATCGACTATCTGAAACCAACCGTGGAACTTCCGAAAGAACGTGCCCTCAAGCGTCTGACCAACGCTTTGGGCATGATCGAAAGGTACAGATCCTGGCATTTCTTCGCAAAACCTGACCCGTCTCAAGCAAAGCAGCTCTCGCTGGACATAAAGTCTGCACGAGGCGTTGGACCAAGAAGGGAAAAGCTACTTCGCAAGCTTGAGATAAACAGCTTGAGGGATCTGGTGTTTTACTTTCCGCGAGATTATGAAGATCGGCGCAGAGTGATATCTTTGAAGGACCTGTTGTTAGGCGAAAAAGTCACCACGAGAGGAAAAATATCGAGCGTGGAGATGAAAAGCGTTTCGGGCATGAAGATCGTGGCGGCGGTACTCGCAGACGGAATACACCATGTTCTGTTGAAGTGGTTCAACCAGGAGTTCATTTACAGACAGCTTCAAACTCTCAAGGGCAAAGAAGTGTACGTGACCGGGACCGTGAAGAAAGGCATGTTTGGGGGCCTGGAGATCGTCAACCCCGAGGTGGAACTGGTTGAGAACTCGAGCGCGCTTGAGATACTACCTGTCTATCCGCTCACCGAGGGTATGAGCCAGAAAGAATTTCGTAGGATAGTTCGGCAAAACATAGATTGCGTTGCCATCGTTCAAGACGAATTACCCCTCGAGCTCACCGAAAGAAGAAAACTCATCGACTTGGCCATTGCACTGTACGGGATGCACTTTCCAAAGACGACGTACCAGCTCGAAAAGTCCAGAGAGAGACTCGCCTACGAAGAACTGCTCTATCTACAACTTGCGATGCTGTTTTCGAGACACACACTGGACAGCATCGGCGGTGTGGCGAAAAAAATAGAGGGAAAGCTCGCACAGGAGTTTTTGAAGAAGCTACCTTTCCAGCTGACGAACGCACAGAAAAGAGCCCACGAAGAAATAAGGCAAGATCTTCGTTCGACGCGTCCCATGAGCAGGTTACTCCAGGGTGACGTTGGTTGTGGCAAGACCGTGGTGGCGCAGCTTGCGATCATCGACAACTTCGAGGCCGGTTTTCAAGCGGCCGTCATGGCGCCAACCTCTATCCTTGCAACTCAACATTACAGGAGGATGGCTCCGAGCTTTGAGAACTTGGGCATCAAGACGGCGTTGCTGTTGGGTGAGACGAACAAAGGCGAGAAGGAGAGGATCAAGAGACTGTTGAGAAGCGGAGAGCTTTCCGTCGTCATAGGTACCCATACGCTGATTCAGGAAGACGTCGAGTTCGACAACCTGGGACTGGTTGTCATAGACGAGCAGCACAGATTCGGCGTCAGGCAGAGAGAAGCTCTGATCAGTAAAGGCGCCGCGGTGGACACCCTCGTCATGACGGCAACACCCATACCGAGAACCCTCGCGCTGGCCGTCTACGGCGATCTTGACCTGACGATCATCGATGAGATGCCACCGGGAAGGAAGGATGTCAAAACGATTCTGGTGAGTGTGACCAAGATCGATCAAGTGTTCGACTTCGTCAGAAAAGAAGTGGAGGATGGCAATCAAGCGTTCATAGTTTATCCACTCATAGAGGAATCGGACAAGTTGCAGGTGAAGGCAGCGACTCAGATGTACGAGAAGTTGTCGAACGAGGTTTTCAAAGATCTGAGGGTGGGTCTGTTGCACGGTAGGATGAGTCAACAGGAGAAAGACGCGGTGATGGAAAAGTTTGCACGTGGCGACTTCGACATACTCGTCTCCACGACGGTCATCGAGGTGGGAATAGATGTGCCGAACGCGACAGTGATGGTCATCGAGAACCCAGAAAGGTTTGGCCTGGCACAGCTTCACCAGCTCCGTGGAAGGATCGGCAGGAGTGACAGGCAAGGTTACTGTTTCTTAGTCGTGGGCAACGTGGAGGAAGAGGCGCTGGAGAGGCTCAAATATTTCGCCAGCACCAAGAACGGTTTCGAAGTTGCCGAGTACGATATGAAACTCAGAGGGCCGGGCGAAATACTCGGTCTGAGACAGCACGGACTGCCAGATCTGAAAGTGGCCGATCTGATAAGGGACAAACAACTTCTTTTCAGAGCGAGAGAAGATGCCGAGTTCGTGATGAAAAATCTTGACAGGTTCAAGGCTCTCATCGAAAAAATTGAAAAAATCTACGGCGAGAGATTGAAACTGGTGAAGGTGGGATAAAATGGTGGGTGCGGCAGGAATCGAACCTGCGGCCTCTTCCTCGTGAGGGAAGCGCTCTCCCTCTGAGCTACGCACCCAGCTCGCAAGAAAAATTGTACCATTTGTGTTGGAGCATTTCAAGGGGAGGAAGGCATGAAAGTTCTACTCTATGCGGAAGCGAAAAGGCTTCTGTCGAGGTCTGGGATCGGTATCGCATTGAAACATCAAATGGAGGCGTTGAAGAGAGCAAACGTTGACTTCACGCTCGATATAGATGACGAGTACGATTTGGCACACATCAACACCGTTGGACCTGGGGCAAGATTTCTGGCCAGCAGTTGTCGATCGAGGAACATCCCTGTTATTTGGCACGTCCATACCACCGCTGAAGACATAAGGAACAGTTTCCTCTTCAGCAACGTGTACTCCAGATACGCAAGGTTCTCTCTGAGCAGGATCTACTCGAAAGCGAACTTCTTGTTGTTCCCAACACCTTACACTGAGAAGATCGTGAGGGGCTACGGTGTGAGAGTGCCCGGAGCGGTCGTATCGAACGGCGTGGATACCGAGTTCTTCAGAAGGGACGAAGACAGGGCAAAACAGTTCAGAAAGAAGCTAAGCTTGACAGGACCAATCGTTCTGTGCGTCGCACTGCCGTTCAGGAGAAAAGGAATTCACGACTTTGTCGAAGTTGCGAGGAAATTGAAGGAGTATCACTTCGTGTGGATTGGTTCAAAAGCTATTGCTTCCCTCTTGCCGAGAGATGTCAAAAAGCTCTTGAAGAATCCTCCTCCGAACGTCCTGTTTCCTGGTTTCATGCCTCAGGAAGAGCTCGTGGGGGCATATTCTGCTGCCGATGTTTTCTTTTTCCCCTCATACGAGGAAAACGAAGGGATTGCGGTGCTGGAAGCTTTGTCGTGCGAATGTGCCGTCGTTGTGAGAGATATACCGGTCTACGAGGGTTGGTTGCAAAATGGTGTAAATTGTCTCAAGGCAGAGAGCAACGAAGATTTCGAAGCGGCGATACGAAGACTCGTTGAGGACAGAGATCTTGCGAGGGATCTTGGTCAGGAAGCGAGAAAAACTGCTCTCGAGAGGGATCTGATCGTCGTTGGACGGAAACTCAAAACGGTGTATGAGGACGTGCTGAGAAAATGGCGAAAAAGTTGAGTAACCTCACAAAGGCTACCTTAATTCTTCTGGCGAGTCTGCTCATCGTTTTTCTGATCGCAGGTTTCACTGATTTGAGAGCGACGCTCGACGCTATGAAGAGAATCTCTTTTGAATGGATCTTTGCGATACTGCTACTCGTTCTGTTCGACTGGTTCTCCGAGACGTTGACTGTATGGCTGTTCGCCCGTTCGTACAAGGCCAAGGTATCACTCATCTATCTGTTCAAAAACACGCTCGTTGGAAGGTTCTTCTCCGCGATAACACCCTTCTCCACGGGTGGACAACCCGCACAGATCGCGTTTCTTGGAAAAAGAGGTGTTGAATATGGACAAGCCACGGCTATGCTCGTATCGCGCTTTCTTTTCTACCAGATCGTCGTGACGGGCGCGAGCGTCTTTGGGCTGCTCAGAGCATACTCGATGTTTGCGAAGAGGATCTCGAACCTTGCTTTGCTCGCGTTCTTCGGCTTCGCTTTGAACGGGTTCGTGCTCTTCTTACTGTTTCTTTTCACGCTGAACAGGTCCTTGGCGGAGAAAACGATTTCGAAGGTCTCGAAACTCTTCGTCTCTTTGAGGATCGTCAAGAGGAAGGAACTCTTTCAGCAAAAGTTGCTCGAACAAACAAGACTTTTTCACGACTGCATGACACAGTCTGCAAAGAATCCTTTGATCAGTGTTCTTGCCCTGCTCATGGCCCTGCTCGAGGTAGTGGCGAAGATCTCCGTCACCTACTTCGTGGCGAGATCTTTGAACATCACAAGTTCGTATTTCAACGTCGCCATGACGCAACTGGTCGTGTTCTTGGTTGCCTCTTTCGTTCCCACCCCGGGCGCAACCGGTGCGTCCGAGGGGGTTTACACGCTGTTCTTCAAGTTCTTGTTCGGTCCGAAGACCGTGGCGGCACTTTTGGTGTGGCGCTTCTTCACGTACTATTTGAACATCATCGTTGGTGGTTTGACCACGGCGCACGAGCTGGGGTGGATGAAAAATAAGAAGTCTTAGTTTAGCCTTGTGTGACGATCTTCGATCCACTCTTCTTCGCCATGTAGAGCCTTTCGTCTGCAACACGAATCAACTTGGTCAGTTCATCGCCATCTTCCGGAAACGTCGCGATACCTACAGAAGCGCTCAGTTGAAGCGTTAATTGATCGATTTTCATCGGTTCTTCCATCGCTTTGATGAGCCTCTCGGCAAATGCTTTTGCATCTTGCTTCGAACAATCGTACGCTGAGATCACGAATTCATCTCCACCGAACCGTGAGACCATATCGTTGGATCTCGTGAACCTTTCGAGTCTGGCCGCAACCAATTTCATAACTTCGTCTCCCACCTGGTGCCCATACGTATCGTTGATCGGTTTGAACTTGTCAAGGTCCATGAAAAGGATGCTCAAAGGTTTGTTCTCTCTCTTAGCCAGCTTGAGCATCTTTTCGGCGAACTCCTCAAGCAACCTTCTGTTTGGAAGATTGGTGAGAGTATCGTGGTACGACATGTACTCTAACAACTGGTTCTTCACTCTGAGTTGATTTTCGAGCTCGAGCCTGTTGAAGATGATTCCGAGCACGTTAGCCAAGACCTTGGCCAGGACGATCGAATCCTCGTTGAAAGCATCGCTCCTTTCAAAGTTGTCAAGGTTCAGCACCAACGCGAGCTCGTTTTTGATTCTCACAGGTATGATCAATGTTGCTTTGATCTTTTTTATTCCACCGAAATTTGCCAAAATACCTACACGTTTATCAGATTTGAGTAAGGCTTCATCGAATCTCTCTATGTCTTCCCTTAAGACTATTGCGTAGCTTCTATCCCTACCAACCCATTCTTCCTCCTCTTCGACGGTGAAGCTCACTTTCTGAAGCTCCTCAAGTTCATACCCCACCGCCGCGACGTACACGAATCGATCATTCTCTCTCACAAGAATCGATCCAGCCTGAGCTCCAGGCACGATCTTCATGGCCTTTTCCAAGACATCTTGATAGACATTTTCGGTTTGCCCACTCAGAAGTTTCGAAGCGATCTCACCTAAGTACTGGAGTATCTCCACGCAGGTTTCAAACTTTGACACACGCAACACTCCTTCACTCGTTTCAAATGTTCGTGAAGAACGTCCGACAAAAACAAAACGCAGTCTTGGGCTGACCATCACACTTTAGCAAAGAAAAGCAACAACACTCCAAACCGTTTTCTAATTGTATCATTTGCTCAGATTACCAACCCTTTAAGCATGTTCAACCCATTTTTACACGTTCACGGGTAAGTTTATGAACGAAACGATCAGTCATGACCTTGATCTGGTGCGTTCACTACGATCACACTCAACCGCGACTCATGATAAGCCTCGTATGTTATTATAACGAAGGAAATAGTTCAGGTGAAATTTATGTCTGAATGTATCCTGTAAAGTTTTGAATGGGGGGCCTGACGTGAGGTTAGAAATCGTGTTCAGGACTTACACCTGTTCCATTCCCATAAACTATCATTACCAGCTTTGTTCCTTTGTCTACAAAAGGTTGATGCATGTTGATCGTGATTTCGAATCTTTCTTACACGAGAAGGGATATAAAGGATTCAAGCTTTTCACGTTCTCACAACTGTTTTTTGAAAGGTCGGCCGTGAGATTTGATTCACTCTTGATATGGCCTGCGATGGGGAGATGGTACATATCGTCGGTGAGTGAGGAGTTCATCACGAACTTCTTCTCGTCTCTCATACAAGTTCCACAGATAGAAATTGAGGGCACAGTTTTTCCGATCGAACAGATCAATCTTTTGCAGGAGCCAAGCTTCGAAGGGTACGCAGAATTCTTCATGCTCTCCCCGCTCGTGGTGAGTGTTCCCATTGAACGAAACGGCAAATTGTATCACAAATACCTTTTGCCAAGCGATGAGCAGTTTGAACAAGTGCTCAATAAGAATTTGATCAAGAAATATGAGGCCTTTTACGGAGAAGCGATCGATGCTTCGATCACGATAGAACCTGACTGGGATTACATAAAAAGACGTAACAGGATCACAAAGCTCATAGATATACGAGGCATAAAGATAAAGGGCGCAGTCTTTCCATTCAAGGTGAGGGGTGATAGTAGATTGATAAAGCTTGGTTACGAAGTAGGGTTCGGCGAAAGAAACAGCCTTGGATTCGGAATGGTAGCACCTATGGTTTCTGAAGTACCGCTCAAGAAAATTTTTGAAATCAATCGGGGGTGAACCACACGATCACGGGCACAGTTTTGCTGAGTTCAACTGTGTGTGAGAGAGAAGCGTGGTTGATAGCTCACCAGATAGAACCAGACCAGTACAACCCTTTCATAGAAATAGGAAGACTGATACACACAGAGAGTTACAAGAACAATCGAATCAGAGAAATATCCCTGCCGGGCATCAAGATCGACATGATCTATGAGCAAGGGGAAATGGTTGTGGTCGGTGAGATCAAAAAATCCTCAAAGTTCCTTAAGGGTGCTCGAGTCCAGCTGCTCTACTATCTGTCGGAAATTAAAAAGAGAGGGGTCCAGGCTGTCGGGAAGATACTCATCCCCAAGGAGAAAAAGCAAATAACAGTCGTACTTGATGAGCAATCGTCAACGGAACTGAATGAAGCTATCAAGAAGGCAGAAGAGATAATTTCTTTACCGAAACCCCCTCAGCGGAGACGGTCATCCTTTTGTTCCAAGTGCGGTTATCAAGAATTCTGCTGGTCTTGAGGTGATCCTATGGCAGAACCGATATACATTTTTTCAGATGGTATTCTGAAGCGCAAGGAAAACACCATCTTACTTGAAACCAAGGATGGAAAAAGACATATACCAGTAGAAAACGTTTCAGAGATTAACATCTTTTCCGAAGTCGATTTGAACAAAAGACTGCTGGAGTTTTTGACCGAGAAACAGATAATAGTTCACTTTTTCAATCATTTCGGCTACTACGTTGGAAGCTATTATCCAAGGGAATTTCTCAACTCAGGCCTTGTGATACTCAAACAGGCCGAACACTACCTTAACAGCGAGAAGCGACTTTTGCTCGCAAGGATGTTCGTCAAAGGCGCACTGTGTAACATCATCAACACCTTGAAGAAGTACAACGATGACGATCAGTTTGCTGAAAGAATTCAAAGTATAAGAAATCACGTTGAAAATCTGATTCTGTGCTCAGAAGTGAATCAGTTGATGGCTCTCGAAGGTAACGCACGCGAGATCTACTACAGTTGTTTTGACCGAATGATAAAATCAGAGCATTTTCAATTTGGCTCTCGAACCAAGAGACCACCAGAGAACGAGCTGAATGCACTCATGAGCTTCGCGAACAGCTTACTCTACACCACGGTCTTGTCACAGATATACAGGACTCACTTGGACCCAAGGATCGGCTATTTGCACAGTACCAACAACAGAAGATTCACCTTGAATCTCGACATAGCTGAGATCTTCAAACCTGTTCTCGTGGACAGAATGATACTCACACTCGTCAACAGAAAGCAGATCAAACCAACAGATTTCCATCAAATAGCCGGCGGCATATCCATGAAAGAGAGTGCGAAAAAACTCTTGGTTCAGACGTTTGAAGAAAGACTTCAAGACACCATCCACCATGCAAAGCTGAAGAGACAGGTTTCTTATCGTTCACTGATCAGGATGGAAGCCTACAAAATCGAAAAACACATCTTGGAAGATGAGGAATACGAGCCATATCTCGGGTGAGCAGAGAGTTGGGTGTCGAAAATCCTAAGATTGATCCGTCAGTTAAGTGTGGACACAACTATTGGGGATAACCATGTACGTGATAGTCACGTACGACATCGAGCAGGAACGCGTCGGAAAGATCTTAAAAGTATGTAGAAAATATCTGAACTGGGTTCAAAACTCCGTTTTTGAAGGAGAGATAACACAAGCTAAATTCGAGAAACTGAAATTAGAGCTTCAGGAAAACATTGAAAGATCGAGAGATTCTGTCAGATTCTACATCATTAGTGACAAGACTCTGGTCACAGTCGAAGTACTTGGTCAAGAAAAGGGCTCAACCAGCTTCATGTACTGATAGGGGGTGAAACATGTGTTGACAAAGGTTATTGAGATTGGACGTTTGATGAGGCAGTCAGAGTATTATCGAAACTTTACAAAGGCAGTGAAGCAGGACAAGGGATTGGCTTTACTCGTCAGCTTAGAACCGTTAGAGTACAAAGGTGTTGTGGCGCTCGAGACACCAGGACCAGACCAAGCACATCTGTTGCTTTACACCGACCAGCTGGGACAAGTGTCAGGGAAATCACCTACAGTGAACTTGACCGTGAGCGGCAAGAGTCTGGAAAAAATAAAAGAAGCCATTGAGAAAGCCTTGCGAAAGTTCAGAAGGTTCTTCGAGGACGAGGAGGTCTTGAGAGATTTTGTCAAGCTTTTTGAAAAGAATCATTTGCAGATAGTCGAAGACTTAGAAAAACAACTCATGACTATGGAAGAAAAAGGCACTTACTTGACCATAATCTTGATAAAAAATGGTCAGGAAATGATGCCTGCCGAATACGAACCCTTCAAGGAGGTCTTCATAAAAAGGGCGCTCGAGAAGGCAACGAGCACAGGGGTTCAAGGTACGTGCCATTTTTGTGGCAAATCCAGACTTGTTTCCGCGACTGTCAACGAAGTCTTCAAATTCGCAACGTTCGATAAACCAGGATTCTCCCCAAGCTTGAAGATCGAGGGGGCTGTAAAAGTCCTGCCGATCTGCGAGGAATGTAAAACAGATCTGCAGAACGGGGCAAACATCGTGACCAGAGACCTCACGTTCAACTTTCTTGGGAGGACCATCTGGTTGATACCTTCATTGATGCACAAAAACGACTCGATTCTGAGTCGCGTGATAGAAAGAGTGAAGGAAAACTCCAAGACATTGAAAGACTTCGCCAGGAATGAGGAAGAAATCGAAGAAGCTCTTGCCGACGAAGATCCATTCGTTCATTATGACTTTCTCTTCATGGAAATAAACAAGAACCAGCAGAGAATAGAGTTGCATCTGACAGAGGTCTCTCCCACAAGACTTAGAAAACTGGTCACCGAAAGAAAAGAAGCTGCGAAGAGGATTGCTGTTGAAAATGTGCCTGAACCGACTCTCGGCTTGTTGTGGGACTTGTACGAGAAACCAACATCAAAGAGTGAAGCGAGAAAAGATTACCTTCAGTTAATTAGATCGATCTTTCACGGTGAGAGTTACAACCTGCAAAGATTCCTGTGGTACTGTATGCGAAAAATCAGAAAGGCTGTACAAGAAATAGATTCAAAGCAGACAAGGAATTTTCACTGGCGTACGCTGACTTATCTGAGCTTTGCAGCTGTTTTGTTTCTAAGCCAAATAGAGGTTTTCCATCTGAGAAAGGAGGGTGAATCAGTGGTTAGTAGCGAAGTGAGCGAGTTCTTCCAAAGGTACCCGGAATTTTTCAATGAACCTTGGAAAAAGGCAGTTTTCTTGACAGGGGTGCTCGCAGGGAAAGTCTTAGCGGTTCAGTACGCGAAAAGACAAGCAGCACCGTTCTTCAACAAACTTAAGGGACTGAAGATGAACATGCGGGATGTTCAAGGTCTTCTGCCAGAAATCCGAAACAAGCTTGAGCAGTACAAAAGTTACGGGCAAAGGACTGATCTTATCATGAAGGTTGCGGCGGAGTACTACTTGTCGGCTGGAGAAAAAAACATCACGATCGATGAACTGAACTTCGTTTTCACCCTTGGGTTGGCTTACTCGAACAAGGAACCTTTCAAGATCGAAGTCGAGGAGGTGGAGCAGAATGAACAATAGGTCTGAAATTCTCTTCTTGTACGATGTGAAATGGGCGAATCCAAACGGAGACCCACTCGACGAGAACAAACCACGGATTGACGAAGAAACGGAAAGATGCATCGTAACTGATGTCAGACTCAAAAGAACAATAAGGGACGAATGGTTGTCATGGGGAGAGACAATTTGGGTATCTGGTGAGGCGGTGAGCCCTGATAAGCGTCGTGAAGAGCTTAAGATCGAAAAGAAAGAGGACGCGTTGAAATGTCTGGACGTCAGATTGTTTGGCGCAGTGATTCCGATATCGAAACAGGCCGACACGTCCTACACTGGTCCAGTGCAGTTCAGGCCAGGTACATCACTTCACGCAGTCAAGGTGGTATTCCAACAGGGCACGGCAGCGTTCACGAGCCAGGATCAGGCACAACAGAGAAGTTTCAGAGAAGAGTATCTGATACCCTACGCACTTATAGCTTTCTACGGTGTTGCGAACGAAACCGCAGCAAAAATCACAAACGCGACCGAGGAAGACCTTCAAAAACTCCTCAAGGCCATTTGGGACGGGACAAAGAATCTCATCACACGTTCAAAAATGGAACACAACCCACGCCTTCTGATGAGAGTGGTTTACAAAGAAAATGTGAAATACCATATCGGTGAACTTGACTCTTACTTGGAGATTCAAAGCAGCGTCGATGAAAAGAGCATCAGAGATATCTCGGAAATTCAATTGAAAATTGACAAACTCTTAGAAAAACTTGATCAAAGCAAGGACCTAATAAAAAGGGTCGAACTGAAACAGAGCGACCGACTCACAGTGTTGAAGAACAATGCACCAGTAAAAATCAACGAGGTACTCGAAAGGATGAACATTGAGGTAGTGAATTTGCCATGAAAGTTTTAGTTTTTGACGTTTTCGGAAAATACGCTCTCTTCAGAAGAAGCTACACAACGACCAGCTCGACTTCGTATTCCTTCCCCCCCAGAACTGCGATATGCGGTCTTCTGGGAGCCATACTTGGCATACAAAACGATACTACCGAGAGCAGTGAACATCTGAGGACTTTCGATGATGCGCACTTTGCTGTAAAGCTGTTGAATCCGATCAAGAAGATCAACATAGCGACGAATTACGTTGAAACAAAGAGTGGCCAGAAACACGCGAGAATTCAGATAGTCTTGGAGTTGATCAAAAACCCAGCTTACAGAATATATGTTTCGGAGTTCGGTAAATACGAAGAGCTCCAATACTGCCTGAAGAACAAGATCAGCGTTTTCACACCCTACCTTGGTCAAGCACAAATGATAGCGAACTTCAGCTACGTGGGTTCTTTCGACGCTGAGCCTGTATCCACCCCGTTGGAAGTGCACACTGTGATAAAGGTCTTGGATGGCACAAAAATATTTCCACAAAAGGGACAATTGTTCATCAAGGAACGAATGACGTTGAACATGGACAATGAACGAACACCCACGGCTTTTGCCTCTTACTGGGTCGAGAAGAACGCAACACCCATAAAGCTGGTACATTACGTTGAGCAAGTCTACAGGATAAAGGAGCTGGGCGAAAACATATGCTGGATAGACTGAAGTCTCACCCAGATAGACTCTTGTTAGATCATCTCATTGGTACGGCTGAAAGAGCCACTAAGAAAGCTGAATTGATTCGATGGGAACCATTTGGAATCAACAAAGAGAGCGCTGTTCGATTGGTTCAACTTTGTGCGCTATGTCATGACTTTGGGAAGGCATCGAACGAATTTCAAAATTATATTCTGCATCCGGGCAGGGGGCATACGACGCATGCCCCCCTTTCCTCTTTAGTGACGTATCAAACTCTACTGGGTAATGGATTTGAGTCCAAACTTGCGGTCTTTGGTTATTTCGCTGTCAGATACCACCATGGTCATCTCCCGAATTTCGGATTTGTAGAAGAAAATCCGAGCGAGCTTGAGAAACAATTTCGCTCCGTTCCTCCAAGCCTTATTGAGTGGTTTGAGAAAG
The DNA here is from genome assembly GCF_000816145.1 of Pseudothermotoga hypogea DSM 11164 = NBRC 106472. Classification (NCBI taxonomy): domain Bacteria; kingdom Thermotogati; phylum Thermotogota; class Thermotogae; order Thermotogales; family Thermotogaceae; genus Pseudothermotoga; species Pseudothermotoga hypogea. The sequence continues at coordinate 1,142,150 of NZ_CP007141.1, read as the reverse complement.
AAACAGGCACGAATTTGATGAATTTTGATGTCAAGGCGATATGCAGAAAAGTTCAAAGTCAGATTTCGAAACTCAGTTTCTTTACAGATTTCACGATGAAAGACTACATACTGTTGCACACACTGATTTCCATTTTGGTCAGTTCCGACAAAGAGGATGCCGCACTCAAGGATATGATCGTAGAAATAGAACCAAAGATCACGTTGGATCTCGTTCAAGGTTACATCAGGAATATAGCAAAGGATAATCCCATGTACTCATTGCGTCAGAGATTCCACGAGGAGATAGATCGATCGCTGAGTAGAATCGATAGCAAAATTCTTTCAATAACCGCCCCAACAGGTTTAGGTAAGACCTTGGCAAATATAAAGGTCGCCCTTTCTCTTGCGAAAAAAGACACCTTAATTGTTTACGCGCTGCCTTTCATAAACATAATAGACCAGACAATGGAATTGATGTACAAGATACTCGACGGTGTTGACCACGATGCCACTGTACTTTTACCTTACCACCATCTGGCGGATCCTTTGTTTTCAAGCAGAGAGTACGAACAATCATCGATACAACGTGTAATAGTAGAATGCTGGCACACACAGATGGTGATCACGACGTTCGTATCGCTCTTTGAATCGTTGTTCACGAATAGACGAATTCCCTTCTTTTACAAACTTTTGAACTCAGTAATCATCCTGGACGAAGTTCAATCGATACCTCACAAATATTGGGAACCAATCTCCCGAATACTATCCGAGCTCACGGAGTTCGGTAGTGTTGTGATTCTGTCTACAGCGACTCGACCGGCTCTATTGAAGAACGCCACGAGCATAGTGAAAGAAAACTACGGTGTTGATCTCAATCGTACAAGAATACACTTTCATGGAGAGGTGGGGTACGAAGAATTCTTTGATGTTGTAGAAGAAAATGTGAAAGAAGCTTTGAGGCTCGGGCAGAAACTGCTCATCATTCTAAATACAATAAAGCACTCGAGGGAGATCTTCGAGTACGTCCTGAAACGGTTCAAATTCGACCAATTGTTCTACTTATCATCGAATGTCATACCGAAACAGAGATTGGAGAGGTTAAGGAGAATGAAGCAGATTGATCGGGGACCTTTGATTTGTGTGAGCACCCAGGTTATCGAAGCTGGTGTGGATATATCTTTTGACAAGGTGATCAGAGACGACGCTCCACTTGACAGCATCATACAAGCAGCTGGACGATGTAACAGACACTTCGAGAATCGAATGGGGGAAGTTAATGTCTACGTCGTGAAAAAAAGCGAAAACAAAAGAAGCCTGGCCTCCTATGTGTACGATTCCATGCTATTGGGTATCACCAAGGAGGTTACGTCAAATCGGCAAGTCTGTGAGGAAAGAGAATTCTCTGATCTGGTTCAAGAATACTTTCAGAAAGTTGATAATCGAGGTAACACCGACAAGAAAAATCTCATCAATAGTTTCAAAACGCTAAAATTCGAAGAGATCTCCAACTTTCATCTCATCGAAGATGGAGCCCAATCGGTACCAGTCTATGTCGAGTACGATGACTTCGCAGTTCAGCTCAGGGAAGAGCTCAACTCGATAATGAACAAAGATCACGGTCTTGGAAAATTCGACAAACTGTCATCGATAAAGAGAATACTTCAGAAGATGGCTCTGTACACCATAGACGTTCGAATGAGCCGAGAGGAACTCACATCGGCGCTGATAGTTGAAAACGGTTTCGTCGTCGTGACAAGGGACAATCTATCGCATTGGTATAACGACCAAACAGGATTCCAGAGAAGTTCATCCGTACTCATGTTCTGACTTATTGATTCTCAGGTGTGTGGTCATATTGAATTAATAGTGCTTTAACTTGGAATAGCAAAACCTACGATTCCTAATCGTAAATGCTCTTTACTGAAGCTCTTGACAGACGCAGTGTTAGATTATTAATCATTTGTGAAAGAGCAAAGTTAATTGGGGATGTAAGATGATAGTATTCATCTTTTGGTGTGGTTATCCGTTTATTTGTGAAATTTCACAATCATCCTGGACAAATGTTAACGAAAGGCTTGCAAGAGTGTTTTGAGACAAATGGACCTTCGATAGAGGGAAAAACTCAGGAGATTCCTACTGAAAGTCGACGCGATGTTTTATCAGGACTCGTGGACAAAATCGCAAAAATGATGGTTCTTCGAGCTAAGTCAAACCCAGCGTACCCCTTATTATGAAGATCCGTTATTATATAATATCTATGGGTTCAATCGAATCTATGAGGAATGGAAACATCCACGTCTCGGTTGCTGTGTCTACAACTTTCTTAGTTCAATCGAATCTATGAGGAATGGAAACTAAGGAGAAAGGTTCAGAGCTAATCGGCTATCTAAACGGTTCAATCGAATCTATGAGGAATGGAAACAAAAATCAACCACTCCGCTTCTTATTGCCGAAAAGAGTTCAATCGAATCTATGAGGAATGGAAACAGCTCTCTCTTGTACGCAACCGCTACCGGCTCGTTTCGTTCAATCGAATCTATGAGGAATGGAAACTCTCTTGTGTAGATTTCCTTCGCATTCAAAAATGTTGTTCAATCGAATCTATGAGGAATGGAAACAAGCATATTACACAGTTCCGTATCTCCGCTGTATGCCGTTCAATCGAATCTATGAGGAATGGAAACATCTTGAAACTCCTCATACTTTCTCCCCCTCTCTAAGTTCAATCGAATCTATGAGGAATGGAAACTTTCCGTTCAGCCACCTGTACAGTTCCTTAAACCCGGTTCAATCGAATCTATGAGGAATGGAAACCACCCGAGAAAATACAAGCAAATATCGAGCAGATTAAGTTCAATCGAATCTATGAGGAATGGAAACCAGCAACGTATGTGTTAATGAGTTCGCCGACGCTTGGTTCAATCGAATCTATGAGGAATGGAAACTCGCGGATACGTTGTTCGTGTTCAGCCAAATAACACGTTCAATCGAATCTATGAGGAATGGAAACAATAGTTATCCCGTGGAAAGTATGCACTATGCACTAGTTCAATCGAATCTATGAGGAATGGAAACATTGCTCCTGCCGGAGACTTCGCTTCCGGATCCCAAGTTCAATCGAATCTATGAGGAATGGAAACAAAATAAACTCAAAGCAACATGGCAGGAAGTGAAGGGTTCAATCGAATCTATGAGGAATGGAAACCGGGCGAGGACACGTGGATTACACCGCCGCGGATAAGGTTCAATCGAATCTATGAGGAATGGAAACGGAGCTAAAACTCCACCAACCCACTTGGCAGTTCCGGTTCAATCGAATCTATGAGGAATGGAAACTTCCAGAATCGGTACCGTCTACGGCTGGGAATATACGGTTCAATCGAATCTATGAGGAATGGAAACTGCCATTCCTTCTCATGCTACACAGATCCTTGAAATGTTCAATCGAATCTATGAGGAATGGAAACAACAAAAGAAAAGCCCGCTTTGATGCGGGCTTTGAAAGTTCAATCGAATCTATGAGGAATGGAAACTTGTTCCTGTGCAGTAAAGATGCCTATTTTTACGAGAGTTCAATCGAATCTATGAGGAATGGAAACTTGAGATGATTGCGAAAACATCTTCAAGCAACGGAAGTTCAATCGAATCTATGAGGAATGGAAACCAGTTGAAAAGCTCGAGTCCACTCTCTATGGTGATCGTTCAATCGAATCTATGAGGAATGGAAACACTGCGCTGGAGAACGGGTTCCTTAGCTGTTGTCCAGTTCAATCGAATCTATGAGGAATGGAAACCGATTTAGACGTGTTCGTGGAACGTGGTGGGGGAGACGTTCAATCGAATCTATGAGGAATGGAAACTGCCATTCCTTCTCATGCTACACAGATCCTTGAAATGTTCAATCGAATCTATGAGGAATGGAAACTCGGACTAACGCGCGTGCTCGAACAGTTTGCTAAAAGTTCAATCGAATCTATGAGGAATGGAAACTAATGCTACACAGATCCTTGAAATAGACCCAAATACGGTTCAATCGAATCTATGAGGAATGGAAACAAGGCCTAACGATCACTCCCGACGACGGAACTGCGGGGTTCAATCGAATCTATGAGGAATGGAAACAGGACTTTCCTTTGCTTCAGGACGTGTTCGCGATCATGTTCAATCGAATCTATGAGGAATGGAAACTCCAACGTTTCTAAAGAGACTTTCATGTTCCCCCTCCGTTCAATCGAATCTATGAGGAATGGAAACGAGTTGACACAGAGGAATATAAGAAGCAGCTTGAATAGTTCAATCGAATCTATGAGGAATGGAAACGGAAACATCTCGCTATCTAACTATTCCGCGAACACGTTCAATCGAATCTATGAGGAATGGAAACAGTTGAATAGAATCTCCCACGTAGATATCGGAGACGTGTTCAATCGAATCTATGAGGAATGGAAACCGCACCGTGTGAGGATGTTGATTTTGTGTCGTTTCAGTTCAATCGAATCTATGAGGAATGGAAACTGTGGTGGTGGAAAAAGAGAACCAGAAGCTGAATATGTTCAATCGAATCTATGAGGAATGGAAACATTCTTCGCCAGGAAAGTCCTTTTTCTCTTAATTGAAGTTCAATCGAATCTATGAGGAATGGAAACAGCTTACGAAATCACATTCCAGTTCGTTGCTCAAGATGTTCAATCGAATCTATGAGGAATGGAAACTCGGTAGTTGGCTCCTGTCGACAAGCTTCATTCTTGGTTCAATCGAATCTATGAGGAATGGAAACTTCCTGAGGAAGACGCTCTCAGGGCCATAGATATTTGTTCAATCGAATCTATGAGGAATGGAAACTTATGATATTCCGATTGAGCTTTGTAAGCGGTTTGAGTTCAATCGAATCTATGAGGAATGGAAACTTTCGCAAGCGACAAGTTTTGAAGAGCTGGAGCAAAGTTCAATCGAATCTATGAGGAATGGAAACGCGTACGCGAGCGAATGCGCATCGGAAGCGGAGCGAGTTCAATCGAATCTATGAGGAATGGAAACCGGAATTCGACGGTGTTCATCATTTTGTACATATCTCGGTTCAATCGAATCTATGAGGAATGGAAACAAGGTAGCAATGTTGACGAGCTTGAAAGAGAGGAAGTTCAATCGAATCTATGAGGAATGGAAACCGAGGACGTTTATCTTGTGCTTTGCAGGATCGTATTCGTTCAATCGAATCTATGAGGAATGGAAACCATATCTAACGAACCGAGCGAAGGCGAATTTCTCATGTTCAATCGAATCTATGAGGAATGGAAACTGGATACCACATCTCCAGCTCATTCAAAAACTCTTCAAGTTCAATCGAATCTATGAGGAATGGAAACTAGTTTTGTTTTGGCATGCCTATCCCTCCGTCCAAATAGTTCAATCGAATCTATGAGGAATGGAAACCGTTCACAAAGCCTTCATTGTGCTTTTGCTCGTACTCGTTCAATCGAATCTATGAGGAATGGAAACTCGGATCAGTTGACCTCGTATCTCAAAACGCTATCGGGTTCAATCGAATCTATGAGGAATGGAAACTTGTATCCGTTGTTGCCCGAACGTGTGCCGGTTCTCGTTCAATCGAATCTATGAGGAATGGAAACACGATTGGTCGAGATAATGAAAGAACGAGGGTTCCAGTTCAATCGAATCTATGAGGAATGGAAACGAGAGAACGTGTAGTCGTGAGGAAAGGAAGTGATAGCGTTCAATCGAATCTATGAGGAATGGAAACTTTTCACCGCAGATTCAAATATTTAAGTGCAAAGGAGTTCAATCGAATCTATGAGGAATGGAAACCTCTTAAGAGAGTAGAAAAAGTAGAAAGGTTAGAAAGTTCAATCGAATCTATGAGGAATGGAAACCAGGGTTAGTCTGGCGTATGACGATTTGCGACCTGGTTCAATCGAATCTATGAGGAATGGAAACTCATGCCACATCTTTTGTGAAGACGAACGAAGCTACAAGTTCAATCGAATCTATGAGGAATGGAAACCCATTTGGCGCAAGTACTCCACCATACCATTTACGAGTTCAATCGAATCTATGAGGAATGGAAACAAGAATTCTTTCCAGAACTCAAGATCAGGATACTCGTTCAATCGAATCTATGAGGAATGGAAACACCTTACAATGATGGGCAAACTCCCACGCTCACTTCAAGTTCAATCGAATCTATGAGGAATGGAAACTGATATCCGCGACACTGATAGAGGCGGTCACACGACGTTCAATCGAATCTATGAGGAATGGAAACTGCTTTCCCTCCTCACGAAATACTCCCAGCTTCTCACCGTTCAATCGAATCTATGAGGAATGGAAACCGTTCTTCCATCTTCGTCGAGTTCGGTTCTTATCACTTGTTCAATCGAATCTATGAGGAATGGAAACCCAAACCCTCTTTCACGAGTTACTTCACGCGGTGATGTTCAATCGAATCTATGAGGAATGGAAACTGTTTCCGAGGCGATGCTCTCGAATATCGCGGACGCGTTCAATCGAATCTATGAGGAATGGAAACGCCGAGTTCAAATGAGCGCGTTTTCCTTCACGAAGAGTTCAATCGAATCTATGAGGAATGGAAACATAGGTTAGTGGGCACGTAAACGCTTCTTGTGGTTAGTTCAATCGAATCTATGAGGAATGGAAACCTCTCACACCCGACAACGCACCTGAAGGGAGTGTGGTGTTCAATCGAATCTATGAGGAATGGAAACTATCCTCGCAGTTCTTGCATACAACTGGGGAATCGGGTTCAATCGAATCTATGAGGAATGGAAACTTGGGACTTCTTTTTGAAAGGCGATGTCTCAAAGCTGTTCAATCGAATCTATGAGGAATGGAAACCCCTTTTAAGGGGGTGTGATGATGTCTTCGGGCATAGTTCAATCGAATCTATGAGGAATGGAAACCTGTGACGAAGAAAACTTTAAAGCTGTGGTACACCTCGTTCAATCGAATCTATGAGGAATGGAAACTAACACCGCTGGGACGTGTGAGTAGAGTGACAATCCAGTTCAATCGAATCTATGAGGAATGGAAACCTCGCAAGAATTGATAGATTCGTGGTATAGAACGACTGAGTTCAATCGAATCTATGAGGAATGGAAACCCGAGGATCGACTTTGTAATAACGCGAACACGATTCTCGTTCAATCGAATCTATGAGGAATGGAAACCGGTTCCTATATTACGGGTATGTAAACTGGTATACATGTTCAATCGAATCTATGAGGAATGGAAACATCAGTGGCACTTTGAATTACTTCGTAAAGCGGATGGGTTTCGATCGAATCTATGAGGAATGGAAACTTGAGCGAGCCACCACAATCTTCATGTATCTCGCCAAGAACTCCGAGTATCAGAAGATCGGCCTTCACCCGAACCTTGAACGGTCCCTCCGCATTTTTCCTTATCACAACACTCCCGTTGAAGTCGATGTTTCCCGTATCGTAGCCAAGATCTTTGTCGATCACGAGCAGTTCTCTTATACACCTTCGAATCTTTCAGTACGGTTGACCATCGCAGTTGGCAAGGATCTGCATCCCATCTGGTGACAAGCGAAGGTTTTCTCCTATGAAACTCGCCAGGTTAACGTCTTTTGGTTCTTGAACCTTGACGAGTTCACCGGTCACTGTTAAACGATCTTCACCTTCGAAAGCTTTCCTCTTGATCGCAAGTACATCGCCCTTGTTACACGTGAATATCTTGTAGAGCGATGCGGGATCCACCGACTCGCCTTCCTGAGGTTTTTCCAGAACGAAACCGCTGGCTGGGAAGAGAAATTCGACGGATGCGTCTTTGGGTAGAATCGGTTTCTTCCCAAAGGCAACTGGTATCTCGGAAAAGATCCTCTGTTCCTTCACAATTTTCTCGATGGCACCTTCGTCTATTCCGTAGACGACCTTCGCATCAGACAGAGCCTGTTTGATCTCTTCAACCGTGGGCATGACCCTCTTGAATCCAGGAATTATCATGACACTTGCGGTCATCTTGTCTTCGGACATGATGACTCGTACGATTGTTTCTACGTATTGTTCTTCCAAAAGGCTGAGCTCTGGCTAGGAATACCGACGGCCTTCTGAGGTCCCACTATGATTTCTACTTGACCAGAAAATTCATCGATTTGGACGCTCACTTTGTCATACCAATTGGGTCCATAGTTCTTCTTCAGAAGTGAAAGTAATTGCTCTATAGAATTGGACCTAACCGCTTCTTTCGATATTCCCCCAATTTTATTATGTCCGGCAAGGTGAGAGACAGGTCAAATCGAATTAACTGAATCGTGATGAAGTCATGTGACCCCGAGCTCTCGCACACGATAGAATACAATCAAGGAACTGTAAGAATCGGAGGTGTGGACTGTGAGATTCTCACAACTTTACGCTCCAACGGTCAAAGAAGCTCCCGCAGACGCGGAGGTCGTGAGCCACGCACTCTTGTACAGGGCGGGGTTCATCAGGAAGGCGGCTGCCGGGGTTTATACGTACCTGCCGCTGGCGAAGAGAACACTTTCGAAAATAGAGAACATCGTAAGGGAAGAGATGAACAAGATCGGTGCTCAAGAGATCTCCATGCCCATCATTCACCCTGCGGAGCTGTGGCAGATGACGGGGCGCTGGGATGATTATGGGGATGAGATGATGAAGCTCAAAGACAGGCACGGCAGAGACTTCGCGCTGGGCCCCACACACGAAGAGATGGTCACTTTCCTCGTCAAGGATGAGGTTCGTTCTTACAAACAACTTCCGCTTTTTCTGTACCAAATAGGTCCCAAGTACAGAGACGAGATCAGACCGAGGTTTGGACTACTGCGTGCCAGAGAGTTCATCATGAAGGATGGTTACAGTTTCCACGACAGCGAAGAATCTCTGGATGAAGCATACAAGGCCTGCAGCGATGCCTACAGTAAGATCGTAGAAAGGATCAATCTGAAATACATGATCGTCGAGGCGGCAAGTGGCGCGATCGGTGGAAGTCAATCGCACGAGTTCGTCAGTTTCGCGCAGGTTGGTGAAACGAACCTGCTCAGGTGTAACAGCTGTGGTTATTCCTCCAGTGACGAGCAGGCACCCTACAGAGGCGAGTACGAAAAAATCGAGGAGGACGAAAAGCTAATCCAGCTCGTTCACACGCCGAACGTGCGCACTGTCCAGCAGGTGGCGGACTTTTTGTCCGTCGAGCCGAAGAGGATCGTTAAGTCGCTTTTGTTCGTCGGCAGAAACGGTTTCGTCATGGCGCTGATCCAGGGTGACAGGGAACTGAACGTGGAGAAGTTGAAGGTTTTCATGAAGGACCAGTCTTTGAGGCTTGCCACTCCAGACGAAGTTTTCGAGACCTTCAAAGTGCCCATAGGATTTGTAGGACCGGTGGGCGTGAACGTGCCCATCGTCGCTGACCACGGTGTGAGGCATCTGAAGAACGTGGTCGTTGGTGGCATGAAGGAAGACTACCACTACGTGAACGCCAACGTTGGAAGAGATTTCAATCCAGATCATTACACGGATCTGGTGCTCGTCGTCGAGAACGACCCTTGTCCCGTGTGCGGAAAACCTCTGCAGGCGATGAAGGGCATCGAGCTGGGACACGTCTTCAAGCTCGGTACGAAGTACTCTCAGTCCATGGGTGCGTACTACATGGACAGAGAGGGCAATCTCAAGCCGTTCATAATGGGTTGCTACGGCTGGGGTGTTTCCAGGACAATGGCCGCCGTTGTGGAACAGCTCAACGATGAAGATGGGATCATCTGGCCAAGGTCCATCGCGCCTTATGAGGTCATCGTGACCGTCGTTTCGATGAACGATGAGAGACAAAAGAAGTTCGCCGAGTCTCTGTACAGAGAACTGAACAACAAAGGAATCGAAGCCCTTCTCGACGATCGAGAGATATCGCCGGGCATGAAGTTCAAAGATGCCGACCTGATAGGTTTCCCGCTCAGGATCACCGTTGGAAAGTCTCTGCAGGATGGCTTTGTCGAGTTGAAGCTGAGGAACGAGAAAAATCAAACCAGGATCGAGGCGGACGTCTCAAAAGTCGTCCAGACGTGCGTGAACATGCTCGATTCCTACGATCCGCAGAGAGGTAGATGAAACATGGGATTCTTCGAGAGACTGAAAAAGGGACTCGAAAAAACGAGGAAGTCTTTCTTCGATGGAATAAAGCAACTTCTCAAAGTAGGTAGAATCGACGAAGAGATGCTTCAAGAGCTCGAGGAACTGCTCATCGCCGCCGACGTTGGACACCAAACCACGACATGGATCATAGAAAAGCTCAAGCAAGAAAGACCGGACGATCCGATCGTTTCTCTGAAGAAGATCCTTGTCGAACTGCTGGAAGCCGACACCGCACTGAACTTGACAGGCTCACCGAGCGTGATAAGCGTGGTGGGAGTGAACGGCTCTGGCAAGACCACAACCGTTGCGAAGCTGGCTTCTCAGTTTCAGGCCATGGGCAAGAGCGTTGTGATGGCCGCCGCTGACACGTTCAGGGCCGCCGCGATCGAGCAACTCAAAGTCTGGGGTGAGAGGATCAATTGCACCGTGATCGCACACGAGGAAGGCAGTGATCCAGCTGCGGTCGCTTACGATGCGGTGAACCACGCAAAATCGAAGTCTAAAGACATCGTGATCATAGACACAGCGGGAAGACTGCACACCAAAAAGAATCTCATGGAGGAGCTCAGAAAGATACACAGGGTCGTTGCGAAACTCGTCGACGGTGCTCCACACGAAGTGCTGCTCGTCATAGATGCGACGACGGGTCAGAACGGTCTAATGCAGGCAAGGATCTTCAAAGAGATGGTGAACGTGACTGGTATCGTCATCACGAAGCTCGATGGAACGGCCAAGGGAGGCATCGCGCTGGCCATAAAGCACGAGCTTTCTCTACCGATCAAATTCATCGGTGTCGGTGAGAGCGTGGATGATCTCAAACCTTTCGATGCGAAGCAGTTCGTTGAGGCGTTACTGTCTTGAGAAATGGGAGTATAATCCTTTCGGACATTCGGAGGATGAAAGCTTGCGGACCTTTTGGCGTAAAAGATACGTTTGTCCCGTGTGCAAGAGCCAGTTCGAGGCGGTCAGGATCTTCAGTGACGCCATCAGGATCAAGAATCGAGAATCAGACCTGAAGCCCATCTATGATGGTGTGAACGCGCTCATGTTTCAGCTGGTGAGCTGTCCGAAGTGTTTGTACACATCGTTCGAGGACGATTTCGAGAATCTGACATCTTCCCAAGCAGAAACCATCGCCAGGATGCACGAGAAGCTGGAGCAGATCGAAATCGATCTGAGCGAAAGCAAAAAGGTTCGAGACGCCGCCGTTCAGTACAACATCGCCGCCGTGATGTACGTTGCGAGGGAAAAGTTGTTTCGTGCCGCTGAGAGCCTGTTAAAGCTGGCATGGCTCTACAGGGACGCGGGCGCTCCAGACGAGGAGAAGAAGGCCCTGGAACGAGCGAAGGAGCTGTTTTTAAAAAGCTACACCGAAGAAGATCTTTCGGAAGATCGCCAAATCGCTGCGCTCTTTTACCTCGGTGAGATCGAAAAACGCCTTGGGAACAGAAGAGAATCGGTTCGCTGGTTTTCCGAAATGTTCAGGAGGTTCTCAAAGAGCGACTCGATCTATGTGAAGCAAGCCAGACAAGAATGGCAGGAGGTTTCTCTCGAGAAATGAAAACTCTAAGATGGCTCTTGATCCTATCGATAGCGATGCTACCTTTTGCCTGTTCGCAGTACAATCAAGATATCCTGGCACAGATCAACAGAAAACTCGACGATTTCGAATACAGACTCGCGGCACTCGAGAGGAGCGTTTATTCGAACCAGAAAGCGGTCGAGAGTCTTCAGAGCGATGTGAAGAAGATCTCCGACGAATTGACAACTGCAAAAAGATTGATCAGTGAACAGAGGAGCATACCAACAGTCTCGCAGGACGATGTGAACCAGATCCTGGCGCGTATCACTTCCCTCGAGATGCGTTTCAACCAGCTGTCCGTGGCACTGAACGTTTCCGACATACGCCAGCTCATTTACAAGATCTCGGACTTAGAAACGGCACAAAAACAACAGCAAATCGCTTACGAAAGGTTCGTCAGAAGTACCGAGGAACTTCTGTCGCAAGTCAACGCGGAGGAAACGGCTAAAAGATTGAGCAGCTTGGAGAACAATCTAACCTCGATTTCGAACCAGATAGGCGAACTGATCGAACTTTCATCGAGGTTGAATGCCCTCGAGAAGGCCTTCGACACGCTGTCAACGACTCCGCAGGCGACCATCGTGAACGTATCAGCGATCGAGCGAGAGCTCTTCCAGGTGAGATCGAGAATGCAGGAAATCGAGATCAACTTGAAGCGCGAGATGGAGAGAAAATTCGAAGAGTTTTCCTCAAAGCAGATCGTTGCAAGCCCCGCGGACCTTCAGACCTACATCGCCAACACGACCGCACTGGTCAGACAGCTCAGCCTGGAGCTGGAGACGTTGCGCGGTACTGTGAGGGAATACGATAGAGAAAGGTTTCTGAGACTCGATCAGGAGTACATAACCTACGTGGTGAAACCCAACGACACGCTCTCGAGCATCATGCGCGCTTATGGCCTTGGACAGGACAAGCTCAGACTCATCATGGAACTGAACAATATACAGGATCCCAACAAACTGCTCGTGGGTCAGAGGATAAAGATTCCCATCATGGACAGAAGCTCCCTCTTCGCTTATCCGTTGGAGAAGCCTCTGAGTTTGGAGGATGTGGTCTCGACGTTCGGTCGGCCTGCAAGCGGTGGCGTCACAACGGGTATAACAATCAGCCTGCAGAGTGGTTCTCGCGTGTTCTCTATTCTGCCCGGGAGAATCGTGAGCATCCTTCAGGATGAGAAGGGCTATCATGTGCGCATCGACCATGGAAACGGTGTACTCGCGGTGTACGGAAACCTCTCGACGCTGAACGTGACCGCGAACAGCTGGGTCAGCAGGGGCCAGGTTATAGGAATGGTGAACAATCTGTTCCACTTCGAGATATGGATAGACGGAGAGCCGAAAGATCCTCTGCGCATCCTTCTCAAATACGTCGGCAGGTTTGAAGCCACGTTCTACTCCGAATGGGACGATGGGAAGTTGCCGGAACATCCAACTTTTCGTATCACTGCGCTCGGTACGATCCCGAAAGAGTGGAGGACCTTAGCTGCGGATCCTTCCGTCATTCCCTTAGGTAGTATCGTGTATATACCGCAGTTCGCGGACAAGCCCAATTTCGGTCTCTTCGTGGTCGAGGATACCGGACTTCTCATAAAAGGCAACATCGTCGACGTCTACGTCAACAATCCAAAGCAAGCTTTGCAGAACATGCGTGAGGAAGTTGACGTTTATCTCGTCACGTCGAAGATGAGGTGATCTTTTTGGGCATCACCGTTAAGAGTGAGTACGCTTTCAAGATACTTCTTTCGATCGGCGGATGTGGGGAACTGACCTCTCTCACGAAAGTTTCCCAAGGTGCGAACGTGCCGAAAGAGTTCGCTGAAAAGATCGTGCTGCAACTGCGAAAAGCCGGTATCGTGAAGGCGAGACGTGGAAGAAAAGGAGGCTACGAACTCGCCAAGGATCCGTCTCAGATCACCGCGTACGATATCGTGACGGCGGTGGATGAGTTGGACAAGATCGTGAAGTGCGATCCAGATATCTGTAACTGTGACGATAGGGAAAGCTGCGTGATCAAGAACATGATCTGGGACAGATTGATGAGCTGCATTAAAGAAACACTCATGAGTGTTACGCTCCGTGATCTGCTCGCTGCCTGCGGGAGGGAGGACACGTGAGAAAAGTCGTTCAAAACATTGCGGACGATTTTTTCGAGATCTTGCGCTACGACAAGAACAGATGGTTCGAATATTGGAAGATCTACAGAGCAAAGAACGAACCACTGATAGACGAGTATGAAAAGACGTTGAACTTATCTGAGGAATGGATCGTCACATTGTTGAAGAACATGGAGCGTCGAAACCTCGACAGACTCATGCAGTACTGGCACTCGATCTCGCACGAACAGAAGTACCACTGTTCGAAATTGATCACCGCAAAGCACGAGCTGTTCGAGCTCAGCCGCGAGGAGTTCGTGATCGTGCTGACCGGCCTGCTTGGCGTCAAGGACTGGGTCGCGGTAAAGGGTAAACGCGAATGGGTGATAATGATAGACCTTTTGAGCCTCTGGAACAACAAGAAGCTGGACGAACTTGCTTATGTTGCCTATCAGGCCGCGCTTGGCTTTAAGAGAGGCGAAAGGTACGGTGACTACGTTCCGAAAGAGGAGCTTTTTGCAAGACTCTGGAACAGGATCGAGGAAGCACTCGCACACGAAGAACTCGAAAAAACGATGGAGCAGGTATGCAGAATCCTCTATGAGAACGTACCCCATTACAACTGGGTTGGCTTCTATCTCACCGATCCTTCGAAACGCGACGAACTCGTGCTGGGACCGTTCGTTGGGGAGCCAACAGAACATGTGAGAATTCCTTTCGGAAGAGGCATATGCGGTCAGGCGGCCGAACGCAGAGTGACGTTCGTGGTCCAGGACGTGTCGAAAGAAACGAACTATCTTTCATGTAGTCCGAAGGTCGAATCGGAAATCGTGGTGCCGATCGTTGTCAACGGAGAGGTCCTCGGTGAGCTCGATATTGACAGCCACGTGTTGAACAGTTTTGATGAGAACGACAGGAATTTTCTTGAAAGAATCTGTGAAAAGATCTCACAAAAAGTGAGGATGAAAGGATGACGGTGAACGAGCTCGTCAGGAAAGCTGCAAAAAAACTCGAAACGCCGTTTTTACTGATCGACCTCGATATAGTTGAGGAAAACTACAGAAAACTTGCAAACGCCATCCCAGACTGCAGGATCTTCTACGCAGTGAAGGCCAACAGTCACCCGAGAATCATCGAGAGACTCAGAGATCTTGGAAGCAGTTTCGATGTGGCATCGGTGGGTGAAATCAACAAACTTTTGAGCCTGAATGTTACACCTGACAGGATGATCTTCGCAAACCCCATCAAGCGGGAAAAGGACATCGCCTATGCCTACGACATAGGCTTGAACCTGTTCGCGGCCGATTCACCCATGGAACTGGAAAAGATAGCAGAGAACGCTCCGGGATCTCAGGTGGTCATTCGCGTCGCTGTCGAAAACAGGCACAGCGACTGGCCACTCTCGAGGAAGTTCGGAGCAGATCCCATGACCGCCGTACAGCTCATTGAGCAGGCAGCCAGGTTGAGACTGAAACCAGTCGGTGTGAGCTTCCACGTCGGATCTCAGAACTACGATCCGAAGAGCTGGTGGAACGCGATCGAAAGCGTGGCACGCGTCTTCTACTGGGCCGAGAAACTACACGGGATCAATCTGAACGTCCTCGACATAGGTGGAGGTATACCCGTCAAACACGTCAAACCCATACCGACCGTGGATGAAATCGGAAACATCGTTGAGCAGGCGATCAACGAGTATCTCGGTGGAGTGAAGGACCTGCAGATCTTCGCCGAGCCGGGGCGTTCGATGGTTGGAGATTCGGCGATACTGGTCACAAGAGTCTTGCTGAGGTGCCAGCGCGGAAGTGAGGAGTGGGTTTACATCGATGCTGGAGTCTTTCACGGTCTGATGGAAACCATCGAGAATTTCCGTTATGAGATCGTTGTGGAAGGAAAAGAGGACGAGCAAAAGATGCCTTTCGTGCTGGCCGGCCCGACGTGTGACAGCGTCGATAAAGTATATGACGATGCGATGCTCCCTTACAACATCACCTTAGATGATATCGTGTACTTCATAAACGCAGGAGCCTACACCGTCGAGTACGCCACGAACTTCAACGGAATTCCTGGACCAAAAGTTTACTTCGTTCAAGACTTGGCCTCGACGATCTGAACGAACACTTGTCTCGCCCTTGGACCGTCGAATTCACAAAAGAAGACGCGTTGCCAGGTTCCAAGGGCGAGTTTTCCGTTCTCTATGAGGATCGTCACCGAAGGGCCTATCAAGCTGGCTTTGATGTGAGCGTCGCTGTTGCCTTCCAAATGGTGATAGTTTGCCCTGAAGGGGACGAGCTCGGAAAGTTTTTCGATGATGTCCAACCGAACGGAACTGTCAGCACCTTCGTTGATCGTGATGGCGGCCGTGGTGTGTGGCACGAACACGAAACAAACACCGCTTTTGACGCCCGATTCTCTCACAATCTGTTGAACCTGATCGGTGACATCGATCATCTCGATCCGTTGTTTCGTTCTCAAGGAGAAGCTCTTCATGGTTTTCTCACTCGAACATGACGTTGGTTATGATCACTATGTAGCCGTTGTGCTCTTCGAACTCGACCTTCACTCTCTCAGGGGAAACCTTGAAGGTGTCACTCACCCAGGTGACGATCTTCTCTTTTATCTTCTCTGAGTTCTCCTCGAACTCGGCTTTGGGGACGATCTCCGTAACAGAGACGGGCCTTCTCCTCTCGAGAATGGCCTCCAATCTTTTGTAAGCGGTGTCCCTACTCTTCTCTCGCTTCTTCTTTCTGCTGAAGAGGCCGAAGAACCACATCGTCATCAGCTCCTCTTCCTGCCGAAAAGATTTCTGAGGAAAGTCAAGAAACCTTTTTCCTGAACCTGCGCCAGATCCTGATCAAGCGGTATGGTTTCCCCCTTGAGTCGTCTCGCAACGTTCTCGAAGACTCTTGCCACACCAAGATCCCCATTCAGCACAACGGGTATACCTTTGTTTGTGGCAATGATTACGTCTTCGCAGTCCGGAATAACGCCGACGATCTCCAAAGCGAGTGTCGATGCAACGTCCTGCTCGGTGAGCATCTCTCCAGCCCTCACCATCTTTGGTTTGAACCTGTTCAGCACCACCTTCATCGCCTTCTCGTCGAAGCCGAGATTCTCCAGCAGACCAACGACCCTGTCCGCATCTGAGAGAGCCGGCAGTTCCGGCGTGGTGACTATCAGTGCCAGTTCGGCCGGTGCGACGGCGTTTCTGAACCCCCTCTCTATCCCCGCCGGGGAATCTATGATGATGTAGTCGAAAAGCGGGTGCAACGCTTTCACGACGGCCCTCATATCCTCGGGTGAAACCATTTCCTTGGTTGCAACCTGCGAAGTCGCCAGCAGATAGAGGTTACGTTGCTGCTTGTGCTTCACCAAAGCTTCCTGAGCACTGACCTTACCGTTCACCACATCGAGCAGCGTGTGCACAACTCTGTTTTCCAGACCAAGCACCACGTCCAGGTTCTTCAGCCCTATGTCCGCATCAATCACGCACACTTTGTCACCGAGCTTGGCGAGCGTACAACCAAGGTTGGCCGTAACTGTTGTTTTGCCAACCCCGCCTTTTCCAGACGTAACAACGATGACTTTGGCCACGAACGTTCACCACCTTGGAGCAACATTTTTCGCATAGATTTTACCACAGTGAGAACAACGTTGGATGCATAGTTCACCTACTACATATTGTGTGGTAGATTACGCACCACAACATGTGTAAAAGTGGTAGATTTCGTCTGAAAATGGCTTCAGTAGAGCATTTCGAGGTGGTAGATTTCTCCAAAGCCTGCTATTTTCATAGATAGAGTGATGTCATGCAAATTAGACCAGAATAGTCTAAAATTCGCTTTTTCTTTTATCATGCGTTTTTCAGAAATTTACCACCCAAAAGATTTAGAATTCAAGCGACTTTGAGCACTAATTTACCACTCTGGATGAGAAATTTACCACGCAACTTACCACGCAATCTACCACCCCCTCGGTGCGAGATTTATATCTTAGATAATGAATCTTCGTGAGCGCAAAATTTGCGTTACGAAACTTACCACCGCTATATTTATTACTACTACTACGAAAATGGTAGAATCTTTTTAGAAGTAGGGAAAAACCTTCTCAAAGCTGGGGGCGATTCGATTGTTTGTGAAAAACTGGATGAACACAGATTTTCCTCTGATTAGCGTTAGATCAACCGTTCAGGAGGCACTCAGTCAGATGAGAAAGTACAAAACGGACTACTGCGTCACCGTGGACGAAGAAGGAAAGTTCACCGGCTTCGTCTACAAGAACAACATCGCCAACGCTGAGCTCGAATCAAAAGTTGAAGACTACGTCGTGTTCCCGGACTTCTTCACACACGAAGACAGCTACATCGAAGAAGCCGCCCTGACTTTCAGGGAATCACAGGAACGTTGCCTTGCGGTTGTGGATTTTGATATGAAGGTCACGGGTGTGATCACGTTGACCGAAGTGCTGGAAGCGTTCGTGGCGATCACTGCCATGGACGAGCCCGGCGTTCGTGTCCTGCTCGAGTTGGAAGACAGGCCTGGCGAGCTCAAAAAAGTGTTTGACGTTTTCGCGCTGAACAGCATAAACGTGCTCGCTGTGAACACGGTTAAACGTGACGGTTCCCGAAGCGTGTCCGTAAAGCTCGACGCTCACGAACCAAAGCAGATAGAAAGATTGCTGAAAGAACATGGCATCCAGTTCTTGAAAATCGCAAAGGAGGAAGGATTCTGAAGCAGTTGTTCCTCGCGGCGGTCCAGGGTGCAACTGAATTCTTACCCGTGTCGAGTTCGGGTCATCTTTTGCTGTTCTCAAAGCTCTTGCAGGTCGATATCGACCTGCAGACAGTTGTTATGCTGCACGCGGGTAGCTTGCTCGCCATTTTATTGTTAGTTTATCGAGGCATTTTCAGGGCACTGAAGAACTGGAAGATTTTGATTAATTTAGTCATCTCCACCTTGCCCGCCATGTTTGTTGGCCTGTTCTTCGAAGAACAAGTCGAAGCGGTGTTTTCCAACGTGGGTTTCCTGCCGTTCTTCTTCGTCATCACGGCCGTTTTTCTACTTCTGTCCTCCTTGAAAGACGGAGAAAAAAGTTTAGATCACATGAGTGCAAGAGATGCACTTCTGATAGGTTTGTTCCAAGCGATCGCCATACTACCAGGAGTGTCACGCAGCGGGATGGTGCTATCCGCCGCGCTTCTGCTTGACTACAGAAGAGAAGAATCCGTTACGTACACTTTCCTCATGGCGATACCGGTTCTTCTGGGCGCGTCTTTGCTGAAGCTCAGGGAAACTTCTCTGACGATGAACCCTGCATTTCTGGTTTCTTTTCTCAGCAGTTTGGTGGCACTGGTGATCTTGAAGAAGGTAGTTTTGGTTCGAAAGTTGAGATGGTTCGCCGATTATTGTCTTGTCATAGCCTTTCTCAGCTTTCTTCTGGGGTGAGACCGATGAGATTTGAAGTTCTTGTACCTGGCGGTAGCATGAGAATTCCACCGTACGTGATGTCGCCTTACTGCACAGTGGCACTGCTCAGCGACGAGGAACGAACGGTACTCATAGAACCGGGCAGTTTTCCATCGTGGGAAGCTTTGGAACGAACGCTCAAAGAGAAGAATATCAAACCTGAGGACGTGACGGACCTGATAGTTTCACACGTACACATGGATCACATCTTCTGTTCGATCTTTTTCAAAAACGCCACGGTCCACGTCCACGAAAAGTACAGAGAGAGAAATTACGCCTCGTTCGGTCCAATTGCCGGACCGTTCTACACGATGGTGCTCTCAGGTTGGAAACAGGTTCACACGCTGAAAGACGGCGACGTGCTCTTCGACTGTGTGAAAGTCTTCCACACTCCTTACCATTCCTCCGAGCATATCTCGCTGTTGATAACGACTGAGAACATGGGTAAAGTCCTCATGCCGGGGGATATATGTTACAGCAGGATTGAGTATTTCGAGTACATGAAGGGTTACAAGAAAGATGCCACGGCGGAGTTTCTTAAAAAGATGTCTGAAGAGTGTGACTGGATTGTCTTTTCTCACGATCTTCCCATGAAGGTTGGTGGTGCGTGAATGGTGGAAGAATTCATCGATTACAGGGCAAAGTTGAACAGGTTGATTGAGGAGAAAGGCAACCTTCACACGAAACGTTTCATGAACCTGGACGCTCAGGTGTACGAAAAGGGCGCTCTGGACACGAAGACAAAAGAGATGCTCGGCTTGGTGGCCTCGATGGTCCTCAGGTGCAACGATTGTATAGCGTACCACATGATCAGACTCTTCCAGCTCGGAACGAGCGACGAGGAATTTTTCGAGATCTTCAACGTTGCGCTGATCGTGGGCGGTTCGATCGTGATACCGCATTTGAGGAAGGCAGTGGAAATTCTACAAGAGCTGAGGGAGCTCGAGAAGAATGGCAAGACTGTTTCTCTTTGATGGTACTGGCTTGGCGTACAGGGCTTATTATGCGATAGATCAGTCCCTCAGCACGAGCGATGGTATTCCAACGAATGCCACATATGGCTTGATGCGCATGATGATCAAGTTCCTCAAGGAACGCATCAGAGAGGGCGACTACGCGGGGTTCGCCATGGACAAGAAGACGAGGACCTACCGTCATGAGTTGCTCGCCGAATACAAAGCGCAAAGAGCCCCGGCGCCGGATGCTATGTTGCAACAGTTGCCCTACATAAAGAGAGGAGTCGAAGCGCTGGGTGTGAAGGTGCTCGAGTACGAAGGTTGTGAGGCAGACGATGTGATCGCAACACTCGCGAAGAAGGGCGAGAGTCGTTTCGAAGAGGTTCACATCGTCAGCGGCGATAAGGATGTTCTTCAGCTTGTGAGCGATAAGATAAAGGTCTGGAGACCCATCAAGGGCATTTCGGAGTTGGAGCTCTACGACGAGCAGAAGGTCCTGGAGAAGTTCCAAGTGCCACCCAATCACATCGTGGACTTGCTCGCGTTGGCTGGAGATACCGTGGACAACGTGCCCGGTGTGCAGGGGATCGGCCCGAAGACGGCAGTCGAGCTCATATCGAAGTATGGCAGTCTCGAGGAAATATACGAGAAGATCGATAAAAACAGCAGGCTGGGCAAGTTGCTCCTTCAACACAGAGAAGACGCCTTCAAGAGCAAGAAGCTCGTAACGCTCATGAGTGATCTGGAACTTGGTCTGAACTGGGAAGATTTGAGGTATGAGGGTTTCAAACAGGAGAAACTGATTGAATTTCTGAAAGAACTCGAGTTCTCAAGCTTGATGAAGGAGCTTGGACTCTACGCTCAGCAGCCCGAACAGACGCCTTACAGGGCGATCCTGACCGAGCAAGAGTTCGAGCAGCTCTTGCAGCGTATGCAAAGCAGTCAGTATGTCGTGATAGACACAGAGACAGATTCTTTGGATCCACTCAGTGCACACTTGGTGGGAATATCTGTCGCCCTGCCCGACAAGAGCAGTCATTACGTGCCTGTGGGTCACAGAAGAGGTCCCAACCTGCCGCTGGAGAAGGTCCTGAAAGGTTTGAAACCGATACTCGAGGATAAGACGATTAAAATCGTTGGACAGAACCTCAAGTACGATTATTCCATCTTCATGGCGCACGGCATCACGCCGAACCCGCCAGCCTTCGATACGATGATCGCGGCGTATCTGCTGAATCCAGACGAGAAGAGGTTCGGACTCGACGAACTCGCCCTGAAGTTTCTCAACTACAAGATGATGAGTTTCGACGAACTGGTCAAGAGCTCTTCTCCTCTGTTCAGTGCCGTGACCTTCGCCGATGTTGACGTTCAGGATGCAACGAAGTATTCTGCCGAGGATGCGGACGTGACGCGAAGACTTTACGAGCTTCTGAACGTCAAACTGCACGAGCAGGGTCTGACGGACGTGTTGGAGAAGATAGAAATGCCCCTGATAGTGGTGCTCGCCGAGATGGAACTCACGGGTGTGTACATGGATGTCTCCTATCTGAAGGATCTCTCTCTCAAGTACAGCGCGAAGATGAACGAGCTTTCGAGGCAGATATTCGACCTGGCTGGGGAAGTGTTCAATCTGAACTCTCCGAAGCAAACGGCCTACGTGTTGTTCGAAAAGCTCAAGATCAAACCGAAGGGTAAAACTCCAGGCGGTGAACTCTCCACGAGGGCCGATGTGTTGGAAGATTTGATTGAGGAACATCCCATTGTACCGTTGATACTTTCTTACAGGAAATATCAGAAACTGAAATCCACTTATCTGGATGTGTTGCCCAGGCTCGTACATCCAAAGACGGGAAGAATACACACGAGCTTCCATCAAACTGGTACGGCGACGGGAAGATTGAGCAGCAGCGATCCAAACTTGCAAAATCTTCCCAGCAAGCAGGAGGAAGGCAGGGAAATCAGAAAGGCCGTCGTGCCACAGCAGAGTGGATGGAAGATTCTGAGCGCGGATTATTCGCAGATCGAGTTGAGAGTACTTGCGCACATGAGCAAAGATGAGAACCTCATCGAGGCGTTCGTTAAGGACAAGGACGTTCACACGTTCACAGCAGCTCGCATCTTCGGCATCAGGGAAGAGGACGTCGGACCTGAGGAAAGATCCATAGGAAAAATGGTGAACTTTTCGATCATATACGGTGTTTCACCGTACGGTCTGTCGCAACGAACGGGACTGTCCTATCGGCAGGCGGAGGCTTTCATAAAAGAGTACTTCGAGCTCTACCCACATGTCAGAGAATATTTAACGAAGACTGTGGCCTTTGCGAAAACCCATGGGCACGTGAGAACACTTTTTGGAAGAAAGCGTGAGGTACCTCAGCTGAGATCCTCCGATTCCTCGGTTCGACAGGAAGGTGAGAGGATCGCGGTCAACACGCCCATACAGGGTACGGCGGCTGATATAATGAAACTTGCGATGATCGCAGTTCACAGGTTCCTGAAGGAGAAGGGCTTGAGAACGAAGATGATCCTGCAGGTCCACGATGAACTCGTTTTTGAGGTACCGAACGAAGAAGCCGAATTGGTTACAAAAAAGGTCAAGGAGATCATGGAAACGGTGGTAAAATTGTCAGTACCGTTGAAAGTGGATGTGAAACTGTCCGAACACTGGGAATGAGGAGGTATCAACGGTGGATGCACGCATCGTGAACGCGCTGATAGCGGCCGTTATGAACACGCTGAAGGCCCTGTTGAACGTCACACCGGCTGTTGGAAAGCCAGGTCTTCTGAAGGAGATCAAGCCGAAGTACGACATGGTCACCGTGATAGGTTTCAGCGGTGGTGTGGACGGTAACTTGATATATTCCTTCAGCCCGACCACGGCGTTGAAGATCGTATCGAAGATGATGGGTCTTCAGTACGATGCTCTTGACGATCTTGCCATGAGTGCGATCGGAGAGCTTGGAAACATGATCGCTGGTGCATTAGCCATGAACCTTGAGAAGGTCGGTTGCAGGATCGTCATAAGTCCACCAACCGTCGTTACGGGAAAGAACCTCAAGCTGACCGTAGAAGGACTCGCGATAAACCTTTTGACGAGCATTTTTGATGCCGAAGATACCGAGATCATTCTCGCAACGAAGGGCTCGATGAAGTGTCAACAATGATCGCTCTTGTTTTGGTGCTATCGTCCCTTTTGCTGATCTTGCTCGTTGTGGCGTTCCGTGTTTTTAGAGATACACAGGATGAGATCAAGAGGAGATCGGTCTGGTTGATAATTCTGTGTGTCGTATTATTGGTTTTGTCGACACTGTTTTGGATTTTGGGGGGATGAGGTGTGAAACAGTTGAACGAACTGTTCGATCTTAAGGCGAGACCATCACATCATTTGATGGTCTACTGCGGCCTGATTTTCTTCGTGGCAAACTTTCTCGGTTTGATAGCCTCAGTGATCGTTGTTGCGTCCTGGTCGCTCTACGCTAACAGATTCCTCGGTGTGACGCAGGGTCTGTCGTTCGTGAGTGGGCTTGGGTTGTTTGTTGGATTTCTCAAGTGGCGTGGCTCGATCAGAGAGATTCAGCGGCAACTCGCCGAGCGTTTTCCGAAGTACTCCTCTTTGATCTTGACGGGTGATGAACTTTGGATGCTCCTTGGACTTTCGGCATCCGTTGCCGGTCTGTTCGTAACACTCGTTCTTCCGTTCGGTTTCTTGCTCCTGCTCGCTGGACTGGTTATGCTGGAGTATCAGCTGTTGTCTGCGATGAAATCGCTGGAAGGTCAGGAACAAAAGTTCTTTTCGGAAAACGACGTGCAGATTTCGACATGTCTTTCGAAAACGTACGACGTGTCCTATCTGATCTATTCTCTCGTCACGCTCTACGGTCACAGCTTTGTCAGGATGCAGGAAAACCTTGAAGCGATCGAGTGCTATTTGAAGGTCAGACAGGACATTCTTGGGAGGTGAATGGATGAACTACAGGTTCACGACGCGAGGCTTTGAAGCCACAGCTGCCATGCATCAATATCTGGAGAAAAGGCTCGAGAAGGTCGACAGAGTCATCAAGGATGAGGAGCTCGTCTCGGCGGAAATCAAAGCCGAAAAGGACGCAGTGAATTACGTGGTGAAGGCGAACATCAATCTCAGAGGCAACGTGATCGTCGTTCAGGAGAAAGATCCCGATCTGTACGCGGCGATAGACAACCTGTGCGACGCACTCGAAAAGAAGGTCAAGAAACTCAAATCAACGATCAGAGATAAACACAGGGAACCCAAACAGCTGGAGATTCCGAGCGTAACGGAGGAAAGCGAGGAAGAAGTGGCCGAAACCAGGAGACTGCCTTTGAACGTGATGCCGATGGAGGAAGCCATTCTCCAGTTCAAGGCTATGGATAGACAGTTTTTCTTGTTCAGAAACAGCGAGACGGGTGAGATCAATCTCTTGCTCCTCAGAAAGGATGGAAAACTGAGCCTTTACGAATTCTTCGAGTGAGGTATTGAATGTGCCCACCGCTCTGATCATAAACGTTCATGAGAATTTCGTCAGTGGCGCTATTCTTGAAGATGGTGAGCTTCAAGAGGTCTTCGATGAAGAGAACGAGACCATAGCCGGGAACCTCTACGTGGGCGTGATACAGAAGATCATACCCGCCTTGAACGCAGCCTTCGTCGACATAGGCGAGGGGAAGAATGGCTTTCTCAGGATCAGTGATGTTGGTAAGTCTTACGTACAACAGGTGCTCAGTGGCAAGCAACCCGCAGAAGGCTCGAAGCTCTTGGTTCAGGTCAAACACGACGCTGTCGGACAGAAGGGGCCTCAGCTTACGTGCAAGCTTTCTCTGCCAGGTCGTTACGTGGTTTACTTTCCGATGTCTCGGGTCAGGGGTGTGTCAAAGAAGATCGTCGAACAGCGCGAGAGGGAGAGGTTGAGATCACTCTTTTCAAAGCTTGAGAAAAACGAAGGTCTCGTCATCAGAACTGCTTCTGAAGGTATGCCCATGGAAATCATAGAGGAGGAGCTTCAATCGCTCAGGCAAGAATGGCAGCAGATCCTGTCCAGTTTCAAAAGGTCGAGAAGAGTGAAATTGCTGAGAAGAGAACCCACGGCGATAGATTACGTTCTGAGAGAACGCTTGAACAAGAATGTCGATGAAGTTTACGTCAACGAAGAGAAGGCCTACGAGTTGGTCAAGCAGGAGGTCAAAAAGATCAGCAAATCCATCGTCGTGCACTTCGTTGAGGGAGACCTCTTCGAACGCTTTAGCATCTACCAGCAACTGAACCTTTTACAGAGACGTACGATAGACCTGCCCAGTGGGGGCTATCTGGCGCTCGACACGACGGAAGCCATGACCGTGTTCGACGTCAATTCCGCAAGTTTCACCGGTGGAAAAAACCACGCTGAACTGGCTTTCAGGATCAACATGGAGGCCGCGAAAGAGATTGCCAGACAGCTGAGATTGCGCAACATAGGTGGTATCGTGGTGGTGGACTTCATCGGAATGCCAAACAAAGAATACTACGACAGACTGTTCAAAAAGATCCGGGAATCGTTTGAGAAAGACCCAGCGCACGTGGAGCTTCTTGGGTTCACACGCCTTGGGCTGTTCGAGATGACGAGAAAAAGAAGAACCCCATCGAGCGAGCAACTGCTGTTCTCACCGTGCCCGATCTGCAAAGGTTCAGGCAGAGTGTTATCCGCCACGATTGTGCTGAAGAGACTCTCCAACGCGCTGAAGGAGATAGATCTGTCTCAATATGGTTCGGTGAAGATAAACCTCCACCAGCGTTTTTCCGGTTACATGGAGAAAATCAAGGCCCTCGTTCCGGCCCACAGGGAAAAAGTCAAGGTGAGCTTCACCCATCCCGATCCAAACGAGTTCGAGATCACACTATCTAAGAAGACTTAACGGTTGTTCCTGCTCAGGCTGGCGAACTGTGTGAGCCAGCTACCCTGAGCCTGCATCCTTGACACAACCTCTTCCATGGCGGAGAACTTGCTCCAGAGATACGCTTCTCTCTTCTGTAACCGTTCCAGCCAGCTCTGCAGTTGCTTTGCCAAGCTTCTCATCTGATTCGTTATGGTCCCGCTTATGCCCGCGATGCTGTCGATCCTTCCACCGAATCTGGTGAGTTCTCTGACGTAAGAGTGAATCTGTTGTGCGAAACCGTTCGTATCTCCAAAGAAGGCCCACACTTTCTCAGGATTTTCCCTTAGAACCGCCTTCAGCTGGTCTTCGTCGAGCTCGAGCTTTCCCATCTTCATGTTCTGATAACCGTAGCTGCTCGTCCTTATACCTATTTGCCACAGATAGGAGATCTCACCCTCGATACGTGTTGTTATGAAGCCTCTCAATCTGAAAAAGATCTCGTTCAGAAGTGGATCTCTTTGAAGAATCCCTTGCAGCTTCTCTTCCTCGCTGAGCTCTTCGGCGTTTTTGCCCGTCACCGGCTTTTCGTGGTACTTGTTGTAAATGTACTCCATGAGCTCGTTCCACTTGTCGACGAATTCCTTTACTTTCGAGACGATCGAATCAACGTCGTTCTCAACGTTGAAGCTCAGAGGCGTTTCGACCAGCCCTTTAACCTTTATCGAGAGTCCCATGTAACTGAATTCGGTTGTGGAAGAGTAGAGATCGATCCAGTTCACACCATCACTGCTCAACTGAACGTGTGTCACACCGCCGACGTTGAACTGACCGACGTCCATGCCGAGCAGTGCGAGCAGGTTCGTACCGTTGTCTTCGAAGGTTATAGCGTTCGCACCCGTTTGGTTCGATGTCACGATCAGTTTGTCTGAGTTCTGATCGTAAGCTGCAGTTACTCCAGCGTTGCTCGAGTTGATCGCGTCTATCAATTGATTCAACGTCATGTTTGTATCGACGTTGATCTCGACGTTGTTGATCTTCAAAACACCGCTTGTGATCGATATTCCACGGTAGGTAGAGATCTGAGACAGTGTCCTGTACGGTGAGACGGCTCCCACGTGTGCAGTGCTACGAAGAACGTATTCTCCAGCCTCTTGAACGATGGGAGCATCCTTCAGATTGAAAACGTGACTGAAGGTACCTTGTATCGTTTGGATGGCGAAAGCCTGACTGCTCTCGATGATCAGTTTTCCGTTCTCGAATCTGACGTTGCCATAACCGAAGATATCGTCGAGCTTGTTGACGATGTCAGAGATCGTGTCTTCCGTCGAGATGTTGACCGTGTGCACCGTCGCACCGACTTGGATCTTCAAGACGGAGTCGGTCGGGTTGTATCTGTAAACCAGATCGCCAAACTTCGTGGAAGGATCGACCTCGGGCCCTATCGTTCTTCCACTCGTCGTGGAACTTCTGCTCGCGATCGACAGCACTTTGATTTGGTAGCTGCCAACCAAGGCAGCGGCAGATGCTTCGATTGAGACTTTGTCAGAATCAATTGAGACTTTCTTCGCCATGAGTGTGGCCTGTAATTTGAAGCTGGCCAGAAAGGTTTCGAAGCTTTCGAGTTTTTCTTCCAGCTGCTGGTACGCCTTTTGTTTCAGCCCCAAACTCTCGTACTTCTGATACAATCTTTCAGCTGGTCTTGCCTCGATCTGCATCAACGCGTCCACGATGTCGGCCGTGTTCAACCCGGAGGCCAGACCACCGAACTGAATGTTTGACGATCTGTATCTGTAGTTTATACTCGACGCGATCTTGGATATGGCATCCATGATTCACACCTTCTCATCGAACAAGATACCCATCAACTCTTGAAGGTTCTTCGCGATCTTTACCGCCACCTCTGGTGGGATCTGCCTGACGATCTCACCTGTGTCTCTGTCCTTTATCTTGATGATTATCATGTTGAGTTCACGCTCTATCGTGAACTGGGCCTCCGTCTTGAAGAACCTGCTGAGCCTTTCAAAGGTTTTCTTGAGCGAGTCCATCGCCTTGGACAGATCCACATCGTTGTTCTGTTGTTTCTGAGGTTCTTCGGAGGCTTTCTCCACGTTCAACTGAAGTTGTTTCACGCTCTCAGTTTGAACCTTGTTCACATTCATAGTATTCGTGTTGTGATGAGGATCCATTCTCACAGAATCCACATTCATGGGTGCACCCCTTCCTCTATATTATTGATCGACGGACACACAGAATCCTTTAATCCGATGGTACAATTTTATCGATGAGCGCAGGAAGGTTTTCGTTACTTTTCGCGTTACTCACGTTCATAAGCTGTTTTGCGACCGTCGGTCTGAGGATCACGATTGTCTCTGACGAGCAGAGCAAAGAGCTCGCGAGTGACGTTGCCAGTTCTATTCTCTCACTCGTTCCTCAGAATGTGTTCGTCTCCATCGAAATGGATGGAGCAACGCTCACGAGTAACGATCTCGCTTCGATCGAAGAGGAGTTCGCTTTGAGCTTTTCTATCAGTTATGATGCCACGAGAAACGCTTACTACGCAAGCTGGCTGGAATTTGACAGTGTCGTTTACAGTTGCAGCTATTCGCCGAGAGCGGAAAAACCTTACAGGGAGTTCGTCAGAGAGTGCGCGCACTATCCGCTCGAGAAAGCCGCTCTGAGACTTTTGGTGACTGGCAAATTCGAAAAGTATCTGCGCGTGACCTACCATCCCTCGGTGGACGAATACAGCAGTTTCAGCCCCAACGGTGAGCTTTTCGCCTTCATCACCGATAGGCTTGGTGGTAACAGGAACATCGCCCTGTTGAACTTGACGGAAGGCACTCTGAAAGTTCTGCCCGTTCACGGCAGCAGCGAATACTTTCCCAGATTTTCACCCGACGGTTCGAGGCTCGCATTTCAAGGATCTCTGCACGGTTTTTGGAACATCTACGTGATGCCGATCGAAGACCACGCGAGGAACATCGTGCTCATCTCTGCTGGCAACGCACCCGCCTACTCACCAACGTGGCTGGATAACAACACGCTCTTGTACGTTCAAGACACAGAAGCTGGCAACGCCATGTACCGAGCCACGCTCGCCAGGCGCCGAACCAAACTGAACATAGAAGGCTTCGACATGGTGTTCTCACCGGCCGCACACGATGGGACGATTTACTTCGTTGGCCTCAAAGAAGCCAACTTCGGTATCTACGCGCTCACGCCCGAAGGAAGCGTTGTCTGCGTCGAGGATGGCTTCTACAACGAACACGATCCGGCGATTTCGCCGGATGGACGTTACCTCGCGTATTCCTGCAACTGTCTGGGATACTACGCCATATGGATCAAGGACCTACAAACCAACGAAAAGTGGTGTCTCACAGAAGAACTGAGGCAAGATGCATTTTACCCATCGTTTTCGCCCGATGGACAACTCGTTGGTTTCAGCGCGAGCGAAGGTTTCTTTGAACCGGACATATGGTTCGTCAGGTTCTTCAAACCTTCAGATTCTCAAGAGCAATCTTCTCTTCCTTAGACAAGATCTCTTCGGCGTTCAAGATGATCAACAGTTCTTCACCTATCTTGGCTATGCCTAAGATGAAGTTCGCCCTCGTTCCTCCAACGCCCGCCGGAGGTGGCTCAATCTGCTGGTCGGTCAGCGTGAGCACCTCGTGCACCTGATCGACGAGCAGGCCAACCCTCTTGCCCTTCATGTTCACGACGATGATCTTCGCTGACGCCGAACGGCCCGTGTCCGGCATGGAGAATTTCCTTTTCAGGTTGATGATCGGTATCACGTTGCCGCGCAAATTCATGATCCCCTCGACGTAGTCAGCAGATTCTGGCAGTTTCACGATCTTTCCCACTTCCACTATGCTGTCGATGTTCATGATGTCCAATGCAAACTTTTCTTCCCCCAGAGCGAAACTCACGACCTTCAGTTCCATTCGTGTAGCCTCCTTTTTCGATCAGCTTATCGTGATCAAGGTCTGCCCAGTCTCCACGTTGTCTCCTTCCTTCACGAGGACCTTAACAACCGTACCTTCGTGCTCGCTGACGATGTCGTTTTCCATCTTCATGGCCTCGAGAACCAACAGTTTCTGTCCTCGCTTGACCTGTTGTCCCTCGCTGACGTGCACCTTCACGACGAGACCCGACATCGGTGCTTTTACTTCTACACCACCAGCCTTTGGTGTTGGTTTCTCTTTCGGTTGTTCCACCTTCTTTGGCTCAGCTTTCACGTTTTGTGTTTGCACCTGCTGGGGTTTTTCAACCAACTGTGGCTTTTCGACGACGGGTTGAACCGATTGAACGATCGATGAGCCTCCGATCTCCTCGACCTCAACGATGTATTCTTTGTTGTTTATCACCACCCTGAACTTGCGCGCCATCCTCTCGCTCCTTTCCAACCGCTCTTTCTCCAGCTTGTGGTTCTCTCCTCGAAAGAAAGGACCCTACCTTTGGGTTGCATGACAGGTTTTTCACTCTCTAAGCTCATATAAGCCATCACCGCTCCAATGACGGCCGCCTCCATGGTTTCGTCCTGTTCAACGTTCTCCTCGGTTTTGACGAAATTTTGTGTGGTTTTCACCTCACCACGTGAGGTTCTGCGTTGTTGCGAGGTGAAGATCTTTTCCATTATCACAAAAATGATGTACAGTATCACGAACACCAGGAAAACCGATCCAATTCCAACCACGAGCACTGTGAGGTTGCTGATATCGTTGGACATACCATCACCTCACAACGGTATGTTGTCGTGTTTCTTCTTCGGCAACGACTGAACCTTGGTGCGACAGATCTCTAAAGCCTGAGCGATCCATTCTCTGGTCTTGACAGGCTCTATGACAGCATCAATGTAACCTCGCGACGCTGCCACGTAAGGGTTGGCAAACATTTCGCGGTACTGTTGTACCAGTTCTTTCCTCTTCTCCTCCGGATTCGGTGCAGTCTCTATCTCTTTTCTGAAAATGATGTTCGCCGCACCGTCCGGTCCCATGACCGCGATCTCCGCGGTGGGCCAGGCTGCGACCAGATCGGCGCCAAGGTGTTTGCTACCCATCGCGATGTAGGCTCCCCCATAGGCTTTCCTCAGTATCACGGTGATCTTCGGAACTGTTGCTTCACTGTAAGCGAACAAAAGCTTTGCACCATGTCTGATGATGCCTCCGTGTTCCTGTTGTACGCCCGGCAGGTAACCCGGTGTGTCCACGAAGGTGACAATGGGTATGTTGAAACAGTCGAGAAATCTTATGAACCTCGCGGCTTTGTCAGAAGAGTCTATGTCCAAAGAACCTGCGAGCACCGAAGGTTGATTGGCGACTATTCCAACGCTCGTGCCTGCGATCCTTGCGAAACCCACGACGATGTTTCTCGCATAGTTCTTGTGTACCTCGAAGAAGCTATCTTCATCGACTACCATTTCTATGACTTTCCTGACATCGTAACTCTTCGTGGGTTCCACAGGCACGATGTTGTTTATCTCTTCGCTCATTGAGAGTGAGTAGTTTCCGGGAACGAAATCGGGTTCTTCAAGGTTGTTCTGGGGAATGTAGGAGAGAAGTTTTTTGATGATCTGTATCGCTTCTTCCTCGTTCGAGGCCAGAAAGTGGGCGTTTCCGCTCTTGGAGTTGTGGACGTAAGCTCCACCGAGATCTTCCTGACTTATATCCTCGCCGGTCACGGCTTTGATCACGTTTGGGCCTGTGATGAACATCTTGGCCGTCTTGTCGATCATCACCACGAAATCCGTTATGGCGGGCGAATACACCGCACCACCCGCGCACGGGCCAGCTATGAGTGTGATCTGCGGTATAACACCAGATGCGAGCGTGTTCCTGTAGAAGATTCCTCCGTATCCAAAGAGCGAGTCCACACCCTCCTGAATCCTCGCTCCCCCAGAATCGTTTATACCGATCAAAGGAATACCGAGTTCCATGGCCAAATCCATGAGCTTCATGATCTTCTTGGCGTGCATCTCACCGAGAGAACCACCCATCACGGTGAAATCCTGCGAGAAAACCGCGACCAGCCTGCCGTTGATCTTTCCAATACCCGTCACGACACCATCGCAGGGAAGCTCTTCTTTGTCCAGGCCGAACGTTGTGGCTCTGTGCTTGACGAACTTGTCTATCTCCATGAAGGAACCTTCGTCCAAAAGGAGCGCGAGTCTCTCGCGGGCCGTCAACTTGCCCTGTGAATGCTGTTTTTCTATCTTGTCCTGTCCCCCTCCGAGTTCGACCTTTTGTTCCAACTCTTTGAGCTTTCTGATCAGCTCTTCCATGCACACTCCTCCTCAGTGATGACCTTCCACCAGTTCGACCAGAACCCCACCGACGGATTTCGGATGTAAGAACAGCACGCGCGTTCCTCCCGCACCGGGTCTTGGGGCATCCGAAAGTGGTTGAAAACCGTTTTTCTTCGCCATTTCAACGGCTTCATCTATTCCCGTCACGTTGAAGGCGATGTGATGGATGCCCTCACCCTTGCTCTCCAAGAACTTGTTGATCTCAGATTGCTCGTTCATCGGTTCGAGCAGCTCGATCTTGCTTTCACCAACTTCTATCATGTAGATGCGAATACCACGCTCTGGGAGTTCTTCGGTGTGCACTGATTTCAAACCGAGAAAGTCTGAGTAAAACCTCAGTCTTTCCGAAGCGTTTCTCACCACTATGCCGACGTGATCTATCCTATGAACCTGCACAGCTTCACCCCCTCCAAAAGTTTGATGGGGCGCTTGCCCCATCACGCAGCTTCTTCGCTCTTCTCCTGTTTTTTGTTTTCGTTCTTCTTGTTGTCCGTCACGTAGAAACCGCTACCTTTGAACACCACGGCCACTCTGCCAATGGAGCGTTTCATTTGTGAACCACACTCACAGAGGATCGTCGGATTTTCGTTCATTCCATGGAGGACGCGCTTTTCAGAACCGCATGTTTCACAAACATACCTGTAGAAGGGCATCTGGACCACCTCCTGGTCTGTTCGTTCGTCGATCCTTCATATATTATGCTACCTGAACTGATTTGCCAAACGGTTAATACTTCTTAAATGAGAATTAAGCCACGCTCTACGTAGGCTTTCGCGAGACACAGCATCTGACCCCAGCCGTACGCACAACCAAGCGCGATCGATAATTCCTTTTCACCGTCGACGAGCACGGAATCTTCTATCTTCAACCAAGATTCGTTCTTTCCGTGCGGTACAAATGTCATCTTTACCCTCGATCTGAAACCATCTTCGTATTCGTACCACCAAAACTCGAAGACCTTGAAGGTTTCCACGAAGATCACTACACCACGATCTTCCACAACTTCGTCCGCCGTGATTCGCTTCCAACGGAACCGAATGTGACCACCTTCGAAGGTTTCCATGCTCATACCGTCGGTGAACCACGGATCCCAGCCGTTGGGATTCACAAAGAGGTGCCACAACTTTTCCACCGAAACGTTGAAATGTTCCACGAAGTGCATTTTCACCGTTTGAAGCATCGACGACACCGACTCAATTTTACTATAGTGAGTGATAGAATAAAAAAGCACAGAAGGAGGTGAAAGCGTGGATTTTGAAATCTTCAAATTGAACATGATCTTAGAACTCTGGTACATCGTTCTGCCGATGTGTGTCTTCGTCGTCTTTGCGGCGAGGTACCTCGAGAACATCCTAATGTCGTTGCTCGGTTTTCTGCTCGGTAGTTTCTTCGTCAGTCCCTTGATCATCGAATGGATGGGGAGAGTCGAGTTCCTGAGTGGATTACAACAGAAACTTTTGGAGAACTCGACTGCGCATTTGATCTTCGTTCTCGTCTTGGGCGTGTTGTGTGGTGCGGTTCTGTACGGTCTGTACAAGATTTTCGTTTTCCTTGCAGGTTTTCTCGCGGCAGGTGCGCTGGGTTATTATCTGACGCGTCTGATCCTTCAGTCTAAGGAGCTGGGTGCGATCGGACAATTAGATCTAAACGTGCTCGTATCCATTGGTGTTGGGTTGTCACTCGGTGTGGTCTGCGGTCTGATCGCCGTTAGAAAGAGCAGTCAGGTGCTCGCCGTGATATCCCTTCTCGTTGCGAGTGGCCTTCTGTCCTTCTCTCTGGTGGGATGGTCGTACGTGCTGATGACGAGAAGTCCCACAGAGGAAATTTCGAAGATGTTCGAAAGCCAACCGATCACCTTCGCGTTCGTGGTCGTTTGGCTCGTTCTGTTCGCACTCAGCGTGCTTTTGAACTTCAAAAAGAGGGCCAGAGTGGCCCCTCGAGAAAGCAAAAGCAACAAGGTCAATCAGTGACCAAGAGCACACGAAAGACTCCAAGTTCGTTCAGTTTGTTCGCGATCTGTTCATCTTTGGTAACGTACACCTTGAAAATATCGGGCTTTTCCACAGCTGAAGCGACGAACAACGCGTTCGGATCGTTCTGAAGCACAAAGTTCGCTTCCTCTTGTGTCACACGCAGAAGCTTTCTCTCACCCACGAAGTTGTCCTTTTTCTTCGCGTACTGAGAAAAATCTTCCTTGATCTCCTGATAGACGTACCTCAGAATCTGAGCGAACGTGCTTGCCGGAGCGTAGCCTGGCAGGTATACTAAAGGAGTTGCCTCACTGCTGAAGAACCATGTGGTCGGCACACCACTGACGTTGAAATAGTTGAACAGTTGAGCGTAGCTCATCCTCTGTCCAAAGGCTTCTGTTGACCTGCTTGTGTCGTACATCGCTTCGACGAAAATGAAGTTCGCCATGATGAGTTCTTTCACCGTTCGGTCCGTGAGCGTTTCGTTCTTGAGCTTGACGCAGTATGGACAAGTTTGCGTTGTGAAGACGATGGCGAGTTTTTTCTGCTCGATCCTGGCAAGTTTTACCGCGATGTCCACGTCGTTCAAAAGAATGCTCTGGGTGAATCCAACCAATGCAAAGACTGTGAGCGCGATAGACAAGAACTTTTTCATTCAAACCACTCCTCTCAAACGAAGGCTTTTCCGCTGATGATCAAAAATCCTATGAGAAAAAGTAAAGCACTCGTTCCGTACTTCAAGATCCTTTCCCAAAGTGGCGTTCCAAAGCTCACCTTGGTGAGCAACTTCGACACGACTCCACCGATCGTCAAGAACGGTATGGATATACCCAGCGAATAGATGAAGAGTAGCATGGCTCCTTTCAACGCGGTTCCCTTCGTGGCGGCGATCGCCAAGATGGATGCCAGCACCGGACTGGCGCATGGAATCCAAACCAGACCCACACCGAGTCCCAATCCAACACCGGACAGAACTCCACCCGCCGTGAACTTGTTGAGTTTCACAGCCCTGGGCTTGAACAGTTGCACCTGCAGAAGGAACAACACACCCATGACGATGATCAAAGTGCCGGACACGTACCGAAGCAGATTCTTGTCCAGAAAACTGCCAAGGCTACCCGACAGGGCACCCAGAGCCGAGAAGGTCCCAGACAGTCCCAAAAAGAAGCCAGCTATCCTGAGGAAAGCAACTTTACCTTTATCGTACAAGAGTAGCGCCAAGAAAGAAGGTAACAATGGCAGGGCGCACGGGCTCAAGAAAGAGATCAAACCATGCACGAGCGCCGTCCAGATGTCGACCTGTGTGACAGTTATAGCCATGCGTTTTTCCCTCCAAAAGTAGACCGGTTTTGTCGGAAATATTTTATCACAGATCATGCGCGCACTACAACGATGTGTTGTAAAATTCTTGTGAGACGAACACGAACTCGTCAAAGTCAGGGGGAAGGCTCGTGAGGAAGCTAATAACTTTGTTTTGTCTGTTGTTGGTAACGATCTGTCTTTCTCAGCAAGTCAAGTTCGTCAGCGGTGATTTCTATCCACCTTTCATCTACAGAAACGAGCGCGGAGAAGTGGTGGGCATCTCCGTAGACATACTGAGAGCGATCGAGAAGGTTTCCGAACTGAGGTTCGACGTTGAACTTCTTCCGTTTTCAGAAGCCTTGCGCTTTGTTGAGAGTGGCCAAGCCGATATGATCAATTTGATCTTTAAAACCCCTGAGAGAGAAAGAGTGTTCTTGTTCTCAAAGCCGATTCTGAGAATCCAAAGCTTGGTGTGGGTGAGAAAGGATCTGAAGGTGAAAGATTTCAAAGACCTCACGGCGTTCGTGGTGGGGGTTGTCGAAGGCGATGCGAACGAAGCGTTGCTCAGAGCGAAGAATCCCTCGATCGTGTTCAGAAGATTCGCTGATCTCGATCAGCTCGTTCAAGCCGTCGAAAGAGGAGAGATCGATGTCTTTCTCATGGAAGATTTGACGGCAAGTTATTATCTGATAAAACACGATCTGTACCATCTTTTTGAAAGTCTTCCTCCAATCTCCGTCGAGTGGGCGTACTTCGCGTTTACAAAGTTGAAGCCACAGCTCGCGGAACAGTTCAACGCGGCTTTGGATCGCTTGCCGAGAGGAGAAATCGATAGGGTCATCAACCTCTTTGTGAAACCGAAATTTTTCTTTCCCATCTGGTTGCGTTGGTTGATACTCTCTGGATCTTTGGCGACTTTTCTGTTCTTCGTTGTCTTACTTCTCATCAACAAACGTCTCGCGCGTTTGGTGGAACAGCGCACCGAGGAGTTGAAAAAGAAGCACGAAGAACTTCAAACTTCTTATGAAGAACTCGATGCGATGAACCAGGAACTCAGGGCGAACAACGAAGAACTCGAAGCGATGAACCAAGAGTTGGAAAATCTCAACAAGATGCTCGAGGAAAAGACGGAACAAGCTGAGCGTTTTCAGATGGCTTTTCAGGACGTTCTGGATTTGACGAACAAACTGACTTACGAAACTCTGCAAGAAAAGGAGTTCCTTTTGCAGATCTTGACAGTTTTCAAGAGCTACTTGCCGAAGCAAGATTTCGCTGGTGTCATTCTAAGATCGAGTCAACCTGGTAGGATCACTTTTATAACGAGCAATAGAGAGCCTGTGGTTCGAAGAATTGAAGTGCTTCACGACTTTGGTTCGGCACGAAGCCAAGATGAGCTTTTGAGGATCATTGGCCAAGTTTGTGATGAAAAAGATCTAACTGGCTTAGAATTCGTTCCGATACGTTCTCAAGAGGTCACTCATGGTGTACTTTTCTATAAAACCGAAGCTTTGAGCGCGGTCGAGAGACAGTACATTGACAAATTCTCAAACTTCTTGGCCACGTTGCTTTCTCTAAGAAGCTATGTGAGAGAACAAGGATTGTTCCAAAGGAGGCTTTTGAGTGTCGTCGTCAAGGCGCTCGAGTACTACGACTACTACACCAGGGGACATTCTGAAAACGTCGCACGCTACGCCACACTCTTTGCAGAAAAGCTCGGACTCGATCGTAACACGATCAGGCGATTGTTTTGGGTTGGCATGGTGCACGATGTGGGCAAGATCTTCGTGCCACAGCACATCCTGAACAAGAACGGATTTCTCACGAGTGAAGAGTACGAGCTGGTCAAGATACATCCTCTGAAGAGTTTCGAGTTGCTCAACGAAGCTGGATTGGAAGACATAGCACGGATCGCGAGGCATCATCATGAGCGTTACGACGGCAAAGGCTATCCTGATGGATTGTCTGGCGAAAACATTCCGTTCGAATCGAGGATCTTGAGTATCGCGGACGCCTTCGATGCGATGACCACCGACAGACCTTACAAGAGGGGTATGGACCTGACAAATGCCATCGTTGAGATCGAACGCCACAGTGGCACTCAGTTCGATCCGTACTTGGCGAAGAGGTTCGTGGAATTCCTTAAG
Source organism: Pseudothermotoga hypogea DSM 11164 = NBRC 106472 (assembly GCF_000816145.1). Classification (NCBI taxonomy): domain Bacteria; kingdom Thermotogati; phylum Thermotogota; class Thermotogae; order Thermotogales; family Thermotogaceae; genus Pseudothermotoga; species Pseudothermotoga hypogea. The sequence goes on along the minus strand of NZ_CP007141.1, from coordinate 1,104,353 downwards.
GAAGGTACTGAAATTTTCGTCAAGAGAGGTGGTTCTCAATGAAAGCGATGTTGAGGTTGAGAGTGAGTGAGCACGATGCGCACTACGCCGGTGGATTGGTCGACGGTGCCAAGATACTGCAACTCATGGGCGATGTGGCTACAGAACTTTTGATCAGACACGACGGTGACGAAGGTTTGTTGAGGGCGTACGAGACCGTCGAGTTCTTGAAACCCGTCTTCGCAGGAGATTTTCTCGAAGTTTATGGTGAAATCGTCGAGGTTGGCAACACCTCCAGAAAGATGAAGTTCGAGGTGTACAAAGTGATCAGCAACGCGCAGATTCCAGAACAACCTTCCGCTTGCGACGTGCTCGATCCACCCGTGCTCGTCGCGAAGGCCGTCGCAGTCTGCGTGGTCCCCAAGGACAAACAGAGGAGGTCACAAGGATGGAAAAGTTGATCATAACCGTCGCCGTTTGTGGCGCTGAGGTCACGAGGAAAGACACCCCTTACATCCCGATCAGCCCAGAAGAAATCGCTCAGCAAACCTACGAAGCTTACCTCGCGGGTGCATCCATAGTTCATCTGCATGTGAGAGACGAAAACGGCAATCCAACACAGGACCCGCAGATTTTCAAAAGAACGGTTCAATTGATAAGACAAAAGTGTCCCGACATCATCGTGCAGGTTTCCACCGGTGGGGCTGTGTGGATGACTCCGGAAGAGAGGCTCCAATCGCTCGAGGCCGATCCGGACATGGCCACGCTCACCACGGGCACGGTGAACTTCGGAAACGACGTGTTCTTCAACAGCATGCCTATGATAGAAAAGTTCGCCTTGGCCATGAAAGAGAAGGGTATCATGCCGGAGTTCGAGTGCTTCGATCTGGGACACATAAACAACGCCCTGACTTTGGTGAAGAAGAATCTGGTTCAAGGGCATCTTCACTTCGATTTCGTCATGGGAGTTCCGGGCGGTATAGCGGCGAACGCGAGAAATCTGGTCACGATGGTGGACAGCCTTCCTCCCGGTGCGACGTGGTCTGTGGCTGGGATAGGTAGACACGAGTTCGCCATGGCTGCTCTGGCAATCGTCATGGGAGGACACGTGAGAGTTGGCATGGAGGACAACATCTACATAGAGAAGGGTGTGCTTGCGAAGTCGAACGCCGAGCTGGTCCAAAAGGTCGTGAGGTTGGCCAGAGAACTCGGCAGGCCGATCGCCACGCCGAAAGAGGCCAGAGAAATTCTACAGCTCGGGGAGAGAAGAAAATGAAGGTTCTCATACTCGACTACGGCTCACAGTACACACAGCTCATCGCGCGTGTCGTGAGGGAACTTGGTTATTACAGCCAAGTGGTCCAGCCCGACGAAGATGTGGACGTCTCGGACATCGGTGCCTTGATCCTTTCGGGTGGACCTGCGAGCGTGTACGAGCCAAACGCGCCGAGACTTCCAAGTTGGTTCGAAGCCTACAAGGGAAAAGTGCTCGGAATATGCTACGGCATGCAGCTTCTCGCGCACGAGATGGGTGGAAAGGTCGAACCTGGAGAGCTCGCAGAGTACGGTAGAACGGAGATCGTGATCGTTGAAGATGATCCCATCTTCGAGAACGTTCCCAGGGAAAGTACCGTTTGGATGAGCCATTCAGACGTCGTGAAAGTTCTACCGAAGGGCTTTAAGGTCACGGCCCATTCGAAGAACGGAATGATAGTGTCTGCGAGCGATCGTGAAAGATTTTGGCTTTTGCAGTTCCATCCAGAGGTTCGCCACACACAGTTTGGAAGACAGATGCTGCAGAACTTTCTGAGCAGGATATGCGGTTTGAAACCGAACTGGAACTTGGAAGATTTCATCACACAAAAGATCGAAGAACTCAGAAAAGAATTGAGCGGTAAGAAGGTGATCGCCGCGCTCTCGGGTGGTGTGGATTCTTCAGTCGCGTGCGTCTTGGTGCACAGGGCGATCGGTACAAATCTGCGTTGCGTGTTCGTCGATCATGGCCTGTTGAGAAAGAACGAACCAGAAGAAGTGATGGATGTTTTCAAGAACATGCTGCAGTTGAACGTTGTGAAGATAGACGCGCGCGAGAGATTTTTGAGCAAACTGAAGGGTGTGGACGATCCAGAGAAGAAGAGGAAGATCATCGGAGAGGAGTTCATAAGAGTCTTCGAGCAAGAAGCGAAGAGTTACGGTGCGACGCACCTGGTTCAGGGCACGATCTATTCGGATGTGATAGAGAGTGCAAAGTCTGGCAAGAAAACGGCGGCGATAAAGAGCCATCACAACGTTGGAGGACTTCCAGAGAAGATGGATCTGAAGATAGTCGAGCCATTGAGGAACTTGTTCAAAGACGAAGTCAGGATCGTCGGAGAAATGCTCGGTATACCCAGGAGCGTGATCCACAGACAACCCTTCCCAGGCCCAGGTCTGGCTGTGCGCGTGATCGGGCCGGTGGACGAAGAGAAACTCGACATCCTCAGAGAGGCAGACTACATACTGATCGAAACGCTCAGAGAAACAGGATGGTACGAAAAGATCTGGCAAGCCTTCGCCGTACTTTTGCCGGTGAGGTCCGTGGGAGTGAGGGGAGATAGAAGGGCCTACGATTACGTGTTGGCGATAAGGTGTGTCGACAGCGTCGAGGGCATGACGGCCGATTGGTCGAAGATTCCACACGACGTGTTAGACTTGATATCGCGCAGGATTCTGAACGGCGTCAAAGGAGTCGGGAGGGTAGTGTACGACATCAGCTCAAAGCCACCGGCGACCATCGAGTGGGAATAGGCTGAGTCTCTATTTTGCTTCCTTCATAAAGAGTTTCAGCTTTCTGAATTTCGACATGTTGCTTCAGCTCAGGATGAGGGAGTTGTCGATAGACCTCTTCTCCATAAGTTTCCTCTCGACGATCACGAGCGCGGTTGGAAGCCTCGCAACTCCCTTTTGGGGAGCACTTAGCGACGAATCAAAGAGCAGAAAGAAAATCTTGTTGATAGCCATCTCGATCGCTCTCAGTTTCTTACCAGGTTACACCGTCGCGAAGCGGGCAGCACACTTCTTTTTCGTGGCTGCGATCTTCACTTTCTTTTCGAGCGCGTTCGACCCCATTTCGATGGCCATCTTCGTCGAGTCTTCGAAGATCAACAGCAACGTCGTTGTGAGCGTTGTCAACGCGGTGAACTCTTTTGGTATGGGTATGGGAAGGATCGTCATATCGCCGTTGTTGAATTTTCTTTCTGTGGTCCACGTGATGCTAATCTTGTTCTTCGTCGCACTGACGATGCTGTACTTCGTTCAGAAAACCGCGGTTGTACCACACCACAGGTACGAAATCCAAAGGACGAACCTTCAGAGAGTTTTCTCCGCGATAACTTCGAAGAGTGTTCTGAAGAAGAAGAACCTGTGGGCCATGTACCTCGGCTCGTTTTTGAGACAGCTGGGTATAGGCGGCACCTTCGCGCTGATAGCGGTCTACCTCGTTGAAGAGGTTGGCATGAAGAAGTCCGCGGCCATCCTGCTGGCCTCTGCCAATCCTTTCATGCAGGTGCCTTCACACTTCTTGGCAGCTTGGATGATGCAAAAAGTCCCGAGCAAGTACATCGCGGCCTTCGGGATGCTCGCATCCGGCGTTGGAGCACTGCTGTTCATACCAGCAGATTCAACGCTGACGGTCCTTCTGGCCTACGCGGTTTCGGGTCTTGGATTTGGAGCTTTCATCAACGGAGCGACGAACTTTGTCATAGAGAACGTGCCGACGAACAGACGGGCCGAGTTCCTCGGACTGTTGACTTCCGTCAGATCCTTCGGAAGCCTCTTTGGTCCACTGCTTGCGGGCTGGCTCGCAACCTTTTCCTTCTCGTTGGTCTTCATTGCGATGGGCTCGATCATGATCCTTGGTTCTATCCTGACGTTCGTTTACTGTCAGCGCTGATCGGGTCTTTCCTGCAGTCTGAACAAATCCGTCCTTTCGGTGTTGGACAGCAACGATTTTCTTCTGTGCGCAGCGTTCAAAGCCATCCTCTTGAGGATCGCGGGCAGATCGCTTTTGGTGAGCACTTCATTACCAAGGATCTGTTCCAACTGCGGAGAGAGTCTGTATCCGTCCTCGCTCTCAGGTTCAAAGACGATCTGGTCCGAATGGTCCTTTGTGATCGCTGGATTCACTCTGCTCAGGAATTTGATAGCGAATTCGATAAAAACGTCTCCCGTCTCTTCCGGTCTCTTCACGGCGGCGAGCCTTTCACGGTAGGCGCTCTCGAGTTCCTTTTCGAACTTCACGAAAGAGAGAACCTTTTCACCTCTCTTCACGGCTCATCCCTCCTCAAGAGGATCGTTCAGAAAGTACATCAGCCCCATGACGAGCAAGGCAGCTGTCTCGAACCTGAAGATCGTTTCTCCCAGACTGAACAGCGTGTACTTCGAACGCAGAACGTTCAACTCCACATCTGTGAAATCTCCTTCCGGACCGACGACGATGTTGTTGAAATACTTCGCACGAGAGATCGTCAGTGGTTCACCAGATCGATGGAGCACGAACGTTCTCGATGGTTCAACAGGAAGATCAAAATTGTCCAAGACCACAAGCTCTGGAAAATGGCATCTGGCACACTGTTTGGCCGCATTTCGGATCACGAGGTTCAGCTTGTCCAGCTTGTCGGCGTAAGATCTGCCCCTGTTTGGTTTGTAGATCAGCAGTCTCGCCATACCAAGTTCAACAGCCTTTTCCAAAAGCCATCTGAGTCTTTCCCAGCGCTGTGAAGCTATACACAACGTCAGCGGAAGTATCTTTTCCCTCTTCTCTTTAGACTCGACGACTCTAACGATCGATTCATCCTTGCCTATCTTCAGAACACGACAGCGATAGAGTTTTCCCTCTCCGTCCGTGACGAGTATCTCTTCATTTTCCTTGATTCTCACAACCTTCAAGTGCTGTGTCTCGTGCTCGTCGAGGACGATCTCTCCATCTTTCAACTTTCCGTAAAAAAGGTGGGGCAATCAGGGAATCACCTCGCAACCCAGATAAGGTTGCAAAGCTTTGGGAACATCTATTCTCCCATCGGGCCTCTGGTAGTTCTCCACGATCGCGACGAGCGTTCTTCCGATCGCCACGCCAGAACCGTTGAGCGTGTGAACGTAGTCGAGTTTGCCATCCCTTCTTCTGTAACGAATGTTTCCTCTCCTGGCTTGGAAATCCGCATCGTTGCTGCACGAAGATATCTCTTTGTAGGCGTTGTAAGATGGTAGCCAAACCTCCAGATCGTACGTCTTCGCAGCGCCGAAGCCCATGTCGCCCGTGCACAGCAAGACAACCCTGTAAGGTAGTTCCAATCTTCGTAGTACCTCTTCCGCGTGGTGAACGAGCGTTTCAAGGTCTTCGAAGGAACGCTGTGGAGTTGTCAGCCACACGAGCTCAACCTTGTCGAACTGGTGCTGTCTTATCATGCCACGCACATCTTTGCCGTAACTGCCCGCTTCTCTCCTGTAACAGGGTGTGTAAGCTGTGTAGAGGAGTGGAAGTTGTTTTTCTTCAAGGATTTCGTCCGCCCTGAGCGCCACCAATGGGACTTCGGCGGTGGGTATGAGGAACAGATCGTCCGAATCAATCCTGTACGCTTCCTCTTCGAACTTTGGAAGTTGCCCCGTGACGGTCATCGTGCTGCGCTTGACGAGGTGCGGCACCCAGACTTCGGTGTAACCGTGCTCCTTCGTGTGGAGATCGAGCATGAAATTGATCAGCGCGCGTTCGAGCCTTGCGAACGCCGAGTACATGATCGTGAAGCGCGAACCAGACAGTTTCGCGGCCCTGTCGAAATCCATCAACCCCAGCTGTGGACCAAGGTCCCAGTGTGGCTTCACTTCGAAATCGAACTTCCTCGGTTCACCCCATCTCCTGACCTCGACGTTGTGTGTTTCGTCCGGTCCGACTGGGACAGACTCGTGCGGAATGTTCGGCACGTAGAGCATGAGTCTGTCGAGTTTCTGTTTCACCTCGTCGAGTTCTTTTTCGATCGCGTCTATGCGCTCGCCTACGCCTTTTGCTTCCTCCATCAACTGCGTTGCTTCTTGTTCATCACCGCGCGCCTTCGCTTGCGCGACGCGTTTGGAAAGGTTGTTCCTCTGCGCCCTGAGTTGGTTCACTTCGTTGGTCAGTTGCCTCACTTTGGTGTCCAAAGAGACGATCTCATCCACGATGGCGGTGTCTTGGTTTCTGCTTTTCAGAGCGTTCTTCACTCTTTCTGGATCTTCCCTGAACAGACGTATGTCCAGCAAGCTCCATCACTCCTCCACAACGAGCTCCACCTTCGCGTTCGTCGCAGTCATCTCATCGTTCGCCGTTTTGATCTCCACCGCATCCGCCCACATCTTCAGGTTCTTTTCATGGTCCACGAGAACGACCGAACCGGTTAGTTTGATCAGGCCGAGCTTTCTATTGTAGAACAAACCGTTCGCAGAAGCCTCGATGTTGCCTTTGATCACACGGACAGGCTTGTCCGTTTGAAACACGTTTCCGTCCAGATCGATGGACAGTTTCTCGGCGAACAGCTGAACTTCATCGGAACTTTCCTCGTCTGTTATCTTTGCCTGAACGTTGCCCATCAACGTGCCCGTTTTGGTCTTCAAATCATACTTCAGGTTCGTTGCCGTCGCTTGACCGCTTTCGAACTCTATGAAGGTTGACGTTGCGTCGATCAATCTCCATTCGTTTTGCAACTTGGTCACGAGCATGGATTGACACAGAAGCGTCAACTTGTCTTCCTCGACGCGAACCTTCACGTTCCCCTCGTAGTAGGCCCTGTCTTTCTCCGGTTTGACGTAGTTCGACACGATGTGCACGGTCTTGGCAAAGCTCGTGATGAACAGACACAGAAGCAGGACGATCAAAAGATTTTTCTTCATCATCTCTCACTTTCCTCCCAAACCGAGGATGATCGCGAGCAATCCGATCGCGATCCCCGCAGCGCCCACTATGTAAGCCATGTTCAGGTTGGACTCCAAGCTCTTGTTTTTCGCCTCGAGCTCCTCTATCCTCCTCTGCAATCTCGACAAGTCCAGCGAGGCCAAGTTGCTTTCAAGATTCCTCAACTCTTGCTCTATCTTCGACGTTTTCTCGGCCAAGCCGTCGATCTGATCCTTCAGTTCCTGAATCTGTTGTTTCGATGCGAAGCTCTCGAGCGTGGTCAGTCTCTTTTGAAGATCCTGAATCTGAAGTTTCAGTCTGTTGGACTCTTCAATCCTGTCCGTCAGTTCCTTCTTTTGCAAAGCGAGCTCGTTCTGAAGGCTCTTGAGCGTGACGTTCAATCTATTTTCTGAGGACGATATCTTCTGATCGATCAAACTGGTGAACGCGGCAAACTCGTTCTTCGTCGAATCTTTGAGGCTTGCCAGTTCTGCGGACGTCTGGTCCAACTTCTTGGCGAGGGACTCCACAGAGCTCTTCAGTGCGGAAAGTTGTTGTGACAGGCTCAGAATCTGGTTCTTGATGCTTACCTGTTCGTTCAAAACATTGTTGAGGTCGCTCTGTTGTGCTTGCATCTGTTTGAACAGTTCCGAGTTCAACTTCTCAACGGCGTCGAGCCTTGCAGTCAATGCATCGATCTTGGCGAGCTGATTCTCTTGAGACTTGATGTAATCCAAGAGTTGTTTCTGAACTTGAGCGAAGAGTTCCTGTGAGAGCTTGTCCAGCTGACTCTGCAGATTCACCGTGGCGGTCTCGAGTTCCCTCAACCTTTGATCGTAAGTCCTGTAGGCCGCTTCGATACCAGACATTTTCGCGGAAACTTCCTTTTGAGTCTCCTCAAGGGCTGAGAATTTTTTCGAAAGCTCATCCAGTTGAAAGTTCTTGATCGTTCTGTATATGTACTGCGCAATATCGAACCGGGTGGTCAACAATCCTCCTCTGAAGTTACCGTTCTCATCCAGTTCCATGATCTTGTTTTCGACGACGAACGAAACGGGCGTGTAGATGTCCAAAACAGGAGAGACGTCCCTGATGTTCACCTGAGCGATCGACGAACATGCGATCAGAAAAACTACCAGTATGGTCATCCTCTTCACTTCAATCACCTCCCACTCTCACATGGCTCACCTTCGCTGGTTCGACGAGCACGTCCTTTTCCCAGCCCGTGACGCTCACCCTCAAAACGCTCGGTTTCACTGGATAGAATAACACAGGCGAAAGACCTACGAATTCCGAATTCACAAAACATTCCACAACGCTGTCGCTGAAGATGCACAGATAGCCCAGTTCTTCGGGAGAGAAACTGTAAAGTTTTCCAGCTTCGAACTCGATCGTTCTCTCTTTCTCGTTCATCTTGATGGTGTGAAATCCTTCAGGAAGATAGATCAACGACGGAGGCCTATAGATGATTCCTTCCACCGTGTAGAGTGTGTTTCTATCTCCCAAGGGCAAAACGGTAGCGACATCGAAGTTCGCTTCGATCTTTTTGTCTTCCGTGAGGTCCACCAGTCCCATCCACCGTTTTTCTCCCCAACGGGCTTCGACCAGATGGACCGTCTGGGCGAGTCGAACGCCGGTCGGGCCCCTTCCGACGCTCTTTCCATCGACGAAGATCACGGCTTCCTCCGGTACGACGATGTCGAGTTGAAAGACCCTCGGCTCGAGCGAAACGAACAGAAAGTTCTGACCCTGTTTGAGATCGAATTCGATCCGCTTCTCTTCGTAACCCATGCCCCTCACCAGAATCGTGTTCATGCCGACAGGAAGATCAACAAAGCTGGCAGGTTGTCTCTGTCTGAGACCTTCAACTTCCACTACCGCATGGGGAGGATTCGCCTGAACGAGCAGTTTTGCACTGGGTTCGAGAAAGAATTCGAAATGCTGAAGATCGTGGTCTGAAACGTGGATGGTTTGAAACAGTGACAGAAAGTCGGTTCTTTCCAACCTCACCTCGTGTTCACCGACCGTGAGTTTCAGATCGATTGGAGTTTCACCCACGAACGTTCCATCCACCCAGAGCTTCGCAGACGGTTTCGATGTTAGCCGCACGGTTGGAACGCTTGTAAGTTCGAAGTGCAGTTTCTCTCCCTCGCGTGCCTGTAAAGAAACGGACCTTCTGATTCTGCAGAATCCTTCTTTGTGCACCTCGATCTCGTATTCTTTCGGTTCCAGATCCACTTCGAGCGGGGTCTGACCCACCAGCTTTTTGTTGATCCACACCGAAGCACCGCTCGGTGTGGTGCTGATTTGCAAATTGGCAGACGCGATCAAAGCGACGAAGTAAGTTTTCTCTGGATCTTCCAGATAGACCGATCTGGTCAGATAACCAGGTTTGGCGAGCGTGAGCGTCGCGGGAAGGCTCACATCGATCTGCGCCACGCCGCTTCTGTCGGTCACGCCCAGCAAGACTGAACCGAGCCTCACCTCGACGTTCGGAACGTTGGTCACTAAGGTGACCGCAAAACAGAGTTGAGTGATGAGTAGAAACAGAATCAACGGCTTCTGCACTTTTCCATCTCTTCCTTGAGTTTTTCGAGCAGTTTGAGTAGCTCTCTGGATCTGTGCTCTCCAATGTTCTCAAGGACTTTTCCGATGAACTCGACTCGCCTTTCTATGACGCTGTCGATGATTTTCTTGCCCTTCTCGCTGATGGAGAGCATGTAAACTCTCTTGTCGATTCCTCGTTTTCTTTCCACGTAACCCGCGGTTTCCAGCCTCTTGGCGATCCCGCTCAGCGTGCTCTTCGCGATGCCCAAAGATTGACTCAGATCAACCATTTTCATTGGACCTCTGAAGTAAAGCCTTTGCAAAAGATCGAACTGTGCGGTCGTGATGGCATAATCCTTGAGCACGATTCTGCCTTCGACCTTAACGGTGAAGCAGATCTCTCTGAGCAGTTTTTCAACCTCTCTCTTCAAGATTCTTCCCTCCCCTTGAGGTTCAGAGCGACCGTTATCTCACCCTTGGTGTCTTTGAAAAGTTCCAACGCCTCGCTCACCTTGCCCCTGTACAGCTGTTGGAACATCTTCGTCATCTCTCTTCCAACGAAGATCTCACAGTCACCCAAGATCTCCAGCACATCCTTCAGTGTTGCCTGCATCCTGATCGCCGCTTCGAAGAACACCAGAACGAGTTTCTTTCCTTTCATCTCTCTCAAAAACTTTCTCCTCTTCTTGCCGCGAGGAAGAAAACCTGTAAAGAGCACGCGCGAAGTGTCGAACCCACAGAGCGCCATCGCACACGTGAGCGCACTCGGACCGGGCATCACATCGAGTTCGATACCTTTTCTCCAACAAGCGTCCACCAAATGCCCTCCCGGATCGGCCACCGACGGCATGCCCGAATCCGTCACTAAGCACACCTTTTTTCCCTCGCTGAGGAGCTTGAGGATCGAAGGTATACTTTTGGTCTGGTTGTGAACACCGTAGGACAGAATCTGTTTGTTCTCTATCCTGTAAAACTTGAGCAGTTTCAACGTTCTTCTCGTGTCCTCGGCCAAGATGACGTCCGCCTCTCTGAGCGCTTTGATTCCCCTTATGGTCATGTCTAACATGTTGCCTATCGGAGTACCGACGATCGTCAACTTACCGGGCAAGCGAACTGATCCTCCCTTTCGTAGACTCTGTTCAAAAGCTCACAGTTGAGCGTGAAATACTCGATGGGTCCAAAAAGTTCGCCGAAAGATTCGACCAACTTCTCTGAAAGATTTTCCAAAGACACGTCTTTCACTTCCTCCAGACCGATGAATTTGTCTTTCAAGCTGGCAGGGTCCAGGTTCAAGCATCTTGCGTACTCTTCAACGTGTGTTCTAAAAAGTATTGAACCATGTTCGAGTACGAAATCTTTCGTCCTCATCTGGGCGCTTCCCACCAATTTCTTTCCGTTCAGAGTGATCTCGTACATGGACGGCGATTCGAAACACGCAGGGCTCTTCGTGACCTGCCCCTTTCGTGGCTCTATTTCGACTGGCAGATCGAGTTTTCGCAACGCCGAGAAGATTCTTTCGCTGATCGTTCTGTGGAAATCTTCCAGGTTCTTCTTCGCAAGCTCGTGTGAACTCGGCACCATGAAAGCATAGGTGAGCTCGTCCCAGTGCAGCACCGCCCTGCCACCCGTCGGTCTGACGACGCACTCGATGCCCGCCTTTTCCATGTACTCTCTGTTCAACTCGATCCGTTTCTGGTGCTTTCCGAGCGAAATCGTGGGTCTTGCCCAGCTGTACAGCCTGAGCAAAGGTTGACTCGCCATCTCTGCTAAGACTACATCGATCGCCATGTTCGTCTTCGCAGGAAAGTTCCAAGTCTTCAAAAGAAACATGTCTTTCCCTCACAGTGGACGCTTCAAGATCTTCTTCGTTTCCCTCGGATAGGTTTTTTCCGTCGGTGCGAATTTTCTGAACTTCAAGAGCACCCTTCTTTCACCACCCGAGAGTCTGTACTCGACGCTTTCTTCGAGTTTAACTTTCAAAATCTCAGCAGCCCTTTTCGCCTGCGTCATCTCTTCAGGCCAGTTCGGTCCTTTGTAGAGAAGCAACAGCCCGTTGATCTTGCAGAACGGCGCGCAGAGTTCAAAAAGGATCCTCAAAGGTGCCACGGCGCGCGCCGTGACGTAATCGAAGCTTTCTCTGTAGCGATCGGCGAGGTTTTCTATCCTCTCACAGACCACCTCGACGTTTTTCAATCCGAGCTTTTCAATCGTGTTCGAAAGCCACACTGTTTTCTTTTTCGAGGAATCGACCAAGACACTCGTGATCGGATACACTATCGAGAGTACCACACCCGGAACTCCTCCACCGGTACCAACGTCCAGCAGTCTACCCTCGAGCCAACTGACAGGCAAGAGAACGTCGACAACGTGTTTGTGAACCGCAGATTCAAAATCTTCGATGCCCGACACATTGATGGGTGCATCGATGAGCAACAAAAGATAGCGAGCGATCAGCTCGATTTTCTGCTCGTTCATATCAATACCATAGCTCTTCAAAATTTCTCGAAGCTTTTCACAGTAAGCGTTTTCAACGTTCATCCGTTCAGCGAAGAGTTCACCGCACCAAACTGGGTGGATCTCTTCGTCCTCCTTGAAAACTATTGTACAGGTTTTTCAGAACAGGCTGATCTGCTCTTTCTCGGGCAGGCCCTCGAGCTCGACGTACTTTTTAAAGATGTCCAGGTGAGATTTGTTGAGCTTCGTTCTTTTCAATACGTCTTCGAGGGAACTGAAGGGTTTTTCGCTCCTCGCTCGAATTATGGACTCTGCAACACTGTCTCCAAGGTTCGGAAGCTTGTTGAAAGGTATGCGCAGTTTTTTCCCTTCGATGAGGAAGAGTCTCGCGTGGGATTTGTTTATGTTCGGTGGTAAGAAGGAAAAGCCACGTGCGAACATTTCGAGCATGACCTCGAGCGTGGTCTCCGCCGCCTTGTCCCGCACATCTTTTTCCCCAACATTGGAAAGTTCCGCGAGCTTCTTTTTGACCATTTCAGGTCCGTACAACGCCGCGTCGATGTCGAACTCTTCGCCTTTCAGCGTAAAGAAGGTCGCGTAGAAAGCGAGCGGATGGTGGACCTTGAAGTATGCGATCCTGAAGGCCATACTCACATAGGCAGCGGCGTGAGCCTTCGGAAAGAGATACTTTATACGTTTGCACGATTCGATGTACCACTCGGGTACATTCAATTCACGCATGAGCTTTTCGTCCTCTTCGCTCAAACCTTTACCTTTTCTGACGTTCTCCATTATCTTGAAGGCTTTCGATGCGTTCATGCCCATCTTTATCAGATAGTTCATGATGTCGTCCCTACAGGCGATGACCTGAGAGAGCGTGGCTTTGCCCTGTTCTATCCAATCTCGCGCGTTGTTGAGCCAAACGTCCGTACCGTGCGAAAGTCCCGAGATTCTCACAAGATCCGCAAAAGTCTTGGGCCTTGTCTCGGTCAGCATACCCCTGACGAACTGCGTTCCGAACTCTGGAATACCCAGAGTGCCCACGTCGGTCCTGTTGTCGAGATCCTGTGGTTTCACACCGAGTGGCTCGAGGCTCGAGAAGATCTTCAGCGTTTCCTCATCGTCCATCGGCACGCTCATCGGGTCTACGCCCGTCAGATCTTTGAGGATCTTGACGAACGTGGGATCATCGTGTCCGAGCGCATCTATCTTCACCAAATCGTCGTGGATGGATTCGTAATCGAAATGCGTTGTGAAAACCTTGGCTTCCTTCGTGTTCGCCGGATACTGAACGGGGGTGAAATCGTACACCTCGAACTCTTTCGGTATGATCATGAGTCCACCTGGGTGCTGGCCCGTGGTCCTCTTCACACCTGTGATGGCTGCAACGAGTCTTTCGACCTCGGCCTTTCTCACCTTTCTTCCAAGTTTCTCTTCGTACGCTCTCACGAAGCCGTAAGCCGTTCGTGCGGCTATGGTGTTTATCGTTCCTGCTCTGTAAACGTAATCTTTGCCGAAGAGTTCTTCAACGAACTTGTGCGCTTCTTCTTGATATTCTCCAGAGAAGTTCAAATCTATGTCTGGCACCTTGTCCCCCTCGAATCCCATGAAGGTCTCGAAGGGAATGTCTTGACCGTTGCGTTCCAGCAACCTTCCACACTTCGGACAGTTTTTCCTCGGCAGATCGAACCCAGAACCGTAGCGTCCAGACTCATTGAATTCGATGTAGTGACACTCCTTGCAGTAATAATGCGGCGGCAGGGGGTTCACTTCCGTTATACCCAGCAGGTGCGCGACGAGAGAAGAGCCAACCGAGCCTCGTGAGCCGACCACGTAACCATCCGAGAGGGACTTGTCGACCATCTTCTTCGCTATGAGATACAACACCGCGTAACCGTGGTTTATGATCGCGTTGAGCTCCTTATCGATCCTTTCTTGAATCGCTTTCGGCAACGGATCACCGTAGACTTCGACCGCCCTCTGCATGGTCAAGTTTCTTATCTGTTCCTCAGCCCCCTCGATCTTCGGAGTGTGGAGCTTTTTCTCGAGCGGCACGATGAAATCGATGCTTTCAGCGATCTGGTTTGTATGGTTAATCACCACTTCGCGCGCTTTCTGTTCGTCCTCGAGTATCTCCATGGCCGCTTCGATCATTTCTTCCGTCGTTCTCAGATAGGCCTTCGGCTGATCTGGAATCGTTTCGCTCTGTGGCGCCATGAGCACCTTTCTGATCTTTTCGTCCTCCGGGTCCAGAAAGTGCACATCCCCCGTCATCACGACTGGTATCTTCAGTTTCTCTCCGATCTCGCAGAGCCTCCTGTAGATCTGCTTGAGCTTCTCGCGCGAGATACCGAGCTCGTTGTACATCGGCACGAGATCCAGAGGCATGATCTCTATGAAGTCGTAGAAAGATGCGGTCTCTTCTATCTCTTCCTCATTCGCGCCGGCCAAGATCTCTTGCACCAGTTCTCCCGCAATGCATGCGCTTCCAATCAACAGGCCTGAACGCATGGTCTGAAGTTCACTTTTGGGTATGCGGGGCACGCTGTGGAAGTACTTCACATGCGCGTTTGAAACGAGCCTGTACAGGTTCTTCAAACCCTCTCTGTTTTGAACGAGGATCGTGGCGTGGAAGGGTTTGGATTGGGTGACGAGAGATTCCTTGTGCACCGATTCGACCTTTCTGAAACTCGTCACACCCTTCTCCTTGAGGATCTTCAAGAGCTCCACAAACACCTTGGCCGTCACCTTTGCGTCTTCGAGCGCCCTGTGGTGTTTGAAAGAGCCAACCTTGAAGTGAGAAACGAGCTTCTCGAGGTTGTAGCTCGAGAGTCGCACCAGTCTCTTCGCCAACGCCAAGGTGTCTATGACGGGTATGTTCCAATCGACGTCGCAGACTTTCTTGGCGTAGTGCCTTAAGAATCTGTAATCGAAGTTCGCGTTGTGGGCGACAAGAACGCTGTTTTCACAGAACTTCAGGAATTCTGGCAGGACCTCTTCTATACTCGGTTGGTCCTGAAGCATCTCGTCGGTGATGTTGGTGAATTGAACGGTGAAGGGATCGAGTTTCTCTTTAGGTTTCACGAGACTGTGGAACTCTTGAACGATCTCTCCGTTCTCGACAGCGACGGCACCGATCTCTATGATCTCGTTGAACATGGGATGGAGCCCCGTCGTCTCGAGGTCCACAACGACGTACCTGCTCGATTCCACGTCCACATCTTCACCGTTCAGAATGACGGGTTCCGCATCGTTCACAACGTACGCTTCTATACCGAAGATGGGCTTGATCCCATGAGTCTTGCACATCTCGAAGAACTGTGGAATACCCTGCACCACACCATGGTCGGTAAGCGCGATCGCTTTCCATCCCCACCTCGCGGCCGTCTTAACGTAGGCTTCTATGTCAAGCACGCTGTCCAGATCGCTGAACTTGCTGTGCGCGTGCAGTTCGACACGTTTCTGGTCCGATCTGTCCGTTCTTTCGTTATTTTCAAGCTTTTCGAACTCATCGACGTAGAGTGTCGGCTCGTTGTTCTCGTCGAATTTCAAAGTGCCCGAGAAAACGACGTGGTCCTGTTCCTGGATCTCGTTCAGAATTTTGTCCAAAACGCTGTTGGTCGCAACGCATAACAGCGAGTCTATCTTATCGGTTATGTACACCAGCAGGGTACGCTTTCTACCTTCCCTAAGGTCCATCTTGAAGACGGTACCCTCGACCCTGACCTTACCAGGTTCGGTCGGTAGATTCGACGGGCTGAAGAACTTCGATGTTTTTCTTCTCTTTTTGGGTTTTTCCTCGACCACCACGATGTGTTCTTCTTTCATGCTGTCCACAGGTGGTTGAATGACCTCTATCTCGATGGGTTTTTTGATATTCGTCAGGCTTTCTATCTTCTTACTCACGTCCTTCAGTTTTCCGTTGAGTCTTTCTCTTGCGAAGTCTCCCGTCACCTTAAGAACCACTCTGTCTTCGAAAACCAGCACGTCGTGCACGTATGGAAAACTTCCGTTCAGCTCTTTTCTGAGCTTTTCCAGTTCGATGTTTACCTTCGTGAACTGCAACGAAACGTGTGCGCCGAGTTCTCGAGACAGTCTTTCACAGAAGTCCGCCTGGCACGAAAACTCTCCGTCTATCCTAACGATCAAAGTGTTCGTGATCGCATCGTACACGACACCATGAACCGTGCGGGATTCTTCCAGATTTATTCCGAGCGATTCTGCAAGTTGCTTTAGATCAATCTTCAGTTCGTCGACGAACAGTCTTCTCATTGCTCGAACCTCCGCTCGAACATTCTTCTGTGCGCGTGACATATAGCGATTGCGAGCGCGTCGGCGGCGTCGTCCGGCCTCGGCTTTTCTTTCAGCCCCAGCAAGAGCGTGACCCACTTCTGAACATCGCCCTTGCTGGCCTTCCCGCTCCCTGTGACCGCCTTTTTCACCACGTGCGGCGTGTACTCGAAGATGGGAATATCGAGCTCCACCACTGCGAGCAACGACACGCCGCGAGCCTCTCCAACCGCAATGGCTGTGGTCACGTTCTTGTAAAAGAACAGCTGTTCCACGGCCACCTCATCGGGCGAATGGCTCTGAACGATTTTTTTGATCTGCTCATAGAGGCTTTTCAACCTCGACTGGATCGGCTCATCTTTCTCTGTGATGATGGCACCGTGGGCCACGTGGCAGAGCTTGTTCCCGAAGACTTCGATGACTCCGTAGCCGAACGTGCCAAACCCCGGGTCGAGCCCAAGTATTTTCAAAGGCGACACCCCAATCGGCGGGCAGTCAAAATTATATCCACAAAGAAGAGGGCATGTTTTGCCCTCAGTTTAAAAGTTGGGACACGATTCCAACAGGTTTCTCACTTTTCTTCCTGACCTATCTTCAGTATCGCGAGGAAGGCTTCCTGTGGAATACTCACCTGACCTATTTCTCTCAGTTTCTTCTTTCCCTCTTTCTGTTTTTCCAAAAGCTTCATCTTCCTCGTCACATCGCCACCGTAACATTTTGCGAGCACGTCTTTTCTTAGAGCCTTGATGTCCGCCCTCGCGATGATGCGGCCCGAAGCCTTCGCTTGAATGGGTATTTCGAACTGGTGCCTCGGTATGAGTTCTGCCAGCTTGTCCACCAGTTTTTTCGCGACCGTGTAGGCCTTGCTCTTGTGGACCAGCGTCGAAAGAGCATCCACAGGTTCTCTGTTTACCAAGATGGTGAGCTTGACGATCTCGGATTCCTCAAAGCCCATCATCTCGTAGTCCATGGAAGCGTAACCTCTACTCATCGCTTTCAGCTTGTCGAAGAAATCGCTGATGATTTCAGCGAGTGGTGCTTTGAAATACATGATGATCCTGTTCTTTCCCGCGTTCTCGGTGTGTTGCAGAGTGGCCCTTCTTTCGTTCTGCAGATGCGTCAGAATGTTTCCCATGTAATCTGTCGGTGTGATGATCGAAAGTTTCACGTAAGGTTCGTACACCTTCTCTATCTGATCCTCTTCCGGGAACTTCGCTGGATCGTTCACGATGATCGTTTCACCGTTTCTGAGAAGCACCTTGTACTCGACGTTCGGCGCGGTCATGATCACGCTAATTTCGAACTCGCGCTCGAGTCTTTCTCTCACCACGTCCATGTGCAGTAAACCGAGAAAACCGCACCTGAAACCGAAGCCCAAGGCGGGTGAAGTGGTCGGCTCGAAAGTGAGTGCCCAGTCATTCAGTTTGAGTTTTTCAAGCGATTTTTTCAACTCCTCGTAGTACTCGGGAAGTCCAGGGAACACGCTCGCGTACACCATGGGTTTGACGTCCCTGTAGCCTGGCAAGGGTTCGTCCGTGGGTGAGAGAGCGTTCGTAATCGTGTCGCCGACTTTCGCTTCGGAAACTTCCTTTATTCCAGCGATGACATAACCCACCTCACCCGGTCCCAAACTGTCCGTCGGAACCATGGTTGGGGTGAAGATTCCGATCTCCTCGACTTCGTATTTTTGGTTCGTCGACATGATCAGTATCTGGTCTTTCTTTTTGAGAACTCCGTCGAAGATGCGAACGTAAACGATGACGCCCCTGTACTTGTCGTACTTTGCGTCGAAGATGAGCGCTCTCAAAGGTTTGTTGGGATCACCCTTCGGCGGTCTGACCTGTTCTACGATCGCCCTCAAAACGTTTTCCACACCTTCACCCGTCTTGGCGCTCATTTTCAGCACGTCTTGTTTCGGCACTCCGAGCAGGTCCGCAACCTGTTGCAGACTCTCTTCAATGTTGGCGTTGGGAAGATCTATCTTGTTGAGCACGGGAACGATGTCGAGCTCGTTCTCGATGGCAAGATAACTGTGCGCCACGGTCTGCGCTTCTATTCCCTGCGAAGCGTCCACGATCAGCACGGCGCCTTCGCAGGCCGCCATGCTCCTGCTGACCTCGTACGAGAAATCGACGTGCCCCGGAGTGTCTATGATGTTTATCTCGTAATCCTGACCATCGTAGTTGTAGATCACCTTTACGGGCTGAGCCTTTATCGTGATGCCACGTTCCCTCTCGAGGTCCATCTGGTCCAAGAACTGCTCGTGCATCTTTCGTGGATCGACACTCTTGGTGAGCTCGAGTATCCTGTCGACGAACGTGGTCTTGCCGTGATCTATGTGAGCGATCGTACAGATGTTTCTTATGAACCTGGTGTCCTTCAAACCTATCTACCTCCGTTCAAAAGCCAGTCGATCGGCATCGCCTCCACTCTACCACAAAAACCATCCACGGTTTCGGCGCAGAAGAGCGCGTCACAGATCGCTTCGTAAACGCTTTCAACCGCAGCCCTGAAAAGTTCGTCGAAAAGTTCTTTCTCGTCGCGTACATGACCTTCTTTAGTTGAGAACGCTATACAAACATCTCCACTGCCATGATGACCCGCAGAACCCAGCATACCGAGTGCCAAGAAAGAATGTCTCGCGACACGTTTCAGTTGTCTTGAATCGAGTGGTACATCTGTGGCCAGAACGATCACGATCGAACCTTCACTCTTTTTCACCACACCACTTTTCACATGTTCACAAGCCCTCTTTCCCAGTATCGTGAGATCGTCAAAGCTACCGAAGTTGGCGAGTACGAGAGCTGAAAGAACGTGTCCGTCTTTGAGCTTTCTCGAGGCACTGCCTATACCACCTTTGAACCCAAAACTGACCATGCCCGTGCCCGTGCCCGCGCCCACAGAACCCAGTTCAAAAACTTCGCTCGCCTTCTCGTACGCTTCGACAACGTGCTCAGGCTTCACTGCGGGATAGAGTATGTCGTTCAGAAAACCGTCGTTGCACTCACCCACCACGGGATTGAGCGTTCTAAACTTTTTCTTAGTTTTCACCAGTTCAACGACACCTTGAAACGCGTACCCAACGCTCAAAGTGTTGGTGAGCACGATCGGTGTTTCGATCTGCCCGAGTTCTTCTATCTGCATCAGCCCAATCGATTTTCCAAACCCGTTCAGAACACTGCACGCCGCACTCAGAGGTTTTTCGAAGATCTCTTCGCTCGGCACTATGACTGTTACACCAGTTCGAACGATGGTCGGTTCGTTCGAAACTATCGTGACGTGACCGACGCGCACACCTTCCACGTCGCTCAAAAGGTTCCTCTCTCCAGGTTCGAGTTTTCCGAAAGTCAATCCAACGTCTCTGAAACGCGGTCGCACGTCTTTCCCTCCGTGATATTATAAAGCCTCTAAAGCCTCGATCGTGTGAGAATTGAGACTCCCCTTTAAAAAAAGTTGTCCAAAACGACGGGTCTGTCCCGTCATATCGTTGCAAGAAGGGATCGAGCATGGCTTTCGTTGGGATAGGAATGGTTATCGTTGCTGTGATTCTTTTTCTTATAGCGAGCATCTTTCTGGCGGATGCGTTTCTCGTCTTGACTGCGCTCGTCATACTTCTCATCGTCCTTGGGCTTTGGTATTTGAAAAAACGTCTGAAGTGAAACGGAGGTTGAAACATGGTCTATTCGCGAGCGCTGAAAGGTGTGATCACGGGGATAGTTTTCATAGTAACAGGTGCCACGACCGGATCTGCGGGCCTGGTGATCTTCGGCGTCGCTTTGATAATCCTCTCGATCGGGCTGGCGGTCTTCTTGAAGAAGGGGTTGTGATTTTACTTTCTTGCAAATTGAGAGTAATCTTCTCAGCGTAAATTCTCATCGCGTGCTCGCACCTTCCAAATCTCATCCTCCTCGATTCCTGTCCAAAATCCCACACCAACTTCGTCTCAATACAAGCTGGAACTCTTCGCCGGGGTCTTTGAAAACTCAATAGCCCCGGACCCCAAGACCTTCACCCACACGAGACTTTTGAAAACATCCCACGAATGCGCCGAACATCTCCAAGGAGGTGTTACGTTGCGCAAGGATCGTTACACCTTCAAACCGTTCACCCTCTTGACTGAACAAGAGCGCGAACTTCTCAGTTCGATCACACCCACGGTGAAACTTTTCGATGCGCAAATCTGGGAACAAAACCCACAAAAGTTCAATGTTCGATGCGAGCGATGCTACATCGAACCGCACATGGTCTTTTACACAGAAGATTGGTACCGCATCACGGGCTATGTGGTCTTCGAAGCCGAAGAAGATCGAACGCTGAGAATGATCGTGGAGGGTGAAAGCAAAGGACAAAGCCTTCTGCTGTGGTTCATCATGCCTGGTGAGCAGATCCAAACTTTGCTCGAACAAATTCCACCGTACACGGAAATCACGATCGTTCCTCAATTTCTCAAGTGGTACACCTACGTGTGAGGGGAGGTCGATAACTTGTTCGTGTTCTTCAAGGCTCTCAATGGTTACTACGACGCTCTGGGTTCCGTCGTGAGGATGTTCGAATCGATGCGGAAGGATCTGGAGAACTTCATCCAAATGGCAGAGCCTGAGGATCGCGAACGATACGAAGAAGCGTTGCTCGATCTGTCGATGAAGATGCAGAACACCTTCGCTGACGCGTACGCGATCGCTTTGGAGATCATGGACATCTTCCTAAAAGTGAACAAGGGCGGCGATCGAGGAAGTTGCCTCGTGGAGGAGCTGCCCAGCGCGCAGAGAACCCAACAGGAACTTTCGGAGAACTGAGATCTATTCTCCAACCTCGGGGTGGACACCAGTCCACCCTTTTTTCATTGACTTGAAAGTTCAGTCTTTGATACGACAACCATGGTGTGTTTGGACATGGTTCCACCGATATTCTTTTACAGAAACATTCGCTGAGTTTGAAGAAGCCGATGAATCGCATAACTTGAAACCCAACTGCTTGTGAAATCCTTCGAAAGTCGATACCTATTTCATTCTTCTTGAAAAGATTTTGTTTAAAAACAGTTTTGAACCGTGATATTATAGCAACAAGGAGCGATAGTTTTGACATTGTTGTATCAAATCGGCAGGCCCGTGTCAAAGAGAAAACCAGGTGAGACGGAAAAACTTGTCGATTTCAGTGTTGATGGAAGAATTTACACAGAATCCCTGTCGGGGATGGCACTGAAAAGGGCTCTGTCGGACGAAGGCAAACAGACGAAACTGGTTCTGATCTACCCCGTAAGCGCAGTCTTGAGTAAGGACATGGAGCCTCCGAACGATCTCGAACAATACCTTCGTTTTCCCAAGGAGTACCTGAGGGAACAGCTTCTGCAAGAGAACGTGGACGATCTGTTCGTCATCCACTCTTTGGGAACTTACATGTACTTCGATCGAGAAGTGACCTTCGATGTGAAGTACGATGACATCGTCCTGGAGATCTTTTTCGAGCTCGTCAAGAGATACTTGCAGGAAAAACCTGAAGATATCTACGTCGATGTTTCCACAGGCCACAACATCTCTGTGGTCGCGTTGGTCGAGGCCGTCGATCATTTCTTGAACTTTTTGGCTTTTCTCCACATCGATCGAGAGAAAGTTCCGAGGGTTTTCCAAGCTTTCTCTGATCCGATAATCGACAACAGATCTTCCATCTTCAAGATCCACGTCCAGCCCATCGAGCATCAATTTCATTTCAGCTCGCCTCTGCTTTCTTACATGGAGAAGAATGGCGTCAAACGCGATGACAGGTTAAACGTCCTTAAAAAAGCGTTGAAGGATAAAGCTTTCGCAGAAGAGAGCGTGGAAATGAGGACGGCCAAGAGGGAACTCACAAACATGCTTTTGAAAAGCGTTTTGGTCTTCCTCTCGATCTCGAAATCGTTGCCCTTACCGTTGTATTACTTCGATCGTGTCGGTACACTCGATCCAACGATCAACGTAAATCTTGATGATCCAGACACGGTCAAGAATCGTTTGTTCGCGTTCGTCGATTATACCCTCCAAAGACTCCAGAGGGATTACTCGCGTTCTTTGGGTTTGGACAAGGAATTTCTGATAGCAGTTGTAAACGAGCTCGCTCTCTACGATGGATTGGTTAGCATGCTGTTCGAGAACGACATCAAATCTTTCGACAGAGAGAAGAGTTTGGCATTTGAACTTCTATGCGAGAAGTTTGGGCAAATACTCAAGAAACTGAAGATCGAGAGTATCCTCTTCGAGAGCGAGACGAGCAATCTAAAGAACCGGTTCAAGAATTCGGAACATCTCGATCGATGGATCAGTATGTCGGTCGTGTACGATTCGGACGAACAGATGGATTCTAAACCCGACCAGCGAAACTTCTACGCGCACATAGGCCTTGAGAGGACGATCACAGAAGTACGGTTTGAGGGAAAAGAAGTGTACCTTCGCTACAGAGAGGACGCACCATTCAAAACGATATTCAAGTACGTCCTTGAAGCCTGAACTTCGTGTCGAATTTTTCTTTGAAAGTTCGTCATCAAACTTTGGGGGGTGATGCAGTGAGCTTCGAACGGCTTGAGGTCGAATGCAGGGTGATCACTCCGATGTTTTCCAGAGGAGCTCAGCAGAGTTCGTCTGGACAATACCCTTTCGAGTTGAGACCTCAAAGCATCAAGGGAGTTTTGAGATTCTGGTTCAGAGCCGTTGCACCACTCGTGATAAACGTCTATGAGCTCGACGTCGATGGACTGCCGGAAAAAGAGAAGAAAAAATGGAGGAACGTGAAGTACAAAGGTTTGAAATTCCTCGAGGGCTTGATCTTTGGTTCACAAGAAAGAAGAGCACCTTTTGGATTGATGGTGAATCCGTTTGACCGCGTTCAAACTAAGTCTCTCGGACAAATTGAAATTGAATACAAAGTTAAATTTAAAAATCAACTCATTAAATCTATGGGAAGCGGGAATCTAATAACAACATATGACTACATATTCTACGGACTTTATGATACCCCAAAAATGACCGTTTCTGAGAAAGGGACCGTTTCTAAGTATCTCCCACAAGACAGCATCCTCACGTTAACCTTCTTCTTCCACGATCCAAAGGTTAAGGAGATCATCCTATCACTCCTTCAACTGATTTCCATCTTCTCTGGTTTTGGAGCCAAGACGCGCAAGGGATTTGGAGGGTTCGAGATCGTCAATCCGCAAGGTTATCAGCGCTCGGTGGAGAAATACAAAGATGTCATCGAGAAGGTTACGAAAATGATCAAAGAATTTATCGAAGAACACAACAGAAAGAGCGACGTTCCAAAGCTTGTCCTCGGCAGAACGAATTTCAACGGTCTACCGGAGTTTCCGAGTTTCACACATTGCAAAGTTTTCAAGCTGGACAATTTAGCCGACTCGGCTCCGACAGAAGTTTTCAAGCGACTTTACAAAATTCAGATTGATAAGCAGAAGCGAAAAGTCGTCGAAAGGGGTTGGTATCCAGAGTTGAAGCATAAGTTGAGACGTTTGAACGGTGACTGCGTTGAAGATCTGAAAAACGCCCTGCTCAAAGGAAGTCATCAGATCACGATCCCACCGTCCATATTGGGTCTGCCACTTCAGTATCAGAATCTGCAAGACAAGAACAATCCCAATCTCTTCAGGGGTATCAAGGTGATCCTCTACTCCTCACTTGAGGAGGTCGAACAGATGAGGAATGATGAAATTGAAGGTCGCAAGGCTTCTCCACTCTTCATATCGATCCACAAATTTTCGGACGGCTGGAAACCGATCGTTCTGATCTTGGAAAGCAAGATCACGAGCAAGGCGAACCTTGGCCTTGAGAAAGACGTTCAGACGATGGGGGCGATAAGCAAAGTGTTTGAAGTGATTGGATTTGAGAATTATGAAAAACTTGAAAAGATAATCGAAAAAGAGATGGGGGGTGTGTGCATTTGATTCAAAGAGATGAGAATTTTTGGAAGAAAAAACTTTCCGCCATCCTGCACGATCCTCTCACGAAAGCTTTGAACATATCGGCGCACGAGAAGATCTCTAAGGATCTTGCGGAAAAGCTTGGCTTGGAGTTTCAAAGAGGTCCCGAAGACACAACCGCGAGCGCCATGGACAGGATACCTTTGCCCTTTGAAAAGAGCAGAGAGAAGCAAATAAAGATTGAACAAAATTTGGAATTCCTGCATCCTTTTTCTGGAGAAGTCGTGAAGTTGTTCGATGACCCGAGCGCTCTTCGTGAGATATTGGAGGAAAAACCCTTGTTCGATCGCTTCGAAGAATTCAAAAAGAAGTTTCCAGACAATTTCGAAAAACTCTACCATCTCGTGTGGTGGGTTCTGCCTTACGTGATACCCTATGCGCAGCTCTTGCCTGCCGACACACGTGTTCCGAACCATTCTATAGTGGACCACCTCGACACCACATCCGCACTCGTCCCATGTGTTGAGGGAAACAGAGTCAAAGCCTCACTGATTGCGATGCAGATCGGTCCAGTTCAAGAAACGATAGTCCAGGCGAGGAAAACTCGTGACCTGTGGGCGGGTAGTTATCTGATTTCCTACCTGATATACGGTGCGTTGGAAAAGCTCGGCCTTGGTCTTGGTTTCGATTCTATCATTTATCCGTACTTGAGGAACGTGAGCTTTTTGGAAGAAACGATGCGAAAATTGGGGATAAACTTTCCAAACGAATTGGCCAAGCTACCCAAGATGAGCGACAAGGTGGCGTGTTTACCGAACGTTTTCGTGGCGGTGGTACCGTCGAGCGAAGCCGATGAATGGATAAAAGAGTGCGAAAAAGCCATACTCGATCGTTGGAATCAACTCGCCGTGAAGACCGAGTCGAGCATTCTTCAAACCACAATGGACTTCGACTTGGATTCCTTCGACAGGCAGATCAATCTTTTCCCAACTATCGTGAAAGCCCGATTCGATCTGATTTCACCGAGCGAAGCGTTGAAGAAGGTCAAGAGGTTCTTCAAAGGCTCAGACGTGGAAGCATACGCGCAGATGCTGAAGGAAATCCAGCAACGTGACGGTTACGCTCCAAACGAAGGTAGTTATTACAACTACAGCTATAGGATCTTGGTTTCGAAACTCACCGCACTCAAGAACCAAAGGCTTTTCAAACCGTACGAGGAGATCAGAAACGGAAGGATCCTGGAAGCGGACGACTTCGGTGCCGGCGTGAAGGCCTGTGTAGAGTTCGTGGAAATTTTTGAAAATGAGGAAAAGAGAGATCTGCTCGGAGCGGTCAACGCAGTCAAGAGAAAGCTTCCAGAAATACTCCAAAAAGATGTGAGATATGAATCCACACGCGACATAGCGCAAAGAAATGTGGCCAATGAAGATTTGAAGGCTTCAGGTGAAGATAAAATGAAAAACCCCTATTTCGCCGTCCTGATGATGGACGGAGACGAAATGGGGAAATGGGTCAGTGGAGAGAAAGCTCCGAACGTTGATCAAACCTTTCACAGTAAGGTGAAAGACAGACTCGAGGATGAACTGCCAGAGCTTTGGGAAAAGCTCAGAGCCAGGAAGCTGATTCAGCCTTCCTACCACAGGCAGCTGTCAAGAACTCTTGGGATATTCTCTTCGCTCGTTGAGAGTGTTGTGGAGAGAAACGAGGGCATGCTGGTCTACTGTGGAGGAGACGACGTTTTGGCACTGCTTCCAGCGGACAAGGCGCTCAAGTGTGCCAACGAACTGAGAAAGTTGTTCAGAGGTGAAGGAATCGGTCTGGAAGTTGATGGTCACAAGTACGAGGCTGAGAACGGCATTCTTCATGTGGACGGCAAACGCTTCGCACCGTTGATGGGAGAAAGAGCAACAATTAGCGCAGGTATCTCTGTGGTGCACCATAAATTTCCGCTTCAGGTCGCTGTCAAACTTGCCAGAGAAGCTGAAGAGAAGGCCAAGGAGGACTACGGAAGAGACTCTTTCGTGGTTCATTTCGTTCGAAGGTCCGGGCAGATCACCGAAGTCGGTTCGAAGTGGAAGGTGGGTGGTCTTGACGTCGTAGAAGAGTTGGAATGCCTTTTCAACCTCATGATCGAGCTGAATGTTTCCAGAAGGAGTCTTTACAAACTCTTGAGCGATGACATTCAAATTTTATCGCAAGACGAATCTGTTCTGCAGAAGTTCGTTCACTACGTGATCAGAAGATCGATCCACGGAGAGACTGAAGAAAAGAAAGAGAAGGTCAAGATGTTTGCAAACAGGATCTTCACCTTCCTCAACAACTACAAGCTCTGTTGCAAAGATTCGAACGTCGAAAAGGCCTTAGAACTCATTCTGGCTTTCCGCACCATGAAGCGGGGTGATGAGAGATGAAATTGTATGCGATCTATTTCGAGCCGGAAGATTGGGTCGCCTTCAGAGAAGTCAGAAGGTTTGGACCATCCGACAGGGTTGAAAGCGTCTCTCTTCCAAGTCCTTTCCCATTCTACGGTGCGGTCAGAACGGCCTTGCTCAAGAAGTGGGGGATAAAACTGGAATTGGGAAGGTTCCCAGACATAGACGAGAAAAAGATAGAGATCATAGGTGGTCCAGACAACCCTGGCAAGATAAAAATGTTCGGACCCTTCATATTCAAAAGAACACAAAAAGGTATCGAGCATTATTTTCCTGCCCCGAGGAACATTTACAGATTCGACGGAAAGTACAAAACCATGCCCATATTGATGGAAAGCGACGGTGAATTCAAACTCCCTTGGATAGGTGAATTCAGTGGAGCAGTCAAGGTCGAGGCACAGTACATCGAAGCTTCCGAGATCAAAAAACTCAAAAGCGGTCAGGAATTTCAGCCGTCGGATCCAGATTGCTATGAAGTCGAACTTAGGCTCGGAATCGGTCTGAGCAAAGACTCGAAGTTGGCGGAGGAGAGAATGATATACACGATGAGCGTTTACAGGTTCAGAAACGGAGGTTTCTTCATGCTGTGCGACGAAGAAACGTGTGGGCTCGTTTCCCAGCTGGATGGTGTGTTCCTCGGTGCAAAGCAACGCTGGGCTAAGGTTTGGATCGAGGAATTCAAAGAAACAGACATCTTCCAACCACTCAACGGAAACGTAGCGGTTTGGCTCTTGACACCAGCGATATTCGACGACGGTATGATCCCGAAATCGAAGCAACTCCAAGATGCCAAGATACTGGGGATTGTGGGGGCTAAGAAGACCGTTATCTCAGGTTGGGACGTTGCTAACAACAGGTCCAAACCGATTCATCACGCTGCCGGTGTGGGGACGGTTTACTATCTGGATCGTCCAATCGATAGTTTTGTTCTCAGAGAGAGCAAGTTCAACGAGTTCGGTTTCGGAACGGTGGCCTTCATGAAATGGGATTACTTCGAAGGGGAGGAGTGAGAGAATATGGACAAACAAGTTTATTTGCTGTACGCTGAAACGCAGGTCCATGCGGGGAGCGGTTTTGAAATCGGCGTTGTTGATCTCCCAATACAGAGGGAGCGAACAACTGGTTTTCCGATTATCCAGGGTGTCAAGGGTGCGCTGAGGGCTTTCTTCAGGAACACTCAACAGGACAATTCGAAATCGAAGATTTTCGGCGATGAGATCGTACAGAACAACACGAAAGAAACGAAACCGGGCAAGGTCGCGTTTTCCGAGGCGAAGATACTGCTTTTCCCAGTTAGAAGCCAAGACAAGCTGTTCATCTGGGTGACTTGCCCATTGGTTCTTTCCAGATTTTTGAACGTCGCAGGTGAAAAAGAAGCGTTGGAAGAGATCGTGAAACTCGAGCTTGAGGAGGACAGGGCGATCGCGTTGGACGGTTCGAGTAGGATTTACATCGAGGAGATATCTTTGAACGCGAGAAACGATGTCTGCTTGGAGAAATTTCGAGAAGTACTCTCAAGGATTTCAACTTGTGCCCCGATCCAGTCACTCCAAACGAAGATGAGTAAGGATGTTGCCATAGTATCCGACACGATGTTTTGCGACATCGTCAAGACGATGACCGAGGTCATACCGAGGATAAGAATAAACGAGGCCACCAAGACGGTCGAAGAAGGTGCGCTTTGGTACGAAGAGTACTTGCCACAGGACACAGTCATGTATTTCGTGGCGAGAGTGATGGCGTACGGTAATGAAAATCTACTCAGTAAATTGCGCGAAAAAATCGATGGGAAGATTGTCAACATAGGTGGAAAGGAGACCATAGGAAAAGGAATGATGTGGGTCAACTGCTTTGGAGGTGACGAGGATGAGAAATCTGGAACTTGAAATGGCGAGACGTGCCATGGAGAAGGTCAAAGAAGTCGCGAACGAAGCTCAATCGAAACAAGAGTACCTCACCTTGGCGAGAAAGCTCGGTAGCATGATCATTCAAAACGGTCTGATCGGAACCATCACCTATCTAAAAAATAAATCCCAAGGTTTCGTGATCCTCGGTCATTTGTACGAGCTGGTCTCTCAACAGATCCCCGTGGACATATCGAAACCCGAAAGTGTGCCCGAGAGGGATTACTTCAAAGTTCAAGCCGTGGCCTTGGAAGCTTCCAAGTGGTTGAAGCGCTACGCCGAGATCCTCCTAAAGGAGTGAGGGATCGTGAGCCCAGAGAACCTGAGTTTGTTCTGGAACAAACTGGCTTTCAGATCGCTCAACGTGAACAGTCCAAACCTGCCGTTTGAAATGCTCAAGAAAGTGCAAGAGATCAAAACGAAAGATTTCATAATGGAAGCGAACCAAAGGAGAGACGAACTCCTGCGCAGGACCAACGTGGTTTTCGACGTGGTGATGAGATTGAAGGGTCGACTACTGGTGGGGGTGGGGAACGCTTCGATCATTGAAGTGGGGATGACTTTTTCGAGGAACTACGGTTTTCCAATCATTCCGAGCAGCAGCTTGAAAGGCTGTTTTTCGATGTATCTGAGGGAAATAGCAGGTTATGACAAAAAGAAGATCAAGGATCTCTTTGGAGAAGATGTGTCTGGAGACGACCACATCCAAGGTCGATTGGTCTTTTTGGACGCCATACCTGTTGAAAATGTCACTTTCTCCCTCGACATTGTCAACAACCACTTTGTCCCGTACTACTCGAGGGAATCACCTCCTCCGAACGATTGGTACAACCCCGTGCCAGTTGTGTACATCGTTGTCGAAGGGGGAAGGTTCAGGTTCACGGTGATAGAAGAAGGAGGATTGAGTGTTGAAGAGAAAACAGAGTTGCAAAAACATTTCATCGAAATGTTGAAATGGCACGGCTTGGGTGCGAAGACGAACTACGGTTACGGTAGGTTCGAACCGTTAGATGTGCCGAAATTGGTGCGTGAAGATCCTTCGAATCGTTTCGATCTTCGGGTGGACTGACTGTCCACCTTTATTTTTTGTGATATATTGAAGTTGATGTTGCAACGAAAAGGTTTCAGAATGGTTATGAACCGAAACGCGTCGAGCTTTGCCCCAACACTGGGTCGGCTCGACGAAGCGGTGACTCACTTCGACAAAACCATATAGGTGGATGTGACATTTGCTTTCAACTGTGTCCAAAGCGATGGGTGAAGATCGTTGTAGATACGTGGAACGTCACAGTGGTCTTTGAAAAGTGAGACGATCGACTCGACGAACAAAGAGAAAAGAGTTCGTTCCTTCAAGTACTTTCAACCTTCGGGTGGACCACCGTCCACCCTTCTTTCGAGGAGGTGTTGACTTTGACCGAAGAACTCAGACAGGATTTGGTTCAAATCAAAGAAACCATCTCCGAAAAACAGTTGCTCGAAATGCTTTAGAAAAGATATGCAACTTCTCATGGTGAGGCGACGGGACGGCTCATTTACCGAGGCAAAGAGGCAAATTGGGGCACGGATGACCCTAGGGCCAAGCGAAAGTCTGGATGTACAGGGAACGCGAGGGTTCGAGAAGAAGCTGGTGTGATGCTCTCGAAACGAAGCAGGGAGTGGTGAAAACGCACAGAGAATCCTTTGAGGTCCCAGTTTTGGTGGGAAAATCGTTCGTGGTGTTTGACGACGGGAAGAATAGGATCTTTCTCTTTGCGAACAGGGCTGAAACTGGAGGGAACGAATCGCCCCCTCAAAACGTTTTTTGGCGAGTTTCTAACGACGTCCGTTTCCTGAAACTCGGACGGCGAAGAGGAGATACACGAGAAAATCGTTCTATTCGAGATGATAGTCTTGTCAATCACCAAAGCGGACAAGATCACTCAAAAGATTTTCGATAGGACAAGGCTGGGGAACTTAGCACCCGTGCCAGTCAAAAAGCTCTTCTGTCTTGATACATGGATTCAGTCCCCGAAAAGAGGGATAAAATACATTTGAGAAGAGTGCAGAGAAATAGCAGGGATGTCAAAATGTTGTGACGTCTTAATGATCGTTATTACCTTTATTTTAACTTGATCTTTGACAACTAAATCTGTGATTTACCAAATTCTGAACAGTTCTTTTAGAGCCTGCTTTAGAATATGTGATTGTAACTTTCGTGTGAACTCATCCTTTTCCTGTCTCACAGAGGGGGGATCCCCAAAACATGCCTTTTCGAAAGTTCTCATTACAAGGGTCCTTCTCGAAACGTCCAATGTAACATCGTCCTTTGCAACAAACTGCTTTGTCAGTAATAGAGCCACTTCTACGGGGTTTAGAGAGGTCCTATGAGGGATGGAAACGAGTGTTTGAACGGCGTTTTCGACACGCACAACTGGCAGTTTAGAGAGGTCCTATGAGGGATGGAAACCAGATTTGCAGAGTCGAACACATAGTCTTTTGAAATAATCGAAGGTTTAGAGAGGTCCTATGAGGGATGGAAACATCTCGGTGTTGAAAAACATAGCTATCAGCCAGCTGAAATATTCCTGTTTAGAGAGGTCCTATGAGGGATGGAAACTCTATCGGGTCAATGAAATACGCCAATGGTACCAGTTTAGAGAGGTCCTATGAGGGATGGAAACAAACGGGTGAGCGTTTCGCTCACCCGTCCATACTCCATGTTTAGAGAGGTCCTATGAGGGATGGAAACAAAGCTCGTCTATCTTATCCCACTTCGATTCTCTTCCAGCCACAGTTTAGAGAGGTCCTATGAGGGATGGAAACGTTCAGTTTCAACGTCGAGCAAGTGCCAGCCGAAAAAGCGGCGTTTAGAGAGGTCCTATGAGGGATGGAAACACCTTCTGTGCCTCCTTTGTCTAATACGCATACAATGTTACGGTTTAGAGAGGTCCTATGAGGGATGGAAACGTTCAGTTTCAACGTCGAGCAAGTGCCAGCCGAAAAAGCGGCGTTTAGAGAGGTCCTATGAGGGATGGAAACACCTTCTGTGCCTCCTTTGTCTAATACGCATACAATGTTACGGTTTAGAGAGGTCCTATGAGGGATGGAAACTTATTTTCTGCGGGTCTGTTGTATGAGCCATTGCCGTTGCCGGTTTAGAGAGGTCCTATGAGGGATGGAAACGAGCACACAGAAAGTTTCCTTCCGAAGATTCGGAAAAAGTTCAGAGAAGTCCTATGGGGACCCAACTGCATCGGTCCGAATGGAGATCTTTCCTGAAATGGATGGGACGTGGAAGGTGCCTCCGAGTTCAAACCGCGAATCTCTTCGACCTGAATGAAGTTTTTCTCGAGAGAATGAAAACTGATGATAGGGGCGGAAGTTGTCCAAATCGGATCCTTCCCTGAGGGATCGAGACCCGCCGGTCGGATCGAAGATCGTCGTCTCGCGGACAGAGGCTTTGAACGTTCTGTTTTCTGTGATGAGACTTCGATGCGAGAATTTGCAAAGAAGTGTTATAATTCTATTGAAGTACTGGGATGTGGGGGGACGTGATGGATAACTACCATCATTCTTTTTTTCTCGCGACTGATCCGTACGAGTACCTTCGATTCGTAAGAAGGAGGGTTTTGTCAAGAGAAAAGCTTTTGAAGGACTTCGAGCTCCTTCCCAAGGACCAGCCCAACAGGAAGTTGATCTTCTACGAGGTGTTCAAACTTTTCTTGGAAAATAGAGATCACGCCAATGCGGCCCTCCTACTCTCCAAGGAGTATTCGCTGAGCTTCGAGCAGTCCATGCGCGTGGTTTTGTCTGACCATAAAGAAGTGAAGTTTCCAGTGGTGGGTGGAGAATCGAGCGATGTGCGACGAGCTTTGGTCTTCAACTCGAACTTAGAGTTCTGCAACTTAACGGAGCACACACCGAAGCTCAGAATCATTGAAAGGCTCGTCGGTTTCGAACTGTCCGTGCTGTTCGATGGAGATTTCTGTGGAGATTCCTTCATGCTCGCTGTCGCAGTAGGGGCGTTGTCGAAGAATTTACCGAATCATGTGGCTTTTTCGGGTTGCTTGGACGAGCATGGGAACGTCGCTTTAGCGGAAAGCTTGGAAAGAAAGCTGAGGGTGTGTTCTGAGCAAGGGTTAGAACTGTTGACAGGCTTGGATGTGCGAAACTTCAGAGATTTGGTTGATTTTTTCGACACTCGAGAACACCATGTTCCAGTGTATCTGTGTTACAAGCACAGCGAACGTGTAGAGGATCGTGGTTGGGAAGAGTTGAGAGAGACCGTGGAAAGGTCTTTCCCCAGCAAGAGTTTGGAGCTTTACAGAAAGATCTACAGAGTCGAGATGTTCCATCGAAGGCACATGTTACAGGAAAATGAGTACGCTTCGGAGTTGAGAAGAGCTTTCGAGACACTGCAAGTGGTGTTTCAGTCGGGTGGAGTTCCACACTTGGCGATCAACGGGCCAGCATCTTTTGCGATGGCGCTCGGCATTGCGGTGGGTGCGAAGAGAAGGATCGCTGTGTACCATTACCAAGGTGGGTATCACTTGGTGTTGGATCTCACCGGCCCAGAGAAGCTGAGGAAGATCAAGGCTTTGAAAAGAGAAGAGGAACTTGAGCTTTTGGAGTACGAATTGCTTGGTGATGGTGAAGAAGCTGCGTTCGTGATACATTTAGCCTCGCACGATCCACTGCCACAGGTGAGGGAGTTTTTGAAGAACAGAGACGTGTTCATTGCGTACGTACGTTCGAAACAACCTGGCATGTTGAAGATCGGTGATTGGACCGAGTATGTTTGCGAACTCTTCTCGGTCACGCAGATCGTCAAAAGAAGACGCGCCTATCGTGGCGCGTCTTTCTTTTTGAGCTGCCCTGTACCGATCGCCTTCGGTTTTGGGGTCGCATTCGGTGACTACGCGTCCGGTTTTGTTTACCAATACGATCAGGCCT
This sequence comes from Pseudothermotoga hypogea DSM 11164 = NBRC 106472, assembly GCF_000816145.1. Taxonomy (NCBI): domain Bacteria; kingdom Thermotogati; phylum Thermotogota; class Thermotogae; order Thermotogales; family Thermotogaceae; genus Pseudothermotoga; species Pseudothermotoga hypogea. The sequence goes on along the minus strand of NZ_CP007141.1, from coordinate 1,071,020 downwards.
CATCGAGATATGTTCCGATTTTTCGAATAGAACAGTTATCTCAAACGGTTTTGTCGAATCAAGGGGGTCTCGTTCGTTGAAATAGTTGAAAGCCGGACAAAGTCGTGGGGGTTGAGATACATGGAAACAGTTTACGTTTTCAAGAACGGCTATCTCAGGAAAAAGAATGCCACATTGTTCATTGAACCGAAAGACAAGGATGAGAAACCGGTCTACATTCCTCTAAAGAACGTCTCATCTCTGATGGTTTTCTCCGAAGTCGAACTCAACAAGAAAACCTTAGAGCTATTCTCGAAAGCTCAGACACCGGTGTTCTTTTACAGCTACTACGGAGACTACATAGGTTGTTTCTATCCCGTCGAAGAAAACAAAACCGGAGAGGTTTTGCTCTTACAGTTTAAGCATTTTGAGGACCTGGAGAGGCGCATATTCATTGCCAAAGAAATTCTTCTTGCCACGGCTGAGAATTTGGTCAGAGTCCTCGAAGACTATCTGGAGAATTTCAGCTCCCTCGATGAAAGCATCAACTACATCCAAAAACTCAAAGACAGCTATCACAGGCAAAACACTATTGCGAGCCTAATGGCGATCGAGGGTAACATCAAAAAATGCTACTACAAAGCGCTTGGAGAGATACTCTCGCGAAAGGACTTCAAGTTCGAAGAGAGAGTTGTGAGACCACCAAAGGACGAGATCAACGCGATGCTAAGCTTTGGATATTCTGTGCTGTACAACGTCGTGCTCGCTGAGATTTTCAAAACATCCCTCGAGCCTTCGATAAGTTTTCTACACGAGCCGAACAAGAGGAAGCACTCTTTGCAATTTGACATAGCAGAGATTTTCAAGCCGATCATCGTTGACAAAGCGATCCTGACTTTGGTGAACAAAGGAATGATCAAAAAAGAACACTTCAGAGAGGTGGAAGGCGGAGTTTATCTGAACAACGATGGTAAGAAGATTTTACTCGAAGAGATCGAGGAAAGGCTCGAAAGAACCAGAAAAAATGAACACGGGCAGAATTTGTCGTATCGCACTTTGATACGTTACGAGTGCTACAAACTCATCCGGCATCTCAAAGGTGAAGGAACTTACTCGGCGTTTCGCTTGTGACGGAGGTGGAACTGTGGAATTGGAAACTTTGAAAGATGTGTTGTATTTGGCTTCACTCTTTCATGACATAGGAAAGTTCCGACAGAGAGGAAAACTCGATGAAGACCTCAAAAAGCGAATCAGAAAAGAATTCAGTTACGAGATCAAAAGTGATCCACAAAGAGGCATTGCTCACGAGTACGTGGGCGCGTATGTCTATAAGAACTCAAAACTTCCTTTCAAAGAAGAAGCTCCAATCTTGATATCGCATCACCATGAACAGCTTTCGAATCTGAAAACTGAGTACGACGTGCTCACCAAGCTTTTGACGATCTCAGATCGCATATCGGCTTCCGAGCGAGAGGAACAGCAGACTTCTTCCGAACGGAAAATCAAGCTCATGCGTTCCATAATATCTTCCGTGTCGTTGAAAGGAGAGAGGAAACCACCATATTACAAGCCCATCTCTCGTTTTTCCAGATTCGAAGGTTTGATGGATAAGGATCAAGCTGAAGAATACGACCACGAAGAAGATTACGAGAGACTCTGGAAAGAGTTCGAAGAATTGATCTCACAAGACGATCTTCTGCGCTCTTACGAAGACAAGGAGAAAAGGTATCTGTTCTTCGAGAGGATCTACCACCTTTTGAAAGAGTACACCTCGAACATTCCATCGGCCTACTACTACAGCGAACCGAACGTCTCATTGTTTTCACATGCGATTTCGACCGCAGCCATAGCCATTTCGCTGTTCAAACAATTTGAAGAAAAGCTGTTTGAGAAATCTAACGATCGCTTCGTTTTCGCCGAGAGGATATTCAGCTCGATCGAAAGTCTCATAAGAAGCTACAGTAGCCTGAGGAGCGATCAGCCTTTACCGAACGACGAACCCGTTCTGGGGATCATAAAGGGCGATGTGTCCGGCATTCAAAACTTCATCTACAACGTTCCAAATGCCCATGGATTGAAGAAACTGCGTGGTAGATCCTTTTTCATAGCTTACCTTGCAGAAGTCATAGCGAGGTACATTGTTGAAAAAGAGGGCCTGTACATCGCGAACATACTGTTCTGTGGAGGCGGGCATTTCTACATCCTTGTTCCCGCCAGAGCATTCGACAGACTGAGCAAATATCAAAAGATCCTGGACGAAAAGCTTTTCAAGGCGTTCAGCATAGACCTGAGCGTGTTGCTGGTCGGGAAAGAACTCACACTGTACGACATCTTGAACTTTAAGGTTCATGAAGAGCTTTCGCGTAAGCTCGAGGCAGAAAAGAACAGAAAGTTTTCGAGAATATTGGATTCGCTGTTTTCCAGACCGATCGATCTCTCAGGTCCAGTCTGTCCGTACTGCAATAGGAGGATGAAACAAAAGGGCCCGGATCAGGAACTCGAGTGCGAATTTTGCGAGTCTTTCGCACACATCGGAGCCGAGCTTGTTAAGAAAAGGTACATGAAGCTTTTGAAGACATCGGAGATCGAGAATCCGAAGAGTGCCAACGAAGTTTTCAAAATGTTTGGCTACATGATCGAATTCACAGACAACCCAAACGAGTTTTCGTACGCATTGAACAAGGACGAATTCGATCCGAAAAAATCGATGTACTTTGTCAAAACCGCCAACTACATCTCCAAAGAGCTCGTCGAGGGTATGGAGAAGACGACTGACCTGGAGACGATGGCGGAAAGGGCGAAGGGAGTCAAGAGATGGGGAATACTCAGGGGAGATCTGGACAACCTCGGCAAGGTGTTCGCATCGATCACGAACGTTGAAGAGAACCAGAAGAGTTCGATTTCCATGGTCTCAACTCTCTCTTCTGAGATAGAGCTGTTCTTCGGCGTTGAGCTGGAAAAGTTCGTCGCCAAAGAATTCAAAAACTGCAATGTGGTGTACTCGGGTGGAGACGACTTCATGATACTTGGACCATGGAACGAACTTCCTATGCTTTCACAAGGCATTGCAAAACATTTTGCGGATTATTCAAGGAATGAAGAACTATCCATATCCATGGCCGTGGCGATCGCACCGAGCAGAAAATATCCAGTCTACAAGCTTGGTGTCGAAGCGGGTGAAATGCTCGAGAAACTCGCAAAGTCTTACATGAGAAACGGTTTGGAAAAGTCTGCACTCGCCTTGTTCAGTGGATGCGTCGGATGGGAAGAATTTGCGGATTTTCTCGAAAAGAAAAAGCTACTGGAAAAGATCGTCGAGGATCACGATGTGACGAAAAATCTCATTCACACGCTGAAAGTTTTCGTCGAAAGACAGAAGAAGAAAGAACCAACGAAGATCTGGCAACTTTACTACTATGTCGCAAGGCTCATTGAAAGACAGACGAACAACGAAGCAAAGAAAGACATCCAAAGTTTTTTCAATGACATCCTGGTCGGTAGGAACAGACTCTACGAAAAACTCGATCTGTTGTTGGAATGGGTGCACAACGAGACGAGAAAAGTGGAAATTAAGGGCATTTCGAATTAATGGGAGGTGTTCTGATGGGTGACAATAAGGATGCCAGACAACAGCAAACCAGAGGAAACAACAATTTACAAGAAAACTTCAAAGCGGTCGTCAGACTCATCGAACAAAATGAAGTGAACTACGACCAATTGCATGAACTGGCCGAAAAGATAGCAAAAGATCTGAAGCTGAACTCGACCAAAATAAGAAAATTCTACAACTTTGCCAAAAAGATCAAGACCATGAAGCAGCTTGGGCAAGAAGTTGATCTGAAGAGAGATTTGAACAGGTTCATCGCAATTCTACTGTACGATGCCGGAAGGGAAGAAGATAAAAAAAAGAAGCTGATCATGAAGGAGTTCGCTGAAGGTATGAGGCAGATAGCAGAAAAGGTCAAGATCCATTCCAAGCTCGAATACGCCTATGACATCTTTGTCGATTTCTTCGAAGCGCTCGTCGCTTATCACAGGTACTATCAAGCTGTAAAGAAAGAAAACGAACGGGAGGGAAGTGAACGATGAGTAATGAGAACAAAATCAAGCTGGTTGGGAAGTACATCCTGACGGCGGACATCGAACTCGTAACGGGTCTGCACATCGGTACGAGCAAAGAGGAAGTCGAAGTCGGAGGTCTGGACAATCCAGTGGTGAAAGATCCATTTGGCAATCCTTACATTCCCGGCAGCAGTTTGAAAGGAAAAATGCGCATGCTCATGGAGTTCCACGAAGGATTGGTCGATAGTAGTGGCAAAGTTCACAGTTGCCAGAAGAAAGATTGCAAGATTTGTGGCCTGTTTGGAAGAGCAATTGAGAAAAAAGAGGAAAACACTCAGAGTCCTCCCATTTTCAACAGAACCAGGCTGATAGTGAGAGACGCAAAGCTGGACAAAGACAGTTTAAAGGATTTGGAAAACCTCCTCGAAACGAGGTGGACTGAGATCAAGTATGAAAATTCCATAAACAGAATCACATCGGCAGCTCTGCCAAGACCTCAGGAACGTGTTCCGGCAGGTGCAAGGTTCAAGGCAGAGTTTGTCGTGAACATATTCGAAGGAGATGAAGGTGGAGACAAGAATGAAGATGGAGACAAGAAAAACCCTTATCTTGATTGCTTACTCACGGCGATGGAACTGCTCGAGGACGATTACCTTGGTGGAAGTGGCACGAGGGGCTATGGAAAGATCAAGTTCAAAAACATAACTATAAAGCGTCGCGATGCTTCCTACTATTCTGGAGATGAGAAAGTTGAAGAGGTTCGGGTTTACGGTGATAGTCCGAAAGAAGTGAGAAACAAGCTCAAGCAATCATAAAAGGGATGTGGGAGGATGACGTACCGAGTTAAGCTGAGATTCAGAGCACCGCTCCACGTTGGATTTATGGATACGGCTTACGAGCTGTCAGATACGCTGATTCATTCAGACACCATCTTCAGCGCACTCATCTGCTCCCATGCCCTTCTCTACGGTGAGGACTGTACCGATGAACTGCTTCGTGCCTTGGTGGAAGGTAAAACGCGGTTGTTGATCTCCTCCGCCTTTCCAAGCGTTGGAAATGTTCACTTCTTTCCCAAACCAAAGGGTGAGGACTTCGGACTGAGCAAAAATTCTTTGTCTTCCAGCTCTCAGTTTAAGAAGCTTAAGAAGGTCAGATTCGTCGACGAGGATGTTCTTTTCAAGAGAGCTCAGGTGAGTCTGGAGAACGTTCGTGGACAATTCCTCACCAAGGACAGGGAGGCTTTGAAAGAAGAACCGTTCCTGATAATCGAGCGTCCAAGGGTTTCGGTGAACAGATACGATTCGAGTTCGAACCTCTTCTACTTTGCGGAGGTTCACTTCAACGAAAACGCGGGGCTGTGGTTTTACCTGTCTGCGGATGCAAACATCGAGAAAGAGATTCTTTCGGCATTGAAGCTCTTGTCGGAGGAAGGCTTTGGTGGTGATAGAACCTACGGATTTGGCACGTTCGATTTCGAGTTGGAGCAAACCACCGTTCCGAACTCAGGGAACAGATATCTGCTGATCTCTGTGTGTGTTCCGAACACCTCAGAGGTCAAAGCGGTGCCTGAAAAGGTCTTGAACTACGATCTGGTTCACAGGACTGGCTACGTGCACATGAGCGACAGGAGGGCGAAGAAAGTCCTGGCTTTCGCCGAAGGCAGTGTGTTCAAAGAGCCAATTGAAGGGACTATCCTGGACGTTTCGCCAGAAGGCTTCGAGCAACAATACGGGCACAGGGTCTTTAGATACGCCAGAGCCTTCCTGGTGGCGTACGAAGGTGGTGATTGATGTGAACCCGGGATTCTCGAGTTGGATCGAGATAGAACCGGTATCACCCGTTTTCATAGGTTCTGATGAAAAAATAGAAAGGTTCGAGACGATCGTCGAGGGAAACATGGTGTACATTTTGGACTTTCAAAAACTTCTGGGAAGAGATGATTTCGTTGAACTGTTCGTCGCGAAGATGCAGGATATTCTGGACCCCTCAGTGAAGGACAGGGCGATGAAAGAAATCTTTCAGAAGCTGAATTTGAAGCTATCCGAAGTCTCTCTGGACAGTTTCCCAGCCCAGTGGAGAAACAACAAGCCGGACAACCTCCAAATGAAGAGGTTCGTTAGATCGGCAGGAAGGTATTACGTCCCTGGAAGTTCCATAAAGGGTGCCATTAGGACAGCTTTGATAAGAAGCGATCAGAGTCTTGTTCGACGTTTTGAAGACCTATTAAAGACGATTGTGGAAGATTCCATGAAAGAATCCAAACAGGGAATGAAAAGAGAGAAAGAGCGAAACATCAACATTAAAGGGGGAATCTTCGGTTCGCCCAACCAATCTCCGTTCAGACTACTCGAAATCTCAGATAGTGACTTTATAGACAAAAAGTTCGTCAAATTCAAACTCATCACAGTGAGGAACCTGTTGAATGTGAAAACAAAGATTTCCATGATGTTGGAGCTCTGGCTTGACAAGCAAGATGAATCCAACAAAGTTCGTGTGCTTTTGCAATCCAGAGTGGATAGGTTATCCCAGATGAAGAATTGGATCACAGATCCAGGTAAATTGCTCGAGACGCTTGGGGATAAAGGCAAGTTCATCGAGGCCGTCAAAAGTGCGACCGAAAAGATCATCCAATTGGAAATAGAGAGGATCAAGAAAGCTTTGAATTCAAACGAGTTCAAGTTGATCTTGGGCTTTTACGAAAAACTGCGTGAAGAGAACAAAAAGATGAGAGATGGATTTATTCTCAGGCTCGGTGCTCAAACTGGTTTTTTCAGCAAAACCTTCTTTACCAGATTTCTTAACAGGAATGAGCTGGAATTCTTGAAATCGACCCACAAGGTCTATAATTTGTTCCCAGTGTCGATCAGCATTGCAGAACCGTCTTATGAATCACCGGTGCCAAAGCCGCTTGGATGGGTTAGAGTGAGGTTCGTTTCTTAACTGGGGTGATGCATTTGATTGAAATTTCCGTGCACTGGAAATTCACCGAACCAGCTTTAATCGATGAAGATACTGTGTGTGCAATTGAGGACTTCTTTTGCAGAAATAATTTGAAAATTTTTTCCTTCTCTGACTTCATAGCCAAAAAGGTTTACTCAAGCGCCTTCGGCTATACCGTTGTTGGAGAAGCTCTCTTGAAGCTTCGGCTCCTGGCGGGAAACATTGGATCGGTTTTGAGAGGCATCCTCAAACTTTCGGTCGATGGCTCCACACCCGTGTTTGCTGACATTGACGACATCAAGCCATCGAATACCGGTTATCTGGTTCTGGAAAGTAGTTTCGGAAATTTGGATGTCGAGAGGCTCGTTCGTGACTGTTACCAAAGCTATTCGGGGATTTGTCGTGAGGTTTTCAACAGCAAACCAGAAACACTCAATCTCGTTCCGGTGTTCACGAAAATCACCGAGAACCTGTACAGAGTTGACTTGTTCGGTTCGGATCGAATGATCGAGCTTTGGAATTTGATCGGCTTTCGATTCCACGATTATCGTTCCTTTTTCTACCATCAAACGGATTTGCCCATTTTGAAAGAAATCTGCAAGAAGTTGAGGAGGAGAGTGGAGTGAGGCTTTATATCGATTTCGAATTTGACAAGCTCGAACTCCCAGTTGATTACAACCATATCTTACATGCATTTGTGCTCAACCTTATCGAGGATGATGAGTTAAGGTATTTCATCCATGAAGAGGGTTACAGATACCAAAAAAGGAAGTACAAAATGTACTGCTTCTCGAGATTGCTCGGTAACTTTCAACTGAACCATGATCGTAAGACCATTGAATTCGATAAAAACGTCACCTTGATAGTTTCCTCCTTCGACGATAACCTGATCGAGCTCTTGGTAGACAAACTCTCCAGATTTGAAACCCTGCATCTTGGGGAGAACAAGGTTAGACCGTCCAAGATCTCTCTCTTCGATCTTCCACGAACGAATTTCATACAGGTTTCAACGAAATCACCGGTGACGGTCTATTCCACAATTGAAGAGCGCGGAAAAAGGATCACGATATATCACGATCCCGAGAGCGAGGACTTCATCAGGATCTTGAAGGAAAATCTGAAGAGAAAATACTTAGCGATCTTTGGAGAAGAGTTTGAACATGAGTTCGACCTCGAAATACAACACGTTGGAAAGCAGCCGAAGAAGGTTGTGATGGTCTACAAAAACAGAAAAATAGATGGCTGGCTGACATCCTTCGATATGAAAGGTCCATACAAAATACTCAAGCTTGCCTATGACACCGGTATCGGGTCTAAGAACTCTGTCGGATTCGGTTGCATAGAATTGATCGACAGTCCCTTAGGGAAGATTTGAGGAGGAAGATGTTTTGTCCAAGTACCATCTGGTCGTCTATGATGTGAACGAAAAACAGGTTGGAAAGGTTCACAAAATCTTGTCGAGGTACCTGTTCTGGCAACAGAACTCCACATTCGAGGGGTATCTTCCGAAGAGTAGTGTAAAGGAACTGCTGAGAAAAGTTAGACGCCTCCTAACAGGCGAAGATGCCTTAGTGGTTTATTTTCTGACTTCTAAAGAAAGACTCAGAAAAGAGGTTCTCGGGATAGACAAATCAAGAACTGTCGGAAAAATCGTGGTCTAACCTATGAACTTGAAATCCGTTCGGACCTCTCCCAAGACGATCTTGTGTGGTTGTCTGTCGGTGTCGATCAAATAAAAATACACGCTATCCTCTTTCTCATCTATAACTTTCAGCAACTCCCTTTTCAGGCTCTCGTAGGATTCTTTCGTCAAAAAACCCTCGAGGACCGAACGAATGGTCCAATTCAGATACTTTCGAGAAATCTTCAAAACCTTATTTACCCTCTTGACGTTCACATCGTAAACCATTATAACGTACAAATTGATCCTCTCCCGAGTAAAGAGACGGATTCGAGTCGAAAAAATTGACTTTTCTTTTGCCCGATTTTGTTTTAAAATTCTGTTGACAGAAGATCACGGGGAGAATTTGCCATGGAAAAGCTCCATGAAAGACGGTTTGTATCGAACCTGGTGATCTTTTTCCAGCCGGCGAAAACTGCGGGAAGGTTCTTGGGAACGAGATACTTGAGTGAGTCCAAGTGGGGAGTTCGTAACAGCCGGCCCGGCTTGGTCCAAAAGAAGAACGAGACTACCTACTTGTGCGCTTTTTTAAGTACAAAACCTCATTCGAACTTACAGCTCAATGTTGTCGAGTGTTGTCCGCTGGGCAACTTGAAAAGGATCCTCAAGCACGAGAACTACATAATGTGCATTGATTCGAAATCCGTTTTCGAATTTCCGAGCTTCTTGGTGGAAGAGTGGAGAAGGTGTGGAAGGATCAAGTTCGTGGTGAGTTGCTTTTTTGATCTACAGAACTGGAGTGAAGAGTGTGTCAAAAGAATTGGATCGTGAAATACTCAAGTTTCTCGAAGACCGAAAGGTGACGCCAACCTTGGAAAAGATGTTGAGGGAGATCGTTTCCTTCAATCTCGTCGACATCCTCGGACGAGAGAACGTTCTCAAGATCTTCGGTAACGAGAAATCCGCCGTCGATGAGATTTTCCAAGATGTTTTGGGTGCATTCTGGGAGAAGAGATCTGAGATCTTGACGAGGAACATTGATAATCTGACTGGTTATTTGGTGAAGTCCGTGGAGAACAAAATCTACGATTATGCGAGGTCGAAAAAGCGGAAGAAAGTCCTTTCCTTGGATTCGATCAGTGATTCAGAATCGGAAGAATCGACTTTTCTCGACTTTATCCAATTGGAAGAAGAAGCACGAAGAGATCCCTTAGAACAGATTCTTGCCGAGAAAAACTTCGAGGCGCTGAGAAACCTTTTTAGCGGTAAAGAGAAAGATCTGTGCGATTTTTTCTACAAAAAACTCTTTTCGGATGAAAAAACGAATATCTTCGCATCTGGGAAGACTGTCCAAGCGAGGTACAAATCACACGAAAGGCTCGCCAAGAGGATTAGAGATTTCGTGATGGAAAACGGTATCACAGAAGCGGAATTCAGCAGGATCGTGGAAATTTACATGTCAGAAATCTGCGAAAAGATCCGTCAAAATAGGTGAAAAGTAGTTGGAATGGAGGCGTGATGCGTGGGTTATCTCAAAAGACGTCTCGAGTTTTACAAGAGAGCGCAGAAGAGGATAAAGAGTTTGAAAGAAGGTCCTGAGACCACTTCCATTCGTTTGGGAGATGTCATTTGTGTCTGGGGTGACACCGGTCCGATCTACGGTGTTGTGACTGAGGAGGGCGTCGTCAAGAACTGTATCCTCCTCAGCCCAGAACTGTTTCTCGCGGGGGATGGATTGTTGCTGAGAGTGGAACACCTCGTGAACCTGCTCAGGGTCACGCCCATCAATTTCTATTTGACCCCCAGCACACAAAGAGCGTGTGAAGTGATTGGTAAGCTGAAACAAGAAGACCTAACGAAGGTCGTGGGGAATCACCAAAAGCTTCGTGAAGAGAACTGGACCGGCGTTCGAAAAGAGTTCTTCGAGTACGAAACCAAGCGGATAGAGATTCTCTACGACATGTTTCTGGAGTTCCTAAACCAGATCGAACAGAGTGAATCACAAACCGTCACACTGAGATGGGACGAGTTGAAACGTCTGTTCGAGGAAAAAGATTTGGAATTGATCTTTCCCGACGTCCCGGTGGCACAAAGTTCTGCCGTCGATCTCGGAAAGTTTCTCATTGTCAGGACCGAATCCGGGATAAGGATCATTTTCTCGGACGAGCTGATTTCCAAAACCGGGAAACTAACGCTCGTCGGAAAAACCATTTACAGCGGGCGAATTCCGCCGGAACTGTTCATAACTTTCGAGAATCCTCCCGCTGTGGAAGCTCTTAAGAACATTCTGAATGTTGACGTGGGGGCGGAGAGAGAATGAACGAGCGGCTTGGGAAACTTTGGCAGGAATACAAGGAAAAAGTTAAGGCTGGACAGGATCCGCGGACACTCTACCAACAAATGGTCTGGCCTATACTGCTGGATTCCTGGAAAAAATCGCCTGTTGTTGAACCACAAAAGTTCCAGTTTGATGTTTCCATTCACACTCTTGGCACCAGCCCAGAGGCGACAACACTTGCGATCTTGGGAACCAGATCCAGTGAGGTCTACGTAATCCACACACCCGAGACGAGAAAGTACCTGGAGCAGATCAGAAGAGACGTTGGAGTAGAACTTTACCCCATTGAGATTGAAAAAAACGATGTTGTGACCATATACAAAAGGATCAAAGAAGTGGTGGAAAGAAACATTGGAAAAGCCGTGGCTCTGGACGTGACCGGCGGTACCAAGGCCATGAGCGCCGGAATGGCGAGCGGAGGATTCTTTTTCAGAAGATTCTTTCCGAACATAAGAGTGGTGTACGTGGACAACGAAGAATACGACGAAGAGCTCAGACGTCCAGTGGCAGGGAGTGAGAAGCTTGTCATCTTGCCTTCCCCCCACGAAGTGCTCGGGGATGTGGATGCGTTCTTCGCCCTGGAACATTACTCGAAGGGAGAATTTTACGAAGCGCAGAGGTACTTCCGAGAGACAGCAAAGAAAACCAAAGATAACAGATACAACGTCTTAGCTGACATTTGCGTGATGTATCACGCCTGGTATTCACTGGACATAGAAACAGCTTTCGAGAAATCCAGAAAGCTCGTGGAAGAACTTCAAACAGACACGTGGTTGAACCACCCGCTTGGAAAATCTCGTGGATTCTTTGAAACTCAAAGCAAAATCCTCGAAGCCATCAAGAGATTTCTTGAAGAGAAAGACTACACCCGGAATAAATTCGGTGTTTTTGCACTGGCGAAGACGCTGTTGAAAAAGAGCGAGAAACATGAAATGCATGGAGAAACCATACTGACAGCTCTGTGCGCTTACCGTGCTCTGGAGCTACTCCTGCAAGAAAGGCTCAGCCTGTACAATTTGACACCCGACATGCCCTTAACTGACGAAGATAAGATTGCGATTAGAAGAGAGATGTCGAAGATACTTCAGAAGCCGGAAGACCAGGTGGAGATGCACGACAAACTCGGTTTGTTCGGGATGGCAATCCTTTTGATCGTGAAAAAAGACAGTTGTGTTCAAGGGATTTTCGATCAGAAAAGGTTGAAAGCACTGTCATTGGCACTCCAATCGAGAAATTCTTCTCTGTTGATACACGGATTCGATTTTCCGAACGAAAAACAGGTGGAATACATCAAAGAATGCGCCAGAAAACTCCTTAAAGATCTCGAGATCAGGGCAGAACTTCGCTTGGATCCAAGCATCGACATGTGCTTCGAGAAAGCAGGGCTCGACCTTTTTAAATGGTGATTGCTATTTCTTGATCACTGTTACTAAAACTTTTCAGTGGTCTTTGACAATTAAATCTGATGTTTACCCATTTCCAAAAGCTTCATCTGAAGCCTATTCTAAAAACAGGTATTGTAACGTTCATATGAACCACCCACTTGTGCCTCAAAAAATGAGAGACTCAGTAGAAGTGCCATTTTCGAAAAGCTTCAACAGAAGGGCACTTCCAAAAAGGTCGAATGTAACATCGTCTCGACTCAAAAAGTGCCGTCTTAATAATAAAGCCACTTCCACGGGTTTAGAAGGCTCCTATGAGGGATGGAAACGCAACATGCAATTTAGATCGTAGTTCTTTTTTCTTGCAAGTTCTTGTTTAGAAGGCTCCTATGAGGGATGGAAACAACATGCTATTCGCCTCCTTTCACCAACACACTCTGTCAAATTCCCGTTTAGAAGGCTCCTATGAGGGATGGAAACATCCAATCCTGAATCTCTCGTACTCTCATCATACCTCCGCGTTTAGAAGGCTCCTATGAGGGATGGAAACATCAGTATGAACTATGTTTTCAACCGTGCATTTAAAAGTTTAGAAGGCTCCTATGAGGGATGGAAACAAGTTCATGCCGAGTTTGGCGAACAACATGGCGATTTCAAACGCGTTTAGAAGGCTCCTATGAGGGATGGAAACTCATGGCACAAAACAACGTCATAATAGGACTCGGGAGTTTAGAAGGCTCCTATGAGGGATGGAAACTGAAGAAATACCCAAAGAACCGCGTTCGCTGTGAAAATGTTTAGAAGGCTCCTATGAGGGATGGAAACCAGTCTTTCAATCTCCTTAAGTAACTGCGCCTTCTCGTGTTTAGAAGGCTCCTATGAGGGATGGAAACCCTTCTTCACTATCCCATAGTACACGCCATAAGGAAAAAGGAGTTTAGAAGGCTCCTATGAGGGATGGAAACCAGTCTTTCAATCTCCTTAAGTAACTGCGCCTTCTCGTGTTTAGAAGGCTCCTATGAGGGATGGAAACTGAGCGTTTCCGCTCACGCCTTTAGATCTTCAAGATGTTTAGAAGGCTCCTATGAGGGATGGAAACAACATGCTATTCGCCTCCTTTCACCAACACACTCTGTCAAATTCCCGTTTAGAAGGCTCCTATGAGGGATGGAAACTCGGGATCAAGACACTTTGAGCTCACGAAACAATTTAAGAGTTTAGAAGGCTCCTATGAGGGATGGAAACTTCCAGTGCTTCTTCTCTTTGCTATTGCAGGAACCAAAGTTTAGAAGGCTCCTATGAGGGATGGAAACTGCCGTCAAGATTGTAATGGCTTCTGTTTCTTTGAATCGGGCCGGGTTTGGAAGGCCTTATAATGGCTGGAAATGGACGTCCGTGTCGGAACTAATCCACACGTTCTGGTAAGTCAAGCCACGGTGAAGCAAAATGCTCGATCTCTTTTAGGGTATTAAGAAAAGATCAATTCTCTATCCAAGCCCCAACGATGTGCGCACCATGGAACGCTTTGAATGATCGATGATAATGTATGCCATATGGTCTGGTTGTTTTAGAATAAAATTGGGAGCTAAGGAATGAAGAAGATCTTCTTTTCGTTTGTTGCGCTGTTGCTGTTGCTGATGCTTTTTTCCTGCGATCCGAAGATCGCGGAGGAGGGAAAGAAACATCTCGATGTGACATCGTACCGTTTCGAGCAACTGGACGGTCTGAAGATCGCCTACCGAGAGTTTTCGGATCCATCGAAACCCACATTGGTGTTGATACATGGCTTTATGGGCAACACGACGAATTTCGAAAAGTTGTTTCCACACCTTGCTGAAAACTTTCATCTGCTGGTTGTCGATCTTCCCGGTTTTGGTCTGAGCGACAAACAGATCAATAAGCCGTTGTCCCGAAGGTACATGGCGTGGGTCGTTGGCGAGCTTCTCAAGAAGAAGGGCATCGTAAGGTATCATGTGCTTGGACACTCCATGGGTTCTGAGGTCGCCGCGTGGCTCGCTCTGGATCGTCCAGAGAACGTCGCTTCTTTGATCTTGGTGAGCAGTTCGATTTGTGTGGACAGTTCGAACCAGACGAGGAACTTTTCAGACAACGTGTTCGTTAGAATCTTTCTCAGACTGGCCTTCTTGAATTACACGAACACGAAGAACACCTTCAAAAACTTGCTCGTGGTGAAAGAGAATTTCGATGAAAAACAGTTTTTGAGCAACTACTATTTGGTCTACCAAACCCCGGTGAAGGTCGTCTTCCAACTGGCCCAAGCTGTGGATACAGAAGAATTGCGTGAGCTTTTGCCATCTTTGAACCTTCCAACGCTCATAATTTGGGGCTTACAGGACAACGCTACGCCTGTGGAGGGTGCGAGCTGTTTGGCACAGAAGATAGCGAACAGTCGAGTCGTGCTCTTGGACCAAGCTGGGCATCTTCCAATGATCGATCAGCCTGAGAAGATGGTGCGAGCCATAGAGCAGTTTTTGCTCGGTCTGTGAGTGAAGATCGCCGTGAGGGGGTAGATGCTGTGCAGACTGAAAAGCTCAGTTTGAAAACCAAGATCGGTTATGGTCTTGGAGATCTCTACGGTGGTGGAGCGTTCATCATTCTTGGTACGTACTATCTGCACTTTCTCACCGATGTGGTCAAGATCGCACCCGTTTTGGCGGGCTTGATCATCATGATAAGCAAGATCTGGGACGCCGTCACCGACCCTCTGATGGGTATGATCTCGGATCGAACGCGCACCAGATTCGGTAGAAGAAGACCTTACTTTCTTCTTGGCATACCTCTGATCTTCATCTCCTTCTGGCTGTTGTGGTATCCTGTGGGTTTTGCTCAGGAATGGCAGAGGTTCGCTTACATGCTCTTTTCTTATCTGTTCTTCGTCACTGTCATAACTATGGTCATGATCCCTTACAACGCCTTGGCACCAGAACTAACGCTCGACTACAACGAAAGAACCTCTTTGACCGCGTTTCGCATGTTCTTCTCCATGCTCTCTTCTGTCATATGTGCGATCCTGCCGTTGGAGATAGTCAAAAGGTTCGATTCTCCAAAGACTGGCTACACCGCTATGGCCACGTTCTTCGGCGCCTTCTTCGCAATACCTTTTTTGTTCACCTTCCTCGCGACGAAAGAGAGGAAAGAGTTTCAGCAACCAGTCTTCAAGTTCAACTTCAAAGAATTTGTCGAACCGTTCAAGAACAAAACATTCGTCTATGTGCTTTTGATGTATTTGTTCAGTTTTCTGACGATGGACGTGATCATGAGCATACTGATCTACTACATGACTTACTACATCAAGAAGGGGAACATAACGAATCTGGCGCTCGGGGTGCTTTTGATCTCCGAGATCGTCTTCATACCCTTCTGGAGCTTCGTTGCGAAGAAATATGGAAAGCGCGTGGCGTTTCTTTCCAGCGTCATGGTTTGGATCGTGGCGATGTTCTACAGCTTGACCATCACACCCGCCAGTCCCACAGCTTTGATATACTTCTTCGCAGTTTTCACCGGCATTGGCACAGGTGGAGTGGTGATCACGATTTATTCCATCTTCGCCGACGTTCCCGACGTGGACGAGCTGAAGAGTGGCAGAAGGCGTGAAGGAATCTATTCTGGTCTTTTCACGTTCATGAGAAAGCTCAGTTCCGCGGTGGGATTGTTTTTGGTTTCGAGCCTCATTTCCGTGGCAGGTTACAGACCAGCTCAAGAACAAACTGAAACTTTCCTGTTCGTGCTCAGGCTCATGTTCGCATTCTTACCCGTTGTGCTTCTAACGTTTGCGCTCATCTTCGCGCTCAAGTATCCTCTGACCAAACAGTTGCACGAAACGTTGAAGAAGATACTGCAATTGAAGAGACAGAACTTAGAGCTGAGCGAAGAGCTCAGAGCACAAGAGGAAAACTTGAAGGCCAAGCTGATCGGCTGAGATCTGGTTGTCGAGACTCAAGGGCTGAGAACTTGACGGCGTTCGTTCATTCGTCCAGCTCCGGCATGTCCACACCGTGGTTGTAGGCGTATTCCAAGGCCTTTATCTGCATGTTCTTCATTTCGTCAACGAAGCTTCCGGCCTTGTTGCTCAGTTTCGGTACCCTTTGCACAACGTCTATGGCGATGCTGAATCTGTCTATCTGGTTGAGGATAGCCAGTTGCATCGGAGTGGTTATCCCTCCTCTACCTTTCAGGAAGTTGGTGAGATGGGTCAAATCTATTCCGATCTTTCGGTTCTCTCTGTATCCTCTGACGTGTAAATTGTTGTGGTTCTTTCTTCTGTAGGTGAGCCTGTGTATGAGCCAAGGATAGCCATGGAAGTTGAAGATCACGGGTTTGTCGACGGTGAAGTAGGAATCGAAGTCTTTGTCGGTCAAACCATCTGGATGCTCTTGGTTCGGCGTCAAACAGAATAGGTTCACGACGTTCACGAACCTTATTCTCAGATCCGGGCAGTGTTCGATGAGGATCTTCACTGCCTTGACTGCCTCTTTCGTGGGTATGTCTCCACAACTGGCGATCACCACGTCAGGCTCTTCGTCCGGAAAGTTGCTGGCGAACTTCCAAACCCCCAGTCCTTTCATCGCGTGTTCCTTCGCCTCTTCGATGTTCAGATACTGTGGATGTTTTTGTTTGTCCACCACTATTATGTTTATTCTGTTCGTACTTTGCAGACACTGCCAGACGATGAACAACAATGTGTTAGCGTCGGGTGGAAAATAAACTCTCACCACGTTCGGCCACTTGTCCACCACCGAATTGATGAACCCAGGATCTTGATGGGTGAAACCGTTGTGGTCTTGTCTCCAGACCACGGAGGTTAACAGCAAATTCAACGACGAGACTGGCATCCTCCAAGGTATGTCTGAGGATATGTCGAGCCACTTTCCGAACTGGTTCACCATGGAAGAAATGATCGGCGCGAAACCTTCGTAGGTGTTCAGAATTCCGTGTCTACCAGTCAGAATGTAACCTTCCAAAAGACCCTCGACCGTGTGTTCCGAGAGCATTTCGATCGTTCTACCGAACGGGCTCAAATGACCTTCATCTTCGTCTTCGACGAGTGTCTTGGCAACCCATGCCTTGCCGAACTCGAAAACGTCGTAGAGTCTGTTGGAATGCGTCTCGTCCGGACCGAAAAGTCGAAAGTTGTTGGGGTTGAGCCTCATGACTTCTCTGAGAAACATACCCAAAGGTCTGGTGTTTTCCGCCTTGTTCGCCGGATCGATGCAGAAAGCTTCTATCTTTGGAAGTTTGAGCGGCACGCGCAACATGCCACCGTTCGCGTAAGGTGACTCTCCTATCTTCTTCTTTGGTACGGCTCTGAGGATCTCGTCGATCGGTCTGCCGTTCTGATCGAAGAGTTTCTCTGGTTCGTAACTTCTCAGCCATTCTTCCAAAATTCTCAGATGCTCAGGATTATTTCTCGCGTCCGAGAACGGAACCTGGTGAGCCCTCCAGTACCCTTCGATGTACCTGTCGTTCACCTTTCTTGGTGCAGTCCAACCCTTGGGAGTTTTCAGGATGATCATGGGATAGATGGGTCTGAACGGTTCGGTGTGCGATTTGATATCGAGTATCCTCTCAACGGCCCAGTCCATGGCTTGAGCCATGCTCTCGTGCGCTTGTATGGGTTCTTCTGCGATGACCAACTTGGGCTCGTAACCGTAACCTTTGAACAAATTGATCAGTTCTTCTTCGTCAATCCTGGCGAGTATTGTGGGATTGTTTATCTTGTAACCGTTGAGCAGCAAAACGGGCAGAACCACACCGTCTCTGACCGGATTAATGAACTTGTTAACGTGCCACGACGTGGCGAGTGGTCCTGTTTCGGCTTCCCCATCGCCCACGACCGCCACGGCCAGAAGTTTGGGATTGTCCAGCACGGCCCCGTAGGAATGGGACAGAACGTATCCGAGCTCTCCCCCTTCTTGGATCGATCCTGGCAGCTCAGGAGTGCAATGGCTACCCAAGCCGGCGGGGAAGGAAAAGGATCGAAAGAGCTTCTTCAAGCCCTCCTCATCCAACGTGAAGTGTGGATAATACTTGACGAGCGTCTGATCCAAATACAGCGGAGCTATGTAACCGGGTGCACCATGGCCTGGTCCGACCACGAACAGGCAGTCCAAATCGTACTTTTCGATGATCCTGTTGGTGTGAGCGTAGATGAAACTTATACCTGGACTCGCTCCCCAGTGGCCAAGCAACCTTCTCTTGATGTGTTCAGGTTTCAACGGCTCTTTCAAAAGTACGTTGTCCCAAAGGTATATCATCCCAGTCGCGATGTAACATGAAGCCTTCCAATAAAGGTGCAAATTTTTCAGCTCCATGCTTACCCCTCCAAACCTAATCGATTATCAAAATTATACCTCTGCACCACATTAAAGTGTTTCATTTTGGAACAATTTCACGTACTTTTTTACGTCGAACTTTTTGGCACACCCTTCGTAACTCATGTACCTTATCTTGCCGTATATGGGTCTTTCCTTCCATGGCCGATCGTGAACACCGCCAATCGACCAAGCTATTCCAGCATAACCGTTCGGATCTCTGCCGTCCAGCTCGTACTTGTCGTTCAACTATATGGCGTACTTCAGCGCGACCTTTGCGTTCTCTGTCCATTCCAAGATCTTCTTTGCCCAATACATGCGCATGTAACCGTGCATCTTTCCCGTTTTGGTCAACTGCCTCTGCGCGGCGTTCCAAAGTTCGTCGTGTGTCTTCGCGTTCTCGAGCTCTTCAAGCGGGTAGACGTACTTTCTTTCGTCTTTTTCGTGTTTCAGCAAAGTTTCCTTGGCCCAGTTGGGGAAAGCTTCGAAAGAGTCGTAGTTCGAATTGTAAAAGCAGAAGTTGTCAGAAAGTTCTTTTCGAACGATGAGCTCTTCCAAGAAAGCTTCGACCGAGGATGGGTATTCGTCGTGAAACTTCAAAACTTCGAGCGCGACCCTCTGTGCGGAGATCTGGCCGAAGTGCAGATAAGGCGAAAGGTTCGAAGTTCCATCCACCGTTGGATCGTTCCGCAGAGCTTCGTAGCGCTCGAGCTTTTCGTTCAAGAACTGTTCGAGGACTTGTCTTGCATGACTTTCGCCCGGTTTGAGCCATTCGACTGGTTGGACAGAAAAGTCTATCTCGAGCTTTTTGGTGATTTCATTTAAATCCAAGTCTTGTCTAATCCCAGAACTCTTCATTTTGATGAGCCTTGGAAAATCTTCCAAGAATTCCTTCATGTACTTTTTCATCTTGGGCCTGAGCGTGTACGCACCGTATTCCTGCTTGTTGGAGATGAAGAACGCTGGAACGATGTTGTGCGCATCCACTTCGTAGCAAGGTATGTCAATCTTTTCGAGCAGTTCTTTCTTCCAGCTTCGAACGATTCTCAAGGGGTTGAAATCGCACACCAGACAGGACGCGTTCAGTTCCTTCAAAATTCGAGCGATCTGCTGGGCTGGTTCACCGAAGCTCACCAAAAGAGGAATGTTGTGCTCTTCTAAATTTTTCTTCACTTCCAAAAGTCCGCTCAACATGAAGTGATACTGTCTGTATGTCGCGTCCAAGAACTTGGCAACGACGTTGAAGAGGACGATCAAAGGAACATCTTTTGAGAGCGCCAGATCTTGTGCGAACAGGAGTGCCCAATTGTCTTGAGACCTTTGATCTCTCTGCATCCAGTAAACAACCGGACCAGTTCTTTCGCTCTCGACACACTTCAGGGTCCTCACTCTTTTCGGATTGACGGAAAAGTTTTCCATGCCAACAACACCTCTGACACATTTTAACCAAAATGCGGTGATAGGTGAAAGGCAATGCGAGTGTTGCCAAATGCCTTCGAACGGTGGCAATTACCAATATTCGCAGGGAACAGATGGGAAATTCTTTGGACAAGGAGACGCGGCGGGTCCATTTTAGATTTTCGCGCGGTGTGAAAAAGTCATGTGCCACATTCAGTCCTGAAGTCCCAAGGTTTGCGTGTTCAGAAAGATTGTGAGTGAAGAAACTGTGATCCTACGTTGGACACTGTGGCGGACGACTTTGTTTCAAAGAAAAAAGCCCCCGAAGGGGGCTAAAATTGGTAAAGTTCCAAGATATCTTCCTCGCACAGGACGAACTGGACCTTCTGATGTCTCTGTTTGACGAAGCTGAAGGGATGATCGTTGTGTTTGGGAGCGTTTTCACCGTCTTTGAGCATGTTGAAGAGCTTTCTTCTCACGTACTGTTTCACATAACCTGCCTGATCCCCACGGCCATCGAAATCGTCGAGCGCAATCAAGAGCAAATAGCACGCAGTCTGATAGAGATCTTCGTAACTTTCAATGTTCCAACCATATCTTTCGTACACTACCTTGCATAGGCCTCTCAAGTACGGTTCGTACTTTTCCCAGTTCGAAAACGTCGTTTTCACGCCGCTTTCTCCTTCCATATCGTTTGGTTGAAGTACTTGACGATGTTGTCTATGGCGATGTCGAGCATCCAGTCGAAGACGAACTGAGGCATGGGTAGTTTGATGTTGAACTGTTTCAGAAAGGAATAAACCATCTCTTTGACCTCTTGTTTTTTCTTCGCTCCATCCTTTGGTCTTTCAACCAGACAGATGGCGAGTGCGAGGAGCTTAGCTACGGTGTTGAGGACTTCCACGAAGTTCACAATTTCACCTCCTTTGACTCGAAGAGTCGTCGAAACCGCACACACGAACGAACCGCCAGTGGGACGGCCTCGGGTTTGGTATTTCTCGAGGAGCGCTCCCATAATATAATATACGTATGTATACATATCATGGAAGAAGAGGACCGGTTAAGAAACAGTTCCCCTTGGGATAAAAAGATGTTTAACTGTTGTCGATCTCGGGACAACGGCGCAAAGGAACGGAAAAACGCTCGTGTTATCATCGTGCGGGAAGGATCGAGGAGGGTTTTTGTGGAAAGTTTCACTTACGAATCGATCTTTGGGCCGATGTGTGTGAGAATGAAAAACGGCAGGGTTTATGGAATAGAACTTGGAAAAAGGTGTGCTGGTGCTGAGTCGAACCCAGAAGTCTTTCAACAGTTGGAAGAGTATTTCAGAGGAATAAGAAAACAGCTCGACTTTCCTGTGGAAGTTCGTGCTACAGAGTTTCAACTGCGAGTCTGGCAAGCTTTGAGAAACATACCTTACGGTTCTACGATCAGCTATGGAGAGCTTGCGAAAAAACTTGGCACCTCACCAAGAGCGGTTGGTCAGGCGTTGAAACGAAATCCGTTGCCTCTCTACTTTCCGTGTCACAGGGTAGTGGGTAAGACTTCTATTGGAGGTTTCAGTGCGGGGTTGAATTGGAAGAAGAATCTGCTCGCGCTCGAGCGTGGTGAAAGATGCGCTGGAAAGTCATAGGCTTTCTGTGTGGCTTTTTGCTGAGTGTTTCTGTGCTTTTTTATCTCTACGTTGATTTCACGAAAGATCTCGATTCACCTGAATCGAAGATTCCCACCGGATTTTTGCTCCTGTACTCGGACGGAACTTTCATGTCACTTCCCAGATCTTTCTGGGTCAAGCTCGAGGATGTGCCACCTTATTTTCTGAACGCCTTGTTGGTCTCTGAAGACAAGCGTTTCTATTACCATGCGGGTGTGGACCCGATTGGGATCGCGAGGGCGATCGTGAGGAACATCAGCAGCATGTCGATCAACGAAGGTGGTAGCACGATCACTCAGCAGTTGGCTCGCACGCTGTATCTGACACCGACCGTGACTTGGCAAAGAAAGTTGAAGGAGCTGTTCATTGCGTTGTGGTTGGAGAGGCACAGGACCAAGGAAGAGATCCTGCAGATGTACATAAACTCCGTTTACATGGGTAACGGTCTTTACGGTTTTGCCAGCGCCTCACGGTACTACTTCGGTAAAGAGTTGGGCGATGTGACGCTGAACGAGGCAGCCATCTTGGTGGCTGTTGTGAGATCTCCGGAGAATTTCAATCCTTTGAGGAACTGGAATATTTCCAGACTCAAGGCAAAAACGGTTCTGGACGCTCTGCTCAAGGAAGGTTACATAAACAGTCTCGTTCACAAAAGGGCCGTCGAGGAACTCGAAGCCATGACTTATGCCGGCAACTTCAAGATGGACATGGACGAAGAGATATTTTGGAGAGTCGTAAGAGAGCTTCAACAGCTCGGTTACGGTTTGAACGAGCTGAGACAGGGATACAAAATCTACACGACTTTGGACAGGAATCTTTCTCAAGCGGCGTCGAGTTTGCCACGCACGGTCGTTGTCGAAGCGATAGATCCTATGTCTGGAGCCGTTTTACTTTACAGGGGCGTTGGCTCGACGTATCCAGAAGGTCGTAGACTGCTCGGCTCTGCGATAAAGCCGTTCTATTACTATCTGGCGATCTTGGAAGGCTGGTCGATAGACAGCGAGTTGGTGGACCTGCCGTTGAAGATTGGGGACTGGACACCTGAAAATTTCGACAAGGGTTATCGTGGGATCGTCACGATGAGACAGGCGCTGGTGGATTCTTTGAACATACCGTCGGTGAATCTGTTCATGCAGCTCGGCAAAGAGAATGTGGTGGAGTTTCTCAAAAACGAGCTGAAGATCGCAGGTCATTATCCTGAAGATATGACAATCGCGCTGGGAACTCTCGAAACAGCCCCAGAAGAGGTTTTGAAAGCATATTCTGCAATCTTCAACGGTGGTGTGGTTCTACAACCTTACATCGTGAAGCGCATCGAGGACATGAACGGAAGAACGATCTACGAAGCTTCACCAAAGGTGCTGAACGTTGTGAAAGCAAGAAGACTCAGCCCCATGGAGGCCTCGATGGTCTTGTTGAACGTCATGAGAGAAGTGGTTGAGAGAGGAACGGGCGTGCGTGCGAGACAAAGAGTGCCCGTAGCAGGTAAGACTGGAACTTCTTTGAAGACGGCTTGGTTCGTCGGAGGAGATCAAAACTTTATCATGGCGGTTGCCGTGGACGGTGAGGATCTGGTGGGTGGCGTACACGCCGCGCCGATTTGGTCTCAGTTGGTTTCCAATTACAACTATCTGGGTAAAATGCCGAAGTGGAAAGTGCAGGTGAGTCTGTCTACGAAGACGACTCTGCCATCCCTGACGCTCGATGTGGACAGACTCGTGCAGTGGTTGCAGGAGGGCACTCTGAGCATTGACGCGCTGGTTGAAATCACATCAAGGCTGGACAGTTCTGCTTTGCTCGATTTTCTAAGCAGTATAAATGAACGCTCGCCACAGCTGGCAAAAGAACTTTGGGAAAAAATCAAGCTCAAGCGCTCATGGTGAGATGATAGAATAAAATCTGTGTGGCTGAAAAAGTACAAGTTCACGATCCTGTTTTTGATCGTTTGTGCGATCTTTACCGTGATAATTTTTTTCAAGGCGCGCATCAACGCCAGTTATTTTGTCTTCCTTCCTGGTTACAGATCTGGAGTCAGTATTGAGCAGATAGACAATGAAGAGCTCAAATCTTTTTTCAAGATCATACAGAAATTCAACGACGGTTCTCAGTTCGTGGTAGTTTTACACCATCCTGATGGTTTCTTCTCTCCACAGGTTTTGTCGAGGGCTGTGGAACTTCAAGAGCGGCTTTCCAACCTGTCGTACATGAAGAACGTGCTGAGCGTCATAAATTACAGTTTCAGAAAGCCTTACTTCGATGGTTCCACACTCGATGCAGCGATTCTCGAAGATCCTGAGGCGAGTTCTTTCATTTCGAAGGATGGAAAGTATTTGCTTCTGTACTGCACCCTGAGCGTGAATTGTGACGAAGACAAAGCTTTACAAGAGATAGACAAGATTCTGAGCGATTTTCGTGATCTGAAAGCCATGCCGTTTGGCCAACTCATCATAAACAAGCATCTGTTCGGGGAGATCATGCGTCAGGTCTTCGTCTATCCTGCGATCATCTTTTTGGTGATACTCTTCATCTTCTATCTTCAAACTCGATCTTTGAAGGCGAGCTTTGTGTCTCTTTTGATTCCAGTGTTCGCGAACGTGATAGTTTACGGTGTGGTGAGTTTGCTCGGTGTGGAACTGAACACGATGAGTGTCATGTGTGTGAGTTTTCTGATCATTATAGGTTCTGCCTACGGACTTCACTTTTACAACGGCGTGGTGAGGTTCAAAGACAGAGTGAGAAAAGAGATGCTCACACCGATTTTCTTCTCCATGTTCACCACGAGCGTCGGGTTTCTTTCGTTCCTCTTCGTCGAGATCACGGCCTTCAGACATCTGGGTTTGATGGTCAGTTCGGGACTCACGCTGGTCTTCGTCATTCTGT
The DNA here is from genome assembly GCF_000816145.1 of Pseudothermotoga hypogea DSM 11164 = NBRC 106472. NCBI lineage: Bacteria > Thermotogati > Thermotogota > Thermotogae > Thermotogales > Thermotogaceae > Pseudothermotoga > Pseudothermotoga hypogea. The sequence continues at coordinate 1,046,434 of NZ_CP007141.1, read as the reverse complement.
TCAGCTCAGGTTACGAGCTACTTCGAAGCGAAAAACCGATCAAACGAGGAACGCTCCTTCTCAGGCTCAAGAGCGAGAGTCTGGGACGCATCATGCTCGTTTTCTCCATCGTTCTCGTAACGATGACCTTTCTTTTTATACCGCGAATAGAAGTTGGTATGGACCAGGCCGCGTATTTTTCGAAAAGCAGTGCTATCGGTCAGGCGCTGGCGATCTTGACGGAAAAGTTTTCGTACCGGGAACCCGTGTACGTGATGGTCGAGAAGCAGAGCATCTTCACGATGAAAGATTCGCAACAGATAGCCAAACTCGTCGAAGATCTGCGCCGAATCGATGGTGTGTCCTCGGTCCAGTTCCCCATGGCGTATCCGATACCCACCTTGGTGCTCATGTCGCGTCTTCAACCAGCGATCCATCACTTCGTTGCCGACGGGCGCACGATCAGGATCGCGGTGAACCTCACCGAGGAAGGTTACAGAAAAGCGGGAGAGATGAAAGACAGGCTCAGGGAAGTGCTCGAAGAATATCCAGAGTACACCTTCACCGTTGCGAGTGCGGCGTTCGTGGTCGATCAGATCAACTCGAGGATCGTCGCGAGTCAGGTTCAGAGCCTCACGATGTCGCTCTTGTTCATCTTTGGTTCAGTTCTCTTCGCGTTCAGAAATGTTCTGCTGTCACTTTTGATCGTCGTACCAGTTGTTTTAACGGCTCTTTCGAATTTCTTCTTCATGGGCTTGCTCGGCTTGAAACTGGACGTCGCCACATCGATCGTCGCCAGCATCCTTGTAGGTTTAGTGGTTGACTACTCGATCCACCTCGCGCACGATATGAGAAGAACCAAAGACGTGTTCCTCTCGATCGAAAACATCTCGATGCCGGTGCTCGCGAACGGCTTGGGTTTGATCGGTGGTTTCTTGGTGCTCGTCTTTTCGAGGCTCGCGCTCTTTAGAGATGTTTCGCTCTTGCTCATACTCGGCATTGGCTTCGGGGTGGCTTTCACGCTCTTCTCTCAGCCGATACTGATTAAGAGTTTTGCCAAGAATGATGTTAAGCAAGAGACAACACGAAAGCTCAGCTGAGCTCTTTTCCTTGCGCCAATCTCATTGACGTTCACACGGTTGTTGTTCGCCCGTCAGAATCTCACCGTGTAGATCCTATGCACGAAAGCGTTTTCGTATTCGTAATTGTCGATCCTCTCAACGTGCCAACCTTTTGGAAGGACCAGATTCACGTTGACTTGTCTATCTTCAAGGTTCACCAGATGGATCTTCAACGTGCCATTCTGTTCGAAACTGCTGACAATGATAAAACCGTCCGCTTCGACGGTCCAAGGTTGGTGAGGTTTCACCAGCTCGATCAACTCCTGTGCGTCGAACGGATGGGTGAAAACGTAGCAATAGTTCAGATAATTGAAGAACAGAAAGTTCGCTTTTTCCATCCTCTTTCTCCAACTCGGATCGTTGAAGTACGCAGAGAAGTTCAGCAGTGAAAGGATCTGTTCGAGATAGAGTTGCTCTTCTGGCTTGGAAAGCTGCGCGAGTCTTTCGTAAGTCTCTTTCCAAACGATCTTTTCGTTCTCGAAAGGTGAGTATCCAAGGAAGATCTTCTTTCCTTTGAAATCTTTGATCTTCTCCATCTCACTCTTTTCAAAGATCGGTGGTACGAGTAAGACTTCAACGTTTTCGAAGTCGTCCCAGACCACTTTGTAATCGATTCGATTCTTGATCAATTCGTGTTGCGCGGCGAAAAATGGAAGGTACGTCCTTTCCCAATGGAAGGTGAGCGAATCGTACGGATGAAAGATCGCGATCTTTGTGGTCCTCTTTCCGTAGCAATCTTTCCAAACGCCTTTTTCACCCTTGAACCAGCTGTGGTAATCTGCGATCTGTTTGCGTACCTCTTCGAATTTCTCATCGGTGATGAGCGTCCATTTTCCGTCGTGGAAATATTCAGTACCCTTCAGGACCATGACCGAATCGTTGGCATAAGCTTCCGCCATCCCTTGCAGATAGTTCCTGATGGGATAAACCGCATCCGTACCGATACCGAGCATGTACGGAACGGAAGTGACGGGTTTTCCCTTGCTGTGCGCATGAGCGATCCTGTAGGTCATGGTGTTGAAGATCTGTAGACCTTTGAACTTCCTTGGAAGCTGGTGGTTCTCGATCATGACCCAGTCCTGAACTTCGAACGCGTTTCTCAGATCCACCCCCGCCATGATCGCAAGTTTGCTCAAACATGCCTCGAAGGAGTTCGAAGAGACCACCACGTTCGGATTGATGGACTTTGCAAGTTTTGCGAGCTCCTCTATGGTCTCCCAGAGAACTTTCCTCCTCCAGATCAAATACGCTCTCGATTCTTCGTTCTCCGACAGATACTCTGGAATACCGCGGACATTTAAGCTGAGAGATTTCGCAAATTCTCTGAACTGCTTCTGGCATCTGTCACAGTAACACGGCCTGAAACCGAACCATGAACCGAAGACGTTGTCGAAAAACACTCCATCTGCTCCGGCCTCGACGATTTCTTTGACGATGCCTGTAAGGTGCACCTTCCATTCCTCGTCCGTCGGGCAGGTCAAATAACGACCGGAGTAGTAGTTGATCTTGTTCCCAAACTGATCCATCGCGTACCATCGCTTGGTGACGTAAGAACCGTCGAAGACCGTGTTGGAAAATTGAACGTATCCCAGCACCCTCAAGCCTTCTTCATGGTATTCTTTCACCGTCCGTTTGAAATATTCGTGATCTTCGTGCTCGATCTCAGGTGGAAAACCCCAGTTGTACGTGCAATAGGCCCAGTTGTAGCCCATCTCTTTCAGTCTTCTCGCACCTATCCTCAGTCCTCCCTCCATGTGGACCTTCTCATCGACGGCGGTGCCCGGAAACTTCACTTTGTTTATCCTGATCGTTCCTGGCCCTGCCCACATGTAGACCGAAAAATGGTTCCATTTTTCCACCATTTCGAACACCTCCGTTTCATGATTTTATCTGTAACACCATCGCGAACGCGAAACTGCTCCACGCTTGCTGCAGCGATCCACGCGGATAGCACGGTGAATAATACTCGACCAAGTTCACCCAGCCGTTCTCGAGCGAATACTTCCACCAACTCAAGAGTGGATACTCGTGGTCCAAATCATACCTTGACTTCGCAAGGGCATAAATGCTACTCAGATACGGCCAGCAGCTTCCGTTGTGGTATCTGTAAGGAAAGGCGCTTTTGCCGAACAGATGCGATCTTCTTTTGTAGTGCGGCCATACGGTCATGACGCCCCAGTCGCCGTAAGGTTGCGATGGGTTGTTTCTGGTTTCCAGAAACTTTTCCATCTTCAAAAGTGTGGATCTTGCTTTGTCTTCGTCGGCAACATCGAAGATGATCGAAACCACAGTGTCGAGCGCAAGATGGTCCTCCACGTAACTTCCAATGAAATCGACGAAGTAACCTTTTCTCTCATCGAAGAGAACCTCGTTGAACTTCTTTCTCGTTGAAAGATACCGAGATTCCCAGAACTCTGCTTGCTCGCGCATGTCCATCATCTTCAAAAGCTTCGAAGCTTCCCTCATGGCTGCGGCGTGCAAGGCGGCGTCGTAGGTGACGAAGCCATCTCTGAACACGTTGTCTGCCCAATCGAGACAGTCGTGAGGTTTCTTGAAAAGATCGTTTTCAACGAAGTTTTCGGCGTATCTCAGCACCTTGAGTATTTTTTCGAGAACTGTGTCTGAATCGATACGTTCCTTCAGGATCGAAACGTCTTGAGTTTTCTCAACGTACTTCGAGACCAACAGCACGAAGAGAAAACCGGAATCGTGGTGTCCACTCCACCAGTCGTTTTCGTACTTCACACCCGCAGCGAGAGCGGGATATTCCTTCTTCAATTGTGCGAGGAACATCTTCTCTTCATCGCTCAAGAACATCACACCGCTCGGACAGCCATCGTCGTGCACCGCACTGGCTAAGATGAGAATCTGCTCTCTGACCAGATCTGCCCGCACGTCGAGCAAACTCAAACACGTCCAGAACGAGTCTCTGAAGTAGGTCCTCGGTGGGAAAGAGTAGTTAACACCCGCGGCGAAGGCGTGAACTTTTCCAAGATCTTTCCAGTTGCTGAGCGCGGTGTGGAGTGCGAACAGTGCCAGACTCTTTTTCAATTCATTCAAGTTTCTCGGAACGTGGTCTTTCAAAAATTGGTTGTAGGAGAGATTCTCAGCTCGTTCGTTGACGATCTCTTTCTGCGTGGAGAATCGAAGCTTCAACTCTTTGTTCGTCGCAGAGAGTTTCAGCGTGAAGGTTTCATCTTTTCTTTGAAGATCTTCGATCTTTCCCTCCAGAACCTCGATTCTGACCAAATTTGACAGGTCTATGTTGGAACCTTCGACGATCACGTTCAAAGGTTTTTTGAAGTTGTAGGTTGGTCCGAAAGGTACTTTGAAATGTTTTTCGAGTGGCGCTTTGAAGGATAGGGTCAATCTTTCCATCCCTTTGATCTGCCACAGCACCGATCTTATCCAAGGTGAGGTGAAGAAAGACCAAGTGGTTTTCTCGTGCGAGAACTCGCAACCGTTCGGCCAGAGTCGACAGCTCGTCGGGTTTGGAAGATCGTTCTTCGAGAATTCGATCAGAAGACCTTTCTTGGACGAAAAGAGCTCGGCTGGAGTTCCATTCTTAAGTCGCAAGGTAAGCTCGATGTTGGACATGATGTAATCTTCATTTGAACCTTCGTAGATCACTTGTCCATCGACGATCGTGTACCTCACACGCCTTCACCTCACTTGATCGCGCCCGTGGTGATACCCTTGACGAAGTACTTTTGAAGGGCTATGAAGACAATCAGAACCGGTACCATTGAAAGCACCGTCATCGCCAACAGAGGTCCCCACTGAACGATGTGTTCGCCTGCGTAAAGTCCAAGGGCGAGCTGTATCGTGTAAAGTTTCGGTGAACCCACCACGATCATCGGCCAGAGGAAATCGTTCCAGCGCCAGGTGAAAGACAGGACCGCAAGAGCGGCGATCAGAGGCTGTGTCAGAGGCAGAATGATTCTGAAGAAAATCTTGATCTCGTTGGCTCCGTCGATTCTTGCACTCTCTATCACAGAGTCCGGTATTGCGGATACTATGTACTTCTGTGCCAAAAAGATTCCCGTGGGCGTTGCGGCGGGTGGGATGATGAGCCCCCAGAGCGTGTTTATCATCCCCAACCTCGACAGAACGAGGTATATGGGCACCATGATGACCTGCAGGGGTATCATCAACATCGAGAGGATGAAAGTAGAGACCTGGTTTTTGAAGCGGAACTGGTACTTTGCAAGCGCATATCCACCCATGACACTTATGATGACAGTGATCAGCGTCGCTGAGACTGAGACCAAGAAAGAGTTTCTGAAGAAGAGTGCGAACTGGGTTTTACGAACGACTTGAAGGTAGTTGACGAGCGTCGGTTGGCTTATCAACTTTGGGGGCCAAGAGAAAAGGTCCGCTTCGTCTTTGAAGCTGGAGAAGATCGTCCAGACTATCGGTGAAACGTAGAGAAAGGCAAACAGATAAACTGCAAGATTCAGCAAAATGTGGATCAGCTTCTTCATACCTCTTCCTCCAGAATCCTGATCTGTATCAGCGATAGCGTTATCAATATGGCAAAGAGGATCACGGACATCGCGGATGCCATACCAAGTTTACGTTCCAAAAATGCGGTGTAATAGATCTTTTGAGCGAGTACAGTAGTCGCTGTGCCGGGACCACCTGCGGTGAAGACATAGATGATTTCGAAGCTTCTCATGGACATGATCGTGCTCAGAACTAAAACCAGGACCGCTGTAGGTTTAAGCAACGGGAAAATGATCTTCCAGAACCTCACCCAGCGGTTCGCACCGTCCAAAGCGGCGGCTTCGTAGACTTCCGTTGGGATCGCGGTCAGAGCGGAGTTGAACATGACCATGAAATAGCCCGCAACGTTCCAAACGGTCACCAGCACGACACTCAAAAAGGCGAGTCGTCGATCGAGCAACCAAGGGATCGGTGAAGCACCGTTCTTCAACAACAATATATTGATCAGTCCGGCATCGTAGTCCAGAAACCATTTCCACGAGACACCGATGATGGAAGGAGACAGCAACCAAGGCCAGTAGAAGAGTGCTCTCAAGAACGCTTTGCCTTTGATCAGATCGGAGCTCGTGATAACGGCCAAGAAGAGCGATGTGAAGAAGGCGATCGGAACGACCATCGCCGAGTACATGAAAGTTCTCAAAAGAACTCTCCCAAAATCGCTCGCACCACCGAACAGATATCGAAAGTTGGCCAGCCCGATGAACTTTCCAGAGAATCTGACCATGTCGTAATCCGTCAGTGCGTAGTAAAAACTACTCAACGCCGGAGTGACCACGAAGATGGTGAATATGACAAGATTTGGCAAAAGGAACAACCACGCGTAATACTGTCTCTTCAAAATATCTACCCCTTTTCGAAGAGCCCGGGCCTCGCCCGGGCTCTTTCATCACTTTCCGGCGGCCTTTCTCAGGATCGCGGCGAGTTCTTTGAAGGCCTGTTCTGGTGTTTTCTCTTTCGCGATCGCAGCCTTGATGTGATCGTTTATCACTGCTCTGTTCGTCTGCACGATGGCGGCGGTGTCCGGATCGTACCAATCGGGAACCATGCTACCGCGCGTGGATTGATCGAGGTCTTTCATGACGATGGTGTACACTTCGTTGATCAGAGGATCTTCTATCTTGACTTTGTCTGCCAAGTCTTTGCGGTCCGGTATCAAGAAGAGTTTACCAGCGAACTCTGCGAGGTTCTGCTCGTTCGTCAAGAAGAACGCGAGCGCCGCACCTTTTTCGGTGAATGGTACTATGTACTTTCCACCGGTCATGACCGCACGCTCGCGCTTGTACGGCCACATGACGACACCCCAGTCGAATTTCAACTGCTCTCTGAACTGTGCCAGCATCCAAGTTCCAGAGACGTACATCGCCGCAAGACCGTTTTGGAAGTATTTTGCCGGTGCGTCACCCGTGAGCCACACTGCCTTGGGTATGAGATCTTCGTCGTGCAGCTTGACGAAGAATTCGAGTGCTTCGATCGATTCCTTCGAATCGATTATGATGTTCTTTCCTTCCCTGTCCCATATGCCGCCACCGAACACGTACAATAGGTTGGCGAACCTGTAAGGACTGAAATCGTAGACCAATGCGTACCTTGCGGCACCGCTCTGCTTGATCTTCTTCATGGCTGCGTACCACTCGTCGATGGTCCACGGCCTGTCCTTGGGTGGCTCTATGCCGGCTTTCTTGAAGATCTCCTTGTTGTAGAAGATCGCGTGTGCGTCGGAAGTGTAAGGAATACCAATGACCTTACCGTACTTCTCGTACAGCTTCTTGAAACCGGCCTTGTAGAAGGAAACGTTGTCGAGCCATTCTTCGAACTTCATGCCCGTGTACTTCTCCACCAAAGGTTTGAGATCGACCGCGTAATCCAACCAGGGCAGCAGGTCCGTCTCCCTTGCCACGTCTGGTGGAGAGCCTGCCTTCGCCATGGCGGCGAGCTTGGGCTTGTACTCCAGATAATACGGCAGGTTCAGTATGACCACCTTTTCACCCGTCTGTTTGGTGAATCTGTTGGTCTGTTCTGTGATCAGATCGAAGTCTGGACCGTCTGTGAACCACATGAGCACGGTGTCTGCGAAGACTGAGAGTGCAGCGATGACCATCAACAGAACCAACAACCTCTTCATACCAACACCTCCTCGAAAGAGTGTGATTTCTCACAGACGCATGAACCTCTGTTGCACCGCGAAGACTGCTCCGAGCGCGACGTCGAACCTTTCAACTTGACCTTTGCGCAAGTTCAGATTCTCGTAGAACTGGCTTGGAAGAAGTTCTTTCAACGTTGATAGCAAGATCTCTGAGATGTGCTCATAGTGGTTTTGACCTATTCTTCCTTTGAGGATGATCAACTGCGGGTCGAACAAGAGAACGGCGTTCGCGACGGCCGCCGCGATGTGTTTCAAACCTCTCTTCAACGATTCTCTCAGTTCCGCACTGTGCGTCATCGCGTCGAAGACATCTTCACTGTTCAGTCCGAGACTCGCCAACCTTTTGCTGATCGCATGACCTGAGAATCTTCTCGCCAGATGTCCGAAACTTTCTTCCTCGCACAGTTCTGGTTCTGATCGATCCAAGTCCGTGATCATCCACCCGAACTCTCCAGCCTTGCCGTAGAAACCTTCGTAGATCCTTCCGTCCAAGAGCACGGCACAACCAAGACCACTGTCGATGAAGACGAACAGAACGCTCTGGGACCCTCGAGCCGCACCCAAGCGATGTTCAGCGAGGGCAGCAGCTTTGACCCTGTTCACGACGATCACGCTCAAATCAGACTTTTCAGAGACCTCAAACGCAAGATCGTAGTTCGTCAAGCCTATCGCTGGAGCCGTTCTTACAACTCGACTGGTTGGGTCCACCATTCCAGCGATACCTATACCGACACCGAGTATCTTTTCCTTTGGTAACTGGTTTTCTTCCAAAGTTCGTTCCACCTTCTCCTTGCAGAAAGACACCAAGTGATTCGGTTCGACCGATCTGGGTATCTTCTCTTCCCGCGAATCGATCACGCGTCCAGCCAAATCTGTGACGATCAGTTCGAAGTACTTCTCTTCCAATTCGATTCCAACGCAGTACCACGCGTCTGGAACGAACTGCAAGGTGATCTTCGGTCTTCCCACCCTCGTTTTCCTTGTCCCAGATTCCACCACCAAGCCCTTCTTGATCAGCCGAGCCACCACGTTGGTAACGACAGGCTTGCTGACGCCCAATTCTTTGGCGATGTCCAAACGCGAAATGTTTTGATTGTCCCTTATCAAGCGCAGTACTGAGCCTTCAAGTTCGGTGAGCAAACCGGTCCCCCATTTAGTTAGCCTGTATTAACCAATATGATCATAAGACTGCCGTAACTCTCCTGTCAAGTCGTGGATTTGGGTGTTACATTATGAAAACTTTAACTGTCAAAGGGATCTCGGTGATAATCGCACATAATTGACCAAAAGGCCGCGTAGGAAAAATTATTCAGGAAAATCGACACTTCACCTATGACTCCATCGCGTGATGTAATAACTGGGTGAGGTGAACGGTGTGATCGAAGTTCAAAAGTTCTTGGAGCTCTTTAAACCAAGTCCGATCGGCGAGTTGAAATCCTCCGATAAGGTGAAGAGGCATCCAAAGAATCCCATACTCACGAGAAAACATGTGCCTTACTCTTCTGCCTTGGTCTTCAACCCGGGTGTGTGCAAGTACAAAGGAAAGTACGTCATGGTCTTTCGCAACGACCACGGCTCTTTTGAGGAACAGAGGCTCGAAGGCACGAACTTGGGACTCGCATTCAGCGACGACGGTGTAGAGTGGAAGGTCGAACCGAAACCCCTGCCGATGTTCCTGAGTGAGCCAGATGTATTGAGGATCTACGATCCAAGGCTCAACGTCGTCGAAGACGAACTCATCATGAGCTTCGCTGTGGACACCTTGCATGGCATCAGGGCTGGTATCGCGATCGTTCACGATTTTGAGAACTTCGAAGTGATCCATCTGTCCACCCCAGACAACAGGAACGTCGTGCTCTTTCCCAGAAAGATCAACGGTCGTTACGTGAGGCTCGAAAGACCTTTCCCAGTCTATGGAAGACTCGGCATGGAGAGGTTCGACATGTGGATGAGTTTTTCATTAGATCTTAGGTTCTGGGGTGAAAGCAGATTGTTGCTCGCAGTTGAGGACGTACCTTTCGCGAACTGCAAGGTTGGACCCGGTGCACCTCCCATCGAGACGGAGAAAGGATGGTTGGTGATCTTCCACGCGGTAGATGTCGATCCGAACAGAGGAAAGAACGGCTGGGAGGAGAAGTGGACCAAGCGTTACAGTGCCGGTGTGATGCTTTTGCATCTGAACGATCCGACCAGGGTTCTCGGTGTTTACAAACAACCCATCCTCGCACCCGAAGCAGAGTACGAGATCAGTGGAGGATTCAGAAACAACGTGATCTTTCCGACGGGCGCAGTTTTGGACGAAGAAGAGGTGAAGATCTACTACGGTGCGGCAGATACGACGATATGTCTCGCCACGGCGAAGGTGAAGGACCTGATCGAGCTGTGTCTGACTAACTCTTGATGGCACCCTCCAAGATACCAGAGATGATCCTCTTTTCGAATATGAGAAAGACAATGATGATGGGTAGTCCCGCTATCGTGGAAGCGGCCATGAGAGTTGGCCAAGTGAAGACGTTCAGCTTTTGATACAGCGCCAATCCGATCTGCACCGTTCTCATCTCGCGGGAGGTCGTGAGGATCAACGGATAGAACACATCGTTCCACGTGAGCACGAAGGTGTTTATGCCAAGCACGGAAAGCGCAGGTTTGCTCAGAGGTAAGAGGACGTTCCAAAAGATCCTGAAATCTCCCGCCCCGTCTATCCTCGCCGCCTGATCCAGCTCCAGCGGAAGTTGTTCGAAGTACTGTCGCATGAGAAAGATTCCAAAGGGTGTGACGAGATTCGGAAGTATCAGGGCCCAGTAGGTGTTTATCAGGTTGAGCTTTCTCATCAAGATGAAGGTGGGTATGATCGTGACCTGTGGGGGGATCATCATCGTTGAAAGGACGATCGAAAAGAGAAGTTCTTTCATTCTGAACTGTTTTCTCGCAAACGCGTAGGCTACGAGCGAGCAGAAGAAAAGGTTTCCAAAGACGGAGCAGACTGAAACGACTGTGCTGTTCAAAAGATATCTTCTGAAGTAGTCCTCTCTCAGGACCTTCACAAAATTGTAGAGCGTTGGATATCTGTTCACCAAGATCACATCGTCTATCTCCAGTGTTCCATCGCCTTCGATCGTTATTCTCAACTGAGAAATGTGTAAAACATCCAGCGTCAACTTCTTTGGTTCTACGTTCACTCTCATCGTTTTCCATTGCGATGTTGGATCTATGACGATCTCGGCAAATTTTTCCACACTCTCTCTTATGTCTTTGAAGAAGAAATTCATTTTCAGTGCACTTGAGGCCCTCACCTTGAAAACCAAGTGGGACAGTCTGTTGATGTCGGAAGAACCCATCGAGAACGCCAATCCGATAACTTCTTTGGATGAGTCCAACCTCGCAAAACTGTTTTTCTCATCCTTGACGAGTTCGAAGGCCTTTCCAATGGGACGGACCCTGGTCAGCAAAACGGTCCTTGGTGCTTCGAAATCTGACACGGTCTTTTCGATCGTTCTGTTGAACAGATCTCCTTCGGGCACGAAAGAGGTGGAGAACATCAAAAACGTTGGAAAAAGCGAGATCACAAGGAAGAGCACAAGCAAAGAATACACCAACACTTTCATAGTTGCTCACCCTTCAGAATCTTTCTTTGAAGCAATGTTATTGCCAGCACAATGAAAAACAGTACATAAGCGATCGCTGAACCGTAACCCATCTCGAACTTTCGAAACGAAACGTCGTAGAGATAATGAACTATCGTCTGCGTCGAGTTGGCAGGACCACCACCGGTGAGCGTGAAGATCTCGGTGAAGATCTGAAAAGAACGGATCGAGTTTATAGATACGACAAACAAGATCGTGGGTTTCAACAGAGGAAGCGTTATTCTTTTAAAAATCTGCCACTTCGTCGCCCCATCGATCCTGGCCGCTTCGTAGAGTTGCAACGGCAAACTTTGAAGACCTGCGACGAAGAGCACGGTGTAGTAACCCACGGCGGACCAGACGTCCATCACCATGATGGAGCCGAGCGCAGTCTTTTCGGAAGCGAGCCAGCTTCGCGCTGGTACGTCGATCCCCAGAGACCTCAACAGCATGTTCAAAGGTCCCATGGCGCTGTAGATATACAACCAGATCATCGATATGACCACCATGGAGATCACGGATGGTAAAAAATAACCAGCCTGAAAGAGACGTTTGAACTTGATTCCACTCGTCAACAGCACGGCCAGAAACAGTGAAATCACCGTCGTGGCTGGTACGGTGATCAGCACGAACAAGAAGGTGTTCGAGAGCGCTCTGAGAAAGACTCTATCGTTGAAGGCTCTGACGTAGTTGGAAAATCCAACGAATTTCATGTTCCACGTCAGACCAGAGTAATCCGTCATGCTGACGTAGATGGAAAAGACTATGGGATAGAGAACGAAGATGCAGAAACTCACCAACCAAGGTAGAATAAAGACAAGCGTTGTGATTTTCTCTCTTTTTCTCACGTTTTCACCCCAGAGAACCGGGGGCATTCGCCCCCGGCTTTTTTCATTTCACCTCATCGAGCACCCTCTGGATCTGCTCGTTGTAGTAGCTGAGAACTTCATCGACGCTCTTGTACCTGACGATGAGATCGTCCACGACGTTGGTCAGTATGTCTTCGATCTTCGGCCACGCTGGAGTCGGTGGTACAGGGAAAGCAGTCTTCAGTTGTTCGAAGAACACAAGATGCAACGGATTGTCCTCGAACCATGGGTCTGAAGCAGCTCTTGGATCGGCAGGGTACACTCCAGGATAGTGCTTGGTGATGATCATCGCCACTTGTGGTCTCATGAGGTAGTTTATCAATTTCCTTGCCGCATCGACGTTCTTGCACTGAGAAGGTATCGCGAGAACCTCACCACCCAAGAACGAAGCATGGATGCCTTCAGGCTTGTCGGGTTTCGGGATCAAGCAAACTCCGTAGTTCAAGTTAGGATAAGACTGCGCGAGCGTGCCTATGGACCAAGCTCCACTCACAAGGAAGCCAACCCTACCTTCTCCGAAGGCTTCACCGAGGTCTTTCTGCTTGCTCTTCAAAGCGTACTTCGACAGCTCTTGGTAGAACAAAGCGGTCTCTCTGTTCTGCGGTGAGTTCAGTACAGCCTTCTTAAGATCCTTCGACACCACGTCTCCACCGTTGCCCCAGATCGCGAGCAAGAACCACTCTTGCCATGGGCTGTACACTTCACCCGCAGGCAGTCCGATCCCGTAAACGCCTGGAAGTGCCGAGATCTTCTTCACCGCTTCGAGCAGTTCTGACCAAGTTTCTGGTGGTTTGTCTGGATCCAGACCTGCCTTGATCATGAGATCGACGTTGTAGAACATGGCGCGCGTTCCAAGGAGCCACGGATAGCCGTAGTACTTGCCCATGTACTCGGCACAGTTGGCACCTGGAAAGTTCTTGTACTTGGCGAGGTCTTCTGGATGCATCTCGAGCAGAACGTTCTTGGAAGCAAAGCTCGCAACCCAGGTGTTGCCGAGCTCCACGACGTCGGGTGCCGCACCGGCTGCGATCGCTGTAACGATCTTATCAAACCCCGTGGACCAAGACAGTTGAACAACCTCGACTTCGATGTCTGGATACTCTTTCGCAAAGCCAGCCAGGACTTCCTTCGCGAGCGCATCGTCCATCATGAACTGCCAGAACGCAAGCTTCGTCTTTCCAAGGCTCAGGACGGTGGCAAGAACCAAGACCACGAACAGTAGTTTCCTCAACATCCTAAACACCCCCTTGAGAGAGTTGTGCAAGTTTTCGAAAGACGTACCCTATCACCAGCGGACTCAGAGAGTATGTGACCACGTGAGGTTTGTCGCTGAAGTACTCCGCAAGGTGCGGGTTTCTCGTGATGATGTAGATGGTTGAAAATTTCCTCGAAAGCTCTCTGTGGAGTGAGATCTCATTTTCGGAAGCATCGACGATCAAATCTATGAGCAGATGTTTTGCATCGACAGAGCGGACCTGGCTGAAAGAAATGCACCGCGCCTTCAGATATTTTCGTGCTTGTTTCTTGATCGTCGCAACGTAAGAAGCGGAAACGTCCGCTGCGCTGTACGAGATCTCATCTGGTAGAACGAGCAACGCTGCTAAAGGTCTCAGACTCGAAACTTTGATTTCTACAGCTTTTTCGATCGCTTCAAACAAGTTCGCCACATCGCTCTCGACCTCAACAAGCTTGGAATTCACCCTGTCGATGGCCCTTTCAATCATTCTTTTTGGAATTCTTCCTGCCTGTAAGTTTTCCTCGATGGCTTCAAGATAGCCCTTCACGTTCTTCGCTTTCGAAACGATCAACATATCGCCAGATGCGTTGAAAAACTCCTGAACGATCTGGCTGGGTTTGAATCTCTTTGAGAGCGCCTTCATTTCCACCGCATCGCTGACAACGATTCCTTCGAAGGAGAGCTGTTCTCTGAGGATCTCTTGAACGATCTTTATCGAGATCGAAGCAGGTTTGGTATCGAGCGAACTGTAAACCAAGTGCGCGAGCATGACGAAATCGACTCTCGCGTCGATGGCTTCTCTGAAAGGTAATAGATCTTCTTGGAGTTCTTCGATGCTCGCATCGATGACTTCGAACTCTTCGTGGCTGTCCTTTCTGGATCTTCCATGCCCCGGAAAATGTTTCGCACACGAAAGAATCTTGGCACTCTTATACCCCTCGATTGACGCTTTACCCATCTCTGCGACGATTTTTGGATCTTCTCCAAAACTGCGATACCCCACCACGGCGTTCGAATAGGTTCTTTTCACATCCAGAACGGGTGCGAAGACGCTGTTGAAGCCAAGCCTTCGCAAGAAATTTCCCGCCATCTCACAGTAACTTCTCACGAACCTCGGATCTGTCCTACCAAGCAACAAGTTTCCCGGAGATGGAGGAACGAAAGGCACAGTTTCGAGTTGACCACCTTCGTGGTCGCAGGACACAAAGACCCTCCGCCCCTTGAGAAGATTCATGAGCTCTACAAACTGTGAGACATCTTCGAACATTTTGGGATAGATCAAAATTCCCCCTGCGCCGAGATCGAGAGCGATGTGCAGATCATTCAGATCGGAAACACCACAGAAGAGAAGTTTAGCGAAGTTCATGATCTCGCATCCTTTCTTTCAATGACTCGTTGCGCAAAGTCGAGATCGCTGAAGAATCTTTCGTAGAAAGCTCTAACAGCTCCCACTGCAACTGTCCTTGAACCGTTCTCGTCGATCTGCCAGTTCAAGGTCTTAACTTTTCTCACCGTCACTTGGTCTTCAATCTTTCGAACGATGCGTTGCAGCAGCTCTTCAGGCAACAATTTGAAATCTCCGCCGAGTATGAACAGCTCTGGATCAACGAGGTTGATGGCCGTCGCCATCTTGAACGCGGTATTTTCCACGAATTGATCTAAAGTTTTGCCGTCTTCAAATAGGACCGCAGGATCTTTCTCGAGATCTTCTAAGCTCACATTCTTTCGTGTTAGTGGCACTCCTTCACCCAGTTCACCCGCGGAGTGGTTGCTACCTTCGTAGATCTTTCCATCGATGATCAAACCCGCGCCCAGTCCGACGGGCTTTGAAAGCTCGTACGGTATCGAGAGTAAGAAGTACACCAGATTCTTTGCTCTACTCAGGTAACTCGCCGCAGCCGCGTTCGCGTCGTTGATCAAAAAGAAGGGTTTTTCTATCAATCCATCGAGTACGAAGTTCTTCAGCTCGAGCGCTTGAGAGATCAGCACGGTGTTGTTGGCGGAATCGATCAAGCCTGGCATGGCTATGGCGACTGCGTGGAACTGTCCGGCAGATTCGAAAGCTTGTCTCAAGATGTGAATCAGATTCTTCTGGTTCACATCGACGGTACGTTCCTCACACGAAACAACGTTCGAAGCGAAGTCCGCCAGAGCCCAGCACAACTCTCCCTGTTCCACAGAAACACCGAGCACCTTGAGCCATTCTGGGTTGAGCGAGAGCAAGCGCGTCTTTCTGCCACCAAATTGTGTGGGAGGAAGATAGCTTTTCACCATAACGATCTTCTGCTGGAGCAAAGGTTTCAGATTCCTCGAAACGGTAGATTCGTCAACAGAAAGGATCGCGCCGATCTGCCGCGCCGTGCATTCATTTTCTTTCGATAGAACACCCAGAATCGAATGCTGTAACTCGTTGATGTGGATCGCCCCCTATTAGTTGATTGCATCCTGCAACTAACATACCCGATTCTTTCCATACAGTCAAGGTCCAAAAATATCCTTCATTGAGAATTTCCAACAATTTCTGCCGATCATGGCCGCTCATCAGTCTTGTTCTCTCGATTACTCGCTTTATCTTTGTCTTTCTATCGGAATTGCTGTGTTGAGGGTGAGCTCCATCCCTCAAATGGGATTGTTGCCAACTCACCAAAACCTCTATTTCGTTGTGCCATCGAACATACAGCTTCATGGCACAAGCACGAAAAAACTAAATCCCTACAAGAACCCCACTACCAGCGCCGAACACCTCGACCAACAACCGTGATGTGGCTGGGATTTTTGTCCAAAACAGCAAAGATCAAGCGATTTTGTCGGGATCGTATACTAAGACAGGTGAAGGATGAGCGACGTACGTTGCTTTGAAGTTCCCTTAGTTGTAAGGCACGCCTTTCAACTTATCCTCCATGACCGACTGGCAGGTTCATCGAAGTGTGACCCGCACCGATCGTATCTGCTGAAGAGCAGTTTGTTCTCCTTGTCGAGCAGCACGATGGAGCTCGATGTGTGACCAGGGATCTATCAGCAACGTCTGAAAGAGTACCCACAAAACCTTTCAGATGTCCCTTCCCCACACTCGTGTGGATCAGGAGTGAACGCTGCGTGCCTTCTACGCAGCACATGCTGTCCTTAGAGAGCTTCATTTTCCACAAACAGGATCTCAACGTGATGTTAATGATAACAGCTGTCAGAACTCGGGGTTTTGAAACCTCAATATTAATAGGTGAAAGTGATGGGTCTTTGAAAAGTGAACGTGTGCCGAAGGTTTTGTCAAAAGCTTCCGTGAGCGAGGGATTCTTCATACAAATCTCAGAGGGGGTAGACAGATGACCATTTATACCGATGGTTCGTATTCCAATCAAACCAGCGTCTTAGGCTATGCCTTTTGTCTTGTAGAAGATGGTAAAGTGGAATACTTCTCGGACGCGTTCATCTTGAAAAACGGTAGCTCCACGATAGCCGAGATAGTGGCGGTCACAAAATCGCTTGAATATTGCTTGAAAAACGGCATCCAGAATCCGGTTGTAGTTCACGACTACGACGAACTACCTTTCTTTGCCTTTGGCTACAGAAGATGCCCACCGTCCATGTACAAATTTGTCAAGACGCTGCAAAGACTCACAAGAGAAGTGAAGCCGAGATTCCGTAAAGTGGAAGCCCACAAAGATGACACCTACAACAACATTGTCGACAAACTCGCAAGAGAGGCGATGCAACAGTTCTTCTCTCGAAGGACGAACAGCGACGTCTGAGCCAGCGAATGCGTTCGATGCAAACGATCAAGTTGATGGCCGTAAACCTCTTTTCTTGCTCCTCCAACGATCGCAACACTTGAAGCTACTTCGTCAGTGAATATAGTCCCGTTGGAATTCAGCAGCAGCTGAAGTGAAAATGAGTTTAAATCGGATCTGACAAGAACGAGAGCACAAAAAAGCCCCCGTGTTGCACGGGGGCCAAGTGTGATCAGCATCATTAAGCTTAAGAAAGTACGCTTTGCTCTCCCAGAATGAGGACTGGAAGCTTTCTCTTCAGGGTCCACGAGGCGATCTTTCTTTATAATTATCGGCTCGGGCCCACACCATCTCGTGAATTTCAAAGTCTGTCTTAAATTCTTTGTTGGCTTGTTCTCCGTCTCTCGGCCACGCACAATATCTACTATGAACTTTCCGAAAAGGGAGCGTGTTTCAACGGCTTAGACCAAGGCCAATGTACGGACTTCACGTTGAGGCCAGTGCACTTTCCTCAGGAGCGCTCCCATGAATAGATATACGGATATGGCTGTTGAGACAATGTAACCATCCCGTGTAGAAAAAAAGACGCCCCCTTGAACTGGGGCGTCTTTGAGAGTTTCCCTTTTCAGGCCTTCTCGCTACGATGTATGATCAGTGTACCAACCATGTCGCCAGTCACGTTCAAGCAGGTCCTTCCCATATCTAAGATCCTGTCCACACCTGCGATCAATGCGATGCCTTCCATGGGTAGTCCAACGGAAGTGAAAACCATCGTGAGCATGATCAAGCCGGCACCGGGAACTCCAGCAGTACCTATGGACGCCAAAGTTGCCGTAAGAACTATGGCGAGCTGCTGCGAAAAGCTCAAAGAAATGCCGAAGATCTGGGCGACGAAGAGGGCGCATATACCTTGATACAGCGCTGTTCCGTCCATGTTTATCGTCGCGCCAAGGGGCAGTGTGAAGCTGCTTATGGACTTTGGAACGTTCAGTTCCTTTTCAGCCACATCCATCGTGACGGGCAGTGTGGCGGAACTGCTACATGTTGTGAAGGCGACCAGCATGGCGGGTGCAGCCTTCTTGAAAAATTCTCCGGGGTTCATCTTACCCATCGTTTTCACAAGCAGAGAATAGACCACACCAGCGTGTATTGCGAGACCTATGTAGAGCGCGATGATCAGTTTCAACAGAGGCAGAAGCACCTTCGCGCCATGCGTGGCGACGGTGGGCACGATCAATGCGAACACGCCGATCGGTGCGTACCACATGATGATGCGAACGATTTTGTAGCTTGCCTCGGCCAGACCGTCAAAGAAGTTGAACACCACTTTTGCTCTTTCCCCGACGAGCGTGATCGCAATGCCTAAGAAGATCGAGAACACTATGATCTGAAGCATGTTCGCATCCACCATTGCTTTGATGGGGTTCGTCGGCACCATGTTGAGCAAAACACTCACCAATGAGGGAGGTTTGGCAGCGGTAACCTGGGCGTCGGTGGGTAAGGTCAATCCTGAACCTGGTTGCATCAAATTGCCCATGATCAATCCGATGATCACTGCGAGCGCGGTGGTGAATAAGTAATAAGCGATTGTTTTGGCCCCCACACGACCCAGTTTTCTAATGTTTTCAACACTCGCCGTTCCAACCACCAAAGACGCGAGCACGAGAGGTACGATGATCATTCTGATGAGGTTCAGGAACAAGTCACCGAAGGGTTTGATGTACGTTTGAGCAACTTTGGGGAACGGCTGAAGGATCAATCCTACCACCACACCTATCAGCAGACCCACCAAGATCCTGGAGGCAAGCCCGAGTTTCTTCATACCCTCGAACCTCCTTTCGCAGGATGAACATACGTACCAATATTATAGCGAATGCTGAGATCTTGCACAAAGCAGTGATAAACTTATCGTGGGAGGATTGAATTAGGCTGGTATGAAGAGCAAGTACGTCGTTGAGCAGATCAAGAACTTGATCGTATCACAAAAGCTGAAAGTTGGAGAAAAACTCCCGAACGAGAGGTTTCTCGCAGAAAGCTTCGGTGTTTCAAGGATCATCGTTCGTGAAGCGCTGAGTTATCTGAAAGCTTGTGGGATCATTGAAAGCAGACACGGGAGCGGGAACTACGTTTTGAAGATCCCGAACGATTCGAATTTTCAGAATGGCTCGATAGAGTACGATCTTGAAGAAGTCATCGACGCGCGAGAGCTTCTGGAGTCGACGATAGCGAGGATGTTTTTGCAGAACGTCACCCACGACATGATCCAGGACATGGAGTACATGGTTCAGAGCATGGAGATCAACTTCTTGAGGGACGATCTGGAGAAAGTTATAGAGAGCGATGTGAGATTCCACCAAATCTTCTCTAAGGCCTTTGGTAACTCCATCGTCTACTCGTTTTTGGACCATCTGACCGATTACATGAAGACCAGGATATGGCTGTTCCTGAAAAGAGACTATCTGTGGGACGAAGAATACCAGAAGAAATCGATCGAAAATCACAAAAGGATACTGCAAGCTATCTCGCGGGGCAGTCAGGATGAATTGCTCATGGCCATAAAGATCCATTACGATACCATCAGAGAACATCTCGAAGTTTGATCAACAGGTCTTGGATCAAAGATGAATCTTCTCTGAGAAAGACCGGTGGAAAGCCAATCGGTGCATCGATCTCGATCCAACCGCCCTTGAACCTCTTTTTCGTCCAGAGGTGTATCCATCCGTCCTTGGGAAGATAAACCCTCCAATTCTTGGTGTGCGGCTTTATGACGGGAGCGACCAAGACATCGTCACCCAACAGGTACTGATAGATCAACCTGTGACAGTTTGGATCGTTCGGATAGTTCATCGCCAAGTGCTTCACCAAGGGTAGGTTCTCCTCGTTGGCCTTCTTCAACTCTTGCTTCAGATAGTCCTTCAAGAGCCAGTGGATCTTCGACATGCGCGCGAAGTGTTTCAACACGTCTGGGTGAGAGTCGAACTGAAGGTTTTTGGAGGGTCGGTTCGTCTGGTGCGTTCTCATGATGGGCGAAAAGGCTCCGATCTCTGCCCATCTCATGAACAATTCTGGTGTTCTTTTGAGCCACAGCAAAGAGGTGAAACCACCCGTGTCGAAGTGCACCAACTTCACTCCACACATGCCCATGCTTAACATGGCTGGTATCACGGAGGCAAGCCCATCGCTCTTCGACCAATCCACGTTCTGATCCCCCGCCCAATAGATGGGAGAGTACCTCGTGGATGCAAGGTATCCTGCTCTCATGAAGAAGACCACTTCTTTGTTTGCCTCCTCAACAGCTTCGTAGTTCAACCTCGCCCAATCGACGGTATAAGCACTGTGATAACTCAAGCCATCTGCACTCTTCAGTCTCGCGTCTGAAGGCAGATACTCTCCATAGTCCGCCATCCAGCCGCTCATCCCGATACCGATCATGTTCTCTTTGATGATCTTCTTGTACCACTCGAAGGCATCTTTGTTGGTCAGATCGATCAGACCTGCTGGAAAGGTCGTCACGACGATGTCGTAAGGTTCGTTCTTTTCGTTCTTCACCAACAAGTCGTTTTTCAGCGCTTCTTGATAGAGCGATCCTCCCTTTATGAGAAACGGGTTTATGTAACCGAGGAAATGCACACCTTTCTCTTTCCACCTACTTATGTGTTCTGGTAAGTCGTGGTAATCTTTCCTGTCGTAACTCCAGTTCCAGTAGACCTGCCTTCCAAACTTCGTAATGTTTTTCCCACTCCAGTCTTGACACCAGAGTGCTGTGAGTGGTATGTCCCAACTTTCGCAGGTTTCAATCACCTTCTGTGCCGCTTCTATTCCACCTTGACTCGCTATCCAAACTCCAAAGACCCAATCGCTCACTTCAATGGATCTACCAAAGAGCATGTGAAATTTTCGAACCAGGTCCTTCAATTGACCATCCAGAAAAATGAGTTCGAACTCTTCGTCGTAAACCTCGAAGATCGTTTCGTCTTTGGATCTGAAATCTGCAACAACGAGCTTGTTCGTGTTGATAACAACACCGTATCCAACGCTCGAGAAGAAGACTGGTTGTGGGAAATAGCAGGTGTACCAATCGCCCCTCACACCTTTGAGCGAAGCGAGTAATGAGACCAAGTTCCAGCCCCTTCCGATGCCTTGCTCTTGGACAAAAATCGGAAACCTTTTGCCCTTCAAGTTCAAACGACAGAACTGTTCTCCCCCACCGTAGATGATTTCGTTCTTGAACCCCCTAAGCTTCACGATCAAACAGTTCGAAGCTTTGGATGAGATCTTCAAAGTGATGGGACTTTCAGAGACGAGTTTTATCGAGTCTGAATCGATCTTCGTCGAGTTGCTGAGTTTCGTTTTGATCTTGAAATGCCCATGCACGTCTTTTAAAGACAGGGTTGCATCGGCTTTCAATACGGTCCCATCGAAGAGTGTCTCGTTCGAAAGATACACTTTCGGACCTTTCTCAAATCTCAGCATGCACCTTCCACCCCTTCATGGACGCAAGCTCGAGGAAGTCTTCATACCAATCTCCGTAGGCCATGACGACATGATGGGCGAAACCTTTCTGCACAAGTGATTCGACCAGCCCAATGGGGTCGCTAACTTTCACTTTCACTTTCACGTACGTGCCCTTCAACAGCTTTTCTGTTTCTATGGCTTCACCTTTCGCCAGGAAGAGAGACCATCCTTTAATGTAGTCTATCCTCGCTATCGTCACAGGTCCTGGCTTGAGGACGAATCCCACAGTTACTCCTTTTCCACCTGCGAAGTAGGTGTCTAAAGTCCTCTCGGATCGTCCATCCCAGAGCGTGTGTGGTGCAACACCGCAGTGCCAGAAGAGCAGAGCGTTTTCTTCTTCAAAGATCTGACTGATATCGGAAAGATACATACCTTTACATCCGAAAGCCTTCAAAGTGAGCATTGTGACGGCGCCTAAGATATCTCCTTCACAGGCTGTGATCAATCCACTGGCCATGTCGTAACTCATCGCCGCACACGGCGAAACTCCGTAGTGCATCGCGAACTCGGGCCAACATCTTATTGCGAGGGCCGAGGATCTCGTCGTTTGAGCGATACTTCGAAACGTGGCGGCCAACCTCGCGACCTTTTCCAGTCTCACATCGTCCATGTTTTCGTCGTATCGGTATATGTTTTTGTAGTCCTCTTCGATCTTTTGAACTTCTTCTTCGGATGGACTGTGCTTGAAAACCATCTCCAAGGGTAGAACCTCCACGATGATCTTGAACTCTTTGAACAATTCAGGCTCGTAGACGTCGATGTTCATGAAAGACTTGGCATGACCACCGATCAAGGCTATCTTCGAATCTCTCCAAATCTTGATCGCCCTGATCGCGTTGAGCCAGCGTGAGAATTTTTTGATGAATCTTTCATCCTCGGCGGTTCCGTAGATGAATCGAACGTTCCTTCTGCCGGATCTGTAAAGGTTGGAAAAGTCCAGATGCGCACCAACCAGTGAGTTCAGCCTGACTCTGTCGCCACGATAATCCGGCTCCGGCACGGCCCAGCACATGATCGGAACGTTTTCGAATTCGGATGAAACGCTCAACGCGAGATCTCCAAGGTGAAACGTTGCGCTCAGCAGGACTATTCCGTCTATCGATTCTTTCTTCAGCGTGTTCAAAAAATTCGTCATCGATTCGACGTACTCGACGATTTGTGATGGCGCGAACCAGCGTACGCCTTCGAACCTCTTCAAGAGGTTCAGCTGTCTTTGGAACACCTTCTTACCCTCTTCTATGTCGTAAGTGCTCCTCACTAAGGGAATCAAAGCGATCTTCAATTCCACGTTTTTCACTCCCTGATCTCGATCACCACCGTCTTCATCTCGGTCATCTCCTCTATCGCGAATCTCACGCCTTCTCTTCCTATTCCGCTTTCTTTGTATCCACCGTAAGGCATGAAATCTGCTCTGTATCGTGGTCCGTCGTTCACGATCACACCACCGAACTGGAGTTCTTCTATGGCCTTCATCGCTTCGAAGATGTTGTTTGTGAAGATGCCCGCCTGAAGACCGTAGCGGGTAGAGTTTGCCAGATTGATCGCCTCGTCGAGACTTTCAAAGCTGTTCACCGCTACCCCGGGACCGAACAGTTCTTCGGTCATGATTTTTGTGGAAGTCGGCACTTCCAAAAGCACGGTTGGCTGGACCAACGTGTACTCGCGCGTGCCACCTGTCGCAACCTTCGCACCTTTATCTCTTGCTTCTTCGAACCAGTCCACGATCCTCTCGGCGTTCTGTTCGTCTATCACTGGTCCCATCTGCGTTTCTTCCTTCCTTGGATCACCGACTTTTATTTTTTCAACTCTTTCGACGAGCCTGTCAACGAAGTCTCTGTAAATATTCTTGTGTACGAAGACCCTTTGTACTGATATACACACCTGACCTGCGATCGAGAAACCCCCGGCGATGGTGGCATGGACAGCTCTGTCTATGTCGACACCATCACAAACTATCAAAGGTGTGTTCGAACCGAGTTCCAAAGAAAGCTTCTTCAAACCAGCGTTCTGGGCGATCTGTTTTCCCACCTCGACGCTTCCTGTGAAACTGACGAGCCTGATCCTTTCGTCCCGAACCAGTCTCATTCCCACGCTGCCACCCGGTCCGGTCAAAACGCTGATCGCCTGGGGTGGCATACCAGCTTCTAAAAGTAGTTCGCCGAGTATCAGAGCGTTCAAAGGCGTTTGTGAGGTTGGTTTCACAATGATAGAGTTACCAGCGGCGATCGCCGGAGCGACCTTGTGTGCGCACAGAGCCAGCGGAACGTTGAAGGGAACTATGGCGAGGACTACTCCAA
Source organism: Pseudothermotoga hypogea DSM 11164 = NBRC 106472 (assembly GCF_000816145.1). NCBI lineage: Bacteria > Thermotogati > Thermotogota > Thermotogae > Thermotogales > Thermotogaceae > Pseudothermotoga > Pseudothermotoga hypogea. Next base: position 1,022,419 of record NZ_CP007141.1, on the reverse strand, counting down.
CCGGTTCTCTGACGAAGTAGCCTCTCTTTTTCTCCGAACCCTTGACGCTGTCGAACGGCAGTGTCTCTCCGTGTATCCTCTTTGCCTCTTCACATGCCAGTTTGAATATCTCTGCGGTTCTCTCGACTTCGGCCGTCGCTTCCCTGATAGTTTTTCCGACTTCAAGGACCAGAGTCTGAGCGATCCTCTCTTTGTTTTTGAGAATCAGAGAAGCCGTGTTGAGCAGTATCTCTGCCCTCTGCCAGGCGGGAGTTTTCTTCATTATCTTTGCACCTTCCAACGCATTAGAGATGGCCGTTTCGATGTCTTCTTCCTCTGCGATGGGCACGTTGTCCACGACGGAGCCGTCATATGGGAATCGGACTTCTATCTTTTTTGGTCTATCGATCCACTTTCCAGCAACGAGCATCTTCAAGGCAACCACTCCCTTCATGCGCTTGGATAGAGTTTCGTCAAAACGAACTCTTTGTGGTTCAGTATCTCTGCTTTCACCATCCTACCGTTCGCAGTCTCGATTACCCTTTTCCAGAGTACATCGGCAGCCTGATCGAGATCCATCTCTCCCCTCAACACGGCGGATACATCCACGTCGATGTGCTCGGACATGTTCACGGCAGTCTTGGGATTGGCAGTGATCTTCACCACCGGCACGATAGGATTTCCTATGGGATTGCCCTGACCCGTTGGAAAGAGATGTATCACGGCACCTGCTGCGGCGAACAGCGTCACAGCTTCAGCGGCTGCGGAAGAGGTGTTCATGAAGTAAAGACCTTTTCCTTTCGGTGGTTCTGCGTAGTCGAGTGCGCCATCGATCATCGCGTTTCCTATCTTTTGGATGTTCCCGAGCGCCTTTTCCTCTATGGTACTCAGACCACCCGCTATGTTTCCTTCGGTCGGTTGCGAACCGAGCAGGTCGACCCCTTGCGACTTGACCAACTGTTGGTACTCTTCGAAGAACTTCAAGAACTTTTCGCGCTCCTTCTGATCTTTAAACCTGCTCGCGACGATGTGTTCCGCCCCGGTCAGTTCGGTCGTTTCACCGAACAGGACCGTTCCACCGATGCTCAAAAACCTTTCTGTGAACCTTCCAACCACTTTGTTCGCGCCTAAACCAGATGTCGTGTCCGATTCACCGCACTTCAGACTGATCATCAGTTCGCTAATGTCGACTGGCTCTCGACGCAGATTGGTGGCATCTTCGACCAATTTCACGGCCACTCTCGTGACCTTCTCGATCGTTTTTATTTGCCCGCTACCTTCAACCCAGAAAGCCTCAACGGGTTTCTTCGTCTTCGCTATGCCCTCTGCAACGATGGTGGCCCATTTTGGTTCAATCCCAACGACGATGGCCGCCGCAACGTTCGGATTCGAACCTGTGCCTATGAGCGTTTTGAAGAGAAGTTCGAGGTCTTTTCCAAACTGGAGCCTTCCATACGGATGCGGTATGGCCAAAGTTCCAGCAACGGCCTTTTCCACCGCTTCCACCACTGCGTTGGATATGTCATCGACAGTTATCAACAGAATGTAGTTCCTCACTCCCACCTTGCCATTCTCTCTCCTGTAAGCCAGTATTTGTCTTTCCATTCAATTCACCCCCACCTGAGACTGCGTATGTTGTGAACGTGTACGTGCTCGCCTTTCATGATCTTCTTTGTCGCAACGCCTATGATTTCTCCATATTCTTTCACTTTCTCACCCTGCTCGATGTCTCTCAACGCTATCTTGTGACCCAAGGGTATATCCTGCTGAACGTCGATCTCATACTCCGTGTTACTTTCCAAGGTTCTTCCGCGAGCGGTTTCTCCTTTCTTCAGATCGACGACGGCGACACCCACATCGTCCCCATCTTTGTGAACCAAGAATCCCAGCATTCTTTGTCACCCCCATCTCATTTTTGAATCTGATCCCAGGAATCTTTGAAGATGTCCAATCCGAGGCTCGAGTAAGGGTTCTCGAAAGATCTCTTGTAAACCTCGAATGATGCGGTTATGATGTCTGCCCCAGCCAAAGCCGCCTCGGTGAAGTGCCGTGCGGATCTGACGGCGGCGATCAGGATCTTCGACTTGAAACCGTAGTTCTTCACAGCTCTCACGACGTTGCTGATGAAATCCACATCGTAATCGCCACGTTCTTCTTTCCAACCTACAAACGGACTTATGTAGTAGGCGCCGAGTCTGGCGGCTTGTAAGGCTTGAACCACGTTGAAAACTAAAGTCACGTTCACCTTCACTCCCTTTTTGCTGAGCACGCTCAGCGCTTCGAAACCAGCCTCTGTCGCGGGAATCTTTATGACGAAGTTTTCGCACATCGAAGCGATCCTCTGAGCTTCTTCGATCATGCTTTCGGCGTCGTTCAAGTGTGGATTCACCTCGATGCTCACGCTGATGTTTGTGTTTTCAACCAGCGGTTTGATCTTCTCGATGAACTGCTCGACTTTCATCTTGGCGTTCGCAAGATGTCTGGGATTTGTCGTGACTCCATCGATCTTCCATCTTTTGATCGCATACTCGATTTCATCCAGCTTCGCACTGTCCAGAAAGAACAACATGATACATCACCCCTTTATGCCACCGGCCGAAAGGCCTCTTATTATGTACCTTTGAAGGCTCAACGTCACCGCGAACACGGGAAGCAACATTATCGTTCCCGCGGCGGAGAGCTGCCCCCACAGAGGCGCGTACTGACCTAAGAACGCGTTCACCACGATCGGAGCAGTCTTGGCTCTTGTGCCCGTCAAGACCAAAGCGTAGATGAACTCGTTCCAAGACATCAAGAAAGCGAAGACCGCGGCAACGACGATCCCGGCCGAAGCCAGGGGAAAGAAGATCTTCAAGAATATCTGAAACGTTCTACATCCGTCAACCTTCGCTGCCTCTTCGTACTCTCGAGGGATCGACGAAAAGAACGGTAACAAAAGCGCCACAACGTAAGGCAAGTTGAAACTTATGTGCGCGAGAGACAGACCCAGAACGTTGTCGTTCAACCCGATCGATCTGAAGATCATGTAGAAAGGAACGGCGAGCGATATCTGCGGTATCATTCGGACCATGAGCAAAATGAAAATGAGAGCGTCGTTGAACTTGAAGTTGAACCTGCTCAGTCCGTAGGCTGCCATCGAGCCGAGTGAGACGGAAACGAGCGCCGAAAGACTGGCGACAACGAAAGAGTTTCTCAAAGATCTCGGAAACTCCCTGTGTGTGAAGATCAGTTGGTAACTCCTCAAGGTCGGCTTGAAGTAGAAAGGATTCTTACTCCAGATGTCTATGTCCCTCTTGAACCCGTTGACGATCACGACCATTATTGGAAAAAGCTCAATCAGGACGATTGAGAGGGCCACTAACAGAACAACGAAGGAAATCACTCTTTTTCTCATTCGATCTCACCACGCAATCCACGTTTGACCACGAAGTAAGATATGAAGAGCGCAACTATCAAGAGAAACACAGCAACAGAGGCGGCATAAGAGAGTCTTCCAAATTCGAACGCTTGTTTGTGAATGTAGAGAGAAAGCAGCATCGTCGCGTTCGACGGACCACCGTAGGTCATCACGTAGACTTCAGAGAAGATCCTCAGAGCATCTATCATCCTGAGTAGGAAAGCGGTGGCTATGACGGACTTCAAATAAGGCAACAGCACGTACCAAAACCTCTGGAAAAAGTTTGCACCGTCTATCCTCGCTGCCTCAACGTACTCTGATGGCATCGAGGAAAGGCCTGCATAGATGATCATGAACATGAAAGGCCACATGCGCCAGATGTCCTGAAGAAGTATCGCCACGTAAGCGTACCTCGTGTCTGCAAGCCAAGCGATCGGTCCGAGCGAGATCGAGTTGAAGAAACTTGCCAGTACACCGTAACTGGGCTGGAGCATCAAACGCCACGTCAAACCTGAGAGGACAGGTAGCACGAAAACTGGAAGCATCAGGAGTGAGCGCAGAATTTTCGAAAAGGGAAATTCTCTGTTGAACAGGATCGCCACGAAAAGACCAATCACCAATTGAATGGGTATCGCGATTGCGATGAATCCGAGTTGCAAACTCAAAGAGTGCCAGAAGTTCCTATCTCTAATCATCTCAGAATAATTTCTCAAACCGATGAAGTTCGTCTTTCCCAGATACAAAAGCTCTCTGTCGGTTAACGAGATCGCCAGAGCGTAAATGACAGGATAAGCTAAGATCGCACCAACGACTATCAGTGCTGGCAGAACGAAGACGAAAAAGGGGGCGAGGAACCGCCCCCTCTTTTTTGGATCAATAACCATACTTCTTGAGGACTGCATTGATCTCCTCCACCATCCTGTCAACGGCAACTTCAGGTGAAACTCTTCCAGATACCGCATCGAGCCAGTTGTTCCTTATGACCTGTGAAACTTCTGGATATCTTTCGAACCTTGGTCTTTCAACTGCATATTTCATGGACTGGTATATACCCAGGAACCAGGGTCTTTCCTTGGAATAGGCTGGATCTTTGAGTAGAGATTCCCTTGCGGGTGTCAAACCTTTTGGTATCAGTTTTCTGCCGGTCTCCACGGACATCCACCAGTAAGCGAACTCTGCAGCCGCTGTTTTCTCTTTCGCGGCGAGTGGTATTGCCACTATCCAGCAACCCCTCACAGCTGCAGCTTTCGCTGGTCCAGCCGGTGGTTCTGTGTAAACGACGTTACCTGCGACGAGCGATTTTTCGGGATTTTCGATATCGGGAACCAAAGCTGGCCAGTTGAACATAGAAAAGACCTCTCCTCTTGAGAATGCCGCAACCCTTTCAGCGTGACCGTAATCCAACGCACCGGGGGGCGCATACTTCAAGAGTTCTCTGTAGAAGTTGATCGCTTCGATGGCCTTCTGTTTGTCCAGAACCACGTTGTAGCCTTTGTCTGTGACTTGAAGGACCTTGGTACCGAAGCTTTCAAACATCCAGATCGCTTCGCATGTGGCTCCTTCCGTTGGTTTTGTGAACGGGGCCCAGCCATAGATGCCTTTTTTCGAGAGGAACTTTGCCATGTCAAGAAGTTCTTGCAGAGTCTTCGGAACTCTCATTTCATAGCCGTATTCTTTCTTGAACTCGTCCTTGTACTTTTCAATGATGTCCTTTCTGGTCAACCATATGTACACGTTTGCGTTGACTGGGAGTCCCTTGAACTCTCCTTTCCATTGGCCAGCTTCCAAAGCCAGCGGCATAATATCTGCCATGCTCGGTCGCGTGTAGAACTTAGTCTCCGGCCACTGTGCAAACGGCAGCAGCAAAGGTGCGACCAAGGGTATGTTCGGTTCGTCCACGGCGATGAGATCGTAGTCAGACCTTTCCGCAGTCACGCTGATCAACGTCTTCTGAAGTAGCGTGCCGCTCGGCACAAGTTCGAGCTCTACCTTGATGCCGGTCTTCTTCTCGAATTCAGGTAAACCTTCTCTGAGGGCTTGTGTGAGCGCATCGTCCCAGAGCAGAACACGCACGGTCGCAGCCATGAGCGTGAGTGTGAGCAACACTGCCAGACAGATTAACCACTTCCTCACAGACATCCCCCCTCCGTTTGGATTTTGAAAAGAACCGTTCACACATTTATTCTAAAAGTGGTATTACCACTTTTCAAGTGCAGTTTTCGCCCTTCTCAGCACAATATCACCAAAGAATTCCGGTTTGCAGCGATCTTCGCCTTGATGTTCAAAATATCTCCATCTTTCTTTCGTTATCTTTTCAGATTTAGCTTTTTAATAGTCTGGACTATGTTGTGCGTGGAATTTGAAGATGAAGAACGGGATAGAGTCCTTCTTGGAAGGTTCCGATACGCAATCACGAAATGTGGAACGGTACTGCCGGAAACTTGGAAGCGCTTGAAAGGTTTGGCTATCGCGCTCAAGATTGTCTGGAAAAATACTCCTCTGCCAGTATGCCCATCACGATGACATCGTGGTACTCGCCTTTCAGATACCTCGCTTTTCTCAGTACTCCTTCCCTCACGAAGCCACACTTTTCGTAGACACGTATCGCGCGATGGTTGTATTCGTACACGCGAAGCTGTACCCTGTTCATGTTCAGATACTCAAAAGCGTATTTCAAGGTAAGCTGTGTCGCTTCCGTCCCAAGGCCCAAGTTCCAGTAGTTTCTATCGGTTATGGCGATGCCAAACTCGGCACACCTGCTCACCCAATCTATAGAGTGCAAACCCGTCGTTCCAACCAGTTGGTTCGTTTCCACTGGAACGATGGCAAAGACGATGTCTCTCTGGCTCGCGTACAGATTCTTCACCCATTCTTCCTCCCTGATTCTGTTCAGTGGAAACACGCTCAACAGATACTGCCTCACTTCCTCGTCGTTGATGTTCAACAACCTGTCGATGTCGGAAATGTCGATCGGTCTGAGAATGGTTCTTTCACCTCGAAGTATCATGCCATTCCTCCTCAATCTCGGTAGGTTTTATAGGTATTCTAACCTAATTCTTGAAAACTTCAAACACATCTGGTAATATTGTCTCGGCTGAACGGGAAAGGGGTATGCGACATGGCGAAAAGGTGCGAAATCTGCGGAAAAGCTCCCGTGGCTGGTAAGAACGTGAGCCACTCGAACAGGCACACACCGAGGATGTTCAGACCGAACATCCAGAGGGTGAAAGTTGTACTCGAGGATGGAACGATCAAGACCATGAAGGTGTGTGCCAAATGTCTGAAGGCAGGAAAAGTCAAGAAAGCAGCAGCAGTTTGATCGCGCGGAGGACCCGCGCGATCTTATTTTTTGCTAAAATGTACTTGTGAGACTTGAAAAAGGACGGTGAGCGTTGTGGAGCTGAAAAGTTTCATCAGGGATATTCCCGATTTTCCCGCAAAGGGTATCATCTTCAGAGACGTCACCCCTCTGCTTAAGAACCCTGCGGCTTTCCAGAAAGCGATCGACGAGATGACGAAGATCTTGCAGGATATGAAGTTCGATCTCATCGTCTCTCCCGAAGCGCGTGGCTTCATCTTTGGTGCGGCTCTTGCGTACAAGCTTGGCAAAGGTCTTGTTCCCGTAAGAAAGCCTGGAAAGCTGCCTTATAAAACCGTTTCCATCGAGTACAACCTGGAGTACGGGACTGCTCAGCTTCACATGCATTCGGACGCTCTTCAGCAAGGTCAGCGTGTGATCATTGTGGACGACGTCTTGGCAACTGGTGGTACGGCCGCGGCTATAGCCAGCTTGGTGAAGAACGTGGGTGGTGAAGTGGCGGGAATGTGTTTTCTCATAGAACTGAGTTACCTCAGCCCGCGTGAGAAACTGAAAGATTACGATGTTCGTTCCGTTCTGGTCTATTGAGGAGTGATCATCATGCTCAGATTCGATTTCAGTTTCATGTTCGAGCCGAACGTGAAGGGTGGAATAACTGAGGAAGAGTTTTCGCAGATTCAACCGACGATGACTCGGTTCGTCGAAGAGATCTCGAGAGAAAAACCAGCTTTCGTGAAGGTGCTGTTCGACAGGAACCTGATGGACGCCGTCGAGGATCTGAGGGAATGGATTTTGAACTTCGACAACTTCGTCGTGATAGGCATAGGTGGTTCGAGCCTCGGAGCGGCTGCGCTTGCGAATGCGCTGAAACCTTTCGATTGGAACTATCTTTCAAAGTCTGAGCGCGGAGGTTATTTGAGAATCTTCTTTCTTGAGAACGTCGATCCGGATTACACGGCGAGCGTGCTCGACCGAATAGATCCGCGCTACACGATCTTCAACGTGGTTTCCAAGTCTGGTTCGACCGCCGAGTGTCTGGCGCATTATCAAATAATCAGGGGCCTTTTGGAAGTCAGAGGATTGAACCCCTCAGAACACATCGTTTTCACAACCGATCCGAAGAAAGGCTTGCTCAGGAGGATTGCGGAAAGAGAAAAGATCGTTGCGCTCGATATCCCACCGGAGCTCGGTGGCAGGTTCAGCGTTCTCTCCCCGGTGGGATTGCTGCCCGCCATGGCCATAGGCGTTGACATCAAGGCGCTCATCGACGGTGCGAAGGATGCATACGCAAAATGTGTTGCGCTGGACGTGTGGAAGAACCCCGCGGCGATGATGGCCGCCTGTCATTATCTGCACAAGCTCAAAGGAAGGCGCATCAGTGTCATGATGCCTTATTCGAACCGTTTGTACACGCTCGCGGACTGGTTCAGGCAGCTGTGGGCAGAGAGTTTGGGAAAGAAGTATTCCCTCAATGGAGAAGAGGTCTACGAAGGACTGACGCCGATAAAGGCACTTGGTGTGGTGGATCAACATTCACAGGTTCAGCTTTACAATGAAGGACCAGACGACAAAACCGTAACGTTCGTGGAGGTCGAAAACTTCGACAGGGACATTCTGATACCCTCGATACACGACGATGAGGAGATCTCTTATCTTGGGGGTAAGAGGCTATCGAACCTGCTCAGGAACGAGCTGTTTGGAACGGAAAGATCGCTTGCTTTCAACAACCGTCCGAGCATGAGGGTGATCTTCCCGTCGATCGACGCGTACGAGCTTGGCCAGTTCTTCATGTACTACGAGTTCACCACCGCTTTGATGGGAAAGCTTTTGAACATCAACCCGTACGATCAACCTGGTGTCGAACTCGGCAAACAGATCACCTACTCTTTGATGGAACGAAAAGGTTTTGAGAAGATGGCGTTTCCAGAACCATCGAAAAGGGTTGTGATCGAATGACGCAGAAGATCCTTGAGATATTCAAACCCAAGTGCCTGTATCGTGTAGATGAAGGTCCACTGGGTGAGAACGTCTACGTCGTGGTTGTGAATGAAGGGACCGATGTAGAAAAGAAGTTCATCGAGTTCTACAACCAAGTTGGGACGGAACCGGCTTTGATCGTGGTCACAGAAGAAGAGTTCGCCCAGATTGAGCCGCTGCTCGGTAAGGGGGAAAAACTCTTCTGAGGTTTGTCGTCGGCTTAACGGGAAAGATGGGTTGTGGAAAGAGCACCGTGGCGGAAATTTTCAAAGAACTCGGAGCCCAGGTCATAGATGTTGACAAAATTGGACACGAGGCGCTGAAAGAAGAGGCTGTGAAAGACCGCTTGAGACGGCTGTTCGGTCCAAAGATATTCTGTCAAGGTGAGATCGACAGGAAGAAACTCGCAAACGTGGTCTTTGAAGACGCAGAAAAGTTGAGAATCCTCGAGAGTGTCGTCCATCCAGTCATCAAAGATAAAGTGCTCAAACTGATCGAAGCTTGTTCGGACGTTGTGGTGCTGGACGCGGCACTGCTGAGGAGGATCGGACTGGCAGAGCTGTGTAACGTGATCATCACCGTTAAATGTGACGAAGCAAAGATCGTCGAAAGGCTTAAGAAAAAGGGTTTGAGTCAGCAAGAGATTCAAAGGCGGCTCGCGGCACAGAACGATATCGTCGAGGAAGGTATCGTGATCGAGAACAACTCTGATCTGGCGTCTCTTAGAAATGAAGTGGTCAATCTTTATAAACGATTACTTGAGGGAGGTGTTGGTGGATGAGAAGGTTTCTCGTGGTGTTGTTGACGGTGCTCCTCGTCACGTTGATGATGGCAAAGGTCAAAGTCACGTTCTGGCACGCGATGGGTGGTGGCCACGGTAAAACACTGCAGGAGATCGTTGAATTCTTCAACCAGCAACGTCCCGACATCGAAGTCGAGGCGGTCTACATTGGAAACTATGCGGCGTTGCAACAGAAACTTCTGGCCGCTGCTCAGGCGGGAGGACTTCCAACGATATCGCAAGCGTACTCCAACTGGACGGCGAAGCTCATTTACTCTGGAATCGTCGAAGTTCTTAACAGCTACGTCAACGATCCGCAGATAGGTCTTTCCAAAGCCGAGTGGGAAGACATCTGGGAAGTGATGAGGTTGAACTGCACTTGGGACGATAAGATCTACGCGGTACCTTTCAACAAGAGCATCTACGTTCTTTACGTGAACACCGATGCGCTCGCGCTCGCCGGTCTCAAGATACCCGAAACCATTGGTGAGCTCAAGAGGGCCGCGATACTGTTGACCGAAGACTTTGACAACGACGGTACGATCGATCAGTACGGCTTTGGCTTCAGATCCACGGTGGACCATTTCCAGGTTTTCCTCGCGCTCAACGGTGGCTCGATACTTCAGAAAGGTCCCGACGGCAAGTGGAAGGTAACGATCAACAGTCCTGAGTCGAGGGAAGTGCTTCAGTTCCTACTCGATCTGAAGGACAAATACGCGCTCGTTCAGGGTGGCTATCTCGATGGACCGTTCGGTGAAGGAAAGATCGCGATGTTCATAGAGACGGTTGCGAGCAAACCTTACGTTGATGCCGCTTCGAAGGGTAAGCATGGATGGACGTGGGCTCCTGTACCCGTTTGGAAAACAAGAAACGTTCAGTTCGCAGGAACCGACGTCATCATGTTCAGCACAGCGAAACCTGAAGAGAAGAAGGCAGCCTGGGAGTTCATGAAGTTCTTGATCTCTCCAGAGATCACCGCCTATTGGGCCGTCAAGACGGGTTATCTGCCCGTGAGAAAGAGTGCGACCGAAACTGCGATATGGAAAAAGCTCGTTGCGGAAGATCCAGCCGCCGAGGTTCCGTTGATCCAACTTCCGTACGGTGTGTTCGATCCACAGATCGGTGTTTGGGCAGAGATAAGGTCCATCGTTGGCACGATGGTGAGCGATGTTCTGTACGGTAAAAAGACCATAGAAGAAGGTCTGGCGTGGGCGGAGGCCGAGATCAAAAGAGAGCTCGAAAAAGAAGGCCTATGAAGATGAGCGGGGCTGAGGCCCCGCTTCGATTCTGGAGGGATGGACGTGAGAGGAGATCCATTCGGCAGACACAGAGTGATCGAACCGAAAGGCAAGTTGCCGCAGCCTGCCTGGAAGCTGGACAACGATACGAGCAAGTTGTACGACAACGAGATCTTGATCGACGTGATCAGACTCAATATCGACGCAGCTTCTTTCGCTCAGATCAAGCATGAAGTTGGTGCGGATGAACAAAAGGTCGCAGAAAAGATAATGCAGATCGTCGAGCAGAGAGGCAAGATGCACAATCCTATCACAGGCTCTGGGGGCATGCTCATAGGCAGGGTGAAGGCTATAGGGAAAGATCTGAACGTCGATGTGAAAGTTGGAGACAAGATCGCAACGCTTGTTTCGTTGAGTCTGACGCCTTTGAATTTAAAGAAGATAAAGAAGGTGTATCTGGACAGGGATCAGGTGGACGTCGAAGCTGAAGCGATACTCTTCGAAACAGGTGTGTTCGCTCGCCTGCCGGAAGATATGCCGGAGTCCGTGGCGCTCGCCGTACTCGACGTGGCTGGAGCTCCGATTCAAACTGCAAGGCTCGTTTCACCTTCCGACTTGGTGCTCGTCATCGGTGCAGGTGGCAAATCTGGTGTGCTGTGCAGTTACGTGGCGAAGAAGTACTCAGGTCCAACGGGCAGGGTCGTGGCGCTCGTTCATTCCGAAAGATCGATAGAACAGCTCAAGAAGCTCGGTTTCGTTGACGATATCTTCGTTTCCGACGCACAGGACGCCGTGTCATCGTACGAAAAGTTTATTGAAGTCACCAATGGAAGGCTCGCGGACGTGGTGATCAACGTCGTGAACGTTCCAGACACCGAAATGACCTCGATACTCTGCGCGAGAGAAAGGGGAAAGATCTATTTCTTCTCCATGGCGACGAGCTTCACCAAGGCAGCGCTTGGTGCCGAAGGTATAGGCAAAGACGTGGACATGATCATAGGCAACGGTTATGCGAAACATCACGCCGAGTTCGCACTCCAGATCGTCAGGGAGAACGAAAAGCTTTATCAACACTTCCTGGAGAGGTATGGTGAAAAATGACGCTCTTGGACAACTTCACAGTTCAGTACACCGATCTACACGCACCGCAAGAAATGATCAAGCAGCTTTTCTCCCTCCATGGACCTTCCTTCAACAGTCCACAGTTTGGGACCTTCAACGTGTGTCTCTATGTCTATCAAGACAAGATACCGAGGATTCTGGTCTCTTTGGTGATGTTCGACGATGAGAGCTTGACCGATTTTCTCAGCGAAGGCATAGAATTTGGGAGAATAAAGAAGATGGATGAGTTCAAGCTACTCGAAGCTGAGAACCAACTGGCGATAATTGATGTCACGTTGCTCAGCGAAGAACTCGTCATTTTCCAGAACGGACCACGCGATCTGATATGCCTGGCATCGTACGAGAAGATAAAGACGCTGAACAGAGAACAATTGGCGAAGATGCTCGTCGAGGAGTACTTCAGAAGGTTCTACAACCATGAATCGGAATACAGGGTGCAGGTTCAGGACAACTCAGTGATCGAAGGTTGATCAATCTCGAAAGCCCCTGATTCTCAGGGGCTTTTTTCTATTCTGCATTTTCTTGTCACGTGGTGGGAATTCTTCAATGGAATCACGCTCGCTGAATGTACTATAATTTCCTTGAGGTGATGCAGAGTGGAAAACTTCGTTTTTCACAATCCCACCAAGTTGATATTCGGTAAAGGAACCATTCCAAAGATAGGCGAGGAGATCAAATCTTTCGGGATCAAAAAGGTTTTGATGCTCTACGGCGGTGGTTCGATAAAGAAGAACGGTGTCTACGATCAGGTCGTGGAATCTTTGAAAAGAAACGGCATCGAGTGGGTTGAGGTTTCTGGCGTCAAACCCAATCCAGTGCTCTCGAAGGTCCACGAGGCTATAGAAGTTTGCAGAAAAGAGAACGTGGAGGCTGTTCTGGGCGTCGGTGGTGGAAGTGTTATCGATTCAGCTAAAGCGATCGCAGCCGGTGTTCTCTACGAAGGAGACATTTGGGACGCATTCGCCGGAAAGCATAAGATCAACAATGCCTTGCCAGTGTTCGCAATTTTGACCATATCTGCCACTGGAACTGAGATGAACGGAAACGCCGTGGTCACCAACGAAAAGACCCAGGAAAAGTGGGCGATCAGTGCAAAGTGTCTTTATCCACGAGTTTCTATAATCGATCCCACCGCACAGTTTTCTCTACCGAAGGAGCAGACCGTCTATGGTGCGGTCGACGCAATAGCACACACGCTCGAGTACTACTTCGACGGTTCAGACTCGGACATACAGAACCAGATCAGCGAGTCCATTATCAGATCGATAATGAAGTCCACAGAAGTTTTGATAGACAATCCACAAGACTACGAGGCGAGGGCGAACTTCGCCTGGTGTGCGACGATAGCCCTGAACGGTCTGACCGCCGCAGGTAGGAAAGGTGGGGATTGGTCCTGTCACAAGATAGAGCATTCTCTCAGCGCGCTCTACGACATTGCTCACGGTGCAGGACTTGCGATCGTTTTCCCCGCGTGGATGAGATACGTCTATAAACAAAAACCACAGCAGTTCGAGAGGTTCGCGAAGCACGTTTTCTCGATCGATGCCGTGGGAGAAGAAGCGATCTTGAAAGGTATAGACGCTTTCAAAGCTTGGCTCAGGAAGGTCGGTGCTCCCGTTTCGTTGAGAGACGTTGGTATACCAGCACAGGACATCGACAGGATCGTCGAGAACGTCATGAAACAGGGTCCATCCTTCGGTGTTCTGAAGAAGCTCGGTAAGGAAGATGTGAAACAGATCCTGCTCATAGCTTCCCAATGAGACATTAAAATGATAAAATCAAAGTGTGGAGGCGTGTCCGAACTGGCTAAGGAGCCGGTCTCGAAAACCGGTGGGCCGCGAGGCCCTTGTGGGTTCGAGTCCCACCGCCTCCGCCAGAAGAAGGTGGTTCTGTGATTGTTGTCGAGACGGTTTCCAGAATGAAGCAGATCTCCGAGTCGGAACGAGCCGCGGGCAAGAAGATCGGTTTCGTTCCAACGATGGGCTATCTCCACGAAGGCCACCTTTCGCTGGTTCGACGTTGCCGCCAGGAGAACGATGTGGTCGTCGTGAGTATATTCGTGAACCCGACGCAGTTCGGCCCGAACGAAGATTACGCGAGTTACCCGAGAGATCTGAACAGGGATCTTTCCATGCTCCAGGCCGAAAACGTCGATTACGTGTTCGTGCCGAGCGTGGAAGAGATGTACCCGCCGCACTATTCAACCTACGTGGTGGAGGAGAGTTTGTCGAAGTATCTGTGTGGCAAGTCCCGCCCGACACATTTCAGGGGTGTGTGCACCGTAGTCACGAAGTTGTTCAACATCGTCAAGCCACACCGGGCTTACTTCGGTCAGAAGGACGCCCAGCAGTTCAGGATCATACGCAGAATGGTCAGAGATCTGAACATGGACGTGGAAGTCATAGAGTGTCCCATCGTCAGGGAACCAGATGGCCTCGCGATGAGTTCAAGAAACGTTTATCTTGTTGGTGAAGAGAGAAAACAGGCGCTGGCACTGTACCAATCTTTAAAGATCGCAGAACAGTTGTATCGAGCCGGCGAACGCAGTGCGGAAAGGATAAAGGAGAAGATGCTGGAACATTTTGCAAAGTTCAACCTCGTCAGAGTGGATTACGTCGAGATCGTGGACGAAGAGACGCTGCAACCTGTGGAGCGCCTTGAAGGAAAGGTGCTCGTCGCCGTGGCGGCCTGGGTCGGAAAGGCCAGGCTGATCGACAACACGATACTCGGATGATCCTGGACGTTTTTGCCGTCTCACTGGTTCTTTCTTTGATCTTCAGAAGGAGGATCTTCCATCTCCACCAGACGGACATCAGATTCGTCTATCTTTTCCCGCTACCTTTCGTTCTTCAGTTCCTGCCCATCGAAAACAGGGTTTTGATGATGGTCATCTCTTATTCTCTGTTACTGTTTCTCCTCGCATTCAACTGGAACATCCCCGGTTTCAAGTTCATCGTGATGGGCTCGATCCTGAACTTCGTCGCCATCCTGCTCAATGGAGGGCGGATGCCCGTCTACGGACCACTCGCAGCCGCGATGGGACTGAGAGCCAGCATCAAACACGCGTTGCTGGAAAAATTCGAACCGATCCTGTTGATCGGCGACATCATACCTGCCTACACACCGTGGGGCAGGAAATTTTTGATCAGCGTCGGTGACGTGCTGGTCTACATCGGCCTCATGGTCTTCATGCTCACCAAACCGAAAGGTTCATCTCTCGAACGCGCCCTCTGACCTGAGTTCCATCTTGAACCTGTACTTGTCCCCGCGATAGATCGAGCGGACGAACTCCACACATTTTCCGTTCGTTGTGTACGTGTAACGTTTTCTCAGAAGCGCACACGCGCCGGGCTGCAAACCGAGATGTTTCGCGTCCGAAGATGAAACGTGTGTCAGTTCCAGTTCTTCGAGCGCTCTGATAAGGGGTATCTTCAACTCGTTTCTGAGAAACTCGTACAGCGATTCCTTCGACATGTCCTTTTTCAAGATGCTCAGAATCCTGACGTCCACCGCGGGATTGAGGTATGCGGCTTCGATGGCCACAGGCTCATCGTTGAGGAAGCGCACGCGCCTGAGCAGCACGACCATCGCACCCTGTTCCAGGCCGAAGACCTGGCAGAGTTCGGGAGGTATTTCGATGAGCCTGTTTTCCAGAACGTGAGACCTGACGCTCAGGCCTTCTTCCTTCGCTTTGTCTGTGAAACCTTTGAGCACGTTCATGGATTCCTCTTCTTTCTTGCCAACGATGAACGTTCCTTTACCTTTGTGACGCGAGATGAGCCCTTCGGATTTCAGCTCTTCCAGCGCGCGCCTTATGGTGAGCCTGCTCACCCCAAACGACTTCACCAGCTCGATCTCCGGTGGGATCCTGTCGCCCGGCTTGTATTCACCCTCCGAAATCCTGCGCTTCAATTCCCTATAGACGCGATAATAGAGAGGAACAGGATATTCTTCCACGTTCATCCCCCCAGCATCGTGAGTGCCTTTCTCAAACTCGGCTCCACACTCAGTATTCTCTGGCATTCTTTTAGATCCTTTTTCGAGATCAGGTGCAGCACCGCGAGCTTCACGCTGTAGCTGGTCTTCTCAAGGACGATTTTAGCAGTTTCCTCATCCACACCGGTCAGTTCTGTCACGATGTTTATGGCCCTCTTTCTGAGTTTCTCGTTGAGTACCAGGACATCGACCATGAGATTGTCGTACACTTTGCCGAGTTTTATCATCACCGTTGTGCTGAGCATGTTCAAAACCATCTTCTGTGCCGTACCGGCCTTCATGCGCGTGCTGCCCGCGATCACTTCCGGTCCTGTGACGACGCTCACAACGATGTCTGCAAACTGTGCGAGAGGAGGATCGTTCACGTTGCAGATCAGCGCCGTCTTACAGCCGAGCTGTCTTGCGTAGATCAACGCACCCCTCACGTACGGTGTGCTGCCACTCGCGGCTATGCCTATGACGAGGTCCTTCGCTTGCAAATCGTGGTTCATGAGATCTCTTTGCGCTTCGTCTACGAGATCTTCAACGCCTTCGATGGATCTGCGCAGCGCCTCGAAACCACCCGCGATGATGGGCACGAAGATGCCTTCTTCAAGACCGTAAGTCGGTACGAGCTCCACGGCGTCCATGAACGCTATGCGGCCACTGGTGCCCGCACCAACGTAAAAGACCCTTCCGCCAGAGTTCAGCGTCTCAACGCAGACCTCAACGAGCTTCTCTATCTGTGGCAGCGCTTCGCGGACCGCCAGGGCGACTAAGGCGTCTTCCTCGTTTATGATCCTCAAAATTTCACCGACGCTCTTTTCGTCTATCCTCTGAGACTTTGGGTTCCTCATCTCCGTGATCGTTCTGTTCTCGTTCATCTGAACACCTCCACGGGCAGTTTGCCAACGGGCTTCAACTCACCGAGCAGGACCTTCAGCAACGCTTCCTGTGAAACCATTTCGTAGCCGTAGGTGCACAGGCTCGAAGACTCTATCAAGCTGCAATCGTACGGATTTCTGAGCGCGACGAGCAGAACCTTTTTGAAATTTTTGCGCACCCGGATCAAGAGCTCCTTCTGCCAGTTGGAAAGATGCGCGTTTTCGGTGAACACGACGCACTTCTCAGCCTTCGGAATTTCAACGCCTTCTTCGAGAATGAAAAGCTTGCAAGCGAACCTCTTCGAGATCTCTTTCGCCACCCAGGGAACACCGATATCGGTTTCCTGAACCTGCACCGATCTGCTCAGCCTCACGGTGAAGACGTAATCGTCTTTATCCAGTTTGGGCGGCAGCATGCCATCGCTGTCGCGTACGAGCGTGATCGAACGCTCTGCGATCTGTCGCATGATCTGTCCATGCTCTGGATCGAAACGGATCTCTTCGGGCAAACGCTTCACCGCGAACTTTTCCTTGAACCGTTTGATCCTCTTGAGCGATTCTTCCAGCCTTTTCTGCAGGAACGGATCCTGTTCGATCTTTTTAAGAAGCACCTTCTTCGCCGACATCTGCGCGTCGGGTTCGTGACAGACGGTCAGAACGTCCATGCCCGCCATGAAGGATCTCACGACGGCTTCTTCCACCGTCATGTTCTTGACGATACCACCCATCAAAAGATCGTCCGCGACCAGAACACCGTCGTAACCGAGCTTTTTTCTCAAAACCTCGCCCAACACTTCGTACGAAACGGTGGCAGGTTCTTTTCTGGATTGAACCTTTGAAAGGTACACGTGTGAAGGCATTATGCTGTCTATACCCTTCTCGATCAACGTTTTGAAGGGCACGAATTCCCAGCTTTCGAGCTCTTCGAGACTTTTCTCGAGCGTCGGCATCTCCAGGTGTGCGTCCAGCGACACGCTCCCCTTCCCAGGGAAATGCTTCGCACACGCCGCAACGCCTTCTTCTTTCAATCCCTCGTAGAAGCGTGTCGCGAACCTCGACACGATTTCGGCTCTGTCGGAAAAGCTCCGCACACCTATCCCGGGGTTGTTGGGATTGTCGTTGATGTCCACAACAGGTGCGAGGTTCCAGCTCACTCCAACTGTTCTCATCTCTCGTGCGAGCACCTTTGCGACGCGGTACGCGTTGTTGGGATCGCTCGTGGCGGCTATAGCCATCGCACCAGGAGAGACCGCGAAACCTTCCCTGAAACGTGTCACGATGCCTCCCTCTTGATCGACGGCAAAGATCACGTCTTCGCCGAGAACCGATCTGACTTGCTTCACCAGACTCAGAACCTGCCTTGGAGTTTCCACGTTTCGTGCGAAGAGTATCACAAAGCCCGGCTTGACGAATCTCAGAACCCTCAATGTCTCTTCGTCGACTTCCTTGCCCTTGATCCCTATCAAGAACAGTTGGCCAACCAAACTGTCAAGGTCCATCGAAGTCACCTCTTTTTTTGATTATACACCCATCGAATCTGTTGTGCTTACATAGTTCTCTTAAATGGTATAAAATAAAGACAAGAAAGGAGGAGGCCTCGTGAACTTCCTTGTGCTCGTCAAGCAGGTTCCAGACACCGAGAAGGTGAAGATAGATCCGATCAGTGGCACCATGGTGCGCGAAGGATTGGATGTGACGATGAACCCACTCGACTCACACGCCTTGGAACTCGCGGTGTCTCTGAAGGAGAAATTGAATGGTAGTGTGACGGTGTTGAGCATGGGACCGATGAACACGATAGACGTTTTGAGGGATGCGATAGCGCTCGGTGCCGATCGAGCAATCCTTCTGAGCGATTCGGCTCTGGCGGGTTCGGACACCTGGGCCACAAGTCTCGCGCTCGCGAAGGCCATAGAAAAGTTGAACATCGCATTTGACTTGATGATCTGTGGTGAGAAATCCACCGACGGTGAGACTGGTCAAGTGGGTATCGAACTTGCGACGCTCTTGGACCTACCAGTGGTCAGTTACGTATCGGAGTTGATAGATCTTACTGAGAATTTCGTTGTTGTCAAACGGTCCGTCGAGGATGCACACGAGGTCTGGAAAGCACCACTTCCAGCATGCCTCTGCGTGCTCAAAAGTGTTGCCGAACCCAGGTTGCCCACACTCGCTGGAAAAAAGACCGCTATGGATGCAAAGATAGAAATCTATGACACCGAGTCAATAGGTATAAATCGTGAAGAAGTGGGGCTGAAAGGTTCTCCCACACGCGTTGTGAAGGTCTTCAACACGAAGATCGCTCGAAACTGTAGAATCTACGCTGACAAGGACATCCTCGAGGGAATCGAACGTGTCGTCGGGTTGATCAAGGCCGTACGGGACGGTGAAGTGGGATGATCCTCGTTTTGAACAACAAGATCGATCGCAGCAGCTTCGAATTGCTCTCGAAAGCGAGAAAACTCGCAGACAAGGCTTCGATGAAGCTCGCCTTTCTCTTGATGTCCAACTCCAAAAAGGACGTTCAACAGCTCGCACGCTTCGGACCCGACATGATCGTTTTGGCCGTACACGAGAAATTCAACAGGTTTTCGCTGGATCCGTTTCTCTCAACTGCGAAGAAGATCTTTGCAAAATATTCTCCCTCCATCGTACTGGCACCCGCCACCACCTTCGGGAGGACCCTCATGCCCGCACTCGCTGCGAGCTTTCGAACAGGTCTCACCGCCGACTGCACCGAGTTGGACGTGGATGAGAAGGGTAATCTTCTTCAAACCAGGCCTGCGATAGGTGGAAACGTCATGGCGACGATCGTCACCCCCACGCATCGACCTCAGATGGCGACGGTGAGACCGGGTGTGTTCGAGATCGTCGAACATCGAAAGGACGATGTACAGTTCATAGAAGAGAGAATCGAGGATTTGTCTGACAGATGTCAGCTCATTTCTGTTGAACCAAAGCAAGCAGGAGCAAGACTCGAAGACGCCAAGATCATCGTCTCCGTGGGTAAGGGACTGAGGAAGAAAGAGAACGTGGAAGTTGCCTTCAAACTAGCAAGTTTAGTGAAAGGTGCCGTGGGTGCATCGCGTGCAGTTGTCGACGCCAGATGGCTCTCCCACGATCATCAAGTGGGGCTGAGTGGTAAGACCGTCAAGCCGAGAATCTACATCGCTGCGGGTATATCCGGTGCTGTGCAACATCTTGCCGGCATGCAGACGTCAGAGATCATCGTTGCAATAAACAAAGACAGATACGCTCCCATATTCAAAGTTGCTGACATCGGCATCGTCGCCGACGCGTATTGGGTATTGAGCGAACTCGTTCAGAGACTGGGGCGTGAGAACGATGAGAGTGGTGGATGAACTGATAAGACTTTTGGGAGTCGAAAACGTCAAGTTCGATCCAGAAGAGCTCGAGAAGTACTCGCACGATGAAACGAGCGGTGTTGAAGCACAAATTCCCCTCGCAGTCGTCTTCCCCACCAGCACAGAACAAGTTTCAATGATTCTCAGGTGGGCGAACGAAAGAAGAGTGCCCATCGTGCCACGTGGCGCGGGCACGGGCCTTTCAGCTGGCGCGGTGCCGACGAAGGATTCGATCGTCGTTTCTCTGGAGAGGATGAACAGGATCGTTGAGTTCGATGAAGAGAACATGACGATCACGGTCGAACCAGGGGTCATAACTGGAGAAATACAGAAGATCGCGGAAGAACATGGATTGTTTTACGCGGGCGATCCCGCGAGCAGCGAGAGTTCTTCCATAGGTGGGAACGTTGCGGAGAATGCGGGAGGTGTCAAGGTCATAAAGTACGGACCGACGTCCTTTCACGTGCTCGGTCTGGAAGTCGTTCTTCCAACAGGTGAGATCGTTACTTTCGGTGGTAAAACACTCAAGAACGTGACAGGTTATGATCTGGTGAGACTCTTCGTCGGCAGTGAAGGTACGCTCGGGATCGTGACGAAAATCATCCTCAGGCTCGTACCGAAGTCGAAGTGTACCGCTGTGTTACTCGTTCCGTTCAGAGACATTGAAGATGCTCTGCTCTGTGTTCCAAAGGTGCTTTCTCAATCGGGGGTGCTTCCCGCCTCGATCGAGTTCATGGACAAGGCGTCCAGCGAGATGGCTTCCAGGTTCTTGAACGAGAGCATACCAAATCCAGAGGCCGAATGTCATCTGATCTTCGAGCTGGAATCTACCAGTAAGCAGAGTCTAACGAGAGAATACATCGAGCTCGGTGAAAAACTCATGCAGATGAAGGCTTTAGAAGTGTACATTGCCGACAGCAGGACCCAGCGCATGAAGATCTGGCGTTTCAGAAAGGCCATAGCCGAAGGTATCATCGCCTTCAGACCCACCCATTGCATGGAGGATGTGGTCGTACCTACTGCGAACATGCCCAAGTTGGTCGTTTCTGCTTACGACATCGCGCGAAGATTCGACCTGGAGGTTCTGAACTTCGGCCACGTCGGTGATGGAAACGTGCACGTGACGTTCTTGAAGCCTGATGGAATGAGCGACGATGTGTGGAAAAGATCTTTGGAAAAAGCGCTCGAAGAACTTTACAAAATCACGGTACAACTCGAAGGCAATTTGACGGGAGAACACGGTGTGGGTCTGAAACGGAAAAAGTATCTGAGCATGTTCCTTCAAGAAAAAGAGTTGGCGCTCATGAGGAGTATCAAGAGACTCTTTGATCCAAACAACATCTTGAATCCCGGAAAGATTTTTCCCGATTGAGAAAGAACGAGAGAGAGAAAGATTGCTTGAGTAAGACGAAGCATAAAGAGTTTCGAGGTCAATCCTGATTGGAATCAACCCAGAACTACGAAAATTTGCGCTTGATCATCTGGGTTGTTTTTGGTAACCTAATTTTGGTATTAAAAAGGTATACCAGGGGGAATACCTCATGCGGAGAGATCTGGGCGATCTAAAAGAAAAGATCTACAACGATCTCCGCGAAAAGATCCTCAACGAAGAGATCAAACCTGGTGAGTGGATAGTCGAAAGAAAACTCACCGAGATATACAGAGTGAGCAGGACTCCCATAAGGGAGGTTCTGCGCATGCTCATGGAAGATGGCCTTGTGGAGTTGAACGGTAAGAAGGGTTACACCGTCAGGAAACTCACGCTCGAAGACTTCGTTGAGATATACACCGCAAGGGAAGCCATCGAGGGCGCAGCGGCGCGCTTGGCCTGCCGAAATAGAGATCCTGAGATGCTCCAAAAGCTTCAACAATTGAAGCAGAAACTCGAGTTGGTCGACATCGACAACGATCCTGCGAAGGGTGTCGCGCTCGGAAGACAACTCCACGATCTTCTGATCGAGTACAGTGGTAACAAGATACTGAAGAGGTTCTACGAAAAACTTCGTCTGCTCACGAACATGACGAGGAACATAACCAAGAGGTCCGTCGAGATAGAGAAGAAGTCGAGAGAAGAACATGTGAAGATCATCGAAGCCATCCTCGACGGTGACGAGGCCAAAGTGGAGGAATTGATGAGAAATCATCTGCGCCGAACGCTCACCTCGGTGATCGAAAGCTACTATTCGCTGATCATGAAACGCGCCCAAACGTGAGGAGGTTACCCTATGGAAGTGCTCATCCAGACGGTTACGGTGGGATTTTCGCAAGTTTTCCAGCCAGCGAATTTGCTCTTACTCTTCATAGGCGTTCTTTGGGGCATGATCTTCGGCGCGATCCCGGGTCTCACCGCGACCATGGGTGTCGCTTTGGCTATCCCGTTCACCTTCAGCATGAAGCCCATCTCTGGACTCACCCTTCTGACGGGAATCTACATAGGCGGAGTTTCCGGAGGGTTCATCTCCGCAACGTTGCTCAACATGCCAGGAACTCCCTCTTCGATCACGACCTGTTTCGACGCGCATCCCATGAGCAAACAGGGAAGGTCTGGTCTTGCGCTTGGCTTAGGGCTCTTCTCGTCATTCTTCGGTGGTATCGTTGGTGTGATCTTCATGATCTCACTGGCATCTTTGATCGCCCGTGCCGCGCTGAAGTTTGGACCCTTCGAATACTTCTCTTTAGCGGTCATGGCTTTCATTGCGGTGAGCAGCATGCTCGGCGGTAACATAGTGAAGAACCTCATAGGGATCGCCTTGGGCCTCCTTCTCAGTTGCATCGGTCCTGATCCCATCACGAGTATTCCGAGATTGACGTTCAAGTTCTCTGAACTCCAAGGTGGTATAGCCCTCTTGCCGTTGCTGGTGGGTTTGTTCTGCATACCTGAGATCATCGTCGACATCGAGTCGGAGGTCGAACGCATCGTTCCAAAAGAATCGCTTGGAATGAAGTTTTCCGATGTTCTTCAGGCCGCAAAGATCCTGTTCAAACAGATTGGAAACGCGTTGAGGTCTTTCGTGGTGGGATTCATCATAGGTGTTTTCCCAGGGATCGGAGGAGCGACGGCGAACATCATCTCTTACGGTCTTGCGAGATCGAGTTCGAAACATCCTGAGAAGTTCGGTAGTGGTATTCCAGACGGAATCATCGCGAGCGAAGTTTCGAACAACGCCTCCATCGGTGCTGCGATGGTTCCGTTGCTCGCGCTGGGCATACCTGGCGATGCGGTCACCGCGATTTTGCTCGGAGGCTTCATCATTCACGGCATAAACCCAGGTCCTCTCATGTTCAAGTACAATCCAGACCTGGTCTTTGGAGTCTACGCAGCGCAGTTTTGGGGTAACGTTGTGATGCTCTTGCTTGGAATCTCTCTGATGAAGTTCTACATCTACTCGTTGAGCTTTCCAAAGCAATACCTTCTGCCCTTGATCACCGTCTGTGCCGCGGTGGGAGCTTTTGGTTTAAACAACAGGATCTTCGATATCTGGGTCATGCTGATCTTCGGGATCGTTGGTTACGTGTTGAAGAAACTCGACTTTCCAGTGCTTCCCATCATCATCGCCTTCGTTCTTGGCCCGATCGCCGAATCCAACCTGAGACAGGGTTTAACTGCGAGCGCTGGTAGTTTTTGGCCGATTTTCACAAGACCTTTGTCTCTCACACTGCTGATCTTGGCTGCGTTCTTGTTCGTTCTGGGAAGAATACTCGTCAAAAAAGGTGAATCTGCGAGGTGCTGAGGAGGTGTTTGCATGGGTAAGAAGTTTCTGGCGATTCTGTTGCTAACGCTCATCGTGACCATCAGTTTTGCAGCGTATCCCACAGGTCCCATCAAGGTGGTGGTCCCCTACGCCGCAGGTGGAGCCAGCGACGTGCAGGTGAGGATCATTGGAAAGTACGTCAAGCAGTTGTTCGGCTGGGACTTCGCCGTGGTGAACATCACTGGCGGTGGTGGGAGCACAGGTGCGAGAGAGGTTCTCAAGGCCAAACCGGACGGCTACACCGTTCTGTGGTACCATCAATCCATCTTCTCTAACTTCCACGTTGGAACGGCCGAGTTCAACTACTACGACTTCACGCCCGTGTGCATCGCAACGAGAGGAAACCGCGTGGTGATTGCAAGGCCCGATTCACCTTGGAAGGACTTGAAGGATGCGATTGAGGACGCCAAGAAGAACCCAGGCAAGATCAGACTCGGAGCCGAGATAGGTGCGACGAGCCATTTCCAAGTGATACCGATGCAGTTGGCGGCAAACAACGGTTTCATCATCACGGCGAGCCCTGGTGGCGACATGGACAGGATCACGAAGATTCTTGGTGGCCACATGGATCTGAGTCCGGTCGCACTGTCTGCGGCGGTGCCGTTCCTCAAGTCAGGTGAATTGAAGGCGCTCGCGGTGCTCTCACCCGAAAGAGATCCGTTCCTGCCTGACGTGCCGACCGCGAAGGAGCTCGGCTTGGAAGAGCTCGTCTTCACACAGGACCAGATCTTTTTAATGCCCAAGGGAACACCCCAAGAGATCGTCAAAACTTTTGCGGATGCGATCAAGCGGGTGATTCAGTTCAAAGACTGCGTCGATGAGTTGGCGGAGAAGGCCTTCGCCATACCCTTCTACTTGGACGGTGAAGAGATGCTGAAGTTCTTGAAGTGGGAAGACGAAAGGTTCGATCGGTTCGCGAGGGCTGCTGGTTTGAAGAAGTGATGTTCGCTGGGGGGTTCCCCCCAGCGTTTGGGGTGATGGGCGTGCGATTTGGAAAGGACTTCTATTCGGGTTTGGTCTTGGCTGTTCTTGCTGGATGGATGCTCTCTGAGAGTCAGAAGATCAGAAGGTTGAGGTTCGATGTCTTGGACAACGCCTTTTTTCCGACCTTGGCTGCGGTGTTGTTGCTGATCTTCTCGGTGGGTTTGATCGTGCAAGCGTTGCTCAGTAAGGAGAAGTCCACACCGATCAAATTCAAAAAGCCTTTCAGGATATCTTTGTTCATCGTGAGCTGTATCGTTTACGTTGTTTTGATGGAACCGATTGGGTTTCTGCTTTCGAGCATTCTCTTCGTTTTCGCTTCCTGCTTGATCATATCCTGGCCGCCGAAGATCAAAACCATCGTTTATTCAAGCATCTTCTCTGTGACCGCGAGCTGGGTGATTTGGTGCGTCTTCGCGAGATTGCTGCGTTTGGTGCTTCCTTGAGGTGAGACGATGAGGATAAAATTCGCTTACGACAAGAACAAAGATCTCGAGATCGAAATACCAGATCGAAACCTTCTATCGATAGCCCATGCACGCTTTCCCGATCCAGTGCACGATCCAGTGGCAGAGCTGAAGAGGTCTTTGTCCAATCCTATCGCCTCGCTGAAGTTGAGTGAAATGGTGGACGGGCACGAAAAGGTGGCCATCGTTGTGACGGACATGACCAGGTACGCCATGGATGAAACGGTGAGCGAACTTCTGCTTGAAGAACTCCACAGGGCCGGCGTGAGGAAAGAGAACATATATTTCTTGATCGCGCTCGGGACGCACAGGCCCATGACTCACGGGGAGATCGAACAGAAACTCGGAAAGAGAATCGCGAACGAATATGCAGTTTACAACCACGACTGTCGCAACGATCTGGTCGACCTTGGTTGTAGCTCTGCAGGTTTCCCCATGAAGGTGAACAGGAAGTTGATGGAGGCAGACGTGAAGATCACCGTTGGTGTGATCGAACCACACCTCTTCGCAGGCTACAGTGGCGGTGTGAAGACCATCTGTGTTGGGTTGGCCGGCATGGAAACCATAGGTTCGACGCACAGTTTGAAAGTGCTATCGGATCCAAGAACGAAACTTGGAGTGATAGAGAACAACATCTTCAGAGAATTCTTGAACGAGATGGCCGAGAGGGTGAAGGTGGATTTCACAGTCAACCTCGTGCTGAACGAAGAAAAACGTCTCGTTGCCGCCTTCTCAGGTCATCCGATCAAATCCTTCGAATCTGCCGTGAAATTCACAAGATCCTGCGTGGAAGTGCCAGTACCAGAGGTTGCGGACGTCGTGATCTCTTGCCCAGGCTATCCAAAAAGTGTTAACCTCTACCAAGCCACGCGTGCCGCGAACACCGTCGTTCTCGGTCCGAGGCCCGTTGTGAAGGAGAGTGGGGTCATCTTGATTCCGGCACGGTGCGAAGATGGACTGGGAGACGAAAACTATTACCGACTCATGTCCAGCTTCGCCAGCTTCGAAGAGCTGAAGGATCGTTTGTTCACACGTGGCTTCGCTTTCGGTGAACACAAGGCCTACATTCTCACGAGGATCTTGTCTTACGCATCGATAGTTATGAGCGATTGTGAGATAGAAGATGCCATTTTGAAGAAAATCTTTCTCTCGAAAATCTCGACGTTGCAGGAAGGCATCGATCAAATTCTGAAAAAGAATCCGCGTGCGAAGTTTCTCGTAATGCCGAACGGTGTCAACACGATTCCAAGGCTGGAGGGATGAACGTGAAGGTGATGATCGTTCAACCGATCCATGAGAGCGGTGTCAAGATGCTTTTGAACGCAGGTTTTCAAGTCATCCAAGCCTCAAGTCCAGAGCCTTCAGTCGTTGCCAGAGAGATCGTCGACTGTGATGGGGTCATCGTGAGGACGGCTCCTTTCACCGCAGAGATCATAAGGAACGCGCCGAAGTTGAAGGTGATCGCGAGGCACGGTGTCGGGGTGGACAACATCGATGTCGAAGAGGCTTCGAAGCATGGAATCTACGTTGTGAACACGCCCAACGCGAACGCACTCTCGGTGGCGGAAGCCACGATCGCCTTCATATTGGCTTTGGCGAAGCGACTCAAGCAGATGGACCTCGCGACGAGGAAGGGTGATTTCAACATCAGAGATCAGTTCTCCACGACGGATGTGGATGGGAAAACGCTTGGAATCATAGGGCTTGGAAGGATCGGCTCGCTCGTCGCGAAGAAGTGTCAGGCAGCCTTTTCCATGAAAGTCTTGGCGTTCGATCCCTACATCGATGCCCGCAAGGCTACAGAGTTGGGTGTTGAACTGGTCCCATTGGAAAGACTGTTGAGAGAGTCGGACTTCGTCACGATACACGTTCCTTTCACGCCCGAAACCAGGTTCATGATAAGAGAAGATCAGCTCAAACTCATGAAGCCCACAGCATACATCATAAACATGGCGCGCGGTCCAATATGGGACGAGCTTGCGGTCTTGAAAGCCGTCGAAGAGGGTTGGATAGCTGGAGCAGCCACGGACGTTTTCATAGAGGAACCTCCGAAAAACGATCATCCTTTCTTCAAGTGCGAAAAGATACTGCTGACACCACACAACGCTGCATTGACGAAAGAGTGCGTGATCAGGATGGCCGAAGGAGCCGCTCAAGGTGTGATCGAGGTTCTGACGGGAAGAAAGCCGAGTTTTCCGGTGAATCTGGATCTGCTCAAAAAATACGGAAAGATCTGAAGGAGGGATAAAGATGTCTTTTGTTCCAAAGGGAGTCATACCGGCGGTCGTCACACCCATGAACAATGACGAGAGCATCAACGAGTCAGCTTTCAGAAAGCTCTTGAACTATCTGATTGACAACGGCGTTCACGGTGTCTTCATCATAGGCAGTCAAGGAGAGTTCTACGCGCTGACCAAAGAAGAAAAGATCAGGCTCATGGAGATAGCCGTGGAAGAGGTGAACGGGCGAGTTCCTGTTTACGCAGGTACCGGAGGCATAACCACCAGAGAAGTCATCGAGCTCAACGATGCCGCCGAGAAGATCGGAGTCGATGCCGTTTCGATCATCACCCCATATTACATCAGTCCGACTCAAGAAGAACTCTACGAACACTACGTTAAGATCGCGAAGGCCACGAAGTTGCCAGTACTGCTGTACAACAATCCAGCAAGAACTGGTGGTGTAAAGATCGATCCAAAAACGGTTGAAAAACTTGCAGAGATAGACAACATCGTTGGTATAAAGGACAGCAGCGGCGATCTGACGACCACCAGCGATTACATAAGAAGAACCAAGAACAAGAACTTTCACGTGCTCGCAGGTAGGGACACGCTCATCCTCGCGACGCTCCTCTACGGTGGGTCAGGTTCGATCGCGGCCACGGCCAACGTCGCACCGAGGCTCGTTGCGAGCATATACGACTACTTCGTGCAGGGGGATCTCGAGAACGCGAAACGCGCTCAGGAGGAACTCACGCCGTTGAGACTCGCTTTCGAGCTCGGTACGTTCCCCGTGGTCATAAAGGAAGCGTTGAACATGATCGGAATCGAGGCGGGACCGGCGCGTGGACCGATCAAAGAAATGAGCGAGGAGAAGAAAGCTGAATTGAGGAAAGTGCTTCAGAGTATGAAACTTCTGTGAGGTGAAGATGGTGCGCGAGAATAAGACCAAGAAACTGCTGAAAGAGGGCAAACACGCCATAGGTATAATGGTGAGTGAGATAAGAACGCCCGGCATAGCACAGATGTTCGCCACATCGGGCTTCGATTTTTTCGTTATAGATACCGAGCATTCGCCTTTCAGTCTCGAAACCGTTCAGGACATGGTTTGGGCGGCGAGGGCCGGAGGGATCACCCCGATCGTCAGGGTGCCAACCAGATACGGCCATCACAATCTCTCCAGACCGCTCGACAGCGGTGCGGAGGGTCTTTTGGTGCCACAAGTTGAGACGCGCGAGGAGGTCGAGCAGATAATAAAGGCGACCAAGTACTATCCTCTCGGTGAGAGGGGCATGGCTTTGAGGAGAACACCGACGAACTTCGCGTCCGTGAGGGGTGAAGAGGTCACCAAGTGGGCCAACGAGAACACCCTGATCATACTGCAGATAGAGAGCAAAGAAGCCATAGACCATCTTGAGGAACTGATCTTGCCTGGTGTGGATGCGTGCCTGATAGGACCCAACGATCTGTCGCAGAGCCTCGGTGTGCCTGGGAACACGAAGCATCCACTCGTTCAGGAATACGTGGATAAGTTCGTTGAGAAATGTTTGAAGCTCAACGTACCATGTGGCATACACCTTCCAACGCCCGAGGCGCTGCAGCCATGGATCGAGAAGGGTATGAAGCTTTTGATGTGTTCCAGCGACATCAATCTGATCGTCGATAATGGTAAAAAGATCGTCGATGCCTTGAAGCAGATGATCCAAAGGAGGTGAGACGATGTATCCTTGGCACGACACGTTCCACATGGGCTTGATACACTTCATGGCGTATCCCAACGCGAAGGGTGAGGAAGAGATCCTCTCAACGGTGAAGAGAGTGCTCACGGACGAATTCTTCCAGGCGATCGAAGTGAGCGCGCTCATCGAAGAGAATACTTTGAAGAAGATCGGCAAGATGTGCGATGTTGCCAGAGTCGAACTTTTGATAGCTGCCCAACCTCTGGTTCTCTCCAGAAAATTGAATCTGAACTCGCTCAACGAAGAAGAAAGAAGGCTCGCCGTTGATGAGATCAAGAAGGCCGTTGAAAAAGCCTACGTTTCTAATGCAAAAGCCATCGCCTTTCTGAGTGGCAGAATGCCCGAGAAGGAACAACTCGGAGCGGCGAAGGAAAGATTGGTCGAATCTCTGTGCGAGATCTGTGACTATGCGAAACAGAGGTCTGAAGAGTTCGGTTACACGCTGGCTGTGAACCTCGAAGTTTTCGATTATTCGATCGAAAAGAACGCGCTCGTTGGTCCTGCACCGATAGCCTTCGAAATCGCTTCGAAGGTGAGATCTTTCCACGACAATTTTGGCTTAACGATCGATCTGTCACACCAGCCACTCTTGTTCGAAGATCCTTTCTACACACTGAATTTACTCTCACCTTTCGTGACGCACATCCACGTGGGCAACGCGGTGCTCGAAACGAACCATGTAGCTTACGGAGATCAACATCCGAGGTTCGGAATAAGTGGTGGAAAGAACGACGTGGAAGAACTCACCTACTTCCTCAAAGCTTTGGTCAAAATTGGCTATTTCGAAAGAAAACTTTCAACGGAAAAACCTGTCATCTCTTTCGAAGTCAAGCCGTTGCCTGATGAAGATCCAGACCTTGTTGTTGCGAATGCGAAGAGAACTTTCCTCACGGCCTATGCAAAACTTCTCAAGGAGGTTTGATCGATGAATAGGTTCAAAGTCTTCGTGACGAGGAAGATTCTCGAGGAAGGATTGAACATGCTCAAGGAGCGCTACGACGTTGAAGTCAGCGATTACGACGGAGTCATACCCAGAGAAATGCTTCTGGAGAAAGTCAAAGGAGTCGATGCGCTGGTCAGTTTGCTCACGGACAACATAGACGCCGAGGTCATGGACGCCGCAGGTCCCAATCTGAAGATCATCGCGAACTACGCGGTGGGTTACAACAACATCGACGTCGAAGAAGCAACGAAACGAGGTATCATGGTCACGAACACACCTGGTGTGTTGACCGAGACCACAGCGGACTTCGCTTGGACCCTTCTCATGGCCATAGCACGAAGAGTCGTTGAAGCGGACAGGTTTGTCAGGGAAGGCAAGTTCCGCGGTTGGGAACCCATGCTTCTAATCGGCACCGACGTTCACGGAGCCACGCTCGGTATCGTGGGATTCGGGCGCATAGGTCAAGCCATGGCGCGAAGGGCTCTTGGATTCAACATGAGAGTTCTGTACTACGACAACGCGAGGGTAGATGAGCAGATCGAGAAGGAGTTGAAGGCCACCTTCGTCGATCTTCCAACGCTCTTGAAAGAATCGGATTTCGTCACACTCCACGTACCTCTCACAAAGGAAACACACCATTTGATCGGTGAGAAAGAACTCAAGATGATGAAGAAAGATGCTTACCTCATCAACACCGCGAGGGGTCCCGTGGTGGACGAAAAGGCGTTGGTGAAAGCTTTGAAGGAAGGTTGGATCAAGGGAGCTGCGTTGGATGTGTTTGAGAACGAACCCGAGGTAGAACCTGAACTGCTCAAGCTCGACAACGTAGTGCTCGCACCGCACATTGCTTCTGCTTCTTACGCCACAAGATCGAAGATGTCAGTCATGGTTGCTGAAAACGTCATCAAGGCACTCAGTGGTGAGGTACCGCCCAACTTGGTCAATCCAGAGGTACTGAAGAAAAAGTGAGGGCGAAAGCCCTCACTTTTTATGCCACACTTTTCATAGAACGTGCGTGCAACAATCGTGCCAAGAAAACCAGAAGAATCACTCCGATCGGCAAAAGAACGAACGGGCTGATCTTGAAGATTCCGTACAACAGATACATCACCAAGGCCACCATCGCACAAGTGATCGCGTAAGGAATCTGCGTGTTCACATGGTCCATGTGATCACAACCAGAGAATATCGAAGAGAGCACAGTCGTGTCAGAGATGGGTGAACAATGGTCTCCAAAGATCGCACCTGCGAACACCGCTCCCGCCATGACCGTCGTTGACAACCAAGGATCTTTAGTGATACTGTAGGCCACAGGTATCGCAATCGGTGTGAGGATTGCCATCGTACCCCAGGAAGTTCCAGTAGAGAAAGAAATGAACATGCCGATCAAGAACACGATCGCCGGTATTAATGCGAAAGAGACGTTCTCTCCGACGAGTGAAACCACATAATCTGCCAACTTCATGTCCTTGGTCACGGTCCCGATGGACCAGGCCATGACCAATATTGCACAAGCTAAAAGCATCAACTTGAAGCCGTCCAGCAAAGTTCGCATCGCCTCAGTGATGCTCATCAACTTGAAACTGAGCGCTATCACTATACCGACCAGCGCCATCGCAAATGCGCCCCACAACAGTGCCGTCGCCGCATCGGCGTTCCCAAGTTTCTCTATGAGAGTTTCTCCGCCCTGTGCAGCGCCGGTGTAGTAAAAACCGAAGATTGTGACAAAAACGAGTGCGACGATCGGCAGCACGAAGGTCATTATCATAGGCCTTTTTTCGATCGGTTTTCCAAGCTCGAAGTCTATGTTCAGCATCGGCATCGCGCCGTCTCTGGAAGTTTTGCCTTCTTTTTCAGCCCTGATCTCCGCTTTCAACATTGGCCCGAAGTCCCAGCCACTCACCGCTACGATACCGACAAAAAGAACGGTGAAGATGCAGTAGAAGTTGAACGGGATACTTCCTATGAATGCAGCGAGAGGAGCAACAGTCGTTATGCCCGCCACGGTCAATCCGTTCTGGATCATCGCGAGTTGGTAAGCTATCCAGTCGGAGATGAAAAAGGTGGCGACTGGTGCAGATGTCGAATCGAGGATGTAGGAGAGCTTCTCTTTCGAGATCTTCCTTTGCTCGAAGATATCCCTCATCACGTTTCCAACGATCGCAGAGTTGATGTAATCGTTGAAGAACACGATGACACCCAGAAGCCAAGCCCAAACGCTCGCCGATCTTTTGGTCTTTATCTTCGTCCTGGCCCAGTCAGCCAGAGCCTTGCTACCACCCAAGCGCCAGATGAAGGCTATACCTGAACCCATGAGTAGGTTGAACAAGAGCAACTTCGCGTTCCACTCGTCCGCCATGGAGCCGATGATCTTCTCGAGCGAATAAACCACGCCTGCGATGGGGTTGAAACCGTTCAAGAGCAGACCACCCGTGAAGATGCCGAGGAAGAGCGAAAGTATGACGTTTCTTGTCAGGAAGCACAGCACAATCGCCACAAGTGGAGGTAAAACTGCCCACGCCGTGCCTTCCATGTTCATACCCCCCCCAACAAAATTTGTTGCTACTATTATATACGCCAGATCTGTAGGTTGCAAGATTCTGGAGAGAGAAGAGAAGATTCGTCACTGTTTGTTTTTATTGGGAAATTTCAAGAACCAGAAAATCTTGGCTACTGAGCGAGGACGAAGGAAGATTTGCTTGTCCCCGTCGTTATTTGTGAAAATTTTGCTACGCCCACGAGTACAAATGACACGCTACGAAATGGTTTGGCGCGACCTCTATCAGTTGTGGTTCGATCTCACCACAAACCTGCATCGCTTGAGGACATCTGGTGACGAACCTGCATCCTCGAGGTGGATTCAAAGGACTTGGAACATCGCCTTTGAGTATGATCTTCTTTCGCTTGAGCTTTGGATCAGGAACGGGCACGGCCGAAATGAGCGCCTTCGTGTAGGGATGAAGTGGGTTCAGATAGAGTTCCTCACTCTCTGCAACCTCCACGAGCTTTCCAAGGTACATCACACCAATTCTGTGCGAGATGTACTTGACAACGTTCAGAGCGTGCGAGATGAACAGATAGGCCACACCGAGCTTTGCTTGGAGGTTCTCCAGAAGTTTGAGTATCTGACTCTGTATGGACACATCGAGCGCAGAAACGGCTTCGTCACAAACGATGAGATCGGGCTCTGTCGCCAACGCTCGAGCGATACAGATTCTCTGTCTTTGACCACCAGAGAATTCGTGCGGGTATCTGTTCATGTGTTCGACGGAGAGTCCCACCATTTCTAAGAGCTCTTGAACCCTTCTTTCAACTTCTCTTCCTTTCGCGATTCCATGGTATGCGATGGCTTCACCGATGATCTCCTTTATTGGAAGTCTGGGGTTGAGCGAGCTGAAGGGATCTTGAAAAACTATCTGCATCTTTGGACGAAGTTTTCTCAGCTGTTTCTGGCTCAATTTCGTTATGTCCACACCCTTGAAAACGATCTCACCGCTGGTGGGTGTCTCGAGCATCAGAACGCATCTTCCGGTGGTCGTCTTTCCACAGCCACTCTCACCCACCAAGCCGAAAGTTTCTCCTTTCTTTATCTGGAAACTCACCCCGTCTACGGCCTTCACCACGGCAACGGTTCTTTGGAATATGCCAGCCTTCACTGGGAAGTGCTTCACCAGGTTTTTCACTTCGAGCAGAACTTCGTTCATGCTTCCACTTCCTCGGGTTGTGATCCTCTCAAGAAACATCTGACCCTTCTGTGCTGGTTCACGTTCACAAGCTTTGGAACCTTTTCCCTGCAGAGATCGAAAGCGAAAGGACATCGTGGATGAAACCTGCAACCTGCCGGTAAATCCATCGCGTTCGGAACACTCCCCTCGATCGTGTGCAAAGGTTTCTTTCCAGGTTCGAGTTTGGGTATAGACTTCAAAAGCCCGTCCGTGTAGGGATGCAATGGAGAGTCAAACAAGTCTACACAAGGAGCTTCCTCGACGATTTGACCTGCGTACATCACGATGACCCTGTTGCACATCTCGGCGATGACTCCCAGATCGTGGGTTATGAGCAAGACGCTCATTCCGAAACTGTCCTTGAGCTGGGCGATGAGATCGAGTATCTGCGCCTGAACGGTCACATCGAGCGCGGTGGTGGGTTCATCCGCGATGAGAAGTTTCGGGTTACACGCGAGGGCCATTGCTATCATGGCGCGCTGTCTCATTCCACCAGACATCTGGTGCGGATAATCGTCGTAACGTTTTTCAGGATTTGGAATACCCACCAGCTTGAGCAGTTCGATCGACTTTTTCTTGGCTTCCTCCATGCTCACGTTCTGGTGTGTCACGATCGCTTCGGCGATCTGTTTTCCCACCGTTATGACGGGGTTCAGCGAAGTCATGGGTTCTTGAAAGATCATCGATATCGCGTTGCCACGAATCTTTCTCATTTCGGCATCCGAAAGTTGGAGCAGATCCTTTCCGTCGAAGAAGATCTTTCCAGAAGTGATCTTCGCTGGTGGAACTGGTAAAAGTCTCATCACGGCCAAGGAGGTCACGGACTTTCCACAGCCGGATTCTCCAACCAATCCGAGCACTTCCTCTTCTTCGATGGAGAAGCTCACCTTGTCCACGGCGTGTACGATTCCATCACTGGTGAAGAACTTCACGGTGAGATCCTCAACACGCAACAGCTCTGCCATCGTCTATCACCTTTGAATGATCCTTCTCGCACCGATGTATTTTCTATCGAGGTCCGCCGAATAGTCGGGATCGTTCGGATCGAAACTGTTTATCGCCACACCCTTGCTTCCAGAGTGGATATACTTCATGTTTCCGATGTAGATGCCCACGTGTGAGGGACCTGCCTTGTAGGTTTGGAAGAACACCAGATCTCCCATTTTGAGATCTTTCCTATCCAGCACAGGTTCACCCTGTTCGTACTGCATGTCCGCATCCCGTCTCAAGAAATAACCTGCCATCTTGAAGCAGAACTGTGTGAAACCCGAACAATCGAACCCGTAAGACGTCGTGCCCGCCCACAGATAGGGAAGTCCCAAATGCTGTTTCGCGATTTCGATGATGTACTCTGTACCTTTTTGAGTTGCGAAGACTTCGTGTCTGCTTTCGAACAACTGTGCATCGCTCGATCTCACGAAAAATTCTCTTTGATCGGGCAATCTCAGTTTCAACCATTCACCTTTAACTTCGACGCAAGGCAGTGTGGTTCCCTGTACGAGCTTCGCTTCGACCACACTCTTTGGGTCCATTTCGCTGTAAAGCTGTGCGAACTTGGAAACGATCAGTACGAAAGGTGAAGAGAGATATTCCTTCAGTTCAATCTCGCTCATGCTCACGATTTTGGATCCATCGATCCAACCTATGTAAGAATCTTCCATCTGCACCAAGTACCAATCGCCATCCCTCTTGAACAGTTTCAGAATGTCCCCCATGCGCGCCTGAGTCACCGCGTTCTTCTGCAAAGTTCTTCTGGGTGCGTCCATCAAGTTCACCACGTCCACGTTCACGACCGCAAAGATCTTCTCACCAACAGATTCGTCCGGCAAGAGTTTGATCTTGTCTTCGAAAGAAACTTGGAGAGCCGTTCTCAGTCTTTCGAGCAGAGATTCTTTCAATTTGGGTTCTGAAACTTCTCCAAAGATTGTCAGCTTTCCATCCTCACTACCCACCGTGACGTTGAACACCATTTCTCGTGGTTCGATCCTGAATTCTTTCTTGAACAGTTCTATCTGCTTTTTTGCAAGCTCCAAGCTTTCCACAGCCACACCACTCCCAAAGAACGAGATCGCAATCAATATCAAGCAGATCAAGGTGAGTTTTTTCATCATCGCACACCCTTTCACTGCTTCAATCTCGGATCGAGCGCGTCCCTGAGTCCATCTCCGAGCAGGTTGAAGGCGAACGTGGCGAGCATGAGCACCAGACCCGGCCAGACGGCGTACCAAGGTTGGATTCTGAGATACGCACTCGCCGATCTTATCATGTTTCCCCAACTTGGTGTCGGAGGAAGGATGCCCAACCCGAGGAACGATAGACCCGCCTCGGCCAGGATCGCGCCTGGTATGCCCAACGACACCGAAACGATGATCGGACCCATGCAGTTGGGAAGTATGTGTTTCACGATGATTCGAAAGTCTGAAAGTCCTTGAGCTTTTGCAGCTTCCACGAACTCAGTTTCCTTCAAATAGATCACCTGGCTCCTCACCAAACGCGCTTTCCCAGCCCAACCGATCACAGAGAGTGCGATGAACATGTTCGTCAAACCCGGGCCAAGCGCGAACATCATACCGATGTAGAAGAGAAGCTCTGGGAATGCGAACAACATATCCGCTACCCTCATCATCACCATGTCGATGACTCCACCGTAGTAGCCTGCCAGAGATCCCACGACGATCCCTATCGCCGTTGTGATGAGCTGCGTCATGACACCGACCGTCAGAGAGATCCTCGCACCGTAAATCAAACGCGAAAGGATGTCCCTGCCGTACTCATCGGAGCCGAGAATGTAAACTCCATTTTTGCATATCCCCGACGGTGAACCCATGGGTTTGAGACGATTTCGCAGGTCTATCTTGTTCGGATCGGCCGGTGCGAGCAAAGGTGCGAAAACGGCGACGAACACGACGAAGATCACGAAGATCAGCCCAAACATCGCCGCTTTGTTCTTTCTCAATCTTCTGAAGGCATCCGCATAAAGTGAAGCGGCCTTCTTCTCAGCCACAAGAGTTACCTCCTATTTCAACCTGACTCTCGGGTTCAAAAACGCATAGGATATGTCCACGATCAGATTGCCCAAAATGTACACGATCGCCGTGAAAACGACAGTTCCTTGAACGAGCGGAAAATCTCTTTCCGAAAGAGCCCAGACGGAAAGCCTTCCAAGCCCAGGAATCGCAAAGACCGTTTCGGTGAGGATGGAACCCGTCAACAATCCACTGAGTTGCATCCCGAGGATCGTCACTACGGGAATCATCGCGTTCTTGAGAGCATGAATGAAGATCACCCTTCTCTCCGAAAGCCCCTTGGCGCGAGCGGTCCTGATGTAATCTTGCCTTATCACGTCCAAAAGGGCGCTCCTGGTGTAACGAGCGATTGAAGCGGCGAACCTCGTTCCCAAGACGATCGCGGGCAAGATCATGTGTTTGAAACTGTAATAGCCAGATATGGGAAACCAACCAAGTTTCAGTCCGAAGACCAATTGTGCAACAACGGCAACCCAAAAAACGGGCGCACTCACTCCCGCGAGTGCGAGGATCATCATGGAACGATCAAGGATGGAATATTGCTTGACCGCCGAAATGATACCTACAGAAACTCCCAGCACTATTGCCACCAGGTACGAACTGAGAGCCAGTTTCAGAGTGGTGGGGAACGTATCGGCGATCATCTTGGAGACGGGCATATTGGTCTTGAACGATTTGCCAAGGTCTCCTCTCAACAGGTTGAACAGAAATCTCAAATACTGCACGATAAGTGGATCGTTCAGTCCCAGTTGCTCTCTTATCTGTTCAATTGCTACTGGATCTGCGTACTTTCCAACCATCTCCAGAACGGGATCACCGGGCACTACGTTGAGCAAGATGAAGGTTATCAGAGTGACTCCGATGATGACGGGTATTGAATAAAGTAGACGGCGAACGATGTATTGAACCACGATCGTTTTCCTCCTGAAAGGGCGGGCGTGCGCCCGCCCAAGGATTCACTCTTTGTACGCGTACAGATAGACGGTTATTCCAGTCGGATGAGCGATTATGCCGTGCACGTTCTTTTGAGTCGCAAGCAGGTATTTCAAATGGAACAACGGTATGACTGCTATGTCTTCTCTGATGATCTTGTACTCTATCTCTCTGTACATCTGCGCTCTCTTTTCCGGATCGACCTCGACGCGCGCTTTCTTGATCATTTCTTGGACTTCCTTGTTGTTGTAGCCGGAAGACATCTGATTACCCTCGCCGAAGAAGACGCCTATGTAGTTGTCTGGATCTGGAATGTCCGCCCACCAGTTACCATAATTTGCCGGGATTTTACCCTCTCTTCTCGCTTGACGGAATGCAGCCCTTTCGATTGGTATGATCTCGAGGTCTATTCCAACTTCCTTGGCCATCGCTTGGATGATTATGTTCGGCTGTGAGAGTGTGTCTCCACCCCACTGCCACGCCGTCACCTTGCCGATGTTTCCAAGCTGTGCAACCAATTTTTTCGCTTCTTCTGGGTTGTACTCGTAAGCTGGACCTTCTCCAAGTGGATAGGATCCGGGTATACCCGGTGTGACGAAACTCGTCGCCACGGTTGCTCTTGGTCCAAAGACTGCCTCTGCGAGCTCTTCCTTGTTGATCGCGAGCGCCATGGCCTTTCTCAAGATCGGGTTGGACCACTTTGGATCGCTCATATTCATCAAGAAATAGTACGTATTGAGCGCTTCCTTCTCGATGATGTTGTACTTTCCAGATTTCTTCAGCCTGTCGTACTCGAGTACGGGTATCGTCACCACGTCGAGCGTTCCCGCCTCGAACTCCATGAGCGCGGTCGTTGAGTCTGGGACTATTCTGAAAACTATGCCGTCGAGGTATGGAAGGTCCTTTTCGAAGTAATATGGGTTCCTCTCAAGAACGATCTCGGTGTTGGGTATGTGCCTCTTCAGTTTGAAGGGGCCCGTTCCCACGGGGTTGAGTTTCCAGTTGTCTCCAGCGGCTTTGACAAGCTTTTCGGAGTAGATCGAGGCACCTGGGACCGCAAGGTGGTACAAAAATGGTGCGTAAGCTTCTTTGAGTATTATTTGGAACTTGTAGTCGTCGATCTTCTTGAAACCTTCCAGGCTTGTGGATTCACCTTTGATGAACTCCTCGGCACCCAGTATGACATCGAACAACCACTTGCTCGCGCCCCTGCCCTTCGGACTGAGCATCCTCTCGATCGTGAACTTCACATCGTCGCTCGTGAGCTCCGT
Source organism: Pseudothermotoga hypogea DSM 11164 = NBRC 106472 (assembly GCF_000816145.1). Classification (NCBI taxonomy): domain Bacteria; kingdom Thermotogati; phylum Thermotogota; class Thermotogae; order Thermotogales; family Thermotogaceae; genus Pseudothermotoga; species Pseudothermotoga hypogea. The sequence goes on along the minus strand of NZ_CP007141.1, from coordinate 983,326 downwards.
CTTTCCATCGTGGAACTTGATATTCTTCTTGAGCTCAAACGTGTAGACTCTTCCATCTTCAGAAATTTCTGGCATCTTCGCGAGCAGTTCCGGTTCGAGCTCCAAAGTTTCGCCCTTGTACCTCACCAGTGTGCTGAACAAGAGTCTTGCCAAAGCATAGGTCTGCAAGGTCGTGTCTTCCTGGGCATCGAATGTCATTCTGTCGGTGGTGAAGTAGTCGTACAGAGTGCCACCCCTTTTCGGCGCTTGTGCGAAGAGCATCACCGCGGCGAAGACCAAAACCGCTACCAGAAGAACTCTCTTCATGAGAACACCCCCTCAACAAAGTTGTAGGCCAAATTCACAATAACTTACAGATCAGCTCGTCCTTCTCTCCAAGCAGTAAGTCTATCAAAGGTATCTCGAGTAACGTGTAACAACCGGGCTTTTGCTTCACACTTGCACGAGCTGCTGCAACCATAACCTGTGCCGTTGCAGCTGGGTTGTTCACTGACATGTGGTATTCCATCCTTTGATTGCAAGCACCTGCGGAAGTTCCTTTCCTTTCTATTTTCACGGAATGACCCATGTCTATCAAGTCCTTCACAGTGCTGACTTGATTTATGTAAACTTCATCGTGACAGAAGTATGGATCTTCCGAGATCTTCTTCGCCACTTCGTCGAAATCGTATCCGTCCTCTAATTCCACGTACACGAGCCTCATGTGCATGCCCATGCCCTTCGGACAAGTGATCGAAACGGCATCCTTCACTCCCTTGATCCTCTTCACAGCCACGGTGTGACCCATGCTCATGCCTGGACCGAAGTTCGTACAAGTCATACCCTTCGGCGCGATGATCTGCATGACGGCTCTGATGAGCGAATCGGTTCCGGGGTCCCAACCCGCAGATATGATCGCAACACAATTGTTCTCCTTTGCTATCTCGTCGAGCTGTTTCTTCAGTCTGAGCGCCCCCTCAGCGCCATGTATGTCGTACGCGTCGATTGTGTTGATGCCTTTGTAGAGAAAACTTGGAGCGACGCTCGGCACAGCACGACTGTCGATCGCCAAGATCGCGACGTCAGGTTTTTCAAGTTCTTCCACGTTGCTCGTGACAGGTAGGTCTGTGATCTGACTCGAAATTTGACTCACTCGTTCTGGAATTTCAACGATTCCCACAGCTTCCATGTCTTGTGATTCTCTGACAGCTTGAAGCACGTACCTTCCGACGTTTCCCATGCCGACTACGGCCACTTTGATCTTCTCCATCTTCCCCCTCGCTTTCTGTGCAACACACCGATGAACTCCTCGAAACATAGGTTACCACATTTTAATACATCAAGTCAAGCTCAAGCCTATTGTTAGCTTAAACGTACAAAATGCCTTTAGATGAACCTTCTACTCCATGAAACGAGGGGGTTTGAATAGATATCGCGATGCTGAAAATAAATCGCGAAGCGCTCTCTCTGGGTGCAGTAATAAGAAATAAGGCGAGCTTGAAGCTCGCCTCAGTGGTAAGTGTGTTGTTTCATCCAGGCAACAGCGAAGCACTCTCTGCGTCCAGAAAGAGATGAACATCGCGATGTCTTCTCAAAAAGCTTGCAGGACGTTCAGCCGTGATGGGACCTTCCAGAGTTCGGAGAACTATCTCTTTCTTTCTCTCGCGGGGCACTATGCACAGAATCTTCTCGGCGCTCAGTATGGCAGGCACGGTCAGAGTTATCGCGTGGGTTGGCACTTCTCGAAAGCTGCAGCAAGACCCATCTCTTCACTTGTTTTGTAAATGGAGATGCGAAACATGTTTCTCAAGAGGAGGCAACCTTTGTGTCCCCGTCAACGAATTTAAAGCTGATCCACAGGTTAACAAAGCGTGCCTGACTGTGAACTTGAAGTCATGACTCACGCCGACTCTCGCGCGATGAGTTCGACGTCCAGCACCACACGTTTGGGCTTTTTTCTCCTGCCACTCAATTTTTGCAGCAAAAGTTTGAAAGCCTCAAACCCCATACCGAACTTGTTTATCCTGATCGTTGTGAGCGCTGGTCTGTAGTAAGAAGCGAATGCCACATCGTCGTAGCCAACCACTGCAACATCCTGAGGTACTCTCTTGCCAAGTTCTTCGAGCGCCCTCATCGCACCGAAGGCGAACATGTCGTTGTAGCAGAAAATGCCGTCAAAGTCCAGCTTCTTCTCGATCGCTTTCAAAACCGCGTCGTAACCAGCTTCCATGTTCGGCTCGGGCGATACGATGATGTAATCTTCGGAAAGATGAACATTCGCCTCGCGCAGAGCTTTTCTGTAACCTTCTTCTCTCATCCTCGCCGCGGAGTTCTCTGGTACGGAGTTTATCAAAAGGATCTTCTTCCTACCCTTAGACAGCAAATGCTTTGTGGCCAGATAGCCCCCTTTGACCTCGTCGCTGTGTATCTCATCGAGTTGTAATCGTTCGATGTGTCTTCCAACGATCACCACGGGAACGTTGATGTGAGAAAGTCTTTCAAAGTCGCTCAGGCCATCCTCCGTGGGTGTGATCAGTATGCCTTCGACCCTGCGTTCCAAGAGCGTCTGTATGGCTTCTCTCTGTTTCTTCGCATCTGTCCCGGTGTTCATGAGCAACAGCTGATAGCCGTACTTCCTTGCCGCGGCCTCCATGCCTTTCATAACTTCAGCGAAGAACAAATTCGTGATGTCTTCGAGTATGACACCGACTATCTTGGTTTGGTTGCTGCGCAACGAGGATGCGGTTATGTTCTTTATGTAACCCAATTCCTTGGCGATACGCAGTATCTTTTCGCGCGTCTGTTTGCTTATATCGGGTTTGTTGTTCAGAACCCTTGAAACGGTGTTCACAGAAACGCCAGCCTTTTCGGCGATGTCTTTCATCGTTATGTATTTCCTCACACCCATCACCTTGCCAATAATATAGCAGAAACATCAAACGATCTCTTCGATCAATCGTTTCGAAACCTCACACTCCTTCAGTGTTGTTAAGATTCGCTCACCTTCTTTGCCCTCCCTCACGTACAAGAGCGATGCGACGGCGTAACCCCAGCCTATGATCTTGCTGATCAAAGAATTCTGTGAGCTGATCGGGCCGAAAGTCTTAGGCACAAGCAGATTCGCTGTTGCCAACTGTCCAAGATCCCATAGCAGTGCGGCGATGTTCAGCTGTCTCTTCGTGTTGAATATCGTTATGGCGCTCAGCCAATCACCTGAAAAATCCAACATACCGTAGATCTTCTCATCTTCCCTCATACACAGCAACTCTTCGTCCGAAAAATTTTCCTTGTTCACCCAGACTATATCCAAAGCCCTCTTGTTCTCGCGAAGGACCATGATCGGATAAAAGTTTCGGCTCAGCAATCTTTCTCCTTCGAACAGTTCCACGAAGACGTTCTGAGCGTTAGGTTCGAGTTGTGCCTTCACGTCTGTGATTTTCTCCACAGACCAAGGTTTTATTTCTACTCGAGTCTGTTTCAAGACTTTTCTTTCAGTTCTCACGATGAGTGTCGCTTCGAACTTTTTTGAAGTGTTGTTCGCTAAGTACACTTCTGCCTCATACATTTGTCCTTCGAGCAGTAACGATCTGTGGTTGGGTATGATGCAAACGATTGGTTGGTTTATGGTTTTCATCAGATGGTGGAAGGATTTGGGCGATCTGTTGTAGTCCAAAAGACCGTTGGCTTCCCACGCTATGTCGGAAAACTCTGTGATGACGTATCCACTGATCGAAGGATAAAGACGCATCACTTCCGCTTGGTACTTCAATCCCAAGAATTGATGGAGCTGCGCTTGGTAGATGAGATCGTCGATGTTGTGAAACTCAACCATTTTCTCGATCGCCCTCACAGGTTCAGAGCCTTCAAAAGTGTTGCCCATAACACTGATGGGGAATTTCGACCATTCTCCAAGCCAAGCCTTTGGATCGGAAAGGCCCCACACTCCAAACTCTGAGACGATCTTTGGGAGCTTGCGATTCGGTGGTTCAAAGAAGGTCTTGTATTCACCCGTTGCGAAGTCTTGGATGCGTTTCTTCCACTGCTCGTTGTGGTACGGAAAGGCGTTGTAGAAATGATAATCGTCCACGTCCGATACGACGTGGTAGTTCCAAGGACAAGCCGAATTGTCCACGTACAAACGTGTGGAATCCAGAGTCTTGGCCTTCTCGTAGAATTTTCTGATCCACTCTTTCGTTTCCTCTGTGGCGTTTTCGGTAAGGTCAACCCCCCACGTTTCGTTGATCAGACTGAGCATCACGAAGGATGGGTGATTTGCATATCGATTCAAAACGTTTTCAAGAAGTTTTTCTAAATAGTTTCTCCCTTTCTCGTCCAGTTGCCTCGCGTAAGGTAAATCCATCCAAACCAAGATTCCCAACTCGTCTGCCACTTCCAGATAGTCTTGATCTGGTATCTTCACGTGGTATCTTAGAAGATTTAGACCCATTTCCTTGGCTTTGAGCATCTCGTCAAGGAGCCTTTCGCGATCTGGGAGCGTGTAGTGCGTGTCTGCATAGAAGTTTTGATCGAGCGCGCCGAAGATGTAAACAGGTTCACCGTTCAGAAGGATCTTGTCATCTCGTGTTTCGATGTATCTGAACCCAAATCTGGTTTCGATCCTTTCGTCGTTGAATTCAACGATGAATTTGTAAAGGTAGGGATGTGAGAGGTCCCAAGTCAAGGCATTCTCGAGCTGTAGTGTGAATCTGCTCTGTTTGATCTTTTCCCGCAGAACTTCCTTTCCAAAAGGATCTAAGAGGAACACTTCGAACTCGTGGCACGTTCCATCCGAGAAGCGTACCTCACAATCTACGCTCTTGAGGTCCTTTCTGGGAAAGGCTTTCATTGAGTCGACATGAACTTCATCGACGATCCAGAGCTCGACCTGCTGAATGATTCCACAGGCGTTCCCGTACCAATCTTGTTTGCCTGCGACAACGTCGGATCTCTCTGAAAGATCCACGTCTGAAACCAAGACCTTCACCACGTCGTTCCCGTTGAATTTCAGTTGTCTTGTGATGTCCACCTTGAAGTCGTCGTAGCCACCCTCATGCTGAAAAACTTCAGAGTCATTCACGAAAATTCTTGCGATGTAATCTACACCATGAAAGTGAAGAAGTATCCTTTTTTTCTCGTAACCTCTCAGATCCAGCTTCTTTTCGTATACCACATGTTTCACCTTTTCCTTCACGTTTTCCCAGAGCACCTCGTGAGGTAACTTCACCTCAACGAAGTGAACTCCATCCAACGAAAAGCGCCAACCTTCGTTCAGCTTCAGCCTCAAAGCGATCACCCCTCACCTGAGACTCAGTACCACTCCGCGCGTCAAGTATCTCTGCAAGAATATGTAAACTGCTATCACGGGCAAGGATGCCAAAACGTTCGCTGCCATTATGGGTCCGTAGCGTATGTTCACATCGGATGCAGCCAGCGCCACCAATCCCACTGGCAGGGTGTACATCTTATCTGAAGTCATCACTATCAAAGGCCAGAAGAAGTCGTTCCAGGTCCAGGTGAAGTGAAGGACGGTCACCGTCACCACTGCGGGAAGCGACATGGGCAGAATCACCTTCAGCATCACATCCAGTTCACTGGCTCCATCCAGACGAGCGGCTTCTTCATAATCCAAAGGTATGGCCTTCATGAACTGAGAGAGTATGAACACGGCCATGGAAGAAGGCAAGGCGGGGATTATGATTCCCAAGAGGTTGTTCACGAGTCCAAACTTTCTGACCAACAGATACAGAGGTATCGCGATGGCCTGAGTGGGTATCATGAAGCCTGTGAGCGAGAGGAGATAGAGAATTTTCCTTCCGGGAAATTCCATACGACTCACGGCGTAAGCGGCTGGGATGCAGACCAAAAGTATTCCGACCGTGGCTCCCGTGGCTGAGATCAAGCTGTTCACGAACCAAGTCCTCAACTTCGCCCTCTGCAGGATTATCTTGTAGTTTTCCACGAACCATTTGCTTGGTATCCACTTGCTGGCCAATATGTCTTTTTCGCTTTGAAAAGAAGCGAGAGTCATCCATATGAGTGGAATCAGGTAAACCAAAGCCAATGCAAGTGCGAATGCGGTCAAAAGATACCTTTTGAACTTCATTCAGACCAGCTCCTCTTTCGCAGAGGCTATCATGAGACGCAGTTGTAGATATGCGAATACCAACATGACCAGAAACAACACGAACGCCATGGCTTGAGCGTAACCCATGCGAAAGTATCTGAAACCTTGCTCGTAAATGTATTGCATGAGGGTTCTGGTTCTACCCGCAGGGCCTCCGGCGGTCATTATGTACACTTGGCCGAAAATCTGCAGAGACGCTATGATCTGCGTGACCAAGACCAGCACGTGTACCCTTTTGAGCAGAGGGATCGTTATGAAGAACATCTTTTGAAAGCCGTTCGCTCCATCCAACTCAGCAGCTTCGTAGTAGGAGGCGGGGATCTGCTGAAGGCCGGCAAGGTACAGAACTATACAGAAACCGATCGTCCACCACACGGTAGTTATCACGATCGCAGGCATCGCCCAAAATGGATCAGTGAGCCAGCTTATCGGTTTCAAGCCAAAGAACTTCATCACCTTTCCGATCATTCCAAAGTATGGGTTGTACAACATGGTCCACGTTAGACAGACCACCGATATGGTCAAGGTGTAGGGCAGATAGAAGGCGCTTCTGAGAAAATCTTTAAATCTAATTTTGGAATTTATCAAGAGAGCTATTAGGAACGAAAGAACAACGATGGGGGGCACAGTCAGTATAACGAAATAGACTGTATGCCAAAGCGAAGCCCAAAAGACCTTGTCGGACATCATCCTGGTGAAATTTCCAAGGCCTATGTACTTCGGTGTACCAAAAATGTCCCACTTGTAGAAGATCATCCTGATCGAGTTGAAGAATGGAATCAACCTGAAGATGAGTAACAGAACAAGAAAAGGTGCGAAGAACAAATAAGCCAGCAACGTGTGCTTTTTCTTTCTGTAGACTGCCATGCGGTCTCACCTCACCACGAGTCAGTTGAGAAAAGGGAGGGAGGATAGCCTCCCTCCCTCGAGTGAGCCGACGAATGCTCAATCTTCAAGGACTTGCTTGGCAAAGTTCACCAATTCCTTGGCTGCCGCGTCGGGCGTCATCTTTCCAAGGATCACCGCTTCACCTATCTCCCACATCTTTATTCTAACCTCGAGCCATCCTTTCACACTGGGAGCTGGAACAACGAACTCCGCAACGTGTGCGTAATCTTTTCTCATCGGCAATCCCAGGAACGCCTCAGAGTTCAAAACGCTCTTCAAGACTGGCAAGTGCCCTGCCTTAGCCCACTCTGCGGCGTTCTTTGCGAACCACTCTATGAACTTCGCTGCAGCAGCGATCTTCGCAGGATCGTCCTTCGGTTTCTTCGGTATCACCCAGGTGTGGCTGTCCCCCCACGTGTAAGGTTTGCTTCCAGCTATTGCAGGTAAGTTTGTCACACCAAACTGCAAACCTTCGAGAGTTGGGTACACCGCCATCACCCAGACACCGTTGAAGTGGAATGGTGACTGGTTGTTCTGGAAGAGAGATTCGGCGGTGTCGTAGGTCATGGGCTTCATGACACCACTTGTGTAAAGGTTGCTCATGAACTCGTAAGTTTTCTTGACTTTTTCCAAATCGAATTTCAGAGTCTTGGTCTTCTCATCGTAAATTTGTCCACCAAGTTGCGTGTAGTAAGCTATGAAGAGCCTGTCTCCCATCATCGCGCCGATCTCGCTGGAGATTCCAACTTCGAGCCCAAGCTTTTCCTTCGCCTGCTTCGCGTAGCTCAACAGTTCGTCCCAAGTCTTGGGCACGAGCACCTCACCTTTGGCATCCACCAGACCAGCCTCTTTCAAAAGTTTCTTGTTGTAGTAGAGCACCAACGGGTGTGTGTCGAATGGTACCGCGTAGAGTTTGCCGTCGTAGCGAGCTTTTGCCGCGATTTCGGGAACGTAATCTTGAAGCGTTTCTTTCGAAATGTAATTATCGAGCGCAGTGAGAGCACCCCTTGAGGCGTAGTCCGGCACCAGTACAAGGTGCATGACGGACACGTCGGGTGGATCCCCAGCAGCAATTGCAGTGGTCAACTTGTTGTAGAGTTGGCCCCACTCAACGATCTGTTCGATCACTTCGATGTCTGGGTTCTCAGCGTTGAATCTCTTGATCAGTTCAGTCACCAAGAAGCCTTCGCCACCGCTGAAGAACGTCCAGACGGTTATCGTCGTTTTTGCCAGGGCGAGGAGTCCGAAGGCGAGCAGCAGCGTGACCACCAGTAACCTTTTCATAAAGGCACCTCCTTGATGGATGAAGTGTGGAACCTAAGGTTCTACTATAACGATACCATGAACGTTCACATAAAACAAGGGTTAGAAGACCGAGAAAAATAGAAAGACAACGAGTATGGCAACGATAATGTGAAAAATTTTGCCATTAAAATGAAAAAAGCGAAAATTCTCAGGCAAAACAACATTTCTCGCCGTGTGAGACTTCCTCTACCAGACCAAAAGCACGTTGTCGGGAAATCTCAGAAGTTGGTTCCTTATCAGCCCTCAATCGAGAGTGTATTGGATTAGTAGAAATTCAATGTGTGCAGCTCTTTCAGACTTCGGACAGTAAGGTCACTCAACCGTGACTGTCTCACGGCTGAAACCATCGCCCTGAACGCCTCGATCGTCGTGATGCACGGTATTCTGTTTCTGAGCGCCCCCGTCCTGATCTTGTACCCAACGGTCCTTCGACTGTCGAAACTCAACGGTGCCTTGGCTTCAGGATCGATCTGGTGAATTTCATCCGTCCTCTCGTTGGATTGCGTGATGACGACAAGATCCACCTTGTGTTGATCGATCAGATCGACGACGTCTGGCCTACCCTCACCAACCTTGGGCACGACGATCGCTGGAATACCCGCAGCCCTGAGAGATTTCGCAGTACCGTTCGTGGCGTAGATCTCGAACCCTAAATCGTACAGGTAAGAGACCAACGGGATGATCTCTCGTTTGTCTCTGTCTCTGACGCTGACGAGCACACCTTTAGTTGGGAAATAGTTATCCGCGGCCAGTTGTGCCTTGCCAAATGCCTCGGCAAACGTCTCACCGATACCCATGACCTCACCCGTGGAACGCATCTCTGGTCCAAGCAACGTGTCGACGTTCAAAAATTTGTGGAACGGTATCACCACTTCCTTGACCGAATAGTACGGGGGCCAGGGGGTCGGTATCAATCCGCCTCGAAAATCGGATAAATCTTTGGAAAAAACCTTCCTCGTCTTGTAGGGGAAATAGGGTTTTAGAAGATCGATCAGTTTCTCGCCGATCAGCACCTTCGCGGCGATCTCCGCTACAGCTATTCCTATCGCCTTGCTCACGAAGGGAAAAGTTCTCGAAACTCTCGGGTTCAACTCGATGACGTAGATCTCTTCGTCCTTTATGGCAAGCTGAACGTTTGCTGGTCCGACGATCTTCATGCCCTTCACCAGTTTGAAAACGACATCTTCGATGCGATCGATCAGATTGTCAGAAAGACTCACCGGCGGTAGAACGCATGCGGAATCTCCCGAATGTATACCAGCTTCTTCTATCTGTTCCATCAAACCAGCGATCCAGACGCTTTCACCATCGCAGACCAGATCAACGTCCAATTCGATGGCGTCTTCCAAGAACTTGTCCAGAACGAGTGGATGTCCCTGCGAAACCAGTGCAGCCTGCGAAACGTACTCGACCAAGTCTTTCTTCGATTCGACCACGGCCATCGCCCTACCACCCAGCACGTAGCTCGGTCTCACAAGAACAGGAAATCCGAGTTCGTCAACGACTCTGAGAGCCTCTTCGACACTTGTGACGATCTTGAAGTCTGGGATTTTCAGTTTCAACTTTTTCAGGAATGTTGCGAACCGAGCCCTGTCTTCAGCGATATCGATTTGTTCGAAATCCGTCCCGAGTATCTTCACACCCGCCTCTGCGAGCTCCTTCGATAGCTTCAAAGGTGTCTGTCCTCCAAAAGAGACCACGACGCCTTCAGGTTTTTCGCTCTCGATGATCTCGAGGATATCTTCGACCGTGAGAGGCTCGAAGTAGAGTCTGTCGGAGGTGTCGTAGTCTGTGGAGACAGTCTCGGGGTTGGAATTGATCATGATGACTTCATAACCTTCCTCTTGAAACGCCCAAACGGCGTGGACGTTGGCATAGTCGAACTCTATTCCCTGACCAATTCTGTTGGGACCTGAACCCAACACCACGATCTTCTTTTTGTTCGATGGGATCGCCTCGTTCTCGACACCGTTGTAAGTCGAATAGAAGTACGGTGTGGCCGCCTCGAACTCCGCCGCGCAGGTGTCGACCATCTTGAAGATGGGTTTTATGCTGAAAGACTTTCTGATCCTTCGCACATCTTTCTCAGAGATTTGCAACATTTCCGAAAGTTCTCTGTCCGAAAATCCCCACTCTTTCGCTTTCCTCAAGATGTTCGGATCGTTGAGCCCTCTCTCCTTGATCTGGTTTTCGAAGTCCATGATGGACTTGATCTCTTCCAAGAACCACTCGTTTATCTTCGTGAGTCTATGTACCTCTTCAACGGAGAAGCCGTGTCTGAAGGCAGCGAAGATGTACGAGATCCTTTCAGGGGTGGGATTGGCGAGGTACTCTTTGATGTGGTTCAGATCGAGTTTGGGTGTCTTGTCCAATTCGAGCGATCTTAGAGCTTTACCCAGCGCCTCTTTGAAGGTTCTACCTATCGCCATCACTTCGCCGACCGATTTCATCTGTGTGCCGAGCCTTGGGTCACAGCCAGGGAATTTCTCCAACTGGAACCTCGGCATCTTGACCACCACGTAGTCGATCGATGGTTCGAACGCGGCAGAAGTTTTCTGAGTGATCGAGTTCGCTATCTCGTCGAGCCTCAAACCGACCGCCAACATCGCCGCAACCTTCGCGATGGGATAACCTGTAGCCTTCGAAGCGAGCGCTGATGATCTTGAGACCCTGGGATTTATCTCGATCACCACCATCCTGCCATCCTGTGGGTTGACGGCGAACTGAATGTTGCAGCCACCAGTCTCCATCTTGATGGCGGCCATGGCTTTCAGGGCGGCATCCCTCATCGCTTGGTATTCTCTGTCGGTGAGCGTCTGAGCGGGGGCGACGGTGATCGAATCACCCGTGTGAATCCCCATTGGATCGAAGTTCTCTATCGAACAGACGACTATGAAGTTCCCCGTACAGTCTCTCATCACTTCGAGCTCGTACTCTTTCCATCCTATGACTGATTCTTCAACGAGTACCGTCTTGGCTGGGCTTTCGATCAAGCCCCTCGACACGATCGAGATGAGTTCATCCTCGTTGTACGCTATTCCTCCGCCACTTCCACCGAGCGTGAAGCTGGGCCTGACAACGACGGGATAGCCCAACTCGCGTGCGACTCGTAGGGCATCGTCCACTCTCGAAACAGTTTGGCTGCTGAGAACTTGTAAACCAGCTTCTTGCATGGCTTTCTTGAAGAGCTCACGGTCTTCGGCCTTCTCTATAGTCTCCACGTTCGCTCCTATGAGTTGAACGTTGTATTTTTCAAGAATACCTTTCTTGTAAAGTTCCACAGCCAAGTTCAGAGCAGTCTGACCACCCATTGTACACAGTATCGCGTCTGGTCTTTCACGTGCAATAATTCTTTCTAAGTACGTTGCTTCGAGAGGCTCTATGTAGACGGCGTCGGAGAACTGTGGATCTGTCATTATCGTCGCGGAATTGGAGTTCACAACGATCACATGATAACCGAGCGATTTCAACGCCTTGAGCGCCTGTGTGCCTGAATAATCGAACTCCGCCGCTTGCCCGATCGTTATGGGACCAGAACCTATGACCAGGATCTTCTTGATGTCTTGCCGTTTTGGCATGTTCTCACCTTCCTTTGATCAACTTTGCGAAATCGTCGAAGAAGAAGTTCGCATCGTGCGGACCGGGGCAAGCTTCCGGATGGAACTGAACCGAGAATGCGGGATAGTCCAACAGCTTCATTCCCTCGATCGTGCCGTCGTTCAACGAAACGTGTGTGACCTTCACCTTTCCAAATCCTGCAGGGCTTTCACCCAGCAGTTCATCGGCGTTCGAGAGCTTCTCGTAGTGAAAGATGTCGTCCTCTATGCCATTTATTCTCAAGCTCGATGGCTCGACTGCAAAGCCGTGGTTGTGAGTCGTGATCAAGACTTTGTTCCTCTCAAGATCTTTCACAGGATGGTTCACACCCCTGTGACCGAACTTCATCTTGTAAGTCTTTCCACCGATGGCGAGTGCGAGCAGTTGATGTCCCAAGCATATGCCGGCCACGGGCAAACGGTGCAACAAGATTTGTCTCACCAAATCGATGGTTTTGATCAAGATGGATGGATCTCCTGGTCCGTTGGAAATCAGCACGCCTTGAACGTCGAATCTCTTCAGTTCTTCAAACTCGATCGTGTAAGGGACCCTCAAGATGGAAAGACCACGCTTTCTCAACTCCCTCAAGATGTTGAATTTCACTCCACAGTCGATCACAGCCACGCGGGGACCTGAAGAATCGTCGAGGAAGTTCTCTTTGCAGCAAACTTCTTTCACCAGATCGACACCGAGCACTGGCTCGCTCTGTCTGACCTTCTCGAGCAAAGAGGTTGGATCCAGATCGATCGTCGATATGGCACCCTTCATCGTGCCTTGGGACCTGATCTTCCTCGTTAGAGACCTTGTGTCCACGCCTTGAATGGCCATCGTACCGTTTTCTCTCAAGTACTCGATCAAGGTCTTTGTTGCCCTGTGATTGTAAGCTTTCTCCACCATCCTGAATACGACGAAACCCTTGACTCTCACACGATCCGATTCGATATCTTCCTCGTTGACACCATATATACCCACTTCAGGGTAGGTCATCACGACTATTTGATTGGTATAGGAAGGATCACTGAGCACTTCTTGATAACCCATCATGGCCGTGTTGAAGACCAGCTCACCGTAGACTTCGCCTTCCGCCGCAAGACTTTCACCGAAACAGAACGTACCGTCTTCCAAAACCAACAGCGCCTTTTTCATATCTTCTTCCCAACCTTCATCAAGACATTTCTCAAGATCTCGATAGCCTGCGTTATGTGCTTCTTCTGAACGATCAACGGTGGTAAAAGCCTAACGGTGTTGTTGCCTGCCGGTACGACCAAGAGACCTTGATTCAAACATTCCTTCGCGAATTCGTTCGCAGAGATCTCTTTGACCAACTGAACACCCCACATCAGGCCGATACCCCTCACCCGTTCGATCTTGTCTGGAAACTCTTTCCACAGTTCAGAGAGCAGTTTTCCAAGCTGTTCTCCCATGCGAGTCACCCTCTGTAAGAACCCATCCTTCAGCAACTGCTTCATCACCACCAGGCCAGCACTACACGCGAGAGGATTTCCACCGAAGGTGGATCCATGATCACCCGGTTCGAAAACGTCGGCCTTTTCGTTGGCGATCACCGCACCTATGGGAAATCCACCGCCCAAACCTTTCGCGACGGCGAGCACATCCGGTTCAACGTCGAAGTGTTGGTAAGCGAAGAGTTTTCCCGTTCTACCCATGCCACATTGGACCTCGTCGAAGATGAGCAAAGCATCGTACTCATCGCACAGTTTTCTCAGCGCTTTGACGAATTCTTTGTTCGCTAAGAAGATTCCACTCTCACCCTGTACGGGTTCCAGAATGACTCCGCACACGTCGTTGGAAAACTTAGCCTTGAGAGATTTCACATCGTTCAATTCGAATTTTTCGAAGCCCTCCACGAGTGGTTTGAACTTTTCTTGATACTTCGTCTGCCAAGTTGCCGAAAGTGCACCCATGGTTCTGCCGTGGAAGGAGTTCATCGCTGAAAGGATCCTGTACTTGTTTTCATGCTTGGTTTTTCCATACTTCCTCGCGATCTTTATCGCCGTCTCGATCGCTTCCGCACCACTGTTCACGAAGAAAACTCTACCGTTCAAGGAGTTCTTCGACAGCATCTCGGCAAGTTCAATTTGAGGTTCTGTCCAGTAAAGGTTTGAACAGTGCATCAGTTTCTCGGCCTGTTTCTTGATCGTCTTGACCAACTCTGGATGACAATGACCGAGCGCATTTACCGCAACACCCGAGCCAAAATCCAGATACATCCTTCCATCCTTGTCCCAGATGAACGCACCTTTGCCACGATCGAACACGACGTCGAACCTGTGGTAGGTGTTCATCAAGTGTTCTTTACCGTTGATCAAACGATTCACCTCCCTCAGTGATTGGTTACGATCGTACCGATCGGTCCTGATGCAAAGAGTGTTGCGAGAAGAGCAGTGGGATCATTGCCATTGATTATGCGCGCGCTCTTGACACCGTTTTTCACAGCTTCCACAGCACAGCTCAGTTTCGGCACCATGCCTGCCTTCACGATGCCTTCTTGGATGAGTTTCAAAGCTTCCTCAACATCGAGTTGTGAAACGAGTCGTCCGTCCTTCATGACACCGTCGACGTCGGTCATGAAGATGATCATTTCCGCCTTCAAGGCGATGGCGATCTGAGCAGCGGCAACGTCGGCGTTCAGATTGTACGTCGTACCATCCTCACCAACGCCGATCGGCGCTATGACTGGAACGTAGCCAGCCTGGAAGAGCCAACTCACCAAATCTTCATTGATTCTCTTCACCTTCCCCACGTAACCTATATCGCCATACTGCGTATCTTTCTCTGCGATCAGAAAGTTGACGTCTTTTCCGCAAATGCCAATGGCCTTGACACCGCTGAGGTTCAAAGTCGCGACGAGGTCTTTGTTGATTTTGTTGAGCACCATCTCCACGACTTCCATGGTTTGCTCGTCCGTCACCCTGTAACCGTTCCTGAAGGTGGGTTTCATCCCAAGCTTTTCCATCAAGGTTGTGATCTCGGGACCCCCACCGTGAACGATGAGTGGCTTGATCCCAACGCAAACGAGAAAGGTGATGCTCCGTGCGAAGCAGTCTTTGGACTTTCGATCGTTGAGCACGTTGCCTCCGACCTTCACGAGCATTGTTTTGCCATGGAAGCGTTCAAGGTAGGGGAGCACCTCGAACAAGTTGCTCACAACGTCTTGGCCCATGCTTTGTACCTCCCGTTCTTCTTGATGTACTCTTCACTCAGATCGCAACCCCACGCCGTCGCGCTGTGAAGACCATCGTTCAGGTCCACCGTCAGAAAGATTTCGCTCGCTGAAAGGATCGTGGTCGCTTCTTCTTCGTTGAATTCGCAAGGAAGACCGTGTTTCAGCACTGTGATCGTGTTTTTCCCATCGCCGATGTGCAGGTCCATTCGAGAGAGGTCGAAGTTCACACCCGAGCAACCCGCGGCCGCGACGATCCTGCCCCAGTTTGGATCTTGCGCATGGATCGCGGTTTTGACCAAGTTGGATGACACGATCGATCTTGCGATCTTTCTTGCTGAAAGCTCGTCTGGTGCGTGGACCACTCTGACTTCGATCAATTTGGTCGCCCCTTCACCATCTTTGACGATCATCTTCGCAAGTTCAATGTTGATCTCGTGGAGGCTTTCAAAGAATTTCGAAAACTCAGGACTGTCTTCCTCTATTCTTCCGTTTCCGGCTTGAGCGTTCGCGAGAGCCAGGACCATGTCGTTCGTGCTCGTGTCGCCATCCACGTCGATCATGTTGTAGCTTTTTTCGACAGAGTCTTTGAGAGCCTTCTTCAGCGCGCTCGGAGAAATGTTGGCGTCGGTGAATAAGAAACTCAGCACCGTTGCCATGTTTGGATGTATCATTCCCGAACCTTTGGCGATACCGAGGATGTGCACTCTCTTTCCATCGATCTCGACTTTCCTCGAAGCCATCTTGATGAACGTGTCCGTCGTCGTGATCGCTTCGGCAAAGGGTGTCGGATCTTCGTTCAAGCACTTTGAAGCTTCTTCTATACCCGCTTCGATCTTGTCCATGGGCAGTTGCAAGCCTATGATGCCGGTCGAGGCGAGCAGAACGGATCTTGGATCAATCCGCAGGACCTGTGCGGCCTTCTGTGCCGTGCGGTACGCATTCTCTAAGCCCTGTTGACCAGTGCAACTGTTGGCGATCTTGCTGTTCACAACCACGGCTCGAATCTTCGTGCAGTTCTCACCGAGCAAGTTCATGTTGTAAAGGATAGGAGCAGCTTTCACGGTGTTTGTTGTGAAAAGACCAGTAGCGACACAATCGAAGATTGAATATGCGATTCCAAGATCTTTTCTGTATCTTTTGATTCCACAGTTTAGTCCGGAAAACAGAAAACCCTTGGGTAATTCCATCCACTCACCTCCTCACGGATAAACAGCTTTGAACTTCAGAGCCGTCTGCTCTTCGAAACAGAACATCACGTTCATGTTCTGAACAGCCTGTCCCGAAGCACCTTTCATCAGATTGTCGAGGGCGGACATCACGATCAAGGTGTCGGTCCTCTCGTCTTTCGTGAGAGATATGAACACGTGGTTCGTACCGAGACACCATTTCGTAGTAGGATAGGTTCCGATGGGAAGTACGTGCACGAAGAATTCATCCTGGTAGAACTCGCGATACATTCGGTGAATTTCTTCGATCGACAGGGATGTTTTGAGATAGATCGTGCACAGAATGCCTCGATTCATGGGTATGAGGTGCGGGGCGAAGACGACGTTGATCTTCTTTTTGAACAGAGCTTCAAGTTTTTCCTCCATCTCCGGCACGTGTCTGTGATCGACGAGGTTGTAAGGTTTGAGATTTTCGTTCAGCTCGCAGAATGTGTAACTTTCGTCTTGTTTTCTCCCCGCACCAGAAACACCGGACTTCGCGTCAACGAAAATTTCGCTCGTTCCAAGAGCATCGTTCTTCGCAAGTGGCGCCGTGGCGAGGAGAACCGCTGTGGGGTAACAGCCTGGGTTTCCAACGAACTTTGCGTTCTTGATCTTCTCTCTGTTCAACTCGGTCAGACCATACGCTCTCTCGCACGTTTCGTAGTTTGAAAGCTTCTTGCCGTAATGTTTTTCATAGAGTGAAGGATCGTCGAACCTGAAGTCTGCACCCAAGTCTATGACTTTCGTGTTCTTCAAATCCTTGACGAGTTCGTAGCTGACACCCGCTGGCAAAGCCGTGAACAAAACGTCACAATCTTCGAATCTTTCGACTTCGATATCTTGCAAGACGGTTTCGTCCAGTTCGAAAGGATAAACATCTTTCAAACTCTTTCCCACAAAGCTCTTCGAAGACAGATACGTCACTTCGACGTGTGGATGGTTGCTCAAGATCCTGAGGAGCTCCAAGCCCGTGTAACCTGTGACGCCAACGATTCCCACCTTGATCTTCATTCATTCACCCCCAAATTCTTCCGCAACGATCCTGTAGGCGTCCCTGAATGGTGTTCCTCGCTCGACCAATTCGTACACTTTCTCAGTCGCCAAGACTTCCTTGGTCAAACTGGTTCGACATTTTTGCTCGTTCACTTCCAATTTCTCGAAGATCAGTTTCATAACGAGCAAAAGTTGTTCGACGATCTCGAAGGCTTCCAGAACAGTCTCTTTGAGCAATTGAAGATCTCTGTGATATCCCGTGATGAGGTTGCTCGTGATCGTAGCGCACTCCATCTGCTTGGCGACGATCCTGTTGTGGTATGCCCTCACCAATTCCAAAGGATCCGGGTTGAGCTTCTGTGGCATGATCGAGCTACCCGTGCACAGCTCCCTGGCCAAGGACAGATAGCCAATTTCCGGTAGGGAGAAGAAGATGATATCGCTTGCGAACCTGTTCAGATCGAAACTGATCTGGCTCAGAGAGTGCAGAAGCAGAAATTCGTACTTTCCTCGACTCAGCTGGGCGTGGATGGGATTCTTTTGAATACTCTTGAAGCCGAGTCTTTCAGCCGTGAAGCGTCGGTCTATTTTCGCCGGTACACCGTAACCGGCGCCCGTGCCGAGTGGAGATCGATCGATCAGTTCGAAGACGAGTCTCAGAATTCTTAGATCGTCATCCAACGCATCGTACAGAGCCATGGACCAAGTTCTGAAGTTCGTTGGCATCGCCTTTCTGGTGTGCGTGAAACCTGCAAACTTTATTCGACCGAACCTCTTCGAGAACTGTACGAGTTGATTTTTCAGTTCCTGGATCAGTTTTTCGATCCTTTTCAGCTGGTCTTTGTAAAGCAGCCGTAGCGCCGTCAAGACCTGATCGTTCCTCGAGCGGGCCATATGGATCTTCTTGCCTATCTCTCCAACCTCTCGCACCAAGAAGTTCTCGATCGCCGTATGGCAGTCTTCCTCGTCTGGCGAGATGGAGAACTGATTCGAGTCGATCAACTCTGAGAGTTTCTTGAGGGCAGCTTTCAGTTTCTCGAGTTCTTCACTTGAGAGATAGCCAACCTTTGCGAGCATCTCTGCGTGTGCGATGGAGGCGATAACGTCGTACTTGATCAGTTTCATGTCCGTGAGGTAGTCCTTACCAACGGTGAATCGTTCGATCAGTGGATCGAGAGTGTAACCTTTCTCCCACAGCTTAGGCATGCGTCAGTCCCTTCCTCCACGCGAAAGGATCCTTCTGTTTCAAAACCAAGTTGTGTGCCTTCAACCTGATGGAGTGAATGTTTATGAAACCTTTCGAGTCGAGTGCGTTGAATCCACCTTCGACGTCCATGCTCGAGAGTGCCTGATCGTAGAGAGACGTCGGTGAAAATCTGGCCACAGGAGTCACGTTTCCCTTATAGATGGACACGATCACATAACCATCGATCGCCTCTTGCGATTTCTTGAAGGCGGCCAAGAGAAAGTCCATCTCGGGAGAGTACCAAAAACCGTTGTAGATCAGTTCTGAGAACTTCACAGACAACATATCTCTGAGGTGCATGACTTCCTTGTCCATCGCGATCCCTTCCAGATCCCTGTGGGCGATCCACAGAATCGTCGCACCGGGTGTTTCGTAGATCCCTCGCGACTTTATGCCTATGAACCTGTTCTCCACCATGTCAACTCTTCCGACGCCGTTCTTCGAACCGATCTCGTTGAGGTACTCGAACAGTTCCAGGGGATCTTCCTTGCTCGTTCCATCCTTCAGGTTCACGACCTTCGTTGGGATACCGTCTTTGAAATGGATCTGCAGCAACGTTTCTTCATCCGGAGCATCTTTCGGTGAGACGGTCCTGCTGAAAACAGATTCGTCCGGTGTGTAGAGTGGATCTTCGAGTTTGCCAGCTTCGTGCGAGATGTGCATGAGATTTTCATCCTCACTGTAAGGTTTTTCAACGCTCGCTTTGATCTGTATGCCCTTGCTTTTGGCGTAGTTGATCAAGTCTGTTCTACCCTTGAAAGTCTCCAGAAATTCTGGATCTTTCCAGGGTGAGATCACCTTCAAATGTGGAGCGAGAGCCGCGTAAGTCAGCTCGAACCTGACTTGGTCGTTCCCTTTTCCCGTCGCACCGTGCGCCACGTACTGGGCGTTCTCTTTGTGCGCGATTTCGACTTGTTTTTTGGCTATGAGGGGCCTCGCCAGGGATGTGCCGAGAAGGTATCTGCCTTCGTAGATCGCGTTCGCCATGAGGGCGACGAAGATGAAATCTGTGACGAACTCTCTGCGGAGATCTTCGATGTAAACCTTCGTTGCACCGGTCTTCAGAGCTTTCTCCTTGATGAACTGTAGATCGTCCTTTTGCCCAACATCCGCCACGAACGCGATCACTTCGAAACCTTTCTCACAGAGCCACTTGAGTATGACCGAGGTGTCCAGACCTCCACTGTACGCCAGCACAACCTTTTTGCCTTCCATCCTTCACACCTCCTAAGTTTTGTTCTTGTAAAAAAAAGGCGGCCATATCCTTTGAGATATGGCCGCCCAGGTGCTGTGCAAAGAAAACGGCGTGCTAAGTGCCCACCACCTGCACCCGGCGGCACCCAGCACGTCTACGAATATTGAGCGTTGTGTTGAAATCTTTCAATTCAGTTCCTCGCCAACTTCGCATCACGATCTTCACCTGCTCGAACTGTTTTCAACGATTGTATCTCACCCATGCAGAACTGTCAACAACTTTCTGTGTCGTGAAGGTAAAGGTTTCAAGAACGCGCAGGTTCAAAGGCCATTGAATTCTTGTCACAGAGAATCAGAACTTTATAAGAAGCTAAGATATCAAATTGGTGAGCACTTAGCGCAGAACTTTAAAGGATGTCCGATTGAAGAATGAATTTGGCACAGGAAAGTTGTATAATTATCACGTCAGAAAACCAAGGGGGTGGTTTTGTGAGATGGTTGATCCTCATTGTGCTGATAGTTTCCACAATCCTTTGCGCCTCTCAGATCGAAATAGTCTTTTGGACGCACGAAGATCCCAACAGAACGCCTCTGGAAGAACGCTACATTCAAGAGTTTCAGAAGATGTATCCAAATGTGAAAATCACACGAGTTACTTATCCTTCAGCGAAGATCAGGGAAGTCGTTCTCACAGCCTTCGCTGCACGCAAAGGGCCCGACATTTTCAACATGGAGATCCAGGATGCTTATCCCTACATAGTGAACGAACGCGTCGCACCCGTGAGCCTCAGTGCGCTGGGACTGAAGAGTTACGACGAGCTCAGGCAGATGTACGTCGAGGGCACCTTGGACGCCGTAACGTACAAGGGGAAGATCTACGGCTTACCGTTGGAGCTCACCAACTGGTGCGTGTTCATCAACAAGAAGTACTTCAGAGAAGTCGGCCTGGATCCTGAGGAGGACTATCCAAAGACGTGGGAAGACATGGTGCGGGTCAGTGAGAAGTTGGTCATAAGGGAAGGTCAGATCCTCAAGAGGAGGGGCTTCGACTTCAGATATCCGTACTATCTGACCTTCATGTTGCCCATGGTTGAACAACTCGGTGGCGCGTTGCTCAGTGAAGACGGAAAGACTGCGATCATCAACGACGAAGCGTGGCTCAAAGTGCTGAGGTTCTTCAAAGAGTGGGGACCGAACGGGAAGAACCTCGGTTCACCGACCTACACTCCTGCAAGAAAGGATTTCAACAAGGACAACAACACGGTGACCATGTGTCTGTCTGGGTTGTACCAGATACTCAGGATCAAGGCGGAAAATCCGCAGTTCTACGAGAGCGGAGAGTGGATGGTCGTTCCGTTCCCAGTCTTCGAGGACGCCGTCAAGGATGTCAGGTGCAACTATTACGGTCACTACTACATGGTGAACGCTGAAAGTTCCAAAGAAAAACAAGAATGGGCCTGGAAGTTCATTGCGTACATGTTGAGCCATCCAGAAGAGTACTTGGTCGAGGTCGGTTTGATACAACCAAAGAAGGACTTCGTCGAATCAGACACCTTCAAGAACTATCCGTACTCCAAAGTTTTCCTCGAAGACATGGCGAAGTCGCACATAGTTCCGTTGCATCCGAAAGGTCCCCAGCTCGAGCAGTTGATCAAAGAGGCTGTCGAATCGGTGATGCTCACGAACACCACAGTTGAAGACGCTTTGAAGACGTTGAAAAAGAAAGCCAACGACTTGCTCAAGGAAGAATGACTCAAGGGTGGGCAACGCCCACCCTTCTTGTTGTGTCTCTTGAGTGAGGTGTGCAGTGTGAGAGGTGTTGAGAGAAAGAAAGCCCTTTGGGGTTTCATCTTCACCGTTCCAGCGATCGTCTTCTTTGCAATTTTCAATCTTTATCCCATTTTCTATGCGGTGTGGATGAGTTTTCACAGGAAAGATCTTTTGTCTTTGAAACCACCGCGCTTCGTGGGACTGGCCAACTACGTTTATCTCTTCACGTCTGAATCTTTCTGGAACTCTCTCAAGGCGACTTTCATATTCGCTGCAGGCACGTTCGTGCCCATGGTCGTACTCAGTTTAGTGTTTGCTGCGCTGATCGTTAGTCGAAAAAGATTGCAGAGATTTTTGCAGATGGTCTACTATTCGCCAGCAGTGCTTTCATCGGTCGTGGCGGCATCGATATGGCTCTTGATGTTCGACCCCAGAGGATTAGCCAACCAATTTCTCAACTTCTTGTTGAACACGAAAGGTGTGGATTACCGCTGGTTGGCGAACGAGAACATGCTCAGGTTGGCAACGATCATCGTTTACTTTTGGAAATACGTGGGCTATTTCACGATCATCTTCGTCGCTGGAATGGCGAGCGTGCCGAGATCTGTCCACGAGGCTGCGACGATCGATGGAGCGACCAAGTGGCAAGATTTTTGGTACATCACGCTTCCTCTGATAAAACCCACCACGCTCTTGGTCTGTGTCATGACGACGATACAGTGCCTCAGAACCTTCAGCACGCAGTATCTTTTCGTTCAAGGTGGCGCGCCTTTGAAACCCATAGACGTGATCGCCCTAAGCATCTACAACACGGCGATAAGGGATCATCGGATAGACAGGGCCAGTGCGATGAGCGTTTTGCTGTTGTTGATAATCATGTCTCTCAGCTATCTACAGATGAAGATCTCTAAAAGCGAAGAGGTCTCGTACTGAGGTGAGGATGGTGAAAGGATTCCTTACTTCGAGCGCAGCGTGGTTCTTTCTCATAATCTTTGCCATCTTCATTCTCACACCCATCGTCTTCATGTTTACCGCATCGATCATGTCCTCGAAGAACATCACAAGGATTCCTTATCCTTGGTTCAGCGGAGAGTTTCGCTGGCAGAACTACTGGCAGGCCATAAAGGGAAACGATGGTAAGTTTCTTTATCCAAGGTGTATCTGGAACTCGTTCGTTGTCGCATCCCTGACGACGATAGGTACCGTTTTTCTGTGCTCACTCACGGGTTTTGGACTTGCGAAGTACAAGTTCAAAGGTAGAACCATCGTTCTGTTGCTCATACTCGCCACGATGATGATACCCTTCGAAGCGATCATGATACCGCTGTACTTGATCGTTACGAACCTGAAGATGCAGGACACTTACGCAGGCTTGATCGTACCACTCATCATGAACGCGTTCGGTGTGTTCATGATGAGACAGTTTCTCATCACTTTCCCAGACGAGCTCATCGATGCGGCGAGGATAGATGGTGCGAGTGAATTCGGGATCTATTTGAGGATAATCCTTCCAAACAGCACACCAGCCTTGGCCACGCTCGCTGTGTTGACCTTCAGATCTCAGTGGGACAACCTCATATGGCCCCTCTTGATCGTTCAAAGTCCTGAGAAACGCACCATTCCACTCTACATCATTCAGTTCGCAACAGAAAAGTACACCAACGAGGGAGCGATGATGGCTGCGGCCGCGATCGCCAGCGTACCTATGTTCGTTCTGTTCTTCACGCTCACCAACTATTTCCTCACGGGTGCCGAGCTGTTCGCAGCGAAGAAGGACTGAACTGTCGAAAAAATACGTATGCGTTGTTCAACAAAAAAACTGGATGAAGAAGAAACTCACAGAAGCCGAGTCAGAATGAATCGAAGCTTGAAGGCGGCCGAAAGGCCGCCTCTTTTTTCATTTGGCTGGATATGAGAGTCTCGAGAAAAACTTCTTCCAATCTTTCCAATGCTTCATTGCCAAGATGGTGAAGTTGCCAAGATAGAACACAAGAAGGTGCGTCTCTTGGTTCAACGCCTTGTACAACACGTAGATCGACAGAACGATCAATCCCAAGAGCACTCTGAAGGAATCTTCTTCGGCTGTTGTTTTTCTCTTCAACAGACTGAAGAGACTGAACACCCCACCGAGTATGACGGGTGCTTCCCATTTCGTCAGTACCGACCACGCTCCAAAAGTAGTCGCCACGGCTTTGCCACCTTTGAATTTCAGCATGGGTGAGAACGCATGACCAGCAACACCCGCCAACGCCGCCAGAGAGACAACGTACTTGTTCGCCAGTGAATCGCTCGCGATGAACAAAAACAGTGGGAAGGTTCCTTTGAAATAGTCGAGTCCGAGAGCAAGCACTCCCCATTTGAACCCCTTCGCGCGCCACAGGTTCGATGAACCTGGATTTCCGTCTCTGATCTTTTTCAGATCCACGTTGTTGATCTTCGCCAAGATGTACGAGTACATGATGGAACCTGACAGAAACTGAAGCGCTATCACGAAGATCTCAAACACGAATCTTCCTTCCTTTCCATTCGACGCTCTTCAGAAAGATCACTTTGTAGAGCGAGACGAAGAAAACCAACAGGAAAAACAGATAGTGTAAGAAATAAAGGAGTGCGTCCAGAATTGTGTAATCGCCAGTTTTTTTCGATACCTTGTAGATTTGTATAGCAAAGAGAAAATAGTACAGACTGTACGGAAAAGAAAAGAGGTTACCCATTCCTGAGTACAGTCCAACCATCCAGATGAAAACCAAGAAGAACATCGGACCAAGCGATGAGGCACCGAGCGCCATGTTCTTCGAAAAACCTTGGAACAGTTGCGCCAAACCCTGTGGGTACATGCGAAACTTTATCAGCGAACCACCGAGGTAATTCTCGACGCGATAACCTCTCTGCAGGAACAACCTTCCAAGCTTTATGTCCTCCAGTACGCCGTCCTTGAACGCCGCGTGTCCTTGTGTTTTTTCGTAATCCCTCCTGCTCACGACGATGACGGGTCCGTACGCGCCCATCGGTTTGGTCTTGAAAACAGAGAAACTACCCATCGATCCGATCACGATCATGTTGAACGGCAGGGAGAGATGTTCGTAAAGTTTTTCAAATCTTTGATAGGGCCAAACCGAGACCAGGCCGTCGTGTTCCAGTTGGATCGCCACAAGACTCTCGATGGCTTCTGGTTGCGGTTCGACGTCCGCATCCATGAAGATCAAAATCTCGCCCGAGCTGTTGAGATAACCGTTCCAACAAGCCCAGCTCTTGCCTGCCCATCCTTCAGGTGGTTCGCTGGAAAAATCGACGAGCTTGACATCTTCGAAGCTTTGGACGATTTGCTTCGTGCGGTCCGTCGAATTGTCGTTGACAACGATGATCTCAAGGTTCTCATAGGTTTGCTTTTTCAAGGCTCTCAGAATTTTTCCAATGTTCAATTCTTCGTTTCTCGCAGGCACGATCAAGGAAACCGATGGCCGTCGACTGGGGATTTTCTTCTGCAGAAATCTCATTCTCGAAAACAATATCCAGCCGATCAGCCAAGATGAGATCAAAAGAACGTGCCTCAATAAGTGCTGGATCATATTTAAAACTCTCCCAAAATGAAAAGTTCTTACCAAAACTATCTTACCATGCGACTCCTAACAAAAAAATAGACAACAAGCGATACGCTTCTGGTGGGTTTTCGGAGTCGACCTTAGCGTTGCAGAGATACGTTTCGCACAGGCGTGAGTAACGTCAGCCCTTCACACCACTTCCAACGAGCGATTTCACGAAAAGATCCTGCAACGCGAAGAATAGAATCAAAGTTGGAAGGAGTGCAACCACCGTTGCGGCCATGATGATGCCCCAGTTGTTCGAAGACTCGGCGTTCATGATCATGTTTATCGCCACCTGAACCGTTTTCATTCTGTCTTCCATCGCTACAATCATTGGCCAGAGGTACATGTTCCAGGCATAGGTGAAGTTTATTATCGCAGCACCTGCGATGATAGGTCTGGATAGTGGCAGCAAAACTTTCGTGAAGTACTGCATAGGTGTTGCTCCGTCTATCCTTGCGGCGTCTTCGAATTCTTTTGGGATCGTTTTGAAGTGTTGCTGCATCAAGAAGGTGTTGGTTGCACTGGCCAGGAAAGGTATCGTCATAGCCCAGTAGGTGTTGGTCCAGCCGAGCCTGGATATGATTCTGAACAACGGCACGATCAGCACAATTTCAGCGGGGATGAAAAGGGTGGCAAAGAGCACGTAGAACGTGATCTTCGAACCCTTGAAAGAAAAGTTCGCATAGGCATAACCTGAGAGACTCCCCGTGAACAGTTTACCCAGAGTTATAAAGATCGATATTAAAGCGCTGTTGAGTATCATCCTTGCGAACGGAACTATCTTGAAGGCGTCGATGTAGTTTTGCACGAAGAAACCTCTGGGTAAAAACTTCGGTGGGTAGGAGAAGACGAACTCAGGGGGCTGAATGCTCATGATGATCGCCAAAAGGATTGGTGCGAATATCAGCAAACTCGATATTATCAAGAGTATTTCGAAGACAATCGTCTTAATGATCCTTTTCTTGGATCTCTTCATGCGATCACCTCATTGGTAATGCACGCGTCTTTGACCGTAAGTGAAGTAAAGGATCGTGACGATCATCATCATGACGAAGAGAATCACATTTTCTGCGGAAGCCAAACCGATTTTCTGAAACCTGAATCCGTCCAGATAGAGTTTGTAAACCAGGTTCGTCGTGTAGATGCCAGGACCACCTCTCGTCATCACGTCGATGATCGCAAAAGACTGGAAGGTAGCCGATATAATGCTCATGATGACCAGATAAAAGGTTATTGGTGAAACCAGAGGAAAGATGATTTTCCAAACTCTCTTCCATGAATTGGCTCCGTCGATGATGCTTGCTTCCATGACTTCACTGGGCACGCTCTGCAAGGCTGCCAGGTAAAATATGACGTTGAAGGGCAGAGTTTTCCAGATTGAAGCAAATATGAGAGAGTACGCAGCAAACGGTCTTGTCGTGAGCCAGTGAGTCTGTATGCCGAAAAGGATTCTCATCAGATAGTTCACGTGCCCAACCACCGGGTTAAGGAGGAAACCCCAGAGTGCTCCGGCAACCGCGTAAGATACCGCATAGGGTGCAAAGATCAGGGTCCTGTATATCTTTGATCCAGGGACTTTCTGATCGAGCAGGAGAGCGAGGAAGAAGGACAAAAAGATCGAGATCACAACGGTGGTTCCGGTGTAAACGAGAGTGAAATTGACCGCATACAAATAATCCTTGTCTGTGAAAAGAGAAAGGAAGTTCTGCAGCCCCACAAAGATCCTTCTTCTCCCGAACACTGAGACTCTGAAAAAGCTGTTGTACAGAGCGTCAAAAGCTGGCATGTAGATAAAAAGAATTATTACCAAGTAAGTTGGTATTAAGAGCAAGTACGGGAAAATCTTTCTGCGCACAGAACTACCCCCAAAGAGGGCGGTCCGTACGGACCGCCCCAAGATCAGAAGTACTCCTTGATGGCCTTGTTTGCGTTCTTTTCCGCCTCGTCGAGTGCCTGTTTCGGTGTGAGTTCACCCGTGAGCATCTTTTCCACTGCCATGTCTATGGCGTTTCTAACCTCTGGGAATGCACCGATGATGGCGCCTTGAGTGTTGTAGTTCTGAACGCTTGTGAGCAACTGAAGAATAGCGGTCAGGTGGTGTGGATTTTCTTGATAGTAACCCTGAACGAGCAACGTCTGTATCGCATCGACGCGTATCGGATAATACCCAGTGGCCTTGTGCCAAACGATCTGCGGGCCTGGTTCGGCGAGGTACTTGACAAGTTTCCATGCGGCATCGACTTCCGCTTGGTTCTTCTGTTTCAAAATCCACAGACTTCCTCCACCTACCACGACCCCGCCGCGCTGTGTGCCATCTGGGAGTGGTAGGAAGGCTGTGCCGAGTTCAAATCCTTGCTTCTTTGATTCGTTCATCAAAAGTGCCACGTCCGAAGTGGACGAGATCAACATACCGACGGTTTGAGATATGAAAAGTTGTCTTGCCGCGGTCCAATCAGCGCGTCTTGTGTTGATCATCAAGCCTTCCTTCGTGAGTGTGTTCCAAAGGTTCAGGAAGTTGAGCGCTGCTTGGTTGTTGAAGACCACCTTGGTGGCTTTCTTGGTCCTTCCGTTGTCGTTGTCCACAAGCGGTTGATTCTGAAGCGCCATGTATTGCTCGAAGAACCAAGCGTAGAGTGGCCAGGTGATCCCCGTTCTGACGATGTTGCCCTTTTCATCCTTCTTAACCAACTTTCGACAAGCTTCTATCAATTCGCTGAAGGTTGTTGGTGGGTTGTTCGGATCGAGCCCAACTTCCTTGAACATCGTTTTGTTGTAATAAAGCAAAGGCGTAGAGCTGTTCCAAGGCATCGAGTAGAGTTTCCCACCGACGCGGTAATAGTTCAAAACCTGTGGCAGGAACAATCCGACATCGAAGGTAGGATCTTTGTCGATCAAATCTTGCACTGGGACGATCACACCACTGTCGATCATCTTCTGCGTGCTGATCTCGTTGAGTTGAACGACGTGTGGGGGAGTGCCGGCCTGAACCGCTGAGATCAACTTGGCGAGTATCTCTTCGTAGCTACCAACGTACTGGACTTCCACCTCGATGTCCGGATTCAGCTTCATGAAGTCGTTGACCATGTTCTGAATGACTTCGATCCTCCAGCCACCCATTGCGTGCCAGAACTGGATCTTGACCTTGGCGAAGCTCAGAACTGTCAGAACCGCAAGAACGATCACCAAGAACCTTCTCACCACAAACACCTCCTTTGAGGTTGATTCAAAAAGAGATAAGCATTGAGAGATTAGTGATGTTTAAAAAATCGTACAATCTCGTTGAAATAGGTTCCACAAAAGCAAAACCAACCCTTTCGGGTTGGTTTCTCCACGTCTCCGCAACCCTGTTTTAACTAAAGCTTATCACATACGAAGCTCGACTATGCGAAGATCAATGTTTTCGTAACTATCTCTTCATATTTCTGTCGCATTAACGCAACAGGAGTGAACGCTTTCGATCGGAGGCTAAGTTCAGACACATAAGATCGAGCAGGACGCGATAATTGGATTCAAATTTGTTGAAGATTTTCCTCTGACGATGATTGAACAATGTGCTTGGATCATCCTCACAAACAGCGAAGAAAAAGATCTGTGCAAATTAGTTCACAGTAACGATGTTTTTACTGCATTCACAATTTAAAGGAAAAGCGATACAATATGAACGACGGTCACTCTCACGGAGGTGAGAACCATGAAGAAGCTGTTACTCGTTCTTTTGATCGTAATGGTCTTGACCTCGGCGTTCGGTCAGTTTGCACGCATCAACACGATACGGGTAATTGCGGATGGAACCATCGACGCGCAGGGAGGCATGAAGATCTCTTTCAGGTGGGTCTTCCCAACCAACGCACTCTACATGCAAGTGAAAAGCACTTTCCCGAACCCTTACGTACTGTTGAGGAACCTCACCACGTTCAGCAGCATATTCGAACTGACGAACACGAAGATCAGCTACGACGATGCGAAGAACTCCATTTTGGTTGATACCGATGTGATCGGAGCCGTGGTGAACAGGAAAGGCAGATGGGAGTTCAACCTCGGAAAAGGTGCAGAGTTGGTTCACGCAACGGATCAAATGGCCATCTTTGTCCTTGTGAACGCTGCCTCTTCGGAAGAGGTCATCTTCACGACCATGAAGCTAAACCTGCCGAGTGGTTGCTCTGAACTCAAGTACGATCCTGCCTCAGGTGTTTTCTCTTTCAACATGAAAAGGAAGAACGTCTCGGGCAGTGTGAGTGCCGATGTCAACGCGAAGGTAAAACCGAGAATCATGTCTGCCCTTTACAAAGTCTACGGTATGCCGGACGTCATGGACGGAGCCTACTGGGTGGCGAAGTTCATCTTGATGAACAAGGGCAAGGGTGACATAGTGGATTTGAGGATTTCTTACAAACTCGGTGACTACACCTCTTGGTCTCCGGAGTCCGTCTACGACGTGGTTCCACCCAATGGAGCAGTCGTCGATCTGTACTATCCCATAATATCTTCCAACGTCACACAGCTTCGTTCTCAAACTCCGGTTGACCTTCAGATCAAGTACAGTTACAAAGACCGTTCGGGAAAAACTTACTCGGACACGATCATCAAACGTATCCAGATGCTGGGTGTCAACCAGTTCGAATTTTCGAACGTCCCAGAGGAAGAGCGAACTGGTTCATGGATAGACAACTTTTCAAATTCCCCATTACTCGCGGCCTTCGTGACATACCTGGACGATGTGGTGAAGAGTTTCGTCGGTCTGGTGAGTCAATACTCCGGTGGAGCTGGAGCGGCTCTGAAGGACAAAGACGCCATAGCGTTCATGAAATCTTTGTACGATCTTGCCATACACAACGGTATATCCTACCAAACCCCTTCTGGGTTCTTGGTCGAGTACGCTTCACTCGGACAGGATGTCAAGTACCCAAGGGATGTGTTGAGGGACAAGGCGGGTACGTGCCTCGATTTGGCGATCCTGTTTGCAGCGGTGGGACAAGCGGTCAGTTTGAAGAGTTACCTCGTCGTGATGCCCGGCCATGCCTTCACGGTCATAGAACTTCCCTCGGGTGATATACTGCCTATCGAGACCACAGGGTTGGGTGGACCCGTGGTCGGTAAGAGCGCCACGTTCGAGCAAGCCGTGGAGATGGCGATGGAACTGCTTGGAAAACTCGAGTTCGGTAAGTTTTTCATCGTCGACATCGGTGAAATGCAGAGAAAGGGAGTTTTACCTCCAGAACTTCCGCAACTTCCTTCAACGATCATAAAAGATTGGGGATACACGCTTCCCAGGGCGACGGGAGGAACTGCCGGCGGGTCAACACCGCAGACAACCACGCCTCAGACTGGTACCGGCACTCAACCTCGACCGAGCCAACCTTCCACGACCGTCGTGAACTTGACGGGTGTGTTCGAGGGAACTTACAGGAACAGCATCACCGGTCAACAGGGGACTTTGGAGTTCTACATAGAGCAGTCTGGTAGTACCGTAAAAGGAACTGCTTGGGCGGACCAAGACATGGGAGATTTCACTGGAACTGTTTCAGGCAACAACGTCAAGATAACTGCAAAGATGGAATCGTCCGCGTACGGCACCAGCTACGTGGTGGTCTTCAACGGCACGGTGCAAGGCAACGCGATACAGGGAACTTACACGGTTCAGGGAACGAATGTGTCTGGCACGTTTCAAGTCAAAAGAACACAGTAGTCAAGCAAAATAAATAAATTTTAGGGATGGCCGATTCGCCATCCCTTTTTAGCTGAGCGCAAGCGTTGGAAAAAACTTTGGGTCAGATCAACCCCTCTTGGGCCCTTTTCAAAAGCGTGGCCATCACTTTCTTGATATGCTCTTCCACCCTCTGTTCAGCCAAAGGGATGTTTCTTTCCACGATGGCATCGAAAATCGCTTTATGTTCAACGCATGATTGTTCCATCCTGCCTGGATACGAAAGTGAAAGGATTCTTACCCTGTGAAGTTTCGCGCTCAGAGACTCCATGATCTTCAGAAGTTCCTCGTTTCCAGAGCCTCGCACTATTTTTTTGTGGAACTGCGAATTGAACATCGTCAGAGCTTCCAAATCTGAAGTTTGAACGGCGTTGTCCATCTGTTTCACAATCATTGACAACTCTTCAATATCTTGTTCCGAAGCTCTCTCGATGAACAACCTGCAGGCGAGTTTTTCAAGATACATTCTCAGATAGAGTAAATCTTCTATTTCCTTGGGTTCCCATTTCTTCACGGTGAACCCTTTTCTTGGTTCAACCGAGACCAAGCCTTCGGCCGCGAGATGGTGCAACGCTTCTCTGACGGGTGTAACACTCACACCGAGTTCCTTCGCCAGCGCATCGATAACGATCCTCTGGCCAGGTACGTATCGACCCTTGGTTATGAACTCTTTGATCTTCGTGAGAACCTCTTCCTTCAACGATCTTCTTTCTATGGTTTCCATGACGCTCCCCCAATCCTAACGTCAATTATAGCGTGTGACGCCTCTTTTTGATAGCTCCTGAGACGATGGGATAGACGAGTGAAAGAACTGCCAAAATCAGCAAGGTGACCGATATAGCAGATTTGAAGAAAATCGAAAAATCACCGTGCGAGAGCATCAAAGACTGCCTGAAGGAT
Source organism: Pseudothermotoga hypogea DSM 11164 = NBRC 106472 (assembly GCF_000816145.1). NCBI lineage: Bacteria > Thermotogati > Thermotogota > Thermotogae > Thermotogales > Thermotogaceae > Pseudothermotoga > Pseudothermotoga hypogea. Next base: position 951,644 of record NZ_CP007141.1, on the reverse strand, counting down.
TGTTCAAACTTTCTTCCCACGACGCTGGCGAGTATCATGGGTGCTGTCGGGATGTCGAACTTTCTCATCGCGTAGCCCAGAAGGCCAAACATTATGAGAAGATAGAAATCCACGACACTCAAATTGATCGCGTATACTCCTATGAAACACAACGCGGTTATCAATGGATAGAGGATCTTCGGTGGAACCGCCAAAATCCTCACCAGCAAACCTGCCAGAGGCAAATTTATCACCGCCGCTATAAGGTTACCAACGAAGAAACTCGCCACGACACCCCATCCTATCTCTGGATAGAATTCGAACAGAAGTGGTCCTGGCTGAAGACCGTAGATCATCAGTGCGCCGAGCATGATCGCCGCAGTGCCAGAACCAGGAATACCGAGCGTGAGAGTGGGAAGTATTGCGCCGATCGAGCAAGCGTTGTTTGCAGCCTCTGGAGCGGCCAGACCTTCGATGGCACCTTTGCCAAACCTTTCAGGTTCTTTAGATAGTCTTTTTTCAACGTTGTAAGCCATAAGGCCGGCTATGGTACCACCCGCGCCGGGTAGTATCCCTATCAGAAATCCTATGGGTGTTGATCTGAGTATCGGTACAACACTGCGTTTCCATTGTTCTTTGCTGATCCAAATCCGTCCAAACTTCTTCTTGATGGGTTGTAGTGCCTCTGAGCGTGCTATCTTCTCCAAATTTTTCAAAACCTCTCCCAAACCGTATATGCCTATGATCACCACGACGAATTCTATACCGCCTTGCAGCTCAAGATTTCCAAAAGTGAATCTGGAAACACCAGACTGAGGATCGAGCCCAACCATTGAGACGATCAAGCCCAGAGCCATGGAAAGAAGCCCTTTCAATACCTTGCCTTCCGACATCGAAGCCGTTGCTGTGAGTGCGAGAACCATCAGCGCGAAGTATTCGGGTGGTCCAAACATGAGTGCGATCCTTGCGAGTGGTAGAGCCAACAGTACGAAAGCTATGGATGATATCAACCCACCTATGAACGACGCTATCGCCGAGATGGCGAGTGCAGCCTCCGCCTCTCCTTTCAAGGTCATGGGATAGCCGTCGAAACACGAAACGACGGCTGAACCATCGCCTGGGATGTTCAGAAGGATTGAACTTCGAGAACCACCAAACATCGCTCCATAAAAGATGGCACACATGGTGATCAAGGCAGTCTCTGGCTTCATGACGAACGTCAAGGGTAAAAGCAAAGCTATACCTGTCGCCGGGCCAAGACCTGGAAGCATTCCGATCACTGTACCCAAGAAACTCCCAAGCGTCAACCAGAAGAAGTTTGCCGGCTCGAAAACGACCTTGAAGCCGTACATCAAATATTCAACTGCGGCCATTTTCGATCACTCCTAAGGAAGGTTTATCAGGAAAACCTTTTCGAACAGATACCAAACACCGATCGTGTAGAGCAGGGCGATACTGAGAGACATCAACCATTTCTTGAATCCGTTCAGCAACAACAAAAAAGATGTGAGAAACACGAAAGTGGATATCATGAAACCAACTCGATTGAACACCAAAGCATAGCCCACGCAAAATAAAACAGCGATCCACATTCGTACTGAGAGCTTGCTGGGCTTGCGAGCCGTTTCCTGGCGTGTTCTCAGACTCTGAACGAGCATCAACAAACCTATAACACTCACAAGCACTCCCAGACCCAACGGAAAATATACTGGTCCAAAGGGATTTCCCACCGGGGCTCTGGGTAAGTTCCAAGATGCCAAAGTGTAAACTAAGCCGAAGACAAGCACGATTATCGCAAGGTATCTGTCTTTTGCCTCCACGAAAGATCCCTCCAAAGCCCGCAGGAAACATCCTGCGGGCCAAGTTCATTCACCCTTGTACAGTCCAAGTTCTTTGAGCACCACTTTGTAATCTTCGTTGACCTTTTCCAGGTAATTCATGAACTCTTTGCCCGGCATGAACGCCTTGGTCCAGTTGTACTTTGCTACAACCCTTTCCCATTCAATTGTTTGAACCATCTTCGAGAGCGTGTTTATCCAGTATTCTACAGCGTATTCGGGCATCTCTGGCGGTCCGAACAGACCACGCCAGTTCACGAATTCGGCATCTATGCCTTCCTCTTTGAGTGTTGGAACAGTAGCAAGAGCGCCAGAGACACGTTGAGGAGAGGTGATGGCAAGAACCTTGATCGTACCAGTTTGAAGCGCAGTCGTCACCTCTGCAAGACCCGTTGAGAGCACATCGATGTGTCCCCCAAGCAGAGCAGCCAGATGTTCGCCTTCCTGGAAGGAAACATAGGTTATGTCTTTGAGGTTCGTCACACCTGCCGCTCGTGCCGCGATCAAAAACTGTATGTGGTCCATCGACCCGAACGCGGAGATGCCACCAACCCTGACGCTCTTTGGATCTTTCTTCAAAGCATCCATAACCTCAGTGATGCTGTTATACTTGGACTTCTTTGACACCGCGAAGGCACCGTAATCGTGTATCAACATCGCCAGAGGGGTAAGGTCCTTGAACGAGTACTGGGTTTGTCCAGTGAGGTTGATCAGAAGAAGTGGAGGCGAAAAGACTATGATCGTGTAAGGATCACCCTTCTTGGTCTGCATGTGTGCCAGGCCCACTCCACCGCCACCACCGGGCATGTTGGTGACGACGATCGGCTGGGTCACCAGTCCTGTTTCTTTCAAAACCTGTGCGACGACTCTTATCGTGGTGTCCCATCCACCTCCTGGACCACCAGGTGCGATGAAGTTCAGCGGCTTTGCCGGGTACGTTTCAGCGAAGATTGTGGTGACGAGTAACATCGAGATGATCAGCAGAACAATTTTCACCTTCATGAACTCACCTCCTTGCAGGTTTCTATACAATATGATATCATATATGAGGTCGTATATATTATATCTGTTCTCCGACGCATCGTCAAGTTACAAAATTCACCTTTAGTTAAGGAGGGAATCTCGATGTCTGAGTGGAAAGCTTTCCAGAAAGCGCGCAAGCTTAGAGAATATCTCAACGAAAAGGGGAAACTGACCCTGAGGGTGTGCGCGTACGACGCGCTTTCGGCGAGGTTGATACAGCTTGCGGGATTTGAAGTGGTGGGTACCACAGGTTATGGGATATCCGCTTCTCTGATTGGTCAACCGGACATAGGTCTTGTGGGATACGCGGAGATGTTGGAAAGAGTCAGAACGATCGTCAACGCAACGGATCTTCCAGTCGATGCGGACATAGACACTGGTTATGGAAACGCCTTGAACGTGTACTGGACGGTGAAGAATTTTGCGAGGATAGGTGTTGCTGGAGTGCGATTGGAAGATCAGGTTTGGCCGAAGAGATGTGGCCACATGGAAGGAAAAAGCATCGTCTCGCTGGAAGAGATGGTCAACAAGATAAGAGCGGCTGTGGATGCGAAGAACGAGGAAAACCCCGAACTCGTCATAGGAGCAAGGACGGATGCAAGATCCGTTGCAGGTTTTGAAGAGGTTCTTCGCCGAGCGAAAGCTTACGCACAAGCTGGTGCGGATTACATCTACGTAGAAGCGCCACAATCTATAGAAGAAATCAAGACGTTGGTTCACGAAGTTCCAAAGCCAATTTCTTTCAACATCATACCTGGTGGCAAGACTCCTCTGTTCGATTTCAACGAGCTCGTCAAAGTGGGAATCACGTATCTGTCAATACCTATGGTGTGTTTGTATCCTGCTACGAAAGCAATGATGGAAGCTTTGAAAGCGTTGAAAGAAGGAGACTTTCAAAAAGTCGTCGAGCTCGGCGTGAGTTGGTCCGAGTTCAACGAGATCGTGGGTTACAGCGAATGGAGAAAGATGGAGTCGAAATATTCGGGTTGAGAATGTCGAGAAACTCGCATTGAATGGTCGAGACGCTTTCAGAAGGAGAGTTGATCTGCCGGCTTGAGATATATCTGGACGCTGGATCGACGATCTTTTTGAAACACTTAAAATTGTGGAAACCCCGCTCAGATTAGGGTTCATCAAAACAAAAAGCCCCATTTCTGGGGCTTTGGTTTTATCATCGACTTTTCGTTCTGTTGTTGTGTGCATCAGTGAGCTGACGATCCATCTGGATCTTCAACGAAAATCTTTCTCATCGGGAGCGCCTTTATCCTTTTGAACATATCTGAAGAACAAATCAACGAGTTAGACCAACACCAATGTACACGGCTACCGTCTGGACGGTTCACTTTCCTCGAGAGCGCTCCCATCATGATATATACGAACGTTGATGTTGAAAAGAAGTAACACAATCAAAACTGAACGATGAAATTGCGTGAGGATCGTGAATATCCGAGTTGGAATCAAGTGCAAATTGTTTTTCGCTCATTGACACCCATGAGCGTGTTCGCGTATAATGATAAACAATAAGTGCATGGGGGTGATTCTGTGAAGAAGTTCCTGGCGGTCCTACTGGTTTCTTTCCTCGCAACTCTCTTCTTCGCGCAGATCAGCTTGCAAGAGGCGGCGCCCGTTGTTCAAAAACTCGGTATTCTCAAAGCCATCGACGACACACCGCTCACGTGGGACGAGTTCCACGCCGCTGTGGCGAAGGCTTTTCCTGGGAAAGAAGGGTTGGTCAAGAAGGGGTCTGAGCCTGTTCTCAGGAAAGATTTCATTATGAGCCTGGTCAAGGTGCTGGGACTTGAGCAGGAGGCGGCGAAGTTCACCGAGATATGCACGTTAGCCAACGACGAAGACAAAGTTCCACCTGAAGCGGTCGGTGCGTTCACGCTCGCTTTCAGGAGTGACAGACAACTTTTGGATTATCGATACGGTCATCTTTTGGAGCCATTCTCGCCCATCACGAAAGCTGAAGCCGCAAGATCTTTCTACCAGGCGCTCTATCCACCGAAACGTGGTGGAACGATCGTGACGGCGACCGTGGCAAGTCCAAAGGGTTTCAACACTCTCTTCACCTCTTCTGGACTGACATGGACGCTCTGCAACATCATAGGTGACGGTTACACAGGTACCGACGACAATGGGTTCTACCATCCAAGGATGATAAAGAGGATCCCGAGTCTCGAAAACGGCTTGATCAAGATCTTGCCAGATGGCTCGGTTGCGATCACGTTCGAGCTGAGAAAGGGCATGAAATGGCACGACGGTCATCCCGTCACGGCGAGAGATGCCAAGTTCCAGTGGGAAGTGATGGTCTCTGAGGCACCCATCACCACGAACTATTTCGAAAAGATGGTTGAAAAAGTCGAGATCATTGACGATTACACCTTCACTATTTATCTGCCACACCCAGTGCCGGGTATGGAACTCGGCTCATCCGTGTACGCTTACTACTACGGTTGGTTCCAATTGCCGGAGCATTTGTTCAGGGAAGATTTTGAAAAGGCGAAAGCGAGCGGAAATTGGGATGAATTCGTCCAGAAGGTCATGTTTAACCCAGTTATGACTGGCCCATACAAGTTCAAAGAGTATGTCGAAGGTCAGTACATGGTTCTCGAAGCGTTTGACGAATACTACATGGGAAGGCCGAACATCGATCGGATCATATTCAAGATCATCCCAGACAGCGATGTCATATTCGCCTCGACGTTGAAGGGTGAGATCGACTTCGGAAGATACACGCTGGATCTGAAGCAGAGCTTGCAATTACAGAAAGAAAGGGGCGACATCTTCAACGTCTACTTCACGCCAAACGTGGCGCTGTGGACGCTGAATCTCAACTTCAGAGATCCTAACGATCTGAGCAAGCCACACCCACTCTTCTTTGACGTGAGGGTCAGACAGGCCATACTCTATGCACTCGATCGTCAGCAGATAAACCAGGTCGTGTTCTTCGGACTCGGCCAGATCATGGATACTTGGATCACGGAGATACACATCATGAGGGACGCACTGAAAGGAGATCACATAAAGAAGTATCCTTACGATCCTAAGAAAGCGGAACAGTTGCTCGCCGAAGCGGGTTGGAAGAAGAACAGGCAAGGTTTACTGGAAAAGGATGGCAAGGTCTTTGAATTCACTATCATTTACGGTGCGGGAAGTAGCCAAGCTGAACTCATGGCACAGCTCATACAGGGTATGTTGAAGAAAATAGGTATGAACGTGAAGCTCGAAGCAAAACCTGCGCTTGTGATATGGGAAGAAGCGCCCATGGGCAAGTTCGACGCGTGGCTGACCGGTTGGGGCTACGGTGTGAGCGATGAAGCCTTGAACTACTGGGGTACAGACATGATACCGTCGGAAGAGAACAACTGGGGTGGCACCAACTACACAGGTTGGTCCAATCCAGAGAACGACAAGATACTCGAGCAGATGGCCAAGGAAGTTGCTTACGAAAAGAGGGTGGAACTCTACAAGAAACACTTCGCGCTGTGGACCAACGATCTACCCGTTCTGCCACTCATTTCTGATCCAACACCACACTTTGCGAAGAAATACATAAAGAGCTTCAACTCCACCTACGACAGCGGCCTTGGCTGGATCATCTACAACTGGTACATAGACACCGAAGTCAGATGAGGCAGGGGGGTCTCCCCCCTGCCTTTTTCAGGGGGATCGAGATGAATTTTGAAGTCTTGGTGAAGGACATACCCGATTACAAGAGATTCTTCTCGGTTGATGAACTCGATCGAAGGACAGATGAACTTGCGAAGAAGTATCCACAAATCGTAGAAGTGAGCGTGGCAGGTTTCTCGAGGAACGGCCATCCAATAAAGCTGATCAAGATAAAGGGTGGTTCCAAGAACGCTTTGCTCTTCGGTTGTCCCCATCCGAACGAACCCATAGGTGCGATGATGTTGGATTTCCTCGCTGAAAAACTCGCCAGCGATGAAGCTTTCAGATCCCAGTTCGACTACACTTGGTATCTCATAAAGGTGATCGATCCAGACGGCACAAAGTTGAACGAAGGTTGGTTTTCAAATCCTGAATCGATCAGAAGGTACGCGGAACACTTCTACAGACCCCCGGGATATCTTCAGGTGGAATGGACCTTTCCTGTGGACTACAAGACGTTGCACTTCCACAATCCGTTGCCAGAAACTAAGGTTTTGATGGACATCATAGACGAGACGAAGCCATCCTTCATGTACTCTCTGCACAACGCCGGCTTTGGAGGTGTTTATTACTACATCAGTGGAGAAGTTCCACCTCTGTACGAAGTTTATCAGAGAATACCTCAACTTTTCAACGTGCCACTCTCACTCGGTGAGCCGGAAGTTCCGTATGCAAAAACTCTGTCCAAGGCGGTGTACAAACTCTTTCCGATAAGTGAAGAGTACGACTATCTTGAGAAACATGCGAGTGTGGATCCTGCAAAGATCATAAAATCTGGCGCCAGCTCCGACGAGTACGCGAGCAGGGTTGCGAACACCTTTTCTTTGGTGTGTGAAGTACCTTACTATTACGATCCGAGGATCGAGGACACCGCCGAAACTGACATGAGCAGAAGACAAGCTCGAAGAATATCTTGGGAGAAAGCCAAAGAGCACTACGAACAGATAAAGGGGCCGTTCGAACACTGTGCGAGTTTCGAAGAAGCAAAGAAATTTGCGTTTTACGAGACTTTGAAGAACTACATCGAAACCATGCCGGCACATTTGGAAGCGGAAAAACATTGGATAGAGACAGATCCAGAGCTCGAAAGGAAGGCCACGGTGGCCGAAGTGTTCGACAATCTCTACGTGACCCAGTTCTACCAAAGTTTGAGCTTGGGCATGCTCAGAAGATTGATGAGCAGTGTTCTGAAGGTGAGAAACGATGAAAAGCTTTCCAAGTTGAAGCAGCATGTGGATGAAATGTTTGAGAAAAAGATGGAATATTTGTATAAGAACCTGAACTACAGAGCGATTCCGATAAAAGATCTGGTGGCGATTCAACTTCTCGCAGGTTTGTACACGGCCAACCATCTTCAAGCCCAGGGAGGTTTTTGACTCTTGAGAAGGTATCTGTTGATAAGGTTCCTCGAGTTGATACCCATCTTCTTTCTGATCTCTCTGATCATCTTCTTCATCTTGAACGCCATGCCGGGAGATCCACTCTTGACCATGAGGATGGAAAATCCAAGAGCCATGACGAGAGATCCTGCCAAGATAGCGGAACTGAGGAAGTACTATCATCTGGACGATCCACTCATAGTGCGCTACGGCGTGTGGCTCTGGAGTTTCCTCAAAGGGGATCTGGGCTACTCTTCGATGTACAAACAACCGGTCCTTGGCATCATTCTGAAGAGACTTCCGAACACTCTGTTGCTGACGGTGACGGCATGGGTCATAGGTTTGATCGTCGCCTTTCCCATCGGTATCTATTCGGCGGTGAAGAAGTACTCCTTCTTCGACTATTTCTTCACCGTTCTGGCGTTCATCGGGATATCCTTACCAACCTTCTGGTTCGCCCTGATGGCCATAATCGTCTTTTCGGTGTGGCTGGGATGGTTCCCCGTGACGGGTGTACAGACCTACGGTGTCAGCGGCTTTTGGAACGTTTTCTTCGATCGCTTGAGACACTTGGCACTCCCGGCCCTCGTTCTCGGTTTGGTTCAAGTCGCCTACTGGGTCAGGTACATCAGGACCGCACTACTCGAGGTGCTCGATCAGGATTACATAAGGACTGCATACTCCAAGGGTGCTGACGAAAGAAGGGTAATTTTGAAACACGCGCTCAGGAACGCGCTCATTCCCATAATCACGATCATCGCTTTGGACATACCCTATTTCTTCGGCGGCGCACTGATCATCGAAACGATCTTTTCTTGGCCGGGCATGGGAAGACTCATCTACGAAGCGGTCTTGGCGAGCGATTACAACTTGGCGATCAACTGTTTGATGTTCCTTGCCGTGATCACCTTGCTTTCGAACTTGCTCGCGGACATACTGTACGTGATCGTCGATCCAAGGATCAGGTTGGGTGCGAAGGCGGTGTGAGAGATGGTCTTGCCTTTGAAGAAGAGTGTTGAGGAGCTCGAAGAAGAGAGTTCACCACTCCCCATAGGCACCTACTGGCAATTGGTCAGAAGAAAATTCTTGCGGCACAGATTGGCGCTGTTCGGGCTCATCGCGCTCAGTTGCATCGTGTGTCTGAGCGTCTTTGGACCTCTGGTTGCATCCAAAGCCTACGATGAGATGGACCTTCTGAACAGGTTCAAACCACCCCTTTCGGCTGGATATCTCTTCGGAACGGATGAACTTGGTCGAGACGTCTTCGTGAGAATCATGTACGGTGGTAGAATCTCACTCTTTGTGGGTTTCACGTCGGCGCTTTTCTCGACTGGGATAGGTTTGTTGATCGGTTTACTCTCGGGATACCTCGGTGGGATCGTTGACAGATTGTTGATGCGCTTCGTCGATGTGATGCTGTCGATACCGCTCTTTCCAATTTTGCTGATCTTGACGATGGTCTTTGGCTCGGGTGTGAAGAACACGATCTTGGTCCTGACCGTCTTCGGTTGGATGGGTGTGTCACGGCTCGTGAGAGGGGTCGTTCTATCGCTGAGGGAGAACGAGTACGTCATGGCTGCGAGAGTGCTTGGAACGAGCAGGTTGAAGATACTCTTCAAACACATTCTTCCGAACGTGATGCCGATAACGATCGTTTCGCTGACGCTGAATCTGTCTTACGCAATCTTGGCCGAGTCTTCGTTGAGCTATCTCGGTCTGGGTATACAACCTCCGACACCTTCTTGGGGTAACATGCTCCAACGTGCCATGAACTACATTCTCGCGACGGGGCTCGAAAGAACTGTGCCGTGGTGGCTCGTGTTCTTCCCGGGCTTCATGATCTTCATAACCGTTTTGAGTGTGAACTTCTTGGGAGATGGGCTCAGGGATGCGCTCGATCCCAGGTTCGTGAGCGAGTCATGAGGTGATCGAATGCTGTTGAAGGTCGAAAATCTCAAGATCGGTTTCAAGACAAACATGGGAAGGATCGTGCCGGTTGACGATGTGTCCTTCGAACTCAACGAAGGAGAAACGCTTGGAGTCGTTGGAGAGTCCGGTTGTGGTAAGAGTGTCACAGCGTACGCGATAACGAGGCTGCTTCCAAGGAACGCGTTCGTCGCTGAAGAATCACACGTGTGGTTCAACGGCATAGACCTTCTGAAACTGCCAAAGCAAGAGCTTTACAAGATCAGGGGTAAGGAGATATCGATGATCTTCCAAGAACCCATGACTTCGCTCAATCCCGTTTACACGGTAGGCTGGCAGATCGCGGAGGTGTACGAGTTACACGAACTCTTGGAGAAAGAAAAAGTTTCGAACAGGGTTATCAAGATGCTCAGGGATGTGAAGATCCCCGAACCAGAGAGCAGAATCAAGCATTATCCTTACCAACTCTCTGGAGGCATGAGACAGCGTGTCATGATAGCGATGGCGCTCGCGTGCAATCCCAAGCTTCTGATAGCGGACGAACCCACCACCGCGTTGGACGTCACCATACAGGCGCAGATACTCAAGCTCATGATCGAACTGAAGGAGAAGTACAACACCGCAGTCATGCTCATCACGCACAGTTTAGCCGTCGTCGCGGAGGTGTGCGACAGGGTCGTGGTGATGTACGCAGGTCAAGTCATAGAGACGGCTGATGTGTTCGAACTGTTCGAAAATCCCCTTCATCCTTACACGAAAGCGTTGCTCAACTCTGTGCCTCGGATCGATTGGCAAGAAAGACAGAAGCTCGCCTCCATAGAAGGTACGGTGCCACATCCTGCGAAGTATCCAAAAGGTTGTAGGTTTAATCCAAGGTGCAGTTTCAGAATGAACGTGTGTAAAGAGAAAGAACCTGAGCGGGTATCTATCAGTCCAACGCACTCTGTGAAGTGCTGGTTGTACGCGGATGGTGATGAACAGTGGAAGAACTCGTGAAGCTCTCGAACGTCAGCAAATGGTTTCCCATAAAGAAAGGTTTTGGAAAGAAGTCCTATCTCAAGGCCGTCGATGATGTTTCTTTCAATGTTTTTCGGGGAGAGACCTTCGGGCTCGTGGGAGAATCGGGCTGTGGCAAAACTACGCTCGGAAGGTTGATGGTGAGGGTCTACGAACCAACTTCGGGGAAATTCCTTTACAAAGATTCGAAAGAGTGGATCGACTTGTTCTCTTTGAAACTGAGCGAGTTTCAACCTTTCAGAAAAAAGATTCAGATGATCTTTCAAGATCCGTACAGCTCTTTGAACCCAAGGATGACCGTTCTTCAGATAATCACAGAAGGTTTAACTGATTCGATGTTGAGTCAGAAAGAAAAGAAAGAGATGGCCGTAGAGATGATGAAGAATGTGGGATTGAGACCTGAATACCTTTCGAGATACCCCCACGAGTTCTCAGGTGGTCAAAGACAGCGCATAGGCATAGCGAGGGCGTTGATCCTCAAACCTGAGCTGTTGATCTGCGACGAACCCGTTTCGGCGCTGGATGTGTCGGTGCAGGCGCAGGTGATAAACCTTCTGATGTCACTGAAAGGGCAGTACAATCTGACCTACATTTTCATTGCGCACGATTTAGCTGTCGTGAAATACATTTCGGATCGCATCGCGGTGATGTATCTTGGAAGGATCGTCGAGCTGGCGAACTCGAACGAGCTGTTCGCAAACCCACTTCATCCATACACGAAAGCGTTGATAGCCTCTGTGCCAGTTCCCAATCCCAAACTCAGAAAGCTTCGAAACGTTCAACCCATCCAAGGTGAGATCTCTTCGCCCATAGATCCACCGGCTTGCTGTCTTTTCGCCAGTAGATGTCCCTACGCCATGAAGGTCTGTGCAGAGCAAATACCACAACTCAAAGCAGTCGAGGCTTCGCACCAAGTCGCGTGTTTTTTGTATTGATGGGTTCGTGAGGCAAGTTCACTCATAGCCATACTCTCTACGAATTTTTTCGAGATTTCGGAGATTTTCAAGGCTTGTTTCGTTGATGGCCGCGAACTCGAAGAGCAACGCGTCTGACATGATGACGGGTATTGCCATCGAACGGTAGCTTCCAATGCCTCCACGATCTGTAACGATTATCTCGTCCGCCAGATCGCACAGTTGATTGAGTGCCTGATCGGTGAACAATATATTCTTTCCGCCCCTTTTTCGTGTTTCAGAGAACAGTATCCTCAGTTCGAAGTTGATCTTTCGGTAAGCGAATCCAATCGAAACGTCGTTTTTTCTTATGTTCACCACGTGTTCGAAAAACGAACGACCAGTCGTACCGAAGAGCCAGGTCTTTTTGCCGAACCTGTTCAACCAGAACGAAAGTTCCATCGCTGGCACCAGTGCCGCTCCTTCACCGAAAACATAAACGTCGTTCGCCTCGAAGATGATCTTGGCTGCGTTCTTCAAACTTTTTGTCAGTTCCGCGACGTTCATGTTCTGAAAAACGGCTGTATGAGTTTTCAAAAGTTCATCGAGTACAGTTTCAGAAGAAACGCTCTTCAAACCCTCCTCGACCTTCTTCGAAGAGGTGAGATTGTCGATCAACGCACGCTGGAACTCTTCTTTCATATCGGAGTATCCTTTGTAACCCAGAATGCGAGCAAACCTTATGACCGTTGCCTCACCAACACCGGAAGCCTTGGCCAATTGATCTGCGCTCATCAATGTGATCTTGGATGGATTGTCGATGATGAACTCCGCCACTTTTCTTTGACTCCGTGTGAGCCTTGAGTAAACTCTCTGAATCTTTTTTCTGTACTCACTGTTCATACGATCCCTCCGAAGCGTTGACGAGAGAGCAAAAGCACTCCGACAGTTCCTGGGTTCGGTTGAACCTGAGACAACTCCACCGAAATCTTTTTACCCGGTGTCATATAGTAATTTCGTTGTACGTATTCTACCAACACGCTTCTGTAAAATTCATCCTTGATGAGCCCTCCACCGAGCACGAGAACTTCTATGTCCAAGGTGTCCACGATGTTCGTCAAAAATCTCGCCAAGACCTTCGCACCGTGGGAAACAACTTGGAAGTACGGTTCAAACCGCATTTTCGCTTTTTCGAAGATGTCCTCACATCTGAGTCTTTCTCCCGTGAGTGACTGAATCAGGTTCTCTAAACCTCTCCCAGAAGAAATGGCCTGAAGACATCCTTTTCTACCACAGCTACAAACGGGTCCTTCTTCTTCCGCGATAGTGTGACCAATCTCTCCGGCGGCGTAGTGTGAGCCACGATAAACCTTTCCTTCCAGAACCAAACCCATACCGATGCCCGTGCTCACCGTCACATAAGCCAAATTCTTAGATCCGCGCACCCAAGCTTCAGCGTACGCGGCGGCGTTACAATCGTTCTCCACGAAGCCTTTATCACCAAAGAACCTGCTAAAGGCTTGCTTCAACGCGAGGTTTTTCCATCCCAAATTTGGTGACCACAGCACGTTTCCATCATCGTCGACTGCTCCAGCGGTGGAGATAGCCCAGATCCTGAGTTGCTCACCGCTCAAGAGCTTCTTGCCCGTTTCGGTGAGTCTGCGCAAAAAGTCTTCAAAACCTCTGTGAGGTTCTGTGGGGAACTGGAGCACTTCACGAGGAACCAAACTGTCTTCATCGAATGCGGCAACTAAAGTTTTCGTGCCCCCTATGTCAACACTCAGATCCACTCGAACCACCGATCAAACTCTTGATCTTCTTTATTCGATCATCCAGTTCTTTGAAGTTTCTTTCTTGTAGCAACTTCTTGTTTGCTATGTAGGAACCTACGCCAACGGCCGCTGCACCACTGGAGAAGTATCGAGTCACGTTTTCGTCCGTCACACCACCGAACGGGATGAACTTCACTTTCGGAAAAGGTCCACGATAGGATCGCAGCAGGTTCACGTCGGCTGGATACAACTTGAGCACATCGAGGCCCAACTCCAGAGCGTTCTGCACATCGGTGGAGGTGAAAACGCCCGGAACGTACGCTACACGGTCCTTTCTCGATAACTCCGCCACTCTTGAACTCAAACCTGGACTCAAGAGGTAATCAGCACCCGCCGCGATCGCCCTTTGGTAGTTTCTTTCATCGAACACGGTCCCTGCACCGAGGAAGAGCTCGCCGCCAAAGTGTGTTTTCAACGCCTTCAGGACTTTGTCGGCGTCCTCTTCGGAGAAGCTCACCTCAACGAACCTAAGGTCGTTTTCCAAGAGTATCTCACACAGGTCCATCGCTTCTCTCACGTTCAAACCACGAACGACTATCAAGATTTTGCTGTCGAGCAATCTCTCTAACAAGGTATCTCCTCCGTTCACGATTTTCGTTTCCTCAGCACAGATGTGAGCAACGATACCGCAGAGAGGATCAACAAGACCAAGGAGATCGGCCTGGTGAAGAAAGTGGTGAAACTGCCCCCACTCAGTATCAGTGCTCTTCTCATGTTAGCTTCTGCCATCGGACCGAGTATTAGCGCGAGAACGATCGGACCGAGTGGCACATCGAGCAATCTGAAAATGAATCCCAACACACCTGACAGAAACACGATCATGAGGTCAAATGCGCTGTTGTTTATAGCGTAACTTCCAACGAGCGATAAGATGATTATCGTTGCCCAAATGAAGCTTTGAGGTAAAGAGAGAAACTTCGTGAGAATTTTCGAAAAGAAGAACCCAACGGCGAGGAAAACAACGTTGGCGAGCAACATCAGCGTTATGACCATGTAGACGAAATTGGCGTGGTCTCGGAACATGATCGGTCCAGGTTGCACACCGTAGATTATGAAAGCGCCTATCAGAATCGCAGTGACGGCGTCTCCGGGCAGACCGAGTGCCATCATTGTTGTCAAGGCTCCGCCAAGGCAAGCGTTGTTCGCTGTCGTCGATGCGGCCAAACCTTCTAACGAACCTTTGCCGTACTCCTCGGGTCTCTTCGCTATTCTCCTACTCTGATCCCACGCCACCAAACCTGCGATGTCTGCTCCCGCACCTGGTATGACACCTATGACTATACCTATGAGGGACGACAGCAATGCCACGGGCGTCAAATCCTTCACCTCTTTGAAGGTCGGAACCACCCTTTTGAGTTGTGTGGTGATTCGTGCGTCTGCTGACATGGTCCGACTCTTGGTGAAAATTTGCGACAGAACTTCTCCGATTCCAAACAGACCTATCATGACCGGTATGAAAGAAATACCACCCAGAAGCTCCATCCTGCCAAAGGTGAACCTCTCCGAACCGAAGATGGGATCGAGTCCAATCAGGGCGATCGAGAATCCGAGAAATCCCGCTATCATTCCCTTCAAAATGGACTTGCCGGAGACAGCGACCATCGTTGAGAGTCCAAAGATTGCGAGGGTGAAGTACTCGGCGGGTCCGAAGGACAGCGCGAACTTCGCGAGCGGAAAACCAACGGCGATCAGCGCAACGATACCCAATATTCCGCCGACGCATGAGAAAACGACGTTTATTCCGAGCGCGAGACCAGCCATACCTTTCTTCGTCAAGGCGAACCCATCGAAGGTGGACGCGATCGATGCGGGGGTACCTGGAGTGTTTATGAGGATGGCCGATATCCCACCGGAGAAAATAGCGGAATTCCACACTCCGATGAGCATCGCGAGTCCTTCGTTGGGTGACAACCAAAAAGTTAGAGGGGTGATTATAGCAACCGCCATCGTTGCCGTCAAACCCGGAAGAGTTCCGATGATGAGGCCAGAGAACGTTCCCACGAGCAGATAGATTATCGCCCGTGGATCGATAGCCTGTAAAAATCCCTGCACGAACTGTTGCACACGATCACCCCTTCAGAAGAAAAGCACGTGAAAAACATTGCCGAACAGAAGAAAAACACCGATGCTCAAAACCGCCGAGCCAATCAAACCCATGTACCATTTCGATCCCGTGACGATGTGGATCGAGAACAACATCAAGAACGTGTTGAGCAAAAAATTACATCTGCCCCAGAGCAGAACGTACAAAAGGATCGTGATCAGAACCAGAGAGACTTGAGCCCATCTTCCCTTGGGAAAGGGAGTTGTGGTTTTCTTGAAGAACCTCCGAAGACTGAAAGTCAAGAGCAAACAGGCCAGAACAAGAATCACTGAAGCTATCAACCTTGGGAAGAATCCCGGGCCTGGAATCGTTGCTATACCAGCTGGAAGCTTTGAAGACTCAACCAACAGATAAATCGAGTACGCTATTGAAACCAACGAGAAAATCAAATCACCCATCCTCTCACCTCGAAGTTAAAGGCTGCCCATCGGGGCAGCCTTCTGTTCATTTTCCGAGCGCCTTCGGTATGAGTTCCATGAACATGTTGTACTGAGCTACGGCGAATTCTTTGAACTTTTGTCCATCGAGGTAGGCTGGTGTCATGCCCCTGTCGAGCAGGAACTTTTGGAAGGTTTCACTGTCGTAAGCCTTTTTGAACGCATCTGCGAGTATCTTGTAAACTTCTGGATCGACACCTTTGGGCAATGCCAAGCCTCCCCACGCCGCGATCGAGACATCGTAACCGAGCTCCTTCATCGTTGGTACGTCAGGGAACAGAGGGGTTCTCTCGTCGCTCATCACGGCCAAGATTCTGAGTTGACCTGATTCTACACCCGCTTTGACCTCCGTGGGGCTGACCGTCACAGCTGTGATGTGTCCTCCCAAAAGGGCAGCAACCGCGGGGGCAGCACCATCGAATGGGACATGGACGAGTTTTATACCCGTAGCTTTTTCAAGGCTCAGCGCGGCGATGTGCCAGATGGAACCTGGTCCCGAGTTACCCACAGTCACCGTGCCAGGTCGAGTTTTCACATACTCGATGAATTCTTGAGCAGTTTTCCAAGGTGAATCGGCTCTCACTGTGAGGGCGGCTGGTATAACCATTATTCTCATGAGCAGATCGAAATCTTCCGGACCAAAGTCTGCGTAACCCAGCGCCTTAACCATCGAGAGTTCGACGGGCACATAGCCCATGGTGTAACCGTCGGGTTTGCTGGTTTGAAGTCTCTTCATCGCGATGGCACCAGCAGCACCTGTGATGTTGGTGCAGTTGATGGGAACCTTGAGTATCTCTTGTGCGATGGCTGTGATGGTTCTCGAAACCATGTCCGAAGCCCCACCGGGAGCCGCTTGGATGATGAAGGTGATGGGCTTGTCTGGATAAGCTGCGAGAAGTAGAGTCGCAAGAACCAACGAAACGAACACGAGCAACCTTCTCATAAGAAAACCTCCTTTGAAGTAAATGCTTCCATCCGAAAACGAAATGGAAGCTTTTGCTTCAAAAATACCACAGGTCAAACCATCTGCCAAATCCGGTGCGGCACGGAGAACTGGAAGATTGGGAAGCTTCTCCTGAATAATTGCTCAAAACTCATTTTTTCATTCGATTGCTCTGTCTTTCTTCGTCAATCACATCGATACAGATTTTTCACCTTGTCACGGCTTCTGCAGTCGGCCCATGAAGAGTATGGTGTTGCTGGTTTCTTCCTGAATCAAGAACATGAACGGTCTATCGGCTCTGAAGATCACCGGCATGACTGGCATCGCCATCTTGATACCCATGATCACCGCGGTTGCGGCTGCCGCTTCAGTACCTTCCTCGTTGACTTCCACGAAGGCCTGGTGTATCACGTTCTGAATCTTCAACATGTGAGTTCCATCGATCTTTGAAAAGTCGGCCCTGTCAGTGAACGGATCGACCATGCCCATCTTCATGAGCGTTTCCTTCATCGATAGACGTTCCAAAATCTTGAACCTTGGCAAAAACACCTGAACCCTTGTTTCACTGAGATTCTTCAGCCATCCTTCGATCTTTTCTTTCGTTAGATCCTTTTCCAGCTCAATCAACTCTACACCCGCTCTCGGCAGAACGATGACCATGGAAAGACTGCTTTCTGCGTACGGAAGTTTCAGAACTTGAACTTGGTCATCTTCGTAGTATTCGAATTTCTCTGTGAGTTCCATCATGTCCACTTCGACCTTTGTAGTTTCGTTCACATGGAAGAAATCCTTCTTCGTCAACTTCTCGTCGAACGGTATTTTCCATCTGCCTTTGAAGTAGATCGCGTTGGTCAGGATCAGTCTGGTGAGACTGTCGACGTCGTCTCTCGTGAGCATGTTCTTGATCTTCCCCGCGGTCTTTTCTTCAATCCATTCGTTGACCTTTCGAATTGAATTGTCCAGATCGGTCACGAAATCGACGATGTTGACAGGCGCTCTGTAATACCTTTCGATGTCTCTGAGGAAAGAATCCAACAGTGGATAGTTCTTCTGCACCCACAGCGCGTTGGCTGTGATCAGTTTGTAAGCTTCTGCTGGTTTGTTGAGTGAAGTGATCAATTCTGAAAAACTTTCGTGGAGGCCTTCGTCTTCGAAGTGCAACACTCGCTTCATCTGCAAAGCCGTGTTTCCATCCGCACCGAGGTAAGTCATCGCCAGAGCGGTACTTATACTGAACGGTGAGAAAAAGATGTTTCCTTCCTTGCTCGCGAGCACTCTGTAGAGATCCAGACCGAACGAGTTCACAGAATTTGCTGCGTTCATTGCGAAGTATACGCCGAGTGACAAAAACACGATCACCACAGAGAGTGATCTCTTCACGACCTTCGCCCCCTCGGGGACCATTCTACACACAGATGATTAGAAATCGATGAGAAATCGCACCATCACGTCGCGATGGGTTTTGGATAGACCACCACGTTGCCGTCGCGAACGAATATCACAGCGAGATAAATGTTGGGAGACGTGAAAAAGTTTTCGATCGCCTTGATTAGATCTTCCGCAAGCTTTTCTATCGTTGACTTTTGCTCTTGCGAAGCACCACAGCCAAAGAGTAGCAGCACGAGCGCGCAGCAGAGCAGAGGTATCCTCAGAAGCCTTCCCATCGGAACAGCTTCGGAAAGTTCTTTCGTGATAACTGTACCCTGAGCTTCGTGTTCGAACCGTGGGAACAAGTAAGCTCTGGGTCGTAGTCTAAACAATGAGGTCGGCTGTGGTAATATAGTTCGAGAGAGAACTGTTCTGGAGGTGAGGTGGATGAAGAAAGCGCTCGTTTTTGTTCTGGCATTAGTCACGGGTTTGATGTTTGCACAGGCTTTCTCCGACGTGCCTGTGAACCACTGGGCGTACGAAGCTGTGACTGAGCTGGCGAAACTCGGTATCATCTCCGGCATGCCGGATGGAACGTTCCAAGGTAACAATCCCATGACTCGCTACCAAGTCACGGTGGCACTGAAGAAGATGCTGGACTATCTCACCAAGCAACTGGCCGCAGGTCCAGCCGATATGCAGACCGCGTTGAAGAGAATAGCTGCACTCGAAGATCTGGTGAGCACCGCGATCAACAGAACTCAGAGGCAAGGGGAACAATTGGCTGCGACGGATCAAACACTTCAGACCGTTCTGGCCGAAATTTCGACTTTGAAATCTACCATCGTTGAGATCTCTCAGGTGAGAAGAGATTTGCCCACCATGATCGCCGCTTCAGAAAACAAGATGATGACGATGTACAACCAACTTTCCGCCAAGGTGTCCGCGGTTGAGAAGAGCGTTTCAGATCTGCAGGCGCAGATCTCTGCGCAAATCATGTCCCAGTTGAAGGCTTCCATCGATGCAATCAACGCGAGAGTGAGCGATCTCGATACGAAGTTCAACAACCTCTCTTCGAGGCTCGATACTTTGTCCAAGTCCATCGACGCCACGAAGGCCGATCTGACGGCTCTGTCCAAGAGAATGGACGGTTTGGAGTCCAACTTACAAGCGCTCGCGACGCTGAGAAAGAGCTTCAGCGATCTGGAGGGTCGTGTTGCTGCCCTGGAAACGAAGCTTGCTTCGGATGTCGACAGCTTGAGGAAGGCGCTCGACGCAACGTCCCGCCAGCTCGATGCAAGATTGTCCCTGCTCGAAGGTCAAGTCGCTTCGCTCGTGACCGACGTTGAAAAACTCAAGAAAGATGTTGCCGACGCTACCAGCGCGGCGAAGAAGGTGGGCGTGCTCGAAGGCAACGTTGGAACGCTCGCAGGTCAGTTGACATCTCTGAGTCAGAAAGTTTCTCAAGCCGAACAGAACATCGCTAACCTGTCCAAGAAGATCGATTCCAAACCTTGGATGAGCGACATAGAAGCGGCGACGGTTGAGCAGGCGAAGAAGATCAACGAGGCTTACAACATGGGCTTGATAGGCATCATCGTTGGTGCGGCCGGTGCGGTGATAGGACTGATTGGTATGTTGATGGGTGGTGCAAATCCGTAACGTGGTCTCTGGAAGGAACTCAAGGACCCCTCGCGGGGTCCTTTTTGTTGCCACAGAACTTTGAGATGTGGTGTATCATTAATGAAAAGATGGATCTTCAACGCCGGCTTTTTAAACAATCTCTCGGAAGGGGGTTTTACCATGTTCGTGAAGGACATCATGACCACGAACGTCGTCACCGTTTCACCGGAGACGACCTTTCAAGAAGCCATGGAGATCATCAGGACGAAGGGCATCAGAAGACTGCCTGTGGTGAAGAACGATAGAGTCGTCGGTATCATCGCTGAAAAAGACCTGCTGAAAGCTTCCCCCTCACAGGCGACCACGTTGGATGTGTGGGAACTCACCACTCTGCTGGGTAAACTCA
The DNA here is from genome assembly GCF_000816145.1 of Pseudothermotoga hypogea DSM 11164 = NBRC 106472. NCBI lineage: Bacteria > Thermotogati > Thermotogota > Thermotogae > Thermotogales > Thermotogaceae > Pseudothermotoga > Pseudothermotoga hypogea. Next base: position 931,204 of record NZ_CP007141.1, on the reverse strand, counting down.
CAGTCAAGCAGATCATGAAGAAGGATGTGGTTCATGTTCATCCCAACACACCTATAGAAGAGGCGGCGAAGATCATGACGGACAAAAAGATCGGCTCACTCTTGGTGATGGAGGAAGAAAGACTCGTTGGTATCGTCACCGAGACCGACATATTCAAAGTGTTCATCAACATGCTCGGCGCGCGGGAGAAGGGCTTCAGGTACGTCTTCAAGGTTCGAAACGTTCCAGGCATCCTGGCAAGGATTCTGAACCTGATGAACCAATGCGGTGGAGACGTCATAGCCGTGAGCACGTACGAAAAGTCTGAAGAAGAGTACAGCGTCGTGATCAAGGTGAAGCCATCTTTGGACAGAGAAAACTTCGAGAAGAAACTCTTGGAGGGTGTTGTGAACGTTTCCATCATCGATGTGAGACAAGATTGAAGGGGGCTTTCGCCCCCTTCAGTTGTTCTGAGTCCGTCACTGTATCGGTCTGAGTGTCACGCTCACACTGACGGACTTTCTGTCCACTTTGAGAGTGAGCACTTCCGCGTAGTAACCACCCTTGATCACGACGAGTTGGTACGTGCCGTATTCCAGGTCCAACCTCAGCGGTGTGATGCCTTTGAGATATCCATTTATGTACACGAGCGCGTTGGAAGGCGAACTGTTGATGCTCACCGTGCCAACCTTCACGATCGGCTCGAGCGTGAGATTAACAGTTCTTGTCTCGTTCGGCGACACTTGAACTTCCACGGAGGCGTCCTCGTAATCCGGCAAACTCGCAACGACTCTGTGCACCACGTTTGCATCCACTTCCACTCTCAATCCTGTAGGACCGGCCACACCTACGTATCTGCCATCGACGTATATTGAAGCGTTCGTGGGGTTCGTGTAGATGAGTAAGAACCCCGTTCTGATGATGGGTGGTAGAGTTATATCGACACGCTTGGTCTCACCAGATCCAACGTTCACAGTCACGGTCGTGTCTTGATAGCCACTCATCGTGGCGATGATCGTGTGTGTGCCGGGATCGACCTGCACAGAAAGACCAGTTGTTCTTGTGGTCCCAATGTAGTTACCGTTCACGTAAATAGATGCACCGACTGGGTTGGTGAATATGTTGAGCGTCGCTTTTCGTGGTACGAGCGTGAGCGTTATGGTTCTCGTCTCGCCTGGATTGAGCGTTACCGTCATGGAAGCATCTTGATAACCCGATAGTCTCGCTTCAACACTGTAAGTGCCCGGTGCCAGTGTCAGAGTCAATCCAGCTGAAGGCGCAACACCTCGGTATTGACCGTTGACGTAGATCGAAGCGCCCGCCGGGCTCGAAAACACTTTCAAAGTCGCTTGTTCCGGATTCAACACCAGATTGATGGTCTTCGTCTCACCCGGTGCAACGGTGAAACTCTGCTGTGCAGCGGAATAACCCGGCATCGTTGCCAAAACGGTGTGTTGACCCGGTTGAACCTCGATTTGGATCGGGCTCACGCCTATGAAAGAGCCATCGAGGAATATCTGAGCTCCGGGTGGGGTGGTGTTTATGTTCAGCATCGTCTTCTGTATGAAGTTAGCCGTCACAAGCACCGTTCTTCCAGCGGTGACAAAGAAGGTCTCCGTTCGTACTTGGTTCTGCCAGTAGAAAGTCGCAAAGTGCTGACCTTCGTCGAGTTCAACCCTTGCAGGAGTTCTTCCAATGTACTTTCCATCGACGTAGACGTGTGCACCCGTTGGGTTGGATTCGAGTTGTGCGACGCCGGTTCTTGGAGCCCTTCCAACGTAGAAGTAAGTTATGTCGCTGGCCCATTCGCCAGACAGATAAGGCAAGATCTGTTTTTGCACGTAGTTTTCCGCATCTTCGCTGAGCAACGGGAACGTCTGTTTTGTGCCGAGATCTCTGAGCTGTTGAATGATGGGAATAAAGCTCGTGCTGGCTATGATCTGGATGAATTCTTTTCCTTCAGGTGGGGCGACCTTGAAGGAGTACAAGTTGGATATGGGCAGTTTGTAAGTCACGTTCGGCGCGATGTAGTTGTTCGAATCGTATTTGTTCGGGAACAGGAGCGTGATCTTGCCGTCGGTACGGATGTTGTAGATCAAGACGTAGCAACTCTTGTTGGCTTTGAAGTAGATGTTCAGCGACTCACCGACTTGATACACCGCACCCTCTGGCTTGTTCAACCACACCTTGACTTCGAGTTCGCTTGGTTGTGGAACGATTATTATGTTCTTGAGCTGCATGTCTGCAAAAGCCATGACTGCGACCAACAATGCGAGTACCACGATCAAAGATCTTTTCATCCGTATCCCCCCTCATCACTGTGGATATATGACTCGTGCATCTACGACTTTGTCATCATCGATTCTGAAGAAGGCGAAACCTTTGGTTTCAATGTCCGTCAATGTCATGTCCTTAGGAACAGTGAAATTTTGCCAGTCACCACCTGCCTGAACCTTGGTCACTTTGTAGACACTGCCTTCTCTCTTAAACTCGACAAGCACATAGTTCGTAACTGGCACCTTTGTTTGACCAGCCTCACCTATGATCAGATCCCAACTCGTTCCGAGTAGATCGTCGGCTCTCAGGTATAGAATCAGTGTTCCATCGAAAGTTGTTTTGCTGTCGTCGATTGTGTTTTTAATTGTATCCAAATCAGTCATATCGTAGTTTCCAACGAACTCGTTGTTCAGATAAACGTTCTTATCGGCTGCATTAACTGAAAAGACAAGGCTTCTGTTTGTGAAACCAGTGGGTTGATTATCAAAATCATACCAGAGCATCAAAATGTCAGGCTTTGAATCACACCAACTGGCGAGGTTCAACAGATCGCTGTCAGTGCTGTTGGCGGTGACTTCGACGATGTTTTGCGTGACGCTGGATATGATCGAAGGTAGAGGAGCGCACGAAACCAGTATCAAGGCGACGATCGCTGATGTTGCAATCAAAAACCATTTCAAACTCTTCATCACACCACCCCCAAGTTTTTGAAAAGAGGCGCAGAGCGCCTCTTCAGTACGTGAAACTGAAGACCAACCTTGCGTTCTTTCTAACGGCGAAGATCGCTACGAAGTCTCCCTTTTTGACTTTTTCCACGGCTTGATTCCAGTCACTCAACGATCTGATCGTGTAACGTTGTCCACTCACCGCGACTTGGTCGATCACGTCGCCGACCTGTAAACCGAGCGAGCCTTTGTTCTGTCTCACGATCACACCGTTCACGCTGGTGGGTATAGAATAAGTTTCTCTGTCGGCGGGGGTTATTTCGTCGACGATCAAACCTACAAATTCTTTTGCTGAGATGCTCGATGGAGCTTGTTCGTCCGAAGCGGCGCCCAGCGTCACGACGAACTTGATCTCTTTGCCGTTCCTGTTCACGACGATCTCGACGATGTCACCCGGCACGTGGCTGTGTATGAGCGAGACCAGTTCGGCGTCGGAACTGACGTCAACACCATCGAATTTGACGACCACGTCGTTGTCTTTCAAGCCGGCTTTGTCGGCGGGAGAGCCTTCCAAAACCTGTACGATCAGGGCACCTTTGTTGACCTTCAGCCCGAGTGCTTTGGCGAGCTCGTTCGTCACGGTGGTGATCCTGACGCCGAGATAGGCTTTCTGAGTCTTTCCAGTCTCGACCAGCTGGTTGATGAACCTCTTCACGGTGTTGATCGGTATGGCGAAGCCGAGGTTCACCGCTTGCTGTGGGTTGATGATCGCGGTGTTGATACCTATCACCTGACCGTGTATGTTCAAAAGTGGCCCACCGCTGTTGCCTGGGTTGATCGCCGCATCGGTTTGGATCAAGTTGGTGTAGTATCCAGATCCATCAGGTTTTGGAATCCTTCTACCCGTCGCACTCACAACACCGATGGTCACAGTGTGTTGGAACCCCAGAGGGTTCCCTATGGCTATGACCCACTCACCAATCTTCACCCTGTCGGAGTCTCCAAATGGCACAGTTGGTAACTCTCTCTGAGCGCTGATCTTCAGCACGGCTATGTCCAGTTCCGAATCGCCACCAATGTACTCAGCTTTGTAGGAAGAACCGTCCAGGAGCGTCACCGTTATCTCTGAGGCTCCACCCACGACATGTTCGTTGGTCAGTATGTAACCTTCCTTGTCGAAGATGAAGCCAGAACCTATGCTCGTCGCCCTCTGCGTCCCACCGAACGGAGAATAACCGAACCAACGTCTGAAGAACTCTTCGATGAACGGATCGAAGTATGGAGAAGTGACGGTCTTGACGGCCTCCACTTTCACGACGGCCGGTGCGCAGGCTTCCACCACCGCCACGATGGGACTTTGATAGTCGGGATTAACCAACGCAAAGCTTGAAACCAACGCCACGAGCACGCTCAGCATCACGAAAGCTTTCCTCATGTGCGACACCTCCTCGACTCAAACTTTTGCTCCATCTTCTTTGACAATGATATTGTCACTCACGTTCATTAGAAATCCATTAAAAAACTGGCAGACGGCAAATTCCATGACATCGAACTTTGAATTCACGAACGCAGAGAAGCTGTTTCTCACCTTTGTACTTTTTTCAAAGGTTCGATCACTCGATTATCCACGACTTCGCCGTCTCGTATTTTGAAGAACGCGAAGCCCTTAGTGTTCAGTTCACTCGCTGGAATATTCTTCGGTACATCCATGTTTTCGAAGTTCTCCGACACTTGAACCTTCGTGACCTTGTAAACGTTGCTCTGAACTTCCTCGAATTCGACGAGTACGTATTTGGCCGTCGCATCTTTCGCTTTCACTTCGTCTACGAAGAGATCGTACACCGTGGCAGAGAGGTCTGTCGCGACGAGGCGCAGTTTCAGTTCGCCAGGAAAGTCTTCTCTCGGTTGTTCGCTGATGATCGATATGATTTCATCGATCGCTGTGTCCTCGTAATTGGCGATGAAAACGTTGTTCACATACACGTTCTTGTCGATTACATCGGTTGCACCTACAAAGAGCGTCGCTCTGTCGTGGAATCCAACTGGCGGATCAGCCAAATCGTACCAAAACATCACGACGTCTTCCTGCTCTGCGCACCAGTTCGCGAGTTCCATGAAATCTTGGTTCGTGGGGTCCTTGAGCTCCGAGGCATTCGAAGTCTCTTCGACCTCGATCGGATAAACTTTACCGTCGACCACGATTAATATCCATTTCGCACAGGAACTCAGAGCCAACAAGAGCAACGTCAGCGCAGCCACAAGAACCAACACAGCCGTGCTTCTCACAAAAATCACCTCCTCAGTCTTTCGACCCTCGCACACGAAACTGTACGTCAACGCCACGTTCTCACCGTGTACAGACCATCGGATGAAATCGATCTTTCCCACGACCCTGTTTCGCAATCACATCGTTCACGTTGATGAGTGTCGGGGGGCACTCTGACGGCGGGAATTGTCGATGAGAGGTATCGTTGACGATTTCGGCACGATTGTGAACTCACTCAAAATGAACTTTTCGAGCCTTGCCGGTCTCGACGAGATGGTCGAAGAATCCTTCACAGCGTTGATGCGTGTCGCAGAAATTATGATCGTGGTGGTAACGGACGAGGTCACGCATTGGTTCTATCTCGAACGGTATTCTCGCCCACGCTCATTAAAAATCGATTAAAAAACTCGCGAATCGCAGATTCTATCGCGTCGAAACCCTCCAGTTTCATGAATCTCTCTCGAAATTCACGACCACCGAAGAAGCCGTGGGTGTAGCCTGCCACGAACTGTCTCAACTTGTAAAAAGACTTTTCCCCTTCGCGCTCTTTCAAAAGTCTCGCGTGGAACAAGAACATATCCCTGATCTGTTCGACAGTCGGTGCTTTGGTGTGGAAAAACTCGTGAAAGATCCAAGGCTTTCTGAGCGCACCTCTGGCCACCAATGCGGCGCTCGCTTTAGAGATCTCGAGTGCTCTTCGAATATCCTCAACTGTGTAGAGATCTCCAGAGATGGCGGTTGGAACGTTCCACCTTTCCAAATTCAGATTCCACTGTGCCTTTCCAGAGTACATTTGGACTGCGGTCCTTCCATGCACCTCGACGCCGTCCACTCCCGCCGAAACCAGCACGTCCATGATCTTTTCAAGCTCGTTCTTTTCAAAACCGATCCTAATTTTCACCGTGATCGGCTTTTCACACGCGTTCTTCATGGCCACGACTATGTCTCTGAGCCTTTCGAGGTCTTTCAACAGTGCGGCTCCAGCGTTCTTCTTGATCACTTTTTTCACAGGACAGGCCGCGTTCAGATCGATCCAGCTGGCTCTGTGCTGAACCTTCTTGGCGGCGAGGGCGAGTTTTTTCGGATCAGACCCATAGAGTTGAACGGCGGAGTTTTCTTCTTCGAAAGGAAGCATCTCATCGACGACGTCAAGATCGAGAAGAACGCTCTCTGCGCTGATCATCTCGCTGAAACTGAATTGAGCTCCCCAGAGTCGACAGACGGTTCTAAAAGCTTTGTTGCTGATACCCGCCATGGGTGCCAGACCGACGATACCAGGATAGCTAAACCTTTCCATAGTGGTTCACCACAGATTCTTCGATCTGAGAAACGACCATGCCTTTGATGCTCTTACCTTGTTTCACTCTTTCTCTTATCTCGCTGGCCGAGATCTCGATCAGGGGAGCTTGGAGGAAAACGATCTTTTCGAAGAGTTCTCCGAGCTTTTCTTTCGCCCTCTCATGGTAAGGTTTGCCACAGTAGCGAGGATAAACGACGAAATGACAGGAGTTGAGCAAATCTGTGTATCTGTGCCAACTTTCGATGTAACTCAAGGCGTCTTCTCCGACTATGAAGTACGGTGCGCAATTGTGTTGTTCTGCGAAGTAACGCACGGTGTAGAGAGAATAGGAGATATCCCCTCGCGTTCTTTCATAATCGCTCACGATGACGTTTTTCAATTCGAAGGTCTTGACGCACCAGTCGAACCGCAACTCGAACGGTGCTATGTCGTTCGATCTGTGCGGAGGTCTGTAAGCAGGAACGATGTAGAGTCGTTCGAGTTCTAAAAGCTCCAACGCGTACTGCGCAACGATCAGATGTCCCACGTGTGGTGGGTTGAACGTTCCACCGAAGATGCCGATCCTATTCGTGGTATTCGAAATCGTAGCTTCCGATCCAGACAGTATCTCCATCCTTCGCACCCGCCTGTTTCAATCTTTCGCTCAAACCGTTCTTTTCGAGCAGTTCCAGAAAGCGAACCAAGGCGTCCCTGTGCTCTATCGAATAACGATTCAACCACGCTTCCACCTGTTCACCCTTCACGACGAATCCTTCTTTGGTCTTGACGATCTCAAAGTCGAACTTGAGTTCCAGTTTAGTTTTGAAGGGCTTCGGTTTTTCAAAAGGTGGTGCGGGAAGCATCTTCAACTTCAGCTTGCTCTCTCCTACGAACTGCGCGATCTTTTCCTTCAAGATGTCGATGTTCTGCCGTGTCAGGGCAGACACGGGGACGATCTCTCTGTTCGTGTACTGTTTCAATTTTTCAAGCCTTTTCTCTAACTCATCCTCCTCGAGCAGATCGATCTTGTTCGCAACGAGAATCTGTGGCTTTTTCAAAAGTTCTATGTTGTACTTCGAAAGTTCTTCCATTATCGTGTCGTAATCCTTCAGAAAGTTTCTGCCTTCCACACAGGCTATATCGATCACGTGCACCAACACGCTGCACCTCTCTATGTGCCTCAGGAACAGATTTCCAAGTCCACTTCCTTTGTGCGCGCCTTCGATCAATCCGGGGATGTCTGCAAGAACGTACTCCATACCGCTGTTCAACCTCACGACACCGAGGTTGGGAATCAATGTGGTGAAAGGATAGTCAGCGATCTTGGGCCTGGCGTTGCTCATGGCGGCGATCAGGGAAGATTTTCCAACGTTCGGAAAACCAATCAATCCAGCGTCTGCGAGCAACTTCAACTCGAGCTCAAGCCATCTCTCTTCGCCCCTCTCACCCGATTCGGCGATCCTTGGAGCTCTGAGCGTGCTCGTGGCAAAGTGCACGTTGCCCCTGCCACCCTTACCGCCCCGCACAACACAGACCATCATGCCGTGTCTGTCCAAGTCAGCGATGATTTCACCACTTTTGGCATCCTTCACGACCGTCCCGACCGGAACGTCTATGATGAGATCTTCACCGCTTTTTCCTGCTTGTTTTTTGCCACGACCGTGCTGGCCGTCTTGTGCGACGAACTTCTTCTGGTACTTGAACTTGAGCAATGTAGAAAGGCTGGCGTCGGCACGTAGGATCACAAAGCCACCGTCGCCACCATCGCCACCGTCTGGTCCGCCCTTGGGCACGTACTTTTCCCTTCTGAAACTCACTGCGCCGTTTCCACCGTCTCCGGCCTTGACGTGGATTAGAACTCTATCGACGAAATCTTCCTTCTGCAGAACGATCACCTCTGTCGTGGAATATTGTAAACCATCGAGAAAAAACAGCATTCACGGAAAAGCAACGCTCAGATTTCGAAAAACTCTTCTTTCTTCTGACTGAAAATGTGAGGAGTTGAACGTTGTGTCTATCCTTAGTTCGAAGGTGTCGGTTTCCAGTATGAAGGGCCTTTCCACTCTCATGGTAGGATTGATTTGGGAGAGGTCACGATCAGAGAGCGAATTAGATTTTCAAAATTGACGATAAATCTGCTGGCCATTGCTTACTATACTTTCACTTTCTCACTCTTCTTCACGAAAGTGAACGTTATCCTCGTGGCGAGTCTTCTTGCCTTTCCAGTGTTGCATTTCGCGGTGAGTCAAGGTATCAGAGGAGCATTAACAGCCGCGATTACAAGTTCAGCTCTTGTGATCGTTGCCAATCGAATCTTCAAAAGGGCCGATCTGTTTCAGGTGGGTCTGGCGATCTTGGTTTATTTTTTCTTTGCTGTGCTGGTGGGTCGTGCGAAAGATTTGTTCGACAGGCAGAACCGAGCGTTGAGAGAGCTCGAAGAAAAGTACAAAGACCTCTATGAAAAGTTCAAATCCTATCTGGATCTGGCACCCGTTGTGATACTCGGCTTGGACACGAATGGAAAGGTTGTGCTCGCGAACAAAAAGGCTTGTGAATTACTCGGACATGAGATGGACGAGATCGTGGGGAAGAACTGGTTCGATAACTTTCTGCCGGATCGTATCAGGGACGAAGTTAGAGATGTCTTTGAAAAGATCAAAAACGGTGAGCTCAAACCGGTTGAGGTCTATGAGAATCCCATCGTCAACAAGAAAAACGAAGAAAGGCTAATTCTCTGGCACAACGGGTATTTGAAAGATGAAAATGGGCACATCCAGGCCATCATAAGCGCTGGCTTGGACGTGACGGAGAAAAGACAACTGGAGAACGAGCTTCAAGAGCAACTGAGCGTCTTCAAAACCTTGACAGATATCTTAGAACATTTGATCAAAAGTGATTTGAACGTCAAAGAAAGGGCAACAATGATTGCGAGAGCCTGTGTAGAACTCTTCGGAGCGCACTCCGCCTGGGTCGGATACGCCGCACCGGACGAAAGCGTCAGGGTCATGGGCAAATATCCAGAGGATGATCCAAGCTTGAAGAACATCATCGCCCGGTGGGACGATAGTCCATACGGACGTGGAGCGGCTGGGAGGTCTATCAAAAGTGGAAATCTCGTCCTGATCGAGGACACTCTCACGGACTCAACGTATGAAGTTTGGAGAGGGAAAGCTAAGCTGTTCGGCATAAGAACAGTCGCAGCGTTTCCTTTGGTGAATGCCAAGCGTGTGTACGGAACTCTCGTAGTACGCAGCGACAAGAGTGGTTTTTTCAACGAAAAGAGGATACAGGCACTTCAACTTTTGGCCAGCGCGGCAGCTTCGGCTTTGGAGAACGCACAACTGTTTGAAGACCTTCAAAGGAGTTTTGAAAAGCTCTCCACACTTCAAATGATAGACAAAGTAATTCTCTTTTCGAATGATTTGACACAAGTTTTAAGAGAAATACTCGATCAAGTCGTTCGAGCTCTGAACGTCGACTCGGCATTTTTGGCCTTGTATAACACAAAGGATCGAAAATTCGAGCAGGTTGCCAAGAAAGGTTTCAAAACGAACGTGCTCGAGGAGACATTGAATGATCTTGTGGCGGGTTTTCTCGATGCCGATGGAGAAAAAAATCTCAAAGAGAGAGATTTGCCCAATGAGCCATCAAGAAAGAAAATCCTTCAAGAAGAGAAATTTCAGTGGTATCACAGCACAGTACTGTTGTTGGAAAATCGTCCTTTGTGTTGCCTGTTCGAAGTTTATCGAAGTGATGTTTTTGAGCCGGACCGAGAGTGGTTGGATTTCTTCACCGCCATCGTCAACCAGATCAAGATAGCGATCGAGCGAATCCTTTTGTTGAGAGATCTTCAGGAGGCAAACACCAAACTGTTGAAGGCGTACGATGAAACCATAGAAGCGTTGGCTCGAGCCATAGACATGAGGGATGCAGAAACTTATGGACACAGTGAAAGAGTGGCAAATCTGACGGTGCAAATCGCGAAAGCCATGGGCATAGAAAAAGAACAATTGATCCACATACGTCGTGGTGCACTGTTGCACGATATAGGAAAGCTCGCCATACCGGATCGAATTCTTTTGAAACCTGGAAAGTTGGATGAAGAAGAATGGAAAATCATGAAAATGCACCCGCTGTACGCTCAAGAGATGCTTTCGAAGATCGAATATCTCAAATCTGCTTTGGACATACCGTTGTACCATCACGAACGCTGGGACGGAAATGGTTATCCGTTCGGTCTGAAAGGTGAAGAAATACCGCTCTCAGCGAGGATCTTCGCGGTTGTGGATGTGTACGATGCGCTCACCAGCGATAGACCTTATCGAAAGGCTTGGACAAAGCAAGAAGCGATCGAATACATTAAGAACCAGAGCGGAAGGCAATTCGATCCAAAAGTTGTGGAAGTGTTCCTGAAGATATTGGAGCAAGGAGCGTGAACCACAGTTGCACGATTGTGAACGATTACTCCAAGCAGTTTTGAACTTGACTGGAAAACTGTTGGGTGAGAACGTAGAGAACGTTTATCAAGACATCCTTCAGAGCGCGATCGAGATCGTCCCGGGCGCTCAGGCTGGATCTGTTCTTGTGAGGGAGCAAGATCGTTTCAAGTACGTCGCCGCGGTTGGATTCGATCTTGAGGGATTAAGGACGATATCCTTCTCGGTGGAAGAGCAGGAAACATGCTTGGGAGAAATGGACTTTGTGATCAGAATCGTTGGTATGGCACGCTCAGTTGACACGCTCATAAAAGATGAACGACTTGACGTGTTGAAAAAATCTGGAAGATTAGATGAGATAAAATCGACTTTGATCATACCAATCAGGATTGGAAAAGAACTCAGGCTCACGTTGAACCTCGACAACATGGAACGAGAAGACGCCTTTGGCAAAATTTCGATCAAGATCGCAAAACTCTTGGCGAACTTGCTGGCTGTCATTTTCAATAGGCTTGAATTGGAGAAACGCATTCAGCGACAGAAAGAAGAGCTTGAACGTATGTCTTACCACGATTCGTTGACCAATCTTCCAAACAGGAGGATGTTCGATGAGCTATCAGAGAAAATGCTGAGCCTTGCCAAAAGAGAGAACAGAGAACTCAGCATTCTGTTCTTGGATCTGAGCGGTTTCAAGAGAGTCAACGATGTTCATGGACACCTCGTTGGTGATGAAGTTCTGAAAGTGACCGCGTCCAGAATAGCGAAATGCCTAAGAGCCGGTGATCTGGTGTGCAGGTTTGGTGGAGACGAATTCTTGGTCTTGGCTTACGACTGTTCGAAAGAAAACGCGAAGACTCTGGCAGGAAGGTTGATACAGGCCATAGAGGAACCCATCGAACTGAAAGGGGTCACGCTGAATATAAGTACGGAAGTTGGGATCAGTTCCTTCCCTGAGGATGGAAACAGTGTGAGTGAACTCGTCAGAAAGGCCGACGAAGCGCTTTACCGTGCAAAGAGGCATGGATTGAAGGTCGTTGTGGCCAACCCATGATTTCGGCAAGATTTTCACAAGAAAGACTTTGTACGAAAGTATCTCGCGATCCTTCCAATTTTCTAAAGATCTCAGAAATAAACTTTCGTCGTTTCCGTGAGTTCGAACGCATCTTTGTATCACGCTCAAGAGAATGAACCTCAAATTGTTCCTTCGCATAAAGGTTTCAGGAAGGTGGTTTTTCCGACCTGCCGAGGTTCGTTCTCATAGATTTCACACGCGAGATTCGACAGATGTGAACGTCATCCAATATTCTTCGTGTATAATTCAAAGCGAGGTGAGACATCTTGGAAGAACTCAATTCGATTCCGCTGAACGCGTTCGTGGAATTGTTCGCTAGTCTTGGTGTCCACGAGTACAAGAACTTCATAGCGCATTCTGTGCAGGTGGCGAAGATAACGAGGCATCTCGCTCGCTCACTTGGATTGACTCATCATCCCGATCATGTTTACTTGGCTGGACTCTTGCACGATGTAGGTTTGATTTTGAAGGCATCCATCGAAAATTACGATGTGTTCATAGATGCCTTCAGGAACATACCGGATTTGGAAAAGATCGTTTTGACCCTCGACAAAAAGGACACTCATTCCTTTGTATCTCATCTTTTGGCTTCGCACATAGATTTTGTGGACAAAGACTGCGCGAAAGCTTTGATGTATCACCACACGGCGTTCAACATGATACCAGATGAAAGCGTTGCACTGCTGGCGAACTGCATCAAAGCAGCAGACGCCATCTCTTTGGCTTTCCTCAGAACCTCGGAGATATTCAACGAGGAAACTTTGAAATCGATGATCCAGTCTTTGGAAAGAGACAAAGGCTTGAACGATGAAGTCAGGAAGGCTGCGATCGACGTGCTCAAGGACGTTAGAAGTTTGTTGGACCTATTGGACAACGAACATCACTTCAGCAGCGATGCCCGGATCTGGTGCGCAGATTTTGAAAGAGCTACAAAACTGATCGCAGCGCTTTTGGATTTGAGAAGTCCCTACACTCGAATCCATCGTGGGCCCAACCCTTCAAACCAAGGCAGAAAGATTTCGTTATCATCTTTCCATTTCCAGGGAGCAGAAACCTCTGCATCATGACATCTGGCAGAGGCTTGATGAGGGGAAGAAGCTCCGAGAGGGGCATGTCCAAGACGATGAAGTCGATCAGCTTGAAGTGTGCTATCTTACCAAGGAGTCCTCCTTTTTCTAAGACGAGCACCCTTCTGTACAGCTTGTAACCTTTGATTTCGTGAGGTTCGTAATAGAAAGTTCTCAATTTATGTTCATCGAGAACCCATGCGGTTTCACAGCTCAGAACATTTCAACCTCCGGCAACCGTCGTTAACTTCAACTCCGTGTTCTTTGTGAATATGATACCATCGGTTAATACCATCCGTCAAGACTTCTCTGTTGTGATAAGTTGTATTTCTCTATCTTTGTCGTACCACGAGATTTTGAGCGATGATACGAAGTCAAAAAGTATCCAAAACCTAACCTGCGTCTTGCTCCTTTGCAACAAATTCTTGGTGATGAGCTGGGGTGAACGCGTAACCGCCAGCGATGAACTTTGAAGAATTTCTTTGACGAAGCAAATTCCAAAAAGCAACTTTCAAGACGCCCGGTTATCGAGCGGAGTAAGTTTTCTACCAACAGATAGAAACAAGGAGAAAACTCAAGAAAAAATCAGAATCAGACTCAAGATAGTTCTATAAGGCTTGAAAACGACTCCTTTCAGACAGAGATGGGAATCTTTACTCTTTGACGTTCACTGTAAGGTTTCGTATAATTTTTCACGGAAGTTTGGGAAAGCGTTAGACCTAAGTATTTATGAGCCATTCACGATGTTATGTACCGTTATCTTGCCAGTGAGTCAACGAGCATTTTCTCAAAGGCAAAGATGATCTTGTAAAGACTTCGTTTGAACATGTGGTGATTTGAAAGGTTCTTGACACTGTAGCACGGGTGGGAGAAGGATGGCCAATCTCTCGGAGATAGCAAGGCTGACCAACGTGTCTATCTCCACAGTTTCAAAGGTTCTCAACGGAAAAGGACGTGTGAGTGAGGCCAAGAGAAAGGAGATTCTGAGGGTTGCAAGGCAGTTAGGTTACACCCCCAACTACCATGCGAGGAGTATGGCACGCAAGAGCAAGATACTCACAGTAGGTCTCATCGTACCCGACATCATAAACCCGTTCTTCGCGAGTCTCACACGTGGTGTTGAAAAAGCCTGTGGTGAGGATTCATTGGTCATCTTGATGGATTCTTTCAGAAATCTGGAAAGGGAAGAAAAGCTCATAAAAAATGCGAGGTTCTTCGGCATAGATGGAATCATCATAGGAAATTCTCGTGTGAGCGACGATCTTGTGGAGGAGATTTCGACTTACATTCCCGTGGTCGTCTTCGACAAATTTTATGAACTTGACAACGTCGTTTCGATCGTCTTGGACAACCGCTACGGTGCCTACATGGCCACAAAACATCTCATTGAGAATGGTTGTAAGAACATAGTGCACCTCGGTGGGACTCATGAGCTCTACGTTTCGCTGGAGAGAGCCAGAGGCTACGAAGCCGCCATGAACGAGGCGAGTTTGAAACCCGTGGTCGAGCCCGTGGGTTACAACGAGTCCGTGGGGTACGAAGGCATGAAGAGATTGCTCGAATTGGGTTTTCAAATCGATGGTGTCTTCTGCATGAACGATTTGGTTGCGATAGGTGCGATCAAGGCGTTGAAGGAGAAGGGTCTGAGGATACCTGAAGATGTTGCGGTGATAGGCTTCGACAACGATAAAGAACTGTGCGAGATCGTCGATCCTCCTCTGAGCTCGATTCACCAGCCGGTCGAAGAGATGGGTGAAGTCGCGGCAAAGCTCTTGTTCGAACTGATCAAGGGCAATTCCAAGATAAAGCGCTATGTTTTCACACCGAGGTTGGTCGTCAGACAGTCGAGCTTGAAGAAGGTGAAAACGTGAAGAAGATCTTGGTCGTTGCTGCGCACGGCGACGATCCGATCATAGGTGCGGGTGGAACGATCAGAGAGTTTTCAAAGCTTCATCATGAAGTTTGCGCTTTGAGCGTTTGTGGAGACAGAATAGATGGCTATTCTGAAGCGATGAAGTTGCTGGGAGCTCAGGCGGAACACTTCGAGTTCTCTTACGGGCAGATAGATGAGCAGCGTTTCTCTGAAGAACTTGAGAAGTTCATGAGGAGTTTCAATCCCGACGTGGTGTTCACTCACTGGCAAAGTGAGATTCTCTACGATCATGAGGTCGTTTCAAATCACACGGTGAAGCTCGCAAGGAAGCTCGAAAAACAGATCTATCTTTTTGAAATCCCAGCTTCGAGCTTGGACTTTCAGTTCGATGTGGCAATCGATGTGTCTGGTTCGTACGAGTTCAAAAAGAGGGCGATCGAACTAATGAGGAATGCTTTCGAAAAAGACGTCTTCGAAAAGGAGATCATGCCGTCGATAGTCTTTCCTCCAGGTTTCAGGGGCATTCAAGTTGGTTGTGCGTACGCCGAGGTGTTCAAGCACCTGGGAAGCAGGTTTCCTCTATCACCTTACAGAAAGAGGCTCGTAGATCTGGAAACAATTTGAGGAGGTGGACACATGAGGAAGTTGAAGGTCGGTGTCGTTGGAGCGGGGAAGATTTCCGAAGTGCTGCACATTCCGAACACCATTCTTTCCGAGTACACAAAGCTCGTGGCGATAGCCGATCCGAGCGAGCAGAGGTTGGAGTACTTCAAGAAAAAGCTCGAAGACCAAAAGGTGAGATTCTACGAAGATTATCAACAAATGCTGGAGAAGGAAGAGATAGATGCCGTCATCGTGGCTGTTCCAAACGCTTTGCACGCGAAGGTTTCCATCGCAGCCCTGGAGAAGGGAAAGAACGTTCTGGTCGAAAAACCTATGGCTACGAACTCAAAAGAGGCTTTGAAAATGATAGAAACGGCCAAGAAAAATGAGAAAGTCTTGATGGTCAATCAGTCTCAGAGGTTCTTCCCACACCATATCAAAGCGAAGGAGATCGTTCAGTCTGGTTTGCTCGGTGAGATAAGACTCGTCAAAACCATGTTCGGTCACGCAGGACCAGAGAATTGGTCTCCGAACGCATCGTGGTTCTTCGACAAGGACATCGCGATGTTTGGAGCTCTGGGAGATCTTGGAGTTCACAAGGTGGATCTGATAAGGTACATCACCAACTTGGAGATCGTCGAGTGTGCAGGCTTTCTCGCTACGCTCGAAAAACGTGCCACGGTAGAAGATGTGGCGAGCGCGCTTCTGAAGCTTTCCAACTCCGCTTTAGCCACGCTCGATTCGAACTGGATCACGAAAGGTTTGGAAGAAAATTACATCGTCGTGTACGGAGAGAAAGGAACGATGAAGGTGGGACAGATTGATCCAACGAGGATAGATATCTATCTCGAAAAACCCGTGAGGATGCACGGTGAGATCGTCTTGAAACCTTTGTTCACCAACGAAGATCCGTATTGGAAGATGCCCGTGGTGGATCACTTTGCGAAAGTTTGCTTAGGATTGGAGGAGCCCATAGTCAAAGCTGAAGATGGATACATCGCGGTGAAAGTCGTAGAAAAGATTTTCGAATCTGCCAAGAAAGGGCAGGCAGTGAAGATCGTATGAAAGCGATCCTCTCTGCGAGAAACGTGTGCATGAATTTTTCCAACGTGAGGGTCTTACACAACGTGGACGTCGATTTCGAACCGGCGAAGATCTACGGCGTGGTGGGTGAAAACGGAGCGGGAAAATCCACACTCATGAGGATTCTTTCCGGTTTTCTTCAACCTGTGGAAGGTGAGATCCACTTCGAGGGTAACAAGGTCGTTTTGAACCCACTCAGGGCAAAAGCTTTGGGGATCATCCTGATTCCCCAAGAGTTGAATTTGGTCGAGAGCTTGAGAGTGTACGAAAACATCTTCCTCGGAGACGAAATGACACGTGGCTTTCTCCTCTCGAAGAGAAAGATGATCGAAGAGACCAAACATCTCATGGCACAACTGGATCTCTCCATAGATCCTACAGTTTATGTTTCACAGCTTTCTCCCGCGCAGAAACAGATGGTGGAGATCATCAAAGCCATATCCAAGAGAGTGAAAGTTTTGATCATGGACGAGCCAACTTCCTCTCTCACCGATGAAGAAGTGTTGAAGCTTTTCCAGATCGTCAGAAACATGAAACAGAAGGGAATAACGGTGATCTTCATATCGCACAGACTCAAAGAGGTGCGTCAAATCGCCGAGGAACTGATCGTGCTGCGGGATGGCAGAAAGGTCTATCAGGGAGAAATACAAGGTTTGAGCGAGAAACAGATAGCCGAGCTCATGGTGGGTCGGAAACTCGACGAGATGTTCCCCGAAAAGCCCGTACCGGGAACGGAGATAGTTCTTCGGGTGAGAGACCTTTCGACCGCCGACGGAATTGTCAAGGAGGTCAGCTTCGAACTTCACAGGGGCGAGATACTGGGTTTCTACGGACTGGTCGGTTCTGGTAGAACGGAGCTCATGGAAGCGCTCGTCGGTATCAGAAAGGTCAAATCTGGCGAGGTGCATCTGTTCGGAAAGAAGGTGCAGATAGAGGATCCTCAAGATGCGAAGAACTTGGGTCTTGTTTACTTACCTGAGGACAGAAAAAATGCGGGCATCATTCAGATCTTGGAAGCCTTCAAGAACACGACCATGATGTCTTTGGAGAAATTCTCTAAGCTCTTGGTGCGCGTGAGGAAGGAAGTAGACACGTTCAAAAGCTACGAAAAGAAGTTCGATATCAAGGTGAGGAGTCCTTGGCAAACGGTGGGCACGCTCAGTGGCGGAAACCAACAGAAGGTGGTGATATCCAAGCTGGTGGAAACGGGAGCGAAGATCTTCCTCTTCGACGAGCCGACACGTGGAGTCGATGTGAACGCGAGACATCAGATCTACCAGATCATGCACCAGATGATAAGTGAACTCGGATGCAGTTTCGTCGTTGTTTCTTCGGACCTGCCAGAGGTGATAGGCCTCTGCAACAGGGTTTTGGTCATGCGCAACGGACGGATCGTGGCAGAGGCGAAAGGGGAAGATCTGAACGAGAAGGAGCTCATCTACCACGCGACGGGCGTGAAGGAGGTCGGTGCGTATCAAGCTTAGAAACTTTCTCGGAAAGTACATGATCGTTCTTGTCCTGATTGGTTTGATGATCTTTTCCGGAATCATGACACCCGCGTTCTTGAAACCGAGGAACATCTTGAACATCTTCTGGCAGACTTCCTACGTTGGGATCATCGCGATAGGCATCACCTTCGTCATGATCGCCGGTGGAATCGATTTGTCGGTTGGTTCCATGCTCGCGCTCCTGGGGGCCTTCGCTATCACCACGAGCAACAAGTTGGGCAACGGTGTTGGACCAACGTTGGCTTCGATCCTGCTCACCTACGCTCTTGCCGCACTGCTTGGTCTGGGCATGGGACTTTTGACCACGAAAGGAAAGATTCCCGCGTTCATCACAACGCTCGGTGGTATGGCGATATACAGATCCTTGGTGCTGAACTTTGCAAACGGAGGAGTCTACATGAGCTTTTCTCGCACCTTCTCGAGCTTCGGAATGAAGTTCGTTGCAGGTTTACCTCTGCCCATGATCGTGTTTGTTGTCTATGCGGTGCTGGCGTACATCGTTTTGGACAAAACCAGATTCGGCAGGTACGTGTACGCCGTCGGGGCGAACGAGACCGCCGCAGTGTATTCCGCGATAAAGGTGGATACGATCAGAACGATCACGTACATCATCAGTGGCGTTTCTGTGGCGACATCCGCCATCCTGTTGTCATCCATGATGGCTTCCGTCAGTTCTTCGTCCACAGGTTCTGGTTTCGAGCTCGACGCCATCGCAGCTGCAGTCATCGGTGGAACGAGTCTGAGCGGTGGTAAGGGCACCATCTTCGGAACTTTCTTCGGTGCCTTGATACTCGGAGTCGTCAACAACATGTTGGTGATGTTGAACGTGGCGGTGTATCTGCAGGGTATGGTCAAGGGTTTGATCATCATCGCGGCAGTGTTGTTGCAGAATCTGAGAAAATGATCGCCCCTTTGGGGCAAAGAGAGGGAGGTGTTCGTATGAAGAAGCTGTTGGTCGTGTTGATGCTGGTCCTAACGCTGGTGAGCTTCGCGGCGAAGTACAAGATCGGAGTCGCGATCCCGGCGGCGGACCACGGTTGGACCGGTGGTATGGTCTGGTGGGCACAGTACGCGATCAAGCAGTACCAGAACGATCCGGATGTGGAGTTCTACCTGGTGACCGCCAGAGAACCGAGCGAGCAGATCGCGCAAGTACAAGCCTTGCTCGCACGCGGCATCAACGCACTGGTCATCAACCCGTACGAGTCTGCTCCACTCACACCCATCTGTGTTCAGGCCTTCAGACAGGGTGTGTACACGGTCATAGTCGATAGGGGTATCAACTCCGAAGAGTACAACGTCTACATCGCTGGCGACAACTACATGTATGGCTATCTCGCCGGAAAGTATATCGCTGAGAAGCTGAAGGGTAAAGGTAACGTTGTCGTGATCAGGGGTATTCCTTCCACGATCGACGATGAAAGGGTCAAGGCCTTCAAGGATGCCATAGCGCCTTATCCAGATCTGAAGATCATCGCAGAGCAACCAGGCTATTGGTCGAGGGAGAAGGCGTTCGAAGTCATGCAGACTCTGCTCACCAAGTTCCCACAGATCGATGCAGTCTGGACAGGGGACGACGACATGCTACATGGAGTGTTGATCGCCCTCAGACAAGCTGGCAGAGACAAGAATATCGTCTTGGTGGGTGGAGCTTGCGAGAAGAACATCGTCAAGATGATCATGGACGGTCATCCACTCATCGAAGTGAACTTCACATACCCACCCAACATGATCGCGACGGCGATAAACCTGGCAGTGATGGGTCTCAAGGGTCAATCTCTGAACGGTTTCTACCAGAAGGGTATCCCGAGGAAGATCATACTCTCCACCGAGACCGTGACCAGAGAGAACGCGAAGGACTACTACTTCCCAGACTCAGTGTTCTGAGAGGTTGAGGCGGGCTTCTGCCCGCCTCTTTGCTGGAGGTGTTGCGATGAAGATCGGATTCTTGACGGTCGCGTTGGGGAATACGAAATTCGAAGAGATCATCGAATGGGCTGGCAGTGCTGGCTTCGAGGCGTTGGAGGTTGCTGCCTGGCCCTTGGTGAACGAGAGGGATTTTTCTTCAACCACGATCGACGTGGACAAGTTCGATGAAAAACACGCTGAAAGGATCAAAGCGCTTCTGGAAAAGCACGGTCTGATCATCTCCTCCCTGGCTTACTACGACAACAATCTGGATGCGAACCTTGAGAAAAGAAGAGCGATAAATGAGCATTTGAAAAAGGTCATCGACGTGGCGAACTTGCTCGGTGTGGAACTCGTTGGGACCTTCATAGGAAGGGACATCACAAAGAGCGTCGAGGAGAATTTGAAGGAGTTCGAAAAGGTCTTTAAACCGCTGATAAGTTATGCCGAAAGCAAGAACGTCAAGCTCATGATAGAGAATTGCCCAATGGTCGGTTGGCAGGCCGAAGAGAAGATAGGAAACATCTTCTATTCACCAGAACTCTGGAGAGAAATATTCAGGATCACCCCAAGTTCCTTCGGACTGAACCTCGATCCGTCTCACCTTTACTGGCTGGGCGTGGACTATCTGAAGGTGGTGGAAGAGTTCGCAGAAAGGATCTTCCACGTGCACGCGAAGGACGTGGAAATCAAGAGAAATATGTTGCACGAACAGAGCATTTTTGGACACTTTGGAACCAACGCACACGGCAAGAGCTGGTGGATCTACAGGATGCCCGGTCTCGGTGAGATAGATTGGCCCAGCTTCATTTTGAACCTCAGGAAGGTTGGATACGATTTCGTGATCAGCATAGAACACGAAGATCCCATCTGGGCAGGGAGTTTGGACAAATCGAAAAAAGGTTTGCTCATGGGCTTGCAGTTTCTCAAGAAGTTTGTTTGATGTGAGTCTTGGAAAATGTGCCCTCCACACGGAGGGCTTTTGTTGTTGTACAATGTTTTTGATGGTGGTTGAAAATGTTCTTCGCTGACAGAATGCTTGGAAAGCTGGCCAGAAAGCTCAGATTGCTCGGTTTCGATACGGCTTACGTTTCAGATATGGACGAAGAAGAGATACTCGAATTCTGCAAAGAAACCAACCGTGTCCTGATAACGAGAGACAGAGACTTGCTCAGAAAGGCCGTAGAAAAAGGTATTCGTTGCTACTACGTTTCTTCGGACGACTGGCGAGAACAACTGGTGGAACTCTCGAAGAAGATAGATCTGAAGAATTCGAAACGCATGAGCAGGTGCAGTTTGTGCAATGCTGAACTCGTCAGGGCGAGCGAGGAAGAAATAAAGGCGAAGGTGCCGCTGTACGTTCAACAGACACAGAACGAGTTCTATTCGTGTCCTGTGTGTGGCAGAGTGTACTGGGCAGGCTCACACGTCGAGCACGCTGAGACTTTGTTCAGGAGGTTGGGACTTTGAGGTTTTTCGATCTGATCATGGAGTTTCTTGAATCGGGGTACCAAAGTCACGCGATGGACAAACTGGCGCATCTGCTCTGTGAAGAGGTGCAAGCAGAAGCGTGCGATGTGTTCCTCTTCGAGGACTACAAATCGCAGTTCAGGTTGGTGGGTTCAACTCACGGACAAGAAAGGGTTGGTCAGGAGAAGTTCGGCAGAGATGAGCTTGAGAAGTTGGAAAGTTGCTTTCTCCTCGAGCACGATGCGAACGTCATAGGAGCGGTCGTATTGAAAAAAGTGAAGAAGACAGAAGCTTTGCAGGAGTTGCTGAAAGAACTGTCGAAAACGTTGTGGGTTGCCGAGAAGATCGTTTCGATGCGAGAAACGATGGAAAAATACGAGCTGCTCAGTGAACTGACCGACGTGTTTCACAGTTGTGGCGATCCAGACTCGCTGTTGAAAGGCACGCTGTCTGTGATGAAGAAGGCGCTGAACGCGGAAGCCGTACTGTACTTGGTGAAGGACAAAGAAGGTTATATCTTCAAGGACGCCGAGGGTGTGGACAAAAATCAACTGATCTACGAAAGATTGCCCGCTAACCACAGCTTCGTGACGAAGGTGGAAAAGTCTGAGCGTGGCATCGTGCTGACGAAGACCCAGCTCGATTTTCTTGGCATCAAGGTGAAGTCGGCGATCGCGTGCGCCGCGAGACTCGGTGATACCATCTTGGGCATAATCATCGCCGTGAACAAGATCGCTCCTACTGGTTATCGCAGCAGGTACAGTTTCGATGAACTCGATCTGGCGACGCTCAACGACATGGTGAAGAGGTACAGCCTCGCGCACACGCGTGTCGAGTACCAGCAGAGTCTCAAAGAACAGATAGAACGTTTGACTTTGAGCACGAAAGAGTACGAGAGATTGATCCAGCAACAGCAGGAGTATCTCAAGAAAATGGACCTGGTGCACAGCCTCAGCAACGCGATGAGGGCGAGCTACGATCTCGTGAACGTGTACAAAATCCTGCTGCTCGGACTCACGTCGGGTCGAGGTTTCGCATTCAACCGAGCACTTCTGTTGATCCGGGATAGGAAGACTGACACACTCGTCGGCAAGATGTGGTTGGGGCCGGAAGATGGGGAAAATATCGAGGAAATCTGGAAAGAAGCCGAAAAGCGTGCCATGATTTACGGTGACTTCTCACAGTATCTGCGCGAGGAGGCAATGATACTCGATGCGAAGGGAGGCCTCACCGCTCGCATAGACGGAAGGATGTTCCATTACAAGGATCATCCGATCCTCGAGAGAGTCGTGTTGAGAAGAAGGATAATCCATGTCACACCATCGCTGCTGGAAAGTTTTGAACCTTCAGTTCGGGATCTTGTGAATCTGCTGGGTGTGGACGAGTTTCTCGTATTACCCCTCGTTGGTCGGTGGGATACGATAGGCGTCGTCGTGCTGGACAACAAGTTCACGAAGAAGCCCATCAGCGAGGTAGACATTGAGGTTCTTCGAATAGTCGTTGACAGCGCGGGACTCGCCATAGAAAACGTGATGAACTACGAAGAGCTGAGGAAAAAGACCGACAGCTTAGAGAAACAGAAGAACGTGATAGATTACCTTCACAGATTCACGGAAAACATTCTGCAGAACCTGTCAACTGGTATCGCTGTCATCGACAAAAACGGGCGCATCCTTCA
The DNA here is from genome assembly GCF_000816145.1 of Pseudothermotoga hypogea DSM 11164 = NBRC 106472. Taxonomy (NCBI): domain Bacteria; kingdom Thermotogati; phylum Thermotogota; class Thermotogae; order Thermotogales; family Thermotogaceae; genus Pseudothermotoga; species Pseudothermotoga hypogea. Next base: position 908,040 of record NZ_CP007141.1, on the reverse strand, counting down.
GTGCAACAGAATGTTCTCCAACATCGTTGGATTGCCACAGGAAAGAATCGCCGGAGAACATTATTTCGAACTCGGAGCGGTGTTTCAGGATCTCCTTGGGGTTGCCATGACGGTGCAGGAGAGACGTGAGGCTGTCGAGCTGTCCGAATACCGCATAGAAGGACCACAGGGGGAAATCTTTCTCAACGTCAAGTACTCGCCACTCTGGGACCCGATGAACGAAACCATCACCGGTGTGATCGTCACGCTCGAAGACGTCACGCAGAAGGTCAGGATGGAGCAGGAACAGAAGGAAAGAGAGAAACTCATGTTGCTGGGGGAAGTTGCGGCACGTGTGGCACACGAACTCAGGAATCCCATCACGGTGATAGGAGGGTTCATCAACCGGGCGAGGAGGAATCTGTCCAACACTCAGACGGTCGAAAAGTATCTGGACGTCATATCGAAAGAAGTTGAGAACCTCGAAAGGATCGTGACAGAAATATTGGAGTTCAGCAAACCGAAGTCCATTCTTGAGTTCACCAGGTTTGACATGAACGAGCTGATAGAAGAGGTCGTTTATATCATGCAGGAGAAAGCAAAGAAAGCGAATGTTATAATAGAGACAAAGCTTTCCAGCGCAGCAGAGGTCGTTGCGGACAGGGCGAAGCTGAAGAGAGTTCTCATAAACCTCGTTCAGAACGCCATAGAGGCCTCGCCTCCCAATGGTAAGATCGTGGTCAGATCTTTCCAGGAGGCCGACAGAGTGGTTGTGTCGGTCTTCAACATGGGCGAGCCTCTTTCCGATAAAGAGTTGAGGAAGATCTTCACCCCGTTCTATACGACCAAGACGCAGGGTACGGGCTTGGGACTACCCATATGCAAGAAGATCGTCGAGGACGAACACGGTGGTAGAATCTGGGCCGAGCCGAAGAACAACGGCATGGAGTTCTTCTTCGAAATTCCCGTGAAGGGAGGAAAGGAAAATGTCCAAGGCTAAGATACTCGTGGTGGATGACGAAGAGAACATAAGGTTTCTCCTGAGCGAGGAACTCACAGATGAGGGATACGAAGTGGAAACTGCGATGAACGCAGAGGAGTGCCTCCAGAAGTGTAACGAAAAGCCGTTCGATCTGGTGGTTCTGGACATCGAGATGCCTGGAAAGAACGGCATAGAAGTCGCCGGCGAGTTGAGAAAGCAGCAACCCGGGTTGAAGATCGTTTTGCTGACGGCTTATTCGCACTACAAGTACGATCTTTCCTCTTGGGCGGCCGATGCTTACGTTGTCAAGTCGGCCGATCTGACGGAACTGAAGCGAACGATCGAGGAGCTTTTGAATCTGTAAGGAGGTGTCGGTTTTGGATTACAGAGAGACTCTGAACTTACCGAACACCGCGTTTCCGATGCGGGCGAATTTGGTTGAGAAAGAGCCGCAGATCCTCGAACGTTGGAAGAGGATCGACATTCACAGATACATCCTGAAAACAAGGGAGAATCGTCCTGCGTTCGTTTTGCACGATGGTCCTCCGTACGCGAACGGCGCGATACACATAGGCACGGCGATGAACAAGATTCTGAAGGACATGGTGATGAGGTACAAGACATTGAGAGGATTCAAGGTTCCGTATGTGCCGGGTTGGGACACGCACGGTTTGCCCATCGAGCATCGCGTGACGAGCATGCTCAAGGAAAAAGTAGAGAAGATGACGCCACAGGAGATCAGGCGAGAATGTGAGAAGTTCGCCAAAGAGCAGATAGAGATTCAGAAACGTCAGTTTCAGAGACTCGGCGTGATAGGCGATTGGGAGAACTATTATGCCACGCTTGAACCTGAGTACGAGTACAGGGTCTACACTGTTTTGAAGAAATTCGTCGAAGATGGTTATGTGTACAGGGAGAAGAAGCCTGTTTTGTGGTGTTTCACTTGTGGTACTGCACTCGCTCAGGCGGAAATAGAGTATCGTGATCATGTTTCTCCATCCATCTACGTTAAATTCAAGATGAAGGACAGTGACGAGTACATCGTGATATGGACAACCACACCGTGGACCTTGCCAGCCAACACGGGCATCGCTGTGCATCCTGAGGAGACCTACGTGAGGTTGAACGTTGATTCTGAGATCTGGATCATCGCGGAGAGATTGCTCGAGCAGTTCGCAAGTGAGATCGGTTTAAAGCACTATTCGGTCCTTGAAAAGTTCAGTGGACGCTTGCTGGAAGGCAGAATCGCGATCAGCCCGCTGTCTCAGAGAGATTCAAGGATCATACTCGCCGACTTCGTTGACATGGAGACTGGGACCGGTTGCGTCCATGTGGCTCCCGGTCACGGTGAAGAGGACTACGAGTACGGATACAAGATATACAAGCTCGATGTGCTTTCACCCGTTGATGAAAAAGGGCGTTTCACAGGTGAGGCTGGTAAGTACGAAGGCTTGAACGTGTTCGACGCAAACAAGATCATCATGGAAGATCTGAAAAGCTTGGGTGTGCTACTGCACGCTTCGACGATAACGCACTCTTATCCTCACTGCTGGAGATGCAAGAATCCCGTCATATTCAGGGCGACCGAGCAGTGGTTCATTTCCATCGACAAGAACGATTTGAGAAAGAAGCTTTTGGAACAGATCGACATGGTCGAGTGGATCCCCGATTGGGGTAAGAACAGGATAGCTGCGATGATCGAAGAAAGGCCGGACTGGTGTATTTCCAGACAGAGAGTGTGGGGCATTCCGATCCCCGCGTTCAGGTGTAAGTCCTGTGGACATGTGAATCTGGATCCACAACTCATCGAGCACTTTGCAAGTATTGTCAGGCAGAAAGGTACCAACGCTTGGTTTGAGACGAGTGAAAAGGAACTTTTGCCGGATGGCTACGCTTGCAAGAACTGTGGCTCGAATGATTTGGAAAAGACGTACGACACTCTCGATGTGTGGATAGACTCTGGAGCATCGTTCGAGGCTGTGCTCAACGCGAGGCCCGAGCTCACTTTCCCTGCAGACATGTATCTGGAAGGGAGCGATCAGCACAGAGGTTGGTTCAACTCGTCTCTGGTGCTGTCCGTCGTCAAACATGGTCAGCCACCGTACAGAACGGTTCTGACCCACGGGTTCATCAAGGACGAAGAAGGAAAGAAGATGAGCAAGTCCTTGGGGAACGTGGTCGATCCGCTGGAAGTGTGTTCGAAGTACGGCGCAGACGTTCTAAGGCTCTGGCTCGCGAGCAGCGATTACTTCAACGACATACGCATAAGCTACAACATACTCAAGCAGCAAGTGGAGGTTTACAAAAAGATTCGAAACACGATCAGATACCTTCTGGGCAACCTTTACGACTTCACACCGAAAGATGTCGTGCCTTACGAAAAGCTCCTGCCGGTAGATAAGTGGGCACTCGGAAGGTTGCAACAGATAATCAAGACTGTCACGGAAGCTTATGAGAGCTACGAGATATCGAAAGTGTACAACATCTTGGTGAAGTACTGCTCAGTCGAACTGAGCGCGGTGTATTTGGACATCGTGAAGGATCGACTCTACGTTGAAGGGAAGAACTCTCTCAAGAGAAGATCTGCTCAGACGGTGCTCAGAGAGATTCTCAGATCCCTCTTGATCATGCTTTCACCGATAATCACCTTCACATGCGAGGAGGCTTACTCTCATCTGTGTTCGGAAGATAGAAGATTCGAAACGATACACGCGGAAAGCTGGCCGGAGTACAGGAAAGACTGGATCGATGAGAGACTCATGCAGGATTTCGAAAAACTGTTCGAAGTCAGAGACATCGCGCTGAAGTCTCTCGAGGACGCAAGGCAAGCCGACCTGATAGGTCATTCTTTGGATGCGAAGCTCACACTGAAAATCGGTGATGAGAAACTCTTTTCATTGTTGCAGAAATACAGAGACGTGCTCGAAGAGATCTTCATAGTGTCTCAGGTCGAACTGGAAAAGGGAGAAGAAAGGATACAAGTTTTGGTGAGCAAAGCTGAAGGGCAGAAGTGTGAGAGGTGCTGGAAATACCATCCGTTGACCAATTCGGACGGCCGTTTCCCCGGAATATGTCCAAGGTGCGTTTCGGTGCTCGAGGGTGAGCGAAAATGATCGATATTCACTCCCTGGTGTCCGAGGCCTTCGCGAAGGGCGCTTCCGATGTTCATTTGTCGGTTGGAGTTCCTCCGATCTACAGGATCGACGGGGTGCTCGTGGTTCAAAAGCAGTACGCACCCGTCAGTGCAAAGGATCTGCTCGACGCGGTTCAGAAGATTTTCGAGCAGTTGAACATCACAAGAAGCGAAGACAAGAAAGAGGTAGATTTCGCCTTTTCCGTGGGAGACAAAATTAGGGTCAGAGGAAATCTTTACCACGAGAGAAAAAACCCCGCCCTCGCACTGAGGCTGATCACCAGCAGGATAAGGACCTTCAGTGAGTTGGGTTTACCTGAGATACTCAAAGACTTTGCCAACAGAGATTCTGGTCTGATTCTCGTCGCTGGGCCCACCGGCAGCGGTAAGTCCACGACTCTGGCGGCAATGATAGACTACATCAACGAGAACTTTCCGTACCACATCATCACCATCGAAGATCCCATCGAGTACGTTTTCACCAACAAGAGATCGATCATCCACCAAAGAGAACTCGGTCAGGACACGAACAGTTTCTACGATGGTCTCAAGTATGCGTTGAGGCAAGATCCAGACGTCATACTCGTCGGCGAAATGAGAGATCTGGAAACTATGGCGCTGGCACTCACCGCTGCAGAGACAGGACATCTGGTTTTGAGCACGATACACACCAACAGCGCCGCGAGCGCCCCGGAAAGGATCATAGATGTGTTTCCGGCACATCAGCAGAAACAAATTGCGCTTCAGGTGGCGAACACCCTCATCGCGATCGTGTATCAAAGATTGCTGAGGCACGCTTCGGGTAGAGGTGTCGTGCCAGTGTTGGAGATACTTGTGGGAACAACGGCGGTGAAGAACTTGATAAGGGAGAACAAGCTGCACCAGATAGAATCGATCATGCAGGCGAGTGCCAAGCAGGGTATGATCCTCTTCGACGATGCCCTGCTGAAGGCTTACTTTTCAGGTTTGATAGACAAAAACCAGCTTTACGAGTACTGTCGCAATCCAGAGGAAATGAGGAGAAAGATAGGATGAAAGAGTTGGTCAAATCTCTTGTTGAGAAGGCGAAGGAAAGACTTCAAGAATTGCAGATCGAGCTCGCAAGAGCCGATATCGACGTCGAAGAGATGAAGAGATTGTCCATAGAATATTCAAAACTTGAAGAGATCGTTCAGCTTCACGAAGGGCTTGAAGAGCTCGAAAGAGATATCGAGTTCTGGCAACAGGTCATTGCGGAGGATCCTTCTGCCGAGAAAGAGCTCGCTGAGACGAAACAGGAACACGAGCAGAAGCTCTCGCAGTTGATTTCGCTCCTGCTTCCGAGCGACGACTACGACAGTATCATCATGGAAATAAGGGCAGGCACAGGGGGAGAAGAAGCCGCACTCTTCGCCGCAGATCTGTACAGAATGTACAGCCGCTATGCGGAGCGCAAGGGCTGGGAAGTGGAGCTCGCAGACTTTCACGACACCGGTCTTGGCGGGTTCAAAGAAGTCGTGTTGTTCGTCAGAGGGAAATCTGTTTATAAACATCTGAAATGGGAAAGTGGGGTACACAGGGTCCAGAGGATCCCGATCACGGAATCTTCCGGTAGGATACACACCTCCACCGCCACCGTCGCGATACTGCCCGAGGTCACGACCGTGGAAGTCCAGATAGACCCGAAAGATCTGGAGATAGACACCTTCAAGGCTTCAGGTCATGGGGGACAGTACGTGAACAAAACTGAATCTGCCGTGAGGATAACGCACCTTCCAACGGGTATCACCGTGAGCTGTCAAAGCGAAAGATCGCAGCATCAAAACAGAGAGAAGGCTCTCGCCATACTCAGGGCCAAACTCTTTCAGCTGAAACAGGAAGAGCTCATGCAAAAGATCTCCCAGCAAAGGAAAAGCCAGATAAAGACAGCCGAGAGAAGCGAAAAGATCCGGACCTACAACTTTCCGCAAAACCGCGTGACCGACCATAGGATCGATTACACAAGTTACAGGCTCAAGGAAATATTGGACGGCGATCTGGACGAGTTGGTTTCTAAACTGCTGGAGTTCGAACTCGCAGAGACCGCAAAGCGCATCTTAAGTTGAAGTCTTACCGTAAGCCTTCTTCGCCAAAGCTTCGTAGATCATGTTCGTCAGGGAAGAGAGTTCGTGCCTCGCCGCCTGCCTCGAATATTCGTACAGGGTCATGTTCATGAACCAGCTTTCTGCGAGCGTTCTTCTGAACAAGTTCGACTTGGGTATGGACTCGTACATCTTCTTGAGAACATCGTAAAAGATCGTCGCGGTGAAGTCCGCACAGGCGTTCCAGAGTTTATCAGAACCTCTGTTGATCGTAGAAATTGTCTGCACCATTCACATCACCACCAGCTCGGCAAGCAACACACCAGCTTTGTGCATGGACTCGAGTATCGCTATGATGTCCTGTGGTGTGGCACCGAGACTCTTGAGCGCGGAAACGAGCGCACCCACCGTGGCTTCCGTTTCCTGTTCCGGAAGTTTGCCATTTTTGATCGTGACGTTGAAAACCCCGTAAGAGAGAGTGAAGTCGAGGATCTTTATGTTTCCGCCGAACACCACCGTGCCCGTCTTTTCGTTCACAACCACTCGTGCGGGCATGTCCACTGAGACTTCGATTTCCTCTACGAGTGCGAGGAAGGATATCACATCGTCTTCGAACGCAGAAGGTACGTCTATCTTTATCGTCGAAGCATCGATCGCCTTCGCTATTCTCCTTTCAAAAGTGGTGTTTATCGCCTGTGCCACCCTCGCGGCGGTCGTGAAGTCGGGTCGTTTCAGATGCAAGGTCACCGAGTTGGACTGAGCGAACTCGAAGGGTATCTCACGTTCCACGATGGCGCCAGATGGAATGAACCCCACGACCTTGTACTTCGATTGCAAATTCGCCGAGACCTTGACTTCCGCTCCACCCACGCTGACGCTTCCTTGGGCCACTGCGTAGACGTTTCCATCCGCACCGAACAGTGGTGTTTGTAGCAGAATGCCACCCTCCAACGACTTCGCGTCCCCTATGGATGCCACCACGACATCCAGCCTCATGCCCTCTTTGAAAAACGCAGGAATGTCAGCGATGACCATCACCATCGCACTGTTCCTCGTTTTGATGTCCTCTGGATTCATGGTCACACCGAGTGTTTTCGCTATGTTGCTGAGTACGGTAGAACTTATCTTACCCGAATCACCCGTGCCGTTCAGTCCCACCACGATGCCTATGCCGAACAGCTGGTTGTCTCTCACGCCTCTGAAGTTCGCGATGTCTTTGATCCTTGCGGTGGAGAAAGCGATGCACGTCAGTGTCAATGTCAGCACGAGAAATATCTTTCTCACGCCCACCACCTCACAGCAAGAATCTGGCGATGGCAGAGAGAAATGCATCGAGCCATGATTCCTCGTCGGGCTTCTGCCTGAAAACGAGCTGTCCGTTGACCCAAATCTGACAGTTGGCGATCTTCGAAGAGTCGATCGTGTTGTTCGCGGCGATGTCGTCGGGTCTGACGGTGCCTCTTATCGTCACTTCGCTGAGCTGATTGCCGACCTTGAGTTGTCTGTTTCCTTCTATGACGAAGTTTCCATTCTCTATGGCGACCACGACGGCAGACATGGTCATGATGACGTTGGTACTGGTCTTTGCGCTTCTGTCGATGTTCGTGTTGTTGTTTATGGGAATGAACTTGGACAAGTCGAAGTTCGTGATGCCTTTCACCGTGCCTGTGATCAGGTTCATCAAAGCCTTCTCCAGAGATTCGGTGCTGAGCGAAGTGCTGAACTGCGGACTTTCGCGCACGACGATCGTGACGATGTCACCCACGCGACTCGCCTTTCTGTCCGAGATGATGTATCTGAACTGCGTGTTGGTGGAACTGTTCCACAAGGACGTTGCGAGAATGATCGCTGTGAAAAGCATCAGTGCGAAGATAAGAAATCTCCTCATGGCCTCAACCTCCAATCACCAGAACGGTGAGATCCTCCTGGAGCAAGCCTTCTATGAGCACACCGCTCGAAACGTTTCTGACGGAGATCTTCTCGCCTATGTAAGCGTCACGCATGGCGCGCACCTGCGCCGTTGCAACGACCGGGCCAATGGTCATTCTGGCTGTCAATAGCTGTCCGGCTCTCACATCCGGTGGTTTCATCAAGTACCTCGCGTCCAAAGGTTCGTTCTGTCTGAACATCTTTCGAACGATCTTTCCAACTACTTGGTCGATGTCCGTGCAGTGTTCCACGTTCAGGGCTAGGAGGTTCACCTTCTGAAACGTCACATCGTTTTCGCTCAAGACTTCGTTGGATCTGACCGTTCTGTTCACGACCAGAACATTGGCAAAGATCGCAAGCTCACATTCGATGCGCACATAACCACAGAACTTCTCTTCTCGATAAGCTTTGAACAGGAAACGGAAAAAACTTTTCGAACGATTGTGTGAAATCAGCTGGATCTTGTCAAAGGAACTCGGAGAACTTCTGATGTGCAGAGAAACTATGGTCGCCTCCGGGCCAAATTTTTCCACGGCAAACTTTTCTATCGCTTCGATGAGCATCTCGTTCGCAAAACAGTAGACTGTGAATATCAAAAGGAACACGATTGTAAGAACGAGCCCTTTCATGATCTCACCATCTAAGTATTTCTACGTGATGGTCGGGTTATCCTCTGAAAAGAAAAGACCCGGTCTTGCGACCGGGCCAAGAGCTCAGCTCTTTCTTCGATCGAACCACTTGACGAGTTCGAAGAGTGGCACGATCATAAAAGCTGCCAGAGAGCTGACCAAGAGTTGATGACCTGCCAGCGTGGTGGTACCGAAGACGTCCTGCAGACCTGGAAGATATATGACCGCAAGTAGGAGCAGGAAGGATACAGCACACGCTAAGAGCAAGCGTGGATTGTTCTTTATGCCCACTTTGAAGAGCGAATGTTTCAAAGATTTTGAGTTCAGCGCGTGGAACAGCTGGCCCGTGCACAGGGTGAAGAAGACCATCGTTCTGAGCAGTCTTATCTCGTCGTGTTCCATCAGGGCCCAACCGTAGACGAAGAGTGTCAACATCGAGAGCAACAAGCCTCCGATGAATATCTTTTTCATCACGTCCTTGCTCATGATACCCTCTTTCGGATCTCTCGGTGGTCTGTTCATGACGTCAGGTTCTGCAGGTTCGACCCCGAGCGCAAGTGCTGGAAGTCCGTCGGTGACCAGGTTCATCCAGAGAATCTGGACCGGAATGAGGGGTAGAGGCAATCTGAGCAGGATCGAGACGAATATCGTCGCCACCTCGCTGATATTGCACGAGAGCAGATAGTAGACGACTTTTCTGATGTTGTCGAAGATCTTTCTTCCCTCTTCAACGGCAGCCACGATGCTCGCAAAATTATCATCGGTGAGCACCATGTCCGCGGCGTCTTTCGAAACATCCGTTCCCGTGATACCCATCGCGACACCTATGTCCGCTCTCTTCAAAGCCGGTGCATCGTTCACACCGTCTCCCGTCATCGCCACGATTTTACCTTTCTTCTTGAGCGCCTCCACGATCTTCAGTTTATCGCTCGGTGAAACCCTCGCGTAGACCTTCACCTCTTCCACGACCTTCACCAGCTCGTCGATATCCATATTCAAAAGTTCACTACCCGTGAGCGTTTTACCTTCAGAGTCAATTACTCCCAACTCTTTCGCTATCGTCTGTGCGGTTGCCTTGTGATCGCCCGTGATCATGATCACCTTTATCCCAGCGGTTCTGCACTTCTCGAGGGCATCTTTCACCTCTGGCCTTGGAGGATCTATCATGCCGATCAGTGCGAGGAACACCATGTCTTGCTCGAGATCTTGATACTGACCTTCCTTTACGCTCTTGTAAGCCACCGCAAGAACGCGCAGGCCATCCTGAGCCATTCGCTGGTTAGCCTGCAGAATCTGTTCTCTGTCCTTTTCGCTCATTTCTTTCACTTCGCCTGAGATCGAAACGTACTTCGTGCACTTCGAAAGCACGACGTCGGGAGCACCCTTCGTGTAAGAAACGAAAGTGTGGTCTTTCCTGTGGACGGTCGTCATCATCTTTCTGTCGGAATCGAAGGGTATTTCATGGACGCGCGGCATCTTTTCTTCCAACTCTGTCTTTTTCAAACCGAAGTCCCATGCGGCGAGCGCGAGGGCGATTTCGGTGGGATCACCCGATGTTGCTCTGCTGTTGTCTTTGAACGCTATGAACGCATCGTTGCAAAGTGCCGCGGCCGTGAGCGCTTCTTTCAAAACACCCGCAGGCTCATTGGATACTTCGTGTTTCAACCAGTGTTCTGGGTGCAGGTAGTACTTCACCACGGTCATCTCGTTCTTGGTGAGGGTTCCTGTTTTGTCCGAGCAGATCACGTTCACAGACCCGAGCGCTTCAACGGCTTGTAACTTTCGCACGATCGCGTGCCTCTTCACCATGTTGTACATACCTAAGGCGAGCACGATCGTCACGACGGCGGGCAAACCTTCCGGAACCGCTGCGACGGCGAGACTGACGGCCGTGAGGAACATCTCAAGAACAGGGTTACCCTCCAAAATTCCCACGACAAAGACGATCGCGCATATCACGAGCACGATCATGCCGATCTGTTTTCCAAGCTTTTCGAGGTTCCTCTGCAGCGGGGTTTCTTCTTCCTCCATTTCTGTGAGCATCTTGGCTATCTTACCGATCTCCGTCTCGTTTCCAGTGGCTGTCACGATCGCTTTTCCGCGTCCCCGGCTGACGACTGTGCCAGAGTAGACCATGTTCGTTCTATCGCCAATGGGCAGGTTTGGTTTGTCTATTGCGTCGATCAATTTTTCCACCGGTTGAGACTCTCCCGTGAGCGCAGCTTCACTGACCGATAGGTTCACCGATTCGATCAATCTTCCGTCGGCGGGAACGTAGTTGCCAGCTTCCAAGATGACTATGTCTCCCGGGACCAATTCGTGCGATGGAACAGTTTGAATGACTCCATCTCTCAAGACGCGTGCGGTTGGCGCAGCCATTTTCTTGAGCAGTTGTAAAGACTTTTCCGCCTTGGATTCCTGTATCGTGCTCAGTGTGGCGTTCAGTACCACGATGATCATGATGAGTATCGCGTCAACGGCTTCACCGACGAGGATGGAGATACCCGCCGCGGCGAGCAGGATGATGATAAGAAAGTCCGTGAACTGTGAGAGGAACATCTGAAGGATCGTGCGTCTCTTCTTTTCCGCAAGTTCGTTTGGACCGTACTGCTGTAGTCTTCTCTTCGCCTCTTCAGTGGACAGACCCTTTTGTGGATCGACCGAAAGTTCTCGGCAAACCTCTTCTGCACTGAGCCTGTAGAAATCTTTCAACGCGCCATCACCCCTCGCTTTTGACCCAAGTTAAAGTCTAAGGTCGAATCGTTGCACAATTCTTGCGAAAGCATGTCTTAAACTCAACACACGTGAGACCTGCCCATGTAGTATATTGAATGGATGTGGAAATCGTTGCGCAAGTGGAGGGATCGTGGAAATGAAAAAGATGGGCATCGTGGGATTTGGAGCTGCTGCGATCGGTTTTCTGCAGGGTTTGATCGAATCTAAGAAGATCGACGATTACGAGATCGTCGTGTTCGAAAGAGGGAAGGACCACGCCCACAACACCATTTCCGGTGTGCGAATGGACGGAAAGATCTTCGTGAGCAGGGGCATGGGTGGCGAACTGGATATACCTTTTGAGGTGCAGTACAAGATCGTCGAGTTGTACTTGAGCCATTCAGGTTATCGGCCCACGCTGAAGGAGAGAATCGATCCTATAGAGTATCTCAAATCTTTCGAGAAGGATGGAAAAAAGATAGAGTTCGGCGAATCCTTCGCGGACGATGAGACATACAGAAAGTTCTACGATCACGGTTTTGAACCGATCAAGGCTTATTTCTTCCACTTGGGAACGGATGTACTCAAAGACACGAACAACAATTTGTTCGAGCACTTCTCGTCCTTCAAGAACGTGCACTTCGTGTTCGACACGATCGTTGAAGATGTCGAACTGGGTTCAAAACATAAAGTCATCACAAACAAAGGCGAGTTCGTGTTCGACGAACTCGTGGTCGCCGTCGGCAGGAGTGGCCACAGATTGATGGACCGCATCAAGGAAAAGTATCCGCAGCTCGTCAGGGAGAATTATTACGTTGACATAGGTGTCAGGTACGAGCTTCCGAACCACGTGATGGAAGAGTTCTTCGACATGTACGAGGTGAAGGTCAGATACAAAACCAGGACCGGTTACATGTGCAGGTTGTTCTGTCAGAACCCCGCAGGTAAAGTGACGCTCGAAAAGTACGAAGATTTCACCACGGTGAACGGTTATTCCGACACCCATCACAAGACACAGAACACGAACTTCGCCGTTCTCGTCACCACGAGGTTCACAGAACCCTTCAAGGATCCAACAGGCTACGGTAAGAACCTGGCCAAGCTTGCGAACATTCTCGCAGGCGACAGAGAAAAAGTTATCCTGCAAACTTACGGAGATTTCAAGGAATACAGAAGAACAAAACGACTCGGAAGGGTTCAGCCGACGCTACACGAAGACAGTTTCATACTGGGAGATGCGAATCTTGTATTTCCATCGAAGATACGAGAATCGCTCGTGGACTTCATAGACAACCTCGATCGAGTGATAAGAGGTGTCGCGTACTTCGACAATTTGCTGTACGCGGTTGAGGTGAAATTCTACTCCAACAAGTTCTGTAACGATGTGGTGGAACATTTGCACGTGATAGGTGATTGCAGCGGTTGGACCAGATCGATTCAGTACGCAACTTCGATGGGTTACATAAGGGCGCTCAGGCTCTGAATCGTTTTGGAATGAAAAAAGCCTCCGTAAGGAGGCCTTTCTCGATCGTTTTTCGTGAAGAAGCTCTCACTGTTCAAGATCCGAATCTGTTTAGAGAACGTTTTCATCGTCTGTGGATTTGACGTGTGAACTTGTCGTGGCATCGTTGTGGCTCAACTTTCTAAAATCCACAGAATACTCAGGAGCACACGCCTCACGATGAATTAAAATGAGGACCACATCGAGACTATGGATCTCGCCACATCAATCTTTCTGAGAGCGCTCCCATTAATATGCATACGGACCGTGCTGTTGCAAACACGAAACGGTCCTGTGAACTCGCCACTGAGATGCAGATCTTTCCTCCATCGAGAAGAAACCGACCATGGCGACGATCACGCCTGCGAACATGAGTATCGCACCGACACCGAACACGATTAGCAGGATCGCACCCCACTTGTACAGGCTCGCCACGGTGTTGAAGATGTTCATGTTCGTCACCTGTGCGAGCAATCTGTACGCTTTCACGTACGAGATCAAGCTGATGATCAAGAGAACCACAGAAACAACCATCACCAGAATCGTCGTAACTCCGAGCGAAGCGATGCCGAAGCCACCTGTCATCATCGTACGCATCACTGCACCGATCACCATGATGGAGGCTATGGTGATCCCGACGAAGCCGAGGATCACGGGAAGCAAGAAAAGATTAAAGATCTCCCTCTGGTTAGTCAACTGTGAGATCTTGTGAACACCAACCAGGAACAACACCAGTCCGACGAGCGAGAAGACCCATCCTGCGCCAGGTATCATGGAGAGAAGGTAAGAGCACAACAGCCCCACACCTGCCAACAAACCAGCTTGCTTCATAGTCTCACCCCCCAAGTTTTGTTGATCTCATTGTACCACACAATTTCATCGACCAAACGTTCGAGAAGTTCGAGTGCTCGTGTATAATATGTTTGGTGTCACGGTAGGCGGGGGGCTGGCGGTCCCCTGTACCCGAAATCCGCCACACGCGGGGCCGAACTCCCACCGGAGGCGGTCCATGTCGAGACACAGACTGGGCGGAAGGCGATGAAGGCTGGGTCCTGTGCAACGGTGCGCCGTGAACCTGGTCAGGTCCGGAAGGAAGCAGCCATAAGCGGTAGCACCGTGTGCCGCAGGGGAGCCTGGCTGGAGCTGGAAGCTCAGTTATGCCTCGGTTTGGGCTTGTCGAAGGTGGGTCCGTGGCACCATTTTTTGTGAGAAAGAGCGGCGCGAGCCGCTCATTGGTGTATCTCGTTGTGGTACAAGAAGCATGCGACGGCATGGTCTTCTTTCACGTTCACCAACTTCGGTCTGAACTCCTTACATTCTTTCATCCTTGAAGGACACCTATCGAAGAACGGACAACCCTTGGTGATGTTCGCCAGCGACGGTACCTCGCTGACATCGATGGAAAACTTCATTCTTTTTTCTGGATCCGGGACGGGAATCGAACTGAACAAGAGTTTCGTGTAAGGATGGAGCGTTTCTCTGATCACAGTCTCTGCTGTTCCCATCTCCACGATCTGTCCGAGGTACATCACCGCGATCTTGTCACTCAAAAACTGGATGACGGAAAGATCGTGGGAGATGAAAAGATACGTCAGCTTCAGTTTTTGCTTGAGCTCCTTCAACAGGTTCGCTATCTGCGCTTGAACGGAAACGTCGAGTGCACTGGTTGGTTCATCGAGGACGATGAACTTCGGTTTGGTTATTATAGCTCTTGCGATCGCAATCCTCTGTCTCTGTCCGCCGGAGAATTCGTGTGGGAATCTGCCGAGGTGCTCTGATTTGAGTCCCACGCTCTCGAGCGTTGAAACGATGAGATCCTTCTCTTCGGACTTAGACACAACCTTGTGTATGCGCAACGGTCTTGCGAGGGTGTCGTAGACTGTCATTCTTGGATTGAGAGATGAAAAAGGATCTTGAAAAACGATCTGCATGTTTCTTCTGAAATTCCTGAACTGTCTTTCCTTGAGGTTCGTGATCTCCACGCCGTCGAAATAGATCTTTCCACCGCTGGGTTCGTAGAGTCTTATGACCGTCCGGCCCAACGTGGTCTTTCCACAACCGGACTCTCCCACAACACCCAGTGTCTCACCTTCGTCTATCTCGAAAGAAACGTCGTTGATGGGCCTTATTACATGCTTGCCACCGAAGAATCCCAGTTTGATCGAAAAGTCCTTGATTAGTCTTTCAACCTTCAGCAACTTCATCTGCTACCACCACCGTTGTACGGGTTGAAACACGCAACCATGTGTTCATCGCCCGCAAGCTTTGGCGCTTCGACGTCGCACACGCCCGGCACGAACCTCTCACACCTGGGATGGAAACGACAACCACTGGGTGGCTCGATGAGGTTTGGCACACTGCCTTCTATAATTCTGAGCCTTTCAACTTTTCTGTCTATTGGAGGTATTGCGCTCAGAAGACCTCGCGTGTATGGATGACGAGGACGGGCGAAGACCTCCTTTATGTCGGCGATCTCCACTACATAACCTGCGTACATGACCGCGACCTTGTCGCAGATTTGAGCGACTATGCCAAAGTTGTGGGTGATGAGCAGAACGCTGAGTTTGAGTTGTTCGTTCATTCGCTTGATCAACCCGAGGATCTGTGCTTGTATGGTGACATCCAACGCCGTGGTCGCTTCGTCCGCGATCAAAAGCTTTGGATTGCATAGAAGCGCCATGGCGATCATCACGCGCTGGCGCATGCCTCCAGAAAGTTGATGAGGATACTTGTCCAGAAGTGCCACAGGATCCTGCATCCTCACCAGTTTGAAGACTTCGATTATTTTCTCGATCGCCTGTTTTTTCTCGATCTTCTCGTGAGTCATGAGCACGTCGCAGAGTTGCTCTCCAACGGTGAAGGTGGGATTCAGCGAGGTCATGGGCTCTTGGAATATCATCGCGATCTTTTTACCGCGAATTTCTCTCATTTTTTCCTCGTCGAAGGAGCTTATTTCCTGACCATCGAACCAGATCTTGCCAGAGAGCATCCTCGCAGGTGGAGAGGGTATGAGTTTGAGGATGCTCATCGCCGTTATGGACTTACCACTGCCCGTTTCGCCCACGACACCGACGATCTCTCCCTCTTTCACGCTCAAATTCACATCTTCCAGAGCCTTGACAGTTCCTTCTTCGGTGTCGAAGTAGAGTCTCAAGTTCTCTATTCTCAAAAGCTCCTTCATGCTCATCACCTGTCCTTCAGGCGAGGGTTCAGCGCGTCGTTCAAGCCGTCGCCGAAGAGGTTAAAACCGAGCACCGTTATGAACAACGCCAGGCCTGGGAATATGCCCAGATGTGGCGCTATTTCAAGATACACCCTCGCCATGGCAAGGTCGGTTCCCCATTCGGCCTCGGGTGGTTTCACTCCGAGCCCCAAAAAGCTCAAGCCTGAGATGGTGAGCACAGCGGTCGCCATTCTCAACGTTGCCTGAACGAGCAGCGGTGCCAGTGCGTTGGGCAGAACGTATCGCACCATTATGGAGAGGTTAGATTCACCGATCGCTTTTGCCGCTTCTACGTACTCGGAACTTTTGATCGTCAACGCGGAAGCGCGCATGACCCTTGCAAACTGTGGGAAGGAATATATCGCGATCGCCACCACCAGATTGATCTTTCCAGGACCCAGTGCGGCGACTATCGCGATGGCCAAAAGTATGTCAGGAAACGCCATGAGCACGTCGAGGATTCTCATCAACACTTCGTCCAACACGCCACCGAAGTAACCAGCGATCGTACCAACCGTTGCTCCAAGGATGAAGGCTATCAGTACAGCGAGCGACGAAATGGAGAGGGAAGTCCTTGCTCCGTAGATCACTCTGCTCAACACGTCCCTTCCAAACACGTCCGTGCCGAAGGGATGTTTCCAAGACGGTGGTTCCAAACTTGCCAAAAGATCTTGTTTGTAAGGATCCTTTGGGGCGATGACAGGGGCAAAGATGGCCACGAAAACGATGAGAAGAACGACGATCAAACCGAAGATCGCACCTTTGTTCCTCGCCATGCGTTTCAGTATGATCAAGGAAGAAGTTCTCTTCTTCATGCGCATCAACCTCGCCTCAACCTTGGGTCTATGAGTGCATACACAAGGTCCACGAGTAGGTTCACGAGCACGAAGGTTGTTGCGATCATCATTATTCCAACTTGTACCGCGATGTAGTCTCTGCTGAAGATCGAGTCGACCACGAACCTTCCAAGACCGGGCCATCCGAAGACGCTCTCAGTGAGCACCGCACCACCCAGAAGGTATCCGAACTGAAGCCCTATCACGGTCACAACGGGGATCAACGCATTCCTCAGAACGTATTTGTAAATCACTTTTCTCTTAGGAAGACCGAACGCCACGACGGTTCTCACGTAATCTTGGTTCAACACCTCGAGCACGCTCGCGCGCGTCATCCTCGCTATGATCGCCGAGGTGGCGAGCCCGAGCGTCAACGCCGGCAGTATCAAATGCTCTATACCACCCTTTCCGCCAGATGGAAGCCATCTGAGTGTGACCGCGAAGAGAATGATCAGAAGAATTCCGAGCC
The DNA here is from genome assembly GCF_000816145.1 of Pseudothermotoga hypogea DSM 11164 = NBRC 106472. Taxonomy (NCBI): domain Bacteria; kingdom Thermotogati; phylum Thermotogota; class Thermotogae; order Thermotogales; family Thermotogaceae; genus Pseudothermotoga; species Pseudothermotoga hypogea. Next base: position 890,584 of record NZ_CP007141.1, on the reverse strand, counting down.
AGAAGATTGGCATCGAAACACCCACGAGTGAGAAGACCATGGAGAACGTGTCGATCCAGCTGTTCCGTTTCACCGCCGACACGATGCCGAGCGTCACACCAATCACGGAGGAGATGATTATGCTCACGAGTGCGAGCTGAGCCGTGTTTGCGAATCTTGGAAGCAACTCGGTGAGTATGGGCCTTTCTGTTCTGATGGATCTCAGATCGTTCGTGATTATTCCCTTCATGAATCTGAGGTATTGCTCGATTAGAGGTCTGTCCAGACCGTACTTTATACGTATCGACATGATGTCCTCGACCGTCGCACCTTCACCAGCGATGATGCGCGCCGGATCACCCGGAATCATGTGCATGATGGAGAAAGAAACTATTGAAACACCTATGACAACAGGTATCAGAAGCAGAAGTCTTCTGACGACGAACTTGAGCAAGGCTGATCACCTTCCTTCAATGAGGGTGGCGGGTGCCACCCTCGATGTCAACGATCGATCCAAGCTTCTGCCAAGCTCACACGTTCGGTGGGATAGATTTTGACGCCCTGTAATTCTTTGCGCATCACCGCAGCGATGTTCATTTCGTAGAGGAAGATCCAAGGAGCATCCTGAACAACGAGCTTTTGTGCTTCCTTGAAATATTCTAAAAGCTTTTTCTCGTCTGTTTCCACCGCGATCTTGTCTATGAGCTCGTCAACCTTTGGATTGCTGTAGAAGTAGTTGTTGTAACGCATCGTTGCATTGGGACTGTCCATGCGGTTTGAAGAGTGGAAGAGGGGGAACAACACCTGGTGACCCTCCGCGGTTCCAGGAGCCCAGCCGAGTAAGAACATCTGATAGTCCCAATCTTCGGGTTTTCTTGAAAGTATCTTGCTTACGTAGCTTCCCCATTCCATCGGCTTCACGTCCACCGTGACGCCCACCTCTTTGAGCATACCCTGGATGGCCACCGCGGTTTCGTAATCGTTTAGGTATCTTCCTTTCGGTGTTATGAGTTCGAGCTTGAGATTCTCATAACCGGCTTCTTTCAACAGTTGTTTCGCTTTGTTAGGATCGTATGGATAACCTCCCGTTGAGAAATAACCGAAAGTCCTGCTCGAAAGCGGTGAATCCGATGGCTTTGCGAGGCCTTTCATGAGTACCCTGCAGAGCTTTTCTTTGTCCACAGCGTAGTTGAGCGCTTGCCTGACCCTCACGTCGTTCAGAGGAGCTCTGGAAGTGTTCAAACCTATGAAGATCGTCCTCACGGTTGGCACGACCTCGACTTTCAGCGATTTGTCCTGCTGAAGTGCCGCAAACAGAGCGGGTGGTGGGTTGTACATGAAGTCTGCGTCCCCCGCCCTGACTTGGTTCACGCGTGAGACGTCCTCCGCTACGACTCTGAAGATTATTCTGTCCAGATAAGGCAAACCCTGACGCCAGTAGTTGGGATTCTTCACAAGCTCGACGCTCTCCCCGGCCTTCCATTCTTTGAACATGAATGGACCAGTGCCTATGGGGTTCTTAGACATCAGTGCTGGATCGTGTCCGAACTTTTCGATGGCCTGCGGTGAGACCATCCAACCGCTCGACTGAGCGAGCCTGTAGAGGAAGGTCGAGTTCGGCTGGAAAAGCACGATCTTGACCGTGTAGTCGTCGATCACTTGAACTTCCTTGATGATGCCTTTGTACTGACCGACGTTCCTGAGGTTCGCGGAGAAGAGATAGTCGAAGTTCTTCTTCACAGCGTGAGCGTTGAAATCTGCTCCGTCGTGGAACTTGACGTTCTTGCGAAGATGAAAGACGTAGGCGGTACCATTGTCAAGGATTTCCCATCTCTCGGCGAGCACGGGGATGATTCTGAGGTTCTCATCATAGTCGACGAGCCCTTCGAAGATGTGCATCCCAACGATGGTGCTGATCGAATCTGGGATGTTGCCGGGCAAAAGTGTGGTGACGTCCACTCCGATGAGAAACCTCACTGTGCCTCCGTACTTCGCCGCGAAGATGGCCACAGAGAGAAGAACCGCGAGTAACACCACAAACCTACGCACTCACACCTCACCTCCTAAACAGAAGTTATTGGCACTTATTCTATCATGCTGTTTTGAAAACTGTCAAGCGAGAGGCACACATTCAGCGAAAGATTCGATTTCAGATTGAGATGAGAAAATGTTATACTTTCCGATACAAAGGGGGTGAGGAGTGTGAGTTGGTTCGCGAACGAAGATTTCTGGAAAGACATGTACGATTGGCTGTTTCGACCAGCGCGTTTCCAATCAGCGAAAGAAGAAGTAGAAAGAATCGTTACATTGAGTGGTATTCGAAGCGGAAACGTACTCGATCTTTGTTGTGGGCCAGGAAGGCATGCCTTTGAGTTTGCAAGGCTTGGATTCAACGTGACCGCTGTCGATGCGTCAAGCTTTCTTCTGGGCAAAGCCAAAGAATTGTGCTCAGACCTTGACAACGTGGAATTCGTTCATGCTGACATGAGAGACTTCGTTAGGCCAAATCATTTCGATCTTGTGATCAACATGTTCACTTCGTTCGGCTACTTCGAAGATCAGGAAGAAAACATGAAGGTGTTGAGAAACATCAAGAAGAGTTTGAAAAATGATGGCAAGTTACTGATGGAAATGGTGTCAAAAGAAGTGCTCCTACTAAACTACAGAGACTCAGTCGTGAGTGAGCAAGGTTCAAAGATGCTCATAGAGAAACACAGTTTCGAGCCAGGCATGGCGAGAATGAGGAATCAATGGATCGTTCTGGAGGCTGGAGGCTACAAAGTGTACAGTTTGCAGCACTACGTGTACAGTGGACAAGAGTTGAAGATGATGCTTCAAACGTGTGGTTTTTCGAACGTTGAACTGTACGGTTCACTGGACGGGACAGCTTACGATCTGAACGCCAAGAGGCTCGTCGTGGTTGCCTCGTGATAGGTGTCGAAAGTTGCAAGCTCAGCGCGTTATTATACTCACTGAAAGAGAACGATACCTCTGGTATGAATGATTCGTGAGTGGGGTGAAGGAATGTCGAAGTTCATACCGTTGTTAGTGGCACTCTTAGTGTTCGTTGTTTTGGTGACGATCTTCCATCTCAGTGCCAAGTCACACTTTAAAAGCTACGTGCAAGAGTTGGGAGTGCTTTTCGCCGAGTCGGTGAAAGATTACGCCAATTGTTTGAGCTTGTCTTACTTTCAATGGTCCAAGATGTACGAGCTTTTGAGTGAAGATAACTTGGAGGAAGCTTCGATCTTGTTTGAGGAACTGAAGTCTTACTTTCCAGAGATCGAAGAAGTGAAGGTCCTGAACGAATCGGGAGATTTCGATTATTTCAAGATCGATTCGAAGAACGGAAAACTCCACATGTATTTCAAAGTCTACAACGACGATCTCAGCGATTTCGTGTCGGACAAACTCGTGCTCGCGGTTGTCGATGCGCAAAAGTTGTTGGACAAATTCGGTGTGACTCATATTCGGATCTCTCCGACGGGGAAAGAATTCGTGTACGGTCTGAGATACAAACTACGCAAATCGGCTTTGGACAGCTTCTCGATCTTTTCATCCGTTCTTCTCGCTGTGGGAACTTTCTTGGCTGTTCAGATGGTTCGTCTGAGGATCAACTTGTCTCGAGAGAGGAAGTTCAGAAAGCTCCACGAAGCGCTGACGCAGATCAGCGAGTACTATTTGAAGGGTCAAAATGGAGAGAAGCTCTATCAACTGATCCTCGAGAAAGCCATAGAGGTTGTCCCAAACGCTCAAGCTGGGAGCGTTCTGCTCAAAAAGCAAGACAAACACGTTTACGTCGCAGCGGTTGGGTACGATCTCGAAGGCCTCTCGAAGATCGAGTATCCTGAGTCGGTTCAGAAGAAATGGCTTGAAAAACCCATAAAGAAGAAGAGCGATATGGTGAATTTCAACAGAGAAGATGAGAAGACGTTGGAGATTCTGAAAAAGCATGGCAGAGTTGAAGAGATCGTGTGCAGTTTGGTCGTGCCGGTTCAGATAGGAAACGAGATCGTTTTGAGCTTCAATCTGGAAAACTTCGAACGGGAAGATGCGTTCGACGAAGAATCTCTCCAGATTGCAAAACTTTTTGCGAACTACGTCGGCATGGTTTTCCTCAAGATCAAGCAAGACGAGCAGATCATGCAACAGCAGAAGATGATGGAGTATTTGTACAACCACGATCCACTGACTGGTTTGTTGAACAGAAGAGCCTTCGAAGAGTACGGCGAAAAACTTCTGTCCTTGGCGAAGAGGGAACGAAAGAAGGTCGCACTTTTGTTCTTGGATCTTCGCAGGTTCAAAAACGTCAACGACAAATATGGCCACGAGACGGGTGATCTCGTTTTGAAGGTCCTCGGTTCGAGACTCGAGAAAGTTTTCAGAGAGAGCGACGTTGTTTCAAGGTTCGGTGGAGACGAGTTCGTGGCGTTGTTGTACGACTGCGATGGGAACAACTTCGCGCAGCTTTTGAACAGGGTATTCCAGATCGTTGAAGAACCGATTCAACTGGATGACAAGAGTTTCCAGGTCGGTGTGAACGTGGGAGTTGCGATCTATCCAGACGATGCACGAGAGCTCGATCAATTGATAAGGCTTGCGGACATGGCGATGTACTATGCCAAAAAGAAGGGTCTGCGGTACGCCACGGCGAGCGAGGTTGAAACCGGAATCTGATCCACTACAGTTTTTCTGGGGGTGAAGCGAGAGCAAAAGGCCGGCTTGGGGCCGGCCGAAGTTCTACTGGCATGAGCCTCAAGAATTTTTCCTCGATTCTTGACTCGTGCCTCTCTCCCCACCCCTGTACGGGACGGGTATGTACTGAACCGATGGTCTTCTCTGTTCGGTTTGTTTGTAGAGGTCCATGAGCTGATAGACTTCCTGTGGCATGTTTTCAGAAACGGGTATTCCCATCTGCTTGAGCGCATCCACGGTCAGAGGATAATCGTGAGTCCATTTGCCACTACAAAGAGTCTCTGCCAGTTGTTTGGCTTTCTCTTCACCGACCTTTTCCTTCAAGAGACACGTCACGAAGTCCATCACCTGGTTCATGGCCTTCTTGGCGATATCGGCAAGGATCAAAGTTTGATCGTCTATTTCGTTGATGTTTTTCTTTTCGAGCACGCTCAGTATCGAAGGCGCAGGATAACCACCCAGTTGTGGATCGAGCGGTCCCAGCACGGCGTTTGGATCCATGACTATTTCATCCGCAGCCAGGGCTATCATGGTTCCACCGGACATCGCGTAGTGAGGAACAAAGACGGTGACCTTGCCTTTGTGCTTGACCAGGGCACGGGCAATTTGCTCTGCTGCCAACACCAAACCACCGGGGGTGTGCAGGATCAAATCGATCGGCATGTCTGGTGGGGTCAACTTTATTGCCCTCAAGATTTCTTCGGAATCTTCTATGGTTATATACCTTCCGAAGGTGAGACCGAAGAAGCTCATCGACTCTTGCCTGTGAATGAGCGTTATAACTCTGCTCTTGCGTTTCACCTCGAGCTGTCTTATCAAAGTTTCTCTCGCGCTCTTTTGACTGTAAGCTTTGAAGAACGGGATGAACATGCTGAGAATGAAGATCATCCAGAAGAGTTCGAATATGAACGAGTACATTTCTACTCCTCCTCACAGTACAACTATGTCAGGCCTTTTCAGCGTTAACGAGCCGATTTGCAAATTCAGCGCGGGCCAACGACTCGACTCAGGATAGGAGAAACATTCCAAACCATCTTCGAGGACCAAGAACGTATCTTCGGACTTCGTACCGGTTATTGTTGGATTCCACGCAACGACGTTTCCAGCCTTCAAGGAATAATCAGTATCTTCGTTCGCTATTACTTCACGCGCGTTGTAACCTGCAAGCCCACCTTGATGGTGCAGGAACCACTCGTGCGGTTTGTTCACTGCCACGTAAGCCTTCTTGATTTCTTCGAACACCTCGCTCAATTTCTTGCCCGGTTTTGAGTTTTCGAGTGCCGCCGCTTCGACGTAACAGTTGTCTCTGTGTTGTTTGATCCAATCTTCGTCTCTACCGAACAAAACGGATCTCGTTGAGGAGAGAACCAAGCCTTTCTTTCTGACGCACACGCTCACGAAGAGCTTCTTTCCGACCCTCACGTTCCTGGGAAGGTTGTGTCTGTACAGCTGCGCACTCTCCTCACCGAACACCAAGATGAGTATCGGTTCGATACCGCGTTCGAAGAACGCCTTCGACATTTCCGCTTGAACTTGCAATTCCGTCATCTCGGGTGAGAACTTCAACATCGTGTTGGAGAAGATCTCGTCGCAGTTGGCACCAAGCCATCTGTAGGTTTCGATCTCCGGCTCACTCATGACGAGCCTGAAGTTCTTCAGCTGGTCGGAGACGTTCCTCGAATCGAACCAGCCAGTGTCAGAGAGGAGTTTTTTCCCTTGAACGAAGGATTTGAGCACGTCCCACAGGTCCTTGGACCACATGTACTCGGCGAACTCCACATCGCCCAGAACGTCTTCGTTCAACTCTTCCTGCTCGATCCTCTTTCGTTCGATGTTGTTTGTGAGGATGTAGATCGAATCTTCCACGAGCAGAAGATGAACGCTTCCAACCTCGCTGTTGATAGTCACGTAGTTCCTCGCACCGAGTGTGGCCCAGGCGAAGTTGTCGCAGCGTGAGATCAGCAACGCTTCGGCCTGCTCCTCTTCGATGAGCTTTCTCAGCGTATTGATCCTTTCTCTGAACACTTCCCTCACCAAGCAAGATCACCTTCCTGAACAGGGTCTGAACGTACGTCCTCGTACAAAAAAATCACGATTATTAACGCCACCCGAAGAGCGCTGTATCGACTTAAACCCGCAAAAACCGTTTTCATTCGTGAGATTGGGATGAACATCAAAATTTATTGTAGCATATATGTTGAAGATGTGTTGTCGCGGAGCAGAATCTGAGATGTCGCTTATGTCTGGCAAATCTTTCGAAACTATGGGAAAATCGAATCTCAAGACAATTTGTCGGTTCGGGGAGGGTAGGCGTTGGTTCTCATCGGTATAGGCGGTGGAACAGGATCGGGAAAAACGACCGTCGCAAAAAGGATAGTTCATTCTCTGGGTGAAGAAAGGTGCGCGATCTTACCCATGGACAACTACTACAAGGACATGAGCCATTTACCAATAGAGGAACGGAGGTTGGTGAACTACGATCATCCGGACGTGATAGAGCATCGATTGCTTGTTGAACACCTTCGAAAGTTACTCCATGGCGAGGCCGTCCAGATCCCCACGTACGATTTCGTCACGTACACCAGAAAGGTTGAAACGCTGAATTTCGTTCCGAAGAAAGTGATCCTGGTTGAAGGTATTTTCGCGCTGTATTATGAGGAGCTCAGAGAACTTTACGAGCTTTCTCTGTACGTGGATACGGAGAGCGATATCAGGTTCATACGCAGGCTGATGCGCGACGTGAAAGAGAGGGGAAGGAGTGTCGAGAGCGTTGTAAACCAGTACTTGCGAACAGTCAAACCCATGCACGATGCGTACGTTGAGCCAACGAAACGTTACGCGGACATCATAGTGCCAAAGGGTGGTCACAACGACAGGGCGATCGAAGTCGTTGTGAACTACATAACCAAGAGGCTGGAGAAGGAAGTATGAAGAAATTGATCTTGCTAATTCTCGTTTCGTGTTCGTCGTTGTGGGCGGCGGGCACTTTCAACGCGGTATCGACGAAGCATTTGGACATACTCTACGACGATGGCTTGGAACTGGCGGCGCACAGACTTCATCGAGTGGCTGACGAGATTTTTGAACGCTTCATGCTGGAGTTCAAAAGTCCACCACGTACGAGACCAAGGGTCTATTTACTCAGATCTGATCTTTCCAACGGTTACGCCAACACGGTTAACAACACGATCGTCATCTACGTGAGCGATATGAACCCTTATCAGTTCACCCCCAAATATGAAGATTGGGTCGTATTCTGCTTCGTTCACGAGCTCGCACACATTTTCCTGGCAAACCAGTTCTCTCCGTACATCGACTGGTTGGAGTTCTTCGGTCACGCTGTACCAGCGGCGGTCCAATCGGTCTTGACGCCTTTGTACCTTCACGAAGGCGTGGCGATCATGCATGAATCCAAGGAAGGTGAGGGCAGGGCGAACGATGTGCTGTTCGAGCTGTACAGGAAAAACGCGTTGGCCAGCGATATAGGTCTGAAGTTCGCTTCTTCCATCAACACGGTCCGCTTCACACCCGGCGGGGCGAGTTACACGCTGGGATACACGCTCTTGGAGTCTCTCGAAAAGAAAAGACAGGGTGCTGTGAACGAACTGATCGAAGCTTTTTCGAACGATCCATTCGCGACTTTCTTCAGGCACTTGAGACGGTTCGCCTCGTCCGAGGAGGTTCGAAGTTGGTTGACTGCAGAAGCTGACGTACAACGAGAAAGATTGACGAATTTGTCGCTTATCCCGAGCAAGCTCAATGTGGAGCTCTGGAGAGTGTACTACGCCTTCAGCGGGTACGACGAAGCAAGCGCGATTTACTTCTACGACATCTTTGAGGGTAGGAACCACAAACTCGTTGAAGTTTCCAGCATCGTGAGTTTTGCGGTCAACTCAAAACGAGAGCTGGCGATCGTCAGAAGAACCGTGAAAAACGGCAGGTACGTCAACAGGTTGTACTTGTGGAAAGGCGCTCTGAGAGAAACGAGCATCGAGCACGTTATCGACGTGGCTTGGTTGGATGATGACAGGCTCATACTGATCGTTCAACACAACGATGTCAGGAAGATAGAGATTTTCAATTCAAAGACGTCTTCTAAACAAGAGCTTCAGATTCCCCAGGGGCTCGTTCCACTACAGATAGCATCGTCGAAAGACTGCATCGTGTTCACGGCTAAGCAGGCAAGCAGCATCGATCTTTACCTGCTCAAGAATGGCACTCTGGCAAGGTTGACGAAGGACGGGAAAGCTAAGCTCTCACCAGTCATTGTTAACGACACACTCTATTATGTAGCAGAAACGAACGGAGAACTCCGCGCTCATAAGCTCGATCTATCCACGAACCGGGTTTACGAACTGGTAGTGAAAGACTGTATAGCATCGGTGGAGTGGGAAGACAAGATCTTTTCGATCAAGCCTCTACCGGGCGGGTATGCGCTCTTTTTTGAGCCAGGAGGAACGATCCTTCGAAATGCTGTCGTGACTGAAACGTTGATCACGACCGGTTCAAAACTCGAGGAAACGACACTGACTTCAAAAAAGATTCGCGATTCAATGAAGTTCAGGTTCGCTCTACCTTTTCCTTACATTGATCTTGTCGGGGACGATTTGGGTGTGGGTGTGTGCATGGGCTTCTGGGACGATTTGACCGACAACATCGCAACACTCGCCTTTCTCAAGACGATGAGATCTCACTGGGCCAACCTGACGTTCAGTTCCTCGAGCGGTTTAACAATGTCTCTCATGGGAACGAACGAGTCTGTTACTTTCGACATGATCGTGTCTGATTCGAACTATCGTGCACTGAGGAACGATGTGCTCTTCTCAAAGCTGGGTCTTGTAATCGAACCCGGCGGACTGACACCGAAATTCGCACTCGGGTACGCCTATGGAAGCGTTGGTGGCCGAATACATCTGCACAGGTTCTCGGACTTTTCCTTCACCGTTGAATTGTTGCCCGACATGTGTTTCGAACTTTCGAAGGCATTCGCATTCAAGCAACTGTTGTTCGAGGTGCGAGGAAAAGTAAGGCCCTCGGGACTGGATTTTTCAACACAAATGGTTCTACCCGCGATCAGAACGGATCTGGGAAGTTTCGATGGCTTTTTGGGTCTGGACAGCTTTGCACTGAGCTTCGGCATGGTTCAGGGTGAAACTGAAGAGTACTGGACGAGGGTCGATTTCAATGGTCATCTTTCCTACCAGCTTCCTCTGAGGCCTTATGTGAAGGTTGGATTGAGAGATAAAAAATTGTTTGTCCAACTCGGTTTTGAAGATCTTATCGGCATCTTTCTCAGGGTCAAACAGGACTATGCTATAATTCCAACAGCGAGGTGAAAACCGTGAAGGTTGCGATGATCGCTTACGAGGTCTATCCCTTCGCAAAGGTGGGAGGTCTTGCAGACGTGCTCGGAGCCCTGCCAAAGGCCGTAGAAAGAAGTGGGGCGAAGGTGACGATATTCATGCCTTTACACAAGGTTGTGCTCAAGAACAGTCAAAAGTTTGGCTACCAGCTGAGTGAGGTTGCCAAATCCATTCCTGTGGAGAACGTTCAGACAAAGGAAACTTTCGACCTCTACAAGTCACAGCTTCCTGGCTCTGGTGTGGCGGTTTATTTCATCGCGAACGAGTATTACTTCTCCGCGGAGAACGTCTACGAAGGCCCCGATCTTGCCGAACAAGCTATATTCTTCTCGGCTGCGTCGATTCAAGCCATGAGACATCTGTCGGAACAGTTCGACGTGGTGCACGCGCACGACTGGCAGACCGGGCTGGTGCCCGTCTATCTCAAGACACTCTACAGGGTGGATCCGTTCTTCAGTCGCACGGCGATCGTCTTCACGATTCACAACCTCGGCTATCAAGGCATCTTCAGCCCGAGCTACATGAAGTTCGCTGGCTTGCCGGGTTATTTGTTCAACATAGATGGGCTCGAGTTCTACGGAAAGATCAACTTCCTCAAAGGTGGGATCCTCTTCAGCGACATCGTGACGACGGTGAGTCCCACTTATGCTCAAGAGATACAGACGGAAGAGTACGGAGAGAAACTCGATGGGGTTTTGAGACTCAGGTCGGAAGATCTCTACGGAATACTGAACGGGATAGACTACGAGGAGTTCAATCCTGCGACGGACAGAAGAATATACGTCAACTACGACATCAACAGCATAGAAAAGAAGTATGAAAACAAGAAGATGCTACAGAAAGAACTGAACCTTCCGGTGAGAGAGGAAGTTCCACTGATCGGTATGATAAACAGACTGGTCGATCAGAAGGGGCTGGATCTGATCGAGAAAATCGCTGATTATATGTTTCTCTTCGACCTTCAGTTCGTTGTGCTCGGTACGGGTGAGAAAAAGTACGAAGAGATGTTCCTGCAGCTTCAGAAAAGGTATGCGAGCAAAGTTTCCAGCAACATAAAGTTCGACATAGAACTCGCACAGAAGATTTACGCAGGATGTGACATGTTCCTGATGCCTTCTCGCTACGAACCGTGCGGACTGGGTCAAATGTACAGTCTGAGGTACGGTACCATCCCGATAGTCCGTTACACCGGCGGTCTGGCCGACACCGTCAAGGAATACGATCCGGAAACTGGCCTGGGCAACGGCTTCGGGTTCAGAGAGTACGATCCTGCGCATCTGTTCATGGCTATTGCCAAGGCAGTCCATTTCTTTAAGAACGAAAAACGTCACTGGGAAAAAATCGTTCAGAACGCGATGCAAACGGACGTGTCCTGGGAGCGGTCGGCGAAGCAGTACATGAGAATCTACCAAGAGGCTTTGAAAAAGAGAAGGGTGTGAGGAGGAAAAGAAATGCCTGAGTTCAGGAAAGACCCTGTGTTGAAGAGGTGGGTCATCATAGCCACAGAGCGGGCCAAAAGGCCGCACGATTTTGCCCGCCCAAAGGTTGAAGAGAAACCCGCGTTCTGCCCTTTCGACTACGGTAACGAACACACTACGCCACCGGAAGTCCTTGCGTTCAGGCCGCCAGACACCGCACCCAACTCCCCCGGTTGGTGGGTGAGGGTCGTGCCCAACAAGTTTGGGGCGGTGAACCCCAACCTTTCACCCAGGAGATACGGTGTGGGCATGTTCGACGCGATGGATGGCTTTGGTTATCATGAAGTGATCGTTGAAACGCCCGATCACAACACACACCTTGCGCTGATGGATTACAAACAAGTGGAGGAAGTGGTCTGGGCTTACAAGCATCGATATGAGAGCATCTCAGCGGACAAGAGGGTTGAATACATTTTGATTTTCAAGAACCATGGTCGCGATGCAGGAGCGTCTCTACAGCATCCGCACAGTCAACTCATAGCGTTGCCGATAGTTCCGAAGAGAGTACAGGAAGAGCTTTCTGGTTCCAGGGAGTACTACTCTTACAAGGAAAGATGCGTCTTCTGCGACATTGTCAGTCAGGAACTGGAGAGGAAAGAGCGAATCGTTGAAGAAAACGAAGATTTCGTTTCGTTAGAGCCTTTCGCTGCGAGGTTTCCTTGCGAAACCTGGATACTTCCGAAACGTCACGCGCACAGTTTTGGTGACATAAACGAGAGAGAAGTGAAGAACTTTGCGAAGATATTGAAGAACACTCTCTATCGTATCTTTGTTGCCTTGGACAACCCGCCGTACAATTTCATGTTACACACGGCACCAACCGACAACGAGGGAGAGGGATACTATCACTGGCATTTGGAAATTGTTCCACGCCTGACGAACGTTGCGGGATTCGAGTGGGGATCGGGATTTTATATAAATCCCATGCCACCGGAAGAGGCAGCCAAATATTTGCGTGCGGTTGAAATAGCATAAATATGTGGTAAAATCACTCGTAGCACAGCACCAAAAGGTGTTGTGCATGAGATTCTTTACAGATCAAGGAGGATTGGTCGAATGGAGATTTTGAAAGTCAGTTCGAGTTCGAACCCCAACAAGGTTGCAGGAGCCATAGCAGGCGCTTTATCGAAGGCCGACAGAGTTGAGATCCAGGCGATAGGTGCGGGGGCCGTGAACCAAGCCGTCAAAGCGATTGCCGTAGCCAGGAGATTCCTCAACGAGAACGATAAGGATATCTACATGGTGCCCGGTTTCATGGAGGCCAAGATCGAAAACGAAACGCGCACGGGTATATCCTTCAAGGTGTTCGTGACGACCAAGCAGAGCTGATGGATGGAAGATGTACTCCTGCAGATCGCGAGTGCTTGCGTTCAGGATCGTTCGTTGCTCGAGATCGTCAAGCACGTTGCTTCGATGTCCGATGAGGAAAAAGAGCTCTTCAAGACAAAGGTCAAAGCGTACTTTCTGAACAGAACGGACGAGACAGATCTGCAGGCGTACGAGTTCTTCAGATTGATCTTAGAGGACAAAAACGCAGAACGAGTCCTTAAAATGCTCGAAGAAGAATCTAACAAGATCTGAAAGCTTTGATGTGGAAAATTGAAAATGGTATGTTCACTGTCCGCCGATCGATGGTATAATAATGTTTGGTGAGCGGGCGTAGCTCAGTGGTAGAGCATCAGCTTCCCAAGCTGAGGGCCGCGGGTTCGACCCCCGTCGCCCGCTCCAGACCTCGGCTCGGATGTGGGCGCAGACCCCTTCTGGGCTGAAGGCTGAGCAGACGGAGGTGTGCTTGTGGACAAGGAGCAGAAGCAACAGATCATCGAGCAGTTCAGAATCAACGAGAAGGACACGGGCTCGGTGGAGGTCCAAATTGCGTTGCTCACAGCAAGGATCAACCATTTGACCGAGCATTTGAAGGCCCATCCGAAGGACTTCCATTCCAGAAGAGGCCTGATGAAGATGGTCGGAAGAAGAAGGAAGATGTTGAGGTATCTGAAGAGAGCGAACCCTGAGTCCTACAGAAATTTGATCGAGAAGTTGAACCTGAGGAAATGAAAAAACGAGACGAAACGAGGGCGGGCGCTGGCCCGCTTTTAGTTTCGTGTTGAGAGGTGATGGTTTTGAAATACTGGCGACGTGTCATTTTGGGTAGAGAATTCTACGTGGAGCACGGAAGGTTGGCCAAACAAGCCAACGGTGCTGTTCTTGCAAGGATCGGAGACACCTCCGTGCTTGCAACTGCGGTCATGTCAGATCAGGCAGTCGAAGGTATCGACTTCGTACCACTCACGGTTGAATTCCAGGAGCGCTTCTATGCGGCAGGCAAAATACCCGGTGGATTCGTGAAGCGTGAGGGAAAGCCGAGTGAAACGGCGATCCTCTCGGCACGAACGATCGATAGACCTATAAGGCCCCTTTTCCCGAAGCACCTGCGCAACGAGGTTCAGGTCGTTGTGACTGTGCTTTCCGCGGATCCTGGCAACCCACCGGATGTCGTGGGCGTGATGGCGGCCTCTTTGGCGTTGAACTTGTCGGACATTCCCTTCAATGGCGTTGTCGCTGCGGTGAGGGTCGGTCTCATCGACGGACAGGTTGTTTTCTTCCCCAGCGAGGAAGAGCTCGAGAGAAGTTCTCTGGACATCGTCGTTGCGGGCACGGCAGACGCTATAACCATGGTGGAGGGTGAGGCAAAAGAGGTCAGCGAAGAACAAATGGTTGAAGTGCTCTTCAAGGCTCACGATGCGATCAGGCAGATCGTCGAATTTGAGCAGGATATTCTCAGCGAGTTCAACGTGACCAAGGTGCAGATCGAGGAAGTGAAGCTGCCGGAGGATATCGAAGGAGATTTCCGCGCACTCGTGGACACGAACGAGTTACGCAGCAGATTGCTCACGCAGGGCAAAAAGGCCAGAGCGCAGGCCATAGGCGAATATTACGAGTCCATCGTGGAGCAGTTGAAACAGAAGTATCCTGAAGAACTTCTGAATCAGTACGCAATCCAACTCAAGGATCTGTACGAAAATTTGTTGAAGCACAAAATGAGAAGAATAATCGTTGAGGAGGGTATAAGACTCGATCTCAGAGGGCCAAAGGACATAAGACCCATAACCTGCGAGGTGAGTGTGCTTCCGAGAGTTCATGGATCGGCACTGTTCACCAGAGGCGAAACGCAGAGTCTCGGCATCGTGACGCTCGGTGCACCCATGGATGAACAGATTGTCGACACGATTCTCGAAGAGGGTACGAAGCGTTTCATGCTGCACTACAACTTCCCACCTTTCTGCACCGGTGAGGTCAAACCTTTGAGAGGACCGAGCAGAAGAGAGATCGGCCATGGACATCTGGCGGAGCGTGCCCTCAAGTTTGTTCTGCCAGACGAGGACGAATTTCCATACACGATAAGGGTCGTCTCCGAAATCTTGGAGTCCAACGGTTCCTCTTCGATGGCAACCGTGTGTTCGGGTTCTTTAGCTCTCATGGACGCAGGGGTTCCTGTGAAAAAGCACGTTGCCGGTGTGGCGATGGGATTGATCTTGGAACCGGATGCTGCGGTCGTGTTGACCGACATCATGGGCGCAGAGGACCACTGGGGAGACATGGACTTCAAAGTCGCCGGGACGCGTGATGGCATCACGGCATTCCAAATGGACTGCAAAGTTTCCGGAGTTTCGAGAGAACTTTTGTACAAAGCTCTCATGCAGGCAAAAGAGGCGAGAATGTTCGTGCTCGACAAGATGTACGGCACGATCGACGGGCCAAGATCGAACCTCTCGAGCTATGCACCTGTCATCAAGACCACCATCATCGATCCGATGAAAGTTGGTGAGGTCATCGGGCCTGGAGGACGAATAATAAAGGGTATCATCAAGGAGTTCGACGTCCAGATATCGGTGGACGACGAGACAGGGCGTGTGAGCGTGATCGGTAACGGCGAGGAAAAGGTCGACGCGGCCATCAAAAGGATAAATGAAATAGTCAAGGAGATAGCGGTTGGCGACGTCTTTGAAGGTAAGATAACGCGCATAGAACCATTCGGCGTGTTTCTCGAAGTTGGAGCTGGAAAGATTGGACTGCTGCATCAAAGTAAGCTCCTGAGCAACTTGAAGGCACTCAAGATTGGTGACGTGCTGAAAGTCAAGGTGTCCAACATAGACAACCTTGGTAGGCTCCAGTTCGAGGAGGTGGCGAAAGGAGAAACAGAAGAGAGAAGAACCTCTCATTCAAGGCCGGAAAGGTTTCACAGAGACGAAAGAGATCAAACTCGTAGCAGGAGAAATCCGCGGTCAGGCTCAGACTAACACGGGGGATACATCGCATGAAAATTGAAACGCTACCAGTTCGAAATGGGCACTTTCATTTCGTGCCCGTTCCATCTGTCAAAACTCTATCTCTTGCGTTCGTTATACCGGCTGGCTCTGCGAGCGAATCACCAAATGAGGCTGGTGTTGCCCATCTCATTGAACACGTTGCGTTCAAAGGGACGGAGAAGTTCGATGAATTCACGCTGAAATTCAGTCTGGAGGTCGTGGGGGGCAGCCTCAACGCTTTCACAACCAAAGATTTCACGGTGTATCTTGCGAAGGTACCTTACAGCCATCACGAGAGAGCGATTGAAGTGCTGTCGGAGATCGTTTTTCGTCCGCTCTTTGATGAGAGATCGATCGAGCTCGAGAAATCTGTTATCATTGAAGAAATAAAGACCTACGATGAGGACTACGAGAGCAGAGTTCAGGATCTCTTCGCGGAGACATACCTCGAGGAACCTTATTCGAGGCCGGTGATTGGTTACAAAGAAACTGTTGAGAAACTCACGAGGCATAGAGTACTCAATTTTCATTCTACGCACTATGGAAATGTCGAAATAGTTGCGGTTGGAAAGATCACGAAGAACGTTTTGGAAAAGTTAACGCAGATCCTCGAGCGCCACAACAAAGAAGTGGATCCTTTGGACGTGAGCCCTCGTTTCAAACCAGAAGGAATCAGTTGTGAGGCTAAGAACGATCTGACACAGATTCATATGATCGGTGGAACATTTTTGGACTTTGGAGTCACGAGTGAGCGTTACCCTGCCTTTATGGTTTTGAGCACCCTGCTGGGAAGCGGGATGAGCTCGGTACTCTTCACGAGGATCAGGGAACAACTCGGGCTCGTCTACGATGTTGAGCTTGTCAATCAACTTTGGAACGATAGGGGAATCTTTGGAGTGTACGCATGTGCGAGCCCTGACAAGCTTGAAAGGTACGTCGAAGAGCTGAGGAAGATAATGAAAGAGGATATCTCGAAAGATCAGTTCGATTACGGCAAACAGCGATTGATCGGCAAGCTCCAGATGATTACGGAGAGCGTCTCGGGCATCTTCGGTTACGTCATCGAATCCATCATCTCCAGAGGTAGACCCGTGCCACTGGATGAAATGCTGAAAAGAGTAGATGCGGTGACCTTGAGGCAGGTCAGGAGTCTGTGGAGAGAAATTTCTGAGAGGGCGTGGCACTGGTCGTGCGTGGTGCCCGTGGGAAGTGAGGATCAGGTGGTGAAGGTTCTTGGATCTTGAGCCTATGCAATCCGTACTGAAGAGTGTTGAATCGCTCGCGGGTGTGGAGATATCTCTCGAGACCGTGCGGAATCCAGACGGCACGGTCTTGATCAAAGCTGGCGAAAGGATCACACCGGACAAGATTGAGCAACTAAAAGACAACGGTTTGAACAGAATCTGGGTGAAGATCGAAGAGGTTGTTCCACCGCTGGTGGAACCTCAGAAGATAGAGCAGGCGAAGCAGGAGATACAACAGGTGTTCAGGTCTGCCGTTGAAAAGTTCAAGATAGAGAGTGAGCAAGTCTGGAGAGTTTCACAAACTGTGCTGAGCGATATCATGAAGAACTACGGCGAAAAAATTTCGTTGATTTTCCTCGTTCAACAGACCGACGAGGACTACACCTACACGCACGAGGTACACGTCAGCATGATAAGTTCGTTGGTCGGCATGGAGCTGGGCTTAAGGTTGGAACAACTATCACACCTTGCCTTCGCTGCGATGATCCACGACGTCGGAAAAGTTTTGGTTCCCAAAGAGATACTGCTTGCACCACGCAAGTTGAGTCCCGAGGAGTTCGAACTCATGAAGAAGCACGTTGCGTTCGGTGAAAGAATATGTCGAAAATCTGGTTTGAACGATGAAAGAGTCATAAGCGCCGTGAGGGATCATCACGAAAAGCTCGATGGAAGTGGCTATCTCGCGGGCTTAACCGATGAACAGATAGGTCTGTTCGCACGCATCGTGAGCGTCGTGGACATCTACGACGCACTCATTTCGAACAGATCTTACAAGCCTTCCTGGACCCCCTACAAAGCCATGACCGAGGTCATAAAACTTGCCTCTCTTGACAAGCTCGATCCGAAGGTCGTTCAGGCTCTGGTTTCCGTCTTGGGCCTCTATCCGATAGGCACCACCGTTGTTCTGAACGATGGGAGAAAGGCCGTTGTGGTCGGGGTGAACAGGAAAAATCCGTTGAGACCCGTTTTGAGGATCGAAAGTGGTGAAACGATAGATCTTTCAAGGGAAAAAGGTCTCAGAATAGTTTCGGTCATAGAGTAATGGAGGTGGTTTCGTGGATCTGAAAAGCAGGCTGAATCAGGATTTAAAGGAAGCACTGAAAGCGAAAGACGAAGTAAAACTCAGAACGGTGAGGATGCTTCTGACAGCCATCAAGAACTTCGAGGTTGAGAAGATGACTTTGGCGACAGATGAAGATATCCTTCAGATCATGTCGAAGGAGATAAAGAAAAGGCAGGAAGCCATTGAGATGTACGAGAAGGGCGGCAGACAGGATTTGGCTCAGGCAGAAAGACAGGAGATCGAAGTGATCCAGTCTTACATGCCAAAACAATTGAGCGAGGAGGAAATAAAAGAGATTGCGAAGAAAGTCATCTCCGAACTGAATCTGAAAGGCCCTAAGGATGTGGGCGTTGCCATGAAGGCGATCATGCCCCAGGTGAAGGGCAGAGCGGATGGAAAACTCGTGAACAAGATCGTATCTGAACTTCTCAGCGGGAGCTGAGAGTTTGTCCGACACGATTGTTGCCATAGCCAGTCCCAGAGGCATCGGAGCGATTTCGATCGTCCGTCTGAGTGGGCCAGATTCTTGGAAGATCTGTCTTGAATCCCTCAGGAAGAGACTCAGTTCCGTTGAGCCACGCAGAATTTATCACAACTTCATCGTAGACGATGATGGCCAAGTCATAGACGAAGTGCTCTTAGTGTTCTACAGATCACCCTACTCTTACACAGGCGAGGACATGGTTGAAGTTATGTGCCACGGTGGTCCCATCGTCACACAGATGGTTCTGGAGAGGTTCCTCAAGTTGGGTGCAAGGCTCGCAGAGGCAGGAGAGTTCACGAAAAGAGCTTTCTTCAATGGGAAAATTGATCTGACTAAGGCCGAGTC
Organism: Pseudothermotoga hypogea DSM 11164 = NBRC 106472; assembly: GCF_000816145.1. Lineage (NCBI taxonomy): Bacteria > Thermotogati > Thermotogota > Thermotogae > Thermotogales > Thermotogaceae > Pseudothermotoga > Pseudothermotoga hypogea. The sequence continues at coordinate 871,623 of NZ_CP007141.1, read as the reverse complement.
CGTAAAACAAATCGTGGAAGCCACGTCGAAGAGTGCGGTAAAAATCGCAGCGGCGAACTTGTCTGGAAGGTTGGCAAATTTTGTCGAGCGTTTACGACAGGACATGCTCGGTGTCCTTGCTCGAATCGAAGTGGAGTTCGACTATCCAGACGAAGTTTTCACAGCACCGGAAGAGCTGAAAAACGAATTGTTGGGTTTGTTCGATCGAGTCAACGAGTCTTTGAAGAACGTCGATGGCAGGCTCGCTCTGTCAAGAGGTTTGAGAATTGTGATCGTCGGTAAACCGAACGTTGGTAAATCCACACTTTTGAACGCACTGCTCAACGAAGAGAAAGCGATCGTGACGGAGTTGCCGGGCACGACGAGGGACACCATAGAAGCGTTTGTGACGATCAAAGGGATCACCTTCACACTTGTAGACACCGCAGGTATAAGGGAAACGCACGACAAGGTGGAGAGAGTGGGTGTTGAGAGAGCCATAAACACCGCGAGCAAAGCTGATTTGATCCTCTTCGTTCTCGATGCCAGTGTACCACTTGACGAGGACGATTTCAGGATACTCCAGCTAATAAAGAACAAAAGGTACCTCGTTGTTGTCAACAAGATCGATGCTGTCGACAAGGTGGATCCTGAGAAATTGAGAAAAGCCCTCGGCACCGATGCACACATCTTGGTCATATCTGCTCTGAAGAAGGAAGGTATTGAGAAACTCGAAGAGGAAATCGTCGAGCAAGTTCAGGATGTGTTCGAGAACATGGAAGGTTACGTGACCACGACCAGGCAGTACGAACTCTTGTTGTCCTGTAAGTTGAATCTTGAAAACGCAATCAAAGAAGTGGATGAAGAAAGGCTCGATGCTGCAGCCGAAAGACTGAGGAACTGTCTCGAGGCACTGGATGCTCTTCTTGGAAGGCAGTACAGTATTGATTTGATCGATCGGATGTTCAGAGATTTCTGTGTTGGCAAATGAAAGGGGGCTCGCGCCCCCTTCTTTCACTTGACCTTTTCCTTCAGAACTTTGCCGGGTCTGAATTTCGGAACTTTTCTTGCAGGAATCGTGATGGGCTTCTTGGTCTGTGGGTTCACGCCTTTCCTCTGCGCCGCCTTGCGAACTTCGAAGCTTCCGAAGCCGACGAGCTGGACCTTCTCGCCCTTTGCCAGAGCGTCGGTGATGGACTCCAGCATCGTGTCGACGACCTTCTTGACGTCCTTCTTCTTCAGACCGGCTTTCTTCGCGACCTTGTCGACGAGTTCTTTCTTGTTCATCCTTCAACCCCCCTCCTTACAGCAGTTTTGGGAGATCAGATCTCCCTCTTTCTTGTATAATAACACTTTGGGACCACTCATTTCAAGTGGGTGCCGAAGTCTACAGGAAAAATGACAGGTAAGGTTATGAGAAATGCGATGATAAAAGGAATCCGAAAAAGGTATCGAAAGTTTTTGGCTATCTTTTCGGCTTAGCTGCGATTCTGAGCCGATATTGGCCAATTTTATGGTATTATTAGGTGAAAAATGTACGAGGAGGTATCGCGATGAGAAAACTGATACTCTTGTTATTGCTGGTGAGCACGTTGTTGCTGGGGCTCACCCAGTTTGTCCCGCAGAGTTACGATTTCCTTTTACTGAGCAGAGACAACGCGAAATACTATGAGCAGATGAAAAAGGTGGCTTTGTTTGACACGCTCATCAATGGCCTTGGAATTGAGTCCATGATTCAGGGTGTCATAGCCAGTCAACTCGTGAAGTACGGGGCGAAAATCGACCAATTCAACGAACTTTTGTCAGGTCAAATACTGTTGATACAAAAGGATCAAGATTTCTTCTTGGCAATCGGCCCAGGGAAAGAAACGGAGAAACTGGCCAAAGCCATCGCAGATTTTCTGGGCAAAGAGATCTGGGTTAGCGCCCAGAAATCTTACGTCGTGGTTTCGAACAACAAAGATTTCGCCGGCCTGTGTTTGAAAGGTGGGGGCGTGGTTCCAGCCGAGGTGAACAAGCACTTCGAGGATCCGTCCGTTTGGGCGGTCGGTTATTCGCCCAAACTTGCCTACGATGAAGCCGAGTTTGAATCATTGCTTGTGATCAGAGTCGAATCAGACAGAGTGAGTGGTTTTCTGCAGTGGAAGGCCAGGAATGACGCTGCAAAGGCGATAATTTCCGAGACGAGACCAGATCCATCTTACCAGTTACACAAAGATCCAAACCTTTCGGGTGAGGTTTTCGTATTTTCAAACGTCCAGAATGCGAGGGCTGTGAAGACTATCCTCGAGCAGGTCGCAGGTGATCTGGCAGGTAACGTACTTGGTTCACTTGGGCAGGTCTTTGGGATTTCCGGCGATCTCGGCGGTATCACCGAGCAGATCCTGATTCTCTCTGAGAAAGCCTCGGGCAAGATGGCAATGTCTTTTGGTTTCAGTCAGTTCGTGGAGAGCCTCTTTGAAGCGCAGTCTGACGCTGTGACCGTTGAGCCATCTCTCTACGCGGTGATGGAGGCACAGATCACGGCCCAAGAGATAGCCAAGGCTCTGGGACGTGGAGAGGTTTCAGGAGACGAACTGAAAATAGACAACTTCACTGTGAAATGCGATGGAAGACATGTTAGAGTTTTCAGCAGCCAGAGGAGTGATGAAAAAGCCTCTCTGGATAAAGCTCTGAAGCTTTTCGATCCCAACAGGCATTCGCTTTTCGTATTCATCGACTTTGCTCCCATCATCGAAAAGCTCCTCGGGGTGGCTTCACAATCGGCTTTCGTAGCTGTTGGTACGGTCAGCAACGATGCTTACATAACAGAGTGGAACATCAAGTGAGGGAGGTGTGTTAATGAACAAGAAACTCGTGTACTTTTTCGCAAACGGCGTGGCAGAAGGGAACGCCGAAATGAGGGATATTCTCGGCGGTAAAGGTGCAAACCTCGCCGAGATGACGAACCTCGGTATACCTGTTCCGCCTGGGTTCACAATTTCTGCTGAGGTGTGCAGGTATTACTATCAGCATGGTCGCACGTATCCTGAGGGACTCAAGGAAGAAGTAGAGCAAGCGATGAAGCGACTCGAGCAGGTCACAGGAAAGGGCTTCGGAGATCCCGAAAGACCGCTGCTCGTTTCGGTGAGGTCGGGAGCGGCGATCTCCATGCCCGGCATGATGGACACGATACTGAACTTAGGTTTGAACGACGAGACCGTGAAAGGCCTCATCAAGATGACGAACAATCCAAGATTCGCCTACGATGCTTACAGAAGGTTTTTACAGATGTTCGGTGACACCGCGCTGGGTATTGCCAGAAGCAAGTTTGAGAACGCGCTCGAGGAGATGAAAAAGCAGAAAGGCGTGAAAATGGACATCGAATTGGATGCGGATGATCTCAAGAAGCTCGTTGAAATCTACAAGAAGATCTACGAAGAAGAAGGCAAGAAGTTCCCGCAGGACGTGTACGAACAGCTCTGGCTCGCCATCGACGCAGTCTTTGGAAGCTGGATGAGCGAGAGAGCAGTGAAGTACAGAGAGATCAACAACATTAGAGAGGACGAAATGCTGGGTACAGCAGTGAACGTAGTGGCAATGGTCTTCGGGAACATGGGAGAACGTTCCGGAACCGGTGTGGCCTTCACACGCAACCCGAACACAGGAGAAAAGGAAGTTTATGGAGAGTTCTTGCAGAACGCTCAAGGTGAAGACGTCGTCGCAGGTATCAGGACACCGCTCCCACTGGCAGAGTTGAAGCGTCTGATGCCTGAGGTGTACGAAGAATTGATGAAAATCATGGATAAACTCGAAAGGCACTACAGGGACATGCAAGATATAGAGTTCACGATCGAAGAGGGTAAACTGTACATGCTCCAAACAAGAAGCGGTAAGAGAACGTCGAAAGCGGCCATCAAGATTGCCGTGGACATGGCCAAGGAAGGGATAATCACCAAAGAAGAAGCAGTGCTGCGTGTCAAACCAGAGGATATAGAAAGAGTTCTGCACCCGCGATTCGATGAGAAAGCCCGCGCAAAGGCGAAGGTCATAGCCAAGGGATTGCCCGCTTCTCCAGGTGCGGCGACGGGTGTCGTTATCTTTGATTCCAAGAAGGCCGAAGAAATGGGAAGAAGTGGTGAGAAGGTCATACTTGTAAGACCAGAAACGAGCCCGGAAGATGTCGGTGGAATGGCTTTCGCACAGGGTATCCTCACTTCGAGGGGTGGAATGACCTCCCACGCGGCCGTCGTGGCCAGGGGCATGGGCAAGCCTGCCGTCGTCGGAGCAGAGACGATCGAGGTCAAGGAAGAAGAGGGCTTCTTCAGGGTGAACGATGTTTTGGTGAAAGAAGGAGAATGGATCTCCATAGATGGTGCCACGGGAGAAGTCTTGCTCGGCAAAGTCGACACGATCAAGCCTGTAGGTCTTGAGGGCGAAGTGGCGGAACTCCTCAAGTGGGCAGATGAAATCAGAAGACTCGGTGTGCGCGCCAACGCCGACATACCGAGGGATGCTGAGGTTGCAAGGAAGTTTGGTGCCGAAGGTATAGGTCTGTGCAGGACGGAGCACATGTTCTTCGAAGCGGACAGAATACCCAAGATGCGCAGGATGATCGTGGCGAAGACCAAGGAAGACAGGGAAAAGGCTCTGAACGAGCTCTTACCGTTGCAGAAGGAAGACTTCAAGGGCTTGTTCAGGGCGATGGCCGGTTATCCCGTTACGATAAGGCTCATAGACCCACCTTTGCACGAGTTCTTGCCGCACGACGATGAACAGATCGAAGAGACCGCAAGGGAACTTGGCATATCGCCGAAGGAACTGAAGGACATCGTCAGGTCCCTCAGCGAGCTGAACCCGATGTTGGGCCATCGTGGATGCAGACTTACGATAACGTACCCCGAAATAGCGATCATGCAAACGAAGGCGATCATCGGAGCAGCCATTGAGTTGAAGAAGGAGACCGGCATGGATGTGATCCCGGAGATCATGATACCTCTCGTGGGTCACGTGAACGAACTTGCCTTCCTGAAGAAGATCATCGCGGAAGTGGCCGACAAGATGATAGAAGAATCTGGCGTGAAGATAGAGTACAAGATAGGTACCATGATCGAGGTTCCTCGTGCATGCGTTACGGCGGATGAGATAGCGAAAGAAGCCGAGTTCTTCAGCTTTGGAACGAACGATTTGACGCAGATGACATTCGCGTTCAGCCGTGACGACATCGGTAAGTTCCTGCCTGAATACTTGGAGAAAGGCATACTCGAGCATGATCCGTTCAAGACGCTGGATTACGACGGTGTGGGTGCGCTTGTCGAAATGGGAACGAAGAAAGGAAAGCAGGCCAGGCCGAACCTCAAAGTGGGCGTTTGTGGCGAACATGGAGGAGATCCACGCTCGATCCACTTCTTCCACAAGGCCGGTCTCGATTATGTGAGCTGCTCACCGTACAGGGTACCTGTGGCGAGGCTCGCCGCCGCACAAGCCGTCCTTGTCCACGACAAAAAGGCCAGCTGAAAAAATGGGGGCCACCCGTGGCCCCCTTCTGCTTCCATGGAACACTATTACACGGAAAGACCAAAAAGTGAACTGAGAGTTAAAACGGCCACGCTGAAATTGAAGAACAAGAGAGTCTATCAGTTCCAGACACCGTCTGGCGTTTTCAGCTTTGGAGAGATCGACAAGGCGACGCGCATTCTCATAGAGCACTGTGAATTGCACGGCAAGAAAGTGCTCGATCTTGGTTGTGGTTACGGTGTGATAGGTATCGTGCTAAAAGCTGAATATCCCGATCTGGAAGTCTGTATGAGCGACATCAACGAACGAGCGGTGGAGTTTGCAAAAATAAACGCAAGGAAAAACAACGTCGATGTCACAATAAAGTTGGGAGCGTTCTTTGAACCCTGGAAGGATGAAAAGTTCGACCTCGTTCTGATGAATCCGCCCCTCGCTGCTGGCAAAAACGTGGTGCTCAGATTGATAAGAGAATCCTGTGAACATCTGAACAACGGGGGTTCATTGCAGGTTGTCGCCTACCACAACAAAGGTGGCTCGTACATAAAGCGGGCGATGGAGGAGATCTTTGGAAACGTCGAAGATCTCTACAAGGAGGGCGGCATCAGAATCTACAAGTCTCTGAAGGTGGGATCGTGATCGAGCTGAGGGATGTTTGCTTCAGTTATGGTGACGGTTTTAGCTTGAGAAACATCTGTTTGAGAATAGAAAGAGGTTCGTTTGTGCTGCTCGTAGGTGCGAACGGCTCTGGGAAGACAACACTGTTGAAGATCCTGGCCGGACTACTTCCCATTCATTCGGGTTCCGTACGCTTAGATGGAAGACTTGTTGGCAGTGAGGAGCTGCGAGAATTGTCTTGTTACGTGTTTCACAATCCGTTCGATCAGATCGTCGGTTCGACGGTCGAGGAGGATATCGCTTTCGGTTTGGAGAACCTCGGACTGAACAGAAACTGTATTCGAAACAAGGTCGATCGAGCCTTGAGGATGTTCAATCTTTTAGAGAAGAGTTCTGCGAATCCTCTCACACTTTCGGGTGGAACCGCACAGAAACTCGCCGTCGCATCGATGTACGTGCTTGAGCCGGAAGTGTTCCTCCTGGATGAACCTACCTCGATGCTGGACGATCTTGGTGTGGAGGAATTGAAGGAAGCGCTGAGTGAACTCAAAAAACTCGGCAAAACGATAATAATTTCGACGCACGAACCAAGGGTGTTCTTTGAGCTGGCAACTTCCGTGGTTCACATGGTCGATGGCGGTGTGGATTTTCACGGTAGTGTGAACGCATTTATCGAGAGGCAGTTCGGCGATGTCGAACTCTGAGCTGACACTGCTGGATGTGGTCTTCGGCTACGAAAACGGTAGAAGGTTGTTCAACGGTTTGAATGTGACCGTGCGAAGCGGTCAACTGCTGCTTGTGTATGGACCAAACGGCAGCGGTAAGTCCACGTTGCTGAAACTCATGGCAGGTTTACTCAAGCCTCAATCCGGTTCTGTTCTGCTGAACGGGAACACAGTAGACCATCGCAGTTTCAGAGAGATCGGCTATGTGATGCAGAGGGCTGAGGATCAGTTCTTCTGCGAGACTGTTTTCGATGAGATCGCTTTCTCTGCGAGAAATTTTGGCTTTCACGACGTGGACGAACTGGTAAAGGAGGCCCTCGCTGAGGTAGGTCTCGGGCATGACGTGCTCGAAAAGAGTCCATTTCAACTGTCGGAAGGGGAAGCGAGGCGTGTTGCGATTGCCTGTGCTCTGGTGCACGAACCTGTGCTTTTGCTACTCGATGAACCTTTGATCGGACTCGACAGAATTGGTAGGCAGATGGTGCAAGATATTCTGAAGAAGCAGAAACAAGCTGGAAAGATCATCGTGGTCACGAGCCATCGTTCTGACAATCTTCGAGATCTGGCAGACGTCTTTCTCACACTTTGATCTTGTGCGTGCATGGGGTATAATTGTTGTGCAGTACACTCGTTTGGGGGGTTGAGAAGATGAGAAGATTTTGGATCATCGCAATCTTGGCTGTGGCGGCATTGATCTTTGCAGAAGTCAAAAACCCTGACACCATCATCACTGTCACGATCGGTGAGCCAGACACACTTGATCCGCACTTTGCGTACGACACAGCGAGCGGTGAGGTCCTGACCCAGATCTACGAATGTCTGCTCGAGTACGTCGGCGACAGCGTCATCCAGATGGCCCCGAGACTGGCCACGGCCGTGCCGAGCCTTGAAAACGGGCTCATCAAAGATGACGGCAAGACTTACGTGTTCCCGATCAGGAAGGGCGTCAAGTTCCACAACGGTGCGGAGTTGACGCCAGAGGATGTCGAGTACAGTTTCGAGCGTGGCTTGTTGTTTGACCCAGCTGGCGGACCGATGTGGATGCTCTGGGAGGCCATGTTCGAAGTCTATTCGCTGGACGAGTTCGTAGAAAAGATCGTTGGTAAACCTCTCAGTGAAATTCTCGATCCTGCCACCAAGGAACCACTCCCGGAATACCGCGACGCACTGATCAAGGTCTACACGGACTACATCGATCCGGCGATCGAAGTTGATGGGGACAACGTGGTGTTCAAACTCTCAAGACCCTTTGGTCCGTTCCTTTCGATCCTTTGTGGTTATTCAACGTGGAGTATGATCCTGAACAAGCAGTGGGCGATCGAGCAGGGCTGCTGGGACGGCAAACCGGACACCTGGTGGAAACACTGGGATCTTCCAAAAGAAGAATCACCGCTGTATGCGAAGGCAATGGGAACTGGACCGTTCAAGCTCGTAGAATGGGACAGAACGCAGATGAGGGTCACTCTGGAAAGATTCGACGATCACTGGAGAGGGCCCGCGAAGATCAAGAAGGTCATCATCTGGGCGATCGAAGAATGGTCCACGAGAAGGGCAATGCTTGAGAAGGGTGACGCGGACTTTGCTGCAGTACCGGCACAATATCTGCCCCAGGTTGAGAACATGCCTGGCGTCGTCATAACCAAGGGACTTCCGATCATAAGTGTCACATCACTGCACTTCAACTGGAACGTGAAGCCAGACAGCAAGTACATCGGTTCTGGAAAGCTCGATGGCAACGGAATACCACCAGATTTCTTCAGCGATGAGCACGTGAGAAGGGCGTTCGCGTACGTTATAAACTACGATGCTGTGATCAAAGACGTCTTGCGCGGCCTTGGTAGCAGGGTGCCCGCAGACCTTCCAAGCAGCCTGCTGGGCTACGATCCGAATCTGCCGATGTTTGAGTTCAGCATTGCGAAAGCAGCTGAAGAGTTCAAGAAGGCATGGAACGGTGAGGTCTGGAAGAAAGGATTCAAGCTCACGCTGCTCTACAACACCGGTAACGAGGCGAGACGAACTGTCGCCGAGATGATCAAAACTTACGTTGAGATGATCAATCCGAAGTTCAAGATCGAGGTCCGTGGTGAGCAGTGGCCAACTTATTTGACTTCCTACAAGCAGGGTTATCTGCCGGCGTTCATCATAGGTTGGCTTGCAGACTATCCAGATCCACACAACTTCATCCAGACTTACTATCATTCGGCCGGCACCTACGGTTTCGCCCAGGGTGAAAACTTCAAAAAGTTCGTCTCGACACCCACACCCGAACTGAATGGTAAAAGCTGCAACGAACTGATCGAGCAAGCGGCCACAGAAACGGATCCGAACGTCAGAGCCGAGATCTACCGAAAGGTTCAGCAGTTCGCCATCAACCATGTGCTCGGTGTCGCACTGTACGAACCTCAGAGCCTCAACGTGAGAAGAAGCTGGGTCAAAGGCTGGTACTACAACCCAATGATGCCTGGTGCTGCGGATTACTACAAGTTGTGGAAGGAAGAGTGAGACATCTCGAAGGTGAAAAACCCGGGCGGCGAGCCCGGGTTTTTACTTTGCGAAGTGGCAGGCAACCCAATGTCCAGGTCTGATCTCTCTCAATTGGGGTTCTTCCTTGGAGCAAATTTCCTGTGCCATGTAACAGCGCGTGTGGAACCTGCAACCCGATGGAGGATTGACGGGGCTGGGCACATCACCTGTGAGAATAATTCTTTCCTTCTTGATGTTCGGATTGGGTATGGGTATCGCACTCATCAGCGCTCTCGTGTAAGGATGTGAGGGATTGTCGAAAAGATCTTTCTTTGCGGCAGTTTCGACGATTTTGCCGAGATACATGACGATGATCCTGTCGCTCACGTATTTTATGACCGAAAGATCGTGTGAGATAAAAAGGTAAGTCAGCTTGTGTTCGTGTTGAAGGTCTTTCATCAGATTGATGATTTGCGATCTTATCGAAACGTCCAATGCTGAAACCGCTTCGTCGGCGATCACCAGTTTGGGAGATAAGGCGAGTGCCCTCGCGATGCCAATTCTTTGCCTCTGACCACCAGAAAACTCGTGTGGAAATCTGTACATGTAATCGCCGCTTATACCAACATCTTCGAGCACTGAACGCACCTTGTTTATGAGCTCCTTTTCGCCTTTCACCATCTTGTGAACGGCAGGGCCTTCGCCCACGATGGATTTTATGCGGAGTCTTGGATTGAGCGAGCTGTACGGATCTTGAAAGACTATTTGAACGTTCTTCCTGAACTGTTTGCGCTTCTCATCCATGTCGGAAAGCAGTAAGGAACAGAATTTTCCAACGGAGGACTTCGCCTCGTTGAAGAACATTTCGGCGTACCTTCTGTCCACTCCGTCCAAAGCGTTGATCACGGCATCCTTCGAACCCAGTTCTTTCAGCATCGCGTTGAACTTATCCACGTAAGTCTTTTTTATGTAAGATCTTGCACGCAGCGCCGGCATGAAGAAATAGGTCGTATCCTCGTTGTCTATGATGATTCTTCCTGAAGTTGGCTCGTAGAGTCTGAGCAGGACCATCCCGATCGTCGTTTTCCCACAACCAGATTCACCAACGAGTCCAACCGTTTCACCCTCGTTGATCTCAAACGACACGCCGTCCACAGCCTTGATCCAGGCCACAACACGTTTGAAAACGCCAGCCCTTATCGGGAAATATTTCACGAGGTTTTCTACTTTCAAGATTGTGCTCACACGAACTCACCAACCTTTCTCTTTTTTGCCTCGTCCACCTTCTGCCAGAAGAAGCACCTCACCGTGTGGTTTTGATCAACTTCGATCAACTGTGGTTCTTCCCTCGTGCACCTTTCTTCTTTGAACTCGCACCTGGGATGGAACTTACAACCGGATGGAAAATGCAGTGGATCGGGGACCACACCGGGAATGTTGTACAGCCGCGTCTGCTCTATGTCCAGCCTCGGGATCGCGTGTAGCAAGCCCCACGTGTAAGGATGTTTTGGGTCGTTGAAAAGGGTTTTGACGTCCGCGTATTCGACGACCTTTCCGGCGTACATGACTACAACCCTATCGGCGTTCTCGGCGATGAGTCCCAAATCGTGAGTGATCAGCATGATCGCCATTCCGTACTCTCTTTGAAGCTCCTTCATCAACTCCATAATCTGTGCCTGGATGGTCACATCGAGCGCCGTGGTTGGTTCGTCTGCGATCAGCACCTTCGGTTTACACGAGAGCGCCATCGCTATCATCGCGCGCTGCCTCATTCCTCCGGAAAGCTCGTGCGGGTATTGATCTATTCTCTTCTCTGGTTCGGGTATACCCACCTTTCTGAGCAGTTCTATCGCCATGTTTCTGGCTGTTTTCTCGTCGACTTTCTGATGAAGCATGATCGCCTCCATGATCTGATCACCAATGGTGAAAACGGGATTCAGCGCCACCATCGGTTCTTGAAAGATGATGGCTATGTCCTTTCCTCTGATCTTTCTCATCTCTTGCTCTTCTATCTTCGTCAAATCGACTCCGTCGAGCAGAACCTGCCCTTCCACAATCTTGCCTTTCTCATCGAGGATTCTCAGAATTGAGAGCGCGGTGACACTCTTACCGCAACCAGATTCTCCGACTATTCCAAGCGTCTCACCCTGATAGACATCGAAGTCGACGCCATCAACCGCTTTTACTATTCCATCCTCCGTATAGAAATATGTCTTGAGATTCTTCACACTCAGTACGGGTTTCTTCTCCATCTCGCTCACCCTCTCAGACGTGGATCGAACGCATCTCTCAGCGCGTCACCCACGAGGTTCCATGCGAGCACGAACAAGACCATCGCGGTGCCTGGATAAACGATCGCGTACCAGTACTTCAAAGCTTCTCCGGAAGCACCTAAGAGCCAGTTTCGTGCGAAGTTCAAAAGAGCCCCCCAGTCCGCATATCCCACGGGTGCTCCGAGACCGAGGAAACTGAGTGCAGCTGCCGTGATGACGAGAGAACCTATTCGCATCGTCGCCTGTATGAGCACAGGGAAGATCGTGTTGGGCAATATGTGTTTCGTTATGACCCAAAAATCACTCACGCCAAGCGCCTTTGCCGCGAGGACGTACTGTTCTTCTCTGGCTTGTAATATATTCGCTCGGATGAGCCTGGCGGTGGCCATCCAGCCGAAGATGATCAAAGAGATCATCACCTTGTCCAGACCCATGCCAAGGAAAGCGGTCATGACTATCGCAGCGAGTATGTAAGGAATTGACAGAAAGACATCGGTAATCCTCATGAGGACCTCATCGATCCATCCACCGAAATAACCTGCGATGGAACCTATAACAAGCCCCACAAGCGTCGAAGTGAGCGTGACCGTCAGGCCCACTTTGAAGGCAGTCCTCGTGCCCCAAACGACTCCGTAGAAGATGTCGCGTCCATCTATGATTCCAAACGGATGTCCCTCTGACGGAGGCTGTGGTGTCTTGTCCCAGGTCACGATGGGTATCATGTACGGATCGTAAGACTGTGGTGGGCATATCAGGGGGGCAAAGATCGCAACCAAAGTGAAGAAGATCAGCAGTGAAAATCCCAGCACGGCGGACGGGTTTCTCAGAAGCCTTCTCAACGTTCTTCTTGTCTCAACTCTCATGTTCTTTCCCCCTCAACCGAGCCTGACGCGCGGATCAACCACAGCGTAGAGAATGTCTATCACGAGGTTTCCCAGAACGAGTATCAGAGAATAGAAGAGCGTTGAAGCCATTATAGAGGCGTAGTCGAGTTGTGTGGCCGCCGTGGCGGTGAAACTTCCCATGCCGGTCCTGTTGAAGACCATTTCAACGATCACCGTGCCGGCGAACAGTTGTATGACCATTCCTCCACCCACCGTGACCACAGGTATCATCGCGTTCCTTCTCGCATGCTTGTTGATCACAACTCGCTCTGCCAAACCCTTGGCTCGCGCAGTTCTTATGTATTCTTTTGTGAGAACTTCAAGCATGCTCGATCGAGTTATCCTCAACAGATACGCCCACCAGAGCCAGGAAAGAGTCAAAATGGGAGCTACGAGATGCCTCAAGGCGTCAACAAAGACATCGAACCTACCGTTCAAAAGAGCGTCTATCGTAACAAGAGAAGTGAACCTCCTGAATTCGGGAGATTTGATCACCTGGTCCGCCCACAAGCTGAGATTTCCAGGTGGGAACCATCCCAGGACGCTGTAGAAGACCATGAGCACGATGAGACCAAAGACGAAATCTGGAAAACTCCAACCAACAACTGCGAAGATTCTGACGAAATGATCGAGGAATTTGTCCCTGTTGACCGCTGCTATCACGCCGAGCCACACTCCCACGAAGACCACTGGGATTATTGAATACAAAGCTAATTCCACGGTCCAGGGCAGCCTGCTCAGTATCGCATCCTTCACGGGTTGTTTCCCAACGAGTGACCAGCCAAGATCTCCCTGAAGGGTGTTCTTGAGCCATTTGAGGTAACGGATCATCATTGGATCGTTCAGGCCGTACTTCTGCTTGATCTTTTCCAACTGGACGGGAGTCAATTTGTCCAGCACACCAGGATTCACATAAGCTGCCAGCAACCTGTCCGGTCCCAAACTCTGTATCATTCCAAAGACGATCAAAGAGAGCCCGAACAAAATTAAGGGTAACAGAAGCAATCTTCTGACGATGTACGTTAACAAAGGGATCACCTCCACTCAGTACTCTAACACTGACGAAATACATTCTACCAGAAAAGAAAATCGGCCAGAAAATCTGTAAAGACAAAGAAAAAGAAGCCACCGCAGAGAAATATTGGATACGAACCACATGAAAACAGATTACAGATCACATTTTCTCACAAAAATCGTGCATAGCGAGGTTTGTCGCTGGATCAATTTCGATGATATAACGGGTTCCAAGCCATAGCCAGAAATCTTCGGTTTCGAGGTGCAAATTCTTGCCGAGTTTGGGTTTCGCACTCGTCGTACTGTCCACGTATGGTACGAATTCTTTCTCGGGTTTGATCCCCGTGTTGAAGCGATATCTACTGGCTTCCTCTCTGCAGCGTTTTTGAACATGCTCGCTACTTCTTCTTCAATAGCGAGGAGCTTCTTATTTGGTAGCGCGGGAAGAGGCGAGGAATTCAGAACCAAACCTGCCAACCACAGGCCGCTTGATCTGACAGTCGGTTCATTCCTTTCCTATTCAGAAACGACGCGTAACCACTTCGTTAGAGATTTTTCCCGCACATGAAAGGCGGCGGCGGTATAAGTATACGGGAGAGGTGTTAGGTTGAGTCGCAGTGTGATCATTGACGGTTCAGTCATTTACACGAACTACAGCCAGATCATGGGCCAGAAGAAGTTCGAATCGCTGCTCAAAGAGTTCATTGAGATTCTCAAGGAAAGGCGCAGCCCACTTCTGAACGCCTTAAATGCCTTCAAACTCGACGGCGACTACGATCTTCGCAGGTTCGTTGAATACTTACACTTGCTGACGATGAGAAACGTGAAAGAGCTGACGAACATCATCTATTACGTCAACCCCAGAGACCTTGAGAAGTTTGTCGAGGCATTCTATTCTTTCTGGCGTTCGAAACACAGATTCATGGTTCGCGAGGAGAAGTATTCCGACGATCATATCAGAAGGGCGAGCATAGAGTACACGATCACCCAGATCAGCGATCAGTTCAAGGCAGTGATCAAGAATCTTTACAGAGAGCTCATGATGAACATCTCCAATTCCTTCCCAACCGTGATGAGACAACTTCCCAGCGGTGCGCAGGTAGCCTTTCTCGTTGAGGATATAGACGGCGAGAAATTCGATCGATTACCCTGGATCAGAAAGATACCAACCGTTTGGGGAGCCGTGTTCGATCCACCAGTGATCTTCTACACCAAGTCGAACAAGAGAAAAGGTGTTGTGCCCGTCGTCGACGAGCCCGTTCTGGACAAGATAGAGCTCAATCCTAAGGAATGGTTCAGGTTCCCGATCTTCGTTGGAGATCTATTATTTTACAACCTGGTACACGTGGATTATCTTGCGCACGGTGCGGGTTTGGCCAACTTGTTCGAGCTCGCGACGCCGAAGCATCTGAGGCAGAGAGAACCTGATGGAATGCTGATCTTCGGTTTGGAACCAAGCAGGATTCCCAACTTCAACGAGCGCTGGAGAAACGGCGTGATATTCAGAGATGGTAAGATGTACGTCGGGATCATCCCAGCGATCGATGAGAACGATTATTTTGGTTACATGAAGAAGACCACGCTCACGATTCACAACTTGATCAGAATCGACCAAGGAAGGTTGCCCATACACGGGTCGATGGCGCGCATCATTCTGAAGAACGGTAAGATGGCAGTCGCGATGTTCGTTGGTGATAGCGGTGCGGGAAAGAGCGAAACTTTGGATGCTTTGAGTAGACTCGAAGAGGTAGCGCAGGTGGACACCATCATCGACGATATGGGCAGTCTCGCGATCATGGATGGTCATGTGGTCGCTTACGGTACAGAAACAGGTGCATTCGTTAGACTGGATGACTTGCCACCAGGATATGCTTATTCAACGATGGACAGAAGCATCTTCATGAACCCGGACCAAATAAACGCGCGCGTCATAGTTCCGTTCAACAACTACAACGAGATAATCACACCTACACACATCGATTTCTTCTTCTACGCCAACAACTACACTGAAGTCGATAGAGACGAAGACAGGATCGTCTTCTTCGACAACGTCGATGAAGCTCTCAAGGTTTTTTCTGAAGGCAAACGCATGAGCAAAGGCACGACTTCGGAAAGCGGATTGGTCACGTCGTACTTCGCAAATCCATTTGGAGCTGTCCAGAGGCAGAAGGAACATCACAAGCTCGCCGAGTACTATCTGAAGAAGATGTTCGAAACGGGTGTGAAGGTCGGAGAAATAAGGACCATGCTCGGTGTCGAGGGTTACGAAAAAGAAGGTACAACACTTGCTGCAAAGGCCCTGCTTAAGATTATCGAAGAACTCTGAATTTAGACTATCGAACGGAAAGCGAGCATCACGAAACTGTACACCACGAGGACTCCGAGAGCGATTGCCGCTGCTCTCCAGGCGAGAAACACAGATCTTTTTCGACTGTAGATAGAAGGTACCGGTTTGATCAGATAACCCATCAAGATCCCGGTGAAGAAACCCCCAAGATGTGCCGCATTGTTAATACCACTTCCAGGTAAAAATCCGTACACGACGTTGAAAACGATCATGGGCAACAGCGCATAGCCAGTTACGGACCTCACGTAGAATGGAGCATCGCGTTTGAAACCGAGAATGAACAACACGCCGACCAAACCGAATATCGCTCCGCTCGCACCAACTGAGACGGACCTGTAGTAAAGCAAATGCGTTGCGACGTTGCCAACCAGTCCAGACAGAAAGTACGAAACAACGAACTTTTCAGGTCCGTAAATCGACTCCACGATTGTTCCAAAATAAAACAGTGCGTAGGAGTTGAACAACAAATGCAGGATACCGCCATGAACGAATATCGCCGTGATGGTTCTGTACCACTCTCCCCTCGCCACGAGCGGACCGTATTGGGCACCGAAACTCAGCAAAAGATAAGCTTCATTGCGAAAAGAAGAAGTTAATCTTGCAATCATCATCGCGATCATGATTATCACGTTGACGAACAAAATCAAATGTGTGAGCTTGATTGTTCTCAAATCATGACCTCCCACAAAGATTATACCGAAAATGTGGCGCAGCTTCGCGATGAATCTGGCAAATCTGCTTGCGCTGAATGAAGGCCTTCGCAACCACCTGACACGATGCCCGCCACAGTTTACACAAGTTAAGCCAGAAGGTCCATCCTGTTCGTGAGATTGAGATGAATGAAAGAATTGATGTGAATTCGTTTTGTCGGAGCATAACAGAATGGGCCACGCTCAGGACGAACGTGGCCCGGTGAGAATCAATACCCCGCGGCTGCAGGGACCTTTGGGAAGCTCACGGTGTTCAAAGATGTGATCTTCATTATCATTTTTGCCACGTCGGTGTTGTCCATGAATCCTGTGAACAAGTGCGCACCTGGTCCGAAGGCATAGACGGGAACGACTCCAGCGGTGTGATCGTACGTGGTCCAACCGAAGCCCACCTTTTGACTGACGAATCTGGCAAGCTCTCTTCTCAGGTTGTTGGCAGGAAGCTTGGTGAAGTATTCGTATTCAGAATCCTTCAGCTCTATACCGTACCATTCTTTCAATCCGGCGAAGAATTTCTCTTTGTCTGCCACGTTGTACTGTTTCAAAAACATCGCTGTCGTACCTTTGGCTTTTCTCGCTTGCTCGACGTTGATGGTATAACCCCCATTGGACAGAGAAAGTCCACCGGTTTCGTGGTCTCCCGTGACGATGACGAGAGTGTTTCCGTCCCTCTTCGCAAAATCGAGTGCAACCTTGACGGCGTTGTCGAACTCGACGACTTCCTTCCAAGCGCCGTAGAAGTCGTTCGCATGGCATTCCCAGTCGATCTGCGAACCTTCGACCATGAGCATGAAAGGTTGACCGCTTTTGGAGAGTAATTCTATTGCCTTTGCGGTCATCACGTCGAGCGTGGGCTGGTTGGCTGGTCTATCGGAGACCGGTTCGAGGTAGTTCTTCGCGAAGAGACCGAGAACTTTCTGAGCAGAAACGTCTTTGAGTTCGTCCGCATTCGTTATGTACTGATAGCCCTTCGATTCAAGCATCTCAATCAGGTCGAGTCCATCCTTTCTAACGCCTCCCTTGCCCTCGGGCAAGAACCATTGCCAACCACCACCGAAGGCAACGTCCACGGTCCCTGACTCGACGAACTGCTTGGCGAGTGTCAATTCGTCGCTTCTGCTGGAAACGTGTCCGTAGATTGCTGCAGGTGTGGCGTGAGTTATCTGGCAAGTCACGGCGATTCCGATTCTGTAGCCAGCTTTTTTTGCGATTTCAAAGATCGATGGCACCGTTTCACCGTTGGCAAGAACAGCGATGGCCTTGTTCAGAGTTTTGAAGCCACAAAACAGTGCCGTTCCAGCGGGAGCCGAATCTGTGACCCACGAGTCCGACGAGTAGGTGACCGTCAGGCCCGTGTAGGGAAGCGTCATCGTCGTGAGGAGTCTGTTTTCCAATATGCTCGCGAGTACCAGTTGGTTCGCGCTCATCCCGTCACCGACTAAGAAGATCACGTTCAGGGCCAAGACAACAAGGTTCAGTGAAGCTACCAAAGCGAGTGTCAAGAACAGTTTGAACCTCACAGCCTTCACCTCCGCAGTTTGAGTAGTCCCAAGACTACCGTACTGAAGAGAGTTTGACGGAATTTTTGAATAGGTGAGGAATTCTTCATAAGAACCTACGCATATGTTTGAGTGATTGTCCCTAATTTCAGAGGACTTTCCACAGTATGAGAAGACCTTAATGAAAGAGGCTCAAATCTTCAAATGAAGGTGCCAATAAAGCTTCTGTTTGAATTCGATACTGTATTGAAATGTTTCCATCCAACAAATTGGATGGTATAATAAGACCAGAAAACTCCGCTTTTGGGGGTGATCTTATGAGGGAGATGACGAAGAAGTTCCTCGAGGATGCCTTTGCGGGAGAGAGCATGGCCCACATGAAGTACTTGATCTTCGCAGATGAGGCGGAACAGCGCGGATTGAAGAAGCTTGCGAACCTGTTCAGAGCCATTGCCTACGCAGAATTTGTGCATGCTCGAAACCACTACAGGGAACTCGGCAAGATCTACAAAGAAATGCCAGAGAACGTTCAACAGTGCATCGACGGTGAAACGTTCGAGATCAACGAGATGTATCCTGTGTACAACACCGTCGCACAGTTCCAGCAAGAAAAGGGCGCAGAGAGAAGTACAAAGTTCGCGTGGGAAGCTGAGAAGATCCATGCAGAGATGTACAAGAAAGCGAAGCAACTTGCTGAGAAAAAGGAAGACTACGCGGCTGAAAAAAATCTACATATGTTCTGTTTGTGGTCACACGGTAGAAGGTGAAGCACCAGAAAAGTGCCCGGTCTGTGGCGCGCCGAAGAATTCTTACAGGGAATTCTCTGTGTGAGGAGGGATAGTATGAAACTGGCTGATTTCATCAAGAGTGAGGATTTCAAGAAGGAAAAACACGTTCCCGTGATCGAGGCACCTGACAGCGTCAAAAAGAATGAACCGTTCCACATCACTGTCACTGTTGGCAAGGAAATTCCACACCCCAACACCACAGAGCACCACATAAGGTGGATACAGGTTTTCTTCCAACCAGATGGTGATCCTTATGTGTACGAGATTGGAAAGTACGAGTTTAACGCGCACGGAGAATCTGTTCAAGGACCGAACACTGGTGCAGTCTATACAGAACCGACGGTGACGAACAAGGTCAAGCTGAACAAATCTGGAACGATTTTGGCGCTCTCTTTCTGTAACATACACGGTCTTTGGGAGAGCAGCAAGAAAATCGTTGTAGAGGAGTGAGGAGAGAACATGAAAAAGTATCGATGCATTCTCTGCGGGTACATCTACGATCCTGAGAAAGGTGATCCAGACAGTGGAATAGCCCCAGGGACACCTTTTGAAGCTTTACCAGATGACTGGACTTGTCCGATGTGCGGAGCTTCAAAACAGGACTTTGAACCGATCGAATGAATGGTCTTTGAAAGCTGGGGGGTGTTCGAGTGGCGCAGGTGCCTATCAAAACCGTTATGGCGATACTGGTGAAGAACAGGAAAGAAACAGCCGACAGAGTGCAGAAGATCCTCACGGCTTGGGGGTGTTTGATCAAAACGAGGCTTGGTCTTCACGATGGAGTTTTGGATAACTGTTCCGAAGCTGGACTGATCGTTCTGGAACTTGTCGGAAGCCCGGAACAGCACAAAGAACTGTGTGATAAGCTGAACAAACTACCCGGAGTGAAAGCAGACTACATGGAACTTTCCTTCGATGAAGAATGACCCCCCGCAAGGGGGGTTTTCACCATTTCAACATGACTCTTTCGACGATCGGGTCGAGAATCACGTAGCGTTTTGAACCGTTTTCGATGCGTTCCTCAAGGTACGAATACTTCACGAGTGATTTGATCAGCTTTGGCAACGTTGTGTCGTTTATAGAGATCGAATTCATAAGGAAGTACTTCTTGATCTTGGAGTAGGTGTCCATTCTGTGAGCCACAGCTTCAAGGACGATGCGATAATTGGGAGATTTTCTGAAAAGTTCATTCAGCTCACTTTCAACCATCTTTTCGGCTATCTCAAATGTTTGTGTGAGTGTTCTGTCATAGTCACCGATCTGCGAGAGTGTAAAGGTGTGTGTCTTGCGAAGAGGTGGCCTTCACATTGGCCTCGCCTTTTGTTTTTCGAATAAATCTTCGGCGAGACGATCGAGGCTCAGTGGAAACCATTTTTGGCTTCAGGGAAAAGAACGCGCCAAACCCCAGTTTGGTTACCAAACCCAGGTTTGGTTCTATGGAAATATCATAGCACATCTTGAAGCGCCGAGTTTTCAAGATGAATTCTCAATCTTTGAGCTTTTCCTCCACATTCGTACGTTTTTCATGTTTTCGAAGATCCCGACTTCGACGATCTTTCCGTTTTTGTAGGAGGCCTCGATCCATCTTCCATTATGTAGTGGCTCATCGTGGGTTTTGTGTGGTATGCCAAGTTCTCTTTCTCGACGATCGTCACTTCGTGGTGTTCCGCGAGGTTTTTCGCGAGTTCAACCCATCCCCCCACGGCGATCTTCACTCGTATCACTCCAGTTCTTTGAGAAGTTGCTCGATGGCCTGTTCGATCTTTGCTTCTTCGATCTTGCCACCTTTCGTTTCGACGAAGGAGACGAACTTGAACTTGGAGTCTTTCAAGAGCTTCTTCACTGTCAGTTCCACAGACGCTGCCCAGCCGTGGACACCGAAGAAGATGGCGGTTTTTTCGTAGTTGGCCTTGTCCAAGATCTCGTATAGAACGTACCTCATCTTTGGATGAATGTCTGCCTCGTACGTTGAGACACCGAAGACGAGTGCGGCGCTGCTTGGAATGTCCTTCAAGATCTCGCTCTCGAAAGGCTGATCCTCGTCCAAGAATTTGTAGACGATTGTACTGAAACCTTTGGCCTGCAGGATCTCAACCACTCTCTTCATAATTCTATCGACAAAACCATACATTGAATCGTAGATGACGCAGATCTTTTTCGGTTCAGCAACACCGTTCGCCACGTTCAGATAGTGTTGTAAGAGTTTTTGAGGTTCTCTTTTCCATATCAATCCGTGCCCAGGCAGTATCGCTTTTATCTCAAGTGTGGATAACTTTTTCGCACCTTCGATGATGTAGTTTTTGTAGTGTCCTATCACGTTGACGATGTACTTCGTGACGTACGGTAAGTATTCTTCAACGATCTTTTCGTTCGAATCATCGATGATCGGTGGAAGAGAATAACCACCCCCAACGTCGCAACCGAAGAGAATGCCGTCCACGTGTGTGACCATCGCGTCTGGCCAATGGAGCCAAGGAGTCATGACGAATTTGAACTTTCTGCCGGCGATTTCTATTTCTTGATTGTCCGAAACCACTTCGACATTGGTTATACCGTAGAAAGATTCAAGAAGTCTTTTACCGAAGCTGGAGGCGATGACCTTGGCTCTGTTCTCGTTGAGCTTCAAAGTCTCAGGCAGTGTTCCGCTGTGGTCTGGTTCGGTGTGGTTCACGATGATGTGCGTGATCTGCTTTGGGTCTATCAAACTGGACAGAGCTTTGAGAAACTCGTCTGTGTAGTTCTTCTTCCAACCGTCGATCAAGATGTTCGCACCGTTCAACTTGACAAGATAGGCGTTGTAACTTATGCCTTCGGGAATATCCCAAACTGCTTCGAAATACTTAATGTGATCGTCGTCTATTCTCAGGATGTGAACCTCAGGATCTGTGAAGATTCTTTCTGTCCAAATCTTTGGCACGCTCAACACCTCCGAAGAAGAAGACTTCAACTTTTTTATACCACATTCACAGGAAGAAGTTGACCTTCCCCGGGCCCATATCGAAGGTTTGACCCAACGCGAGGACTGTGGCGAGTTCCATCGGCAAGTTGTTCTTCGCGATCTTTTCGATGGTCCTCTTCACATCGTAGGGAACTCTCACGATCTGAGCCTGAACTGTTCCTTTCTTGACTTCGACGATCATATATGAAGCTCTGGGATCAGCATCTTTTGGCCTTCCCACGCTGCCGGGGTTCAACACGAGTTTTCCAAAGACCCACTTGACCATGGGAATGTGCGTGTGACCGTTCACGATGATATCCTCACTCGTGGATTGAGCGATCTTTTGAAGTCTGTCTGGATCGATCTGCGGTGTGACGTACTCTAAAAGTTCATCCAGGGGACTTCCGTGCACCAAGAGAAACTTGACGTTCTCCACTTCGAACGAGAGTCTTCGTGGAAGTTTTTTGAGAAAATCCTTCGTCTCTTGGGATGTGTGTTCTATGGTCCAGTTGAGTGAGACATCTCCAACTTCTGTTTCTCTTCCTGGAGAATAACTACAACCACAGCTTTGTTTGGAGTATCCAACCGCATCGTCGTAGTTTCCCATGATGGTTTTGATGTTCTTTTTCTTGATCTCTTGAACCACATTTTCTGGATCTGGTCCATAACCGACCAGATCGCCGAGGCAGAAGATCTCATCGACACCCTTTTTGCCTATGTCTTCCAAGACTGCGTTCAACGCTTCCAAGTTTGCATGAACATCTCCCAAGAACGCCAAACGCACAGTTTCACCTCCGAGCTTCAAGTCTCGCCAAAGCGAAGATCGTAGCTTTCGTCTTTTCCTCGGTTTTTCAAGAGTTTCAAAAGAAAAGGAATGCCACGCGTGAAGATCATTCTCGGTGAAGTGTAGACACAATAATAAGCCTTAACGAAAAGCTTTTTCAGCTCAGATGGAGAAAAATTTGGATGTTCGAAGACCAAGTGGGTGCCATCGTACAAGGAGAAGTTCTTGGACAAGATCTTACTTTTGAGTCTTTCGTAGAGTCTTGTTCCAGGATAAGGAGTCAAAATCGAAAATTGCACGATCGATGCCTTCAGTTTCTTGGCTAACTGAACGGTTTTCATGATCGATTCCTTTGTGTCGCTGAGCGCGCCGATGACAAAACTTGCGAACACATCGATCTTGTACTTCTTCAAGAGCTTGATGACCTCGAATGCGATCGAACTCGACAATCCTTTCTTGTATTCTTTCAAGACCTTGTCCTCAGCGCTCTCAAAACCAATGAAGAGCATCTTGCAACCGGACTTCGACATCGCTTCGAGTAGATCTTCTCTGTTCAGAAGTTCATCTGCTCGTGCAAACGCCCACCAACGGAAGTTGAGGTTCCTTTTCAGCATTCCTTCACACAGTTCGATCGTTTTCTTCGCATTCAGCGTGAAGTTGTCGTCGAAGAAGATCACCGAGCCGTAATCCATCTTTTTGATGAGCTCGAGTTCCTCCAGCACGTTTTCCACACTTCTCTCTCTGATCCGGCGGCCCATGAACTGAGAGGCGCTGCAGAATTCGCAGTCGAACGGACAACCACGCGAGGTGATCATGCTCGTTGCTGGTTGACCACAGAACTTTGTCTTGTAGAGCTTCACATTTTCTCTGTCCGGAAATGGCAATTCGTCGAGGCTCTGCACAAATTCAGGTGGTCTGGCAAAAACTTCACCTTCCGACAGATAGGCCAGACCACCTATTTGGGGATGTGGTTCTCCACGCTCAAGCGATTCGATCAACTGCAGAAAAGTGCGTTCTCCTTCCCCCAGAACAACGTAGTCACATATTCCTTCTTTAAGTATGCTCTCGTACTCGGCGGTCGCGTGAGGTCCACCGAGCACCGTGATCACTCCATGATTTTTTGCTCTCAGTGCGATTTGTTTTGCGAGTGGGAACCTCGGTGTGTCGACTGAGATACCGACAACATCGAAGTCTGAATAGTCGAATTTTTGCCAGTCGAAAGGCTGAACGTTCATGTCGATGAGCGTCACGGGATGGTTCGCACGTTTCAAAACGGAACTGATGTACATCAATCCGAGCGGTGGATAGATTGCTCCGAGTCTGAAATAGTAACCCTTGTGCGCTGGGTTGATCAGAAGAACCTTCATGTTGAATCCTCCCTTGCTGCTATTATATAAGTTAGCAAGGCGAGCGCAGAGATGAAAATCCAATTGAACCTTCCCCGCTTCGATGGAGAAATGGCCCAGCTTGTCCTTCGTAGATCGTGTTTTCACATGTGTGTCACTCTTATGTTTATATACTGTCACTTGTATGTTTAGCGCTCGTAAGAATACTCTGCTAAATTATGCTTCGGAGGTGTCATCATGAGGAATCTCAACGAAAAGATGAGGGAGATTTTCGAGAAAACCATTGAGAATATCAAGGATAGCAATCAGAACTTGCTCAAGCCTGAGCACGTTCTTCTTCAGATCCTGTACGATGGCAACAACGAAGCGGCGAAGTTGCTCGAGGAACTGGGAATCGACACGAACAAGATCACCGAAGAACTTGAAGAAAGCGTCGAATCACAGTACGGCATATACTACGGTTTCTCAGATCAAGTTTACGTTTCCAGTGAGCTTTCGTACGTTCTGGAGCTCGCAAGACGTGAGGCGAGGTTGTTCAACCAAAAGGACGTCGGACCTTTGCACTTTTTGCTTGGCCTTCTCAGAGAAGGCAGATCACAGGCTGCTCAGATCTTGAGGAAACACGGTGTTGATTACGAAAAACTTTTGCAGAAGGCTAAGGAAAAGAGCGAGGAACTCGCTGCTGAAGGTTCTTCGTTGAACCTCTATGCGACGGACTTGACCAAGATGGCCAAGGAAGGAAAGATCGGTCCCATCATAGGTCGAGACAAAGAGGTGGAGCGAGTCATAGAGATCTTGATGAGGAAGACGAAGAACAACCCGATCCTCATAGGCGATCCCGGTGTGGGAAAGACGGCCATCGTTGAAGGGCTCGCCCAGAGGATCGTCGAAGGAAAAGTACCTGAGCAGTTGAAGAACTTCAGGATACTCATGCTTGATCTTGGAAGGATGCTCGCTGGTACCAAGTACAGGGGAGAGTTCGAAGAGAGGTTGAAATCGTTTCTCGACGAACTCATGAAACAGAAAGAGAACACGATTCTGTTCATAGACGAAATCCACACCTTGGTTGGTGCCGGTGCGGCTGAGGGAGCGATTGACGCTGCGAACATGATGAAACCAGCACTCGCGCGTGGTGACATAAGAGTCATAGGTGCCACGACGGTCGACGAGTACAGAAAACACATCGAGAAGGACAAAGCGCTCGCCAGAAGGTTCCAACCCGTTTTGGTCAAGGAACCTTCGATAGAGGAAACGATCGAGATCCTGAAGGGCTTGAAGAAGACCTACGAGGATCACCACAAGGTGAAGATAGATAACGAAGCGATCGAGGCCGCGGCGAAGCTCTCTTCGAGGTACATCACCGACAGGTTCTTACCAGACAAGGCGATCGACTTGATCGATGAAGCGGCTGCAAGAGTGAAGATGGCTTCGACCAAGCAGGGGAAGGACGAGAAAAAGATTCGTGAAATGGAAAAGAAGATGAAAGAACTCGAAGAAAAGATCGACGAGTACACCGTCAAATCCATGTACAAAGAGGCTGCGGAACTCAAGAAAGAACTGTTCAAGTTGAAGAGCGAACATGATTCTTTGACGAGTGGCAAACCCACCGTCACCGCCGAGAAGATCGCTGAGATCGTGGAGTCCTGGACGGGGGTTCCCGTGTCAAAGATGCTGGAGTCCGAGAAAGAGAGGTTGCTCAAGCTGGAAGAGATCATCCACGAGAGGTTGGTCGACCAAGAGGAAGCCGTCAGCGTCGTCGCAGATGCCATAAGGAAGGCCAGAGCGGGGATCAAGGACCCCAACAGGCCAGTCGGAACTTTCCTGTTCCTGGGGCCGACAGGTGTGGGTAAGACCGAGCTCGCCAAGACTTTGGCAGAGGTGCTGTTTGGGACCGAGAGTGCGTTGATCAGGATCGACATGACTGAGTACATGGAGAAACACAGCGTTTCGAGGCTCATAGGAGCACCACCGGGATACGTCGGCTACGAAGAGGGAGGTCAACTCACCGAGGCAGTGCGCAGAAGGCCGTACTCCGTGGTCCTGATGGACGAGATCGAGAAGGCCCACCCGGATGTGTTCAATGTCCTTTTACAGATCATGGACGATGGAAGATTGACAGATTCGAAAGGAAACGTGGTCGATTTCAGAAACACCATAGTTATCATGACGAGCAACATCGCGAGCGATTTGATACTTGAATACGTCAGGCAAGGTAAGAGGTTCGAAGAACTCGAGGAACGTGTGCGTGAGGAATTGAAACGCTACTTCAGACCGGAGTTCATAAACAGGTTGGATCACGTGATCGTGTTCAAGCCTTTGACGAAGGAGCACATGAAGCAGATCGTCGAGATAATGATCAAGAAGCTCGGTTCGAGGTTGAAGGACAAGAAGATCGAACTCGTCATAACCGAACAGGCCAAGGAGTACCTCGCGGAGAGGGGACACGATCCGATCTTCGGTGCAAGACCACTCAGAAGGCTCATCGAAAGAGAGATTGAAACACCGCTCGCGAAGTTGATCATCGCGGGCGAGGTGAAAGAAGGTCAAACTGTTCGAGTGGATTACAGAGACGGTGAACTGAAGCTGGAAGTCGCCAGAGAATTGGTCAAAAAGCAATGAAGAGGAGCGTAAGCTCCTCTTTTTTTATATGAACTCGACCAGCTGTGACAGTTTCTTACTCTTGATTGCTTGCGCCGAGACGAATGCAACAAAGCAGTTCACATCTCCAAAATCCTCTTGGCGGCTTCTGGATCGATCCTGAAAGGTGAACCTCTGCCTTGGTAAAAGCCGTGTTCTCTTATTAAGTGGATCGAAAGATAAGAGAAGATCAATCTTTCGTTGATCTTCTTGTTTTCGACGATCACGTAGTTTTTTGGATACAGTCCGGGATCACCGAACGGGCACGGCATGTACCCTCTCACATCATCCACGTACACGGCGAAGTGTTCGTCGACAGTTACCCAACTTCCAGTGGCATGTTTGGCTTTTTCATAGAAATATTGCAGCCTATCGGCTATCTTTTGGTGCGTGAGCCCGAGCGCGGTCACCTTTTTGTCGTCTTCGTCGAGTATATCGATGAGTTTTCGATCGTCCGTCCCCAGAAAGCCATAACTGCTTATCACACCGGGTTTCATTCTCTCTTGCACTTTTTCCAAATCAGGGGTTTGCTTCACATCTTTCCCCCCCTTCATGCGAATTTGTCGTAGAAGATCTTTTCCTCTTTGAGACCGAACTTTTTCAAAACTTCGATCGAGGCGTTTATCATGCCGGGGCTTCCACAAAGATAAGCTTCAACTTGATCTGGAGAGAATCTGTCAAGGTATCTTTCTACCACCTGCGGGATGAGGCCAACCTCACCTTCCCAGTTGTCTTCGGGCTTAGGTTCTGACAGAGCAGGTATGAAATGAAAGCTCGGATAAAGTTTCTCCAAATTTTTGAAGAAATCGACATAGAAGAGATCTCTCTTCGATCTTGCTCCGAAGAAGAAATAAGTTTCCCTCTCTATTTTCTTTTCGTACATATCGAGTATGATGGATCTTATGGGTGCCATGCCCGATCCACCAGCTATGGCGATGATCTTGGAGTTGGATTCTCTCAAGTAGAACTCGCCGAACGGGCCGATGAACTTCAGCTCTTCACCAACTTTGAGATGTTCGTGGATGTAGGTTGTAGCCAAGCCACCTGGAACTTTTCTTATGATCAGTTCTATTCTGTCTTTCACCGATGGTTGTGAAGACATCGAATAAGCCCTCATGATTGGCTCTTTCACATCACCGTAGGGAGGTATGATCAGCTGGATGTACTGACCCGCCTTGAATTCTATGGTTGGGGGATCGATCAACTTGAGAGTTATCTCCTTTATATCGTACGTTAGATCCACGATTTTTTCGACCTTCGCTCGATACTCGTTTATTTGGAACAGATGCTCTGGCAACCAAACTTTTATCGCCTTCTTCACTTTCACTTGACAGGAGAGTCTAACGTTCTGTGCGACTTCGTCTTTTGAAAGGTACGGTGCCTCGGTGGGTAGGATGGGACCAACGTCGCTCAAAACCTTCACTTTGCACAAGCCACAGCTTCCCTTGCCACCACAAGCAGATGGGACGAATATTTTGCCTTCGGCGAGTGAACTGAGCAGAGACGAGCCACCCTTCACTTTGAATTTCTTTTTCCCATCGTTCACATCTATCTCGACTTCCCCATAGTTGTTTATGAACTTGTCGGCGAGTACGACTAAACCGGTTAAAGAGACCGACACAGCCGATAGAACGAGTATCGTTGCGAGCAATCTCATCACCTCACTGAAGTTTGAAAACACCAGAGAATCCTATGAACGCCAGGGCCATGATACCTATGATGATCAAGGTTATCCCAGCTCCCCTCAAAGGCACCGGTATGTCCTGTTCTCTTAGCCTCATCCTTATGGCTGCAAGGGCAACGATTGCAAGCCACCAACCCACACCTGAGCCGAGACCAAAGAAGATGGACTGAATGAGTCCATAGTTTCTGACCACCATGAACAGAGCGATCCCCAAAATTGCGCAATTCACAGTGATCAAAGGCAAGAAGATCCCAAGGTTCATGTAAAGCGTTGGTGAAAATCTGTCTATGGCCATTTCGAGCACTTGAACGAACGCAGCTATGACGATTATGAAAACTATGTATGTGAGGTACTCCAAGCCGAACGGTACCAAGAGGTTGTGGTACACAACGTGGTTTATCGCTGTGGTCACAGTCATGACGAAAATCACAGCCATTCCCAAACCGTTCGCGGTCTTGATCTCTTTTGAAACCGATATGAAAGAACACATTCCCAGAAAGTATGACAAGACCATGTTCCCAGTGAAAATCGAACCTAAGAAAAGAACGAATGGGCTGATCTCACCCATGGACCTCACCTCTTCTTGATCATCATGGCTTTGAAGATCCAAAGAATGACCGCCAAGACGAAGAAGGCGCTCGCTGGCATCACCATGATCGTCCAGTTCACGAAGTTTTCCCCGAAGATCCTGAATCCAAACAGAGAACCAAAACCAAGGATCTCTCTTATGGTCGCCACGATCAAGAGTATGAGAGAATAACCAAGTCCAGATCCCAGCCCATCGAGGAAGGACATCATTGGGGAGTTGGCGAGTGCGTAGGCCTCCGTCCTACCCATGACTATGCAATTGGTGATGATCAAGCCCACGTACGGCCCCAAGGCCACGGATATCTCCGGCAAGTAAGCCTTCAAGAAAAGGTCAAAGATGATCACGTAAAAGGCTATGGAGAAAACTTCCACTATCATGCGCACCTTTCTCGGTATCATCCTTCGCATCAAAGAAACGCTCAAGGACGACAAAGAAGTGGTCATCGTCAAGCCGATGCACATGATCAAAGTGTTCAAGAGTTTGTTCGTCACCGCCAAGGTCGAGCATATGCCGAGTATTTGGACGATCACGGGATTTTCAAAGAAAATCGTTCTTCTGAATATGTTGCCAACTTTTTCGTTCATTCTCTCACCTTCCGTAACGATCCATCAAGATCGGTTTCCACTGCTTTATTGCCTCGTTCACCAGTCTTTCAACAGCCTTCGATGTCCCCGTTGCACCGGTGATGGCATCCACCGTTGGATCTTCTGGATCGTAGTTGCCAGGTTTGGCGACGTTGGTGGCGAAAGTCAGATAAGGATAAGAGGAGGCCAACTTCTTCCTGGAAAACTGTTTCTTGAACCAATTCTCGTCGATCCTTCCACCGAGTCCAGGCGTTTCAGAATGTCTCACGAAGGAGATTCCAGCCAGTCTCTCGAAAGATTCATCGAGCGCGATCACTGCCAAAATTAGACCCCAGAGGCCACTTCCGGTGTACTCGAAGGCATAAATGCGACGCCCATCCACGCTTGTCAAGTAGACCCTTCTACCGTCGAATTCGTCGATCTGTATCTTCTCTCTGAAAGTTTTCTCTATCTCTCTCAAGTCCATTTCGTCAACATTCATTCCAACGGCTTCCAAAATCGCTTTCGCACGGATCGCGGTGAGATTCACTTCAATTCGTTCTTTGGTGAATGAACTCACAAAACCAAGGACACTTGACAGAACCAACGAAAGCACGACCATGAACAAGATGGTGTAAACGGCCGATTCTTTCTTCATTTTGCCACCACCTTCTTCTGGCTCAAGAGATCCAACAGCGGTGCGAACATGTTCGCAATCAAAATGGCGAACATGGCACTTTCAACGAAGGCGGAAAACGTTCTTAGGATTATCGTCAAAGAACCTATGAGCAAACCGTAGATCCACTTGGCTCTCTCGGTCCTTGGCGCACTCACAGGATCGGTCGCCATGAAGACGGTTGCAAAGAGCAAACCACCCGAGATCAAACTTTGAAGCGTGCCGATTGGAGAGACACCAAGGACTTGGAAAAACCAAGCCAGAAGAACTGCTCCACCGAAGGTCGAAACTATTATCTTGAAAGAAGCAGTTTTCGTTAGAACCAGATAAACCGCGGCGATGATTATCAACCATTTTGCGGTCTCGCCTGCAGAGCCTGGTATGTCACCCCAAAAGATCTTGAAGTAATCTTGGACCGCAACCGGCATTCCCAATTTCGCTGCTCTCAAAGGCGTCGCACCACTCATCAGTTGAGGAGAAAGCCAGAAACGCCAACCGTTTGGAAAGACACCCAGGTTCCAACTCGCAGTCATGAAACTTGGAAAACTCACAAAAACGAAGGCTCTTCCAACCATGGCAGGATTGAACACGTTTCGTCCAAACCCTCCGAAAACTTCTTTGGCGAAAAAGGTTCCAAAGAAACCTGCAACCATTATGATCCAAAAAGGTATCGATGGTGGTAGTATCAAACCCAAGATTGTTCCAGTCACGAATATGGATTCGGTCGGTTTCTTCTTCTTGTACCTCTCAAAAACCCATTCTGTAGTGAAGCAAACCGCATTCGAAATCAAAACGTTGAGAAGAACCTTCCAACCAAAGTTGAGAACGGCAAAGGCCAAAATCGGTAAGAGCGAAAGAACAACTCTACGCATTAACGGTTGTTTCACCATCTAAAAGCCCTCCCGGACAGGTCCTCAAGTATATATTACACTTTTTTTGAAATTCAGACCAACTGGACCACATGGGAAAGTTCCTGTCTGTTCCTCGGACTCTTTTCCAACTCGAGGTGCTTCTCGTTCAACTGATCGAACCTTCCCCACTTTCCCACGGCGATGAGCGTTACGATGCGTCCATCGAGGCCGAAGAGTTCTTTCACCTTGATTGGATCGTAGCCTGCCACGGGGTGTGCCACCAGTCCCATTTGTGTTGCTTGAACCAAGAGAAATCCCACCGCCAAGCCGGTGTCGAACAGGGCGTAGTTTCTGTCGTCGCTCAGTTGGCAATCGAACTCGTCTTTCGTGTGAACGATGATGAGCGCGGGTGCGTACTTCATCCAATAGTTTCCCGAAGACAGTGCCTCGTGGAGTTTTTCAAGATTTTCCTTCGTCCTGACCACGATGAACCTCCAAGGTTGCTTGTTGAAACAAGAAGGTGCAAGGTGTGCAGCTTCGATCAGTCTCAAAAGTTTTTCATCCTCGATCGGATCGCTTCTCAAACCACGAAAGGCCCTTCTTTGAAGGATCGAAGGGTTGATGGAAAAATCTTCTTCTTTGATCTTTCTGTAGGCTTCGAGCACCTCTTGAGCATGACCATCCACCTTGACGTTTATCCATTCCTTTCTGATCCTTCCCCAAGGATCGACGATGAACGTTGAACGAACCAATCTTCCATCTTTCAAGATTCCAAGCGCTTGTGCAAATTCTTTCTTCGAGTCGGAGAGTAGCGTGAATTTGAGACCATGCTTCTCTTTGAACGACGATAAAGATTTCGTTGAATCGGGTGAAACGCCTATGATGTGGCCTTCGAATTGCTCAAACAACTCGTTGAACTGTTGAGCTTCCGACGTGCACCCAGAAGTTCCTGCCTTGGGATAGAAATAGATCACCCAGTAGTCTCCAAGAAGATCTTGAAAGGTGAATGGCTGACCTTCTTCGGTCAAAAGTGAAAATTCGACCATCTTCTTCACACTTTCAACCCCCTGTACGCGATTGGAGTTTCGTCCACTTTGTAAGCCACAAGTTGTTCTTCGAAGATGGGTTTGTTCGGGTTTTTGTAGATCACACCGAGTGCGTATTTTTTGGTGTCCGTAGCGATCTTGAAGGCTCGATCACGATCGGTTGGATCGTAGTCTTCTGGAAGAATGTAGGTGTTTTGCTTGTACCATTCGTAAGTGTTGACCTTGTTGAAGGTGACACACGGTTGAAAAACATCGACCAGCGCATAGCCTTTGTGTTGAATCGCTTGTTTGAAAATCTCCACAGTTAGATCGAGATAACCTACGAAGGTGCGAGCGACGAAAGAGGCGTCCAAAGCCACCGCGACCGCTATCGGATTGAATGGATCGACGTACACGCCATCGATCTGGAGAGTGGTCGTTTGACCTCTCGGTGTTGTGGGCGAAGCCTGTCCCTTGGTCAAACCGTATATCTGGTTGTTGTGGACGATGTTGGTTATGTCTGGATTTCTCCTTATGGTGTGGATGAAATGGTTTCCTCCTTCAGCGTAAGTGCATCCATCTCCGCTTTCTGCTATCACGACAAGTTGTGGATTCACCATCTTTATGGCCACGGCGGCTGGGAGTGATCTTCCATGCAAACCGTTGAACATGTGTGCTTTGACGTACTGTGGCATCTTCGCCGCTTGACCTATACCCGAAACTATCACAACCTTGCTTGGAGGCAAATTTAGTTGCGCGAGTGCCATCTTCAGCGCGCGAATGATACCAAAATTCCCACAACCTGGACACCAAGCGATGTCTGCATTTGGAATGTCGTAATCTTCAGGTCTGAACATTTCTCACACCCCCAATCTTTCTCGGATCGCTTTTGCGATCTGTTCGACTGAGTAAGCGTATCCGTCGTATTTCAGAATCCTTTCTGACGTGTCGATGAGAAAAGTTTGTTGTACAAGGTTTGCGAACTGACCGGTGGCGTTCTGTTCGATGAAGATGACTCTCTTGGCTTTTTCAAAATATTCTTTCGCCGAAGGATGGATGGGATAGACTTGTGAAAAGTGTAGATGCGCGATCTTGTGGTTCAAGAAAGATTGGAGCGCTTCTTCGACGATGAGATAAGTTGAACCCCAACTCACGATAAGAACTTCGTAGTCCTTAGGACCGGAGAGCTTCGGAGGGAGTGCTTCTTGGATTATCTTGTTCATCTTTCTGAGTCGTTTCTCGACCATGGCCTTTCTGACGGATGAACTCTCTGTTATGTGGCCGAACTCGTCGTGCTCGTCGCTGTCGACTCTCACCAGGCCCTCACCGTAACCGGGAATGCCACGCGGTGAGATTCCGTCTTCTGTGACTGTGTATCTTCGATAGTTTGCGTCGGTCTTCACGATGTGTCTTTCGATGTCCATTTTTGGAAGATCGTCGACAAGATAATAAGAATCGAGCAAGTATTGGTCTGTGAGAACGAACACAGGAATCTGAAATTTGTCTGCGACGTTGAAGGCTTTCGCTGTGAGTTCGTAAGCTTCCTCTATGCTTCCAGGCGCGTAGATCACACGCGGAAACTCACCGTGTCCTGCGTAGAGGACCAGGTTCAAATCGGCCTGTTCAGTACGGGTCGGAAGTCCCGTGGCTGGTCCAGGCCTTTGACCCAAATGGACGACGATGGGTGTTTCAATCATTCCGGCAAGACTGATTGCTTCACACATGAGTGCAAAACCTCCACCAGAGGTGGTCACCAAGCCTCTGGCACCGGCGTACCAAGCGGCGATGACCATGTTCGCCGCGGCGATCTCGTCCTCCGCTTGTTCGACGAGGATTCCGTGAGTCTTTGACATTTTCGCAAGTTCTGTGAAGACCGCCGTGGATGGGGACATTGGATAAGAAGAAACGAAGTTGCAACCACCCGCCACGGCACCGAGCGCGACGGCCATTGATCCATTCAAAAGGTTCTTTTTTCTGACCTCTTCGCACTTTTTGAGCTCCAGTTTCAAGCCCAACTTTCTTCCGAGCTCGTAGCCTTTGAGCGCGGCAGATACGTTGGCATTGATCACCTCGTTTCCCTTTTTTACAAAGTACTGTTCGATGTTTTTCTTGAGCGCATCGATGTTCAATTCCATGATTCCAGCCAGCACACCCGTAGCGACGGAGTTGGCGTAAATTCTGTTGCCAAAGCTTTCAGCGATTTTCGAAAATTCCACGACCACGTGGTTGGTTTCGTCTTTGACGAACTTCTCTTCGCCGAGGACGATCGTTGAAGTAGTCATTCTCCATCTGTGCCTCTCGATGGCGTTCTCGTTCAAAACCAAGAGCAGATCAATGCGATCGATGTTGGCGTACACGGGTTTACAAGAGATCCTGAGCGTGGTGGAGTTGTTTCCCCCTCGAACTCGAGACATGTATTCTTTGGTCGCGAACACGTACAGATCGGAATCTTTCACAACATTAGAAAGCAAGTGCTCAACCGCTTGAATTCCCTGTCCCGCCGCACCACTTATCACGACACTTACTTCGTTCAATTCATACATGTTTACACCTCCGGCATATCTCTTATGGGTTCAATTTGTATTTTATCATTTATCGTTGTGAAACACAAAATTGCGCGGATCAACTCAACAGCCACACGTTTTCGATGAAAACTCTTTTCAGACCTTTTGCTTTGGCTGATTCGAAGACTCTCTTCATCTGTTCTTTGCTCGTCGTTGGAAGATCATGCATGAGATGTTGGGGAGCGAAGGCAAGAAGAATGTAAGGAATGTTCTCGTCGATCTCGGCGAGAAAGGCTGCGATACCACCGACTTCCAACTCGTCGACGTAATGTGGAACGATCAGGCTGCTCACTACGAGTAAAGGAGGATCTTTTCTTTCGTCCATGCTGTGGATCAGTCTCACATTTTCCTTCAGTCGTTCGATGGCCTTCACCCCGTTCACACCCGTCAGTGCTTCGTAGACGTTGGGATCGAAGGCCTTCCAATCGATCTTGATGATTCCACCCGTTTCCAGACTAATTGATGCCATTTGTCTTGCAATGGATCCGTTCATCAGGCCGTTGGTTTCCCAGCATATCCTCTTTTTGATCTTCCTCGACGCGTTCAACGTGAAAGTTGACCAAGGCAAAGGGTCGCCGCCGAAATAACAAACACAGCTGATCCTTCTTTGATCCGCGATTCGAACGAATGTTTCCAGAGACACTTTTTCTCCATCTCTCAACTGTCCCCCGGAGAGCATGTACTTGTGGTCTATGTTCTGGCAGAAAAGACAATCCAGATTGCAACCAGCGAAGAACACGGCGAGATTGTAGAATCCTCTGTGATCCTTCTCGGGACACACAGGCAATGCGACACAGTTCGTCGGGTGCGGATCGAGATACCAGTGAAGGTAAGCTTCTTTGAAACTCTTCGTCACAGGGACCAGTCTTCCATCTTCGTTGCGCAAGATACCACAGTAACCCATTCCACCGACAGGAATTTCGCATTCGTTGATGCAGAGAAAACATTTCTTGCCATCGTGAGGAATTGACGTGGGAAAATCGATCGACCGGCGCCATCTGCTTCGTGTGTTTCTCACGAATCTGAGGGCCTCTGTGGGTCTATCTCTCAAACATTTGACGCAGACTCGAATCGATGAGCCGATGAGTTCCGATTCAAAGCCGCACAGCACGCAGCGTTTCTTCACGGAAGGTTCAATCATTGCTCACCACGGTAAGGCGAGCTTACCCATGACACAACTTCTTCGAGCTCCCGTCACGGTTTTAGATGGTGCTAAGCCTTTGACGAAGAGCTCACCAAGAAAGGCGATCGCCATCGCTTCGCGAAAGTCTATCAGTTTC
The DNA here is from genome assembly GCF_000816145.1 of Pseudothermotoga hypogea DSM 11164 = NBRC 106472. Classification (NCBI taxonomy): domain Bacteria; kingdom Thermotogati; phylum Thermotogota; class Thermotogae; order Thermotogales; family Thermotogaceae; genus Pseudothermotoga; species Pseudothermotoga hypogea. Next base: position 835,893 of record NZ_CP007141.1, on the reverse strand, counting down.
TTTTCAGGGATTCTCACTTCGAATCCCAGTCGACTCAGATCCTCGATGAGCGTTTGGTTGTAAGCGCCACCACCTGTGACGATCAACCTTTTCACGTGTGGCAGATGCACAGCCAAGTTCTCCTTCACCATGATGGCCGTGAAGGTCACCACCGTTCTCAAAAGGTCTTTGGGATGCAGCATTTTCGTAGCACCGATCTCTTCCAAAAAGCTCATGTTGTAGACTTCCCTCCCCGTTGTCTTGGGGGGACGTCTTTCCACGTACGCCCTTTCATGTTCCAACATTCTCTGGAGTAAGCCGTTGTTCACTCTTCCCTCTCTGGAGAGGGCACCTCCCTCATCGAAATCCCTGTTGAGGAAATTTCGCACCACGATGTCTATCAGGCAGTTGCCCGGGCCTGTGTCGAAGGCGATGAGCTCACCACGATCATTGATCGCTGTGACGTTCGCTATACCGCCGATGTTCAGCACGGCGGTAGAAGCGTCTGAACCTATCAAAAAGGCCCAGTCGAAGTAAGCGCTGATGGGGGCACCTTCGCCCGAGAGGGCGACGTCTTTCGTACGCAAACTGTGCACCACTGGTTTTTGCAACTCCACGGCGAGCACGTCTGCTTCTCCAAGTTGCAACGTTGCACCCTGGGTGGGTGCGTGCCAGACCGTTTGACCGTGGTAGGCGACGAAGTCGCACTGGAAGTTGAATGACTTCACCATCTCGGCGTGTTTTCTTGCGATCTCGTAGTTGAGAAGCGTTACGTACTCAACGTTCGAAGAGTTCTTATCGTACGCTTTGATGATCTTTTCTCTGAACGTAGGTTCGTAGTTCACCGTGACCGCGTTCATGAGCTCAAAGCTCAGTTGTTTGCCCCAGGAAAAGCGCACTTGGGCTATGTCCAAACCGTCGGCGGAGGTGCCGGACATCAGGCCCAAGACGACGTGTTGTTTCTTCTCGAACGTGTCCAACAACCTTTGCCAATCTCCAAGCTTGGTGAAAAGGTTCATAGGATCACCCCCTCACGGAGTTCGAACCATTTCTTCGATGATCTTGAAGAATTCATTTAGATCATTCAATCTGTAAAGGTTCGTCTTCACCTTCAGATCGCTCGAACCGAAACCCTCAGGACCGTCGAACTTCTTAGAGAGCCTTGAGGATATCTCTTCTTCGAGTCTTCGCTCGGATGGTAACATGACCACACTCAAAACCTTCGCATGCTCGAGCAGATAGTCGATGTGCCAATGCTTGCGTTTGTTTTTTCGTAGATGTCTCGCGACTCTCGCTGAAAGATCGCCCATCGCCGAACCAACGTAAACATAAATTCCTGCTTCGAGGGTCCAATGTTTTATCGAGACCTTCTGATCCAATTTCAGGAGCAAAAGATAACTACCCTTCATGAGACCAGACTCGTGTACCTTTCGAAACCATCCGGGGCGATCGTCACCACGCGTGCATCCTCTGGGAGTTCTCGAGCGATCCTCATCGCGACGGCAATGTTTGCACCACTGGAAATGCCGACTGGTAGAGCCTCTTTTTTCATCAGAAACTTCATCGTCTGGAAGGCCTCTTCGTCTTCGACGGTTTCTATTCTATCAATCACGGACAGATCCAAGATCTTGGGGACGAATCCAGCTCCAATACCTTGAATTCGATGTTTGCCAGAGACACCTTTGGAGAGAACGGGAGAGCTTGCAGGTTCCACCGCCACGATCTTCACTTTGTCTGTGTAGATCCTCTTCAAAACCCTTCCAACTCCACTGATCGTTCCACCCGTTCCTACGCCTGCTACGAAGACATCGATTCTGTAATTCATCTGAGAGAGTATCTCGTGCGCAGTGGTGAGTTCGTGCGCAAGGACGTTGTAAGGGTTTTCAAACTGGTTGGGCATGTACGCTCCGAGCTCTTCTACGATCTCGTTCGCCTTTTCTACGGCGCCACTCATACCACGCTCTGCCAATGTCAAGATGACCTCAGCACCGTAACTTTTCAACAACTTTATTCTCTCTTGACTCACATTCTCGGGCATCGTCAAAATCACTCGAAAACTCTTCAATGCACCTATGGCTGCCAAAGCTATACCCGTGTTGCCACTCGTAGGTTCGACTACGGTTCCATTCTTTATGAGTCCCTTCTTTTCCGCAGCCTCGATCATGAACAAGGCGGGCCTATCTTTCACGCTGCCCCACGGGTTGTTCCGCTCGATCTTGACGAACACTCTCGGTTCTGTGGACAATCTCACCATCGGTGTGTTGCCGACCAAGTTCAGCATCGATCTCCCTCCTCAAGATTCTTGCTGGAATTCCAACGGCTACTGCGTTCTCTGGAACATCTTGTAAGACTACAGCGTTGGCACCAATGACGGCGTTGTCGCCAATTCTTATGGAACCGAGTATCTTTGCCCCAGCCCCGATGAAAACGTTCCGCCCAACATCGGGATGTCTCTTACCAGAGCAGATGTGTTTCGCTCCAAGAGTTACACCATGATAAATCACGGTGCCACTCTTGACACTCGCCGTCGCACCGATTACGACACCGATACCGTGGTCTATGACCACGCCGGGTTCGATCTCTGCGGCTGGGTGGATATCCATCGAAAACAGCACGCGTTTGATGTAGTGAAGCAAATACGCCAAGGGATAGATTTTCCAGTGATAGAAAAGGTGGGAGAGTCTGTAGAGGGTCAAACCATGGAAGGAAGCGTTGAAGAAGATCAGCTGAAACACGTTTTTCGTTGCTGGATCCAAGCGCAGATACGCTTTCACATCCTGCCTGATGGCACTTACAAGTTCACGCACCCCACAAGCATAGAAACACCTCCTGAAGCAGTCTTAATTTCAATGTACCATGCTTGTACTACCTGCATTTTAAGAAGTGGTTATAATCAGAGCAGGACACGAGCGAGCGTGATTACATTCTTTTTCGAAAAGACGAGGAGGATTCACGGTGATCAAGAACATCGTCTTCGATCTCGGAAGGGTGCTCTTGGAATGGGAACCTTACCAATACATGCTCGAGAATTTTCCCAAACATGTTGCGGACGAGATGAACGAAAAGATCTTTGAAAGCAGAGATTTTTGGTTGATGGACAAAGGCTTGATGAACGAAGATCAGTTGTGGCAAAGGAAGATGGAGGAACTTCCACATCTTAAAGAATACATCTTGCACATGAAGGAAGCTGTACCGAAGCTCTTGCGACCGATAGAGAAGAACACAAGACTGCTGCCAAAGCTCAAAGAAAAGGGTTTCAGACTCTACGTGCTTTCCAATTTCAGTGAGAAGAATTTCGAGTTGGTGCACAAGAAATTCGACTTTTTCAAATACTTCGACGGCATGGTCATCTCTTCGCACGTGAAACTGGCCAAACCCGAAAAGGAAATCTTTCTCGAACTGATCAAGAGATACAATCTCGTACCACAGGAAAGCATTTTCATAGACGATAAGCTCGAGAACGTTAAAACAGCACAAGAACTCAATTTCAAGGTCATACACTTGACGAACGGCACGGATCTGGAGGAAGAACTCTGGGGGATCTTGAGAGAGTGTGATGGCTCCGAGCGAATCGTACGGCAGGGTTGACGTCGTCAGGAAGCTCAGCCAGTGTGAGATATTCATGAACGCTGATCAGAGCATCGTCTCGAGATTGGTCGAGCTTGGCAGTGTTGAATTCTATGGACCGAAGCAAATCGTTAGGTATCGAGGCGATGTTTGCAACGAAGTGTTGTTCCTTGTAGATGGAGAAACCTTGGGACTTTTCACAAACAGCGAGGGCCACGTGTTGCAGATAGACCACATGCTCGCGCCGAAGCTTTTGGCCTCGGCAGTCATCTTCGCGCAAGATGCGCGCTATCCTGTGGACATTGAAACGGTCAAAAAGAGTGTTTTTCTGAGTGTCGATCGTGGAAAATTCCTCGATCTTTTGATGAGCGATCGAAGGTTTCTGGAAAACTATCTGAGATACATTTCAAACACGTTCTTGTTTGTAACTGACAGATTCTACGAGATTGCGATGAAGAATTTGGTTCAAAAGGTCTGTTCTTATCTATTTGAACTGAGTAGAAGGCAAAACAGTCTTTCGGTACAACTGGATATGAGCAAAGAAGAAATGGCAAGAGAGTTCAACGTGACAAGGCCCGCACTCTCGAGAGTGTTCATAGAACTTGAAAAACTTGGAATCATAGCGATGCAGGGAAGAAAGGTCGAGATAAAGAACCTCAAATACATAGAAGATTACACCTCATTCGGATGAGTCCTTCAGCGTTATCATTTACATGGGGGTGAAACGATGAAAAGACTACTCTTCGTTTTGTTGGTCTTGGCTGGCATCAACGTTTTCGCAAGTGCGTTCGTCAGCTTCGATTCTTTCCTTGGAGTTGGTGTTTCTCAACAGTTGATCATCGAAGGTGAAGAACAGCAGATCGATGCGTTCACGAACTACGGTGTGCAGTTCAATTTCGATTACGGTTTGCACAGGGGTTTGAGGTTTGGGGCGATCGTGTCTTCACAGAACTTTTCGGTGAGGTTCGAGAACGAGAGCCTCAACTTTTGCCTTTTCTGCTTGGGGTTCGAAGGTATGTTTGTGATGGACTTTCTGGATCTCGTGCTTCAGGTATCTGGTGAGGGTCACTGGATCTTGGGTTCGATCTCGTGTGAGGATGGGATTCTATCACAAGCCAATTACACTGGTAATCTGTTCGCAGGAAAGGTGATGTTCGAGAAGTTCTTGAGCGAGAACTTGTCGGTGGCGGTCGGTGGAGGGCTCAAGTTCCTCCTGGTTAAGAACATGACGTCGTCTATGGACCTGACTGGATTCATCCCCTACGCGGTGCTGAGGATCGCTTATTCTTTCTAATGTTTTTCTAATCCCCCCGGTGTAGAAGTTTCAGTGAAGGGGGGTCATCGTATGAGGTATCTCACGATCCTGCTAGTGTGTATAGCAATTTTGGTATCTGCGCAGATCACGGCACCGCAAGATATTATCATTCGCATGTCGAAACTCTCTGTCACGCCCGAAATGCTCGTATTCTTCTCTGGACTTCCTCAGGAGAAAACTGTGCTGCTCTACAACTTCGGAAACACTCCGGTGAAATGGAGTTTGGGTCCAGCTTCGAGGTTTTTGAAAATTGATGCATCGAACGTTCCCAATCCTCTGCAACCTATGACTGGAGCGTTCATCAAAGTGAGCGTCGTGTGGGACTTAGTACCAACTGAAGCGGGGACGATCGAAAAACCCGGAACACTCATAGCGTTGCTCGAGAAGTTACTCAGTGTCGATATACCGGAGAGGTACAAACACTTCGGCGTTGGCTTGTTCAGTGTTCGAAACGAAACGACTCCAGCTTTTCACATCGTAACGGTTTTCACGGTGATGTACTGAGACCAGCCTCAACGTCCTCGAGAAGGTCCTTCACAGCCTGGGCCTTCGCGAGGGCGCTCTTGAAACTCTTCGAGGCCTCCTGTGAGACCTTCACTGCCTTTTCGAGGGCGACTCTTCTTTCTTCACCTTTGAGCAGAGAGAAGATGAGCACGGCATCGAACACATCGCCGCAGCCTGTGGTGTATGGATGAGCCAAACCGTCGCCTGCGATGTGAAGTTCGTTCCACCTTGCGCCACTTGGTCCCATCTTGATCACGTCACAAGCGATTCTTTCACACTGCGATTCGTTGCCAATCAAGATCAGATCTTCGTGCAAAGATCTGATGTCGTCGCTCAAGATGTGTCTGGGACCTGCGTCGAGAAAGATTTTTCCTTGAAAGTTCTTCAGGAAGTTCTCAATCGTTCGTTTCGAAACTTCTGTGTTGATGAACGCGAATGAACATTCAGAAACAACCTTCCAGTCTACGTCCACGTCCAGATCGTTGACTCCACGCTTGACCGCTATCGTCCTGTCGTTGAAGGAGATGTGAAGGCCTGTTTCTCCGTCCTTCACTGTGATGTGATTGGTGTCGAAACCGAACCTTTGGAGTTTGTTCAGAAGGAAGGTTGCTCTGTGATCTTTGGCCACGTTGGAGAAGAAGAAGACTTGAAGACCAAGCTGATGCAAAGCGAAAGCCACGTTCAAACCAGAACCACCACAATCTTCGACAACTTCACACCCGTGTGGCTCATCACCGTATATGTATATGTCTACGAAGCTTCCTCCGACAACAGCGATCTTGGTGCTCATCTCAAAATATATAATAAATCGGAAGGTGAGAGAATGCGCGTGAGATTTTCAAACTTGGCCGATGCGATGGTGGGTTTGAAAGAGATCGAAGTGAAGCCAGGAAAGAAAGAGGAGATCTTCGAACAGATCTCCAAAGCTTCTGGTAGAAAAGTGAGGCTGGACGTGAACGAAGACAGCGCGTACCTTGTTGTGGAACAGAACGGCTCGGTGAGAAAGAGCTGGGTCATCGCGCTGCTCAACGGTGTGAACGTGGTTGATCTTTCACCTTCAAGCGTTTGGGACGGAGAACTGGTGATCTTCGTTCCCGTCAGTGGTGGCTGAGATGTTTCAGCGTCACAGTCAGTTGCTCGGTGATTGTCTGAACAAGCTCTTCGATGCAAGAGTCTTGGTTGCGGGCGTTGGCGGGCTCGGCTGTACAGTCTCTACACTGTTGGTTCGCCTCGGAGTCGGTCACGTTTATCTGCTCGACAGCGGTGTTGTGGACGAACCGGATCTGAACAGACAGATCCTTTACGACAGATCCGATCTTGGTAAAAGAAAAGTGGAGGTTGCACAGAAAAAGCTTTCTCAGATAAATCCACGCTGCGAAATAGTTCCGATGCACGTCAGGATCGATCTCGATTTCTGTCTTCCTTCTGTCGATGTTGTGGTCGATTGTCTGGACAACTTCGAGTCGAAATTCACCCTCGATACTCTCTGCGAGAAAAAACGAATTCCGCTCGTCCACGCGGGTGTTGAAGGATACTGCGGCCAACTGATGAACATCCTGCCAGGCTCAATCAGATTGAGGCATGTTTTCTCGGCTGCTCCAAAAGAAAGCTCGATCAGGCAGGTTTATCCACCTTTGGTGACGTTGATGGCTTCACTGCAAGTGAACGAAGTGGTCAAGTTGATCTGCGATGGCACAACGAATCTGGTGAACGAACTGATGTTGATAGATCTTGCCACCATGAGGTTTGAGAGGATAAAGATCCGAGGTGGTGCGAACTGAAAAGAATTCTTGTGACGATTTACTTTCTCGTTTCGGCGGTCATCTACGTTGTCATAATGGGAGCACTGGTGTTGTTTCTGGGATGGATCTTGAGATTCTTCATTGGCGAGCATAAGGCGAGGAGGTTCGTTCTCAAGCAGGTGAAGCTCTTCGGCAAGAACACGTTCAGGTTCATGTTCTGCAGGGTGATAGCAGAGGGTTTAGAGAACTACAAACCAGACACCAACTACATCGTCACACCGAACCACCAGAGTTTGATGGACATACCACTGATACTGGGCTACATCGATCCTTTGCCAATGGTCGCGAAGAAAGAGCTGGCGTGGGTGCCAGGTGTGAGCTGGTACGTCAAATTCTTGAAAGGTGTCTTCCTGGACAGGAAGAACCCCGCCGAAGGTGCGCAAGTCATAAAGAAGATCATGAAGTTGTTGAAAGATGGGGAGTCTTTCTTGATCTTTCCAGAAGGCACAAGGAGTGAAGACGGTTCGGTTCGCGAGTTCAAGACGGCTGTTTTCAAGGTGGCAAAGAAGCTCAACGTGAAAGTGTTGCCTGTCTCAATATGGGGTACAATGTTCTTGGTGCCGAAGAAGAGTCTCATCCTCAATCCAGGCACAGTTTTGATGAAGGTTCATCCACCGATCGATCCCGCTCAGTTCGAGAACGAAGTCGAACTGGCGAAAGCGGTCGAAAACATCGTCAGGGCTGGAGTGGAGGAACTCAGGAGTTCTCACAGGGGGTGATCTCCGATGAGGAAGGCTTGGGTCAAGGCGCTCGTCCTCGACAAGGTGCACAACTCTCCCGTGGTCATTTTGGGTATCGAAGGCACGAACAAAGTCTTGCCGATCTGGATCGGGGCGTGCGAAGCCAACGCGTTGGCCATGAGTTTGGAAGGCTTCGAGTTTCCAAGACCACTGACCCACGATCTGATACTCAACCTACTCGATGCACTCGATGCGAAGCTGGAGAGAATCGTCATACACAGCGTTAAGGAGAACGTCTACTACGCCACGTTGGTCATAAGGGATTTGGCAGCGATCGAGGGAGAGGAGGAGGAACCAGAAGATCAGGCGATCATAGAGATGGATGCAAGACCCTCAGATTCCATCGTGCTTGCGGTCAAGAAAAATGTTCCCATCTACGTGAGCAACGAGATCGTGGATGAACACGCCATAGATCTTGAGATGTCCGAAGAGGCGAGCGACGAGGAGTTCAAGAAGTTCGTTGAGAACCTTGACATCGACACCTTCAAGAAGATGCTGAGGGACGAGCCGAAAGAGGAAGATGAGGAAGACAGAGACTGAATTTTTGAAAGAGTTCGAAGAACTTTTGCGGGAAGAGATAAAGGAAGCTTGTTGCCGAGTGGAGCGGGCGATAGCTTACAGCGTTCTAACACCCGGTAAGAGGTTCCGTCCGCTTCTTATCTGGTCGATCTGCAACGATCTGGACGTCCCAGTTGAACTCGTATGGCATCCAGCGCTCGCGGTGGAGTTGTTCCACACGGCGTCTTTGATTCACGACGATCTTCCACAGATCGATGATTCTCCTTTGAGGAGGGGAAAGCCTTCGTGCCACGTGGTTTTTGGTAACGATACGGCCATCCTCGCGGGGGATGGTCTCATGCTGAAAGCGTTCTGCGTGCTCAGCGATTCTCCCGCCGAACCGAGAAAGAAGGAAATGCTTTTTCAATACTTCTCACGTTCGACCTACCAGGTGCTCGTTGGGGAAGCTTTGGATGTGGAGTACACAGGTGCGAGCCCGGATCTTGGCGAAGTGCTGAGAATGTACGCCAAGAAAACTGGTGCTCTTTTTTCGTTCTGCTTCGCCAGCGGGCCTATACTCGCCGGTAAATTCGATCTTGCCGAGAGGTTTTCAAAGCTTGGCGAAGCTCTGGGAATATGGTTTCAGGTTCAGGATGATATCAAAGATGCGTGTGGTGATGAGAGCAAGCTTGGCAAGCCCGTTGGTAGAGACGTGGCGCTCGGTAAACCCACCGTTGTGAAGATCCTCGGTCTTGAGCAAAGCAAGATTTTCGCCGATAAGTTATTGAGGTCTATAATGCGCCAGCTCGGGAAGCTGAGACTCAATAACGTGCGTAAATTGCTCGAAGATCTGGCGAAAAGGTGAAGAGATGAGGTTCTCTGAACTGTTCCTTTCGATCTTCAGAAGAAGATTGCTCCTGATAGCTGTCCTCGTGGTGGTCGCGGTTGTCGCGGCAATTTTTTTGTGGCGGTTCTACGCGAACAGAAGTGTCGTGCTGAACGGGGCAAAAGAGGAAACTTCAGTTCCCCTGTCTATCGTTGTACCGGACGGTGCGTACGGCGTTAGAAAGAGTTTCATCGTGAAACGCGTTCCGAGAGAAACTCTGCCGCAAATGATTTCAAGCATGTTTGTTGGTGATCTCTACGATGTGTCTCCCTCGGACGGCGTTGACGAGTTCGCAATGAGACCGATCAGGATCGTCTACAGACTACCGAGGGATCTCTACCTTGGTGCAGATTACGCCAACGTGAGATTGGCCTACGTTCCAGATCCCAGCCAGCCCGTTTACAGGGTCTTCGGTGGGGCATCGATGGGTGTTGATGAAAAGGGACCGTACGTTGAGGCGCAGGTGTTCCACACATCGATGATCGGTTTAATCGCGGACGTTCCGGAGAAACAAAAGCTGGGCCTTCAGTTGTTGATCGAAAGATCCAAAAGCACAGAACCTGTCCTTCTGCTCGTGCCGGATATGGACAGAGGCTTTCTTGGTTTTGTGAATTCCTCTCACGATTCGGCGAACTTCTGGGGTGAGCTTTTTCCAAACAGAACGATCATGTACTACGACTATCCCGTTGCGGCTACGCGTTCAGTTTCGTACATGAACTCCTTTCGCAGCTTCGCACAGACCAGAATGCCAAGTTATCTGCTCTTTGAAGCGGAAAAACTCGCTATGGAACTGGTGAGGCTCAGGAACTTCGACTTTGACATCGTTGCGCACGGCGTCGGGGCCATCATAGCAAGGCTCGCAGTTGAACTGCACCCAGAGGTCAAGAACGTTCGAAGTTTGGTCCTCGTGAGTCCACCGAACGGGGGAACCAACGTTGTGAATCCTCTCTACTATGGTACGTTGCTTTACAGAAAAGATTCTCAGGTTGTGGCAAACAGCTTCGGCGTCGATCGTTTCATGGTGGATGCGATGAAATCTCATCTGTTGTACTACCTCGAAGCGCTCGGACCTGTTTATGCGGAGATCCTTACCGGTTCGGAACTGTTGAAGAAACTCAACGAGACTGCGAGAAAAGATGTGAGGTACCTCGTCGCGGTGGGAAATTCGCCTCCAGCCTCGATCGATGTTGGAGGAACGCAACTTGAAGTGTTCTATCCTGAGCTGGTTGCTGGCAAAGGCGATGGTGTGGTGACTCACGAAAGCGCCTTTCTGGAAGGAGCACAGAAACTCGTTCTGAAAGGCTCTTTCTTCGATTGTTATCTCGATCCGGTTTTTCACGATACGTTGAAGAAGTTTCTCGCAGAAACGCGTATCGAGGTTCCAGCATACAGGGAGGAAACCTACCCGGAAAGATCTCCTCAGGCTCAGCAAGCAGAAAGAATAGTTAAACCGGAGCAAGTTGCTCAGTCAACCACGAATCAGGCCAAGAAAGAAGAGGCCGTTCAAAGGCGTATCATTCTACCGAACAGGTTTGAACGCTCCGAACTCCTCACGAAGATGGAAACGCTGAATCTGGGCAACGTTTCAAGCGTTCATTTTGCTGTGGGAAGGCTCTTCTACATGCTCAGCGATGGTCTCTACAGCGAAGGAAAAAAGGTCAAATCCGGCACGGTTCGATACGTACACTCGTTGAAAACGGGTTTGGGTTTCGTTTCGAACGAGAGTGCGTATTTCTTTGACGGAAACAGGGTGTTGGAACTTGCGAAGATAGACACGGCGAACACAGAGGATGTTTTGGTCACTGAGAATGGTGTGTTTGCACTGCTGAGGGCGAAGGAAGGGTTGGTTCTTGCGCGATGGGAGAACGGCTGGAAAGCGGTTCAAAGTGTTTCGGGAGTCTATGGCAGGTTCGTGGAAAGTTCTTCGACTCTGCTGATGACCAACAGAGAGATTTACGAACTGTCTGGAGGGAAACTGAGGAAACTGCTCGATGCGTCGAAGCTGAAGATCGAGGGACGATCGGTCGACTTCACAAGCTGTCTGATGGTATCGGATCTGTTGTTTGTGGGATTGAGAAGCTACAGTTTGCTCGTCTACGATCTCAAAAGTGGAACGTACGTTTGGGGTGCGGAAGGATGGATAGATCCAAAAGAGTTTCTCTTGCTGGGCAACACCGTGTTGATCTTTGGCACTTCCAGCCTCTTCGTCTTCGATCTTTCGAAGCTCACTTTGAGATCGGTCTATCATTCTTTCCCGACTGCAGTGGAGGACATCGCTGTTGGAGCCGACAAGATCTACGTACTATCGCAGTCACGCGTGGAGGTGTATAAACTGAAGTGAGGGATGATTGATGAGGTACGCGGTGGTTCTGCTGGTTTTGGTTTCGATTCTGGCTTTTTCGAACGCTCTGGAATACTACAAATCCGCTTTGAATGCTTACACACAAGGCGATTACGGACGGGCGCTGGAATGGTTCGAAACGGCGTTGAAGCTGGAGCCGAGAATAGAATCGTACGATCCGCTGGTGAAACTGAGAATGGGCGTGTGCGCATACATGATCAGGGATTACACGAAGGCCAGAGCTTATCTGGAACCCTACGAATCGAGCAACGCCGTGGCGGCGAGTATCCTCAAAGCGATACGTGAAGGTTCGAAGGCCAACGAAGAATGGTTGGAATGGTTGAGAGCGAGGATTCCACCTCCAACTACCACACAACCACAAGCTACAAAAAAAAGCACGTCTCTGTTCCTCGTCATTGGGGTCTTCATTATAAGTTTTGCCGCAACCTTCCTGTTATTGAGACTGATGAAGAGGGCAAAGAAAGTCGGCACTGAAGAAGGAGAACTCACAGCGGAAGAAAGACTCGAACGCCAGCTCCAGAGCATCGATGTGGTTTCGAAAGATCTGGAACAGGGTAAGAGAGTTATCGATTTTGAGGCGGACGAAGAACTGCGGAAGCTCGAGGCTCAGATCGAGAGTATAGTTCAAGAGATAATTTCTAAAGAGTCTAAAGAGGGAGAGAGGAAGGAGTCGGAAACTCTGGTTGGAGAAGATCCGTTCTCCGTGCTGAGGAAGATGGAGGAAAAGGAGCAGTACAGCGAAGAAGACGCCAAGCTTCTGTCTCAGATCATGCAACAGCTGGTCAATAACCCGGAAGATAACACAAGCGAGTCGGGCGAACAGGATCGATCTTGACTAAGAAAAAATCTCCCTGTCTGCCAACGACCGTTCCGAGCTTATCGCAGTTCATCTCTCTCAGAAGTTTTCCATTCGTGAAGTTCTCGGAAACCCTCACCGTGAAACCCGTCACGTCCACATCTTCGTAGATCTTCAATCTCGTTCCACCAGAGATTTCGCCTTCTATAGTCACCTGGCTCGATTCTACACTCACCTGCATTGAGAACAGAGCAGAGTCCCACGGTTCGATCCAGCACACATGGTCACTCACGTATCGAACGATTCCGACAAAACGATTGTTCATCGCATCTATCGCAATGTCGCCGGCTTTCGCCCGTCCCGTTGCGATCAAATAGTTCTGCCTTAGGCCAAGGACGGTGTTGGACTGTTCGAAAGTGACGTCGTTGATCTTTACGACGGTCTGTTGCTCGGCGACGTTGAAAACGAGCACGATCGCTTCTTTGAGCTTGTGAAGTGTGTATCTCAAAGCATTCGCGGGGTAAACGGCGATGTGAACGAAGCGAAAAAGAAACCTCGCCGGCTTCGCCTGAAAGACGGCATTCAGTGCAAAGATGGTCGTAAAGATCAACATATAGGCGATGAAAAGGTTCACTTGACGGTTGCTCATCAGTCTACCTGCTGAAGCTTCTTCAGAATGTCGACTTTGTCGAGGACTTTGCCCGCGCCGATCGCAACACTGCTCATGGGATCTTCGGCTCTGACCACTTTGATTCCGGTTTCTTTTTCTATGAGCTTGTCCATGCCCCTAGTGAGTGAACCGCCTCCACTCGTGACTATACCCCTCTCGACGATGTCCGTGACCAGTTCGGGTGGGGTTTTCTCGAGCGTGGTTTTGATCGCGTCGATGATGGCGTTCACAGGCACCATCAAGGCTTCCCTGACCTCACCACCTCTTATGGTGATCCTTCGAGGCAGTCCTGTCGACAGATCTATACCAGTAACGATCGTTTCCAGACCGTCATACTCGGGAGATGGGAAGACGTTCCCTATTTCTATCTTTATCCTTTCGCCCGTTCTTTCACCGATGGCCACTCGGTACGTTTCACGAACGTACTGAACGATGGCCTCGTCCATTTCGTCTCCAGCTATCCTTATCGATTCCCACACCACGATGCTGCCGAGCGATATTACGGCAACTTCTGTCGTTCCACCACCGATGTCGACGATCATGTTCCCGTTGGGTTCTTCGACGTCGAGCCCGAGCCCGATCGCGCTCGCCATGGGTTCTTCTATCAAAAACACTCTGGCTGCACCTGCCTCCAGACCCGCCTCCAGTATCGCCCTCTTTTCAACATCGGTGATGCCTATGGGAACACCTATGACGACCCTCGGTTTGAAAAAAGCGATGGACGTCCTCGTCTTGCCTATGAAGTATTTGAGCATCGCCAGCGCCACATCGTAGTCGGCTATCACTCCATCTCTCAGGGGTCTCACAGCGACGATCGAAGCGGGGGTCTTTCCAAGCATCATCTTCGCTTCGAGACCGACTTTGATGACTTCACCCGTGTCGGCGTTCATCGCCACGACTGAAGGTTCGTTTATAACGATACCCTTGCCCTTCATGTACACGAGCGTGTTCGCAGTACCAAGGTCTATTCCGAGATCTCTTCTCACCACAATGCGCACCGTCCTTTTCACCGTACTAAAATGATTTTATCACGATGTTTCAGGCGAAGTACGCGGTGAGAAAAGAAAGCCCATACAGAACAGCTGTTATCAACAAAGCTTTCCAGCCTCTTCTGTTGTGACCTTTCATCTTCTCATCCTCTTTGTTCTTCATGGCCTTCAAGCCGAGCTCGAAGCTTATTATGGCAAACAGTAAAACGATGGAACCAGCGTAGAACAGGATATTGGAAAATGTCCTCAAGCTTTCACTCCCCTCAGAACACGTTTCCTATGTTCTGGAAACCTTCACCGATCACGTGTCGAGCCTCGCTTATTATTATGAACGCACTCTTATCGAGTTTCCGAATGAAGGATACAAGTTCTCCAAGTTCCCTCCTCCTAAGGACAATGAGCAATATCTTTCTGTCCTTGCCAGTGTAGGCACCTTTAGCTTCTATGTACGTCGCGCCCCTGTGCAGCTCGTTCAGAACGAAGCTGGCGATTTCTCGATGTTTTTCCGAAATTACCAAAACTTGCGTCGAAGATTCGATGCCCTTCAGAACAAAGTCTATCATCATTCCGTTCACCATTATAGCCAGGATGGCGTACATACCGAGTTTGGAACCCATGACTGCGCCGGCGAACACCGCTATGAACAGATCGACGATCAACAGTGTGGTACCCATAGGTGCGGCGAAGAATCTGTTGAAGATGCGTGCAATGATGTCAGTACCACCTGTGGAAGCGTTCTGCGTGAAAGTGAGCGCCATGCCAACGGCGGTGATGATGTCTCCGAAAAGAACAGCGATGATCAGATCTTCCGTGTATCTGGGGATCGGAACTATCCTGTCGAAAAAATCTATCATGAAGTTGAGAAGGAAGGTGCAATATATAGTTTTCACACTGAAGTCTCTGCCCATCGTGATGAAACCGATGAGAAACAGCGTGGCGTTTATGATGTACATCCAGACGCCCACAGGAAATCCCACGAGCCTGTTCAGAACGATCGCAAGACCACTTGCGCCACCTGCGGCAATGAAGTTTGGGATCAAGAACGAAACTACTCCAACGGCGGTGATGATTACACCGATCGTGGCCAGCACGTACTCTTTTACGATGTACTTTCTGCTCACATTCTCACCTCCACATTGAACAAATTTTACCATTGAAGTGATAGTTTTCGAGAGAAAATGGGGCTATCTGGTGCATATTTCGGAATAATTGGCATTATTCGCGAATATTCAGCGATAAAGTCCATAAATCGCCTCTTGATTTGTAAACCAAAGTGGTGTATTCTATAATTAGCACTCAATGATATTGAGTGATAAAATTTGAAAGGAGGTCGTGCCCATGAAGGTTGTACCGCTTGGTGAAAGACTCTTGATCAAGCCCATCAAGGAGGAGAAGAAAACTGAAGGTGGGATTGTTCTGCCCGATTCGGCCAAGGAAAAACCTATGAAGGCTGAGGTCATCGCAGTTGGAGAAAAGGTTGACAACATCGATGTGAAACCCGGCGATAAGGTCATCTACTCCAAGTACGCAGGTACGGAAATCAAGATTGACGATGTCGACTACATCATAATTGATGCCAACGATATACTGGCGAAAATCGAAGGTTGAGAGGAGGGAGAAACCATGCCCAAACTGTTGAAGTTCAATGAGGAAGCTCGCAGAGCGCTCGAAAGAGGAGTTAACAAAGTTGCCGATGCTGTGAGGATCACGCTTGGGCCAAAGGGCAGGAACGTCGTAATCGAAAAGAGCTGGGGTTCTCCAACCATCACGAACGATGGAGTCTCGATCGCTAAGGAGATAGAACTTGAGGACAAGTTCGAAAACTTGGGAGCCCAACTCGTCAAGGAAGTCGCTTCCAAGACCAACGACGTCGCCGGTGACGGTACGACCACTGCCACGGTGCTGGCACAGGCGATGATCAGAGAAGGTTTGAAGAACGTTGCTGCAGGTGCTAACCCAATACTTCTCAAGCGTGGAATTGACAAGGCCACCGAAGCGGTTGCCAAGTTCATCAAGGATAACGCGAAGAAACTCTCGGGTAGAGAAGACATAGCGCACGTCGCATCCATAAGTGCGAACAACCCGGAGATCGGGGAACTGATCGCAGAGGCCATGGACAAAGTGGGAGAAGATGGAGTCATCACAGTCGAGGATTCCAAGACGCTCGAGACCTACGTTGAGTTCACAGAAGGTATGCAGTTCGACAGAGGCTACATATCACCTTACTTCGTCACCGATGCGGAAAAGATGGAAGTCGAATTGAAAGAACCGTTCATACTGATCACCGACAAGAAGCTCAGTGCCGTGAGACCTTTGATACCGATTTTGGAAAAAGTTGCGCAGACCGGTAAACCCATCCTCGTCATTGCAGAAGACGTCGAAGGTGAAGCGTTGACGACTTTGGTTCTAAACAAGCTCAAGGGCACACTCATGGCCTGCGCTGTCAAGGCACCCGGTTTCGGTGACAGGAGAAAGGCCATGCTCCAGGACATCGCTATACTGACCGGTGGAACCGTGATAAGCGACGAGCTTGGCATAAACCTCGAAGATGTCACGCTCGAGGATCTCGGTAGGGCTGATCTGGTAAGGGTCAAGAAGGACGACACGATCATCATCGGTGGCAAGGGTAAGCCTGAGGAGATCAAGAAGAGGATCGCGCAGATCAAATCTCAGATTGAGCAAACGACATCGGAATACGAGAAGGAGACATTGCAGGAAAGGATGGCGAAGCTCGCCGGTGGAGTAGCCGTCATAAAAGTTGGAGCTGCGACGGAGACCGAACTGAAGGAGAAGAAACACAGGATCGAGGACGCTCTGAGCGCGACGAGGGCTGCTGTCGAGGAAGGCATCGTTCCCGGTGGTGGAGTGACGCTGTTGAGGGCCAGAAAAGTTGTAGAGGAAGTCATGAGCAAACTCGACGGTGACGAAAAGATCGGAGCTTCGATCGTGTACAAAGCTCTCGAGGCACCCATCAGGCAGATCGCCGAGAATGCAGGTTACGACGGTGCAGTTATCGTGGAGCGAGTTCTGAGCTCGAAAGACTTCAGCCATGGTTTCGATGCACTCAAGGGCGAATACGTCGACATGTTCAAAGCTGGAATCATAGACCCAGCGAAGGTCACAAGGAGCGCACTGCAGAACGCTGCATCGATCGCGGGTATGTTGTTGACAACGGAAGCGCTCGTTGTCGAGAAACCCGAAGAGAAGAAAGAAACGCCATCGATGCCACCAGAATACTGATCGATAGACACGAAGAGGAGGGCCACCCCGCCCTCCTCTTTTTTATTCGCGAAAGCTATCCAGTGCCAGCATGATTCCAGTTTCCTCGTCACCGAACGTTAGGTAAGACTTTTCTCTTGCGAGCGCCACGGTCAAACCACAGACCAGCGAATCTAAGAAATCTTCGTAGGCCTTGAGGTTGTCCTTCGGTATGCAAAAACTGTCCGGTATTTCAACAAAGTTTTTGAGTTTTCCTTCCAACCAGCGAAGCTTTTTAAATCTTTCTTTCGCCTTGACTCTTTTGTAGTGGAATACCTTCATATCGTTGAACAGCACCATGATCGTTGCGTGGGGATAAACTTCGAAGATGTTGCCAGATTCGAAGCTGTAACCAATCTGATTCAAGCGCTCATACAGCAGTTCGGGAAAGAAGAAAGGATACCTCTTCTTGTTCACTGGATAGAGCGAAAGACCGAACCTCGCAAAGTGTTTGAGAAACTCTCTTTCGTTCGGTCTGTGACAAGATTCGTTCGTGACGATCAAAGGTGCATCGACTCCAACGACGCTGTTCGGATGTGTTCTCAACGGCTCTAAGATCTCATCTATCTTCTCGCTGTAGACGAAGTCAACGAGGTGCAAGCCTCTGTCCAATACCGTGACAGCCGTGGGGTACTTGCCCGTCCAAGAAGGATCGATACCAGAGAAAAATTCGAAATCTCTTTTCAAACTTCCCCTTCCTTCGGTACCACGCAGATGAAGGAGGACGGGCCTTCGAAAACGTTGACGAACTGGTGCAACTCGTTGGGTGATACGTAAACGAAGTGTCCTTTTTCAACGATCGTTTCGCCATTATCGCATACCACTTTCAGTCTACCTTCGACCACGAAAACTTCATGTTCCCAGGGATGAGAATGAAGAGGCGTGGATGCGTTGGATTGGAGCGTGAACAACCTCATGACAAATGTGGGGGCTTCGTCTTTGCTTATGAAAACTCTCTTCAGGACCTCTCCATTCAAGAGTTCTTGCGGTTCAATCTCGTTCATGTGTTTGATCATCACAGCTATCCCTCCCAAGATATTTTAACGGTTGCTGGTGGGGAGGTCGAGAATTGGTAGAATAAAGAAGAAAACAAAAAATAAGGGCGATCTTTCGATCGCCCAAGAACAGTTTTATCAGTGTATCTATGTCGTCAAAGGAGGGTGGGGGGTCTTGCCCTGGTTCCATAACTTAGACGATACAGTTTCGGGGTAGGTTCAGGTTGAACTTGTAAATTGATTGTGAACTGGGGAGTGATCCACTGTGAACGTGCTGAGAAGTGTCCCACGAGTCGATGGTTTCAGAATGCCTGCGGAGTTTGAACCGCACGCGAAGTGCTGGATGATCTGGCCAGAAAGGCCCGACAACTGGAGATGTGGTGCGAAACCTGCTCAGGAGGCTTACGTGAAGGTCGCCGAAGCGATCAGTCAGTTCGAAAAAGTCACGATGTGTGTTTCTCACGAACAATACTTCAACGCGAGATCGAGACTATCACCGCGCGTGAGGGTGGTTGAGCTCTCGAGCAACGACGCATGGATGCGCGATATCGGGCCAACGTTCGTCGTGAATGACGAGGGTGTTGTTCGAGCGGTGCGCTGGAAATTCAACGCGTGGGGTGGGCTTTACTTTCCCTGGGACAAGGATGAACTCGTATCACTGAAGGTGGCAGACATTGAAGAGCTGGATTGCTACGAAGCACCGATGGTTCTTGAAGGTGGTTCGATCGACGTCGACGGTGAGGGCACTCTCATAACGACGGAGGAATGCCTTTTGAACCCGAACAGGAACCCAGATCTTTCGAAAGAGCAGATAGAGCAGATACTCAAAGACTATCTTGGAGTGGATAAAATCATCTGGTTGAAGCGTGGTGTGTACAACGATGAAACGAGTGGACATGTGGACAACCTGTGCAGGTTCGTAAAACCCGCAGAAGTGGTCCTCACCTGGACCGATGACAAGAGTGACCCACAATACGAAATAAGCAGAGAAAACTATGAGATACTGTTGAAAGAAACAGATGCGAAGGGTAGAAGATTGAAGATTCATTTGATCCACCAACCGACGCCGCAGTATGTGACGGAGGAAGAGGCAAGCGGTGTTGATCTTTCCGAGAAGACGCATAGAAGGCCTGCTGGATACAGACTTTCAGCTTCTTATGTGAACTTCTACATTGCAAACGGCGGTGTCATCGTTCCAATCTACAACGATCCAAACGACGAACTGGCTCTCAAGAAATTCAAAGAGATATTCCCAGAAAAGAAAGTCGTGGGTGTGTATGCGAGAGAGATACTGCTTGGGGGAGGAGCGATCCACTGTATAACTCAGCAACAACCCTTGGGGGTGAGGAAATGCTGAAGGACAAGGTGGCAATCGTGACCGGTGGTGGCCAAGGTATAGGTGCCGCGATAGCTCAGTTGTTCTGTGAGAACGGTGCAAGGGTGGTGATCGCCGAGATAGACGAAGAGGCTGGCATCGAGCGTGAGGAAATTCTGGAATCGAAAGGTTACGAGGCGACGTTCATTAGGACTGACGTTTCTGGCGAAGAGTCAGTCAGGCGGATGGTCGAACAGACCGTCCAGCTCTACGGTGGTGTGGACATTCTGGTGAATAACGCGGCGATAAGTTCTACAAAGAACATCTTTGAAAGAACTTTGGAGGAATGGGAGAGAGTCATCAGGGTGAATCTCACAGGACCTTACATTTGCGCACGTTACTGTGCCGAGCAGATGATCAAGAGAAACGGAGGAGTCATTATCAACATCGCCAGCACGAGGGCGTTCATGTCAGAACCAAACACGGAACCTTACTCGGCGTCGAAGGGAGGCGTCGTCGCACTGACGCACTCTCTGGCGATCAGCTTAGCTAAGTACAGAATCAGAGTCGTGTGCATCAGTCCAGGATGGATTGAAACATCGAGATGGAAAAAAGCTTCTCTGAGAAGTGAACCACAGCTTAGAGCCATTGACCATGAACAACACCCTGTTGGCCGGGTCGGTGATCCTCTGGACATAGCCAATTTGTGCGTCTTCTTGGCAGACGATGAGAAAGCTGGTTTCATAACGGGTGTCAACTTCACGGTCGATGGTGGCATGACGGTGAAGATGATTTATGTAGAATGAAAGACGCTGTCTCAGTGTGGACGTTCAAGACTTGTCAGAACACAAGATTGTAGCTCGCTCCAGATGGCATCTTTCACAGTTTGAGACGACTGAGTTTAGCTTTTGGAGAAGAAGATCGGCGAACATAGTTTTTCATCGTCCGTATATTTTTGTATGGGACAAGAGGGCGCGCCGACCAGGATCCTGGGAGAGTGGAAACGTGCATTGGGATAGGTCTACCCCGTCAAGGACACGGCGTGAATTTCACCTTTGATCTCGATACTCTGCGTTTGGTTGACCTCTTTGTGAAGTTCACTGTCTCTGAGAAATCTCCGTGGAGTCGATGAGGCCGAGAATTTACGGAACTCAAGTTGGAGAAAGAATAAATTGAGGTCTTCAATCTTGCACACCTTCCAAAGCGAATGAAAAAGACAAGAGAAAGGAGCGGTTCAATGCTCCTGCGCGAGAAGAGAGAGTGATTTGAGAAACTTCGTACATGAAAGATCGAACGGCGGGCGAACGCCCGCTTTTTGTTTTGTTTCAATCGATCTTTCAAATTATGGTACGCTCGTCGTTGGGAGGGTGCGAACGAATGCAAATTGAAAGATCAAGCGGAAGGCTTTCAGAACTGGTTCAGTATCAAAACGGTTCGATCGTGAGCAGAACGATCATTGATAAGAAGACTGGGACTGTTACGATCTTCGCCTTCGACAAATCTCAACGCCTCTCGGAACACACCGCACCGTTCGACGCTCTGGTGTACGTTCTGGATGGTGAGTGTGAGATCAAGATATCCGGTCAATCTTACCATCTCAAGGCGGGAGACTTCATCGTCATGCCAGCGAACGAACCACATGCGGTGAGCGCCTTGGAGAAATTCAAAATGTTGTTGGTGATGATCAAGTCTTGAGTTTCAAAGTCTGAATTCTTTGAACAACTTTTCAAACACGTCTAACGCTCTCAGTATATCGCTCCTCGAAACGTCGTTGTGCGTCACGAGCCGTATCGACGAGTCTGAGAAAGCGACGGCGAGGACGCCTCTTTCTTTCATCGTTTTCAATAGCTGGTGTGCGTCGACTCTCAAATTGTCTGTCCTCAGGATCACCATGTTGGTTTCGACTTCCTCTGGGTTGACCATATAGCCAATCTCTCTCAGTTTCAGTGCAAGGAATTTTGCGTTTTCATGGTCTTGCTTCAATCGGTCAACCATCTTGGTCAAAGCGACGATCCCGGCCGCAGCTAAAACACCCGCCTGCCTCATACCACCTCCGAGTATTTTCCTCGCCTTTCTTGCCCTTTCTATGAACTGTTTGCTCCCCACCACGATCGACCCGACGGGTGCACAGAGACCTTTGGAAAGGCAGAACATCAGAGAGTCTGCGTACTTGGCGTACTCTTTGACTGAAACGTTCGAAGCGATCGCGGCGTTGAAAATCCTCGCACCATCGACGTGGACGTTTATTCCATGCTCCTTGGCGATCTCGTAGATCGCTTTGAAGTTTTCGATGGGAACCACTCTACCACCCGACCTGTTGTGGGTGTTCTCTATGCTTATCAAGGAAGTTCTCGGAAAGTGTATGTCCTTGGGTCTTATCGCTCTGCGAACCTCGTCTGGATCCATCGCGCCGTTTCTACCTTTGATTGGGTGAGGCATCACGCCTGAAAGAACGGCCATTGCGCCTGCTTCGTACCAGAAGATGTGGCTGTCCGCTTCGAGTATCACTTCATCACCGCGCTGGGTGTGTGCCATGATGCTGACCTGATTGCCCATAGTTCCGGATGCAACGAAAAGAGCCGCTTCCTTGCCGAACATCTCTGCGGCCAGCTCTTCGAGTCTGTTCACCGTGGGATCTTCCCCGTACACATCGTCTCCAACTTCTGCCTCCGCTATGGCTTTTCTCATCTCGGCCGTTGGCTTCGTTACAGTGTCTGAACGAAGATCGATCATGGGATCACTCCTCATTTGCCGAACTTCCTCAACACTCTGCCGGGCCTCTCACCTGTCAGTTCTTCATCGCGCAGGACGACCACGCCGTTCACCAAAACGTGAACGATGCCTTTCGGATATCTTTTCGGATCTCCGAAAGTTGCAAGCTCTTGAACTCGATCGAGATCGAAGATGACGATGTCAGCGGTCATTTTGGGTCTCAAGATGCCCCTGTCCAAGATGCCGATCTTCCTTGCTGGAAAACTTGTCATTTTCCACACGGCCTCTTCAACGCTCAAAAGCTTGAGTTCTCTCACATAACGTGCCAAGACCCTGACGAAGGTGCCAAAGTTCCTTGGGTGTGGATGGCCCTGGGATAGAACACCTTCAGTGGAGAGTGCGCTGCCGTCCGATCCTATCATCGAATAAGGACTTTTGATGACAAGTTTGACGTCCTCTTCGTCCATGGCGAACCTCATCATGCCCACGCGACCACGTTCCTCCACTATCAGATCGAAAGCCGCTTCGAGTGGGTCTTTGCTGAGCACCTTCGCGATCTCGGCGAGACTCTTCCCCTGGAAAGGCTTGTTCTTCTCGCTCACGACATAGCTGATGTGTATCTTGTCATAACCACCCATCGCCTTTTGGATCGGATCGATCTGTTGTTTTATCTTCTCTCTGATCTTTGGATCTTTCAGTCTCTCCAGCATTCTCTCAGTGCCGTTCTCGTGCACCCAATCCGGCAGGATCGCGTCGAGGTCCGTCGCCGTGGCAGTGTAAGGATACACATCGCACGTGACATCGTAGCCCTCGTTCCGAGCTTGTTCTATCATTTTGAGAGTCTCTTTCACCTTGCCAAAGTACTTTTCACCACAGGCTTTGTGATGGGAAATCTGAACAGAGACGTTACTCCTTTTTCCTATCTCGATCGTCTCTTCGACGGATTCGATCAATCTTGCGCTCTCGCTCCTCATGTGCGTGGCGTAGAAACCGTTGTATCTCGCGACGACTTTGCAGAGCTCTGTTATCTCATCAGTTTCTGCGAAACTTCCTGGAGGATATATCAAACCTGTGCTCAGGCCGAAGGCACCTTGCCTCAAGGATTGCGCGACGAGGTCTTTCATTCTTCTCATTTCTTCAGCCGTTGGTCTTCTGTTTTCGTATCCCACGATCGACTTTCTGATCGTTCCGTGTCCGACGAGCATTGCGTAGTTTATCGCTGGCCTTGCACGTTGAAGCGCATCCAGATACTCTGAGACGCTCTGCCAACCAGCCTCGACGCCGTACATCTCTCTGTAGTAATTCTTTGTCTCTTCGAGCGCACTACCGATCAAGGGAGCCAAAGAATAACCACAGTTTCCCACGAGCTCCGTGGTCACGCCCTGCCTGAGCTTGCTTTCGCAGAAAGGATTGACGAAAGCCGAAAAGTCCGAATGGCTGTGTATGTCGATGAAGCCCGGACAGACGAACATACCCTTCGCATCGATCACAACTTTCGCTCTTCTTCGATTTAGTTTTCCCATCTCGACTATCTTTCCGTCTTCGATGGCTAAATCTGCGTAGAACCATGGACCGTTAGTTCCGTCCACGACCATTCCGTTCCTGATGAGCACGTCGTACATCGACAACACCTCGATAAAAAAAGCGCGCAGATGCGCGCTCACACGATGATGTTCAGAAGTCTCTTTGGAACGTATATGGCGTCTTTCGGCTCTCCGTTCAAGAACTTTTTGACTTTCTCACTCTCCAACGCGATCTTCAATGCGTCTTGTTTCGTTGCGTCCACAGGGACTCTTATTCTGTCTCTCAGCTTGCCGTTCACCTGCACCGCGATCTCCACTTCTTCTACCTTCAATGCTTCTGGATCGTACTCTGGCCAGCTTTCCTCCATGATGGAGGTCGTTTTACCCATCGCGTGCCAAAGTTCTTCTGCAAAGTGTGGGGCGAAAGGAGAGATCATCAAAACGAACTTTTCGGCAAACTCTTTCAACAAAGATACGTGCCACCGCTCCTGTGGAACTTCCTGCAAATAGTCCGACACGTCGTTCACGAGTTCCATCAAGCCACTGATCGCCGTGTTGAACTTGAAGCCACCTTCCATGTCTTGGGTGATCTTCAAGAGTGCAGAGTGTAGTTTCCTTCTCAGTTCCCTTTCTCTGGGACCCATCTCGGAAGAACCTTGATCGTTCAAGGATACGATCTTGTCTATCAAGTTCCACGCCCTTTTGATGAACCTGTGGACGCCCTCGATGCCTGCGTCGCTCCATTCCGCATCCTTCTCTGGTGGTCCCATGAAAAGTATGTAGAGCCTGAGCGTGTCGGCACCGTACTTCTCTATCATATCGTCTGGCGAGACGACGTTTCCCTTGCTCTTGCTCATCTTCGCGCCATCTTTGTAAATCATGCCCTGAGTGAAGAGGTTCGTGAAAGGTTCGTCGAAACTGAGGTATCCAAGGTCGTGCAGGACCTTCGTTATGAACCTCGAATAGAGCAGGTGCAGTATAGCGTGCTCCACCCCACCAACGTACTGATCGACCGGCAACCAGTAATCGACGTCTTCCTTCTTGAACGGTGCATCGTCAAGATCGGGATTGACGTAACGGAGAAAGTACCAAGAAGAATCGACAAAGGTGTCCATCGTGTCGACTTCGCGTGTTGCTGGACCTCCACAACGCGGACAGGTTGTCTTCTTGAACTCTTCCTTCAGTGCGAGCGGAGATTGACCCGTAGGCAGGAATTCGACGTCGTAGGGCAGTGTCACGGGAAGATCCTTCTCGGGCACGGGCACAATGCCACACTTCTCGCAGTACACGATGGGTATCGGTGCACCCCAGTACCTCTGACGTGATATGAGCCAGTCTCTCAGCTTGTACTGCACAGAACGTTTACCCAAGCCTTTTTCTTCCAGCCAGTCGATGACCTTCTCTATGCCCTCGGGGACTCTCGTTCCACTCAAAGGACCGCTGTTCACCATGATCCCAGGACCATCGTAGGCTTTGTCTTCATCGAAAGGTTCGAAAGGCTCTATGACCTGTCTTATCGGTAAGTTGTACTTCTTCGCGAACTCGTAGTCTCTCTGATCGTGTGCTGGCACGCCCATGATGGCGCCCGTACCATACTCCATGAGTATGTAGTTCGCCACGTAGATGGGGACCTTCTCACCGTTCACGGGGTTTATCGCATACCTTCCAGTGAAAAAGCCTTCTTTCTCGGCTTCGAGTGCACCCCTTCTGTGTCTGTCCTGTGTGCTCACACGAGTCAGGAAATGCTCGAGATCGTGTTTGAGTTCGGGCAGAACGATTTGCTCCACCAACGGTGATTCGGGCGCCAACGCCATGAAAGTGACGCCCCACAGTGTGTCTGGCCTGGTCGTGAATATCTCGATATCGAGGTCGAGACCATCGACTTTGAATTTGACCTTCGCCCCCTTGCTCTCACCGATCCAGTTTTTCTGCATCGCTTTGACGTGTTCTGGCCAGCCTGTGAGCTTGTCGAGGTCTTTCAAAAGTCTTTCCGCATAATCGGTTATTTTGAAGAACCATTGTTCCAAATGCCTGATCGTTATAGGTGTGCCACAGCGTTCGCACCTTCCATCCTTCACCTGTTCGTTCGCGAGCGAGGTCATGCACCTGGGGCACCAGTTCACGGCGGCTTTCTTCTTGTAAGCCAAGCCCGCTTCGTAGAGCTTGAGGAAGATCCATTCTGTCCACTTGTAATATGGCTCAAGACAGGTGATCACTTCCCTGTCCCAGTCGTAACTGATTCCGAGTCGCTTTATCTGTTTTCTTATGATGTTGATGTTGTCCAACGTCCAGTCTCTCGGATGGATTTTTCTCTCAATAGCGGCGTTCTCTGCGGGTAGTCCGAAGGCATCGTAGCCGAACGGATGCAACACGTTGTATCCACGCATGCGTTTGTAGCGAGCGACTGCATCTCCTATCACGTAGTTCTTCACGTGCCCGACGTGCAAAGTTCCCGAAGGATACGGGAACATGACGAGCATGTAGTACTTCGGCTTTTCGCTCCGCTGAGGCGTTTTGAAGAACTTCTTCTCTTCCCAGTATTTCTGCCACCTGGGTTCTATCTCGCTCGGTTCGTATTTCGGCACAGCACCACCTCCAGTTACTTGGCTAAAATTATAGCATTCAGAAGCGAAAAGAGTTTCGAAAAAGCTCTGTACCTGTGACTAATGGTGTGCTTCACTTCGTTGAGTTCGCCGAACGTCTCGTGGAAACCTTCGGGTATGAAAATGGGATCGTACCCGAAGCCGAAAGTTCCACGTATTTCTTCGCTTATGTGTCCTTCCACGATACCCTCTGCACAGACGAGGAGCCTTTCTTTTGGATCGTAATAAGCCGCCGCACAAACGAAGCGTGCGGTTCTGTCGGTCCTGCCCTCGAGCATCTTCAAGATGAACTGCATCTTTTCCCTGTAACTTGCGTTGGGCATGAACCTTGCGGATTTGACGCCTGGGAAACCGTTGAGAGCATCTATCATCAGACCGGAGTCGTCGGCGATCGTTGGAAGATCAGCGATCTGCGCGTAAAAGACGGCTTTCTTTATGGCGTTCTCAACGAACGTTTCGCCGTTTTCCTCCGCTTCTTGATGGATATTCATGTCTTGAAGAGTGACTATTTTCAGACCTTCGGGTACGAACCTTCTTATCTCTTCAACCTTGTGTCTGTTCTTCGTCGCTAACAGGAGCATTCGATTCCCTCCAGCATCCTCCTCACCGAGGATGGATCGGGGTTTCTGAATATGCCATAACCCATGACGAGTATTTCTGCCCCGGCACAGACGACCTTTTGCATTGTTTCTTCGTTCACGCCACCGTCGACCATGATCTTCACATCGAGCGATCTTTCCTTTATCATGCGCCTGAGGCGTTTTATCTTTTCAACGGTCCATTCTATGAACTTTTGACCAGAAAAGCCTGGATTGACGGTCATCAAGAGCACGGCGTCGAGTTCCACCAGAATGTCGGTGAGCACCTCAACGGGGGTGTGGGGATTCAAGACGGCATAAGCTTTCGCACCGCTTTCTTTTATCTTTTGGATCGTTCTGTGAAGGTGCGTGCACGCTTCGTAATGAACACCTATCCAGGATGCACCAGCCTGGGCGAATCTTTCGACATACTTGTCTGCGTCTATGATCATCAGGTGCGCGTCGATCGGCAAGTCCGTGCAGGTTTTCACCGCCTCGAGCAGAGGCAAACCGAACGTGATGTTGGGCACGAACACACCGTCCATCACATCGAAATGCACCATGTCTATGTAGGGCTGTACCCTTTTGATCTCCTCAGCGAGTCTTGAAAGATCGCACGCAAGGATCGAAGCTGAGATCAACCTCATTTTTCACTCACTTCCTTGTAAATCTCGAGATAATTCTCATAGCGGCTCCTCGCTATGACGCCTTCCTCGACGAGCTCCTTTATCTTACATCCAGGTTCGTCGATGTGATTACAGTCTTTGAAGAGGCAGTTTCCATGTTCCCTGATTTCTTTGAAATAATACTTCAACTTGTCTGCTCGTATGTGGTCGACCTCTATCAATGAAAAACCCGGGGTGTCTGCAACGAGCCCTCCGAAGGGAAGGTGTAGCAGCTCGGCGGCCGTGGTTGTGTGTCTTCCGCGTTCGAGTTTTTCGGAAACTTCCTGAGTCTTGAGGTTTGCCCCCGGGCAGATCACGTTGAGCAGACTGCTCTTTCCAACGCCCGAAGGGCCAGCGAAAACAGAGGTTTTGTCTTTGAAGTGTTCCACAAGCTGGTCTATACCATGCTTGGTCTTGGCGCTCGTCATCACCACAGGATACAGCTTCGAGTAAGTTTCGAGGAAAAGTCTCTTTCGTTGTTCGTCTTCTTCCGTGAGCAGATCGATCTTGTTCAGCACGATCAAGGCGTTCAGATTGGCCTCTTCGACGAGCACGAGGAGCTTGTCGAGGACCAAAAGGGGGACCTCGGGCCTGCGGAGCGTGTAAACGCACACGACTTGATCGACGTTCGCGATCTTAGGCTTGGGTAGTTCATTCTTGCGTTTCAGTATGGACTCAACCACACCGATGTCGTGCACGCGCACATACTCGACGATGTCTCCTACAACGGGTTTGAGATCGGTTAGTCTGAATCTTCCTCTGAGAACGCATCTGATCCTCTCTTTGGTGTTGATGTCTTCAACGATCAGAGCGTTCGACATGAATTTGACCACCACACCTCTGTTTCTGATGTCAATCCCTCCCCGGTTCACCCACGTCTATGAGGATCGAAACTTCCTCACCCTTCTTCAGCTCTGTACCTACGGGTGGATAAATGCCCATCACCCTGCCGTCTGCACCTTTGAACGGCATCTGAGCTATTCTAACCTTGAAGCCCATGCTCTGCAGAATGACTTCGGCCGTTTCTCTCGGCGCTCCAACCAAGTTCGGCACGGTGAGTCTGCGAGGTTCCTCACAGAACAAGTTCACCGTCCTACCTTTTCTAACCCTGCTCTTCTCCTGAGGTACGGTGAACTGAACCAAGCCTTCACCGTGGATTTGTCCCACCTTGAGCCCAGCATTTTGGAGAATTTGTTTTGCTCGATCAACGCTCATACCCGCCACGTCGGGAACGATCACTTGGGCTGGCCTGAACCAGAAAAAGATCAAAAAAACGAACGTCCCAAGCAAGGAACCGATGAGAAAGAAGAGGATGAATCCAAAGATTGCTTTCAAGACTTTGCTTGCATTCTTCTCAACCTGAGCTGACCGCATGCCGCTTCTATGTCCGCTCCTTTCTCCTGCCTGAGCTCTGCCTCGATACCATTTTCAAGCAGAATCTCCTTGAATCTGACCATTTTCCAGTGCGATGGTCTTTCGAAACTGGCCGAGGTTGCATTGACGGGAATCAGGTTGACATAGGCCTTCAGATCTTTCAACAGCTTCGCGAGCCTGCGAGCGTCTTCGTCAAAGTCGTTGAATTCCTTAATGAGGATGTACTCGATCGTGATTCGTCTGTCGGTCTTTTCCTGGTAGATCTTTGCGGCCTGCAACACTTCCTCGATCGAGTATTTTCTGTTGATGGGCACTATCGTGTCTCGTTTCTCGTTACTCGCAGCGTGCAACGATATGGCCAGTCGAACATCGAGGCCTTCATCGGCGAACCTGGTTATCTTGTCTGGTATCCCCACCGTGCTCACGGTGATCCTTCTAACTCCCATGTCTTTCATCTTCGGATGGATCAAAATCTTGATGCTCTTCACCACGTTATCGTAGTTCAGAAATGGTTCTCCCATGCCCATGTAAACGACGTTTCTGATGTTCCTACCCGAATCGTTCTCTACCGCGAGCACCTGTCCGACGATCTCGGCAACGGTCAGGTTCCTAACATAACCACTTTGGCCGGTTGCGCAGAAAGCACATTTTATGGGACAGCCCACCTGCGTGGAGATGCATGCGGTGGCATAGCCTTCGTGGAACAAAAGCACCGATTCGATGGTGTTGCCATCTTCCAGCTCGTAGAGAAATTTCGTTGTCTTATCTATCTTCGACACTCTCTTTTCGATCAACCTTGGCAACTTTACAGTGAACTTCTCTCTGAAGAGCGCTCTGTGCTCCTTGGAAAGGTTCGTCATGCCTTCGAAGGTGAAGACACGCTTCTTGTAAACCCAATCCAGCAACTGGTCCGCACGGTATTTTTCCAAACCCATCTGCTTAACAACGTCCACAACTTCTTCGTAACTCATCTCGAGTAGGTTCAATTTATCACCTCAAGAACGATTATAGACCGCAGAGGAGAAATTCACATGAATTTTGTTCGATGGTGTTTTGAACTGAACAAAAGTTTTCAACTGTTCTATAATCTTTTGGTCGGGAGTGATGAACGTGACGGTCAACGAGGCGAAGTTTCTGTGCAAGAAGATCATGCAAGCAGGCGAAGTTCCTCTGCTCGTGGGACACTTCGGTGTGGGCAAGACCGACATAGCAAGACAGATCGCAGCGGAGAATGACAAAAAGATCGTCATTCTCGTTCTCTCACAGATGGAGCCTGGTGACTTGATAGGACTTCCTGCGAGAGGGGAAGACAGAACGACCTTCTTGAGGCCGGATTGGTGGCCAGAGGATGGGAACTATCTCATCGTGCTGGATGAGATAAACCGTGCCCACAGGTCGATAAGGAACGCAATCATGCAACTTTTGATAGACAAGCGCATACACAACCACGTGTTGCCAGACGGAGTCTGGATCATGGCCACGATGAACCCGCCGGATGAGGAGTACGACCAAGCAGACCTCATCACGGATCCAGCCTTCATATCGCGTTTCTTTGTCCTGCACGTGAACCCCACGGTGGATGAATGGAAAGAGTGGGCACAGATCAACGGTGTCGACCCAAAGGTGATAGATTTCGTAGCGAGTTATCCTGAGTTTCTCTACACGAGTTCGCCACTATCCCTCAGAGTGGAGTTGAGACCAAGCCCGAGGAGCTGGTACAAGCTCAGCAACGTTCTGAGACTGCTTTCGAAGGATGAGATCGACAAGTACGGTTACATCCTCGCTTCGGCGATCGTTGGTGCCGAAGCTGCGAAGGCGTTCGTTGAATTCAAGAAATCTGAATACGTGCCCATGCCACGCAAAATCTTGCTGGAGGGTCTGGAAGCATCTTACAAGGACGATGTGGACAGATCGAACTCGTTGGTGGTCCGGCTCATAGACTACTTCTCCAAGCTGAGCGATGAAGAGATAGAATTGCTGTCTGCACACATCTCGAGGGTGGCGCAGAATTTGGATAAACTCGCTTCAATTCTGCCAAGAGATTCCTTCTACGCACTGGTGAGATTCATCGTTGACAGGGCAAACCAAGATGAGAACAGCTCGCAGTTTTTCGAAAGACTCCTCGAAAGACTCTCGAACCTTAACAACACGAAAACGGTGCTCAGAGACCTATGATGGAAAAGATCTTCATCAACCTCGCGCGGCGTTCACCGTTCTACATGTATTTGCTTTTGAACATGTCCGTTCAGCCTTCAGTTGAGGCTGAGAAAATGCACGTGTCCTTCAGGAACGGAAGGTTCACCGTCGTTTACAACCCACGGTGGGTGGAGCGAAAGTCCGAACAATTTATCGAGGCGTTTCTTTTACACCAGCTGATGCACCTGATAAACCTTCACTTTCTCATCAGACCCAAGAACGATCGTGACAGAGCCGTGTGGGACCTGGCGATGGATGCTGCGATCAACCAGCATATCCCCGAACTGGCGGCGTTCGGTGTACCGTTGAATCTGCTCGTTGAAGAAGGGCATGGTGTGGACAACGAGAATCTTTTCGTCCTTCCGCCAGACTGGATGCCCGATAGATCGGCCGAGGAGTACCACGCGTGGATTCTTGAAGAAATGGAGAAACTTGGCAGGTTTGACGTGTTGATCGTTGCAAGATCACGCGAGAACAGTTTGGATTCTCACGAGAAGCTTTACACGCAGGACAGTGTGGACATGGTGCTCGAGTTGAGCCAGAGCCTGCTATCGAAGGCGTTCAACCTCTACGGGAAAGAGCTACCTTCCGGTGTGAGAAGGATGGTGGAACTTTCGATATTCAAACCGTTTTTGAACTGGCGAGACACGCTCAGGAGATTCGCCGGCGTTTCCGAACATGGAGAGAGATACCTGACGCCCCTGAAACCCAACAGGCGTTATGCGGACCAACCGGGTTGGAAAACAGAAAGCGCCGCGAGGCTCGGTCTCATCGTCGACACGAGCGGAAGCATAGTGCAGGAAGAACTGGACGCTTTTTTCACCGAGATCGAAGCGCTCTCACGCTACGTTGATACGAGTCTGGTACTCGTGCAGGTGGACCGAGCTGTGAACTTGAAGGTGAATTACACCAAGGGTATGTGGAGGAACATGCAGATCGTGGGTGGTGGTGAGACGGACTTGCAACCAGCTGTGGATTATCTCGAGCACAACTACAGACCTGAAGGTTTGATCGTCTTCACGGACGGTTATGCGGACCTGCCGAAAGTGAAGAGGAGGGTGCTCTTCGTGCTTTCGAAGTATCACAACGACGAATTTCTGCTTCAGGCTCGTGAAACGTACGGCCGTTCGAGTGTGGTGGTGCTGGAATGGTGAGCCTCGGCTCCAGTGAAGTTGTGGACCATTTGAGACGTGTTCTCGAGAGAATCGATGCGAATCAGCTTCTGAGCCACATGGAGGTTTTCAAAGAGAAATTGGACCAATATCACAGACACGCGTTGTTGTTCTGTACAGGAAATCCCGATAACTTTCATCTGTTCGTGGCTGTGGACCATCTTGCAAGGCGGATGGTGGGCGTTTCGATCGTGAACCCTTTCGAGAAGAACCTTCCCATATACTCGTTGCAACTGACAGTTCCGATCGATGACGTTTATGAAAAGCTCTTCTCGGTCCAATCGAACTACCACAAATGTGGCATCGTGCGACTTCCGTTTAAGTTCAAAATGATCAGTGGCTTGGGTGATGAAGACTTTTTGGCCAAGGAGATCTTCAAGGAGAAGGTCTATGGGGAAAGAAAGTTGTCCTTTGCAGAACTCATAAACGATTCGATCTACAAACAGCTGGTTTCTCTCAACAACTCTTCGATAGATCTGATGACAATTCGATTGCTGGACGAAGGTATTTTGTGCTTGCTGAGGGCACCAAACGAAGTGGAAAGATCGCGCGTTCCTCTGCTTGCCGAGATGGCACAGATTTTAAAGTCAAGGTACAGATTCGCGTGCGAAGCGAAGTTCAAGAGCATCACCTCAACGTCACCGATCTTGACGAGCGTTTGCATAGAGTACGATAAGTTCTTCTCAGGCTTCGATGTTCAAACCTTCTGTCACGAATTTTCGAGAAAACTGATGCAGGCCTACGAATGCGTGGTGCGAAACATTTGAAAAAAAACGGGGGCACTGCCCCCAAATGTGTGAGAAGGTGCTTGTATGGGTAGAGGTTGCTGGTGGCCGTCAATATTTTCACTTTCATAATAACATTGCTTCGCACCACTTTTCAGTTCCTTAATCCTCGCTTATCCGTCACGTTTCGCACCTTAACATCGATTTCCACTGAATCATGTGGAATTCACGCTTCATCTGTCGCATTTGCCTCACGATCTGGCATACTTTAATTGGATGCGAATGAAGGTTGTATCTCGAAAGAGAATGGGGCTCAGTGCGCAAGAGAATGGTGAAAGGGATGCGCGTGAGGCTGGTTGTATCTTGAAGATATGGGTTATAATGTAAAGTAGAGGTGAAGCGAAGATTTCAAGGGAGTGGTTCGGTGGAACGAGTCATCGATCTCATCATTGGTGACAGAAGGATCGAGGTTACGACGGATACGCCTATGGTTGTGATGGTTAGAGACCTGCTCTACGATGGTGACTGGCACACCATGAAGCAGGATCTCAAGGAAAAGAAGGACGTGGTCGAGGAGATCGAGAAGTGCGCTTTTATCGAAGAAAACGTTGTGTTGCTCGATGAGAGAATCTACGACCCGGTCTGTTTCGACGAACTCAAAGAATGGCTCGAGTGTAAGAAGATTTTCCCGAAAGACTTCGTTCACGCATCTTTGGCTGGCCTTTACGATCTGGCTCTGGATTACGCCGACAGGGACCTTCACGAAGAGGCTTTCAAGGTGGTCAAGTACATTCTCGAAGTGGACAAAAATTATGCCCCCGCGTACGAACTTTACGGGTCGCTTCTCATCGAAAAGGGAGAAATCGAGCAGGGAATCAAGTACTTAGACAAAGCGATCGAGATAGACCCGTGGCTTGTACCTGCCTATTCTTCACTCGGTGAGGCTTACTACAACAGTGGTGATTATCTGAGGGCTGCTTCTTATTGGGAAAGGGAAATCGAGTACGCACCGGACAACAAGCTCACTTACTTCATGCTCGCCGACGCCTACAGAAAGCTCAAAGCTTACGACAAAGTGTGCGAGGTTCTGGAGCGTCTGTTGAAGAGAGATCCGGATAGTATCATGGCGATGTTTCAGCTCGTACAGGCCTACGGGGACGCTGGAAGGCTCGAGGACGCAAAACGCATGGAGGAGCAGATACTCAGCTTGAGACCAACACGTGCAGAAGATGTTGAGCCCTGGGCGAGGATACAGTTGAAGCATGGTAACTACAAACGTGTCGAAGAATTTTTGAACCTGTTACCGGATTCGGAGAGGATGAAACCTTACGTGAAGTTGCTGTTGGCGCTCTGCGCCTTGAAACAGGGAAATCTGGAACAGGCCAAGCGCACATTCTTTGAGGTCAAGGATCACAGTCCTTGGTATCTGTACGGTAACAAAGACTTTCTTTCCGAGTTCCTGAACGAGGAGGAAATGCGTGCTTGTGGCATTTCTTGAACTTTCTGCTCGGAGCGGCGATTGGAAGTTTTCTAAACGTGGTCATATACAGACTGCCAAGGGTGCATCTGAGCATAGTTAAGCCTGCAAGATCACTCTGTCCCAAGTGCGGAGCACAGATCCCTTGGTACGACAACGTTCCGATCTTGAGCTACTTTCTGCTGAAGGGAAGATGTAGGAGCTGTGGTTCACCCATAAGCGTCAGATACCCGTTGGTGGAAATCGTGAGTGCGCTCGCTTTTCTGGCCAACTCTTTCATTCCCAACGTGGTCCTCTATCTCTCCATGTGTTTGTTCTTTTCCTCTGCGATAGTCATAAGCTGCATCGATCTGGAGTTCCTCGCCATACCCGATGTGACGCTTGCTCTCAGCTGGGTCTCGGGTCTTCTCATCTGGTGGGTGCGGGGTTTTCCCGTGTGGAACGTCCTCGGTGCGGTCGTAGCGATGATCCTTCTGTGGCTTTTGGGCGTTGCGTACAAAGGTGGTATGGGTGAAGGTGACATCATTCTCATAGGTGCGATCGGTATAGCGCTCGGGTTCATCGAGTCTTTCTACGTGTTGCTGTTGTCTTCGGTGTCTGCGATAATCTACGCACTTGTGAGGGGAAAAGGAAAACTGGATCCGAAGCAGAAGATCCCCTTTGGAACGTTCTTGGCACCGGCTGGATACACCATCTTGCTGATAAACTTGTTGATGTGAGTGTGTTCTGAAGGGGGTCACGGATGGAAAATTGGAAGTACGTTCTTGCGTTTTTGCTTTTCTCGATGTGTATCGTGGTCTTCATGTTCTACAAACTTTTTCCTATAAAGTATTACGAGGTTGTGCTCAGAGAAGCTCAAGGTGTTGATCCTTTACTCGTCATGGCGCTGATAAAGGTCGAGAGTGGCTTCCGCGAAGACGCAGTTTCCGCGGCTGGTGCGATCGGACTGATGCAATTGATGCCGTCCACGGCTTCGTGGCTGAAAGAGAGGTTCAAACTGGACGGAGACATTCGCCAGGCTGAGGACAACATCGCGTTCGGTTTGTTCTATTTGAGGTACTTGTCGAACCTGTACGACGGAGATCTTGAAAAGGCGCTCGCGGCTTACTACGTAGGACCCTCGCGAGTCAACGATTTTGAACGCGAGGCCAAGAACTATGTGAAAAAGGTGATGAGTTACTATAAGATATACAAAACGCTCTATTTCTGGTTGGGGTGGGGAAATGAAGATCATCAGCGGTGAAGAGATGAGAGAACTCGAACGCATGACGGAGGAGTCTTTGAAGATTCCTGCATCTTTTCTGATGGAACGGGCCGGGCTTGCGGTGGTGCTGGCGCTCGAACAGGAGCTCGGTGATTTGTCTGGCAAATCCTTTCTCGTTCTGTGTGGAACTGGCAACAACGGTGGAGATGGCCTGGTCGTGGCGAGAAACTTGCTGGACCACACAGACATGGTGAGTTGTGTCATCGTAGGTGAAGAAGAAAGAATGACGAACTTGACCCGTGAGAATCTTGAAAGGCTGAGGTTGCTCGGTGTTGACGTCAAAAAGTTCGGAGTGGACATCGACCTCGACGGTTTGGCAGAAATGATAAAAAGAAGCGATGTGATCGTGGATGCGCTGCTCGGCACGGGCAGTCGGGGCGAAGTGAGAAACCCGTTATCGGACATCATAAATCTGGTGAACCTATACGCGGGCTACGTTGTCTCTGTGGACCTCCCCTCCGGCCTGGAGTGCGACACGGGAAGAATTCTCGGTATGGCCATCAAAGCGAATCTGACTGTCACTTTCGTACTTCCAAAGCCCTGTCACGTGCTCTTTCCTGGCAGGGAACTGACGGGCAAACTGAAGGTGGCGAACATAGGAATTCCCAGATCACTGTGCGAATCGATGAACTTGAAAAGAAGCATCATCACCAAAAGCCATGTCAAGAGAATCCTGCCAGAGAGAAAGAAAGATTCGCACAAAAAAACCTTCGGCACCCTGCTCGTGATCGCAGGCTCGCGTCAGTATCTGGGAGCTCCCATACTGACGTGTCTGGGGGCGTTGAGGATTGGCTGTGGATATGTGAGGCTGCTCAGCTGTGAAGAAGTTGGAAGACTGGCGGTGGGTCGGGAACCGGGGCTGGTTTTCACAAGTATTGATGGAGACAGTTTCTCTCTGAAAGAGCTCGATCTGGCACTGGAACTGGCTCAAGAGTCTGACGCGATCGTGCTCGGCCCAGGTCTGACAAATCGGGAACATGTCTGTGAGTTCGTGATGAACTTTCTTATGCAGATTGATAAACCTGTGCTGATCGATGCGGATGGACTGAACTGCATTTCTAAGAATGTGGATGTTCTGAATTCGGTGCGAGCTCCAGTTATAATTACACCACATCCTGGGGAGTTCGCCCGCTTGGTCAAGCAACCAACTGAGCAGGTCAAGTACAACTACTTGCTGGCTGAGAGGTTCGCTTTGGACCACAACGTCATCGTGGTCTTGAAAGGGGCCACAACGATTGTCACTGATGGTAAGAACACGTATTACAATCTGGTTGGAAACACTTCGCTGGCCAAGGCCGGCAGTGGAGATGTTCTGTCTGGTGTCATAGGAGGTTTCCTCGCCCAGGGTGTGGCACCTACGGAGGCTTGTGTTTTGGGCGTTTACGTGCATGGACTTGCGAGCGAAAAATACAGCATGAGGGAAGGGACCATGTTGGTCAGCGAACTGGTGGATCTCATACCGTACGCCGTTGAGGAGGTGGCGAGATGAGCGATGCCGTTGAGAGACTGGTGAGGGAACTGATCAGGGAAAATCAATTGTCTCGTGCGCGTGATGTTCTGAGCATCTTTCAGGAGGATTATCCGCATCTTTTGCTCGAGCTTGAGGCCGCGTCTGGAAACTGGATTGCAGTGCTGAAACTCTACGAACGGTTGAGCGATGAGAAAAAAGAAGAGTACAAGACTCTGTACAAGACCGCTCAGGAGAGGGTGAGGGAGGATTACAGAGAGGACATCAAAGATTCTCTCGAAGAGATTGATAGGACCAACTTCGAAGGCGCGATGGCGATCCTGGAATCCGTATCCAAAGCTTATCCAGAACTGGTCGAAGCGATCGCTCTGAAACTCGAACTTGCACGTAAAAAGGGTGACAAAGCGCGAGAGAAGGTGTTCGAAGAGTTGTTGAAAAAGCTCGATTCTTCACATCCAAGTCTCTCGAAAAAAGCTGAGACTGCACGCAGGAGTCCCGTCGATCTGATCACTCTGATTCTGGTCTGTGCCACGCTCGCTGTTAGTTTCATTGGCCTGATGCTATCAGGTGTGGACAGAGTCTCGATCGGTAGTGTTGTGGAAGAAAAGATCACTCCACTGTCAGAAAAGATAGACAAACTCAGCGTGACATCGAACACGTTGACCGCGAAGACGGCAAACATAGAATCGAGCTTCAAGGTGTGATGCGTTCGCAAAACGAACTGTCTCAGGAGTTTTCGGAACTGAGACTCAGTGTGAACAGTGCGATTACGATGATCCAGTCTTCTGAACAAAGGAACGTCGAGTCAATGGATGAAATCAAACAGACATTGAAACGGATCGAGCAGGTTTTGAACAGTGTGGGAAAAGCTTCTGAAAAGGTTGAATACACGTTGCGCGGGAAGTTCGATATCGAGACCGCACGATCCATCTGGTTGTTCGGCTACAACCTCTACAGGAGGGGATACTATCTCGACGCCGCAGAGATACTCAGAAACCTGCTCGATCAATTGAGTGACGATGTCTATTTCAAAGACGATGTGCACTATTACATGGCTCTGAGTTATTATTCTGCTGGTAATAGCGATGAAGCAAAGAAGAGCTTCGAGAGCTTTTTAGAAAAATATCCAGAGAGTGTATACGTTGTGCATGCGAGGAATTTCTTGAATCGCATAGAGTGATGAACAAAAACGTCTTTTCGTACTGCATCGATGCCAAAAAGTTGACTCTTCCAATAGATTGGAGGAGCGTTTTCAACAGGGAGGCCGAGCTCGTCGTGGAGCTCGGTTTTGGTAATGGGGAATTCCTGGTGAACCTCGCGAAGGAGAATCCTTCAAGAAATTATGTTGGTTTCGAGACATCCCTCACGAGCATCGTCAAGATCCAGAAGAAAATTCAAGTAGAAGGCCTTGAAAACGTTCGAGTCTTCATCGTGGACGGGCAGTTCGGCCTTAGAGAATTTTTCGAGGACGAATCCATCCAGGAGATCTATGTGAACTTTCCATGCCCCTGGCCCAAGAAATCTCACGAGCACCGGAGGTTCACGAACGAAGAGTTCGTTCGGATCGTGGCTGCCGTTCTGAAGAAGAACGGTTTTTTTCAACTCACGAGCGATGTCGACTGGTACGTCCATGACATGGCGAAACTGATCGAAGCGAGCGGATGTTTCGGTGAGATCTTTGTCTGGAAGAACGAACGTGTTGTTTTGGGAACTCGGTACGAAAAGAAGTGGTTCTCGCAGGGGAAGGTGAGTTTCACGGTCAAAGCTGTTAAAGTGAATCACAGAAGGGTAGAAAGATGGACGTGGGGAGAGATAACCATGCCGCACGTACACGTCAAGAACGTAGATGTCGAAAAATTGCTTCGATTGAAAGAACAAGTTTTTCACCACGAACGTGGGGTGTTTGTCGTTAAAGGTGTTTACGCCTCAGAAAATGAATATCTTTTGAGAATAGTGTCGAACGAATCGAACTTTCAACAGAGATACTTCGTAAGTGTTGAGAAGAAACAGGATGGTTGGTTAGTTAAGCTGGACCCCGACGCTCTCGCGTACAGAACGTATGTGGTCAAGTTCTCCGTCAGAAAGATCGCTGAGGTGATAACCACGTGAAGTTCTCGATCCTCGGTGCTGGTAGCTGGGGAACTGCGTTCGCGAAGCTTTTGGTTGAAAACGGGCACGATGTGCTGTTGTGGGCGAGAAGAAAAGAGGTGGCCCGGAAGATAAACGATGATCACAAAAGTGAATACCTTGAAGGCATCGAGCTTCCAGTCGAACTGAGAGCGACAACAGATCTCCAAGAGCTCAGTCGTTTTTCCGATCTGGTCGTGATAGCAGTGCCTGTGAAGCATGTGAGAAAAGTTTTGAAGAGGTTATGGCCTGCTCCAAGAATGGTTCTGAATCTGTCCAAGGGCATCGATGAAAGTTTGAAGACTGTGAGTCAAATCGTTCAAGAGATTTGGCCCGATACGACCTATGCGGTGCTGTCTGGTCCCTGTCACGCGATAGAGGTTGCCAGGAAACTACCCACGGCTGTGGTCGTCGCGTCCAGAAACTTGGAAGTTGCCAAAACACTGCAAAAAGCGGTGAGCAACTCTTACTTCAGAGTTTACCTCAGTCACGATGTGCTCGGTGTGGAAGTCAGTGGTGCTGTGAAAAACGTGATTGCCATTGCGGCCGGTGTTGTGGACGGGCTGGGAGGATGGCACAACGCCAAGGCTTCGCTCATCACTCGTGGTTTGCACGAGATGGCTCGCTTTGGGTTGGCTTTTGGGGCAGAGAATCCTCTGACGTTCATGGGCTTGGCAGGAGTCGGTGATCTCATCGTCACGTGCAACAGTCCTTACAGCAGGAACAGATACGTTGGCGAGATGGTTGCGAAGGGGGCCGAACTATCACAAGTGCTCGAACACATGAAGATGGTTGCAGAAGGCGTTCACACCGTGGGACCGCTCTTGAGACTGGCGAGAGATTTGGACGTTGAGATGCCCATATGCGAGCAGGTGTATGAGATCCTCTTCAAGAAAAAGAATCCAGCTTCGAGCATTAAGGAATTGATGGAACGCCCATTGAAGCTGGAGAGTTGTCTCACAGCGTTTGATTTGCCGTCTTCTCTCTGAACTGTTCCAAGAGTTTGTTGAGTATGGTCTCGAGCGATTTGTTGCTCTTCGCGTTCAGTTCGAACCTCTGGATCGCGTTGGATACGGTCGGATGTGATTTGTTGAACATCTCGGCGACCTTCCTCAGCGACAGACCCAGGTAGTTCTTCGCAACGTACATGCCCATTTGGCGGGCAATCAACACGTTGCTTTTCCTGCTGTTTCCCCTGAGTTCTTCCGTGGTGACCCTAAAGAACTGGCACAGCACTTCGAACAATCTTTCTTCTACTGTCGTAAACTTGGTGGATGGTTCTATGGAGAGTATCTGCCTCGCTTTGGCAAGGTCGATGTCTTCGTTGTGGATCTGCTTGTACATCAAGAGCTTGACGATCGCACCCTTAAGCCTCCTCATGTTGTCGCTGAACTTTTCTGCGACGAGCATCAAAACGTCTTCAGGCAGTTCTGCGCCCTCGAGCTTGACCATCTTCTGCGCTATCTTAAAACACGTTTCGATGTCTGGTTTTTCGATCTTCACGACCACGCCCATCTGGAAACGGCTTATCAGTCTGTCTTGAAAACCATCGAGCATCTGCGGGTCTCTGTCAGAACAAATCACGATCTGTTTGCCAGCGTTGTAGAGTTCGTTGAAGGTGTGGAAGAGTTCGGTCTGAATGCCGTTTTTCCCGATGAGAAATTGCACGTCGTCCAGCAACAGGACGTCTATCTTCGTTCTGTAGCGTTCCCTGAACTCCTGTGTCGTGCCCCTCTGAATGGCCTCTATCAACTCGTTCAGAAAGCGTTCACTCGTCAGATAAACGACCCGCATCTCTGGCTGGTTTTTGAAAAGGTAATGCCCTATAGCTTGCAGCAGATGAGTTTTACCGAGGCCCACACCCCCATATAGGAACAGCGGATTGTACTTGCCGGGATGCTTTGCTGCCTCAAGACATGCACTGTAGGCGAACATGTTGCCTGTACCTACCACGAAGTTTTCAAAGGTGAAGATGGGGTTGAGCGGTGTCAAAACGAGTGGCCTCTTCCTCACCAAAGGTTCATGCTCGTCTTCCTCGGGTTGGTTCTGTAGCGGTGCGTGCTCTATCTTGAACTCGATCGGACGATTGAAGACCTCTCTCAATGTGCGCGCTATGAGGCTACCATACTTCATCTCGAGCCAGTCTTTGATGAAGAGGTTACCAACCTCAAAAACGACGAGATTCTCCCCAATGTCCTTCACATCAAAAGTGCTGAACCAGCTGTCCCAAACCCGACGATTAAGTTTGGCCTTCAAAGCCTCTATGATCTTTTCTTTCATAGTGAAACCCCAATCTGTGTGAGAGGTGAGCAATTACTATTATCCAACCGGGGTGGGGAAAGATCAAGGAACAGAATTGTTTATGTTCTAAAAAAGTTCCACCGACTCCCAGAAAAAAGAAAAGAGGCGGATCTCCGCCTCTTTTCACTCCTCGATGTGGATCGCGCCTGTTGGGCAGCTGTCGGCAGCGTCGCGCGCACAGCTTTCCTCTGTCTCTGGCTGGAGAACCTTCGCCTTGCCATCGTCTGACATTTTGAACACCTCAGGACAAAGGCTTTCGCAGACGCCGCAGCCGATGCAAGCAGCTTCGTCAACCCTGACTCTCATTTCAAACACCTCCTGTGTTCTTTGAACCTAAGTCTTATTATAGTAGAAACACCCTAACGTAGTAAACTCTTTCCGGGAGGTGTTAACATGAAAAAGGCGGTGGTCCTCATGTTGTGCGTGCCTTTGGTGATATTCGCGGTTCCCGCGAACGAAAGGCTCAGTTCCGCACTCTCGATCCTGAGAGAATTGTCGAGCATTCCAGACAGCGGGGCTTTCGTGGAACTGTTGAGACAGTCCGAGGGCGTCGCAATCTTTCCATCGCTGATCAGAGTTGGTTTGGTCATAGGTGGGCAGTACGGAGAAGGTTTTCTGCTCAAACGTGACGTTCCAAGTGGTAAATGGTACGGACCTGTTTTTTTGAAGCTCACGGGCTTGAGCCTCGGAGCGCAACTGGGAATTCAGAATGTCGGATTGGTCCTCGTGTTGATGAACG
Organism: Pseudothermotoga hypogea DSM 11164 = NBRC 106472; assembly: GCF_000816145.1. Classification (NCBI taxonomy): domain Bacteria; kingdom Thermotogati; phylum Thermotogota; class Thermotogae; order Thermotogales; family Thermotogaceae; genus Pseudothermotoga; species Pseudothermotoga hypogea. Next base: position 793,293 of record NZ_CP007141.1, on the reverse strand, counting down.
AACAGGCGGTGAAAAATCTCGTGTCGGGCAACGTGACACTCGGTGGCAACATCAGCATCGCGGCAGGACCTATGGGAAGATCGCTGTCAGCGGAAACGGACTACAGACTCCAATCTTCGATCTATTCCTACTCCGTGAGCAAAGGATTCTTCGCAGGTTTATCCTTGCAGGGTTCAATCGTCCAAGTTGACAACGACGCGAACAAGGAGTACTATGGCTCTCTGCTGACAAGCGATGAGATGATGAGGCGCGAACCTCAAACAAAAGAAGCCGTCGAACTGATCAAGTACCTCAACAGCATGATCTATCTACAGCCGGGTGAGTGATCGGAGGTATCACAATTTGTTCGAACTGATAAGCGATTTCGAACCCACGGGTGATCAACCTCAAGCGATAGAAAAGCTCGTTGAAGGAATCCTGAAGGGTTACAGGTTCCAGACGCTCATAGGCGTCACGGGCAGTGGTAAGACCTTCACGATGGCCAACGTCATCGCACGGTTGAACAGACCAGCACTGGTCATCTCACCGAACAAAACGCTCGCCGCACAACTCTACGGAGAGTTCAAGACCTTCTTTCCGAAAAACAGGGTCGAATACTTCATCAGCTACTACGATTACTACCAACCCGAGGCGTACGTGCCCTCGAAAGACCTCTACATCGAAAAGAACGCCGACATAAACGACGTTCTGGTGCGCATGAGGATGTCCACGTTCAAGTCCGTGAGGACCAGAAGGGATGTCGTGGTGGTTGCGAGCGTTTCCTGTATCTACGCCTCGGGTGATCCAACGGATTTCGACACGATGAACATCCAGTTGCACGTTGGACAAAGGATCGATCCGCACGAGGTGGCTCAAAAGCTTGCGAGGATCGGTTATTCCAGAAGCAGTGAGATCACTCTGAAAGGATGTTTCAGGCTCGCGGGAGACGTGCTGGAAATTTATCCGACATATCAGGACGAGGGTATACGTGTCGAATTCTTCGGTTCAAATGTGGACAGGATAGAATCCTTCGACAAAATGAACAGGACCAGCATCGAAGAGTACCAGAAGATCACGATCTATCCAGCGGTGGAGTTCATAACCACCGAAGAAAAGCTGAGACGCGCCGTTGAATCGATCGAGGAAGAGCTCAAAGAGAGGCTCGAGGAGTTGAAAAGACAAGGCAAATTGCTTGAAATGCAGAGGCTTCAACAGAGAACGATGCATGACTTGGAACTCTTGATGTCCATAGGACACTGTCCGGGCATAGAGAACTACTCGAGGCATTTCGATGCTCGTAAGCCTGGCGAACCACCCTACACGCTTCTCGACTATTTTGACGAGGACTTCATAGTCTTCATAGACGAGTCGCACATCGCCGTACCACAGTTGAGAGCCATGTGGCGTGGCGAGTTCTCACGAAAGAAAAACTTGGTGGACTACGGTTTCAGATTACCTTCGGCCTACGACAACCGGCCCCTCACCTTCGAAGAGTTTCTCAAGAAGGTGCCACAGATCATCTTCGTCTCCGCAACGCCCGGTCCGTTCGAATTGCAGGTGAGCGAGCAGGTTGTTGAACAACTCATCAGACCGACAGGACTGGTGGATCCAGAAGTCGAAGTCAGGCCCACGAAAGGACAGATAGACGATCTCGTCTTCGAAATCAGGAAGGTCGTGGAGAGAGGAGAAAGGGCTCTGGTGACCGTTCTCACGAAGAAAACCGCCGAAAGACTCAGCGAATATCTCACAGAACTGGGAATCAGATCGCTGTACATACATTCGGAGCTCGATGCGATCGAGCGAATCGAGGTACTCAAGAAGCTCAGGCGTGGCGATGTCGACGTTGTAGTAGGAATAAACCTCCTCAGAGAAGGTTTGGACCTTCCAGAAGTTTCTCTTGTCGCAATAATGGACTGTGACAAGGAAGGCTTTTTGAGATCAGAAACCACGCTCATACAGATCATGGGAAGGGTCGCGAGAAATCTCAACGGGAAAGTTCTCATGTATGCAGACAGGATCACCCCAGCAATGCAGAGGGCGATAGAGGAGACCAACAGGAGGAGAAAGATCCAGATCGAGTACAACAGAAAACACAACATAACACCCAAACCCATCATAAAGCCATTGCAAATAGAGATATTCGAAAGGTTCATCGAGGAAAAGCCCAAGCTGGAATATCTCGATCTTGTAAAAGATCTCAGCCTGGAAGAACGCATAGCTATCTTGGAGGAAGAGATGTACAGAGCCGCGAGTGAATTGAGGTACGAAGATGCGGCCGTTCTGAGAGATGAGATATTCAGGTTGAAGGAGGAGCTGAGGAAAAATGAGACCCATCTGTGAGGCTGCCAAAAAGGCTGGCGAGATCGCCATGCATTTCTTCGAGAAGGAACTCTCGATAAAGATGAAGAGCATGAGATCTGACGTAGTGACCCAGGCAGACGTTGAGTGCCAGAAGGCCATAGTCGAGGTTTTGAAGAAGTATTATCCCAGCGCCACATTCGTTCTTGAGGAAGGATACGAAGAGGCAAAGATACCCAGCGTCGAAACGGTCTTCGTCGTTGACCCCATCGACGGTACGTTGAACTACTCGCACTCCTTGCCGTACTTTGCTGTGAGCGTGGCCAGACTGAGCTTTGGCAAGATTGTGGAGGGAGCGATCTACATACCCTTCACGAACGAGATGTTCTATGCAGAACTCGGAAGGGGAGCATTCCTGAATGACAAACGTATCGTAAATAAAAAGAGACCGACCATGGATCGATCCCTTTTGGTGACTGGATGGCCTTACGATGAAACAAAGCTGAAATGGTCGATGAGAAGCGTCGAGAAGCTCAGCGAAATGTGCCAGGAAGTCAGAATCATAGGTTCCTCAGCCCTCGAGCTGTGTTATCTTGCCTGTGGCAGGTTCGATGGATACTGGGAAGTTGCCCTTAAGCCTTGGGACGTGGCTGCAGGAGCCTTGATCGCTCAGGAGGCCGGTGTCGTGGTTGGGGGATTGAACGGTGAGTTCGATCTGGAGAGTGGAGAGATAGTCGCTGCCGTGCCATCAATATTCGAGCAGTTGAGATCTGCTCTGATGGAATTGTGAGACCGAAAATCGTTGTCGAAGGAACGGTCGGAGCTGGTAAGACCACGCTCATCAGGGTCATTTCGGAGAGGCTCGGTTTGAAACCTCTCTATGAGTTGACGGACGAAAAGATTGTCGATCTTCTGAGCAACTTCTACGCTGATCCTGCAAAATGGGGTTTCCATCTGCAAATCTATTTTCTGACGAAAAGGTTTCAGCAAATTGAGCTGGCGAAACAGATCGGAAACGTGGTGATGGACAGGTGCATTTTCTGCGATCACATCTTTCCAACGGTACTTTTGAAAAGGAGAGAGATGAACCAGCTCGAGTACGAGATCTATCGGGAAGTTCAGAGGGAGTTTTTGAAGTATTCGGTTCCCCCGCAGTTGATGATCTATCTACGCTGTTCAACCCGAACGGCGATAGAACGAATCAAAAAGAGAGGAAGAAACTGGGAACTCGTGATTGACGAAGCGTACTGGCATGCTCTGAATGTAGAGTACGAGAGATACTTTGCAGATTACGATCTTTCCTCTTTGCTGATCGTCGAGTCCGATTCGATGGACGAAAGTTTTTCCAACATCGAGAACGCCATCGTCTCTGTCTTGGAAACGGAGGAAAAAGGAGTTTGGCTATACGATGGCAAAGAGCTCAAAAGGAGGAATCAACGTGCTTGAAATCATTGTCGAAGGAACTGTGGGAGCAGGGAAGACCGCACTGGTCGAGATACTCGAGAAAGAATGGAATATGAAAGGTTTTTACGAGATGAACGACGAGCTCGCCGATCAACTTCTGGAGAGATACTATGCCGACAGGCACAGATGGTGTCTCACCATGGAACTTTACTTCTTGCACAAGAGATTTCTTCAGTTGCAGCAAGCCAGCCAGATCGAGCGTGCGGTCATGGACCGATCAATGCTCGGAGATTTCGTGTTCGTAAGGATGCAGAAGCATTTGGGTTTCCTTCAGCCGGTGGAGTATACCATCTACGAACAGTTCTACAAGACTATGTCGAAGATCTCGCCACAGCCTAAACTGTTGGTGTACATCAAGTGTGACGTCAGAACGGCAATGCGACGTATCAGAAAGAGAGGTAGACCGTACGAAATGAACGTCGAAGAAGAATACTGGAAACAACTGGTGAAGTTCTATGATGAGGCATTCTTTGCGGATATGAAAGGAAACGTTCTGATCGTGGACGGTGACGATCTGGACTTCGTCGAGAATGAACGGCACAGAACGCTTGTGCTCGAAGCAATTGAGAGAAGCTTGAGGACAGAGGCTGTTCGGTGCTTGGACAGCGGCGGTCTCAGAACCTTAGAGAGCTGGTATAATAAAGTTTAGCCAAGTTTGAGGTGTGGTCTGCGTGGAAAAGGAAAAGTGGATCGTCGTCGGTGAAACGCTGAAAAAAGCGCGTGAAGCGCTTGGTTTGACGCTTGAGCAACTTTCAGAAAAGACGGCCATACCCGTGTGGAAGCTCAGGCTCATAGAAGAGGGACAATTCGACAGGGTCGATGCACCTTTCTACGTGAGGCATTACATAAAGTTGTGCGCAGAACAGCTTGGGCTCGATGCGGGTCAACTGATAGGTACAGAAGACCTCTCGAGAGAGTCGGCTCAGGCAAAGCCGAAAAAGTCTGCGTTCTCCGAGAAAGTCAATTTGCTCATGCTTGCGATGTGCTTGATCGCAGCGATACTGTTTTTCTATTCAGTGGTGAGGTTTTTCAGCGTGCTCGGTCAACCGGGCGCCAAGCTTGTGAACACGGGCGGTCAGGCAATCTTGCTCGATGACAAGCCTGTCGTGCCGGGAGAGTCGGTCTTACTGAAGGTCGGCAACAGGTACGAAGTGAAGAACAACAAAGACGGTTGTGCGATTGTCTCAGCGAACAAACAGTGGCTCATAAGGGTCGAGAACTTTGAGGTGGTCCTGTGGGAGAGGTGAAAAAGCCGGATCTGGTGAACTTGGTCATCTTTGTGTTCTCCCAATACGTCGATTACTGGGTGGAAGCGTTGAAACCCGAGCTCGAGTCGGCCTTCGGTAAGATAGATTACATCTCAAAGAAGTTGCCGTTCAGTGTCTATACCAGCTATTACGACAGAGAGCTGGGTTCAGATCTCTGGGGCGTACTTCTGAGTTTCGAGAATTTGATTCACCCGTCGTTGCTCGCCGACGTGAAGATTTACACGAACGAGCTCGAGAGAAAGTACAGTGTAGAGGGAAAAAGAAAGTTCAATCTTGATCCTGGTTATGTTCATCATTCGAACTTCGTCTTGGCATCGACGAAATCGTGGGGTAACAGGGTATATTTGAAGAACGGCGTGTACGCTGAAGTTACTTTGCTTTATCTTTCTGGAGAATTCAAGCATTGGGAATTCACTTATCAGAACTACAGGAGCGACGAGTACAAGCAGGCGCTGAAGAACATCAGAGAACTCTACATGCGCAAGAGGAAACATTTTTTAAAGGGTGAGGAGATCGATGAAAATAGGTATAAAAGTTCTGGGTTGTCCGAAGAACGAGGCGGACTGCGATGTACTGGAGGCGATCCTTCGGGGCAGGGGCCATGAGATAGTACACAGTGTTGATGCGGCAGACGCCATAGTCATAGACACGTGTTGCTTCATAGAAGACGCGAAGAGAGAGTCAATAGATGAAATACTCGATTTCATAGAGTACAAGAAGAAAAAGCCTTTCTTTCTCTGTGTAAAGGGTTGCCTCGTACAGAGGTATGCTCCGCAACTTGTCGAGGAACTGCCCGAAGTGGATGCCTGGTACGGTGTGCTTTCTCCTCAACGGCTTGCCGAGGCCCTCGAAAAGAGAGTCCGCTTTCTGGTAGAACAGCCAGAGACAGTCTACGAGTGTGCCCCGCGCTCGAGGTTCAACAGTTATGCGTACGTCAAGATCGCGGACGGATGTGATCGAAACTGCACTTTCTGCGCCATTCCGTCGTTCAAGGGAAGGTTCAGGAGTCGCAGCATCGAGAGCATAGAGGCGGAAGTGAGAGAACTCGTTCGAAACGGTGTTAAAGAGATCATACTCGTCGCTCAAGATACGACCGGTTATGGGATCGATCTGTACGGTGAACCTTCCCTTCCAAAACTCTTGAGAGCTCTGGACTCTGTAGAAGGTGAATTCCGCTTGAGGGTCATGTACATGCACCCTGACCATTTCGACGAAGAAATACTGAGCAGTTTCTGTAATGCTCGTAAAGTTCTGCATTATTTTGATCTGCCAGTCCAGCATGGCAGCGATGAGGTGCTCGCTAAGATGGGTAGGGTCAAAAAGAGTGATCAGCTACTGGAAATGATCTTTTCGATACGCAAAGCCCTGCCGGACGCAGCCATTCGATCGAGTGTTATCGTCGGATTTCCTGGGGAGAAGGAGGAAAACTTTGAGGAACTGTTGGAGTTCCTCAAGGTAGCGAAGTTCGAAAGACTTGGCTGTTTTGTTTACTCGGACGAAGAAGGGACCTTGGCGAGCGAGTTGCGAGGCAAAGTGGACGAAGAGATCGCGAAAGAAAGGATGGAAGAGATCCTGGCACTGCAGGCGGAGCTTGCGAGAGAGAGTCTGTCCAGGTTCGTGGGTGAAAAACTGCAGGTTCTCGTGGAAAAAGAGACGAAAAATCACTACATAGCCCGCTCACATCTGGACGCCCCGGAGGTGGATGGAATCGTCAAAGTTCGTAAGAATGGGAAACTAAACCTTCCGTCGTTTCAACTCGTCAGAATACTTGACACAGATGGCTTTGACCTGAGAGGGGTGCTCGCATGAACGTGCCCAACACGGTCACACTTTCGAGACTGGTACTGACTGTTCCAGTCTTCCTTGCGATCGAAGCGAGATCGTGGAAGTTGGCTCTGTTGTTCTTCGTACTTGGAGCGCTCAGCGATTATTTGGATGGTTTCCTCGCCAGGAAGTTGAACCAGGTCACAAGCACGGGCAAAGTCATCGATCAGATCGTCGACAAAGTCTTCGTCAACTCCACACTCATAGCCCTCATACCCCTGGTCCCAGCATGGTTGGTCGCGTTCATCGTGGCGAGGGATACCGTCGTGAGCGCCGTGAGGATCTTGGCAGCCAGCAAGGGAACGATAGTTCAGGCCAACATCTATGGAAAGCTGAAGACAGTTGTGCAGATGATCCTCATAGTCGTGGTACTGTTCTTCAGAAGTCTTTCCGTCTCACTTGCTGCGCTGGAGGTAATCCTGATATATCTGTGTGCGTTCTTCACAATGCTGTCGGCTATAGTGTATCTTTACCAGAACAGGAAAGCGCTGGGGGGATGAACGTGAGAACCTTCATTGCGATCGATGTCAACGACACGGTGAGAGACGTATCACAACAGGTGATCGAGAAACTCATGAGGAGGGGATTCAAGGCGAACTGGGTCAGCAGGGAGAACGTGCACCTGACTTTGTTCTTCCTTGGTGAGGTTGATCCGAAGAGGGTTGCCGAGGCTGTTCAGCACATCTCCCACAGGATCAGAGGTTTCCCCTCGTTTTCGTTCGTGGTCGAAAAGGTGGGTTATTTCGCTCGAAACAATCAACCAAGGGTGATCTGGCTTGGTGTGAGGGCCAATCAACTTCTCCACAGGCTCTACGACGAAACCAAGGCTGAACTGGCCAAGCACAGTTTTAGCTTTGAGGAGAGGTTCTCACCGCACATAACGATCGGTAGAATCAAAGATTTCCCAGCAGCTTGGCAACATCTGATAGAAGACATCACCTACGATCCCATAACAGTTGCGGTGGATCGAATCGTCGTGTACTCTTCCACTCTCACGCCTAAAGGTTCGATCTACAGAAAGGTTTATGAGTGTCTCTTTGAAGGAGGTTTGATTGAGCATGAATGAGAAGGAGCAAAAGGAAAAACTCGAGGTTCTTGAAAAGGCTATCAAGAAGATCGAGAGCAGTTATGGAAAAGGTTCGATCATGATTCTTGGAGAAGAGGCGCAGGTCACACCGGTGGAAGTCATTTCGACAGGTTCACTCGCTCTGGACATAGCCACAGGCGTCGGTGGATATCCCAGAGGAAGGATCATAGAGATCTTTGGCCCGGAATCCAGTGGAAAAACTACTCTCGCACTGCACGCGATAGCTGAGGCGCAGAGAGCAGGTGGTGTGGCAGCGATAATCGATGCGGAGCACGCTCTGGATCCTCTGTACGCGAAGGCGCTTGGAATCGATCTGAAGCGTCTGCTGATCTCGCAACCGGACTACGGCGAGCAAGCTCTGGAAATCGTGGACGAACTGGTTAGAAGCAACGCGGTCGATCTCATCGTCGTTGATTCCGTCGCTGCCCTGGTTCCCCGCACGGAGATCGAGGGAAGCATGGGGGACATGCAGGTAGGTCTTCAGGCGCGCCTGATGTCCCAGGCACTGAGGAAGATCGCCGGTAGCGTGAGCAAATCCAAGACTGTAGTTATCTTCACTAACCAGATCAGGATGAAGATCGGTGTGATGTTCGCCAACCCCGAGACAACAACAGGTGGTCTGGCTCTGAAGTTTTATGCGACGATGAGAATCGAGGTCAGAAGGACGGACACGATAAAGGATGCAACCGAACCGGTTGGCATAACGGTCACGGCGAAGATTGTCAAGAACAAGGTCGCCCCACCTTTCAAGAAGGCTGAACTGGACATCATATTCGGCAAGGGAATCGTGAGAGAAAACGAGTTGTTCAATCTCGGTGTGGCCGAAGAACTGATCCAGAAGAAGGGTAGCTGGTTCTTCTACGTCGCCGACGATGGTAAAGAGTACACGCTTGGGCAGGGCAAGAGCAATGCTGTGTTATTCCTCGCACAGAATCCTCAAATAGCTACGGAGATGGAGAGGAAAATAAGAGAAAAGTACAACTTGCCGATGGGTGAAAAGAATGCAGCTGAATGAGGCGATCAAGTACGCAAAAAGGCTCTTGAAGTTCAGACTGAGGTCCAGAGCGGAACTGAGAGACAGACTTTTGATGAAAGGCTTTGATGCGGAAACGGTCGAAGCAGCCTTGGAAAGTCTCGAGAGAAGTGGCTTTCTCGACGATGAGAAGTTTGCCTATCTCTACGCGGACGACATGTTGACTGTTCATGGCTATGGACCTCTCAAGATAAAGATGAAACTGAAACAGCTCAAGGTGGACGAGGAAGTAATCGAAAGAGTTTTGGAGAGAGTTATGAAGGAAGAGGATGTGAAACAGATAATGAGGAGGATCCTGGAGAAAGAAAAACTTGAAGGCCCCAAGGCGAGAGAATACCTATTTCGTCGCGGTTTTACCGCAAAAGAAATAGATCTGCTCAAAGAAGGAGGTGCTGAGATGTGACGATAGTCATCGCATTGGCCTGTGCTGTAGCAGGCTTGCTGTTAGGATATTTGATCGCAAAATCGAGCATAGAGAGATCCTACAGAAAGGCACAGAAAGACGCTGAAAGCATCATCAAAAAAGCGGAACAAGAGGTTGCGGAGTTGAGGAGAAAGGCGATAGTTGAGGCGAGAGAGGAAGCGCACAGACTCAGAGAAGAGATGGAGTCGGAGCTCCGCAAGAAAGAGCAGGAGATCAGAGCCATCGAGGAAAGACTTCTGAAGAGAGAAGAAATGCTTTCAAGGAGAGAAGAGATCGTAGAAAAGAAGGAAACTCACCTAGAATCCCTGAGGTCCCAGCTCGAAGCGGCGAAGAAGAGGATCGAACAAAGGGAGAAGGAACTCGATGAGAAATTCACGGAACTGGCAGGCATGACCGTGGAAGAAGCGAGAAAGATAGTGCTGGAGGAAGCACGTAACCGCTACGAACACGATCTGGCGTTGATGTTCAAGCAGATCAAGGAACGGTACGAAGAAGAGGCTGAGAAGGAAGCAAAGAGGATCATCGCAACAGCCGTGCAGCGTTACGCACCAGAATACATCGGAGAGATCACCGTTTCAACGGTCAGCTTACCCAACGATGAAATGAAAGGAAGGATCATAGGTCGAGAGGGAAGAAACATAAGGGCGTTCGAAAAGATCACCGGCGTTGATCTTGTGATTGACGATACACCAGAGGTCGTGGTACTTTCGAGTTTTAATCCGATTCGCAGGGAAATAGCCCGCATCACGCTGGAAAAATTGGTCGCGGACGGAAGGATACATCCTGCGAGAATAGAAGAAATGTACGAAAAGGCCAAACAGGAAGTTGAAAAGTCGATCAAAGAGTCTGGGCAAGAAGCTGCGCTGAAGGTGGGCGTGACAGGAATTCATCCGGAATTGATCAAACTGCTCGGCAAGCTCAAGTACAGGACGAGCTATGGACAGAACGTGCTGGCCCACTCGATAGAGGTGGCTCAGCTTGCCGCGTTGATGGCCGAGGAGCTCGGCTTGGATGCGGAGAAGGCAAAGCGCGGAGGCTTGTTGCACGATATAGGCAAGGCTTTGGATCACGAGGTCGAAGGTTCACACACGGAGATCGGAGCCGAGATAGTCAAGCGTTACGGTGAACCAGATTACGTGGTGAATGCGATCATGAGTCATCATGGAGAAGCCGAGCCCTCCTATCCAGAATCGGTTCTCGTGGCCGCCGCAGATGCTCTGTCTGCTGCAAGACCCGGTGCGAGACGTGAAGATCTTGAGAACTACATCAGAAGATTGGTGAAGATGGAAAAGATCGCCATGAGTTTCAAAAACGTGGAAAAGGCCTACGCAATACAGGCGGGTAGAGAAGTGAGAGTCATCGTCGAACCAGACAAGGTGGACGACGCCGAAGCGGACAAGATGGCTTACGAGATCGCAAAGAAAATAGAGGAAGAGATGGAGTATCCAGGAGTTCTCAAGGTGGTTGTGATAAGAGAGAAGAGGTCCGTTGCTTACGCAAAATGAGGGGGCGCTTGTCCCCCTCGTTTTGTCCTTGGGGTGATGGTGTGTACTTCGAAAGGGAAAGGACCAAGCATCCGCTCGTACTGAGTAAACCCGCTTTGCTCCTTATAGACCTTCAGAAGTATTTCTGCCAAAGGGAGGGCAAGGCTTATCTTCCGGGGGTTGAGAGAATACTTCCCACGGCACAAAAGTTGCTGAAAGCGTTCGTTGAGAAGGATTTGCCAGTGATCATGACCATCCACAGGGGGAACAGCCCGTCCATGATGAGATGGTGGAACAACGTTGTTGAAGACGAGCAGTCGGAACCAAGTCTGGACTGCGCAGGTACGATCCTTTTGTACAAAGATTCTTACGATGCCTTCTACATGACGGACTTGGAAGAAACGCTCAGAAAGAGAAGAGTGGAACAAATCATCATAGGAGGAGTCATGACACATTTGTGTGTTGAGACAACGGCGAGGAGTGGATTCGTCAGGGGGTTTGACGTGATCATCGTTGAAGATGTGTGCTGGGACAAAGATGACTGGTATCATTTCGCGGCACTGAAGAACTTGGCACACGGTTTCAGCGTGATCACGAATTCCAATGAACTGCTATGCGCGTTGCGATCGTTGGTGCCGGACCGGCAGGTATAACAGCAGCCGTCTTCTTGAAGAGATACGATTTTGATGTGACCGTCTTCGAAAAGGAAGAGATCGGGGGACTCATCAGAAACGCTTGGAGAATCGAGAATTTACCCATTATTTCGCCCTGTAGTGGAGAAGAGCTGGCCGAGGTTTTGAAGGCGAGACTGCTGGAGTCCAACGCGACGTTAGTCTTCGAAGAGGTTGTGTCCGTGGACAGAAACTTATTGAAGACCAAACTTGGAACCTTCGAGTTCGACAAGATAATAGTGGCGAGTGGAACGGTCCCGAGGAGAATCGAGGAGTTCGAGGTTGATGAAAACGTCGTCTACGAGTTCAGAAAATTGCCAAAGCGATTGAGAACCTTGGCGATTTACGGTGCTGGCGATGTGGCCTTCGATGGTGCGTTAAAGGCCAGAGAATTTGGCGTAGATGTGCATATTTTTAACAGATCCAACACTATAAAGGCTTTGCCAAGGCTCGTCAGTTTGGCAAGAAACAGTGGAATCGTTTACCATGAGCAGGAACCAATAATTGCAGTGGAACGTTCTTGTAACGGTCTGAGAATTTGGACGGAAAAGGGTTCCTACGACTTTGAAGGGTTGCTCATATGCATTGGTAGAATCCCAAACGTTTCTTTTATAAGGACGTCCTTAGAGGGGTTGGAAGTGGTTGGAGATGCGCGTGGTGGATTCAGACAAATTGCCATTGCCATGGGTCAGGCGATCGAAGTTTGTATGAAGATCGTCGAAGAGAGGTGTTTGTCGTGAGGATATTGGCCCAGTTTGGAAAAGAGGACATCGCGATCGTTTATCTTGGGGAAACTTCGAAAGGAAATTTGGTCGAGTTTGTTGAGGCCCTCCAACCTCCCTTTCCGAGGGAAGAAAAGTGGGTACTCATAGTCTCAACGCTCAACGGGTGTCCGGTGAAGTGTAAGATGTGCGATGCGGGTGGATCGTACGCCGGTGTTCTGGACAAAGACGAAATACTCGAGCAGATAGATTTCATGGTGAAAAAACGGTACCCGGCCGGGAAAGTGAACACTAAGAAGTTCAAGGTGCAGTTCGCGAGGGTCGGAGAACCGGCTTTCAACCACCATGTCCTCGAAGTCTTGGAAGAACTGTCATTTTACGACAATCTGATTCCATCCATTTCAACGGTGGCACCGGTCGGTTGCGACCAGTTCTTTGAAGAACTCTTAAGAATAAAGGATCGCTTTTACAAAGGTAGATTTCAACTCCAGTTCTCGATACATTCAACTGACAGAAAATAGTGTTCTGCAAGCCCTTCTCCTTCAGGGGATGGGTAAGGAGCTTGTTCGTTATTAGCATGTGTTATAATTGTATAGGGTGAAAACTATGCAATTAAGAAAAACAACGCCAAAAAACATGGGATTGAAGTCCTATCTCTATCAGTTCAGCCAGACCATGTCCATCTTTTGTTTCAGCACCACCGCGCTTATCCCCAGCTCAAATAGCCAATTTGTTTAAAGGAGTGTCTTCTAAAAAACTTCTTGAGAAGTTTCCACATCTAAGAACAAAGGAAGGATTATGGAGCAGAACATATTATGTTGGCTCAGCAGGAACGGTTTCAGAAGAGACTATCAGGAGGTACATCGAAGAATGTCAAGATATATAGTCAGAACTTACAAAGTGCCTGTTCCGAGAGAATTGTATCCTCTGTGTTCTGAGCTGAACAGGCTCGCTGGTCGAATCTACAACAAAACCATGTCGCTGGTCAAGAAAGTAAAAAGCAAGAAAGGTTTCTGGCTTTCACCAGGAGCAACACAAAAATATATCCTGCGTTGGAGTAGCACTATCAATATCCATACCCATTCCAAACAGGCTATAGTTCAGCAATACTTTCAGGCGCTTAACAGTTACTTTACTGCAGTCAAGACAAACCCACAGTTGAAACCACCACATAAGAAGAAAAGGTTTATGCCGTTCATCTGGAAAGATACTGCTATAAAACTTTCACCAGAAGGGGTTCTGAGACTTTCAATGGGTAGTAGTCAGGAGCCAATTTTGATACAAACGACACTGCCAGCCGGTACAACAATTAGGCAAGTAAGACTTGTGTATGAGGCTGAGAAATATTATCTTCACCTTGCAATAGAGGTGAAGAATGAGCATAAGAAGAAACAGTCTGTTGAAGTTATGTCTGTAGACCTTGGCATACTTCGTCCAATAACTTGCTTTGATGGCTCTGAAGTGATTTCGTATCACGGTGGTATTCTCAACAGTCTAATCAGATATCGCAACAAGAAGTTGGCAGACTTTCAGCGAACGTTAAGCAAATGCAAGAAAGGTTCCAAGAGGTATAGAAAACTGTTGAAAGCAAAGCAGCGAATGCTGAAACGAACAAAACATCAAATAACGGACATACTGCACAAGATAACCAGCAACTTTCTTAAGATGTGTTTACAGAAAGGGTATGGGACTATTGTAATTGGTGATATCACAAATATTCGAGAGCGTGTAGAAGGGAACGATAACTTTAATCAAAAAGTTCATCAGTGGTGTTTCAGAAAGATGGTGGACATGATAACCTACAAAGCACAGCTACTGGGAATTGAAGTGAAACTTGCTTCGGAAGAATATACGAGTCAGGTCTGTCCTGTATGTGGTAGCAAGAATCATGCGGTTGGTCGCAACTATGAATGTAAAAGTTGTGGATTTAGGTATCACAGGGACGGAGTAGGAGCGATAAACATCTGGCAGAGGTATCTTGGGAAGAAGTCCCAAGTAGTAGCGGGATTGGCACCCGTCAGAGGTGTAAGGTTCAAACCACACCTCTGTGGCCATGGAGTATCAAATGCTCCGTGGAAGGCAGCCTAAAGAGCTGCTAAGAATCCCATCCCCTTCAGGGGATTGGGAGTGTCAAGCTCAAAGCTTTACGCGGTGTCGATCTTGAACTGAACGAAAACGAGATTGTCTCGGTGGTCGGCGAGAGCGGCTGTGGGAAAACGACGCTGCTGAGAGTTTTGGCAAGATTGTATGAACCAACAGCAGGAAAGATTTTGCTCTTTGGCGAGGAGTTGCCAAGACGACTCAATCGGAAAGAAGAACTCAAGTTCAGAAAACTCGTGCAGATGGTGTTTCAAGATCCGTTCGCCTCACTCAATCCGACAAAGAGGATATCTCACATACTGGAGAGACCTCTGAAGATTCACAGAATAGAGAACGAAGAACAGATCCTGAAAAATGTTCTCGAAGACGTCGAACTCATCCCACCTGAGAGCTTCTTGGAAAAGTTTCCACACGAACTCTCTGGTGGCCAGAGACAGCGCATCGTTTTCGCGAGGGCGATCATAACGAAACCAAAGATAATTTTGGCGGACGAACCCACATCAATGCTGGATGTTTCGATAAAGTCAGGTATTTTGAACTTGATGCTCAAGCTGAAAGAGGAACACGGAATATCCTTCCTGCACGTCACACACGATCTGGCGGCGGCGAAGTACATCTCAAACAGAATTGTCGTCATGTACGCCGGATTGATCGTCGAAGAGGGAGACGCTAAAGAGATCGTCAACAGACCCATGCATCCTTACACGATGTTGCTCAGAGAGGCCGCACCAGATCCGGACCGAGGTTCGTCCACGACCTTGGTGGACGTCGGTGAACCTCCAAGCTTGATCGATCCCCCTTTAGGTTGTCCCTTCGAACCGAGATGCAAGTACGCAAAAGCAGAGTGCAAAGAGCCGGTCCAGCTAAGAGAAGTGGATGGAAGAAAGGTTAGGTGTGTTTTGTATTGATCTCATGGCCTACTCGCACGTTCTTGACTCACCTACGGTGTCAGAACAACCATGGGAAGAAGAAATGAACGAAGAACCATGCGACAACGAAAAAGTCTGTGAATCTGTGAAGGATCAGCCATCTTCTTTTCAAACGCTTTCTCAGCAAATAGTAGATAAAGAGCAAAAGCACACCGGACCATAGCAACCATCCGGTGTGCAATGTTATCGTTCCGAGCGCGAGATAACCGTGGATCGCACCTGTGATTAAAAGCAGAATACCAGTGAATCGGTGCAGCTTGGATCCAAAAATGAGAAACTTCTGTGCGCCTTTGTAGCGCTTCAAAATCCTGCGCAATGGAAATAGAGAGAAATTGTAGAACAACAGAACCACACTTATCCAAGCGAAAACTTTGTACGTCATTTCACCAGCTCAAAGCCGACGATCTTGAACTCTTTGAGCACATCTGAGTCAGGATGATCGTGACCGCAAGTTTCTTCCAGCTCGCACTCGAATTGGGAAGTGTAATCCTTTCCAGCGACCGCGTCCGGTTCGAGGTGTAACTTTTCCCTCCAGTCCGGAACTTCTGTGACGTCGTAGACAATGTTCCCGACTTTTATGAACGCTTCCACATTTTGCTGACCATCGAACTTGGCAAGGTTTTTTTCATCGAATACCAAAAGTCCTATAGCGTA
Organism: Pseudothermotoga hypogea DSM 11164 = NBRC 106472; assembly: GCF_000816145.1. Taxonomy (NCBI): domain Bacteria; kingdom Thermotogati; phylum Thermotogota; class Thermotogae; order Thermotogales; family Thermotogaceae; genus Pseudothermotoga; species Pseudothermotoga hypogea. Next base: position 777,356 of record NZ_CP007141.1, on the reverse strand, counting down.
GGACTTCGAGAGTGTGTCTGCATAGTTTGGGATTTTCAGAAGTTCAGAAGTCGCCTCGGTTCCGAATGGATAGTTCGGAGCAGGCCTTAGGTGGCTCAGATCGTAAACAACACCTTGGAAGGCGATGTAAGACTTTGCACGATTCTTACCGTTGAACTTGGCAAGTTGCTCAATTGTGAAGACCAAAACTCCGAACGGTTTGACGTTGGCGATTTTCCCAACACCGTGTGGAGAATTCCTCACCAGTTCGTGAGTCAGTTCTTCGCCGGCTTTGTGTCTGTTCTTGTGATTACCAGCAGGCCAGTGTCTGGATGGTGTGACATCGTAGACTATCCCGTTCGCCGCAACGAGCGCTTGTTTTTCCTTTCCAGTGAAAGTGCTGAGTTCGTCTATGTCTATGGCTAAGATTCCAACCAAGTTGGACTCGTTTAGGAGCTTCGGATCAACCTCGTCCCTGGTGAGGAATCTCTTCGAAGCACTTATTCTGTAGACGATGCCTTCCACCGACACGAATTCGTCCGTTTCAAGAAGTCTACTCAGACTTATCAAAGGATACTGACCTTTGAACTCTTTGACGTTGAATTGAGCGAGGTTCAGTGGAAAGACGATCGCCACCAGCAGGGACAACAAAAGAAGGACTAAGATGTTTTTCATAGTCAAACCTCCTTTCAGTGATTATTCTAAATTGTGTCTGGAACCATTGAAAAAAATGTGAGTAACTTCTACGTAAAGCAATCTATCGAAACTCATACGCCTTGGTCCATACCTTCATTGCTTTCTGTCTTCACATTTGCAACTGAAAATGCTTGTGAAACCAAGGACTTGATCTCGTTGTTCGCGTTGGTTATCTGTTTCAACGCCCTGTCCAGAGAATGGGTCTTCTGATCCACCTGCTCGAGAAGGTTCAAAAGACTTTGGATCAACTGTTTGTATCTTCCGATTTCGTCTTGTTTCATCGTCATGTGTCTCGCTTCCAGATAGTGCGCGACCGCGAAGATGTCTCTGTATGTGCAGAGGAACACGTTTTGCTTTTTTCCTTCTGCAATCAACTCTGGTGCTATATCTATCACGGCTGAGGGTACCACCATGATGCAACTATCAATGGTATTTGGTTGATTTTGATACTTTCTCACGTTATCTATCTCGCGCCTTATTTTCTGAACGATCTCTTTCTTCCTCTGTTCTCGAATTTCCTGATCTTGTGTGCTCTCAAATTGTGCTACCAAATCCGAAAGGGCCGGCAACTTTGAATCTATCGGGATGTATTTGCCATCATTCAGGTTCCAAGCGAACTCGACAACCATCGAACCAACAGAAAGGTTTTTCACGACGGTACCAACCTTGATTGACTCACTTAGAGCCTCACTCAGAAGCATCTCACCGATTTGGCCTCTCGTCTTGGTCCCAGAGACGGTTTTCACAAATTCTTCTACGATCCTCCTCATGTCCTTGAGTTCCGCGTCTCTTTTCTTCTCGATCTCTTCCCGTGATTGACCCTGTTGCAAAAGAAATCTCTCCATCGCGGCTCGTTGTTCACCGGAAAAGCGCCTCATTTGCTCGAGTAGTTCGGTGATTCGCTTTTCTTTCTCCTCGTCAAGCTTTATGGTTCTGTTGGAAACTTCTTCGAACATCTTTCTCATGTTCTCAATGAACTCTTCAAGTCTCTTATCTCTCTCCGCACTCAATCTCTTCTCTGCTTCCTTCGTCTCCTCGTACCTCGCTTTGAGTTCACTCACCAAGCTCGACAGTCCACTCAGAGTTCCAAGTGAAGAAGATAGAGCGCCTTGTTGGGAAACGAGATAGTTGATCTGTTCCCTCAAATTCTTGATCGATTCTTCGAAGCTCTTTCGCTCACCGCGTAACTTTAAAATCCCCATGTAATAACCAACGAAAACACCGATGAGAATTCCAAGCAGGAACAAGCCGAGCACCTCGACTCCCCCTCAGGATTCAACCTTTGTAATAAACTTGGTTCTCCAACAATTGCTCAGTTGGCACATCTTTCAACTCCTTTGCAGGAATTCCAACGTAGATCTTTCTTGCAGGCACGTTCCTCGTGACCACCGCACCGGCGCCTATCAACGCGTCTTCACCAATCTCTATGCCTGGTAAGATGGTCGCGTTCGCACCTATCCTGGCACCTTTTCTGATCGTAGGACCTTTGAAGTACTTCTTCCTTTCCTCCGTTCTACCCAAAAAATTGTCGTTGGTGAACGTGACCTCTGGTGCGATGAAACAATAATCTTCTATCGTCGACAGAGCCGTGATGTAAGCCTCGGTTTCGATCTTCACGTATTTGCCTATGGTCGTTTTGTTCTCCACGGTGACGCCCCTTCCTATAACTGTGTACTCGCCAATTGTCACGTCCTCTCTTATGCTCGCCAGATCTCCCACGAAGACGTGATCCTTTAAAATCGCACCGCGGTATATGACACAGCTGGCGCCTATTGTGACGTATTTTCCAAGAACGAGAGGGGCTAATTCTTTCTTCTCTGTGGTTGCTGAAATGCTTGCTTTGAAGGGTTCTTTACCCAAAACGGTGTTGTCACCGATCACGCATCCCTCACTTATGATCGTGTCTTTCCTTATTACCACGTTGTGACCTATGGTGACATTGTCACCTATCACCACGTTGTCTTCGATGACCACATTGTGGCCTAAAGTTACGTTGGAACCGATCTTTGCGCTTTGAGAGATGTACATTCGCTCACCCCCCAAGGAGATCTTAACATCTTTGAACTCAAGGTCAGAATTCAATGTGACACGGTGTCTGTATGATTAACGAAGCATTACCACAAGGTGTGATAGACGAAGATCGAGGCCCATTCGTGAAGAGCTTACAAAAAGAGACGCTCTTGGTCTTGGAACAAGAGTTTCAAAGATTTCTGTTTTTGTCCGTCCGTATATTATGAAATGGACAGCAACGCCTGGGCGGTCCGTGTGCACACGGGAAGGTGTACTTTGGGATAGGTCTACCTCGTCGGAGAAATCTTGCAGAAGTTTCCTCCTTTGGAGTTATAATCAGTCAACTCTTCCAAGGGGGATGTCAGGTGAAAGGTGTACTGGTATTTGTTGCCGTGGTAGCGGTTCTGCTCTTTGCCAGCTGTGGTGGAATTTTTCCCACTGGTCCGAAACCAGAAGATCTCGCAAAAGCCTTGGCGGACAAGATCATGGAGTTGGTTGAGTCGGGTGGAGTCCAACTTACGAGGAACTACGCGAGCTCATCTATGTACCAGACGAAGATGCTTCGAACGAGGATGTAGAGGATTTGGCTTTCGAAGCAACCGAGTTTGTCGTCTTCACGTTGTGTACACCATCTATACCGACATCGATCAGCGTGGCTGGTGTGAGTAAGATCGAAACGAAGCTGATACCTTGGTTCAGCGATGGAAAACCAACTTTCGTCGAGAACGTCTATTCAGTCACATACGTGTGCACAAGAAGCGCTTCGACAACGGTGGTCAACCTTCCGATGATAATCGTGCAAGACAAGGGGTATTACTTCGCAACTTGGATCCAGGAAACGGGTGGAGCGACTGAGCTAAAGTATTATCCTACATTTGTACCATTCCTGTAGTGAGAAAAACAGTTCAGAAGTGATGTTCGAAGAAAGCGGTCCCGTGTGGGACCGCTTTTTGTTTGCATGTCTCTTCTTTTTGACACTCCCAATCCCCTGAAGGGGATGGGATTCTTAGCAGCTCTTTAGGCTGCCTTCCACGGAGCATTTGATACTCCATGGCCACATAGGTGTGGTTTAAACCTTACACCTCTGACGGGTGCCAATCCCGCTACTACTTGGGACTTCTTCCCAAGATACCTATGCCGAATGGCATAGTTCCCACGCTATGATGATAACACAAGTGCTAATAATCAAGCCTCTTACCCATCCCCCTGAAGAAGAAAGGCTTGCGAGGCAGTATTTTCTGTCAACCTCGGTGTGTTGAAGAAACCTTCTAACGATTTTCTAATTAGTTCGTGCAATAATCGGTCATCCCACAAAAGGAGGGGTCGCGGTGACCCGAAGGATCGTATTCGTACTGATCTTGGTTTTTTCGATCGTCGTCGGTGCAGTTGAGTACAGAAGGACGATCGAAGAGAGAATCGAGATCCAACAGGATGGTTCCGCTTTGATAACACGAAAAGAGTACTTGCCGGCGTCCGAACTTTCGAAGATCTACGTCACACACTACCGTGAGATGAGTGCGCCAAGCAGCTTGGCGGCGAGGATCTCGGAGCTTCAGCAAGAATACATCAACGAGATCGCCAAAGGTTATTACTTTCTGTACAACACCGCTCCCACGCTCGTCCAAAATGGTATGAGCGTCACCATCGACGGTGCGGGCAACTACACCTGTGTTCTTCAGCTGAGGGCGAACGGCTTCGTCACGGCCAAGGGTGGAAACTTCGCGATCTCGAGAAAGATGTTTGGGGATGAAACGTTGGCGGAAAAACTCATACCGAAGTACTTCGAGTACGAGATAGACGCCAGAATCTTCGAATCGATCTTTCTGAAATCAGGGCGCGACACGATCGTCACAGAAAAAACAACGGTCGTGGTCTTACCCGCTGGTTCGCAGATACAACAAATAAATCCCATCTTTGAAAGTGCTTTCACTGGTAGTTGGTCTGTGGACTTTGGAGGGGGGACTTCTTACAAAGCAACTTTCGAAAAACGTCCAGATGGTTTCGTTCTCAAAGAAACCATCGTGAGCAGTGGGGCAAATCCGTCGAACCTCGCGGATGAAAAACGGAGCGAGATCGTCCTCGAAAAGCTTAGAGATTACACCGCTTTCCAAGTCGTTTTTTCGACCAACAAGATTTCTGCGCTCACCAAACCCACACCGCACCCTGTGAAGGATGACTTTTCCAAAAGCTGGAACTACGATGTGTGGAACCAGAGGGAGTTCTCAACCACCTTCACTGAGCAAAATTCGTCCATCACCACGAAGATCGTCGTGACGTTGAGCATGAATACCAAGATCCTCTGGGAACATCACTGGGTCAAGACTGGCAAGTTCAAATGGAGCTACAAGCTCAAAAGGTTCGAAACGACGCTGACTTTTTCTCCATCCTTCACACCTTCGTTGCAAGTGCGCGCCAACGGGAACGTCGACAAGAGCTGGTCTAAAGAACTCTTCTCAGTGGGTCAAACCAAGACCTTCACGGTCTCTGGGATCCCAGTCGTGATAGTCTTTCAAGCCAGGTTGAACGCGCAGACGAACACGAAGATGAACGGAAGGATGAACATAGACGCATCCACGACTTTCGGTGCGACAGCCGCGGTCACAGTGAAATACCAAAACGGTTGGAGCTTCACACCCACCTACAGCGTGAACTACTCGAACATAAACTTCGACGCCAACGCGAAGCTGAACAGTGAGAACAAGGGTGAGCTTCCCATCACATTCAGTGCCTACCTCTACGATGTCGCTGGGCCATTCTTGAGGTTGACGCCGTGGATAAAGTCAGAGACCAACGCTTCAATGGGCGGGGCGAACCAGGTGGGTTACACGATCAGCGGCGGCGTGAAAGCTTCAGGTGGTGTGGAGATGGCGGGTTGGTTGAAAACGCTCTGCGGAAACGTGCCTTCTGTCAGCTACACCTTCTGGGAATGGAGCAGGACGCTGGCGAGTGGCACGAAGACGTTTTGAAAAAACAGGGCCGGGGTCGTCCCGGCTCTTTTGTTTACATAGAGAGGCTCTTACGATCATCAGATCGAAGATCAACGTTCAACTTTCATTGTTCAAATTCTCTTTTTCACGCACCTCTGTTATCCGGCCGTCCCTCATGAACAGGATTCTATCGGCTCTCTGGGCGATGCGTTCATCGTGTGTCACAACGACGAGTGTGGTGCCAAGTTCTTTCTTCATCGACTCCAGAAGTTCTATCACGTTCATGCCAGTTTCGGAATCCAGATTACCCGTAGGCTCATCCGCCCAGACGACCTTAGGGTTGTGCACCAAAGCTCTGGCTATGGCGACTCGTTGCTGTTCTCCACCGGAAAGCTGCGATGGAAACCTGTCGATCTTGTCGCGTAAGCCAACCCTTTCGAGCATAGCCACCACGCGCTGTTTTGCCTCACCGTGGTTGATTCCCAGAATCTTGAGTGGCAACAGGACGTTCTCCAGTGCGGTGAGCACGGGTATGAGGTTGAAGAACTGAAAGACAAAACCCATGTGACGGGCACGGAACTGCGTCTTTTGCTCTTCGCTGAGGGTGTGAAACGGCAAATCGTCGAAGTAGATCTCTCCATTCGTTGGTGAGTCTATTCCAGATAGACAATTCAAAAGCGTGGTTTTTCCAGATCCAGACGGTCCGAAGATGGCGACGAACTCACCGTCCTTTATGGTGACGTTTATTCCTTTCAGCGCTTCCACCTTTCTTTCTCCTTTTCCATAGATCTTCCAGAGCTCTTTAACAACTATCATAGTCTTGTCCTCCCGTTAATCCTGGGTTCTCAAAGATTCAGCTGGGTTTGCTTTATTGAGGATTACTGGTAGAGCGATCGTAACAGTCACGATCACATAGAGTCCTGCCATGAAACTGAGTACATTCCAACCAGGGAAAACGAACTGTCCAGATCCGATCATTGAAAATATCTGGTCCATCACGTCCTTCGAGAACAAAACTGCGGCGAACACGCCTACGAGAATCCCGAGTGACGCCATGGCAACGTTCTCTACGATGAACGCAAGCCCGACACTCTTGTTCGTCATTCCAATGGCTTTCAGGACTGCGGTCAGTCTCCTTCTCACCACGATACTCCTCATCGTGTGGAAAACGACACCGCAGAGTCCACTCAACAGTCCGAAGTAAAGCAAGATCAATCCCGTCTTTATAAGAAAATCGATACCGGAAAACATACGATTCAACTCTTCGGCTATGTGCATGGGAAAGTCGAACCTTTCGCTGTAGAAGTCCTTGACCTTCGATACGTTTTGTTCATCGACCTTGGCGAGCAGAACGGGTACCAACTTCACGTTCTTGGGCATGCTGTTGATCGATGCGACGTATTTGATCGGCACCAGGATCTGCCTGAGATCGAATTTGCCTATGATTTGGAAAGTCAAGTTTTCCGATCCACCAAGGCCAAAAAGTGGACGAATTCTACCGTTGATCTGCTCTGGGACGGATTCGTCCCCGAGTACGCCCACCGCGATTGTTCCAGTCTCGAGCAGGATCTTCCTCCATTCGTTGTTCTTTATACTCTTCACCAGCGCATCCCTCAGGAAGTTCTCATCCACGAACGCTATCGGATCGTTGTTCAGCTGCGCCACGTATACTCTCGCATATTTCTCGATCCCTTCCGCTATCTCAAGTTCAGTCCTTGTGAAGATCAGCTTCAAGGGATTCTGCACAACCATGAAGTTGTAACCGAAGATGCCCGTTTCGAGTTGCTCGCTGACGAACATTCGCAGATTGTAGGGAATCACCAAGGTCAATATCACCACGAAAACGATCAGGCTGAACATCAGTGCGATGATGAAGCTGTTTCTCTTGTTCCTCTGTACGTAAGAAAGTGCCACGAACGTTGAGACGGAACCTTCGAAGGCCGATCTTGAAAAAAGCTTCCTCAACAGCGTAAGGAGCGAGAAAAAAAGAAGCCAGCTCGCCAAAAAGAAAGCTCCACCCCTTTGAAGAACGTCCCAACTTGTTAGGTCGGCTGGCCGGAACCAAATCACGTAGGCGAAAAGCCCTGTTGCGAGAAAGATTCCAAGATAAGAAGAAGGAAAAGCTATGAGAACACCTATAACGGCCAATAAGATCAATGCGATGGAAAATCTCGGATATAAGAACATCAAAAGAATCGCAAGCATGGTTGTGGCTAACCCAACATATCTTATGCTGGATTTCTTTAAAGAGAACTGACCCTCTTCCTCAAAGCGGAGCAAGCGAACGGCTGGACCCGAGACGATCTTTCTGGCCTTCAGAACGAATATCATCAGAGGCATCGCTAATCCGCCGAGAACACCCGTCAAGATCGACAAGAACGACACTCGTAGCTCCAGCTTCGACAGCCAGAGCGTACCACTCATCATAGCGCTTGAAAAATTCTTCAACCTCTCGAGCAGAAATTGAGCCAACAACATCCCAACGCTCGCACCGAACAAGCCAGAGACCAAAAAGTAAGCGAATCCCTCCAAGATCAAGAGGAGAAGGACGTGGGAAGATTTAAAACCGAGGATTCTCAACGTGACGAGCGTCGTGTTGCGTTCATCCAAAAAGCTTTGCACGAAGAGATAGACCAAGATCAGAGAGGCCAGTATCGAAAAACCACCGAAGGCGATCGTCAGATAGCCGAGAGCCTTGTTGACAGGCGAATTCAGAAGCCTCGATTTCATGGCGACAGCGGAGACTCTAACCTGCTGTCTCAAATTGTTGACGAAAGCTTCGTGCTCTTCAATCTTTCCGCCTATGTGAAGGTACACGCGCGTTGGAAAACCCACGACTCCAGTCAATTCGTCTACGTTCATGAAAATGACGCCGGGCAGCTGAAGGTGATCTCCTTTGAAGTTGAGGAAACCTTCCTCACCTATCTGAACCACTTTGAACTCACTGGCTTGACCCGTCATGTTGATTGAAACGATGTCATTTTGTTTGATATTCAAAGCTTCCGCGAGATCCCTTGAAACTATCACGCTCCATGGAGGAATGTTGATCTCTTTTCCCACGAAATTACTGAGATCTTCAGATCTCACACCCATTGCGAGACAGTCGATCGTTTTGTCGTTGTGTTTCAGCCGGACGAGCGATTCTGAAACTGGGAGGATCGCCAAGACATCTTGTCCCGCTTTGATCGCATCTACCGTCTGTTGATCGAGCGTCAACCTCACGAAGATGTTGTTCCTCGGATTTTCCACGTACACATCTGCGGGTCCGAAGTTTTCCTTCAAGCTCCTATTCACCCAGTTCGCGACGGTGTCGTTCAGCGATAAACCACCCACCAACAACATCGCGGGAATGCTCATACCGACTATCAGCACAAAAGTCGATTTGAAACGCATCAAGAAATTTCTCAACGCTATTTTGACGATGGCCTTGAAGATTCAAATCACCTCGGTCTTCGTGTAAGATTTTACTCCTGAGCCCCAGTGCGACGATCAAGTCTTTGAATGATTCCCAGCCGAGGCCGTTTTTGGTTCAACGGCGACTCAAGAAAGTCGAAACGAACCTATGAGAGGAAACGGATGGTGCGCCGACAGTACAGCTCTACACCGAGAGTTTATAGCCCACCATCTCAAGCATTCAGCACTCTGAGGACGAGCCGAACTGAACAAAAGGCGGTTCCTTACGGAACCGCCCTCTGGTTCATTTCTGTGGGTCACTGGGTTACCTTGGTTCACCTTCGTTCGGTATGGTGGTGAAGATCGGCACGGAATTTCTGAACATCAGCTGATCGTGAGGAAGAATCGGTGTTTTGTTCGACATTTCACTTACCGAACTCAATCACTTCGTAATTTGTGTATCCATTCGCTTCCAGATTCTGGACGATTTTATCCTTTTGTCCAACCAAAACGACAACGAATTTCTCGGGATACGAATATTTGGAAAAGACCTCGTTTGCTGTTTTCGCATCCAGTGCGTTGTAGGCTTGAATGAACTCGTTGACGTAGTTTGGGCTTCTACCTCTGATCTCTGCGTTCAGCACGACGCTGTCCAAGATGGATATGGTGTCCTTGTAGGCGTCTGGGAACTGTGCGTTGTAGAGATTTATGACTTCGAACAGCTCGTCCTCACCGATCGCTTTTTCTCCACTCTTGATGGCCTTCATCTCTTCGATGATCGAGCGTATGGTGTCAGCGACCGCGTCGTATTTGACGGAAGTTGTAACGTAATATTCGCCACCAAGCTCGTAGAGTTGCATCGAAGAGCTCACACCGTACACGTAGCCTTTCTCTGTTCTGAGGGATTTCATCAACCTGCAGTTGAACATGCCGCTGCCGTAGACCCTGTTCGCCATCAAGAACGCGATTCTCTCTGGGAATCTGTGGTCGAAGAACTCGTATCCCATCATGAGATATGCCTGTGTGGAGGTCGGTCTGTCGAGGACAAAAACTTTGCCATATGGTGGAGTGTGCTCGATCTTCGGTAGCTCAAACCTTTCGGACTCGGGTGATTTCCAATCGCCAAAGTATTTCAACAGCAGGTTCTTGAGCTCTTCTATTTCGAAATCACCAGCGATCGCCAGAACGATTCTGTCAGGAACGATGACTTTGCTGTAGAACTCCTCCACGATGTCTGGCGTCAACGTCGGCATGACTTTCGATAACAACGCGTAGTTCGTTGAGAACGAGTAGGGATGGTTCTCGCCGTAGATTGCTGTGTAGAAATATCTCCTCGCCATTGGTTGCTCTTGAGTTTTCGCCTGAGCGAAGCTCTGCATGTATTCTTGTTGTTTTCTGGCGAAGTTGTCCGCTCTGAATTCTGGATTTCTCAGCTCGTCCGAAAGCAGTTCAAACAAGGCTTCCACATCGTCTGATAGAGCAGAGGCACTAATCTGGTAGTAATCTGGCTGAGCGAAGAAAGAGATCGAAACTCCTTTCAGCTCCTTCTCCTCGGCGAGGGTGAACTCGTCGCGGTTCTTGGTCGCTGAGTTCATCAGATCGAGCATGAAGGCGGATATTCCAGCGATCTCAGGTGTTTCATTCAAAATGCCGTACCTTACGTACCCTTTTATTTCCACGATTGGCAGACGCTTATCCTGGGCTATGTAACACACCATCCCGTTCGGTAGAACGAATCTCTCGTACGCGGGGATAGGTATCGTGGGTATCTTGTTCTTCGCACCCGCCAATTGTTTGAACAGCTCAGGTGTGAATTTGGATGCGTAAACTAAGACAGACAGAACGACGAGTAGGATAACAAAAACTTTTCTCAGAACGTCTCTTTTCATCTCGCTTCACCCCCCTCGTCTCAGTTCTTGGGAACGATGTAACCGACGTATCGATCCTTGCAGAGGAAGTACTGTCTCGCGACGCGTTGGATGTCTTCACTGGTGAGCCTGGATATGGTCTCGATCTGTTTCTTGTAGAGATACGGATCGTCGTATCGCAGAGCGCTGAGAACGATCACGTCGGAGAACTCCCGTATGTCCTTCAAGCCAAAGATGATCTCTTTAAGGCGGGCTTTCTTCACTTTTTCGAGTTCCTCTTCGGAAACTCCTTCTTCTGCAATCTTTCTTAGTTCTTCGTCCATCGCCGCTTTTATCTGGTCCAGATCATCCTCCTTGTAGCCGAAGGCGTAGACCAAGGCGTAGCCTGGTATCCTCAGTGCGGTGGTGAAGCCTCCACAGCCCAGGATCATACCCCTCTTGTAGTAGAGTTCATTAACCACCCTTGAGCTTTCACTGTTCAGCCAGATGTCGAGTAGGGCTTCGATCGCAGGTAAATCCTCGTGGTCACCACGTGGGATTTGGTACAGTTGCAACATCAGCGCGTACCTCGTGATCCTCGGGAGTCTGAGAACCTTCTCTCCCTCGAACTTCGTCCTTGCATAGATTGGTCGTTTGATCTCCATGGGCTCGTAGTCACCGAAGTATTTCTCAACGAGCGCTATGGCTTCCTGAGGATCCACATCCCCGGATATGGCAACGATCGCGTTGTTCGGAGCGTAGAACATCTCGTAGAAACTTCGTATGTAATCGTGCGTCATGTTGTTGAGATCTTCCATCCATCCGATGACGAAATGTCCAAGCGGTGTCCCGGCGAAAGCGGCGCTTTGAAGCTCTTCCCAGCCAGATTGGATGTAGTTGTTCTCGATTCGCTGTCTTCGTTCTTGTTTGACGACCTCCAGTTCTCTGTAGAAGTCAATTGGGTCGATCTTCAAATTCCTCATCCTGTCCGCTTCTATTGCTAATGCGAGCTCGAGCTTTGCAGAGGGCACGATTTCGTAATAGACGGTGTAATCGTAGTAAGTTCCTGCGTTGAGTTGACCTCCGACCGAGGTGATGAGCTCGTCGATCTCGCCTTTTTCAAGAGCTTCCGTACCGTTGAACATCTCGTGTTCCAAAAGGTGAGCTGACCCCGTTCGTCCCTCTTCTTCGTCGATCGATCCAACTTTGTACCAAACCTGAACTTTTACCAGTGGAACGGTGTGATCTTCGAAGACGTAGATCTGCAACCCATTTGGAAGCCGGTGGTAGACGTACTGAACTGTGGGCACTTCGATGGCCAAGAGTGTCAGCGTGAGGAGAACAAACACGGTCAAGAGCAACCTCTTCAAAGTGACCACCTCCCACGTTGAATTCAATTCCATTATAATAGAGAAATAGATATGAAACACACAGGGAGTGAAGCAACTGGAGCTTCTAAAATACTACTCAAAGGTGCTGTTTCTCTCAACCTTAGCCTTCTTAGGACTGTTTTTACTCTTCAGATGGGCTCTGAATGCGCATGGTGTTCAGCTACTCTCTTGGCAGGTTCTGAGTGACGAGAATCGTCTTTTTCAAGCTCAGAACGTTACAGCACCTTTCTACAAGCTGTTGCGAAAACCTTCCACTGTGATTCTCACGACTACAGTCGAGAAAACCTCAAAACCGCTCTATCTTTATCTGCCACAAGTGAGCGGATCATTCTGGGCTGTTTATTCAAACGATCATCTGATCGGCTCGATGGGTTTCAGAAACGATAGGACCGGGCATTTTTGGTATAAACCCTTTTTGTTGGAAGTGCCAGCCAATACAGAAAGCATAACGATCGAGTTGAGCGGTATCTACGAACTTGGTTTGGATATAGTGCCACGTCTGATCGAAGAAAAAGAAAGATTTAGATTCAGTGTCCTGAACTTCTTGTGTGATAATTTCTTGAATATCAGCATGGGCTTATGTGTCACTCTTTTTCTGGTGCTTTACCTCGTTTCTCGTAGTATGCCTCAAAACAAACGAAGATCGAACCGACTATTCGCTATATCAACGTTGCTTGCAGCTTTATGGATGCTTGATTTGATCACTCTCTCCTCGATGTACAGCGTCGGTGGGATGCTTCTTTTAAGAAAGATTTTTGTGACCTCGGCTTATTTTGGCTTTGCCTGTCTTTTTACAGCAGTTAGTTTGGGATTCTTCGAGAAATTGTCCCGCATTGATCTTGCAATGATTTTTCTCAACCTTTCGGCTGCGATCGTTCTATGGTTTGCACCAGACAACTACACGTTCAAGCTCACAACATCAAGATTCGGGCTGGTACTGCTCTTAAATGCTTTCCACATTGGCTACAAGATTTTCCATAGTTACTCGAAGATTCTGTTTGGATTTTCGTTCTTCTTCGTTTTGACCGTCGCATTCGACGCGTTCATACTTTTGTTCAACGTGAAATTCAAACTCCTATCAAACTTTGGTGTTGTGTCGCTCTTTTTCGGCTTTTCCTACAATCTGGTCCTCGAATACAGAGAAATGATGGTCCAAGCGACCGTTTCACACATGAGGAGTCTGGTGGATCCATTGACGGGTGCCTACAACAGAGGCATATTGGTTGAAACTGCCTTCAATGAAAAAGATTGCTTCGTCTATCTTGATCTGAATTCTTTCAAGCAGATAAACGACACACATGGACACGAAGTTGGTGACAAGATCTTGGTCTTACTCGTCAACACGATAAGAGCGAAGATAAAACAAAACGACATCGTGGTGCGCATGGGTGGCGACGAGTTCTTGGTGATTGTGAGGGACTGTGATCCTGTGAGTGTGAAGAAATTGTTCGATGAGGCCCTCGTTGAGTTCCAGAACTCACATGAGTTGAAACCCACGTTTTCGTACGGGATCAAGAGATTTGAAGGCTCCTACCAGCAAACTCTGCGTGCCGTTGACACAGAGATGTATAGAATGAAGGCAGAGTTCAAAAGGTCCTGAAAAAATCGCTGACGACGTTCATGTTCAGCATAGTGCAGAACGATTCGTAGAGCTTGTGCCTTTGTGTTTCCATATTGTGTGGATTAGCAGAAAAATTCACGAGCATGATCGATTGTCACAGATGCAATTTGATTTCTCCAGGTTCGATATCTATGAGTTCTTGGTATATCGCGTAGATCTTGTCGATGTTGTCTTTAAAGGCTTTCACCACCGCTGGGTCGAAATGTTTATCACTGTTTTCTTCGACGATCCTGACTGATTCTTCGAAAGGATACGGATTCTTGTAAGGTCTTTTGTTGGTGAGCGCATCGAAAACGTCAGCAACCGCAACTATCCTTCCTTCGATACTGATATCCTCACCTTTTTTCTGGCAGGATACCAGTTCCATCCCAACGTTCGTGGTGGTCCGCAACGATGTTGATCGCCGTCTGCAAAGCCCGCCTATCGACAAGGGTTCTATTGTTTTCCAAAACTCTCACGCCGATCTGAACGTGTGTCTTCATCGTCCCCCATTCCTGTTCGTCCAACTTTCCGGCTTCAACAATATGGGGTCCTGACGATATTCCGCGTTCGCCCTGTAAGTCATCCAACCCGCGAACGAGGTGATGAGAATCGCTGAAGAGACTATCAGAGCGAACTTTTTTCGACTCTCGCGATCGTTTGAGCCAAGAGTTTCTTCTTTTCCGCCCTTCGTATCTGATACCCCCTTCAACAATGAAAAACTCGCACTTCACGAATTGATTCCTACAAAATACCATTCTCGTTGTGACAGTACATAACATTCCTGATGAAACCCTAATAGTTGGACGAAATGATCAGGAATAGTTATGGAAAGCCCTCATTTTATAGTCCTTCAAAGATTGAGTAGGAAGTTAAATAAATTATATTTCTCGACACATCGAACCCAAATTCAACGAAGGGTTCAAAGCTTCACTCGTTGTTGTATAATTATTTCAACATCTTCCAGAGGGGGGTGATCAGTGTGAGGGCGTTGGTGATTTTTTCGCTCATTCTTCTTGCGACGATCTACCTCGCTGCAAACTACGTAATCTACTACGACTGCACACCTGATTACAAGACCAGCGTACTGATATCGAATCTGAGCGATGAGAAGGCGTACTTCAGAGTGACGGTGTACGACTCCAACGGTCAGAGACTGTGGAGGGAAACTTACAACAAACCACCGTACAGTTCGGTCTTCATCGACCTTTCGCAAGTTGTGAATCGTTCCGAAAGTAGCTGGGGGCTGGTGCTGGTTCAGTGCGATCAACTCTTGCACGTGATGGTCTTGTACCGAGAAGAGGAGGGAACTCTGCTCAACAGTAACCACATCATTGAGCCACTCAACTTTTCTAAGGACGCAAAGTATTATTGGTACTCGGCTGGTTATGTGAACGCTGAAGAGTCACAACCAGCTTTGATCTTGGTTAATCCCAACGACAAGACTATCGACGTGGCCGTTTGGATCTACGATGAAGCTGGACAACTTGTCAAGGACCTGGAAGGAGAGATAGAGCCTTTCGCTGCGGCTTACGTCAATTTGATCAAGTACGTACAACAGGGTAGTGGAGTTGTGGACATCCGAAGCACCTTGCCAATTTTGTTGGCCGTTGAGCATTACGACGATGGACTGCTCTGGAACATCAACAACATAGTGGATTGGTACACGACGACGAGTTGGTGAACGCCGACAGATTTTGATCTTGCGTTCGTGAACTCACTTCCATTGGTTTGGAATTGTTCTTTCTGAGCGCGCTCGTCTAAGCGCACGTGTTTTGTTGGAACGTTCTTTGAGCACAGTTGTGCCTCGAGTCGCTCGCGTGATCTGCATGATTATAATCAAATACCTTCCTTTTACGCTCGCACAATTTGCTTGAAAGTGTGTGATTCAAACGGGTTGTTGTGATTTTAAAACTTGTGACTATTCTTGATCGATCCATCTGGACAGAGAGTGTTTGAAAATGATGTGGCTTGGTATAATTTTCATCGAGAGTTCTTGATTGCTCAAAAGAGGGAGGATTCGAGATGAAGGATTTTTTGTACAGTCTCGGTTCTTTCAGCGCTGGCTTACTCTCAAATCCCATCTCAACTTTCGCAATCTTCTACTACGTGGATGTTTTGAAGGCACCCGTGGAAAAGATCAGCCTGGTGATGCTTCTGTATGGTCTGTGGAACGCGGTGAACGATCCTCTGTTCGGTTATCTGTCAGACATCACTAAAACAAGGTGGGGAAGACGTAGACCGTACATTTTCTTTTTCTCTCTTCCACTCGCTTTGAGTTTTGCGTTCTTCTGGGCTCCACCCTTCGACGCTTCCAAGCCCACAGCCTTGGTCCTGTACTACGCTGTGATGATCTTCCTCTTTGACAGTTTCTTCACCATCGTCATACTGAACTGGACTGCTCTCTTTCCAGAGATGTATCCAACGTTGCAGCAAAGGGCAAAGGTATCCGCGCTGAGGCAGATCCTCGGCATTCCGAGTTTGCTCATAGGTGTCGCCGCCACACCGATGATCGTTGCGAGGCTCGGCTGGCAGAAGATGGGTGTGATCTTTGCGATTGTGGGAGGCTCACTGCTGTATCTCTCGCTGCTCGGTGTGAGGGAGAATCCCAAGTTCTACAGCAAGGAGACTCTCAAGCTCTCAGAGGCTATCAAGCACACGTTTCTCAACAAATCTTTCATCACGTATGTTTCCGCTTCGTTTTTGCTCCAGTACACCTACACAGCCCTCCTCGCCGCACTGCCTTTCTACGCGAAGTACGTCCTCAAGCTGAACGAGACACAGACCACGCTCTTGCTCGCTATGATCTTCGTCTTCACCTTCCTGCTCGTACCAGTTTGGCAGAGGTTCACGCCGAAACTCGGCGCGAAGAAAACGATGATGGTCTCGATGATCCTCTGGGCGATCCTGTTGAGTGGCTTTGCGTTCATCAAAACGTTCGTTCAGGGTCTGATCTTGGCCTGCTGTTTGGCGCTGAGTCTCGCGGGAGCCTTCATCATATTGGACATAATGATCGCGGAAATTGCGGACGAAGACGAAGTCAAGACAGGAAGAAGAAGGGAGGGCATGTACTTCGGGGCGAACGCGTTGATTATAAGACTTGGAATATCGTTGAACTCTCTGATCATGGGTTTGGTTCTTTCAAAAAGTGGCTACGATCCGAACTTGCCTGTGGAAGGCCAGCCTGCGAGTGCGATCCTTGGAATCCGTGCTCTGTGTAGTTTCATACCGATTGCCGCCACCTTGTTGGGCATATTCGTACTCAGAAAGTATCCACTGGAAGGTGAATATCTCGAGCAGGTCAAAGAGAGACTGAAACAGATGCACGCTACTGAGACGTGAAAAGAACGACAATTTGGAAAGCGGCGTTGTTTCGCGCCTGTTTGGTAGCGCGCCGAATCAACTTGATAGTCCGTTAGAGCGGGCCATTATTAGTACCGTCCAGGCAGAACCACGCCTTGACACTCCCAATCCCCTGAAGGGGATGGGATTCTTAGCAGCTCTTTAGGCTGCCTTCCATGGAGCATTTGATACTCCATGGCCACAGAGGTGTGGTTTAACCTTACACCTCTGACGGGTGCCAATCCCGCTACTACTTGGAACTTCTTCCCAAGATACCTATGCCGAATGGCATAGTTTCCACGCTATGATGATAACACAAGTGCTAATAAAAATCAAGCCTCTTACCCATCCCCCTGAAGAAGAAAGGCTTGCGAGGCAGTATTTTCTGTCAGGTGTGAAGGCGACGGTGTGAACCCAGTCTTTGTGACCGACCAAGGTTTGCACGAGTTCGCCCGTCTCGAGCTCCCAGATCGAGACTGTCGAGTCGTACGATCCGGCAGCTATGTACTTCCCATCTGGGCTGATGGCTACAGAACGAACCGTGAAGTTGTGCGCCGACCAACTTCGAATCTTCTGTCTCGTCTCGAAGTCCCAGACAATGATCGAACCGTCTCCCAAGCCCGTGACGAAGTACTTTCCGCTCGCTTCTATGGCAAGACCGTAGACGGTCGCACCACAGCGTATCGTCTCACCCACCTGTTGATTGGTCTGTGCGTCTAAGATCTTCACGTTTCCATCTTGAGTGCCGACGAGGATGTACTTCGAATCTGGACTGATCACGAGTGAAACAACAGGTCCAGCTGCAATTGAGAGGACCGGCCTTGTGATGTCCTGAACGAGTGCAAAAGTGCTACAAACAAACACAAGTACCAGAATCAGTACGTTCAACGATCTCATCTTCATTCCCCCTTGGATGAGCTTCGAACGTAGTCTAACACGATCCGTGATCAGCGGTTTGCCTTGCCTTGTACGTGTTCGATCTTTATTCTTATTACAGCGACATCTTTGAAAGAATCTTGAATGATTCTCTCTGCCTCATTTGTGTAGCGTGGACTGTACTTCTGCGCCAACTTTCTGAGAGCCGGTATGACCTGTTCATCGTGTAAGATGTCTGCCCTGCCAAAGACGACGACACTTTCGTACTTGGTTGAGAACTCGTTCTCCATCACTTGAGAACTCCCAACGACGGTGAAACAAACTCTGTCGAAAGACTTTATACTCTCGATCTTGTGACCTTCTTTTGCGGAATGAATGTAGATGAAACCATCTTCGTAGACGTAGTTCACTGGCACACCGTAAGGATAGTTTCCATCGAAGACACATAATACACCGTAGTTAGACTTTGACAAAATCTCGAGTGCTTCATCGTCTTTCAAAGCTCGGTCCTTTCTGCGCAGGGGTTTGAAGTATTTGCCCACATCGATCACCTCGAGATGATTTTTCAAGATTGTACCAAGAAGAACCGCTGGGAAGCTTCACCCAGCGGTCTTGAAACTTGATTCAAATACCGTCTTCCCACCTGAGATAGGGATAACCATCGTTTTTCACAGCGTTGATCGCCCAAACATTTGTGAAATCCCAAGTTGAATAAGTGCTCTGCGTCTTCATCTGGCTGGTGCCCTTGCCTTCGGCCGTTGAGTGGTCTTGGATCGTACTGGTCAGTTGGTTGTCCCAGTAGCAATGAGGAGTTTGAAGCGAAGAAGATGAAAAGTTGTACAGAAAACCATGATCGGTGTTCGAAACGGCGACGTAGTTTTTTGACACGTCTGGAACTTGATCTAATGTGTTCATCCTCAAAAAACCTGCCGATTGTGCTTGAGCACTCGTTGAACCCTTCGCGTAGCAGTTCTTGATCGTGATGTTGTTTCCATCCGTCATGCTCAAAAATCCGGCGACCCTGGCGTTCGAATCTGCGTTGACTTCGAACCTCGCGTAACATTCTTGAATGTTCACTTCACCAGTTGCTGGATTGTAAGCAAAACCACCAAAACCACCTATGTCGGAAAATTCCTCAGAATTGCCCGTGATCGAACCTTGAAAGCCACACTGGTGGAATGTGTTGAGCCCGCTAATCTCTGCGAAGAAGCCACCCGCAGTGAAACCGTAGTGCGGAACTTCTATGTCCGCTTGAACAACGCAGGTTTTGAAAGAAATTCTCTTCACTGCGTCGATAAAACCAACGAAGCCACCTATTCTGACCATATCCATCGTCGAAGTATCCCTCTGCGCGCTCAAAGAAGCCGACACAGCGCAATCTTCGAAGACGTTCACACTGAGATCTTCGTCCTGTTCAGCATAGGCCACGAAACCACCAACGTAGGTTGCTGTAACATCCTCTATGGTACCTTGGAAACGACAATTCTGAAAGACGCTCGTGTCTGAATTTGCCGCAAAGCCTCCGATTCTTGTAGACTTACCGGTTATCGCGCTCGATCGCACGGTGCAGTTTTGAAAGTTCGAAAAACTCGAATCACCTACGAACCCTCCCACGTAGAACGATGGGTTAGCCTGTGGTGAGTTGAGGATGACTTGAACCGAACAGTTCTTGAAGGTCGAAGAGCTGGCAAACCCCACGAGCCCACCCATGTAGGAAGCTTGAGAGACTCTCGAGTTGAGCACGATCACATTATCGATGGTGCTGTCGTCGATCCTTCCAGCCAGAACACCCGCGTCGAAGGCATCTGCATAGTCAACCTGAGCGTTCTCGAAGACCACGTTGGTGATCGTTGCCTCAAAGAGGCGCCCAAAGAAACCAGAGTATCTGTCGCTGGTGTTGTTGCCCGTCAAAACCACCATGTTCTTTATGGAAAATCCCATCCCGTTGTAGCTTCCGTTGAAGGGTTTGTCTGGACCCATCGAATCGACGGGTGTCCAGTTCGCTTCGGTCGGAGTGACCCTTGCTATCAGATCGTTCAAGTCCAGATCTCTCATCTGTTTGTAATGTCTCGGTGTGGATGGATCGACGTAGTGTCTCATGTTGTCCAACTGCCACACGTTCACAATGATCCAAGGATCGTCTTGTGTACCGTACCCGCCACCGAACTCTTCGGTTTCGGAATAGGCTGTGAAGTTGATCGTCGAAGCGTTCGAAACGTTCTTGGTGGTTTGTACAGTGCCCGCGATGACGATGTGATAATCAGTGTTCTGCGCTCTCACCGTGACCGCACCACTCAAATCTGCGATCGTCCAAGTCCCGTTCGCGTCGGTAGTCGCCGTCTTCGTGCCCGCACTGATCGTGACACCTTGCAATGGTGTGTCGTTCCACAGCTTCACGACGCCTTGGATCGTGTAAGTCGAAGGTTCCCCTGGTACAACTGGTGCGGCGCAACTGAACAGCAAAAACAAAACCAGCGATGAAACCAACAGAATCTGCCACTTTCTCATGAACTCTCCTCCTCTCAGGGTGTGGAACTTCTCTATATTGAACCAAGATCGTTAAAAAACGATTAGAAACTTCGATCGAACAGAAATTCACCTGAGAGGAGGAGAGCAAACCTCACGGTCAGGAACTGTTCGGTCCAGTCTTCTCGCCGTTGACTATGCGTTAATTGTTACCAAATCTCGCAATCCTACTGCTCCCATTGCGCATCGGGCGAACCATTTTGAACCCAATCACCAAAAAAACCTAAGGGTGCCGAACTTATAACATTTGTGTTCCCGTCGGGAGTGATATACTTGGCACGGACGAAACTGTTGTCGAGAATGAGTTTTGCATCATTACCGTAGCCATAACCATATCCTATCAATCCGCAAATATAATTAGTCCCCGCTCGGTCGGCCGTTAGGATGAGCCAAGAGCCCGACAAGACTTTGCAGCTTTCGAAGTTGCTGTTATCCGTGTTCGCATAAGCCAAAGCGGCGAAGCCGGCGATGTATGCCTGTGGGGAATTCGATGTTCCAACTTCCACACGACCTTTGAAAGTGCAGTTTGTGAAGTTGTTTGTTCGTGAGAATCCCACGAACCCGCCCGCGTATTGACAATCACTGGCCGACAGCGTTGCTTCCACCACATCGCAATCGACAAACGAAGAATGCGATAAATGAGCAGCGAAGCCACCAACAGTCGAGCGCAAGTCCTGCATGAGCAGCGTATCGAGATCACAGTTCTCAAAGAAAGAGTTTTCTGCAAGTCCCACGAACCCGCCAGCAAGTTGAGAGAACTTACCTTTGATCGTTGTCGTTCTCAAAAGATTTTCCTCGAAAGAAGAAGAATCCTGAGCAGAACCAACGAAACCACCGATTGCACCACCGATGCTGACATCGTACTCGGCTTCGATCGTCAACTCATCGACCCTGCAATTCGTGATGGTAGAATCGTAAGTTGCACCCACGAGACCGCCTATAAAATCAGGATTCGCAACCCTAATGATCACGCGAGAGTTCCGAACAACGACGTTGTCTATCGTGCAGCCTGAGTAAACCGAGCCAGCCAGGATTCCCGTGTTGGTAAAAGTTTTCGTAGCGACGACAGTGGCGTTCTCGAAGATGACGTTCCGAATAGTTGAGTTCTCAATAGCGTGGAAGAAGCCGTTGCTCAGTGAACCATCGTCGACCACGACCATGTTCTTTATTGAAAACTCCGAGCCATTGTACACGCAGATGTATGGTTGATCAGATCTTCCAAGTGGTGTCCAGTTTGGCTGTGGATCTGAAGATATATTTCTGGGTACAACAGCGTCGTTCAAGTCGATATCCCTTATCTGCGTGAAATACAGAGGTGTTGAATCTGAGCTGTCTGGGACATGGTTCGCCATATTCAGCAACTGTTGCACGTTCACTATGATGTATGGATTCTCTTGCGTGCCATTACCACCGCCGAACTCTTCTGTTTCAGAATAATCTGTGAAGTTTATTGTCCTCTCGTTGGACGCTTCGATCTGAGTTTCATAATTCGTCCCATCCACCACGATGTAGTAGTTCTGCAACTGCGCACTCACCACGACGGTTCCACTCAAACCTGAGATGGACCAATGTCCTTGTGAATCACTCGTTGTGCTGACTCCACCCGCGCTGATCGTCACACCTTGAAGTGGTTCACCGTTCCATTTTTTCACCACACCTTGGATCGTGTAACCAGTTGGTTAGCTCGGTTCCTCACCCGGTGGTTGACTGGGTGGCTGAGTTGGTGGCTGTGTAGGCGGCTGAGTGGGCGGAGGACTCGGTGGATTCTGCGGCGCAGGTTTGAAACATCCAAAGAGAAGCAGAACCACACAAACCATCACCAGATGAACCATCACCCTTTTCATGATAAACCTCCTCTCTCGCCATGAAGGCAGAGTTTTGAAACCAAAAAGACTTCGCTCACTTCACTTTCCATACCTTGACTGTCCTGTCGAAGGAAGCGGAGAAGAGCAGCGTTCCATCTGGGCTGAAACAGACAGAATTGACTGCTTCCCCGTGCCCCACAAGCAAGCTGATCTCTTTGCCCGAGCTGACGTCCCAAAGTCTGATGGTTCCATCGAGCGAGCCAGCCGCCAAGGTCTTCCCATCAGGGCTGAAACAGACTGACGTGACGCTCGATGCATGTCCCACGAGTGTTGCGATCATCTTGCCAGTCGCTGTCTCCCAAATCTTGATCGTTTTGTCGTGCGAACCAGAGGCGAAGGTTTTCCCGTCTGGGCTGAAGGCGACCGTCGTGACGGAACGGTCATGAGCCGGGATGCTGTGGATCAACTTACCGGTTTCTACGTTCCAGACGTTGACAACGTACGAATCATTGGAACCGGCTACGAGCAACTTGCTGTCCGGTGAGAAAGATAGGCATACGAACGTTTCGAAGCCTCCTTTCAAAGTTCTAAGTAGCTGACCTGTTGATGTACTCCAAAGTTCAATGTCGATCAAATTCCCCGGAGAGGCGATCAGTTCGCCGTTGGGACTCATGACAGCGTAGAAGTGTTCCTGTTCAGATTTGAGTTCGCGGACGAGTCTAGCTGAGTTCACCTCCCAAACTCTCACCGTTCCATCGTCCGACGCGGAAACGAGCAACTTGCCGTCTGGGCTGAACGAGATCGTGTTCAAGGTGCTGGTGTGACCTTCGATGGTACGGATCAACTGGTTTGTCTCAATGTTCCAAAGTCTTATTTTGTAGTCATCGGAACCGGACGCGATCGTCTTGCCATCTGGACTGGCCGCAACGACGCGAACTGGGGCGTTGCTACCGTAATGCATTTCTCGCGAGAGTTCCCAGTTTCCCACCTTCCAGACCCTGATAGATCCATCTTCACTGCCTGACGCAATGAGCTTGCCGTCGGGACTGAAGGTGACCGAGTAGGCGTAACTGACACCGCCGGTGAGTTGTACGATCTGTTTGCCACTCGCAACATCCCACACATTTACCGTTCCGTCCTCACGACTGCATGCCAAAACCTTACCGTCTGGGCTGAAAGAGATGGCGAAGATCATTTGGCTACCGGATTCAAGCGTTTTTTCTAACTTACCCGTTTTCATGTTCCAGAGTCTGACTGTACCATCGTCGGAGCATGAGGCAATGAGCTTGTCGTCTTTACTGATCGCAACGTGGTACACGGCTCCTTCGTGTCCTGTGATGGTTCGAACCAAACTACCCTTTGAAGCGTTCCATACCTTGATCGTTTTGTCGCCCGAACTGGACACGAGGAACTTACCATCATGACTGAAGACAACGTGGGAAACACCCTCTGTGTGTCCGGTCAACGTACGGATTTCATTGCCGTTGCTCACGTTCCAAAGCTTTATCGTTTCGTCCGCGGATGCTGAAACAAGGACCTTGCCGTCGGGGCTGAAAGCTACAGAGAAGATCTCGTCTTTGTGGCCTTTGAGGGTGAGTATCTCCTTACCCGTTGCCACGTCCCAGAGTTTTATGGATCTGTCCCAAGAACCACTGGCAAGTTTTTTTCCGTCTGGACTGAAGGATACGCTGAAAACTGGAAGTTTGTGCCCCTCGAAGGTGCGGATCACCTGCCAGGTGTTGGTGTCGATCAGATGAACGGCGATGCTGCCGGCGGCCATGTACTTGCCATCTGGGGAGAAGGCTATCGATGTGACCGGACCCATACCGAGCGTTTTGATGGAACTTTGAGTGAAGCCAAGGACCACGAGTGCGATGACCAAAAGGATCGTGAGTTCTTTCAGCCACCTCATAACGATCACCTCGCAAGTTCAGGTTTTGAAGAAGTTCGTCAAAAACACGTACAACAGTTTTATTCCACCCTCCGCATACAGGGGCAACCTCGCAGCGAAGGCGGAATAGTAGATCCATAGTACAGCAAAGATTGAGCTCACGACGAAAGCTACGATCGTGTTCGCGACCTTCGGTTTTTCTCTGAGCGAGTTCACGCTGTTCGCCGCAGCGAACGCACAGACCACCAAGGCGCTCGAAAACAAAGGAGTGACCAAGGACCAGCCGAGGAAGAACCGTGCGACGAAGGAGACGACGGCGAAGGGGAAAAAGTAGACCAACCCATTCTGCGCGGCCCTCTTGACGGCTTTCTTGTCGTACTTCTGTTTCAGGTCTCGGTTGAAAAGTTTTATGAACCCGACGAGGAAGAGCTGATAAAACCCGCCGAAGAACAGGCCCATCGAGAAACTCAAGAGCGCGTTCAGTGGATCGATCTCTCTGGCGGGTTTTGAGAACGCGACCAAACCAAAGATCGCGAACGACAATGTCTTGATAAGCCCCTTCGAGCGGCTGAACTTCAGAACGTTCTCTCTCAAAGCGATCACCTGCCTTGTGTTGAGCCTTGCTCTATCTCTGGACAGGCCATGGCCAACTCTATCTCCTGAATCTGGTCCCTCGCCGCCACGCTCTCGACGAGAATCTCGTCTTTCAAGAATTGCAACCTGAGAACGTCGTGGACCGAGAAGTTGAAGAACAAAACGCTCAGAACCGAAAGCACGTCCTGCTTCAGAGCGAGGATCTCGAGAAGAGTTATCGAGCGAACGAAAAGCGAGTTTCGAGCCAAGAGCATTGGAACGAGTGTGAACTTCGTTGATCCTTCTTTTTCGATCAGACCTCTCTTTCTCAGTTCCGAAAGCGGTTCGTTCAGATCGAAAAGCGTTAGTTGTTTGTAGTTCGCCTTCAACATGGCCACGAGATCGGTGCTCGAAGGTTTCTCCAACTGCTGAGCGATCTGTTCCAAAGTGAAGCTCTCGGTGGTGGAAGTTTCGTTCAAATACGCGCGCAGTGTGTCTTTCCTGTAGAGATCGACGATGGCGAAGAAGGTGAACAACTCGTTCTTCGAAAACTTCTGAGAAAAATCGACCGTTTTCAAATTCGAGCCACCGAAAAGGTCGATCATCTGGTGGACGACTCTCTTCAGATCATCCGGAACGCTGAGCAAGATATCTCTGTTCTCGTTCTCGACCAAGACGAGCTTGTCTTTCTTGCGGTAGCTGTACTTTTCGACGAACAGATAGCCACTCTGAACGACCAGTCGGCACACTCTTTCAGGCTGAGCTACGATCGCAAGAAACTCTTCGATCCCCGGAGCGAACTTGTCGTTCTCTAAGAAGCCTTTCTTGGTCAGAGTTTCCTGCTCGTTTCCCTTCAAAGGTGCGTTCACGTTCGAAAGCAGTCCTATCGCGTTCTTGTGAGGAAAGATCTTGGAAAGATAACTGATTTCTTCGAGCGTCAGTTTCATGGTTTCACCTCTCATTCACCCAAAATCACGGGTTTAACGGCGAACTCGCTGGTGAGAGCATTAGCTGTCTTTGCGGTCATCTGTGCCGTCTCGTTGACAAGCTTTTTGGCGACGATGCGGGACAGATCCTCTCCGGTTGGGGATGTAAGGATGGAAGCGTTTGAAGGTCTGGCAGGTATGGAAAGCTTTGAGAGCTCGGGATTCCACCATTCGCCGCGAGTTGCCGTGACCTCATCACCGTAGCCTTTGAAGATCGATTTCGCGAGTGCCTCGAAGGAGTTGTCTATCGCCGATTCTATGAAGCTCTCTTTCGCTCCCTCCAACCCTCCGTCGATCAGACCACCGATCGTCGAACCCGCAGTCTTGAAGACGGCTTCTGTCGCAGGTCCCACGATGCTTTTGCCGTATTTGAAACCTTCGCCCAACGAGTCGAAATTTATGAAATCGCTGGCGATGTCCGTGCCCGTGTCGATCAAGGTGCCTATGGTTAGATTACCTTCCGCAGCGGCTCCAGCAACTCCCTTGACACCCTTGTATGCAGCCCTCACCATTCTTCCTGGAAAACCTGTGCAGTTGGCGAGCGCGTCCACGGCATTGTCCGCGACTATCTCCGTCACTTTTGCCACTGTCTCTGCGGTCTCATACCATTCCGCATCACGCTTGTACCTTTCGGCGTCTCTGCTGGAACGTTCCACAGATTGGCTTATCTTATCCTTCAGTTGATCCCTGCTCACGCCGTACTTTTGTTCCAGACGTCTCATGTATTCTTCTCGGGTTAGGTCGATACCCTCCAATTTGGTCGGCTGTTGCATCTTCTGCCTCTGTGCCTCGATGAAGGCTTTGTCTTTGGGAAGGTTCGGCAGGACCACTTTGCTGTAGATCTCCATGTTGAAAATGTTGCCAGTTTCAGTGTTGTACCATTCGTCGGTCAGCGGATCGTAAGCTATCTGGACCGTCCTGCCGTAGATGTCCACGGGAACTTCGAGGACTGTTTGTGGTATCTCTGGGATCGTCACTTCTGGCTCTTTCTGTGAAGGTCGCTGCGTTTCTTCAACTGGTTCTGGCTCGTGGATTGGAGCTTCTTCGTACTCTTCAGTTTCCTCTTCTATCACTTCTGATTCAGTTTCACTGACAGCTTCAGACTGAACAGCTTCACTCGCAGCCTCTCGCGCCGCTGCCCTCCTCGCCGCACCCCTCTGAGCGCGGGTGTAATCTTGAAAGACCTCCGCGACACCGCCGGGTTTCGGTTTCAAAAGTTCTTGGAGCGCATAGCCTATGGCCGCAACGAGTGGTGGAAAGAGCAAGCCCGTCGCCATCTGCTCGGCAGAGGAGGGGCCTGGGATGTTGCCGGCGCTACCGAGTTTCTTGTTCATGGCGTAGGTGACGAAGGGAGGAAGTTGCTCCATGAACCTGTATCCATCGCCGCTGATAACGTAGTCGTTGACGTCGGTTCCAAGGTGTGGATCGTCGATTCTTATGTATTTCGCGGAACCTGAGATCATCACACCAGGTGTCAAGCCTGGTCGTGTCTTGAAGGTCAAAACGACCGCTACCGTAGTAGTACCAACTATGAACCTGTTCACAGCGGGCATGTCACTGAAATTCAAGCTCAAGTCGAAGGCGCAGCTGAGGCTGTCTTTCTTGCGGTCGATCACCTTGCAAGGTTGAGAGAAAGGAAAGACCTCGGTGTATTCGGCGTTCACTTTTCTGCCAGTCTGTTCTTCGAGCAACTGAACGATCTGATTGAGATCGATCTTTCCTACCAGTTCTACGTAGTCGAAGTGGTCTATCAGTCCAACTTCGAAATTCTTCACGTCGAGCGTCTTTTTCTCGGAAGGTCCGAAGATCGTCGCCACCCTTTTCACGACGAAACTCATTTTGTAAGTGCCTGTGAAGTCGAAAGGAGGATCGTACGGGAAGAATTTCAGAGCGAAGATCGGTTTTCCATCGGATCTGTAGTTCAAGACAGATTCGTCCGAGAACTTGATCGTGTAACTTCCCGACGCGAGCGGAAGCTTAGGGCTGAAGAAGATCACGCTGTTTTCTTCGTCGAAATCGCTGACTTGGTATGGGCCGAACAATCTTGAGTTCTTGTCGACGATCAGTATGTTGGTCTGGGGAAAGTCCTTGGGGATGTCGACCAAATCTATCGCGACAGCTTCGATGAGAGAAGATTCGTTCAAGGTGAACTCGATGGGTTTACGCTGGACCGTTCGCGGTGACTGAGTCTGGACAGACTTACCCTCCAACAGTGCGTTCTCACCTTGAACTTTCGCTGGTTGCGTTTGCACTTCTTTTGCGATGTTCTCTTTGAGTGCGTCGTATTCTCTACCAATCAAGAGGACCACCGGTTCGAAGTTGACGATGTCTCTCTCCAGACTCTTGAGATTCGAGAACTTCAGCGTGTATTTACCCTTCTTGAGCACAAGCTCTCCCATCGGTGTGAAGACCACATGATCTTTCTCGAACCTTTGAACATCGAAGGTCGTATAAGCTCTGCCCTTCTCGTCCAACAATGTGATCTTCTGTTCTTGCTTTGGATCACAGATCGTGTGGATCGAGATCAGGACAACGTCCGAAGGAACAGTGAAAGAGATTGAATCTTTCGTGGCTTCTTTACGACCCACCAGTTCTTTCAGAAGCTCGGGGATCCCCTCGTAGCCGACGATCAACACCTGTCTGCCCTGTATTTCTTCCTGCGTCGTGGTCCAGTTTCCATTTTTGAAGATGACCTTCTCGTGAGGTTGAACGGCGAAGACGAGCACGCTCAAAACCGAAAGGAACAGAACGATCTTTCTCACGTTCTCACCCCTCACGTGTTGCCCACATAGTACCAACTGAGCAACACGAGAACTCCGAACACTGTAGATAGAATGACTGAAAGTGCAGTCTTTCCACCACTCAGCTGGCGAATCGTGCCCATCGTGGCGCCCATGGACCAAACCACACCCGTCGCACCGAAAGCGATCGAGGTCCGCCAGTTCAGAAAGATGGAAAAGATCATTCCAAAGGCCATGTAGACGAGCAAGCCACTGTAGGACAAACACATGGCTCCGATCGTTTCCTTGAAGGACACCTTGGATTTGGAGATCTTCAAAAACAGCCACAGAAGAACACCGAAAAAAGGTACCACCAGGGCGCCATAGGCGAGACCCACGATGGAAATGGTGTAAACGAAGTTCATGGATTTTTGTCCCGTCTTGAAGAGGTCCAAACCCGTCTGCATGAAGAAGAGACCGAAACCAAGTGCTGGAACGAACAGAGAGAACAAGACATTCACGTCTTTCAAACGAACTTGCAGAAACGCACCGGGGTTGAACATCATCGGTAAGATGGCGCCCAGCGTTGCACGATTTTTCATAGAAATCACCTTACTTCAGCAGCGGGACCTTGCATTTTTTGCAGAAATCGTCGTGAATGTCGTTGAAGGTGAGACAAGCTACGCACAAGATCTTGGAATCTTTGGATTTGTCGTACTTTTCGTAGTAGGAAAAGCCTTTGTGGTGTCTGACCCTCTCGCCGATCTGGTAGTAATCGAAGATGGTGCGGTTGTCACGTACGCTGTGCGTGAAGATCTTGCCATCGTCGCGCTTGACCTTGAGCACGTACAGCGTGTAAGGAACGGTTTTCATTTTGTTTCCATACCGAACGCGCTCGGTCTTCTGCAAAATTTGCCTGTCGGCGACGACACCGTCCCACGTGGTGTCGGTCTTTCTCTTCACCTCTTGCAAGAGCGCGATGACTATGAACAGGGCACCAATACCGAGACCGTAGAAGAGCGAATGAGGCATCTTGATCTGCCCAGACATCTCTCCGTACACCACGAAACCGACGATCGTGACTACGGCGAGTATGATAGCGAAGAGAAAGGACCATTTTCGTGTTTTCTTCCTGTAGTTTTCGTACATCGGATCGTTGATCTTTTCTGAGAAGCCAACCATGCAACCACCTCCTCAAAGAGAGAACACGGTGAATTTCTCGTTGAACACGGTCTTCAACACGAAGGCAGCCTGATCCGCGGTTTCGCTCGATTCGAAGTTTACGAGGATTGAACCGTTCTGCGTCTGTATCTCGAGCTCAGAGAGTGAACCTCTGTAGAGAAAGATCTTCTTGAGACGATCAGTGTGAACGGAGAAACTTGTTCCGGCTTGTTCCACGGGTTCGAACAGTATCTCTGAGCCCGAGATCGACATTTTGTAAGGTAGTTTCTTGAAAAAACCAACCCTCAGCAGAACACGAAAACAAGCCACCCCGATCACACTCACACCTTCTTGACCAAACTTTAGCCGATCTCGGTGGGAAGCTCTCGGTCAAAGAACGTTTGTCATTGACAAAATTTGTCACGACGGCGTGACAAAAAAGAGTTTCCATACCGATGGAGAAGGATCATTTCATAGCGAGGACTTCTCGTTTTTGAGAGATGAGGGCAAGTGACAGGGCCACAGGCCAGCACTACACAGGCTGATCAAAAAAAGAGGGGCGTTCGCCCCTCTTTTTGTGTTTCAACGTTTGGTTCAGAAGATGTACAGAAATGGCCGCCAGTCTTCAAAGAGCAGGGAATACCTGACAAAAACGTAAGCACCAATATTGGAGTCATACAACGATTCCATCTCGAAGGTGTGTCCGTTCAGTGTGATGTTCGCCCTCAAATCTTCACCCACGTTGTGGACCATCAGGTACTTACCAGGTGAAGCGCTCGACGGCAGAACGTAGGTGAAGTAACCAGTTCCAGCTGGAACGTTCAAACTGATCGTTTCACCAGTTGTGCCGTTGATCAAATCAACGGTGTAAGACGAGGATCTTCTTGGAAGCTCTATCTTCAAAGAGCTGAGGAATGTTTGTGTCAGCAGCGTGGTCTGACCGCCCAGCAAGGTGACCGTCCTTTTGTAGTGGAGTTGTTCTTCTGGAAAGCTCAAGGAAAGTTCACCCAAATACATGTCCGGACCGCCGATGTAAACGTCGTAGGTTCCAGGTTCGACGAATTCGAATCTGGCGACGAGTTCATCATCGTCTTCATCGTAGTAAGTCTTCTCGTAATAGGCTTTGCCGCTTGCTCTGTGGATTATGGTCACGAAGACATCGTCGATTGGATTTCCCTGTCTATTAACTACCTTGACCTTCAAAGTCGCTGGCTGAAGTTCGTCCAAATCGGGCGCTGGTTTGTTTGGATCGAGTCCAAGCGCAGCTTTTGGATCTATCCTTCCATGGCCACTCGCGACGTCGTATCCTGGACTCTCTATGTCCACGGCGGTCATTTCGAGCAATTTTCTGATCTGATAGCAGTTTGCGTCCGGATACTTCTGTTTCAACAGCGCTGCCGCAGCTGAGACGTAAGGACAAGCCATGGAAGTTCCGGACATGAAAACGTACGGTTGATTGAGAAGCGCATTTACGTGGTAAGTGGACAAGACGTAATCTCCAGGAGCTCCGACCGAGACGTATTCACCGCGCGAGGAGAAGCTTGTGACCTTGTCGTTCGCAGTTGTTGCGGCAACACCTATGACACCGGTGTGAGCGGACGGATAGTGCCAAGCTTGGTCGGAGTAATCGTTGCCAGCCGAGAAGACAACCACTACGTTCCTTCTGAGAGCATAGTCTATAGCACGTTTGATAGTCTCAGAATAACCCGGTCCACCCCAGCTGTTCGACAGAACCTGCGCGCCGTTTTCCACAGCCCACACTATACCAGCTGCCGTGTTGATATCACCAACATAAGATGGATCGAATATCCTCACCGGCATTACGTAAACTTCCGGTGCTAGACCGACGACCTTACCGCCGCCTATCGCCGCGGCTATGATTCCAGCGCAGTGAGTTCCATGGCCGTGCGTGTCGCTGTTAGAATCTGGCTGGAAAGTGCCTCCGGTTCTCGCATTGTAACCAGTCAGAACTCTGCCAACAAGGTCCGGATGGGTTCCATTCACACCCGTGTCTATCACCGCGACGATCACACCGGTGCCTTTGTAGCCAGCGGACCAGATGGATTGAGAATCGAAGAGCCTGTGTGGATATTGATATATGAACCAATCATCTTGCGAGGTCGGCGCTGATTTCAAAAACACCGAAGAGATCGTCTGATCTTCCAGAGGAAGAACGGGGAGCTTTCTTTCATAGCTCGGCTCGACATAATCTATCCCGCTCAGTTTGAGCTTTCTTATTTCGTTGACCACTTGCTTGACCGTTCTTCCGCTGAATTTCAAGGAAGCTGCCTTTATCTGCGGCACCACGACGTCTATCTGTGCTCCTATCGCCTGTGCCAATTTCTCCAAATCCTCCAACGTCCTGTAGCCTACCAGGACTTCTCCCTCTCTGTACTCCGCCTCGAACGGTTCAACGATGTTTATTGGGTTCTTGGCGCTATCACGGGTTGAGTTCGGGTTGAACGAAACGCATCCAAACATTAAGAAGGCCAACAGAACAGCAACAATTACAATTCTTTTCATCTCCCTTCACCCCCTTTCACAGTCCAGAACCTACCGTGAACTGGTTGAACGCGTCCTGTTCCATGTAGGATATTGGATCAAATCTGTATCGCAGAGAGGAATATATCCAATCGCACGCCACGGAGATAGCGACGCTATCTTCGTCCTCAACGATCGCATAGGCATACCCAACCGTCCAATCGTACGTCTGCCCAGCCTCGAGCATGTCTGGACATTCAAAGAGTGGGCTGACTACTCCGCTGGCAACCCAGAACATGTACCATTTGTGCTCGGCGAATGAAACTTCTACAACATTCGTGTTGGTTGTGGAGAAGTTAACTAAATTGCCTTCTTCATCAAAGGCAGTCATTGGGTATGTCTCGCTTTGCACCCAGGGATAGATGGCAACGTTGAAGTTGTAAGTTACAGTACCTTCCGGAGAAAAGAGCTGTTTGGTCGGTTTGAACTTGAAGATCGGTCTTCTCGAAACATTTGTTTCTTTATCGGCTGGACTGATCAACTGAACGTTGAAAACATCCAGCGGAACGACGCTTCCAAAGTCGACCAACTCCGTCTCAAAGTCGCCCTTGACCGCGCTCACAGCGTACCAAACTCTCTTGCCCGGTGAAAGTTCCGATGAAAAGTCGTAGGCGTAGTTGTACGTTGTGCTGTACGGGACAGTGGCTATGAGGGTATAGTTCTCTCCGTCGAAGGATCTGTAGACGTTGTAGGCGTCCGGTCTGTCCTTTCCGCTAGCCGCAGACCACAGTTTCCATCTGATCAAGACCAACAGGTTCGAACCTTCCGGAGCCACCTCCGGCAAGATGTTCTCAAGGCCTGGTAACGAGTAAAACTCAATCCCGCGCCTGCGCGTGATGGCCATCAACAGGTCCTTTTCAGGTCTGTAGAGGTTGTCCAGCGCATAGGTGCTCTGTTGGATGGTGAGGTAGATGATCTTTTCGTATCTGTTGTCGTTCGCATCGTAGGCGACCACGTAGAGTGGAACTTCGCCTTTGAACCCGGCGATGCCCATCGTGAACGTGGCTAGGTAAACGTTTGAAGCGCTTGATCTTGGATTGGTTATCGTACCTGCACCTGGGATGGAACCAAGTTTCGAATAGATGAGCCTTGGAAGGTGCTGAGTGTTGAAAGTGATCTGCACTTTGAAGTTAGCGGTTATCGGTTGTGTGATGTCGATCGGGTTGTTCGACAGATCGAGGATTTCGACGTTCAAAGCCAAGTTACTGTTGATAGGATCGTTTGGATCTGGGTGGTTTGTGGCAAGCCTTATGGGCACGGTCTTGGCTTCTTTGCCAGTCGGTTTGAGCCCTTCAACGATACTCACGCCTCTAGCGTACTTCTTCATGACGATCTTGAGGCTTTCACGATCGGTGGCGAATTTCACCAAGCCTTCGGCGTTCGTCGTTTTTTGAACGAGTAGCTCCGATTCGTCGAAGAAGCAGACCAAAACACCTTCGACTGGTCCTCCAGAGTTGTATTCCACGGCTTGAACCACGTACAGGTGCGGTGCGGTTTCGAAACTGAAGATGGGGCTTTCGACCGTCCTACCCCTTGGGTCCCTCGACAGCACTTTCCATTCGTACTTGGAATTTGGCTCGAGGTTCGTCAGGACGTATCTCGGTTCAGTCAAATTGGACGCAACGAGTTGCCATGTTCCAACGCTTCTTGTGACTCTTCTGAGGTAGAGATCGTAAGTCAAGTTTTCACCCGTCGCAGCCCACTGGAGCAGCACACCATCCACATCAACGTTCGTTTGGCCGTCCTGAATTGGAGCATCTGTGGGGATGTTTGGTGGCACCAGCGGTGTGGGACCTATGCAAGAACTGAGTATGAAAGCTACCAGGGCTAACACCACGAAGAAAACTTTTCTCATCAATCCACCCCCCTGCGGATAATCTCAAATTTCATTATACTAAAACAAAGTACGCATTGTCAACGTGGTAAATTGATTCTGATCTGACGCTGAAAGCATCGATCTGTAGAATCTTGATGATGTTCTTATCACACTTTCGATATGCCCTGAGCGTCTCGATCATTGCCAAAGTTCTCACTCACTTTGAAGACTGGACGGACTCATTAATCTAAAGTTAACTCACGATGGTGAATCAACCAAGACAGATTCACGGGCCACACGTACGGATCCAGACCACAATTCGAAAAACCGGCGAAACACTCTCGTTCGTACGAACAACTTTGTTGTCACATCTTCCTGCTATTTGATATCAGTGGTGTTTATGTATGTGGCGACAATTGGAATCGCTCTCGCGTCAGGTATCGAACATCTATGAAGAACTAGATTCATTGCATGATGCGCTCGATGCCAGTTGCAACGGCTGTAGAGAGTGTTGCAAAACGGCAGCGCGCAACATTGAAGCAACGATTTTGGAGTTTGTTCCGCTTGCTCTTCACCTGGTTGAATCTGAGCAGTTCGACTTTTGGTTCACAAAAGTGCAAACAGCGACGCCGAACGATCGGTGTGTGCTTTTCGCGGATGAATCGATCAAGATAGAAGGTGGATGTTCCTTACATCGATACAGACCACTCGTGTGCCGACTGTTTTCTGCAAGTTACGTCAGAAGAAAAAACAATGTAGAAATTCTATCTTGCCGATTCTTGAAGGCAGACCTTTCAAAGAAAATAGATCGATTGGTGGAAGCTCAGGCCTATTTCGATCGACTGTACGATATCGATCCTTATCTTGCCGTTCAGAGGAGAGACATCAACACAGCCTTTAGAGAGGCTTTAGAATACGTGGGAATGAAACTTTTGTTGAACACGCCTCCTTTTTTGCCATTCGCGAGCTGAGGAATTCTATATAATAGTCTTCGGATTGAAAGGAGCTTCGCACATGCCGAGAGATTTGACCGAGGGAAGCCTCAGCAAGAATCTTTTGTACATGGCTGTGCCCACGATGGGTGGTTTTGCCGTTCAGGTGCTCTACGATATCGTGGACATGTTCTGGATCGGTAAGATCTCTTCGCGTGCGATAGCTGGGGTGGCGGTGTTTTCCTCAATTTTCTGGCTCATCTCAGTTCTGAACGAGATCATTGGCACAGGTTCGGTCTCCATGATATCTCAGGCGTACGGGGCTAAAGATTACGCACGCGTGAATCGAACGATCGAGCAGACGATAGTGTTCAAGATCTTCGTCGCGCTGATCGCGACAATTCTGTTGATCCTTTTTCTCAAACCTTTGATGATGTTCTTCAGCAAGGATGAGGAAGTTATTGCTGCAGGGATCGATTATGGTTTTTGGAGAATATTCTTTCTGCCCATTTTCTTTGCCACCTATTCGATTTACACAGCTTTGCGGACCACAGGTGAATCCAAACTGCCCAACATCATGATGGCGGTCGGTGCGGTTACGAACATGGTTTTGGATCCCATATTCATGTTCACACGTGTACCTGGTCTCAACATAAGAGGTTTAGGACTTGGAGTCAAAGGTGCTGCGATCGCTACCGTTGTGGCTTCGTCCGTGGTGTTCGTTTGGGGTCTGATCGTGCTGTTTCGAGGCCAGGGTGTGATCAAAATAACACCTGCTGGGCTTTTCAAACTCGATTGGTCGATAGACAAAAAACTTTTGGTGGTGGGGTTACCGAGTGGGATCGAAATGTTTCTGAGAAACCTTTCGAACATGATCATGGTGAAACTGTTCAGCATGTACGGTTCGACCGTGCTGGCGGCGATAGGCATCGTCGACCGCATGATAGGACTTGCGTTTGTTCCCTTGATGGGTTTTTCCATCGGGACGAGCACCATAGTTGGACAGTGCCTTGGAGCGAACAAGATCGAGAGGGCAGAGCAAACGGTGTTGCTTGCCGCACTCTACAATGCGCTTTTCCTTTCAGCTCTTGTTGTGCTCGCGAACATATCGCCACAACTGGTCATCGAGTTCTTCACGAAGGATCAAGCTGTTGTTCGTGAAGGTGCCTTCGCGATAAGACTCGGTTCTTGGGCAGTGCTCATCGCAGGTTTTTCCATCTCTCTCATGAGTGCGTTCTTTGGTGCGGGTTACACCAAGGCGGCGATGTTTTCGAGCATCGTGGGAAGATGGTTCGTCCAGGTTCCTTATTCCGTGTTGGTGGCGCTTGTGTTGAAACTGCCGATCAAGTTTTTGTGGTTTTCTTTTCTGTTCGCTGAGATCGGGGAGATATCCTACGCATCTGCTGTGTTTTTCAAAGGTAAATGGAAGAGCTATCGGGTGATATGATAAAATCTTCTTGGCGATGGAGTCCGCCACAATCGCCCAATGGGCTGATGACTCCTACCATGAGGGTAGGAGTTTTTTGTTTGGGTGGGACGAATGGGTCTTGTTGAGATCAGCTTGAAGGATGCGATCGCTCAAGCGCGACTGGAATGTCCAATATGCTTACTCATAGATAAGGCTTTAGATTCAACCATCGACAGCCTTCTGTACGAAATGGTGAACGACGTAACTGTTAGGTCCGAGCTTCGATCCAAAGGATTGTGTCGTGGGCACGTTGCGAGGATAGAAACGTATCTGTCAAAACACATGGAACTGGGATACATGGGCTTGGCGATAATCTATTCTGACGTTCTGGATCATCTCACCAAACTGTTGGAAAACCACTTCGATTTGGATCGTGGCTCCAGCTGTTTCTTGTGCGAGAAGGAAAGGACCTTCGAGTCGCTGTACCTGAAGGCGTTTCTGAACAACCTTGGTGAACTGCTCGATCTGTACAAATCTTCAGAATCTGTGTTGTGTTTCGACCATTACGCCTTCGTCTTCTCAAGGCTCAAGAACTCTCTCAGAGAGACTTTCAAGGCGATTCAACTCTCGAAGCACAGGCATCTGATAGGATTGCTGAACTCGTTTGTCAACAAGCACGATTACAGAAACAAAGAGAGCTTCACTCCTGAGGAAATTGTGGCGAGAAAAACTGTAGGGAAACTCATTGCGAAGAATCTTCATCATTGGAGGCGTTTGAAATGAAACAGGTTGCTGACTTTGCTGAACGCGTTCTGAAGAATGTCTCTCGTGTCATCGTTGGTAAAGACGAGGTCATAAAAAAGATACTGGCAGCTTTTCTGAGCTCGGCGCACGTGCTCATCAACGACGTACCCGGTGTGGGAAAGACCATGCTTGCAAGATCTTTCGCCATCTCACTCGGCTTGAACTTCAGCAGAGTGCAGTGCACCCCAGATCTCACACCTTCCGACATCACAGGATTCAACGTGCTCGATCCGAGAACCGGACAGTTCAGCTTCAAGAAGGGAGTTCTCTTCACGGACGTTCTGTTGGTGGACGAGATAAACAGGGCCACACCGAGGACACAGTCGGCCTTGCTTCAAGCCATGGCTGAAAAACAGGTGAGTATCGATGGGGTGACGTACCAGCTGAGCGAACATTTCTTCGTGATAGCGACACAGAATCCTGTGGAGTTCGAAGGAACGTTCCCGTTGCCCGAGGCGCAGCTGGATCGATTCGCGATTTGTCTGAGCCTTGGGTACCTCGAGAGGGACCAGGAGATAGAACTACTGAGAAGATTGGAAAGATCTCATCCCATAGAGTCGCTCGAACCTGTGTGTGAAGCAGGCGAACTTTCGAGGATGAAAGAACTCGTAAAAGAAGTCTACGTTGATGATTCCGTCATGGATTACGCCGTCAGGATCGTGGCCAGGACGAGGACTCATCCGGATGTCGCGCTCGGATCCAGCCCAAGGGGAAGTATCGCGTTGGTGCATCTGTCCAGAGCTCTGGCCGCGATGAGCGAGCGAAACTTCGTCTTACCCGACGATGTGAAGAGTATCGCTCTGGATGTACTCGCACACAGATTGATACTCAAGCCGGAAGCCAGATTGATGCGAAAGACCAAGCAAGAGATCGTGGAGGAAATACTCAACAGCGAGGAGGCACCGATAAGAGGGTGAAACTGAAGCTCAGATCGATCAGCTGGAACGTTCAACCGTTAATCGTCCTGTCCGTGGCCTCGATCGTCTGGTTGATCCTGAATATGAGCGTTTTCAGCGTTCTTTTCGCTTTGTTGTGTGGTTTTCTGTGGTCGCATTTTTTGGAAACGAAACGAGACATCTCAAGGCTACAAATTGAAAGAAAAATCTCAACTGAGAGGGCGTTCACGAACCAGGATGTCTCGTTCCACCACAGCGTCGCGTCATCGAAGCGTTTGAAGGTTACTCTCTTGGGGCAGATCGAGGTGGGATCTTCACTGACGTACAACCTGTTCGAGAGAGATGTCTTTGTTGGGCCTGAACCTGTGCGAATCGATGTGAAGACTTCTTTCCCAACCAGAGGTAGAAAGGTTCTGAAGAACTTGGTCTGCTATTACGAACATCCTCTGGGTTTGTTCAAGATCTGGGCGCAGTTCAACGCGCCACAGGAGGTGCTCGTGCTGCCAAGGTTGATGCCTTTGGAGTTCTTTCCGGCACGTCTGAGAGAACCGTTACCGGGGCGAATCTCTGATTTCAAACTCTTCGAAGATCCGTTGAGGATCAAGGGCTTGAGAGAATATTCTAACGATCCGATTAAGAAGGTTCACTGGAAGGCGTCGGCGAAATTTGGAAAACTCTTGGTGAAAGAATACGAAAGCACGGCGATCAGCAAGGTCTTCATGTTCGTGGATCTGAACATGGCGAAGGAGATCTTCGCGAGAAACGTCTGGGCTCAGATTCGAACCAGTTACGAAGAAGAGGCCGTGCGTGCAGCGACGGCCATTCTGTACTGGCTCTCTCAGGGAAACGACACGATAAACATGACCGTGGTTGGAAAGCAGGTTCTCGAAATGGACTGGGCATCACGGGATGGTTGGGTGAGGGCGGTGGAGATGTTGGCGCTCGCGGAGGGCGCAGAAGATGGGCCACAGCTCAGCGAAGTGCTCTTCTCACAGGTGCCGAAGCTCACGTTCACTTCAACGGTGGTCGTGCTCTCGATGTACCTGACCGATTCGATCTTGCCAGTCTTACTCGAAACAAGGGCAAGATGTTCGCGTGTCATGATCTTTTTGCTACCCTACGGCTACAGAGATCCAAAATACAGAGCCGGAAGAACCTACGAGATGTATCCTCTGGACATGGTGAAGCTCAGAGAGAAAGCGAAACTGCTGGAACAGGAACAGATCATCGTGAGGATCATCAAGCCCAATCAGACACTTCAGGAGGTCTTTTATGAGATCGACGAGGTTCGCTGACTGGCTTTTGAGCTTCGCTGCGTCGTTGCTATCGCTTTTGCTTGTTGGCCTGGATCGTCCGTTGTGGGCGTATCTGGTGGTACCGGGCGCGGTGTTTTTTGTCTCGCTACTGTCGAGCCAACGTTCAGGCTGCGTTACTCTTTTGTTGTCTGGGATGCTCTTTCTTTCGAATTGGATCTTGTTTTACGCAACGTCGAAAGACAGTTTGCAGTCGTTTCTGTTCGCCCTGTGTCTCGCTACCCTTGTGAACGCGTTGGCTTCAAAGACTAACTTGACGTGGCTTTGGCTCATCTTTCTGGGTGTCGCATTGAATTCTTCTTCGTGGATGGAAAAGTGGCAAGCGGCAACGTTGTTCGTGATCGTTCTGCTTGCTGTTGTGTGGTCGAAGGTTCGGCTCGAAAGACGAAGGTTTTTTGCTCTCTTGTTTGCTTCGATCCTCTGTGCTCTGCTTCTTGTCAATCTCAACTACTCGATAGCGGCGCAGATACTCAGACTGATTCCACAAAAAAGTGTGCAGGAAGAAAAGCAAACGGTTCAGATCACGCCGGTGGAACGCGGCGTTGAAGAAGGTTCAAACGAATCACAGAATCGTTCCCGCATGTTCGATATCGCACTGGAAAAGATATTCTTTCCGGTCTTTTTGATCCTCTTCGGCGTGTTCCTGCTCACGCTGAGCCTGAAACTGTTCAAATTGAAAGGCACACTTCTGCTCTTACTCCTCGGCGCAGTGACCTTTGCTGTGGTGATGTCTCTACTTTCCCTTGTTTTTTCAATCATAAAGCCCAGGTTCGAACTAACGCGAGCACAGTTGACACAGGACACAGTTGCAACGGAAGCTTCACAAACTGAGATCGAGTTTGTGGAATCGACGCCCGTGAGAGTGACCGAGACGCGGCGTGATTCGAGAAGAATTGTAGATTTTCTGAACTGGGCTTCACTGACCTTGCTGATCTTTGCAGGCGTCTTCATGATTTATCTGACCGTTTACGTTTCAAAGAATGTCGGTACTCTGATCGAAGAACATAAAGCTGCCGGGCCAGTCGCGGAAGAAGACTCACGGCACGAAGAATCTCTGAAATTCGATCCTTCCGAACATTTCGTCGTTGAGGGATACTGGTGGTTGAGGAACAAATTCTTTGCTGGCTTTAATCATCTCACCCCATATGAGGTCCTGAAAATGAAAGGCTCGTTCGAACCGTTCGGAAGGCTTACGGACATCTACGTTAAGCTCCGTTACGGCAACGAGAGACTGACGAACGAGGAAATCGAAGAGTTCCGCGACCACTTGTTGAAGACCGTTGAATGGCTCAAGAAAAATTTGCAAACGCAAGAGCCTTCATCTTGACGAGGTTGATGGTGGCGCTTCCACTTCGTGCTGGGATAGAATGTTTCTGAGAAGGGATGGGAGGTGAACGGCGTGCGTTTCGTTGATTGCAAGACTGCAAGTTGCTCGCTGCCAGTTTTTCAAATCAACGGCGAAGTGGGGGTTCTGTTCGTCCACGGTTTCACGGGTTCACCCCACGATTTCACTTACATGGCGAAGAAGACCTATGAAGCTGGCTTTACGGTCTCAGTTCCCCGCTTGCCCGGGCACGGTACATGCGGTGAAGATTTCCTAACCACCAAGGCACACGACTGGCTCCGTCGGGCGTTCGATGCCTATTACGATCTGAAAGCGATCTGTAAGGATGTACACATAGTCGGTCTGTCCATGGGTGGGGTTATAGCGATCATCATGGCGTCCGTTTTGAAACCGAAAAAACTTGTGACTTTAGCGGCAGCCACTCACCTGACCAGCAACAGAATAAAATTTGCCAAGTTCGTCGCTCTCTTCAGGGACAAGCTCCCAAAGCAAAAATCGCAGACGTACGAAGATCCCGCGATGGAGACTCTCAACAGAGAGTATTGGTCCTACGAATGGCCCAAGCAGGGCGCAGAACTCTACAAGTTGATCAAGATGTCGAGAAAGGCTGTGCGACAAATAGTTTCTGAAACGCTCGTCGTCGCGGCGCGAAACGATGAACTGGTGCCTCTGAAAGCCGCACAGTTCATCTACGACAACGTGCGCTCTGAGAAGAGAAAACTCTTGATCTTCGAAAAGTCGGGGCACGTACTTTCCAACGACGTGGAGAAGGAAGCGGTGACAGATGCGGTTCTGGAGTGGCTGAAGTCCTGAAGGAGTGATCGGGTGAGTTGGCAGGTCGTTTTAGCAGGCTTTTGTGTCTCATTGATTTTCGGCTTCTCATTCCTTTTCACCAAGAACGCGCTGGATCATTTGAATCCTTTGACATTCCTTTCGTACCGTTTTTTCGTCGCGAGCGTTTTGTTCGTAGCGCTCAAATTTTTCGGTGTGATCAGGTTCGAGAAAAAGCCATACTGGAAGCTCTGGAGATTGATCATTTTTCAGCCCATCCTGTATTTTCTTTTCGAAACGATGGGAGTTGCGAGGATCAACTCTTCTGAAGCTGGCATGATCGTTGCACTGATACCCATCGTTGTGAACGTTCTTGCGATCTTCATGCTCAAGGAACGCGGCGATAGTATCCACTACGCTCTGTTGCTTACAAGCTTTCTTGGTAGTGTACTCATAGTTGGGTTCAACATGACGGCTCAGAACCTGTTCGGTAAACTGTTGATGTTGCTTGCGGTTTTTTCGGCGGCACTGTACACAATCAACGCGAGAAAGTTCTCGAAAGAGTTCACCCCAGAGGAGATAAGCTTTTTCATGATGCTGTCTGGATTCGTCTTTTTCACTCTTCTCAGCACACTCACAGGTCAGTTCAAACTCCTGCTCAATGTCCATACTGTCTCGGCGGCGCTGTATCTTGGAATACTTTCATCGGCCGTGGCCTTCTTCCTACTCAACTACATGGTGAAACACGCTTCGCCCATTCTGACCAGCCTGTTTTCGAACCTGACCACGGTTGTTGCGTGCTTAGCTGGTGTGATTTTCAGAGGCGAAAGAATAGGCTCCGAGCAGATCCTTGGGGTCACGATCGTACTCGCATCACTCTTTGCGATCACCTACAGAAGTCGTCAGACAAAGACGGAATTTTTTAATCGACGCAAAGTGACGCACGATAACGTAAACACGGTTATCCACGTGAATCTGTTGGGAAAGAACCTTCTTCTGACTCCGCATGCGTACGAGAGAATGATTGAGAGAGGCGTGAGCTTGGAAGAGTTGAAGAATGTGCTCGAGTCTAAGGATTCCCGAGCGATGGTTCAGAGGAACGGAAGGATCAAAGTGAGTGACGGGCACATCGAAGTGATCCTACAGCCTTCAGCTGCAGTGCTGTACCTCGTGACGGTTATGAAAAAAGGAGAACGAAGGCGGAAGCGATCATCTCCCGACTCAATCGTTTGAAAAAAGCTCCCTTGTTCAGATGCTTTGAACTCATTACGAAAGAGGCCTTGCCTGTGAAGAGAAAAGCTTCAATGAGAGAAAAAGGTGCGGCGTGAGCCGCACCTTTTCATTCGAACCAAGCGTACTTGAGAATGACGAACTCTGTAGGCAGCAGCCAGACGTTTTTCAACTGTTTCTTGTGCGCCACGATGTTAGTCATATTGTAGAGGAAGATCCAAGGTGCGTCTTGCACGATGATCTTTTGTACCTCCGCATAGTACTGCAGAAGCTTTTCTTTGTCAAGCTCGTGGGCGATTTTGTCTATGAGCTCGTCGACCTTCGGGTTGCTGTAGAAAGTGTTGTTGTCTCCCGTACCGTTAGGATTCATGTTGTCAGAGTGGAAAAGCGGATAGAGCACCCAGTGTCCTTCGCCAGTCGAAGGGGCCCAACCGAGCAGGAAGAGCTCGTAGTCCCAGTCTGCCGGGTTGCTCGAGAACAGCTTGTTTATGTAACTCGCCCACTCCATTGGTTTCACGTCCACCGTGACTCCCACTTCTTTCAACATGCCCTGCACGGCGACCGCGACTTCGTAATCGTTGAGGTATCTGCCCTTCGGTGTCAACAGCTCAAGTTTGAGATTCTCGACACCAGCTTCCTTCAACAACTGCTTCGCCTTCGCTGGATCGTAGGGATAACCTCCAGTTGAGTAATAGCCAAAGGTGTATTTAGCAAGCGGTGAATCGGATGGGATCGCAAGGTTTCTCATGATCGTGGCGCAGAGCTTCTGCTTGTCGATCGCATAGTTGAGTGCTTGTCTAACTCTAACATCGCTCAGTGGGGCTTTCCTCGTGTTGAATCCGATGTAGATCAC
Source organism: Pseudothermotoga hypogea DSM 11164 = NBRC 106472 (assembly GCF_000816145.1). Classification (NCBI taxonomy): domain Bacteria; kingdom Thermotogati; phylum Thermotogota; class Thermotogae; order Thermotogales; family Thermotogaceae; genus Pseudothermotoga; species Pseudothermotoga hypogea. The sequence continues at coordinate 733,724 of NZ_CP007141.1, read as the reverse complement.
CCTCAGGCTCGGTTCAACCCTCACGACGAGTTTTTCGTCCTTTTGAAGAACGGGCACGAGTGCAGGTGGTGGGTTGAACATCACATCCACATCGCCGGCCCTCAGCTGTGTGACCCTCGAAACATCTTCCGGAACGATTGTGAAGACGATACCGTCCAGGTAAGGTTGACCCTCTCTCCAGTAATTCGGGTTCTTGACAAGTTCTATCCTTTCTCCGATCTTCCATTCTTTGAGCATGAATGGGCCTGTTCCAACAGGATTTTTACCGAGTTTGGCTGGATCGCTGCCATATGCATCGATAGCCTTTGGAGAGACTATCAGGGCGGCTTCGTGAGCGAGCCTGTTCAAGAACGGAGAATACGGCTTTTCAAGAATGAACTTCACTGTGTAGTCATCGACGACGACAATCTCTTTCACGATGCCTTTGAACAAACCGGTTCTTCTGAGAGAGCTGTTCAGAACATAGTCGTAGTACTTTTTGACCGCCTGGGCGTTGAAGTCGGCTCCATCGTGGAACTTCACACCTTTTCTGAGGTAGAAGGTGTACTCAGTACCATCTTGTGAAATCTCCCACCTTTCCGCAAGCGCAGGTGTGATGTTCAACTTCTCGTCAAACTCGACAAGACCGTCGAAGATATGGCGGCACACCGTTCCGCTGATGTTGTCGGTCTGGTTGGCTGGTAACAAACTGACCGCGTCGGCACCCATCACGTAGCGAGCAACTCCACCGTACTTAGCGGAGAACGAGAGGACTGCGATGAGAACCAGAGAGAAGAACAGAAACTTCTTCACCAGACACACCTCCCCTTCAAAGTTTGTAATATTGTACCATAAGATTTAGGCACAAAACAACGCGGGTTTACTGATGAGTGTTGCGAACCGATACTGCACAGTTTTCAACCAACTTCATCTACTTTGCGGCTGAATCGCCCGGATCAGCTTGACAACGTGCAGATTTTCCTTAACATCGTGAACTCTGACGATGTCAACACCGTTCAGAACACAGTAAGCTGTCACCGCGAGGGTACCGTACAGTCTTTCTTCGGGAGGCACGTTGCCCAGAACCTGGCCTATGAAAGACTTTCTTGAAGCCCCCACGAGCACGGGTTTCCCCAAACTCTTGAATTCGGAAATTCGTTTTATTATCTCCAGATTGTCAACGAGCCTTTTTCCAAAACCGATGCCAGGATCGATTATGATTTTGTCTTCCAGACCGATTTCGCGAAGTTTCTCGATTCTCTCTTTGAAGAAGTAGAGGACCTCTTTGACGACATCTTCGTAATAGGGATTCTCCTGCATCGTCTTTGGCTCACCTTTCATGTGCATCAACACCACCGCGGGTTTGTAGGTCTTGAGAACATTTATCATCTCTGGATCGAACCTGAGCGCGCTCACGTCGTTCACGATCTCTGCACCGTTCTTCAGCGCTTCTTCTGCGACCTTCGCTTTGTAGGTGTCAACAGAAATGAAAACATCAAAGTTTTTCCGCACGGTCTCGACGGCGGGTACGACTCTGTTGAGTTCTTCATCCTCGCTGACCCTTTCAGAACCGGGTCTGGTCGATTCGCCACCGATGTCGATGATGTCCACACCTTCTTTAACCATTCTCGCGGCAAGATCGATCAGTTTATCTTTCTCAACACGACTCGCAGCATAGAAAGAGTCCGGTGTGACGTTAACGATGCCCATGATCAAAGGTTTCTCGAACTCCAATCTTCGACCCGATGGAAGCTCTATGGCACGAACTTTGGTCTCGAAGAGACAGTTCTTTATGTCCCGTGCGATCTCATCGAGGTTCCAGTAGTGCATCAAGGAAAGTTTTTCAACGAGTTTTTTGTGCTGTGCGAGCGTTCCCATCGTCAGAACATGGGTAGACTGGACCTTCAGCGTGATCGAGTGTTTGTGAACGGCTGCATCTCCACCAGCGGCGAGCATTTCTTGTTTGATCACGTTCGCGCTGATCGCTGGAACGTCGTAGATGAGCAAGCTGACGAACTCACCCTTGTTTTTGAAGATCGGTATCGACGCAGGATCGACGCCGACTCGCGAAAGATGTTCAACAGGATCAGTCACCCGGGCGATCAGAAAGTTCATCTTTGAATCCCTCCAGTAATCGTTTCATTTTCTCCAGAGAATCTCTGATGATCCTTGCCGTCGCACCCCATATCACGATCCCATCGATGACGAATCTGCACGTTCTGCCACCGCTTGGAAGCACGATCTCGTCACACGAAATTCTATCGAACAACGATAAACTGACGAGGTAAAGATCCTGCACCTCAGATTTGTTAAGTCTGAAATGGGGCCGATCAATTTGAACGAGGAACGCTTGAACCAAGAGGTTTGACTTTCCCGTCACAGTCGAGGACAACGTACCAAGTAAGCTGCAGCGATCTTTTGCAACACCAATTTCTTCTTCGAGCTCCCGAAACATAGCTTCTACGAGTGTTTCACCGTCTTCGACTAAGCCTCCCGGAAAGGCAACTTGATTCGCGTGTCTGCTCAAGTGGTGAGCTCTGCGTATGAAGACCATGTATGGTTCATTGAAGATGAAGACTATGGGGACCGCAACCACGGACAGCAAAGTTTCTTCACCAGGAGTGATTATACCAAATAAACAGTAAGAAATTTATAAGTAACTTTGATTGATATCCTCCGCATCTTGAATCGGACCGTAACATGTGTTAAGATTGCAATAGTACCGATACGGAGGTGATGTATGTGAAAATATGCGTAATTGGCGCAGGCAATGGTGGGCAAGCTCTTGCAGGGTATCTTGCTCTAAAAGGGTATGACGTTTCACTGTACAACAGATCCGAAAAAAGGATCGCACCCATTTTGAAGACGAGGAAGATCAAGCTCGAGGGTGAAGTCAACGCAACGGCGCAGATTTCTTTTGCAACGACGGATTTGGCAGAAGCGATCAAGGGTAGAAAACTCCTCATGGTCGTCGTTCCAGCCAACGCACACCGTGAAGTGGCCGAAAAGCTCGCCCCACTGCTCGAAGATGGTCAAATCATCGTGCTCAATCCAGGAAGAACGGCTGGAGCTCTGGAGTTCGCCAACGTGTTGAAGGAAAAGGGTGTGCAGAAAGACGTTGTCATCGCTGAGGCCCAAACATTCGTCTTCGCATCACGCATGTCTAATCCTGGCGTGGTACGAATCTTCAGAATCAAGAACGCCGTGCCGGTTGCGGCTCTCCCTGCGGCGAGAAACAAAGACCTGGAAGAAACCCTTCTGAAGGTCATGCCCGAGTTTGAACTCGCGCCGAACACGCTTTACACGAGTTTCAACAACATAGGTGCAGTTTTTCATCCTGCCACAATTGTCTTGAACGCAGGTTGGGTGGAAACGACGTTCGGAAAGTTTGAGTTCTACTTTGAGGGCATAAGCCCATCTGTGGCGAAGGTTCTGCAAGCGATCGACGAAGAAAGGTGCGCAGTCGCAAGGAAGTTTGGCATTGAACCCATGACGGCCGTGCAGTGGTTATCCTACGCGTACGATGTGAAGGGGAAGGATCTGTACGATGCGATACACAACAACGAAGGTTACAGGGGCATACAGGCGCCCACGAGCCTCGAGAACAGATACATCTTGGAGGACGTGCCCACAAGTTTGGTGCCCATATCAGCCTTCGGAAAGTTGGTTAAGGTGAAAACACCCACGATCGATGCCATCGTCAAGCTCGCCTCGATCATGATGGGCATCGACTTCTTCAAAGAGGGTAGGAACTTTGAGAGGCTTCATCTCAAGGGGAAAACCCTCGAAGAGGTCAAGCGAATCATGGAGGAGGGATGGCAATGAAGATGATCGGTGCCTCCATAGGAAGCTGCGTTCACAACGTTGGTTTGCTCAATTTTCTCAACTTGGCGAAGGAGAACGGTTACGAAACACTGTACATAGGTTCCGCCGTACCGATAGAGAAACTCGTGGAAGAGATAGAGAAGCACGATCCTGATGTCGTCGCGATGAGTTACAGACTCGGTGCGGAAGCACTGAGAAATCTTCTGCAAACCTTGGAACATCTGTTGAAAGAACGTGGTCTTCTGAATAAGACATACATATTCGGTGGTACGGTGGAGACGGCCAGTGTCGCGAGAACGTTCAATTTTATAAGTAAGGTCTTCGATGGGACCGAAGAGATGGATGAAATCGTCATGTTCTTGAGAGGAGAGGCGCGGAAATTACAAAGAATGGAGATTTACCCGCAGAGGCTGGGTGAAAGAATAAAATTCAAAAGCCCTTTTCCTCTCATACGACATCACATAGGGTTACAAACGCTCGAAGAGACCATAAAAGAGATCGAAAAAATGGCGGATTCTCAACTGCTGGACGTCATATCCATTGCACCTGATCAGAACTGTCAACAGTTCTTTTTCGAACCGGAGAAGATGGATCCAAAGCAAGATGGTGCCGGTGGGGCACCGATAAGAACAAAAGAAGACTTCGTGAGATCGTACCAAGCAAGCAGAAGAGGAAATTATCCGCTCGTCAGGTGCTACGCAGGCACGAGACACATGGTGGAGTTTTCAAAACTGCTGAAGGAGACACTTAACAATGCGTGGGCGGCGATACCGCTCATGTGGTACAGCGACCTCGACAGACGCTCCGACAGGCCTTTGCTTGAAGCGATCAAGGAGAACATGGAGGCGATACGCTGGAACGGTGAGAACGATGTGCCGGTTGAAGTGACCGACTCTCACCAGTGGGCCTTGAGATTAGCCCACGATGCCGTGGAGGTCGCCGCGGCGTACCTCGCCACCTTTGCCGCGAAGAAGCTTGGTGTGAAGGAGTACGTGCAACAGTTCATGCTGGAAACACCCATGGGTTTATCGCCGAAAGGTGACATCGCCAAGATGATGGCGAAAAGGGAACTTGTTGAAAGCCTCGCAGATGAAAATTTCAAAGTTTATCGAATGATAAGAACAGGTCTGATGTCTATGCCAGCAGACCCCGATGCGGCAAAGGGACAGATAGGCGTCTCCATGTTCTACGGGATGGCGCTTGAACCGCACATAGTGCACGTCGTCGCCTATTGTGAATCTGTGAAGAGAGCTACGGCAAAGGAGATCATAGAGAGCGTCAAGATTGCCAGAAGGGCCATAAACGTTGCACTGCGCGGTCTTTCAGATCCTCTGGCGGATCCTTGGATACGAGGGGAAAAGGAGCGAATCAAAGAAGAAGCCTTGCAGATAATTGAAGCCATCAAGTCACTCGGTGGTGGCTCCGATGAAGATTTACTTAACCCAGACCTACTCTTCGAAGCCGTTAAGATCGGAATACTGGACGCTCCGGCACTCAAAGGTTTCTCCGTGGCGAAAGGCGAGGTCAGAACTGCGATAATAGATGGACAGTGCAGATGCGTTGATGAAAATGGAAGAGTAATTAGTGAGAAAGAAAGACTTGCAAAAATTCTGGGGAGGTCACATGAATGAAAGTTGCCGTCGTCTACGATCTTGAAAATCTCGACGAGTCACGTGTCAAAATGATCGACAGCGTTTGCGAGGCTTTGTCGAAACATCACGACGTTGAAAAGCTTCCATTTGGTGATGACTTCATCGAACGCGTCAAGACTTTCGATGCGGTCTTCAATCTGTCGACTGCACATCTTCAAATGCATGTTCCTGCTGTACTCGACGTCTTGAGAATACCCTATACGGGTTCTTCTGCACTCGCACACGCTCTCTGCACCGACAAGATCATGACCAAGATCGTTCTTCAGCATTACGGAATACCAACGCCGAATTTCTTCGTCGTACCGGTCGGTGAAGAGCCAAAGACGATGGATTTTCGTCCCGCCATAGTGAAACCTTCGAGACAAGGTAGTGCAAAGGGAATCGATGCGGATTCGGTGGTCGAGAGTGTGGAAGCACTCAAAAAGGCTGTGAAGAGGGTTCACGAAGAGTTCAACGAACCTGCACTGGTGGAAGAGTTCATAGAAGGAAAAGAACTCAGTGTGGGTATCGTGGCGAATGAAGTGCTACCCATTCTCGAGATAGATTTTTCCACACTGCCAGACGGGCTCGAGCGGTTTTATTCCTACAGGGTTAAACATTACTATGGTGAGCAGACGCGTTACTTCTGTCCTGCGCGCATCGATGAAGATCTGAGAAGAAAGATAGAACATTACGCACGAATGGCTTTCAAGGCTTTGAACCTGAGAAATTACACTCGCATGGATCTGCGTGTAAGGGGAAACGAGGTTTACTTTCTCGACGTGAACTCACTTCCGATGCTCACTCCAAACTATTCCGACATAATCAAGATGGCGGAAGCCGCGAAGTTGAGTTACGAGGAATTGATTATCAAGATATTCGACGACGCCGTGCGTTGTTCACGAAAACTTTGAAGTGGCACCTTTGTTGACGGATCTTTGAAGGTTCGTGCTGGAGCGTCACACGAGATGAAGCTGTAGTAATATAGATCCTTGATGAGAAGAGAGTTGTTCCTTTTTGACGAGTTTTACAGATCAAGTTTTGGCACCATCATAGGGGTGGATGAAGCAGGGAGAGGTTGCATAGCGGGACCTGTGGTCGCCGCCGCGGTTGTGTTGCTCGAACCGCTGGACGTGTACGATTCAAAGCAATTGAGTCCAGGACAGAGGGAGCGTCTCTTTGAAGAGATACAGAAATGCGCCGAGGTTGGAGTTGGTATCGCGTCCGAAGAGGAGATAGACACGTACAACATCCTGAACGCAACAAGAATCGCCATGAACCGCGCCCTCGAGAATCTCCACTATCCGGGCGCTTTTGTTTTGGTCGATGGAAAATCGTTGAAACTTTCTCAACAGGGCACGTGCGTGGTGAAAGGAGACCGAAAGAGTGCTTCCATCGCCGCGGCATCGATAGTTGCGAAAGTGACGCGAGATCACCTCATGGAAATGTTCCACGAGCGCTATCCTGATTATGGTTTTTACAAACACAAAGGCTACCCAACCAGAGAACACCTTGAGAATCTTCGTCGTTATGGCCCGACAGAGTTTCACAGACTCACGTTCAAACCCGTTCTGGAAATGCTCACCGAAGAACTGCTCGCTAAGATCGTTTCAAAGGATTCGCAGCGCTTCTTATCGGTTCTGAGAAAAATGAACCGACTCGTCTCTTCCACTTAATTTCCCTTAACGAACGCGAAAAATTACTCGTCATAAAATACATGCATATAAGAGTCGCGAGGGGGAATCGAAATGAAAGCGGAGGATGTTCTGAAGCTCGTGGAGGAAGAAAGTATCCAGTTCGTGAGATTGCAGTTTTCGGACATCAACGGGAACGTCAAGAACGTGGAGATACCCACTCAAGAGCTACCCAGGGCCTTTGAAAGGGGTATCATGTTCGATGGATCGTCCATCGAAGGTTTTGTGAGAATCGAAGAATCGGACATGTACCTGAGGCCCGATCCAGAAACTTTCGCCATTCTGCCTTGGACAACCGACGGTATCAAGAGCGCGAGGTTGATCTGTGATGTGTACAAACCTGACGGAACACCGTTTGAGGGGGATCCGCGATACAGACTGAAACTCGTCGTCGAAAAGGCAAAGAAGATGGGCTTTGTCCCCTATGCCGGGCCTGAACTGGAATTCTTCGTTGTACCAAGAGACTCGAAAGGTTTCCCCGTGGCAGAGACGCTCGATCGGGGAAGTTACTTTGACCTGTTGCCCCTCAACCAGGTTGAATCTCTGAGAAGCGAAGCGGCCGTGGCCCTTAGAACGATGGGCATCGACGTTGAGGCTTCACACCATGAAGGGGCACCCTCACAGCACGAGGTCGATTTTCGTTACGATGAACTGGTCAGGACAGCAGACAACACACAGACTGTGAAGTTGGTTTTGAAGACGATCGCCATAAAGTACAACTTGCACGTCACGTTCATGCCGAAACCCTTCTTTGGGATCAACGGTTCGGGGATGCACACGCACTTGAGTCTCTTCAGGGACGGAGAAAACGCTTTCCATGATCCCAGCGCTTCGGACGGCCTTTCAAAGACGCTGTATTACTTCGTTGGTGGTTTGATCGCACACGCCAAGGAGATCACCGCAATCACGAACCCAACAGTGAACAGTTACAAACGCTTGGTACCAGGTTATGAGGCTCCCGTGAACATCGCCTGGTCGAAGGCGAACAGGAGTGCTCTGATAAGGGTTCCAGCTGCCAGGGGCAAATCGACGAGGATTGAGTACAGAGCACCAGATCCCAGCTGCAACACCTATCTGGCACTCGCCGTGATGGTGGCAGCGGGCCTGGATGGAATCGAAAAACGTACCGACCCACCTCTGCCGATCGAGGAAAACATCTACACGATGAGCGATGAGAAGAAGGCTCAGATAAAGATAGAATCGTTGCCCGGTTCGCTGAAGGACGCATTGGAGGAAATGAAAAACTCCACTCTCGTCAAAGAAGTTCTCGGAGAGCACATTTTCAGAAAATTCCTGGAACTGAAGAGAAGAGAATGGAGAGAATTCAGTATCAGTGTAACCGATTGGGAGATCAGAAGGTACTTGAACGTGTGAAGAGTGATACACTATGAAAATGTGAAAGCGTATGGCTAACATTTTGGTAGTGGACGATGAGCGGAACGTCAGAAATCTCATCAAAAAGATCCTCGAGGAAAACGATCACAGTGTGACGACAATTGCTACTGGCGAGGAAGCGCTTGTAGAACTACGTAAAGTGAAGTTTGATCTGCTCATACTCGACTTGAGATTGCCGGGTATGTCGGGTACTGAGTTGTTGAAGCGTATGAAACAGGAAGGCATAGAGGTGCCCGCCCTGATAGTTTCAGCGGTTACCAATGCCACACCCGTAGTTGAAGCTCTGAAGCAGGGTGCTGGAGACTATCTCTCCAAACCTTTTTCGGCTCAGGATCTTGTGAAGAAGGTAGAAGAGCTACTCAACAGAGAGCAACTGAGCTTTGAAAGACTCGCTCGTCTGGTGGAGGAAAAGCTGGAGCAAGGCAAGCTGACCACAGCCGAGAAACTTGCCCGTGAACTCTTCTCAATACGACCTGATGCAGAAGCGCACGTCATTTACGCAATGGTGATGGAAAAGCTTGGCAACAAGACACTTGCGCACAAGTACCTGAAGGCCGCGTTGGCGCTCGATCCAGACCACAAGAAGGCGTTAAAGGAGATTGCAAAGTATGAAGAAAACTGAATCTTTGTATGTGGTCATAGCAGGTTGTGGAAGAATTGGTTCGATCGTGGCGACGAGCCTCTCAGTTTCTGGAAGCAACGTTGTAGTGATCGATACGGATGAAACAGCGCTCGAGAATCTTCCTGAAGAGTTCACCGGGTTCAAGATCAACGGAGACGTGACTGAGATCTCCGTTTTGAGAGAGGCTCGACTCGATAAAGCTGACGTGTTGGTCGCGTTGACGGGTGACGACAACACCAATTTCATGGTCTCAACGGTGGCCAAAAGGTTCTTCGGAGTCAAGCGAGTGATAGCGCGAGTCAACGATCCATCGAACGAGGACATATTCAAAGAATTCGACATCGACATCGTATCACCCACACGACTCACTGCGATGAGTATTCTGCGAGAATTAGGGGTGCGAGAAACTTGAAGTTCGTAATCATAGGTGGGCAGAAAATCGCTTATCATTTGGCACGCATGATGATTTCAAAAGGCTATCACGTGTACATAGTGAACAAAGACCCACGCGCTTGCGAGAGCCTCGCTAAGAACCTTTCAGCGGTTGTCATCTTAGGCGATGGGAGCAAGAAGAGTGTGCTCGATCAGCTCGATCTCAGTGGTGAGGATCTGGTCGTGGTGTTGACGAACACGGATCGTGATAACCTCATAATATCCCAAATGCTTCGACACTATTACGGGGTAGAGCGCATAGTTACGCTCGTCAACGATCCGGAAGACATAGAGATCTTTTATCGTCTCGGTGTGAAAGCAGCGGTCAGCCCAACGAACCTGTTGTTACAGACGATCCAGGGTCTTTTGCTTGTCGATGAGATGGAGGAGTTTTCACCCGTTGAGGAAGGAAGACTTGTTTTTTTGCGTCTCGAGATACCCAGAACCTCGCCCTCTGTCGGCAAAAAGCTGAAGGATATACCACTACCGAACAACTGTGTCATCGGTGCGATCATCAGAAACAATGCTGTCGTGATACCACGCGGAGAAACGGAACTGCTGGCTGAGGACAGGGTCATGGTGCTCTGTGAACCAGCGGTTCAATCGCAAGTGATAAACTTACTCGTCGGTGAATGATATGATATCTTCGATGCATGAATACGGTGTCGTATTTCGTACAGTGGGTCGACTCCTGGTGTTCTTTTCTTTGGTGCTCCTCGTTCCTCTCGTCTGGATTTTTGAAGAAACAAGCGTCACTCACTGTTTGATATCCTTTGTGTTGCCCTCCCTCATATCGCTCACGATCGGTTTGATCGTTAGTCGTTTGTCGAAAGCTGAAAAGGAAGAGGTCATAACGGTCAAAGAAGGAGCAGTGATCGTAACCTTTTCCTGGGCATCGGCCGTCGTGATCTCCGCACTGCCTTACATTATCTACGGGCTTTTGAACTTCTCCCAAGCGATCTTCGAGGCAACGAGCGGGTGGACTACCACGGGTCTAACGATGTTTCAAGACGTTGAAGGCTTACCCAAACCAATCCTGTTCTGGAGAAGCTTTACCCAGTACCTCGGGGGGGCCGGTTTTGCTGTCATCATGATGAGCACAATCATAGGTCCAACAGGTTTGGGTTTCTACCAGGCTGAAGGTCGTGTCGATAACATAGCACCGAACATAAGACATTCGACAAGACTCATAGTCACTTACTATCTTCTCTACGCTCTCTTTGGAACGATCGCTTTGAAGTTCGCAGGTCTGAGCTTCTTCGACGCGCTGAACCATTCCTTCACAGCCCTTGCCACAGGAGGATTCTCAACCAAAAACAATAGCATCGCATCCTTCAACAAATTGTCGGTCGAGTTGATACTGATGTTTCTCATGTTCCTCGGATCTATGGGGTTTGGGATTCACCACACCTTCTGGAGCAGAGATTGGCACGCTTTGAAGAAGAACAGTGAACCCAAACAAATGTTGGTGCTCATCTTTTTGGGCACAGTGTGCGTATCTCTCGCGGGCGTTGGTAAAGTTTTTTCAACGCCGGCGGACGCCCTCAGACACTCCCTCTTTCAGATAATTTCTGCTCTCACCGGGACTGGTTTTTCGACCGTTGATCTCACATCGTGGTTGTTTTTCCCGACAGGGCTCTTTGTACTGATAGTCCTGATGCTACTTGGAGGTTGCATGGATTCGACGTCCGGTGGCATAAAGCAGTACAGGCTCTCCGTGCTCATCAAGGCGTTCAAGATCTCACTCAGAAGGTTTCTGTTACCCAAGAGTTCCGTTGTCTACGTTGAGATCTGGAAGGGTTCTACAAAAAAGTATCTCGATCCACAACTGATCAAGGAAGCGTTTCTAACGAGCGCAGTTTACGTTATTTCCCATGCTCTGGGAACGATCATCCTCACTCTCTTTGGTTACACTTTGGAAGAGGCCATGTTCGAGTTCGCCTCCGCATTGGCCGGTGTAGGACTTTCGTGTGGAATCACATCATCGACCATGCCACTCGGTGCGATGTGGACGCTGACAATCGGGATGTTCATGGGAAGGCTTGAGTTCCTCGTAGTCGTGTACGCACTTGCGAAGATCTTTTCGAACTTGTTCAGATCATTTTCGGAAAAGGCTTGAGTTCATAGCATCTCTGAGGTACATCGGCCAACCTGCTGTGGGTGAACTCTTCAACTTGTAGAGGAGTATTCTATCTTCTGCCATCAGGGTCAACAAACCCGAGTCAGACAACTTCATCTTGCCCGTTGTCGAAACTGGTAAAGACTCCTCCAAAAGGATCGAACCATCTTTCGACGAGAGCAGATACAACTTTTCACCGGCGGCGATTAGACCTGTTTGCGTCGACAGAATCGTTCTTGCGGAAAGATTTTCCCTCATCCAGATCGTCCTGCCCGAGAAATCCAGCGCATAAACGTTCCCGACAGCGTCACAGAGATACAGAGTTTCACCATCACTGACTGCCTGCAGCAATTCTGCGTTTTCGAAATGTTCTGTCCATCTTGTCTTTCCGTCTTTGATCTGCAGGCACCAAACTGATCTTTGAGTGACTACAAAGATCAGTTCGCTTGTCACGACGATCTCTGCCGACTTTGTCGATTCTGTGATGGATGACCAGATCCCTTTTCCAGAAAAGTCCACAAGGTGCAGTATCCCAAGCCAATCCAGGACGAATATTCCGTAATCTTCATGTACCGCGGGTGGACACACGAACCAACCTGTTAGACGTACTTTGATCGGGTCTCCACTCCTTCTTGAGTCAAATATGTACAAGGTTCCATCGTCGTCGACGGCGACAAAACCGTACGGAGTTTTTGCCACAGCCAAAGAGATGGACGAATCGGTGCCCATTTTGGCTATTCTGTCAGTGACCACACAGATGTTTTTGTCCCAGGAACCCAGTACGATGGACCCATCATCCATGACAACTGGATCCGCAGTGAGTATGAACGCCACCTTCGTTGGATAAACCTTGAGGCTATTCGGATCCACTCTGAGTAAGTTGCCATCCAGAGTAGACAAATAGAGCTCCCTGCCGATCGCCAGGGTCGTACTCACTTTTTGTGGTAGCTTCACATCCCCGAGGAAACTCAAAAGTTTCTCTTCTTCGTGTTTCTCTTGATAGCTTGTCGTTTCGGTGGTTGTTTGAACTTCAGCCACGGTAGTTGTCTTCAGCAAACCCGTCTCGCTCATACCTGCCCACTTCACGTTCGTTGCGATGGTCTGGAAAAGCTTGATTGAGCTTGGAAGCACGCTTGCAACTACAATTGTACCTTTGTCGGTGACAACATAGAGATAATCTTTGTAGCTGGTGATCGAAACTGCCGAAATGTTCAATCTGTCGATGACGGACAGATCTGCCCTCGAGAGCATCAGGATGGATTTATCATCCAACAACGCGACGAGATTGTTTCTCACAGAGAGGATCTGCTGAAAGTTCAGAGCGAATTTGTGCTTCGATTCGAGCACGGGTATGCCTTGAGAAATGTTCATGATGTAGAATTCTTTGTTCGTCGAAAACATCAGATAGCTTCCGACAACCTGTGCGCTGATGATGGAACTCGGCGCCGAGATCTCCCAGAATCGCTTGAGATTTCGGTCGAATGCGATGATTCTTCCACCAGAAAGCGCAATCAAGAGATTCGAATAAGCACTTATTCTGTCCAACCTCTCGTTCAACGTGTAGGAAGCCTTGAGGTTCAAATTCCTGTCAAACACACTGATTGAATAGTCATGTACAACGTAGAGGTCCTCCAAAAGAACGGCGTCAATGATCCTGCGGTTCAGCTCGATCTTGCTGACTGGTCGTAAGTTCAGATCGAAGGCCTCGATTCTCATCGTTCCCAGGACGTAGACAAGACTGTCACTGGACAAGATTTTCACAGCGTTTGAAACATCGATCGATCCCGATTTGACCGGTATGAGTGGAACAGAGACATCGTAGAGCTCGATCGTTCCTTCCTTAACAACAAACAAACTTGCAGGAAGGACCATCTGTGAAAAAAACAGCAGCACGATCAGAACATGTTTCACACGTCACACCTCAGTTCTATGATACCAACTTTTCAAGACGTTTCTTGAACCACCAAGTCAGCAATGCGTTCAACCCATAGAACAACGTACTGATCAACAGGAGTCTGGTGTAATCCTTTGGGCCTTCAACGATCCAGCCGTACAGATAAGCCGCCAATGCACGCGAAGAACTGTTCAACAGATTGCCGAATCCGTTGGCTGACATGATCAACTGTTCAGGCAGGTTGCTGAACACCAGCACCGTAAGGGATGGGTTCACCATGTTCATCAACATGAACCTCACAACGTAAAGACTGGTGAAGGCTATCAGATTTCTCGTGAACGAGAGTGAAAGCATGAGAGGTACCACAACTGTATGACATGTCAAGAGAACTCTGAGCGTACCGAATCTTTTTTGCAGAGCACCACTGCTGAAACTTCCCAGAGCTGTCATCAACTGCGCCAGGGCCATGATCAGACCGACATGACCCAGCGGCAGATTGAAAAGATCGTAGAACATCAGGTTGCTGAAGTTCAAAAAGAGTCCCGCTCCAAAGCCAATCAGTACGTTTGAAAGAATGTAATACGTGAGCACGCGCTTCTGGACAGAATCAAGCGAAAAACCTTTCAAAAGGGGAGAAACGTTCCTGACACTGCCAATCTTTCGGATCAGGAATGCTGAGCACAGTTGCAAACTTGCGGCGAACAGGAGGCTGAAAGAGTAACCCAGGTTGTCAGCCATGGTACCACCAAGAATGTTTCCCAGAACGCTCGCTGTCATCGTAACCGAGAACTGAGAACCGAACACCGAATATCTTTTCTTCAGTTCGGTTTTTGCCAAAAGAGATACCGTGAAAGCCATGCCCGACAGGCTCGAAAAGGCACCGAAAACGAAAGCGAGAAGGATTTGTGCAGGGAAAGACAAAATCAGAGTCCTCAAGATCATTAGGATACCCGTCAGAAGACTCGAGAAGAATAGAATTCTTCGCTTTTCAAACTTGTTCAAAACTAAGGCAAGGATCAATCCAAGCACAGCGCTTCCCCAGAGGCTGCTGGATACGATGGCACCTATCTGCGCGTTTGTGAAGTGTTGCCCGCGCATGTGTAAGTTGAAGATTATCCCGTATGCTTGTCCAGCGAAACCCGTCAAGAAAGCGAAACTGTAGAAGACATACCTCGAGCTGTCCACAACTGTCGATTATAAACACGTGGGTGTGAACTGTCGTACACGCGGTCGTTAAGGAACTCGTAGTTTTCAGGAGTCTGCTTGACTGGGTGGAGGCAACGGCGTAGAATAGGATCAGGATTAAACGTACGTACATAGGGAGGTATCATCTGATCGCACCCAAGTACAGACTCATCGAGCAGTTCCTGCTTTCACAAATAAAATCTGGAAAGTACGGGCCCGGCACGAGATTACCAACAGAACAAGAGCTCATGGAAAAGTTTGGGGCGAGCAGAGAAACCGTGAGAAAGGCCCTGGATCGTCTCGTGGTGAGAGGCATCATAGTCAGAAAGCCGGGCGTGGGATCTTTCGTCAATTCGGAAAAGACCAATCACCTGGTTGGCATAATCGTTCAGCAGATAACCAGTTACATATTTCCCTACGTCGTTTTTGGAGCAGAGGATTATCTCTTCAGAAACGGTTACAAGTTGTTGCTTGGTAACGCTTCGGAGGATCCCTCCCGAGAGAAGCAGATCATAGAGGAGTGGGTTGAATCTGGTGTCACAGGCTTGATAGTGGATCCTGTTTACAGCGCCACGAGACGTTGTAACAGGGACTACATGAAATCACTCGTCAAGCAAGGTATCAAAGTGGTTTTGGTGCACAGCGACTGGAACATAGAAGGAGCAGGTTGTGTGGTCTTGGACGACACGTACGGTGGCACAAAAGCTGCCGAGGTCTTTCATCAACACGGGCACAAGAGGGTGGCGGTGCTCTACAAGTCGATACACCTGCCAAGCTTCGCCAGAGCGATGAGCTTCATTCAACGAGCGCGTGAGCTTGGTTTTGAGAAGATCTACGAAAAGTCTTTCAATGTGTCGGAGTTCACGGGCGTGCCGATGCAAATGGCCTACGAACTTCTCACCATGCCCAAACAACTTCGACCAACCGCAGTTTTCTGCTACAACGACGCGACAGCCCTGCAACTACAGTTGGTTGCGAAGAGATTAGGTCTGACTATTCCGGACGATCTGTCCGTCATAGGCTTCGACGACGCACCCATAGGTGATTTCAGAGACGTACTCACCTCCTTTGCCCATCCCAAGGAGGATGTGGGAAGAAAAGCTGCCGAGATACTTCTGAAGATGCTTTCTGGTGGAGAAGCAGAAAAGTATGTCTTTCAACCAGAGTTCATCGAAAGATCATCCGTGGCACCTCCACGGGCTTGAGTAGTGAAACGTACGTACAAAAGCCGTGCGACTTCCTCTCCTTGAACGATGCTCTAATGTGGTCTTCTAATGCTTGCTTCTCAAGCTCTTGACACCAACACGATAAGGGTTTATAATGATAACGTAAAGTAATTGACTGTACCTAAGACGACAATCGTGACCGTAGGGGGCTTCAACTTTGCCGAAGGAGGGGTGTTTCATGGTGCGGAAGTTTCTGACGATCGTTGTAGCCTTGCTTGCCGTGGCAGCTTTCGCCGCAGTCAAAATTTCCGTTTTGTGCTCTCCCGACAACGCGGACGCTCTGAAGTGGCTCGCAGGCGAGTTCATGAAGCAGAATCCAGACATTCAGGTCGAGATCGTGCCACTGTCCTGGGAGGTTCTCTATCCAAAGCTGTTGCAGGATCTGAGATCCCAAGCCGGCTCGTTCGAAGCGTTCACCTACGACGTCATGACGACTGGCGCGGTTTCCTTTGGACTTGAGGACCTTGGAGAGTTCATGAAGAAGTATGCAAACTTGTTGCCGGCCGATTTCGATATCGACGATTTCATACCACAGGTTCTTGAGGAATCCGGCAAATGGCAGGGCAAATTGATCGGTCTACCCTTTTACAACAACACGATGCTGTTCTATTACCGCAAAGATCTTCTCGAAGATCCGAAACTGAAGCAGGCGTTCAAGGAGAAGTACGGTAGGGAACTGACTCTGCCAGTCACCTGGGAAGAGGTCAAAGAAATAGCTGAATTCTTCACGAAGAAATTCAATAAGAACTCCCCGACCGAGTATGGAATCGCGCTCATGTTCCCACGAACGCACACGCTGTTCTACATGTACCTGTTGTTCTTCGGTGAGTACAGAAACGCACCACTCGGTATCATGAGGCATGGAACGGCGGATCTTGAGTATGGTGAATACTTCACCGCTGACCACAAGCCTGCGTTCAACAGCGAGGAAGGTTTGAAGGCTCTCGAAATGATGAAGAAACTCATGCCCTACAGCCCAGACCCACTCGGATCGGATTACGGTGAAACGATCGAGTACTTCAACCAGGGTCTCGTTGCGATGGTACCTCAATGGACCGGACCATACTTGATCTTCAAATCGACGATTGGAGCGGACAAAGTTGGCATCATACCGATGCCCGGCAGGTCCGTGAGCGGTCAGTGGGCACTTGCCATCAACAAGTTCATACCTGAAGACAAGAAGGTTGCGGCCTTCAAATTCATAACCTTCGCAACCAGTAAATGGGCAGACAAGCAGAAGTTCCTCAGATTCGCTGTTGCACCTGCGAGGATGTCGACGCTCAAAGATCCAGAGGTCAGGGCGGCTGACCCAAGGGTTCCAGCACTGGAAGTCACCTACGTGTCTCAGACTCACAGACCAAGAATTCCTGAGGAACCACGTCTGGAAGACATAACGGTCGAAACGTTCTCGAAGATACTCGCTGGAACTTTGCCACTCTCTATGGACACGTTGAACGACCTAGCAAAGAAGTGGCAAGAAGTACTTGGAAAGTGAAGGGGGTGAAGAGGGGGCGCTGAGCCCCCTCATTTGTAATGAAGAACAAGAGATTGGTCCCTTGGTTGATGGTCCTGCCGGTCTTGGCCCTCTTTCTCTCCATGACTATTTACCCTTTTGCCTTCATGATATGGGCTTCTTTCAGGCACTATGACCTATCGAAAGGTGCAGAAACACGTTTCATAGGTCTTGCCAACTACTTTCAGATATTTTCGGACAGTACGGCGATCGAATCTTTCAAGTTCACAGCCAAGCTCTTGGCCATCGCCGTTCCGATCGAGCTCATGCTGGGAATAGGTGTGGCGTTTCTGATCAGGGGTGTACGTGGTGAGAAAATCATACGCTCTTCCCTGCTGGTACCTATGATGGTTCCCGCTGCAGTTTCGGGTGTGGCCTGGAAGATGCTCTACAACTACGCGTTCGGTCCTGTCAATTGGTTTCTCTCATTGTTCGGAGTTCCCAAGATATCTTGGCTGGGTGATATGAACTACGCTCAGCTGGGAATCATTCTCATTGATATCTGGCAGTGGACGCCCTTCGTATTTCTCATGATTTACGCAGGCCTCCAATCTGTGCCTCAGGATTTGATAGACGCGGCGAGGGTTGACGGCGCCGACTGGGGTAAAGTGTTTCTCCATGTGGAATTCCCACTGCTTCGACCTTTGATACTCGTAGCTCTCGTGTTGAGAATCATCGACTGTCTTAAGACCTTCGACATCGTGTTCATGACGACCTGGGGTGGACCTGGAGCTGCGACGCACACGTACAGCTTCTACATCTACAAAGTCGGCATTTCATTCGGCTGGAACATCGGATACGCCTCCGCGCTAAGTGTTTTGCTCTTGCTGGTGAGCATGTTACTCGTGAACGTCGTGTTCAGATTGGTGAGAATGAGGCAACAGCTTGGTTTCGGGGGTGAAGAAAGATGAAAGCAATCTTGAGGGTGTTTAGATACATCTTGATCGTCTTCTGCTTGATATTCTTCCTTTTCCCAGTCTATTGGCTTGTGATAACGGCGTTCAAGCCATCGAACGAATGGTTCACGTCGCCACCAAGGTTCTGGCCCACCCAGCTGACGTTCTCGAACTTCCTTGGAGCTAAGGAAACTGAGGTGTTTGGTGGTACCACCGGCTCGATAGAAAACATCTTTCCTTACCTCAGAAACAGCATCATCGTCGGTATATCTGTCTCGTTGATTGCGACGATCATAAGTGCCTCAGCCGCTTACGCGATAGCGAGGTACAAAGTTGGTGGTGCCTTCTTGGCCGAATGGATCATTTCCATCAGGATGCTTCCTCCCATCGTTTCTGCCGTGCCTTTGTACGTCATCTTCTCACGATTGAGACTCATCAACACCTGGTGGGCGCTGATTCTGTCACACCTTGTCATCGTGGTTCCGTTGGGAGTCTGGTTGCTCATCAGTTTCTTCAGAGAGATCCCGAGAGAGATAGACGAAGCGGCCTACGTCGATGGCGCAAGCACTTTCCAGACATTTTTCTACGTTATCTTTCCGCTGAGCGCACCTGGCTTGGCAGCTGTGGCGGTGCTTTCGCTGATACAGAGTTGGGGTGAATTCCTCCTCGCTCTGGTGCTCACGAACGATGCAAGGGCGCAGACGTTGCCGATATTCCTGGGTAGGTACATCACAGGCTGGCGTGTTGCCTGGGGTCCGCTCTCGGCAGCAGGAATCGTCACGATGTTGCCTGTCGTGGTGTTCGCAATCTTGGCACAGCGATATCTGATAAGAGGTCTCACGTTCGGAGCGGTCAAAGGTTGATGAGAGTGTCACGTGAAGGTGGTGTGATCTTTGTACAGCGTGATGGTGAATCCCGGCAAGATAACGAAAGCGGTGAGCAGGTACATTTATGGTCACTTCATTGAGCATCTGGGCAGGTGCATCTACGGTGGCATCTACGAGGAAGGTTCTCCTCTCTCCGATGAACGCGGTTTCAGAAAAGACGTGATGGAGGCGGTGAAGGAACTCAAGGTCCCAATACTCAGATGGCCTGGCGGGAACTTCGCTTCAAACTATCATTGGGAAGATGGAATTGGTCCGAAGGATCAAAGGCCTGCGAGGTTCGATCTTGCTTGGCGGAGCGTGGAAACGAACAGGTTCGGCACGGACGAATACATCGAATACTGCAGAGAGATAGGTGCAGAGCCATACATCTGCGTGAATCTGGGTACAGGAACACTCGATGAAGCTTTGCGTTGGCTTGAGTACTGCAACGGTGAAGAGAATACCTACTATGTGAATCTCAGAAGGAAATATGGGCATATGGAACCGTACGGTGTGAAATTCTGGGGCATAGGCAACGAGATGTACGGTGAATGGCAAGTGAACCACATGAACGCCGATGAGTATGCCAAGATTGCAAAGGAGTACGCGAAATGGATGAAGGTTCTCGATCCTTCCATAAAGACTGTCGCGGTGGGATGCGACGATCCAGAATGGAATCTGAGGGTCCTCGATGTGTCTGGACCACACATTGACTACATTTCCTACCATTTCTATACGGGTTCAGAAGATTACTACGAAACAGTCTCCACCGTTTATCTGCTCAAAGAGAGATTGCTGGGCTTGAAGAAGCTGATCGACATGTCTCGTGTTTCACAAAAGAGACAGATAAAGATTGCTTTAGACGAGTGGAACGTTTGGTACAGGGTCGCGGAAGAAGGACTTGAAGAACCCTACGAACTGAAAGATGGACTCTTCGCGTGTGGGGTACTGATCACTCTACAGAAGATGAGCGACATCGTTCCAATAGCGAACCTGGCACAACTTGTGAACGCGCTTGGCGCAATACACACGGAAAGCGATGGTCTGTACTTGACACCAGTGTACAAAGCGTTTGAACTGTTGGCGAACCATTCTGGGCAGAACTTGGTCGAAACGCACATTGAAACCGAAACCTACGACATAGATGGGAGAATGTTCTTCACGAAAACGCCGTTTGAACTTAGGGATGTACCTTACATTGATGCCTCAGCAACGGTGAGTGTGGACGGTAAGAAGCTGTACTTAGCTGTGGTGAACTACAAGAAAGAAGATGCGGTAAAAGTCTCGATCACGATCAAAGGTATGGGGGAGAAAATCGCACGCGCTTACGTGCTGAGCGGGCCAGATGTGCACGCCCGCAACTCGATGGATCATCCGAACGTCGTCGACATCGTGTGTGAACAGATCAAAGTCGGTTCACAGTTCACCCACACGTTTAAACCCTTCTCATGCACAGTGATTGAAATCGAACGAGACTGAAAAAGAAGAGGTGAAGAGCATTGTACGAGGAAATGAGGAAACAGCTTCACGAGGCTCACCTGACGCTCGAGAAGTACGGCTTGGTGGCGTACACGAGTGGAAATGTGAGTGTGAAAGTGAACGAGCACGTGATTATCAAGCCTTCGGGAGTACCTTATTCGCTCTTGAGGCCTGAAGATTACGTCGTCGTTGATCTGGACGGAAACATCATCGAAGGGAACAAAAAGCCATCCATTGACACTGCAACACATCTACATCTGTACAGGGGCATCGAATGGGCAAAATCGATCATACACACACACTCGACTTTTGCCACCGTTTGGGCCGTCGCGGAGAAGCCTATCCCAGTTTTGTGCACGGCGCACGCGGACGTTTTCGGCGAGGAAATTCCGCTGAGCGAGTACGCGCCTGTGGGGTCTGAGGCGATAGCGAAGGCCGTGTTCAAAGTGCTTGGAAAATCTGGTGTGGTACTACTGCGGAAACACGGCGTTATGGTTGTCGGCAGCTCTTTGGATGACGCCATCAAGAAGGCTATCTTTCTGGAAGAGGTTGCAAGGATCGCTTATTTTGCTCAAATGATGACCGTTCCCGTGCCACTGGCTAAGGACGAAGTCGAGAGGCTGTATCTGCAGTACCATACGAAGTATGGACAGAATAAAGGTTAAAATGTACATGAATAAAAATTTTTCGGAGGTGTGAAGAATGACAGAGAAAGTGACGCTGGGTCTTCTCGTGGGTAACAGAGGATTCTTCCCAGGCTCGCTCGTCGAGGAGGGCAGGAAGAGGATCCTCAAGGTTCTGGAAGATATGAACGTCAACGTTGTCACTTTGTCTACGGAAGATACAAAATATGGAGCCGTTGAGAACCTTCAGGACGCTGAAAAGTGTGCAAGACTTTTCAGAGAACACGCGCACGAGATCGATGGTATTCTTGTGACCTTGCCAAATTTCGGTGACGAAGGTTCGGCTGCACTCGCGATACGCATGTCGAACTTGAACGTTCCTGTCTTGGTCCACGCCTTTCCCGACGAGCTGGGTAAGATGGACATCAGCCACAGGCGCGATTCGTTCTGCGGAAAGATTTCTCTGTGCAACAATCTCGTGCAGTACGGAATTTCCTTCACGGACACAACGTTCCACGTGGAGTCACCTGAGAGTGATGAGTTCAAAAAGGATCTGGAGAAGTTCCTGGCTGTGTGCCGTATAGTGAAAGGCCTGAAGGGACTCAAGATCGGAGCTATAGGCGCGAGACCCGCTGCGTTCAACACGGTGAGGTTCAGCGAGAAGATACTGGAAAGACACGGCATCAGCGTCGTGACGGTCGATCTCTCGGAAATCATCGCACGTGCCAAAGCTTTCGAGTCGAAGTCGGATAAAGTAGTACATGAGCTTGAGAAACTGGAAAAAACGTTCAACGTTAACAAAGTTCCAAGCGAAGCTCTCGAAAGGATGGCTCGTCTGGCCGCCGCAATAAACGAATGGATCGAACAGAACAAGGTTCAAGCGATAGCGTTGCAATGCTGGACAGCGTTGGAATTGCTGTACGGGGTCGTACCGTGTGCGGTGATGAGTTTGCTATCGGAATCGTTGTTACCCAGTGCGTGTGAGACAGACGTTATGGGTGCTTTGTCAATGTACATACTCCAGCTCGCGTCTGGCAAACCTTCTGCACTGTTGGATTGGAACAACAACTACGGAAACGATCCAGAAAAAGCGGTGATGTTCCACTGCAGCAACCTGCCCGTTTCGTTCTTCAAGAGTTGTGAGATGTCTTATCAGGAAATAATCGCAGGCACGGTTGGGGCGGAGAACGCGTATGGAACATGCGTTGGCAGGATCTCGCCAGGTCCTGTAACGTTCTTGAGGCTTTCGACGTTCGATGACGAAGGTATCATCGCTGGATTCGTGGCGGAGGGAGAGTTCACGGATGATCCAATCGAAACTTTTGGTGGTTACGGCGTTGCAAGGATTGAGAATCTCAGATCACTCCTAAGGTTGATCACCAAGTACGGATTCGAACATCACGTCGCGGCGAACAAGAGCTTGGTTAAGGAGGCCGTCGTTGAGGCTCTCGACAATTATCTCGACTGGGAAATATTCACAGTGGATGGTTGCGAATGTCACAGGGAGGAATGAACCATGTACTTGCTCGGCACGGACATAGGAACGCAAGGAACCAAGACGGTGCTTGTGGATGAGAAAGGAATTGTCCTCGCTGAAGCTTCAAGAGAATACGATGTGATCACTCCAAAACCCAACTGGGCCGAACAGTGGCCGGAAGTGTGGGTGAAGGCAGTCTTCGAAACGGTGAAAGAGGTCGTCGAAAAGGCCAACGTACCCAAGAAGCAGATTGCGGGCATAGCCATAAGTGGTCTCTATGGTGGTTCTGGTGTTCCCGTCGACAGGAACATGCAACCGTTGAGACCCTGTTTGATATGGATGGACAGGCGCGCCGTGAAAGAGACTGAATGGGTCAAGAAAAACGTACCAAAGGAGCAGATCTTCTCCATAACTGGTAATTACGTCGATTCTTACTTCGGTTTCACGAAAATCATGTGGATCAGGAACAACGAACCAGAAATATGGAAGAAGATCTACAAGTTCGTTACGCCGAAGGACTACGTCATCTACAAGATGACGAATCAATTGGTGATAGACTACTCGTCTGCGGGAAACCTCGGCGGTGTTTTTGACATCAGAAAACTCACCTGGTCGAAAGAGATGTGTGACGTTCTGGGCATACCAATCGAATATCTCCCGGAACGGATCGTCAAGTCTTCCGACGTGGTTGGAAAGATCAGTAAGGAAGCTTCTGAGCTCTGTGGTCTATTGGAAGGCACTCCTGTCGTGGCTGGAGGAATAGACGCACCTGTAGCACAGCTTTCTGCGGGTGCATTGCAAGAAGGAGAACACGTTGCGATGGTGGGAACCTCCACGTGCTGGGGGACGGTGCACGATGGGAGCAAACTTGCCTTTGGTCTGGTGAGCTATCCTTACGTGGTTTACGACACAGAAAGGATCTACACCTTTGGAGGCTCTGCGACCACTGGTGCCCTCGCGCGCTGGTTCAAAGAGCAATTCGCAGAATCAGAAACGGTCGTTGGAGAAAGAATGGGGGTATCTGCCTACCAACTGCTCGATCAGGAGGTTAAGTCCATACCCGCAGGAAGTGATGGGATAATTGTTTTACCTTACTTCATGGGCGAAAGATCTCCAATCTGGGATCCCAACGCACGTGGCGTCATTTTTGGTGTCACGCTCTATCACAAGAGAGCTCACATTTACAAAGCCTTCATGGAAGCAGGCGCATACGCGTTGAGACACAACATAGAAGCTGGATTGAACGCGGGGTTGAAACTGAACGATGAATGTTGGATCGTCGGAGGCGTCGCAAGATCTTCCGTCTGGGTACAGATCTTCGCCGATGTGACAGGATTCAAGATGAGACAGGTGGCGAGTCTCGTAGAAGCGCCCTTTGGTGATGCGTTCTTGGCGGGCCTCGGCACTGGAGTGATAGACAAACCCGAACGCATCAAGGAGTGGGTGAAGTACAAAGAACCTGTGGAACCAAGATCTGAGAACAAGAAGGTTTACGACAGATACTATCAGATCTATCTACAACTTTACGAAAGAACGAAGGACCTAATGGAAGCTCTATGAATAAAGATCCCCGTCCACCCGGACGGGGTTTTCCTTCAAACACCTCAGGATTCAGTTCGAATTTTGTTGCAGGTTCTGCATAGATCTTTCAAAACGCAAAAGTCGCATTTGGGCTCTCTCTTTTTACAAACCCTCTTTGCGTGTTCGACCAATAACGCGTGGTATTCCTTCATGGTTTCTATGTCTTTGATAGCACGGTGAAACATCGATTGGATCTGCGGATAGCTTTCTTTACCATTGAGAATTCCGACTCTGGTGAGAATTCGCCTCGTGTAGTTGTCGACGACGAATACTGGTTGCTCGAAGGCGTACAGAAGAATAGAATCGGCGGTTTCTGGACCGATTCCGGCGACCGAGAGTAGCTCGTCCCTCGTGAGAGATTCTCTGAGGCGATAGAAATCGAAATCATGCTCGGCAAGCTTTTGCAAGAGATTCTTCAGTCTTCTCGTTTTCAATTTCCAAAAACCTGCAGGCTTGATCAGCATCTCTACGAATTCATCGTTCGTTTCGTAAAGCTTCCTCGGTTCGAGCAACCCGGCTCGCTTCAAATTCCCAATGGCCCTTTCGACGTTCTTCCACGCGGTGTTCTGGGTGAGCACGGCGCCGACGACAACTTCAAACCACGTTTGGGCTGGCCACCAGCTCTGTGGCCCGTAAGCTTCGTACAGTCTTCGATAGATTTCCGCGACAAGGTCCAAGCTTGATTCCTCCCAGTCTTTGAATGTTATCATAGCAGAGGGGTGAGAAGATGAGAATCAACAAGGAAAGGCTGGTCATGATTTCCGTTCAGGGAACGATCGTCAAACCCGAGCACAGTGGAAGGCACGCGGTCGCGCACGATGGAAAGCCCTTCATGCTCCCTGGAACAGGTGGAATCACGTACAACGTCAAGGTGGGAGATCCCGTCTTTGGCTGGGCGGCAGACCACGTTGAGCCGGGTGTTTCGACGATTCTGGACCAGGAAAAGCGTGATTCCGGACAGAACAGGGGTTACAATTTCTACGCTTGTATTGGAAACGAAGCTCGAGTCGTCAGTGGAGATGCAAAGGGTGCCAAGGGAATCGTCACGGGGCACCATGGTGGCGCAGAACATGTCCTGATAGATTTTCCAGATGAAGTTCTTGAGAAGCTAACGCTGGACGACAAGATCTTGATAAAGTCTTTCGGTCAAGGGTTGGAACTTCTGGATTATCCCGATGTTCACGTGTACAACATAGATCCGAACCTGTTCGAAAAACTCGGCATCGAAGAGAAAGATGGAAAACTCTTCGTTCCCGTCGTGGCGGTTGTACCGTCTTACTTGATGGGTTCGGGCATAGGTTCCACGAGCATGGGTACGGGTGATTACGACATCATGACGGCTGATCAAGACGTTTTGAAGGAGCATGGACTCTTGGATCTTCGCTTTGGCGACATCGTTTACATCAAAGACTATGACAACAGTTATGGTCGATGCTACAGAAAAGGTGCTGCAAGCATCGGAGTTGTGATCCACAGCGACTGCAAATATGCAGGCCATGGTCCTGGTGTGACCATATTTATGACTTCTGCTAAACCTTTGATTGAGCCCGTTTTGAATCCAGATGCGAACATCGGAAAGATCCTGAGGATAGGAAGGTATCGTGATTGAGACAAAAAGCCCCATCTTTGAAAGAAAGGGCTCGGTCTATATCAGTACGAATCCATCTTCTTTGAAGAAGACTCGCTTCTTGAAACCGTGCTTTTCGATTGTTTCGTAGTCGGTTCGCCGTCGTTGCCGATGAGATAAGGAAACTCGCAGAACAGAGTAAGCTTTCAACGGAGAAGATAAGCCAGATCCTCGGGGGGATAAAGCAGGAGGCTGAGAAAGCCTCCAACGCAACCAAGGACATGGTCACATCGGTTCAGCACATGAGTCAAGAGTCTGGAACAGTCTTGACATCGCTCAACAAGATGGCACAACATGTGAACGAAATTGCGTCCATGGCGGACAGTCTTGCCGCAAGTGCACAACAACAGAGTGCATCAGCTGAAGAGATGAGTGCCGCGGTGAAATCTCTCGAACAATCGATGAACTCTATCTTAGACAAAGTTGAAAAGGTGGGTGAATCCGTTACAGATCAATTGAAGATCAGCGATCAAATAAGCGAAGCAAGTAAACATTTGGTGGAACTATCTCAGATTCTGCGAGAGCATATGAATCATTTCAAGATATGAGCTGAGACAGTCGAGGATGATTTTCACTTTTCAGCGTGGTCTTCTCGATTTTGGCAGACCAAAGGGTATAATTTGGAAAGAGTGCAGGAGATGCCGAGTGAAGCTAAAAAGAAATTAACCATCGTTTGCCAGTGGTTCCTCGGTAAGGGCTGTACGGACGTTGAAAAAATAGCTTTACTCACGTACCTGTCGGACAGGGAACACCTACGCAGGTATGGAAGAACTATAAACCGTGAACTCTGCCGCAGAAGCGGACACGAGATTCTGTATTCGTTGAACCTGAGAAACTTCAAGCTCGAGAACAGAATCTTTGACGAAGACGAGCTGTCTGACACCGAGCGTGAGGTCCTGAACCTCGTCTGGGATCTATTCGGTGCACTGGATGTTGCTCAACTCAATGACAGAAAATAGTGTTCTGCAAGCCCTTCTTCTTCAGGGGATGGGTAAGGAGCTTGTTCGTTATTAGCATGTGTTATAATTGTATAGGGTGAAAGCTATGCAATTAAGAAAAACAAGATGGAGTCTTTATAATTTGAACTATCATTTTGTGTGGATAGCCTAAATACCGCAAAAAGATTCTGGTAGATAGCGTTAGGCAAGAGCTCGAGAAACTTATTTTTGAAATCGCCAAAAAACATGGGATTGAAGTCCTATCTCTATCAGTTCAGCCAGACCATGTCCATCTTTTTGTTTCAGCACCACCGCGCTTATCCCCAGCTCAAATAGCCAATTTGTTTAAAGGAGTGTCTTCTAAAAAACTTCTTGAGAAGTTTCCACATCTAAGAACAAAGGAAGGATTATGGAGCAGAACATATTATGTTGGCTCAGCAGGAACGGTTTCAGAAGAGACTATCAGGAGGTACATCGAAGAATGTCAAGATATATAGTCAGAACTTATAAAGTGCCTGTTCCGAGAGAATTGTATCCTCTGTGTTCTGAGCTGAACAGGCTCGCTGGTCGAATCTACAACAAAACCATGTCGCTGGTCAAGAAAGTAAAAAGCAAGAAAGGTTTCTGGCTTTCACCAGGAGCAACACAAAAATATATCCTGCGTTGGAGTAGCACTATCAATATCCATACCCATTCCAAACAGGCTATAGTTCAGCAATACTTTCAGGCGCTTAACAGTTACTTTACTGCAGTCAAGACAAACCCACAGTTGAAACCACCACATAAGAAGAAAAGGTTTATGCCGTTCATCTGGAAAGATACTGCTATAAAACTTTCACCAGAAGGGGTTCTGAGACTTTCAATGGGTAGTAGTCAGGAGCCAATTTTGATACAAACGACACTGCCAGCCGGTACAACAATTAGGCAAGTAAGACTTGTGTATGAGGCTGAGAAATATTATCTTCACCTTGCAATAGAGGTGAAGAATGAGCATAAGAAGAAACAGTCTGTTGAAGTTATGTCTGTAGACCTTGGCATACTCCGTCCAATAACTTGCTTTGATGGCTCTGAAGTGATTTCGTATCACGGTGGTGTTCTCAACAGTCTAATCAGATATCGCAACAAGAAGTTGGCAGACTTTCAGCAAACGTTAAGCAAATGCAAGAAAGGTTCCAAGAGGTATAGAAAACTGTTGAAAGCAAAGCAGCGAATGCTGAAACGAACAAAACATCAAATAACGGACATACTGCACAAGATAACCAGCAACTTTCTTAAGATGTGTTTACAGAAAGGGTATGGGACTATTGTAATTGGAGATATCACAAATATTCGAGAGCGTGTAGAAGGGAACGATAACTTTAATCAAAAAGTTCATCAGTGGTGTTTCAGAAAGATGGTGGACATGATAACCTACAAAGCACAGCTACTGGGGATTGAAGTGAAACTTGCTTCAGAAGAATATACGAGTCAGGTCTGTCCTGTATGTGGTAGCAAGAATCATGCGGTTGGTCGCAACTATGAGTGTAAAAGTTGTGGATTTAGTTATCACAGGGACGGAGTAGGAGCGATAAACATCTGGCAGAGGTATCTTGGGAAGAAGTCCCAAGTAGTAGCGGGATTGGCACCCGTCAGAGGTGTAAGGTTTAAACCACACCTCTGTGGCCATGGAGTATCAAACGCTCCATGGAAGGCAGCCTAAGGAGCTGCTAAGAATCCCATCCCCTTCAGGGGATTGGGAGTGTCAAGAGAAACAGAGAGACGAAATCATACCCGTGAAGAAGTGGTCACTTCAGCAGGTGGCCGAGTACGGCGAGAGATTTGTGAGTGAAGGCGACAGGAAGGTCACCCTGAACTTTGCCTTGTTCGAACAGGCAAACGTCGAAGCGGTGAGATTGATCGAACTTTTTTCACCACAAAAATTTCTGATAAAGGTTACTCCGGTGAACCCAACGTAAAGCTCAATCAACAACGGCATCGTTTCCGATGTGGACCTGCAAAGTGGATTGCCCATTAAAAATCGAAAGTTTGTAGAAGAACTTCGAGAAAATGGTTTTGAAGTGATACTCAGTGTTGGTGAGCCTGAAGAGAACAAAATAGGTAGTAACTGTGGCTTGTACATAAGAAGACATCTCGTCGAGTCTTCAAAACCCCGAGATGCTTACACTTACATTCCCCGCTGATCGTGCTCTTCGAGCGCATCAATTAAGGCCTTGAACAGCGGGTGAGGCTTACCGACCTTCGTTTTCAGTTCTGGATGGTACTGGATGCCTATGAAGAAGGGATGTTCTTCGAGTTCGATCGCCTCGACGAAGTTTGACTTTGCACTGATGACGAGTTTGTAACCTTGCTCCTTGGGCATTTTGAAGAGCTCCGAGAACTCGTCGTAGTTCACCTCATAGCGGTGCCTGTGTCTCTCGGTAGTTTCCTCAACACCATAGATGTCCCAGAGTTTTGTGCCTTTAAAGATACGCATTCGCTGAGCGCCAAGTCTCATCGTTCCGCCAAGCTGCAGAACTCTCTTTTGCTCTTCCATGAGTGTTATCACAGGATAAGGCGTGTTGGGGTCGAACTCGGTGGAGTTGGCTCCTTCGTATCCGTAGACGTTCCTTGCGAACTCTATCACCATCAGTTGCATGCCGAGGCAAATACCAAGTATCGGTTTTTTGTGTTCTCTGGCATAGCGTATGGCCTTGATCTTTCCTTCGATACCCCTCTTGCCGAACCCGCCTGGAATGATCAGACCATCGTATTCGGACAACCTGTCGCATACCTCTTCATAGCTCATGTCTTCCAAATTCTGTGCGTCGATCACTTCGGGTTTAACACAGCCTGCGAGGAAGATGGATTCTATTATACTCTTGTACGCGTCATCTGTTCCAAGGTATTTCGCAACCAGCGCTATTCTACGTTGTTTGAAAGTTCTTGGATAATCCCAGCTGAAATTCGAGTCATCGAGAGCGAGGTTGAGTTTTCTTGCAACCTTGTTGTGAACCTCAAGATTTTTCAGCAGTTCCACTATCGAATAAACGTTGGAGACGTCAGGCAGGTTTATCACCATGTCCTGTGGAACGCCTCCGAAGAGCGCCACTTTCTTTATGGTGTCGGAATTCACCGCTGTCTCGCTCCTGATGACGATCATGTCTGGGTTGAGTCCGGCCCTCCTCAGCAGTTGCACCGATTGCTGCGTTGGTTTGGTCTTGAACTCGTTCGACGTTCTGAGGTAGGGAACGTAGGTGACGTGAATGAACATGAAATCCCCGAAAGGCTTTTCCAAAGCGAGTTGTCTGACGCTTTCCAGAAACACTTCGCTCTCTATGTCGCCCACAGTGCCTCCGATCTCTATCACGTTGACCTGTCCTTCGAGCGAATCTATCCTGCGTTTGATCTCGTCGGTGACGTGCGGAACTATCTGAACGGTCGAGCCGAGATAACCCCCATCCCTCTCTCTTTTCACGACGGCCGAATAGATTTGCCCGGCCGTTATGTTGTTCTTCCTGCTCATGTCTTCACCGAGGAATCTCTCGTAGTGGCCGAGATCCAGATCCGCCTCGTAACCATCTTCTGTGACGAACACCTCTCCGTGCTGGTTCGGGTTCATCGTACCCGCATCCACGTTCAGGTAAGGATCTATCTTCAGCACGTTCACCTTGACGCCACATTCTTTGAGTAATCTGGCCAAAGATGCACAGAATATACCCTTGCCTACTCCGCTGAGCACACCACCTGTTACGACGATGAACTTTTTCACACAGATCCCTCCAGAACAACCTTTGCCAGCCTTTCCTCCCCTTTGAGTTTCAAGAATTCTGCGAGCTTATCACGCGTTGGACTTGCGCTGGAGCTCCCAATCTTCGTCACGGCCAAAGCAGAAGCTGCGATAGCCAGCTTCAGGCAGTCCTTCACATCCAGTTTCTGCAGCTTTGCGAACATGTAGGCTGCGTTGAAGGCATCCCCCGCACCGGTGGTGTCTACAACCTCCACGTCATGAGCATCGACGTGGTATGACATTTTTTCGGTGTACAGTGTTGCACCCTTCTTGCCGAGTTTCACGACCACTTCCTCCACACCCACATTCAAGAGCTTCTTCACGGCTTTCTCGATCTCACTTTCCTTGGTCATCTTCAGAATCTCTACCTCGTTCGGAGCAATGGTGTCGGCATATGCGAGTGTTTGTAGATCGATCGTTTCCGAGAAACCTGCTGGATCAACAAAGACGTACTTGCCGTTCCGCTTCGACATCATGATGACTTCTTGTGCTGTCTCGCTCGGAATGCCCATTTGAACGAACACGGCCTTGCAGGTTTCGAGGAAAGTCCAGTCGACCTTGTCAGGAGTCAGGTGCGCGTTGGCACCGAGTATGTGAAACATGGTGTTTCTGCCGTCGGATTCAACCACAACAAAGGTTTTGCCTATCTGTTCTTCGCAAACCCTGATCGAACCGATGCCGACTCCATACTTTTCCAGTCGTTTGAGCACCGTCTGAGAGATGGAGTCGTTACCGACCATTGCGACGAGTTCACACGGAACGTTCAGCTTGGCAAGGGCAATGGCCATGTTGGCACCTTTCCCACCTATGTCTGTGAACGTCTTCGTGCACAGATGATTTTCTCCAACGTGTATTCTGTCGATGTAAAGAAACGTGTCGATGTTGATCTTTCCAAAAACTGTCACACTCATGTGCTTCTCTCCCTTTTTGTGATCTTATGTTGAGTGAAGGTGTTTGATCAACTCTCTTGCAAAGTCGCTGAGGTTCCTATCGAACTTGAAGTCTGCAAGATCGTCCAGTCCCGTCTTTCCTTTGTTAACGATGATGAGCTTCGCTCCATGTTCCTTCGCAATGATGGGAAGCTGCGCCGCAGGGTACACGACGAGGGAACTGCCGAGTACGATCATCAAATCGCATTCTCGAGCATGCCGCGTCGCTTCGCTCAGTGCATGCATGGGCAGACTCTCGCCAAAGAACACTATGTTCGGCCTGATCAAACCTCCACAGTCGCACCTTGGCACGGGGTTCGACTCGAGCAACTTTTTCACACTTTCGAGACTTCGAACTTTTCCACACCTGGTGCAATAGTACTCGAAAATGTTTCCGTGAAGTTCTATAACGTTCTTACTGCCTGCTTTTTGATGAAGCCCATCGATGTTCTGTGTGATGACGGCCTCAAGCAAACTTCGACTTTCGAGCTCTGCGAGCAGAGTGTGCGCATCGTTATGTTGAGCTTCGCTCATGGGAAGCAACGCTTCTCTCCAGAAACGATAGAAGCCCTCTGGCTCAGCGTATAAATAATCGATGTCGAAGATGTTCTCTGGGTACTTCGAATACAAACCGTTCGGGCCTCGGAAGTCCGGAATGCCACTCTCGGTACTCACACCCGCACCGGTGAGAGCGACAACGTGGTGTGAAGCTTTGATCTTCTCAAGAAGTTCCCGTTCGGTCACCTTGGTTCACCTTTTCTGAACACGACTCGGGGAAAAGTCATTGAACCTGTTGGTTTCCAATAAATCTGGTTGTCTAAGGTCCTGACGGGCGTCGGTTCCACCGACAGCACCACGGCGTCTTCGGGAATGACCACGACGATCTCGGAATCGGCGACGGCGTTGATCGACACGTCTCTGAGACTGGTATCCACAACGTCTTGCTCGACGACTGCCACATTCGAGAGCACTGCTTTCTCCATCACCTCGAGAATGCCAGACCGTTCTGTCACCGTTGATTCCATCGATATGACCTCAATCTGCCTTCCGAGCCTTTTGCTGACCTCCGCAAAGTACTGTTTGAACTGCTCGAGCGAACTCTGTCTATAATTCTGCAAATACTGCTGCTGCTTGGATGCATCTTTGAAGAAAAGGCCGGCCGTGGTTGTGAACGTGGCAGCGCCCGAATAATCGTACTCCATCCTACTTCTGTAGTAAACGACCTCGAAGGCCGGCCGCTGCAAAAACACACCGATGAGTTGCATCACGGTGAAAAACAGTACAAAAGCGATCAATAGGTAGAGTAACGTTCGCTGGTTCAATTCCTTACCTCCCAAGATATGTTAACACAATCACTCGATCTGGACCACGACTTTTGTACCAGACCTGACGTTTTTCAGCAAGTCCAAGCCCTCTTTGACCTTACCGATAACGTTCACCGCACTCGCCGGTCTAATCTTGTCATCACTGATGGGAGTTTTGCCGAAGAAGATGCAGATGGCCCTTCCAGGTATCCAGAAGGCCACGTCGCCCTCTTCCACCACATCTTTGCTGTTCTCCTCGATGGTCAGACGAACGGGCGTTTCGAAGTATATCTCGTCGCCCCAGCGGTTAGCGACCGATCTGATCGGAAGTTCTTTCCTTATGGCTTCAATCGTGAGAGGTGCCTTCTTTTCGTCCAGCTCCGCCACGCACTCGACTTGACCGAAGATGAATCTGAGTTTCATACCACGTCACCTCCCGTTCAAAGATTTTAGAGCAACCTTCTGCAAAGTTCAACAGCATGATATTGTAAAATTCATTCCAGTGAGAGGAGTGAGTGAAGATGAAAGTTCCGCTCTTTGACATGACCAGGCAGTACGAATCGCTCAGAGACGAGATTCTAAACGTTGTCGACTCGGTTTTCAAATCTGGCAGATTGATCATGGGGGAGAACGTCAAAAGATTCGAAGAAGAGATGCAAAACTATTTGAATGTGAAACACGCGATAGGAGTCGCAAACGGCTCGGACGCGTTGTACATAGCTGCCAGGTCTCTTGGCATCAAGGATGGAGACTTTGTCATCACGACGGCGTTCACCTTCTTTGCCACCGTGAGTTGCGTAACCAGAAACGGTGGCACACCGATCTTCGTCGATATCGATGAGAACACATTCAATATCGATCTGGATCAGGTGGAGAAGGTTCTGAAGGACCATCCAGCCCGAAATAAAATCAGGGCCATAATACCGGTTCATCTCTTCGGACGAACGGTGGACTTGGAAAGACTCGAGTACATCAGACAGCAGTATGGCGTGAAGATCCTCGAAGACTGTGCCCAATCCGTGGGGTCCACGTGGCAGTTTTCAGATGGCACAGTGAAGAAGAGCGGTAGCGTGGGTGATGTCTCGATACTCTCTTTCTTTCCAACCAAGAATCTTGGAGCCCATGGGGATGCCGGCATGATACTCACGAACGATGAGCATTTGGCAGAGTTCTGTCGGATCTTCAGGGTGCACGGTGCTAAGGTGAAATACTTCCATGAGATGGAGGGTGTCAACAGCAGACTGGACGAAGTGCAGGCGGCCATACTGCGTGTGAAGCTCAAAAGGCTCGATAGTTTTCATCAGCGCAGGAGAGATCTCGCAAAGCTGTACAACGAGTTGTTCGAGAAGTACGATTTGACGAACCACGTCGTTTGTCCACCGTTGGGAGAAGGTTTTGAATGTGTGTTCCACCAGTACGTGGTGAGGGTAAAACATGGACACAGGGACAGATTGAAGTCCTACCTTGAATCGCGCGGCGTCGAAACGGCAATCTACTATCCGTTGGGTATGCACAGGCAGAAGTGCTTCGCTCATTTACCTCGTGTGGAGCTTGAAAAAACGGATAGAGCCTGTGCAGAAGTCCTCGCGTTGCCCATGTTTCCTGAGCTTCGTGAAGAAGAAGTCGAGTATGTTGTGAAGTGCATCAAAGACTACTTCGAGGGGGAGTGTGCATGTTGAGAGACAAGCTCATCAACAAAACTGCGATCGTTGGTGTGATAGGGCTCGGTTATGTGGGACTTCCGCTTGCCGTTGAGAAGGCGAAGGCAGGTTTCACCGTCGTGGGTTTCGACATACAGAAAGAACGTGTGGATAAGGTGAACCGCGGTGAGAACTACATTGGTGACGTCGTGTCAGAAGATCTGGAGAGACTCGTGAGGGATGGCAAGCTTTCCGCGACGGTTGATTATGAAAGGCTCAGAGAGTGCGATGTGGTGAGCATATGCGTGCCCACGCCGTTGGACGAATACAAACAACCCGATCTCACGTACGTGGTGAACACCGCCAAGGAGATCGCCTTGAGGTTGCACAGAGACATGCTCGTTGTGCTTGAGTCCACCACGTATCCTGGTACGACGGAGGAAGTTATCAAGCCGATACTCGAGTCGAGTGGATTGAAGTGTGAGGAAGACTTCTATCTGGCCTTTAGCCCAGAGCGAGTCGATCCAGGAAACTTACTATACAAGACCAAGAACACCCCAAAGGTTGTTGGGGGTGTTGGTAAAAAGTCTTCAGAACTTGCGAAGTTGCTGTACGAGAGCGTGCTCGAAGCACCTGTTTTCGTAGTTTCCTCGGCGAAGGCTGCGGAGATGACAAAGATACTGGAGAACACTTTCAGAATCGTCAACATCGCGTTGGCTAACGAAATGGCAATCATCGCCGAGAAGATGGGGATAAACATATGGGAAGTCATAGAGGCAGCCTCTACAAAGCCTTTCGGTTTCATGCCCTTCTATCCCGGTCCGGGTGTCGGTGGTCACTGTATCCCGATCGATCCGTTCTACCTGACCTACAAGGCGAGACAGTACGATTACCACACCAGGCTCATCGAACTTGCCGGTGAGATAAACGACTCGATGCCAGGCTATGTTGTGAACAGGGTTATGAAGTTGCTCAACCAGAGGAAAAAATGTCTCAACGGTGCACACGTTCTGCTCGTTGGAATAGCGTACAAAGGTGATGTGGACGACGTAAGGGAATCACCAGCGCTGAAGGTGCTCAAGCTCTTGGAGGAGGAACAAGCAGAGGTCGTGGTCGTGGATCCGTACGTGGAATCCTTCAAGTGGAGAGGTTCAGAAAGGAAGACTCAGCATTTGACGGTGGAGCTCGCCCGCTGGGCCGATATAGCCATCATAACAACTGCGCACAGAAAGCGCATCGACTACAGAATTTTGGTGGAGAACTGCTCGCTCATTTTTGACACGAAGAACGTTCTGAAGAGTTTCAAACTCTCGAGTCCGAACATCGTGGTGCTGTGAGGAGGTGGAGAACGTGAGCTGGTTCGCACTGAGCCTTTTGGTTGGTGCGGTCTCGATGGTCTTGGCGCTCGCGCTTATGATTTACGTTTTAAGAAAGAATGCGGGCAACGAGAAGATGAAGCAGATCCACGACGCAATCAAAGAAGGGGCGCTCGCCTATCTGAGAAGGCAGAACAGAACTCTGGCTGTTTTCGTTCTGGTCATGGCGATCGTGCTGGGAGCTGTCACGAGTTTTCTCAAAGGAACGACGATGGGTTTTGCGATGGCGATCGCCTACGCACTCGGTTCGGCATGCACCACACTTGCCGCCTACGTGGGTATGAGAGCCGCCGTGGAAGCCAACGTGAGGGTGGCGGCCGCAGCACAGAAGGGACTCAAAGCGGCGTTCCCGGTGGCGTACTACGGCGGAGCGGTCATGGGCTTGTTCGTGGTCGGTATATCGTTGATGGGAATCTCGGTCTTGTTCTTTGTCTTCAAGGTGTTATTGGGTTGGTCTGATCCAGACGCGGCGAGCGTCGTCCTTGGTTTCAGCTTTGGAGCGAGCGCTTTGGCATTGTTCGCGAAGGCGGGTGGAGGCATCTACACCAAGACGGCGGACATCAGTGCCGATCTGGTCGGTAAGGTGGAACTTGGGATAGCGGAGGACGATCCGAGGAACCCTGCGGTGATAGCGGACAACGTCGGGGACAACGTTGGAGACGTTGCCGGCATGGGTGCGGATCTCACAGATTCCTACATTGCGAGCGTCGTTGCGACGATGATCATCGGTGCGGAGATTGCGAGTGAAACGCTCACTGTGTTGCCCTTAACCATAGCTGCGGCGGGATTGCTCTCCTCGATGTTGGCCTTGCTCTTCGTCGCGCGCAGCATCAAGAAGAGTCCGGGGAGGGCTTTGAACCTCGGAACGTTCTTGACGTGTTTCATCTTCATTGCGCTCCTGTTCTTGGTCACACGTTTTTCAGGTCTTGAGGGAAATTCGTGGCTGGGTGTGTTCTTACCGACGCTCGCGGGCCTCGGCGCCGGCATAGTGATAGGACTGACTTCGGATTACTTCACTTCAATAGAGAAGAAGCCGACGAAAACGATCGCCGAGGCATCGGTAACGGGCACTGCGATCAACATACTCATGGGATTCTCGTACGGACTGGTCAGCATCGTTCCACCCATCCTTTGTATCGCCGCGGCGACGATCGCATCTTGGTATCTGGCCAGAGCCTTTGGAATAGATCCGTTCTACGGTGTCGCGTCCGCCGCGCTCGGAATGCTCTCAATCGTGGGTACCATAATTTCTGCAGACGCCTACGGACCGATCTCTGACAACGCCAAAGGTGTAGCGGAGCAATCCGGTTTGGGTGAAGAAGTCATCGCGGTGACGGACATGCTCGATGCGGCCGGGAACACATCCAAAGCTATAACGAAGGGATTCGCCATAGGTTCAGCGGCCCTCACCGTGCTGGCGTTGTTCGCAGCTTACACACACCTTGTCGATATAAAAACGCTGGACTTGATGTCCCCCCAAGTGATCGCAGGCGTCTTTATAGGTGCCATGATGCCGCCACTGCTCTCTGCGATGTTGATTTTGGCGGTGAGCAGAAACTCCGAAAGAATGATAGAGGAAATAAGAAGGCAGTTCCGTGAGATACCCGGCCTTGCTGAGGGAAAGGCGAAGCCCGATTATGCGAAGTGTGTTGACATCGCTACGGCAGGTGCACTCAAAGAATTGCTCCTTCCAGGCATAGTCGCGATCGTGGCTCCGGCGCTGACGCTCGTTGTTCTTGGCCGAGAATCGCTGGCGGGATTCCTCGCGGGTAGTATCGTGAGCGGCATAATCTTCGCACTCTTCATGGCCAACTCTGGAGGTGCTTGGGACAACGCGAAGAAGTACATAGAGGAAGGCCACCTCGGGGGTAAAGGTTCTGAGGCACACAAAGCGGCCGTCGTTGGAGACACCGTTGGAGATCCGTTCAAAGACACCGCAGGTCCATCCCTCAACACGATGATCACGGTGATGTCATTGGTCGCAGAAGTCTTCGCTCCTTTGTTACTGTTGATGGTGAGTCGGTGAAAGAATGAGCGATTTCGTGGACGGACCAACGAGATCCTTCACGATGATCGATGAGATTCTGGGGCCTTTCTTACCAAAGACTGTGTACGGTAGGAGGGCCTTGGAGGATTTTTCTTGCATCATGAACTCTGAGGAACAATTTTCCTCCCACTGGAACAGGTTGAGAAGGGTTTTGAAACTGAGCAACGAGCTCGTGCTGAGTCTGGAGAAGATTCTGGAGAGGATTCCGGATCTGAGTCATCAGTTAGAGAGTGGCTTTCTGGAGATATCGGATTTTGCGAAGCTCAAAAGGTTCGTCTTCAATTTCTTGTCTCTTCGAAGGATTGCAGATCAGACTTGGGACCTACCAGAGATCAACGGCCTTTGGAAGGTTCTGTCGCACTACTTTGGCGATGGAGAAACTCTGCAGCTTCAGTCTGAAAGACTCGTTGCGCTGAGGAAAGCACACCTTGAGACATCAAAGAAATTGAAGATGGAACTCAACCGGCTGTGCGACGAAATACAAACCTTAGTGGGCCTGAGGCCTCGTGGTGAGGAGTTCACAGTTTCTGCACAGGTCGGAGAGAAACTCGTCGAATCGAGACTGGCACAGATTGTGAAGGATTACGGTGAACGTTGGCACCTGCGCCTGGTTGATACCGAGTGGACAACGTCGCTGAAGAACGATCTGGAGCGTTTAGAAGAGGAGATGGAACTCGAGGCTTCAAAACTTTTGAAGGATGTCAGCAGAAAGATTGCAGATTTTGTGGATTTACTCATTTTGTGTGAGCGTGCCGTCGAGACTGTCGATCTGGACCTTTCCCGTTACAGGATGTACTTCGAATATGGTTGTTGCGAACCCACACTCTCACAGAACCTCAGGATGATAAAGGGCAGGTTCGTTCCCACTTTGAATTACTGCAGAAAGAACGGTTACGAGTACTATCCGATCAGTCTGGAAACAGGACCGGGTGTGACGGTGCTGTGTGGGCCAAACATGGGAGGAAAGACGACGGCGCTCAGGACCATAGGTTCATTTGTGCTTCTGTTTCAGCTCGGTTATCCTGTTCCAGCTGAAGAGTTTTCGAGTCCTATTTTCAAGTTCGTACGCTTTGTTTCGAGAGGAGAAGAAATGGGTTTCAGTTCGTTCGCCAAAGAGATCCGCTCGCTCGTTCAAGCACTTCAGCTCGAAGGAAGAAAGTTGCTGTTGCTCGACGAGTTCGGAACGAGCACCAATCCAATTGAAGGAGAGGCGCTCGCACTCGCTATCGTGGAACATTTGCTTGGTTCTTCAGATCATGTTTTCCTGACGACGCACTATCCACGTGTTGTCATGCAAGCTAAGAACGTTTACAGCTGTGGAAGGATAAAGAACTTCGAGGAAGAAGATCCACACAAAATGTTCGATTATTCGCTCGTTCCGAACGTCAAGCAGGTTGAAAGAATCGGTCTCAAACTTGCGCAAAAACTGGGTTTGCCTTCAAAAATCGTCGAGAAGGCGAGGAAGCACTGTGGATTGGAATGAGGAGCGCGTTTACACTGTCAGCGACATCACCTTCTACATAGAGAATCTCTTTGAAGGCGATCCAAACCTGACGGACGTTACGGTCGCAGGCGAGGTTATTGATTGCAGGACGAGGAACAACCATCTGTTCTTCTCTTTGAAGGATGATTACGCTTCGATCGGTTGTATTCTGTTTGGAGGGGCACACATGCAGGTTCATCTGGAGAGCGGACAGATGGTTCAGGTCACCGGAGATGTCAGAGTTTACGCCCCGAGAGGTCAGTACAGACTCCTGTGCAAGAAATTGAAGTTGCTTTCCGGCAGAGGTGCCATGTTTCTGAAGCTGAAAGAAACCTACGAGAAGCTGAACAGGATGGGTGTGTTCTCCAGACCGAAGAAAAAGTTGCCGAGATTTCCTTCGCTGATTGGTGTCA
This sequence comes from Pseudothermotoga hypogea DSM 11164 = NBRC 106472, assembly GCF_000816145.1. Taxonomy (NCBI): domain Bacteria; kingdom Thermotogati; phylum Thermotogota; class Thermotogae; order Thermotogales; family Thermotogaceae; genus Pseudothermotoga; species Pseudothermotoga hypogea. The sequence continues at coordinate 693,764 of NZ_CP007141.1, read as the reverse complement.
TCACCTCGAGGGATTCAGCAGCTTTTCAGGACATAGTGAGAACGATTTCGGAGAGGTTTCCATTCGTCAAACTGGTGCTCTATCACACAAGTGTTCAGGGAGAGTCAGCCAAGGAGGAGATTTTGAGGGCTCTGTCCGATGCAAACCTTCGTGAACTGGACGTTGTCATAATAGCGAGGGGTGGAGGCGCGAAGGAAGATCTGTGGTTGTTCAACGACGAGGAGGTTGTGATGAGCGTTTATGAACTGAGGCATCCTGTGATCACGGGAGTCGGACACCAGATAGACACGGTGCTCGTTGATCTTGTGGCCGATGTGGCTGCCCACACACCGACCGCGGCTGCGCAGTATGCGGTACCCGACATACGAGACGTTATGAACGGCGTGCAACAGTCGTTGGGGTTGTGCTATTCTAACGTGCTGAGAATCTTGAACAACGTCAGGGAACATTCCGAAGAGCTACTGCTCGAGATGAAAGGCAGCGTAATCGAGTCTTTGGAAGACTTCAGAAAACTTTCACAGCAAAGGCTCGAAGAGATGAAATCTGCGATCGATAGAAAGATCGATTCTTTGAACCAAAGGATGGAACTACTGGGTGCCAAGCTGAACCTTCTTGATCCGATCTCTGAACTTAAGCGCGGTTATGTGATCGCGGAAAAGGATGGTGTGAGAATGGTATCGAAAAGCCAGTTATCCCATGGAGATGTGCTCGTGATAAGATTCCACGATGGGTCGGTGAGGGTGATAGTGGATGAAGATAGAAGATATGATGAACGAGCTTGAGAGAATTGTTGAGCTTCTGAACTCTCAGAATTTGTCACTCGATGAATCACTCGAGTTCTACAGAAGGGGCATCGAGATGTACAAAAGGTTGCAGGAAGCGCTGAACAAGGCAAAGATCGAGGTTGAGGATCTGTACGCACAGTTGCATCGGAGCGAGGTGCAAACGTATGCTGACGATAGATCAACTGAAGGACGCGAAGGTTGAGGATTTAGAAAGATTCGCCGATTTGATAAGAAAGAGGATCATCGAGGTCGTTTCACAGAACGGAGGCCATCTGGCTTCCAATCTGGGTGTTGTTGAGCTCACATTGGCGCTCTACAAAGTGTTCGACCCGAGACAAGACGTGATCGTTTGGGACACCTCCCATCAGTGCTACGCGCACAAGCTCTTGACTTACAGATGGAACGAGTTTTCAACGCTCAGAAAGTTTGGGGGCATAAGCGGTTTCAACACCACTAAGGAAAGCCCGCTGGACAGGTTTGGCGCAGGCCATGCTGGTACGGCGGTGGCTGCCGCACTGGGCATAGAGAAGGGGCTGAACCTGCTCGGTCAGAAGAAGAATGTGGTGGTCGTTCTCGGTGACGGTGCACTGACGAATGGAGAAACGCTCGAGAGTTTGAACCAGTTGAAGAGTTTGAATTCGAAATTGAAGATCGTACTCAACGACAACGGTATGTCCATTTCTCAAAACGTTGGAGCACTCTCAGAAGCTTTCGCCAAATTGCGTACGAGCCAGGCGTATCTCACTTTCAAGAATCTGGTCAAAAAGGCGCTCTCGATTTCCTCATTGGGAAAGAATCTCGAAGAAGAATTGAAAAGACTCAGAGAGAGCCTGAAACAATTCATTCAGGGTGTGGATTTCTTCGAGGCACTCGGCTTGAAACACATCGGGCCCGTGGACGGCCACGATCTGAGGCTCCTCGTTGGGATATTCGAAAGAATAAGGGATTACGATTATCCTGTCGTCGTGCATGTCGTCACACAGAAGGGTAGAGGTTACAAACCGGCGGAGGAGAACTGTGTTTTCTTCCACAGCTCACCGAAATTCGATCCAGAATCTGGCGAGCCCGTCCTCAAGGAAGGTTGGCTCTCCTACAGTGAGGTCTTTGGTGAAACCCTGTTAAGACTGGCTCAGACCGACGAAAAGTTGTTCGCTATAACGGCGGCGATGCCAGACGGAACCGGCCTGAGGAAGTTTTCAGAAAGCCTGCCCGACAGGTTCGTGGATCTGGGTATCACCGAACAGTCATGTGTGACTTTCGCAGCGGGGCTCGCGAGCGTCGGCATGAGACCAGTTGTGGCTATCTATTCGACATTCCTGCAACGTGCGTACGATCAGATCGTTCACGATGTGGCGCTTCAAGATCTGAACGTGATCTTCGCCGTGGATCGTGCGGGGTTGGTCGGTGAGGATGGTCCGACGCACCATGGGGTTTTCGATATCGCTTTGTTCAGAACGGTCCCGAACAGTAAAATATTTGCTCCGCGCAGCCTGCAAGACCTTGTGAACGTGCTGAGATCCGTGGTTGAAATGAACGTGAACGGAACTGTGGCGATCAGGTACCCAAAACAGACGGAAGCAGGGATTTTCGAAGAACTTTGGAACCAATCGAAGTTGATCGATCCGTTCCAGTGGGAGATCATCAAAGAGGGAAAGGACGTGGCTGTTCTCGCTGTCGGAACGATGGTGCAGAACGTTCTCAGTGCAAACTTGAACGCCACGGTTGTTCATGTGCGTTGTGTCAAGCCTCTGGACGAAAAAACGCTCTTGAGGATCGCTGAGACTCACGAATCGATCGTCACCGTGGAAGAGGGTGTGATCAATGGAGGTTTTGGGGAATCTGTCTTGAATTTTCTGAACGACAGGGGCTTGGTCAAAAAGGTTCTTCTCATGGGGATCGAGGATGATTTCGTACCGCACGGTAGTAGGGAGGAACTCTTGAAGTTGCAAAAGCTTGATCCAGAGAGCATTCGCGATCGTGTGGTATTATTTTTGAGAAAGGAGGTAGGAACCTATGGTGATCAAGTTGGAATGCGGAGATCTTGAAGTGAGTTTGAAAGCACTCAAGAAACTCGCGTACATAGCCACGCTTCAGAGCTATGGGCCTGTGAACATTTCATCGGAAAGCTTTTTTGGAAAGCTTTTTGGCGAGAAAGAAGAAGAAAGGATCAAAGTCGAGGAACATGACAGCGGAAAGGTCGTTGTGGACATCTACATAGAGGTGGAGTACGGGGTGAAGGTCACAGAGGTGGCCAAGAACATCATGGAAAACGTGTCTCACGTCATGCAGAATGTTGGTGGTTGCGAGGACGTTGAGGTTAACGTGCACGTTACGGGAGTTCGTTGAGGAGGTGTGCTGACTTGCCAAAAGTGAATGGCAAATTCATGAAGCTCGCGTTCGAGAAAGGGACAGAGGAACTCGCACTCCACGTGGATGAGTTGAACGCCCTCAACGTCTTTCCCGTTCCCGATGGTGACACCGGATCGAACATGCTCGCAACCATGCGCGAGGGTTGCAAGTACTTGGAGCAACTGACGAAGACCGATCTTTGTTCTGTCATGGAAGCAATAAAGAATGGTACATTGATGGGAGCACGTGGAAATTCCGGAGTGATACTTTCACAAATTTTCAGAGGTTTTGCGATTTACTGTGAGAAAAAGAAATCCTTAGAGCCCCGAGATATCCTGGGAATGATAAAGGAAGCAAAGAACGTGGCGTACAAAGCCGTCATGAAACCGGTTGAAGGTACGATCCTCACCGTGTTGAGGAGAATCGTCGAACGTTCCGAAGAAGCTGCAAACTTTCAAGATTTTCCGGAAGTCTTGAAGTGGATAGTCCAAGTTGCCGAAGAAGCAGTCAAAGAAACTCCGAAACTTTTGCCGGTTCTCAGAGAGGCAAATGTGGTGGACGCCGGTGCGAAGGGATTGCTCTACATATTCAAAGGTTTCTACGCCGCTGCGCTCGGGGAGAAAGCAAATTTGGAGCTACTCACGAGCAAGGATGGTGAAGTGACGGTCGAACTTCCAATCGAGGAGCTGACCTTTCAGTACTGTACAGAGGTGATGATAAAGAGAGAGAACAACTTTTCCGATGTGGAAGTGGAACTGTTCAGGAGTTTCCTTGAAGGTATGGGAGACTCTGCTGTTGTGGTGCACGACTCGGCCATTCTGAAAACGCACGTGCACACGAACAATCCCGGTCTGGTCATAGAAGAGGCACTGAAGTACGGAGAGATCTTGAAGGTGAAGATAGACAACATGAAACTGCAGCATGAGCACGTTGTGCAACAAGCCGAGCAGAGAAGAAAGTACGGTTTCGTCGCCGTCTCACCGGGCCAGGGTATCAGCACGATACTGAGGAATCTCGGCGTGGACCAGATCGTTCGCGGTGGACAAACTATGAACCCCAGCACGGCGGATTTGAAGATCGCGATCGAGAGGGTCAACGCCGACGTTGTTTTCGTGTTTCCGAACAATCCCAACATCCATATGGCTGCCAAGCAGGCGGCGGAGCAAATCAACGACAAGAAGGTGATCATCATACCGACGAACACCGTCCAAGAGTGTATCTCAGCCATGATGGCCTTCGATCCGAACGAATCGGAAGAAGCGTTGACAAGAAAATTCAAGGAGGCCGCGAGCTACATAATCGCCTTGAGCATCACGCGTGCCGTCAGAGACGCAAAGCACAACGGCACGAAGATCAAGAAAGGTGAATACATGATCTTGAAAGGCAAAGCGCTGATCGCACACGGTCAATCGTTGAAGCAGGCGCTGCACAGAGCGTTGCTCGCACTGGATCTGAGAGGAAGAGAGATCGTCACGATATTCAAGGGTCAAGACGCCAGAGACGACGATGTGGCCATCTTAGAAAATGTTTTCAAGAACGTTATGGACAATCCTCAGATAGATGTTCAAGAGGGAGGTCAACCACACTATCCGTACCTTCTGATGATCGAATGATCAGAGCCTCATGACAACCTTTCCACACTCTCCCTTCATCATCAGTTCGAAACCGTATTTCCATTCATCGAATCTGATAACGTGTGTCACGACCTTCGAGAGGTCCACTTTTTTGTGCTTCAGGAGTCTGTCCGCCACATACCATGTTTCGAACATTCTTCTTCCCGTGATACCGAAGAGTCTGAGAGATTTGAAGGTGATGAGTTCGTCGATGTTGATGGAAACCTCCTTCCCGTAGAGTCCAAGGATCGAGACGGCTCCTCCGTTCGTCGTTACCTTCAGACCCTGTTTGAGCGCTTCCACGCTTCCGGACATTTCCAGGAACACGTCGACACCGTTTCCATCGGTCAGCTGCATCACTCTACTTTCAAGGTTTTCCTTCGTGGGATCTATGACAATGTCCGCACCGTTGGCGAGTGCGAGAGATTTTCTGAATTCCTTTATTTCCGAAGCGATTATGAAAGCCGCACCCGAAGCCTTCGCCACCTGTATCGCCATGGCACCTATGGGTCCGACGCCACTGATCAAAACGATCTTACCCGTGAGGTCCTCGACGCTTGCCGTGTGGACGGCATTACCGAAAGGTTCCATCACCGATGCGAAGGTCGGATCGATTTCTTTCGACAACTTCCACACCACGGTCTGAGGAACCTTCACGTACTCGGCAAACGCCCCGTTGACATCAACACCGAGTATCTTCATGTCCCGACAGACATGCATTCTGTTCGTTCGGCACTGTGCACAACTCAAACAGGGTATGTGCGTCTCACAAGCGACGTAGTCTCCAACTTTCACCGTCTGGACGGCTTCACCAACCTTCTCCACGATTCCTGAGAACTCGTGTCCGATTATGAGTGGTGGTTTTATTCGGCTTTGCGCCCAACTGTCCCATCTGTAGATGTGCACGTCCGAACCACATATGGAAGCCGTTTTTACCTTGATGAGAACCTCCGTCGGACCCGGTTCATCCGGATCCGGCACCTGCATCATCGTGAGACCTTCCGCCATGGATGTCTTCACCAAAGCCTTCATGTGTCATCCTCCTTTCTGTCTCTTCCAAATCACAGTGTACAACAAAGCACTACAAAAACAAAACATTGTATAATGACCATGGAAGGGGGCGACAACGGTGGCGATAGACAGACTGGAAAACGCTTTGTTCCAAGAGCTGGAACAGCTCAAGAGGGAGGGAAGGGCGAAGGGAAAGGAATTCATCATCGTCGATGTGAAGAAACCGTCCGATGGTAAGGGTCCAAGGTATTTGTTGAAGGGCTTCGGCAACAAAGAATTCATAAGGATGAACTCGAACTCGTATTTGGGGATGTCTCTGAGGGAGGACATCATAAAGGTGGAGGAGGAAACCGCGCGCAAGTTCGGTGTCGGACCGGGCGCCGTGAGGTTCATAAGCGGGACATTTCAACCCCACAGAGAGCTTGAGAAAGCCCTCGCGAGGTTTCACGCGAGAGAAGAGGCGATGATCTACAGTGCCGCGTACGTGACGGTGATAGGTGTCATCGCCTCGCTCGTAACTCCAGAGACTATAGTCATCAGTGACGAGTTGAACCACAACTGCATCATAAATGCGGTGAGGCTCGCACGACCGAAGGAAAGGTTCATATACAGACACCTCGACATGAAGGATCTCGAGGAAAAGATCGTTCAAAGCGTCGGTAAGGCAGAGAGGCTGATCATCGTCACGGACGGTGTGTTCAGCATGAGAGGAGATTACGCTCCTTTGAACGTGATACAGAGCCTGGCGGAAAAGTACGATCGACATTTTCCTCAGAACATCGTCACCATCGTTGACGATTCGCACGGCGTTGGAGCCTTCGGTCAGACGGGGAGAGGCACCGAAGAAGTCACAAACGCTAAGGCGGATCTTTTGATTGGAACTCTTGGGAAAGCCTTCGGTGTCAACGGAGGATACGTCGTTTCGAGTGAGATACTGATCACTTACCTCAGAGAGAAGGCGATCACGTACATCTATTCCAATCCCATCACTCCGGCCGAGGCCGCCTGTGCTTTGAAAGTGTTGCAAATCCTGGACAGTCAGGAGGGAAGAGAAAAGCTCTCTTACCTGAGAGGCTTGGCGAGAAGATTCCGCGAAGGTTTGGTCAGGCTGGGTTATGAGACGATCGAGAGCGAACATCCTATTGTCCCACTTCTGGTGAGAGACACGAAAAGGACGGCAGATTTGGTGAACTATCTGATCGAACATGGCGTGCTCGCCACTGGGTTGAACTATCCTGTTGTGCCGAAGGGTGATGAAACGATAAGGTTCCAAGTGAACGCAGACCACACACCCGCTGACATAGACTACGTCTTGAACGTTTTGGAAAAATACAAAAGGGAACGATGGAACGGCTGAAACACTTGTCAAGTCACGATTTTATGATAGTATAATATGAAATGCCAAAACCCAAGAAGGGAGGTAGAGGGAATGAGAAAGCTGTTCGTGTTTGTCAGCATCCTGGTTGTGCTCTCAGTCTTCGCACAGACTATCAACTGGGCGCTGTTGGAGGAACCTAAGACGCTGAATCCATGGAATCACTACGGTCCAAACGCCACAGTGTGGAACTCGTACGTGCTCGGAACTTGGTACGGAGCGCTGTACAGTTATTCTGACGTGAGGTTCGACTGGATTCCAAGCCTTGCAGCGGATCTTCCAAAGATCGAGCAGGAAGGGAATCTGTGGGCGTACACGGTACCTCTGAGAAAGGATGTGTTTTGGTCTGACGGGACGCAGTTCACCGCGGACGATGTTGTCTGGACAATGAACACCGTTATGAAATTGATCAAGGAATACGGTCTTGGTGGAAACTGGGCAAGCATGATCGATCCTGACTACTTCGTCAAAGCAGAAAAAATCGATGATTTCACGGTGAAGATCTACTTCACTCAGCCGAGTCTGGCGAAGGCGAACTTCGGAGCCCTGATGGCCCCCATTCTGTCCAAGAAATACTGGGAACCAAAAGTTGAAGAAGCGTTGAAGACGGGAGCTCCCTTGCAGACTCTCTACAACTACGACAACTTTGATGAACCCATCATAGGCCCGTTCAAGTTGGTCAAATGGGAAAAGGGAGCGTTCGTCCAGCAGAAGGCCAGGCCAGACTACTTCGACAAAGGAAGCACTCTCATCCTCTACAAGAACGGTGCGGTTGAGATCAAGAACCCCAATACCGGTTTCTATTGGGCTGGCTACGGTGAACCCACGGGTGAAAAGATGCTCGAGCTCGTCACTGGTCCCTACGTGGAAGACATCATTTACAGGATATACCTGAACAGGGCGGCTGCGATCACTGCGTTGATAAACGGCGATGTGAGCTTCGTGTTCAACTCTCTCGGTCTGCAGAAGGGTGAGGCAGACCAGCTTGCCAAGGCCAGTGGCGTGAAGGTCATCAGCAACACGACGAACGGCTTCAGGTACATGTGCTTCAACATGAGAAGATACCCGATGAGCATCAAGGAATTCAGACAGGCCATAGCTGCGCTCATCGACAGAGAGTTCCTCTGCTCAAGGGTCCTTGGTGGTCAGGCCTTCCCGCAGTACAGCGTCGTGCCCGTTGGAAACGCCTTCTGGTACAACCCGAAGGTTCCGGAAATCACACCAGGTTACGGTATGAGCTACGGTGAGAGAAGAAAACTCGCGATAGATCTTCTGAAGAAGGCTGGTTTCAAATGGGTTGTCGAACCGAAGATCGAAGGTAACAACGTCGTGAGACAGGGTAGAGGTCTCATCGCTCCGAACGGTCAGAGGATCGAACAGATCGAGTTGCTCGCTCCGGGCACCGGATACGACCCAATGAGAGCCACGATGGCGCTCTACATCGAAAGATGGGCGAACGAAATAGGCATACCCATCAAGGCCAACCTGGTGGACTTCAACTACATCGTCCAGAGGGTCTGGGACGAGCCGTTCAACTTCGACATCTACATGCTCGGTTGGAGTTTGGGCTACTATCCAGACCACATGGCCGACTTCTTCCACAGCAAACGCGCCGGTGTGGGCGACTTCAATGCGGCCGGTTACAACAACCCAGAGTTCGACAAACTCGCCGATGAATTCTTAGCAGCTTCCGACATAAACAAGGCGAAGGAGCTCGGCTTCAAGCTTCAGGAAATCTTAGCAGAGGACCTTCCGTACATCGTTCTGTTCGACACACCAATCGTGGAAGCCTACAGGGTCGATCAAATCGTATTCCCGTACGAACAAACGCTGTCTGGTTTGCAATATGTGGGCGGAGTGCCTGCACTCGTCAAGACTGCTCAATGAAGATGATTTCGTAGCGCTGTAAATGTGCCCAACCGCCCGTCTGGGCGGTTGGGTTTTTCACAAAGGAGGAGATCGAGCGTGCTGAAGTTTCTCGGAAAGAGAGTGCTGCAAATAGTCATACTACTGTTCATCTACGTGACGGTGGTGTACTGGTTGATCGAAGCGATGCCGGGCAGTTTCGTCGATCAGTACCTTCTCAATCCGAAGCTGACGCCGGAGATCAGGGAGAATTTGAAACGACAGTTTGGCTTCGACAAGCCCGCACATATCAGATATCTGATCTATATGAAAAACTTTCTAACGCTGGACCTGGGGATCTCCTTCTCTTACTTTCCCACCAGGGTGACGACGATCATAGCAGAAAGGTTACCGAGGACAGTTTTCCTTTTCGTCACTTCCACGCTTGTTTCTTATCTGCTTGGATACAACCTCGGAAAAAGGGCAGCGTGGAAAAGGAGTGGTTTGCTCGATAAAACGACCACGTTCGTTGGGATCGTCTTTTGGACGATTTTCTTACCATTGCTTGCAATTTTCAACATCTGGTTGTTCGGTGTGATTCTGAAGATCTTGCCCCTCAACCAGTTCATTGACCCGAACCTGTGGAAGACCGCACCTTTATCGGCACAAACGATCTTCATCAGGCTTCTCTTGACGGCCTTGGTGTTTCTCGTAGTTTTTCTGATCGCCCTACTGATCTCAAACAGACTCAAAACGATTCCCGCTAAGAAAGCCGTGCTTTACACTTCTTCAGCTATTACTGTCGTTATTTCAATCGTGATATGGATCCTCTCGGGCTATTCTGTTTACGCCTGGGATATCATAAAGCACATGGTGCTTCCAGTGCTCACACTGACCCTCTACTCTTTTGCGGGTAGTATGCTCGTCATGCGCGACACGATGCTGGACGTCATAAGGGAGGACTACATAACCACCGCTAAGGCGAAAGGTTTACCGGACAACGTCGTCAGGGACAAGCACGCTGCGAGGAACGCGCTCTTGCCTTTGGTCACCAACTTCGTCATAAGCTTGGGATTCACGGTGGGTGGCGGTATCATTACGGAAACGATGTTCTCCTGGCCAGGCATCGGGCGCGCGTATTTGGAGGCGTTGAACACTCAAGATACACCCCTGTTGATAGGCCTTTTGGTCTTCACGGGTATCTTCGTTTTGATCGCGCATTTGGTTGCTGATGTTCTCTACGCGGTCCTCGATCCGCGCATAAGGTATTGAAGGAGTGATCGAAAGTGACTGAAATGGTCGTTGCTGAACCACTATGGAAAATCAGACTGAAGCTTTGGGTCAGATCGTTCAGGACCGGCTGGGAGCTGTTCAAAGAGAAGAAGCTCGCCCTGTTCGGCCTAGGTGTGATCATATTCTTCGCCATCTTCGGCCTGTTGTATCCCCTTTATCCCGTAATAATGAAAAATCTGTTCTGGAAAGATGATCCCTTCGGTTATCAGACCTTCATGCCATACGATCCGATCATAGGTTTCGATCCAGACATAGTGAGTCATCCATCTCCTCCTTCTTTGAGACATCCACTGGGAACCGATCCGCTCGGTAGGGACATCTTATCGATGATCATGTACAGTACACCGAGGGAGTTCGTGCTGGGTATCACTGCGGCGCTCATCACCGTGATCATAGGCACGATCATAGGTGCCAGTGCGGCGTACTACGGTGGCGTTATAGATACGTTCTTCATGAGGCTTGCGGACATCGTCATGCTGTTCCCGAGTCTGGCTTTGCTGATGGTGCTGAGTGCCTTCATAGAGCTGACGTTGTTCAGGCTTGCACTAATAATGGGGGTTTTGGCGGGATTCGGTTCCATAACGCTCGTTCTCAAAGCTCAGGCGTTGACCGTGAAGGTGAGACCTTTCATAGACGCAGCGAAGTCGACTGGTGCGAGCGATGCTTACATCATATTCAGACACATCATACCGAACATCTTGCCCCTCTCTTTTCTGTACATGATGTTCAACGTCACCGGTGCCATTTTCACCGAAGCGGTGCTCTCCTTCCTTGGGTTGGCCAACATACGCATGAGCTGGGGTGTGATCATCCAGATGGCAGAATCCTCCGGATACCTCATGGGCGCCAGCATTGGAATGTACTGGTGGCTTTGGTTACCTGCTGGTGTCTGCATCACACTGCTGTGCTCTTCTTTCTATTTCCTTGGACGCGGACTTGAAGAGATCGTCAATCCAAGATTGCGAAAGAGGTGATGCAGGTGCTTCTGTCGGTGCGAGATCTGAGAATGTATTACAAGACAAAGATGGGCTATGTAAAGGCGGTGGATGGTATAAGCTTCGATCTGGATCAGGGGGAGAGCTTGGGCATAGTCGGTGAATCTGGCTGCGGAAAAACTTCTATATCTATGACGATACTCAGACTGCTTCCCGACAACGCCGAGTTCAAAGGCGGTAGCGTGCTGTTCGATATGGGCAACGGGCCTGTGGATCTGGTGAAGTTGCCCGAATCGGAGATGAGAAAGTACAGATGGCGTGGTATCTCGATGATATTCCAGGCCGCCATGAACTCGTTGAACCCCGTTTACAAGGTGGGCGATCAAATCATCGAAGCCATTCAGAACCATTTCCCCGACATGCCCTTGGACAAAGCCAGAGAGAAGGTTGCAGAGCTGTTCACCCTCGTTGGTCTCGATCCGTCGCGCATGGATCAGTACCCACACCAGTACAGCGGAGGTATGAAACAAAGAGCAGTCATCGCAATGGCTCTTGCGTGCGATCCAAAAGTCATAATAGCGGATGAACCAACGACGGCCCTCGATGTCATCGTTCAGGACAGGATCTTGAAAGAGATAAGGAAGATCCAAAAGAAGCTGAACATGGCGATGATATACATATCCCACGATATCGCTGTGATTGCGGAGGTGAGCGACAAGATAGCGGTGATGTACGCTGGCAAGTTCGTCGAACTGGCCGACGCTGTGACGATCTTCAAACGTCCCATGCACCCCTACACGTACGGGCTGATGCATGCTTTCCCCAGCACCGTCGGTGAGAAGACAGAACTGGTGACGATACCGGGTGAGCCACCAAACCTGTTGAACCCACCGAAAGGTTGCCGTTTTGCTCCACGATGTCCCAAAGCAGATTCCCTTTGCGAGGATGTGGAGCCTGAGTACCGCGAGGTGGAGAAGAACCACTTCGTGGCGTGTCATCATCCTGTTCAGCCCAAAGAGGTGGTGCGTTTTTATGCAGACTAACGATGTGGTGTTGAGGATAGAGAATCTTCGAAAGTTGTTCCCTGCGGAGCGCAAGATCTTTGGAAAGGTGAACCTCTTTGTTCATGCCGTTGACGACATAAGCTTCGAAATACGCAGGAAAGAATCCCTCGCCCTGGTGGGGGAATCCGGTTGTGGAAAGACTACCACAGGAAGGGTGCTGGTCGGTCTTGAAGAACCGACGTCCGGGAGAATCGTGGTCGAACAGGAAGATGTGACACCACTCTTGTACGAGGACGAATCGGCCGCGAAGAGGTACGTGCGCGAGACTTACGTGAAGAGATTCTCGAGTATGAGCGACGAGCAACTGAAATCGCTCACAGGAATCGATGCCATGTATGCGCAGAGATTCATGGACCTCGGCAGGAACGAAGCGAAATTCGTCGACGAACTCCTCCAGAACCGACGTGAACGTGTCTGGCAAATGAGACGCAGGATCCAAATGATCTTCCAGGATCCGTACGAGTCGTTGAACCCGCGTATGACCATATTTGACATCGTCGCCGAACCTTTGAACATACACGGCGTGGGGAATCTGAAAGAGAGAGAAGAGATGGTGGCGAAAATGCTTGCTGACGTCGGGTTGACGCCACCTGAGACCTTTATGTTTCGTTTCCCGCACGAGCTGTCAGGTGGCCAGAGACAGCGTGTGGCGATAGCCAGAGCGCTCATATTGAATCCTTCCTTTGTGGTTGCCGACGAACCGACATCGATGCTCGATGTCTCAATAAGAACAGGAGTCATGAAACTCATGATGAGACTCGCCGAGGAACACGATATGAGTTATCTTTACATCACTCACGATCTCGCGGTTGCCAGGTACATGAGCAACGATATTGCGGTCATGTATCTGGGAAAGATCGTCGAGAGGGGACCAACCGAGGAGGTGCTGAAGAACCCATTGCACCCGTACACCCAGGCGTTGCTCGCCGCCGTGCCGATACCGGATCCTGAGATGAAAAGGGGTGAACCAAACATAAAAGGTAGTGTCCCGAGGCCCATCAATCCACCGCCTCGGTGCAGGTTCTTCGACAGGTGTCCCTACGCGGTCAAGTTCTGCGAGGTTAACGACCATCCTCCTCTGAGAGAGGTCGCTCCGAAACATTTCGTGGCCTGCTATGTTGTCTCCGGTGAAGCGAGTTGATCTTCGAAAACTCGTTTTCTGGATCGCACTGACCCTGGTGGTGATGAACTACACCGCTGGGGTCTTCGTTTACAGAAATTACGCCCGAAAACTCTCCAACGCTAAAGCCCTTTGCACGGTCAGATTCGAGGACGGTTCAATCGCCGGGAAGATCGTGGTTGAGGGTTTCGAGGGATTGAAGATCCGTCCTGTGGATTATCAGGTTTATTTTTACGACAGGAGGGGGAACGTTCTGAAGATGGTATCCAACTCGATGTTCGGCCGATCCGAAGTCGAATTTGTCACAAGCGCCTGGACAGGTTACGAGCAAAGAGACTGGCACGCAGAAGGCTACAGCAACGTTTCGGTCGAATGGCTCTGGTTGAAGCTTAATCTGTTTCTACCTTTAGAGGTGAAGATTGAGTGAAAAAGATCGTGTTCTTTGCGATCGTGATGGTCATCGCTTACCATGCAGCGGTGTTCGAGTTACTCTTGAACAAATTTTCACCTTTGCCGGCGAGTCTCGTCTGGATACTTTCGCTCGTGCTGTCCTGGTGGGCCGGTCATGGGCTTGGACATTTTTCGAAAACTCTGTGGGTTCTGGGGCTTTCCTTTGTTGTCGCAGGAATTTTGAGCTACATTCTGATAGGTCATTACATGAAAGAAACACTGCAGTTCGTCGTTCAAACGCTGACGATGAAGGCTGTTTCCGTTTCATTGCTTCTGTTTTTCACCGCCACGGTCATGTCGGCGTTTTTTGGTTTCATGTTCAAACCAAGGAAGTAGGATCCCCAAGCAGTTGTTGATCACATGGCAAAACACCGCAGAGAACAAACTCTTCGTCGCGAGTGTGGAGTTGGCGAAAACGAAACCCACGGCAAACCTGTAGATCAGATTGTAGAAAGAAAAAGACTCGAACTTCGAAACCACGTTGAACAGATGAAACACAGAAAACAGAATTCCGTTGAAGAACGCGTTCGGGAAAAGAGCGAGCAAAGTTCCCCTGAACAGAAGTTCCTCTGAGACTGGCAGTAACAAACCCAGCGTTAGAAAGTTGATAACTGTGGGCCTGAGCTGTACACTGGCTGCCGCTGCTCCAAGGAATCTTCCCAGAAATATGGTCAGTATGAAAAGCAACGCGAAAGGCAGAAACCCTTTCAGATGCGGTGAAAAATCGAAGATCGGGTTTCTAAGATAGACGAAGACCGCATAGCACACCTGTGCGACAGAAAGCCCCACGAGTCTCAACTTTGGTTTGAAGAATCTGCACAGATTTTGAACGGTGAAGAATCCCACAACGATGATGGTAGCTTCAAGAAGTCTGAACAACATCTTTCTCCAAAACGTTCCTCACCGTGGAATTGCAAACTCCACAAGCCTGACAGACTGACCTACAGTCTAACGTTGTTTCGCCCCGAAGAGCCTTCTCGAACTCTTTCGCGAGGTAGGCTCTATCCACTCCAATGTCGATGTGGTCCCAGGCTAAAGGCTCATCGAGCGTTCTTGCCCTCAGCTGTTGCTCCACGTCCATCCCAATTGTTTCTAACGCCTTCGACCATTTCTGATAGTCGAACAGGTTTTGCCAACTGTCGAAACATGCCCCTAACTCGTACACGCTCAAGACGGCCGAGAACGTCTTCCTATCACCTCGTGAGAGGATCCCCTCGATCAAACTCATCTTCGGATCGTGAAAATCGATCTTCGCAAATCTCTTTGCTTGCAGTAAAATTCTTCTTGCGTGTTCGAAGTACTCCGGACCTTTCTGCTCCGCGAATTGGAACGGCGTGTGGGGTTTTGGGATGAACATCGCCACGGACAGGGTGACGAGGTCGAAACCGATCTGTTTTGCAACCTTACTCATCGATACTATGCCTCTGAGATCCTCGTCCGTTTCCGTTGGCAACCCAACCATGAAGTAGAGCTTCACCCTGCGCCATCCGTTGTTTCTGGCAAGCTGCAGCGCTCTGACGAAATCTTCCTCCGAGACGTTCTTGTTGATCACGTTTCTCAATCTCTGGGTACCCGCTTCGGGTGCAAAAGTCAAACCCGTTCTTCTGGCACCTCCAACGTTGTTCGCCAGCATCACACCGAAGGCGTCCAAGCGTGTGGAAGGTATCGAAACGGAGATCGTTTTGGTGTCGGAAACCTTCTTCAGCTCCTCGACCATCGACGAGATGGCAGTGTGATCGGCACTCGAGAGCGAAAGCAGCCCAACCTCCTCGTATCCCGTGCACGTGAGGGCGTTCAAAATCTCATCGAGGACCTCGGCCGAAGGTTTTTCCCTGACGGGTCTGTAGATAAAACCGGCTTGGCAGAACCTGCATCCACGCGTGCAACCCCTCATGATCTCGACGGATATTCTGTCGTGCACGAGCTGCATGTGCGGTACGATGCGTTTGGTCAACTTCTTAACGAGGATGGGTTCGATCCTCCTCTTCACCCTCTCTGGCACGTCTCGCGAGAGTGGTTTGGGCGGTGTGGAACCATCGTAGAACGAAGGCACATAGACACCTTCGATCTTTGAGAGGGCCTTGAGCCTTTCATGACGTCTCATGCCCTTGGTCTCTATTAGGACCTGTGCGATTTCCCTTGCAATGCCCTCTCCGTCTCCGACCACCATCGCGTCGAAGACCGGTGCGATGGGTTCAGGGTTCACGGTGCACGGTCCACCGGCGATCACGATGGGGTCTGTATCCGCCCTGTGCTCGGCCAGAAGGGGTATCTTAGCCAGATCCAGGGCATGCAACACGTTTGTGTAAATCAGTTCGTGCTGCAGAGAGACACCCAGCATGTCGAGATCTTTCACGGCCGTTTTCGATTCTATGGTGAACAGGGGAAGGTTTCTATCTCTCATCATGTTCATCATGTCGATCCACGGCATGAAAATACGCTCAGCCCATACATCCTGCATATCGTTGAGGACATCGTAGATGATTGCCAGACCGAGGTTCGACATCCCTACCTCGTAAACGTCTGGGAACAGAAGTCCCACTCTCAGCTTCACACTCGAAGGATCCTTGATGGTTTGATTGTACTCACCGCCGATGTACCTCGAAGGCTTCTCGATGCGATCCAGTATTCCATGAAGCATCTTCAAGATCATTCTCTCAGCTCCCAGTAACGTTCAAGAATCTTTCTTGCCATTGGCGCCGCAGCCTCACTGCCAGTACCCGCGTTTTCCAAAAGAACAGTCACAACCACCTGTGGTTTGTTGACGGGACTGAAGCCGGCGAACCAGGAATGCGGTTTTTCACCCGCTTTCCCCATCTCAGCCGTTCCCGTCTTACCGGCCACCTCAAACCTTGCGCCCTTGAACGCTTGGTACGCCGTACCCTCATCGGCGGGACCATCTTTGTACGAGACAACTTCGACCAGGGCTTTCACGAGAAAATCCCAGGTTTTGGGTTTCACATCGACCGTGTAGGATACCATAGATTCGACCTTTTCCATCACTTTGGTGTTCGGATCGAAAGTTCCAAGCAGCACGTGCGGCGTGTAGCACGTTCCCCTGTTCGCTACTGTGTTGAAGAAATTGAGAATCTGTAAAGGTGTCAGAGTTATGAAACCCTGACCTATACCGCAAAGGATCGTGTCTCCGGGATACCAGATCTCTCCGTACCTTCTTTGTTTCCATGCCGGATCAGGGAACAGTCCCTCAACCTCACCGGGCAGATCTATATTGGTGATAGAAGAAATTTTGAATTTGTCCGCCCAGGCCTTCATTTCGTTGATGCCCAGTCTCAGGGCGAGCTCGTAGAAGAAAACGTTGCAAGAGACGCGTAGCGCCTTTCGAAGATCGGTCGTTCCGTGACCCGGTGCGTACCAATCTTTGTACACCCCAGCAATCTTGCCACTTGAGGTTCTGTATTCGTAGTAACCGTGACAATCTATGGTGAGGTCATCTTCACCTGTTTCAAGATAGGCGATCGCATAAAGCGGTTTTATAACGGACCCAACAGCGTAGAGAGCACTCGTTGCCCGGTTCAAAAGTGGTGCATCGGGATCGTTAACGAGCCTGTCCCACTGCCTCGGTTCGATGCCACTGGCAAGAACGTTTGGATCAAAAGTTGGGTGCGATGCCAGCGCGAGGATCTCACCGTCCACCGACTGAACCAGTATCACGCCTTTGGTTTTTGAATCACGAAGGAGCGTTTCTGCATACTGTTGAAGTTTCGAATCTATCGTCAAAATTACATCCCCTCCAGGGAGTGGCGAAGAGGTGAGCAACCTTCCCAGAACCCTGCCGGATGGAGAAACACTGACCAGCTCATAACCTGGCTTGCCCTTCAGAAATGTATCGTACTGTTTTTCCACGCCAGCAACACCGTTTCGAGATGTGTCCACGTAACCAACCACATGCGGTGCCATTCCGTTGTACTTTCTTATGTATTTCTTTTCTACGTAGACGCCAGCGCGCTGAAGTTTGATAGCCTCAGCCTGTGTGACGGTAAGCCGGCCCTTGAGCACGAGTTCTATCTTTCTCTCAGCGCCAACGATTTTTTCGACTTCGTCGAAGTCCGTTGCCAGCGTTGCGTGTGCGATCAACGTTTCTTCGTCCCAAGCGAGAACCACGCCGTCTCTGCTGAGAATGCGTCCGCGGGGTGCTTCCAAACTTTTCACCTGGATTCTCAGCGATTCAACATAGTTTCTGTGCGATTTGTACTCAACCACTTGAAGCACGAACGCCCTGCTGATCAAGATAACGAAGGGTACTATGAGAAGCATGAGCAGAACGGCATCAGACCTCTTCAATTTTGACCCTCCAGAGGACCAGAGACAGCAGTGAGACGAGTACAGAACCTATCCAGTTGCTTTTCATGAACATGAAAGTCACACACAGTGAAAGTGAATAGATGGCAAAAGGGAAGAAAGGTTTCAGGAAGTACTCGCGCCAAAGCAGAGACAGTACATACAGGATGAAGACAACGATATGACCAACGCTCAGATTCGCGAAACAAGCTATCGAATGAAACACGAGTACACTCATCACGCGGATCGGATCAAGACTGGATTCGAACCAGAGGTACTCCAGGACTAAATAGAAGACTATCGACGGAAACAGATCGAAGAATGCTCCATCTACGACGATACAGAGCATTCCAAAACCGAGCAGGAACAAGCTCCGCGAAAAGTGAGACCTCAGTATTCCCACTCTGGATCCACCCTGTTCGTCAGTTCGCCCGTAAGGATGTACTTTTCGAGAATTTCGAACGTTTCGTTCATCAACCCCCTCGAAGCTTCAGGGCAGTATCCTCCAACGTGTGGTGACATCACCACGTTACGCAGCGTGTTGAAAGGAAATCTACTGGGCAGGACGCACTCTTTTTCAGAACTCGGATACACGTACCAAGTATCGATCGCCGCGCCGGCAAGCACACCGTCGCTTAGGGATTCGAACAGAGCTTCTTCGTCCAGAAGCTCACCTCGAGAAACGTTGATCAAGAACTTGCCCTTCATCTTAAAGAGTCTTTCTCTGTTGAACAGGTTCTTCGTTTCTTTCGTCAACGGCAACGTTATGAAAATCACATCGCTCGTTTCGATCGCCCAGTCCAGATCGGATGTCACTCTATCTTTCACTTTTGGTGCAGACCTTTTCACGGCGACAATCTCGCAAGAGAACGGCTCCAGAAGCCTGGCGAGGTTCTGACCGATGTGTCCAAAGCCCACGATACACACACGCTTTCTCTGCAGGCTGGTCCAGTAGTCCTGTTCTCCCCCACGCACGGCATAACCGTGCCAGACGCCGTATCTCAAATCGCGATCGTACTCCACAACTCGCCCAAGCAATGCCAAAGCCAGAGCAATGGCCCTTTCGGCGACGGCGAAAGCGTTGGAATGACAGTTGCAGACCTCTATCTTTTTCTCCCTGATCGCATGCCAGTCCAAGGCGTTGACTCCCGCCATGGGAACGATTATCAAACGGAGGTTCTCCGCTTTGTGAATGTGCTCAGCCGACAGTCTGCCTGTCACTATCACGTGGGCCGATCTCAGAAGATCGTCCAATGTTCCATCCTGACGAGTTTTGAAAGAAACATGGGGATATTTGTTTTTCATCTGCTCCATCTTTTGAAGCCATTCGTCATTCAGCCTGTTCAGAAAGAGGACCTGCACCTTGATCACCTCAGAGTTGAAGCAACATTTCGTACTGTTCGAAGAGCGGTTGAAAGCCAGCCTGCTCGGCTGCACGATAAAGTGGATCGTCCTCAGGAACGTTGCCAACGAAGCAAACAGATCTTTCTTCGACTTGACACACGTAGTTCACAGCTTGCTCGAGAAGTTCTGCGTAGATGCTCTCATCGTTGATCGGTGAGCAATCGACGATGAACGCGTTTTCTTCACCTTTACCCCACACCACGTATCCTGCAAGTCGTTGTCCTACTCTGGCCATTTTGTATCTGTCACCCGAAAGCAAGAGCGTAAGAGGTTCTCTCTGCCAGTTTGGTCGTCTGGAAAGTCTTACCATCGCCTCGAGTGCGCTCTTGTGGATCGATTCTCTCTCTGTCTTGAGAAAACGGATGGATGGCCTGGGATTCGGAACGTTCTTGATCATGGAAACGAGCCTTCTTGTGACTCTGAATCCGAACTTCGAATAGAACTTCACGACCTCTTCCTGGCTTGCGAGAACTTCCAACACGACACTTGAAACCCCTCTGTTCCTCAGCACATCGAGTGCGAAGGAGAGCATCTTTCCACCGAGACCTTTTCCTCTCTCTTCCTTGATCACACCCATCGAGTCGATTCTTCCTCTGCTTCTCCTCACGCAGCACAGGATGAATCCCACGGGTCTGTCATCTTTAAGAAAGACGTAAGAATCAGACAGTGAGATGGAATTCTCACGCACGTCCTGATTGAAGGAAAACAGATCCCATTCGACGTGCAGTGGATAATCTTCAAAAACCTCGTTCACCAAGTTCAAAAGTCTCAAAGTGGGAAACTCGGAAACTTTCACCGTTTCGTACATGAGTTCACCCCATCACACCGAGACGCTGAACCCCCCCTGAGGTTTCTTGTCGACGCTGGCGGACTTCATCGCTGTTCTCCATGCTTCCAGCAGTTCTTCGAAATATCCCAGGATTTCGTCAATTTTCTTGATATCTTTCTTGATGTTCGCTTCCACCAACGTCCTGTACATGTACAGATAGAGTGACCTCAAAGACTCGGCGATTTGGCCTCCTTTTTCCATGTCCAAAGACGCGTTCAGTTCTATCACTATGTCCTGTACCCTCTTGATCCTTTCGTTAGCCTCCAGAAAGAGCTCTTTTTCGATCAATTCTTTCGCCTCTTTCAGCAATTCTACGGATTTTTCGTAGAGCATTTCTACCAACTTCGCCGGGCTGGCGGTCAACACGGCGTTCTCGAGGTACTGATCCTTCATCATGGAATCTTCGCCTCCCTCAATTTCGAGAGAGCCTCTGTGAACAAGTTCGAATAGAAACGCATCACCTGCGGCATGTCGTTCTCCAAACACTCTGCTATCATCGCCATGTTCTGTTGTTCCAAGGCTTGCAGGAAACTCTTCAGTTTGGAAACCACCTGTGAACTGTCGCTGGTCCCCATCGGTACGATCGCCTGAACGCTCTGCCTCAGATCGTCTAACGCCGAAATGGCGTTGGACAGATCCTCGATGTCCTTGAACGCTTGGGGCTCAAGTTCTCTGACCCTTGCCGCCACACCTGGAAGCAGACCAATCACCGTGTCTATGTAACGCAGCACGCTGGGCAACATTTCTTCGAGATAATCTTGAGGGGTTGCGAACTCCATGACGATGTTATCATTGTCCCGCAATGGTTCAGACAGTCTTTCCGAGAGTTTCTGAGTCTCGATTCTCTCATCGTTTATGGTGATCGTCTTCAAGACCATGCCCTTCGGTGCGACGTGTTCGTAGAGCTCACCCAGGTCCTTGAAGTCTTCCTTCGTGAAAACCATTTCCTTGCCGTTCAAAACAACTCTCACCACGCTTTTCAACTCCTTTTCAAAAATGCGATGGACAACAGAGCGATCGTCTTCGCGTCCGTTATCTTTCCTTCCACACACATTTTGAATGCGTCTTTCAACGGTAGTCTGATCGTCTCCACGATCTCGTCGAAGTCGAGTTCCTGCTCCGATTGACTCAGCTGTTCTGCAATGTAAAGGTGGATCTTTTCGTTTGAAAAACCGGGACTCGTGTATATGAAACCGACGTAGTGAACTTTGTCCGCTCTTATACCCGTCTCTTCTCGAAGTTCTCTCAGGGCACATTCTTCTGGATCCTCACCCTGATCCAGCTTTCCTGCCGGGACCTCGATCAACACTTCCCCAACGGGATATCTGAACTGCTTCACCAGAACCACATCGCCGTTTTCAAATACTGGGAGCACGGCCACCGCTCCCGGATGCAAAACGACCTCCCTGAAGGAAGTTCGATCGTTCTCGAGCAACACTCGATCGACCTTGACCGTGATGATTCTACCAGTGAAAACGACTTTGCTCTCAATTGTCTTTTCTTCCATACAACTCCTCCTGAACACTCAGAGTCTCCAACTCTACAGGAACGACGTTTGACACACCATCCACCATGGTCACCCCGTGCAGAACGTTTGCTGCTTCCATGACGACCTTGTTGTGCGTGATCACTATGAACTGTGCACGATCTTTGTTGATCGTGAGCATCCTTTTGAACCTTTCTGCGTTGAACTCGTCGAGCGCAGCGTCGATTTCGTCGAGCACGTAGAATGGGCTCGGATTGACCTCCATGAGCGAAAACAAAAGTGCGATGCCCACGAGCGATTTTTCTCCTCCAGAGAGCAACTGAAGCTTCTGAACCCTTTTTCCAGGTTTTTTCAGGGATATCTCGAGGCCCGCCTCGAGTAAATCCTTTCCGGATTCTAACCTTATCTCACCTTCTGCGCCGGGGAAGAGCTGGGAAATGTAGCGCGAGAAGGCCGCGTTGACTTGCTCGTAAACGTCCATGAATCGTTTCCTCGCTTCCTCGTCGGTTTTTTGAATGAGTTCCTCGATCTTCTTTTTCGACTCCTCGAGATCTTTCTTCTCCACCGCGAGTTCCTCGTACCTTCTTTCGACCTCGTTGTACTCGTCGATGGCTGTGAGGTCCACCGGCCCAAGGTACTTGATCTTGTTCTGCAGATCCTCCATCTCGTTCTTCAGCGATTCGAGAGTTTCTTCAGTGAGTTCCTCGACTTGTTGTGCGGACTCGATATCGATTTCCTTCAAGTGCTGTTCAATCCTGTTCCTGACTTCCTGAATCAGAAGCTCGAGGTGGTGCGAGTTTTCTCTGAGCTTTTCTCTCTCTTCTTTTAGTTCGTTCATCCTCATTTCTATATCGTTCAACTGTGCAAGTTTTTGATCTTTGTCCATCCTCTGCATTTTCATCGATTCGAAGAGTTCTTCCGTTTCTTTGCGTATAGATTCGAGTTCTCTCGAGTTCTCCAGAAGCTCGAGCTTGATTTTCTCTATCTGCGTTTCGAGCTCTACGCTCTGTTTTTGAAGGTTGACTTTCTCCTCCGTTGATTTTTCTATCTGGTTCTTGATCCTCTCCAGTTCCGATTCGTAGTGCAATCTTTTCTCCAAAGCCCCGGTGAGTTCCGCCTTCAGTTCCATGTACTTGCTGGAGATCTCATCCAGTGATTGTTTCTCGAGCTGCAACTCCTTGTCGAAACTCTCGATATTCTTCTGAAGTTCTTCGACCTGACAGCGCACCTCGTCCAGTTGATTGAAAATTTCTTGTTTTCTGAGCTTCAAACCCTCAGAACGGCTTTTGTATTCCCGCTCGAGTTGTTGCAGTGAATCGAGTTCTTTCTTCACATCCTCAAAGGTTCTGGAGAGTTCTTCTATCATCCTTTTATTCAAGCTGTCCTGCGTCAAAACTTCCACGAGTTCCTTCTCGACGAGTTCGTGATGTCTCTTCAACTCATCGAGCTCCTTCTCTATTTGCCTCAACTCGGAATCGAGCTGTCTTTCGACAGACATCAACTGCACTCGTTGCGACGCTATCTCGTTGAGCTTAGCCTTTCTGACAACGAGCGAATCACTCCTGTCGTAGGGTGTTTCTCCACCCGTGATGGAACCGTGTGGTCCGATGAGTTCTCCTTCAAGTGTCGCGATCCTGCACCTCAATCGGTATTTTCGCTTCATGTCTATGGCATCTTCCAAACTCTTGACAACTATGTCGCTTCCAAACAGATAGTTCGGCAGACTCGAGAACTGAGGCGAGACTGTGACCAGCTGTGCGGCGTAGCCCACGAACCCCGGATGGCTCTCCACATCCCTCAACCTTGCGAACTGTGATTCTATCAGATCTAATGGTAAGAACGTGACTCGACCTATTTTCTCTCGCTTTAGCCATTCTATGATCGTTTGGGCGTCTTCCGCACGCTCCACGACCACGTGCTGCACGGCGCCACCCAGGAGAGCTTCGATCGCCCTGGCATGTTCGAGCTGAAAGTTGAGGAGGTTTCCCACCACGTCGTGTACGTTGTTGAACTCTCCCTCAGCCTTTCTGGCGAAGATGGCCCTCACTGCCCGAGAGTAACCTTCGTAACTCGCTATCAAACTGCGGAGCCTTTTCTCCTCTTCGTCCAGGTACCTCAAGTTTCTCTGAACGTTCTCAAGCTTCGCGATCAACTGCTCGCGCTGAACCTTCAACCGATTGGTCTGCGTTTCGATTTCTTTGAGTTCTTCCGAGAGCCTGTTCTTACGATCACTCGTCTTGCTGGACTTTTCGAACAACGTCGAGAGCTCGTACTGAAGTGCGTTGAGTCGTTCCACCTTCGACGTTAACTGTGCTTGGAGCATCGAGATCCTTTTTTTAAGGTCTTCCATCGTTTCATCCAGCTTGTTCAGCTCGTTCTCCAGTGAGATTCTTTTCTTCTCCATTGACGCAAGCTGTTCTCTCAAAAGTAGCGCGTTCTTTTCCTTTTCTGAGTATCTGGAAAGTATGTTCTGCCTCGTTTCTTCGACCTGTTTCAGTTGTTGTTCCTTCTGTTTCACTTCCTCAAGAAGGGCTTTGAAGATGAGACTGAGTTCATCTTTCCTTTTTTTGAGCTGGGACACTTGTTCGTCGATCAGGTAAGTCTTGGTCGTGAGTTCAACGTAATGAGCCTCCATCTCACTCAATTTTTTGCTGTAGATCTCCCTCATTTCAGTCAGTGCGGTTTGTCTCTTCTTGTAATCTTCGAGCAAATTCGTGAACGTTTCTATTTCCTTGTCCACGTCGGCAAACTCTTCTTTCAGTGCAGACCACTGCGATTCAAGTTCTATGATTTTTTTCTGAACCTGGTTGATCTTTTCTTGGTTTTCGCCGAATTGCGTTTCGAGATTTTCCAGTCTCTTGAGGTCTCTCTTCAGGACGTTTCCGAAGAAGAATTTTCTTACCTGTTCAAGCCTTTGCGAGTACTCCACGTAACGTTCGGCCCTCTTGGCCTTGAGGTAGAGGGATTTTCTCTGTTTGTCCAGCTCGATCAACAGATCCTCTATGCGCGCCAGGTTGTTGGAGACGTTCTCGAGTCTCACGAGGGCTTCTCTCTTCTTTTCTCTGTAGAACGAGGTGCCCGCCGCCTCTTCAAAAAGCATCCTCATCTCCTGTGGCATCGCGTTCGTGATGCGTTCTATTTGTCCCTGTCCGACTATCGAGTACAGTTCTTTGCCCACACCGGTTCCCGCAAACCTTTCGTGGATATCTTTCAGTCGAACAGGTTCGCCGTTGAGCATGTAGACGTTCTTTCCGTCAGAGGAGAGAGAGCGCGCAACGCTGAGCGTATCACCGTCGTGCTCGAAAACGAGTTCAACGTAGGCGAAAGAGCCAGCGGGTGTGCTGCTCGATCCTGCGAAGATGATGTCGAATTTCTCTTCCGCACGGAGCTGTTTCATCGATTGTTCTCCAAAGACCCAGCGAATCGCATCGACAACGTTTGATTTTCCCCCACCGTTCGGGCCAACTATCGCCGTGATCCCCTCCGAGAAGTTCAATCGTGTGGGCCTGGCGAACGATTTGAAACCGTGCAAAAACATGCTCTTGAGTCTCACCGTCTTTCCCCCTCATTCAACGCCGATGAACCAACTGGCCATCCACGTAAAGTGCCAGCGGTGTGAGTTCTTCATCCAGTGCCACGATGTTTGCAGCCATCCCTTCCGCGATCAGGTTGGGCTTCATCCCACTCGCTTTGCTCACCGTGAAACTCGCCATGACGAGAGCAGACCTGAGCGGTATTCCAAGACCGAAGACAAGATTCTTGACCGCACGATCGATCGTCAACGTGCTTCCCGCAAGAACGTTTTGCCTGCAGAGCGTGGCAACACCCTGTTTGACCTCGACCTTCATTTGACCGAGTTCGTAGATGCCATCTTCGAGTCCCGTGGCGGAAATGGAATCGCTGATCAACAGGGTCTTGAAAGGCCCCTTAGTTTTGAGAACGATCTCGATTGACGCTGAATGAAGGTGCACCAGATCGCATATGATCTCACAGTGCACGTTCTTGTTCGTCAGAATGGCTCCAATCACGCCGGGTTCTCTGTGATCAAACGGTCTCATCGCGTTGAACACGTGCGTTGCCCGGTTCGCTCCTGCCTCTATCGCTTGCAGAGTCTCTTTGTAGGTGGCGTTCGTGTGTGCGATGCTCACGACTATTCTATGCCTTCGCAGTAATTGGATCGTCTCTTTTGCACCCTCAAGCTCCGGTGCGATGGCGAAAATTTTGACGACATCGCCGTACTCAGAAACGAACCTTGAAAGCTCCTCGAGATCAGGTTCCTTGAGCAAATCTTTCCTGTGTGCCCCGCTCTTCACCGGACTCAGATAAGGTCCTTCGACATAGAGGCCACCGATCTTCGCTTTCAGCATATCACTTTTCATTGCTTGTCTGACAGTTTCCGCCACTTTTGACAAACTGTTGAACGTGTCAGACACGGTCGTTGGAAAGAAGAGTCCAACGCCATGCTGCGCGTAGAATGCGGAGAGTTTCAGAAAATCTTCGACTGTCGCGCTCATCACATCTATGCCGACCGCACCATGCGTGTGGCTGTCTATGAATGCGGGGGCAAGGATGGGATATCTCTGTTCCGCCACGAGCCTGCTTTTCCCTATGGATGTGATTCTGCCGTTTTCGATCGTGACACAAACGTCTTTGAACTCTCTCAGCGGTGTGAACAGCCGTTTGGCCCTTATCCTCAACCTCATCACTCCGCAATCGAAAAATTTCTTGGTACATCACTAATTATGATAGCACCTGTGTGGTAATATTAACTTAAAAAGGGAGGTGTCGGAATGAAGCTTTTCATAAAAGACGTTGGAGAATTGGAGCTTCAAGCTCCCATCAGTGTCGGATCTCTTGCCGAAAAGCTTGGACGCAAGACGGTGATAGCCGCAATCCACGATGGAAAGCTTATCGATGTACGTGATGAGGTGGAGGAAGGTCAGATCGAGTTCGTCACACTCGACCATCCCGTGGCGCCACAGGTGTACCGGCACACCATGTCTCACATCATGGCGCAGGCGGTGATGAGAATCTTTGGTGAAGATAAGGTTTTACTCGGCATAGGTCCGGTCATAGAGAACGGCTTTTACTACGATTTCGAAATCATCTCCGGGAAGATCGTAGAAGAGGATCTTCCGAAGATTCAAGAAGAGATGAGAAAGATAATCGAACAGGATCTCCCCATAGAACGCTTCACGATGAAGAAAGATGAAGCCGTCGAGTTCATGAAACAAAGGGGGCAGAAGTACAAGGTGGAACTGTTGAGCGAGATGCAGGAAGAAACGGTGACGTTTTACAAGCAAGGAGAGTTCGTGGATCTGTGCAGGGGTCCTCATCTACCATCCACCGGGATCGTGAAACACTTCAAGTTGTTGTCACTCTCCGGAGCTTACTGGAGAGGAAACGAGAGCAACCCCATGCTCCAGAGGATATACGGAACAGCCTTTGCGAGTGAGGAAGAACTGAACAAGTATGTGGAGATGATCGAGGAAGCCAGACGGAGGGATCACAGAAAACTCGGCCCTGCACTCGGCATATTCTTCATCGACCACGATCACGCACCGGGCATGCCCATTTTCACACCGGCAGGTACGGTGATCCTGCGCGAACTGATGAATTTTTCGAGGGAACTACACTTGTCGAGTGGTTATCAAGAGGTCATGACACCCCTGGTGATGAGTGAGAAGCTGTGGAGGATGTCTGGTCACTGGGACCACTACAAGGAGAACATGTATTTCACCTCGAAGGAGGATCAGAACTTCGCCATAAAGCCGATGAACTGTCCAGGGCACATACTCATCTACAAGAACAAACCAGTGTCTTACAGAGATCTGCCGATCCGATACTTCGAGTTCGGTAGAGTCCACAGGTACGAGAGAAGCGGAGTACTTCACGGTTTGCTGCGCGTGAGAAGCTTCACCCAGGACGATGCGCACATCTTCTGCAGAATCGATCAGATAGAACAAGAGATCGTTGGAATCATCAGACTCATAGAGCGTATCTACGCGCAGTTCGGTTTCGAATATTCGGTTGAGTTGAGCACGATGCCAGAGGATCACATGGGTGACGTGGAAACTTGGAACATGGCCACAGAATCGTTGAAGAACGCGTTGGAATCGATCAAACTTCCTTACGTGATAAAAGAAGGAGAAGGAGCCTTCTATGGACCAAAGATAGACTTTCACGTGAAAGATTCCATCGGCAGGATGTGGCAGTGCGCAACCGTACAACTGGATTTCCTCATGCCCCAGAGGTTCGACCTTTATTATGTGGATGCCGATGGCTCGCAGGTCAGGCCGGTCATGATACACACGGCCAAATATGGAAGCTTGGAAAGATTCTTGGGCATACTCATCGAACATTTTGCTGGAGCTTTTCCCACCTGGCTTGCTCCAACGCAGGCCGTGGTGCTACCAATCTCCGATCGGCACAGACACTACGCGGAGCAGATCGTTGAGAAGTTCTCGCACAGTGGGGTGAGAATCAAACTCGACGCACGGCATGAAACACTCTCTTACCGAGTGAGGGAATCTCAGACGATGAAGGTGCCTTACATGTTCATCGTGGGTGACAGGGAGATGAACGAAAAGAAGATCTCCGTGAGGACGAGAAAGGGTGTGGATCTTGGAGCGAAGGATATCGATGAGGTGTTGAACACCGTCATTGAGGAAATCAGAACGCGTTCGTTGAAGAATTTGTTAGAGGGATGAAGGATGGTGTGCACGGTGCTGAAAGAAAAGGATGATCTGACTGAACGATTCGAAAAGCTCTGTTCTGCGGAGGAACCGTTGTCCAATAATCTGTTCATAACCGATGCGTTTCAACCAGATTTGTCGCCACAGTTGGTCGTGCGAAAAGATTTCGTCGAACTGTACGACTCTGGAAAACTCGTGGCACGATTCGCGAACGACCCAAATGCTTACGATTCGATCTGGACGTTCGTCAAGTCTTACGTGGACAAAGAAGACGGCAAGGCCGCTTTCACAAGCTACAGGTTCGCAAGGAAGGTGGTCAGCGGGATCTTACAGGCGATGGTCGTGTTGATGGAAGTGGAAGATAAGGAGGGTTTCAGCCATTCCCAAAGGGTCACACGCTTGTGTGTGGAGATGGGTAAAGAACTGGACCTGGACGAAAAGGAACAGGCGCTTCTTCGAGAATCAGCAATGCTTCATGATGTTGGCAAGATAGGCATCGAGCAGCTCATGATGTACACGCCAACGCGGATCAGGATCTTCGAAAACATGCCCCAGGATCACACCGTGATGGGGGCGATCTATCTCTCGTCGATCGAGTACCTCTGGGACGTCGTTCCTGCGGTGAGGTCACACCACGAACGGTGGGACGGAAAAGGTTATCCGGATGGACTCAAGCAAGAAGAGATACCGTTGTTTGCAAGGATCATAGCCATCTGTGATTACTTTGACGAACTCACGCACTTCGTGACCTCCGAATGGGGCACAGGTCCAAAGACAAAACAGGAAGCCCTCGAGATGATAAAAGTTCAGAGCGGAAAAATGTTCGATCCGAAGTTGGTTGAAATCTTCCTCAAGATGATGGAAAAAAAAGAATCAAGCGATCGCGTTGAGAAATAGTCCCAGTGGTTCGAGCAGCATCTGAACGAGCTGGAGCGGCAGGTTCATGGCCATCTTGAGCAACTGGATCTGCTGCTCCAGTTTCTCTCTTTCTTCTGGTGTTGCGAAGGTCAGCTGATTTTCAAGTTCCCTTATTTTTTCCTGTATGTGCTGTTTGTACTGATTGTCTGCTACGGCATCGTTTTGCGTTCTCTCACCAGGATAGTACACCCAGACGGTAGTCCTACCCGCCACCGCTGCGAGGAAAGAACCTCTCTTTCTCAGATCGAGACTGATACCGCCCTGTATGATGACTCCGCCTTCTCGTTCAACTTTTCGCTTGAAATAAAGCCAGTTGCTGATCTCCTGAGTGAGCACGCGCAAAACGCTTCGACTGGCCGAAGCGGTGTTCCATAAACCAAGCTCTCCAGGATCGAGTCTGTAACCAAGCGTTGGGTTCGACACAGGCTCGAGCATGCTCACACCTTCTTAGAGAGCAGTCTCAACGCCTCCTTGACGATCTGCTCAGCGTTCATGTTCGGTTTAAAAACTCTTCTCACCGCATCTCGGGCCTCGGATCTCGAAAAACCCAGCACCGTTAGAGCCTCAACTGCATCGAGGTACTCTCTGTTCATCGTGAAAGTGATCGAAAATTCCTCATCTTTCAATTCCGAAACGAGTCTCTCAGCCGTCTTTCTACCGATTCCGGGTACCTGAGACAGTCTTTCGATGTCGCCACTCTTGATCATGTAAACGAACTCATCAGGCTCAACCGAAGACAGAATCTTCAGAGCCGTCCTGTGACCCACTTTTGAGACCCTGGTGATTTTCTCAAACACCTCAAGTTTCTCTTCGTCGAGAAATCCGTAGAGTGTGAACCCGTCCTGATTGAACTCGAGATGTGTGTGAAATCTGACTCTTTCACCAGCCTTGAGTGATTGTACTGTTTTGCTGTCGCAGTGGATCTGGAAAACGAAATCCGTCACACGCAGCAGCACGACGTTTCCTTTTATCCCTTCAACCTCTCCGTAGACTGCGACAAGCAAGGGCTCACCCCGCAATCGTCCACTCCGGCTCCAGTTTGCCGTCCAGAACGTAGTCTCTCACATAACCCACCAAGTACAGTGAGCCTGTGATTATTATCGTCGACCAGCCCTCTTCTTTTAGTGTTTCCAAAGCTTTTACAGGATCGGGTTCGAAAGAAACGTTGTCGTTGTAACTTCTTGCTATCTCGTAAGTTTCTTGAGGATTGGTGGCACGGTGAGAAACAGGTCGAGTGATCATGAGCCGTTCGAACAACGGAGCGATCTGTGAAAGGACACCAACTTTATCCTTGTCATCCAGTATGCCCACCAGACCAGCCAACCTTTCACCTTGCAAATACGTGTTCACGGCTCTTTTCAAACTCGCCGCAGCTGGTGCGTTGTGTGCGCCGTCGAAGATGTACCTTGGTTTCTCACCAGCAACTTCGAACCTGCCAGGATGAGTTGTTTTCTTGAGCGCCCTTCGAACAGCTTCTTCTTTCACTTCGAAACCCATCCGGTCTGCGAACAACAAGAACGTTTGAAGGGCCACGGAGGCGTTCAAGAACTGATGTTCACCGTTCAGCGTGAGTTCGAGTCCTTCAAAGTTTTTCAGACCTTTGAAATCGAACCTGTTTTCGTTGAGCTTCATCTGCATGTTCTCATAAATGAAGTCCCTGCTGAGAAGATGAAGCTCACTCCTTTTCTCCTCGCAGACTTTTTTTATCACCTCAACGGGCCCGGGTTTGGTCTCACCACATACGGTTGGGATCGAATCCTTTATGATACCGGCCTTTTCGAAGGCGATCTTTTCGAGCGTGTCACCGAGGATATGCATGTGATCGTAACCGACCGTGACGATGACGGCCACGTCACTCTTGAGAACATTAGTCGCATCGAACCTTCCGCCGAGACCAACCTCTATCGCACCCGTTTCGACCTTCGTTCTTTGAAAGATACAAAAGGCCATCGCGGTCGTGAACTCGAAGAAGCTGGGTTTGTGTGCCTCTCCTTTCTGATCCATCTGCTTTGCAAATTTTTGAACTTCCTTGAAGCATTCCAGATAGAGCTCGTCTGGGACAAATTCTTCGTTCACGAGAATTCTCTCTTTGAAGCTCGACAAATGTGGTGAGTAGTAAGCGCCAGTCTGGAAACCATGTTCGATCATCAAATTGCTCAGCAGTTTTGTCACTGAGCCCTTACCGTTGGTCCCGGTGACGTGAACGCTGCGAAAACTGTGCTGTGGATTGCCCAGAAGTTCGCATAGCTCTATGATTCTCTCGAGTCCCAGTGTGATTTTACCCGAAGGCCTTTCTTTGTAAATGTATTCGAGCATTTCAAGGTAAGTCATGATAGATCATCCAGAATCTGTCTGAGAATCTTCAACCTTTCCTCTGTTTGCGACAGCTTTTGCTTTGCTTCGTTCACAGCGTTTTCCGGCGCGCGTGTCAGGAAGTTTTCGTCCGAAAGCTTCTTCAGCAACCATTCTCTGTCCTGCTCGAGCTTCGAGATGTTTTTCTCGAGTCTTTTGATCTCTTCTTCGATGTTCATACCTTCTACGTCCACATACACGTGTAAATCACTCGAGATAAAGGCTGTGGCACAGCGTTGGGGTTTCCTTTCTGTGTAGATGATGTCTTCAACGAATGCAAGATGCTTCACATACAGTGCTTCCTCATTTAAGAGCATTCTTCCGACGACGAAAAGTTTTACGGCCTGTTTGGCAGGTATGTTCAGCTCAGCCCGTATGTTCCTGACACCTTTGACGATCTGCTGGATGGTTGAGAAGGATCTTTCGGCTTCATCGTTCAGGAAGTTTTCCTCGAACTCAGGCCACGGTGCGATCACGATCGACTCCATAGCGATGGGAAGGCGTTGCCAGAGTTCCTCCGACAGGAAAGGCATGAAGGGATGCAGCAACCTGAAACTCACATCGAGCACCTTGACGAGCACGTTCTGGACGATTCTTCTGGCGTCCGAAGAAAGTCTTGGTTTCGCACATTCTATGTACCAATCGCAGAATTCGTCCCAGAAGAAGTCATAGAGTGCTTTCGCTGCCACGTTGAAATCGTAGTTTTCCAAGCCGTTTGTGACTGTCTGAACTGTCCTCTGAAGCCGAGACAGGATCCATTTGTCCGCAGTGTCGAGCCCGTCCAGACTGAGAGGTTCAAAACCATCGAGGTTCATGAGGACGAACCTGGTTGCGTTCCAGATTTTGTTTGCGAACTTCTTGTAAGTGTCGAAGTATTTCTCGTCCAGTTTTATGTCGACTCCCTGAGCGGCAAGGATGGCGAGTGTGAACCTGACTGGATCGGTCCCGTACTTCTCGGCCATGTCTATCGGATCGATGCCGTTGCCAAGGGATTTGCTCATCTTCCGTCCATATTTGTCGCGTATGAGTTGATGGATGTAAACGTGGCTGAAAGGTTTTTCACCCATGAACTCATAACCCATCATGATCATTCGAGCAACCCAGAAGAAGATGATGTCAAAGCCTGTCACAAGAACCGAGGTAGGATAATATCTCTTCAGATCTTCTGTTTCATCCGGCCAACCGAGAGTGGAGAAAGGCCAAAGGGCGGAGGAAAACCACGTGTCGAGCACGTCTTCATCCTGCTTCAGATTGCTCGAACCGCATTTTGGACAGTTCTTCGGTTCTTCCTCCTCGACTATCGTTTGCCCGCAATCTTGACAGTACCAGACGGGTATCCTGTGGCCCCACCACAACTGTCTACTTATACACCAATCCCTCACGTTGTACATCCAGTGCAGATAAACCTTCTTCCATCTTTCGGGAACGAACTGCACCTCGCCAGTTTCAACGGCTTCTATCGCTTTTTCCGCCAATGGCTTCATGCGGACGAACCATTGGTCCATCAACCTTGGTTCCACGGCCGTTTCGCACCTGTAGCAATGACCTACAGAGTGCGTGATGTTCTCGACTTTCAAAAGATAACCTTCGGCTTGCAGGTCTGCAACAATGGCCTCTCTGGCTTTATACCTGTCCAAACCTCTGTACTTTCCACCGTTCTCGTTCACCACCGCGTTGTCATCGAAGATGTCTACCATGGGCAAGCTGTGGCGTTTCGCAACTTCGAAATCGTTCGGATCGTGAGCCGGTGTGATCTTCACCGCACCGGTCCCGAACTCTGGATCAACGTACTCGTCCGCCACGATCTGCAAAACCCGGTTCACGAGTGGCAAGATGGCTTTTTCCCCGACCAGATGCTTGTACCTCTCGTCTTTCGGATTGACGGCAACGGCGGTATCGCCGAGCATCGTTTCCGGGCGCGTTGTGGCTACCACGATGTAATCGGATGAGTCCAGCAATGGGTACTTGACATAGTAGAGCTTTCCCTGGGTTTCTTCGTGTTCAACCTCATCGTCTGCGAGCACCGTCTTGCACCTGGGACACCAGTTCACCATGTACTTGCCCCTGTATATCAAATCCTTCCTGTAGAGCTCGACGAACACCTTTCTAACCGCGCGCGAAAGGCCCTCATCGAGCGTAAACCTCTCCCTGGTCCAATCCACGGACGCACCAAGCGTTTCAATCTGTTGTCTGATCTCTTTTCTGTACTTTCTGGCCCATTCCCACACGACCTCGAGGAACTTCTCTCTTCCAAGTTCTTCACGAGTCAAACCTTGCGAAGCCAGATGTCTCTCAACGGCGTTCTGTGTGGCTATGCCTGCATGATCTTCCCCGGGAAGCCAGAGTGTGTCGTAACCTTTCATCCTCTTGTAGCGAACGAGGATATCCTGCAAAGTTATGTTGAGGGCGTGTCCCATGTGGATGCGCCCTGTGATGTTGGGGGGTGGAATGACTATGACGAACGGTTCCCCGACTCCAGTTGGAGTGAAGTAGCCTTTTTTTAGCCAAAAATCGTACCATTTTCTCTCGATCGCTTCGGGAGTGTAGCGAGTACCAAGATCCATGTCCCTTCAGCACCTCCAGCGTTCTCTGCTCTGCAAATTTTACCACAGTATCAGCCGATGAACAGTCGAACGATTGTCCCATCCTCGCTGGATATGTTCACGATGTCCCCTTCCAGTTCTTGAAGACTTCCTAAGGCCTGATCGATCTGTTTCGAGACCATTTCGAGATCAACGCCCGGTAGTCTCTCCTTCAACGCAGGCAAAGTGAGTTTCAGAAGCTGTGCCATGCTCAGGGGTATCTTCACGTCGACCTTTTCTCCCTTAGGGTCCCTGATCTGAACGTAGAGCATCTTCTTAGCGGACGCTCCTTCCTTCGTTGGTTGCTGAGGCTGAGAGAAAATTCCAACCGTTTCTGCTATTTCCAGCGCTTCTTCTGGACTCAACTTTCCGTCTCTAACCAGCCTGAAAAGCTTGAGAAGTTCTTCCCTCATTTCTTCCATCCTCCCTTCACATCAAACCGATCCTGATTGTGGCGTCCTGAGTTTCGATGTGTAAGAAATCTCCCCTGTAAGTTGAGATCTCGTCGAGACAGGAATTCAACAGCTTGATTATCATGTTGAGATCGTCTCTGGATAGAGAAAGCGGTACCTTCTTGTCGAGAAACCTCACCAGCAGCGGTGTGAGCGAATTCAAAAAAGGCCGCAAGAGCATCACGAGTGAGACAGGTATGGAGATCCTGACGTTCGTGTTCTCGCTTCTGTCCTGGACCCAGATGATGAACTTTCTACCGATCGGGGCTGTGAAAAAGCTCATGATCCATTCCATGTCCTCTTCACTGAGTTTGTCTTTGAGTTGTTCCCTCAGAAAAGAAAGCTCCTGTTCACGCCTCTTTCTGGACTTCACCTTGACGTTCAAGAAGGAAACTATCAGGTATACTCCCACAGCTAAAAACAGCACACCGAAGAACACTCTGGCACCGAAGATTATCAATCCGAGACCAGCAAGGATCAGAACCACAGCCAACAGCATAGGACCACCTCACAAAAATTGTAAACCATTTCTTCAGATTTTTCAAGTTATACTTTCACATTTTTGGAAGCGCTCGGGTTGTAAGGCTTGGCGACAATTTCCGCAAGGAACGTTTGTGTAAAGTTTTATTTTCTAAACCTTAATGATGTCGGTGATAGAATATTCACGCTGACCAAAGACTTGGCACGTGAAAAACGTCGAAAAGGTTCCACGCGGGTGTGGAACTACGTTTTTCAGTGCCTGTTTACCAAGGAGGTGCGATCGTGTACGCCATCATTGAAACCGGTGGAAAACAGTACCGAGTCACTGAAGGTGACGTGGTAGCTGTGGAAAAGCTTCCACAGACGGAAGGTGAAGCGGTTGTCTTTGATCGCGTGGTCCACGTCTCTACCGAACAGGGAGTCAAGATAGGTCAACCCTACGTAGAAGGTTGCAGCGTCAAAGCTACGGTTTTGAAGCACGAGAAAGCCAGGAAGGTCATGTCCATAAGGTATCGGCCGAAGAAGAACGTTCGAAGGAGAAGGGGCCACAGACAGTGGTACACTCTGGTCAAGATCGACAGAATCGATCTTGGTGAAAGCTCGTGATAAAGGCGAGCTTTGCCTCGACCAACGGTCATTACGTCTCATTCTCTTTCGAGGGCCACAGTGGACTCGATGTGAAGGGCAAGGACATCGTTTGTGCTGCGGTGAGCACGCTTGCGCAACACACGGCGCGTATGCTCGAGAAACGTTGCGGAGCAATCGTTGAGAAAAAACGTGCTCGACTGACCGTGCAGATACCCTGCCCCAGTGAGCTATCGGATTTTCTGGTCGAAGAGCTTCACGAAAGTGTTGAGGACATCAGGTCACAGTATCCGCGAAACCTGTCTGTGGAGGTGAAGGTCAATGAGGATCGACATACAGTTGTTCGGTCATAGAAAGAGCGGTTCGATAGGAAACAGAGACAGCAATCCGAAGTACCTCGGTGTGAAAGTCGGCGATGGTCAAGTCGTGAGGGCTGGCAACATACTGGTGAGGCAGAGAGGAACTAAGATACATCCGGGAGAAAACGTGGGCTGCGGCAGGGATTTCACGCTCTTCGCTCTCAAAGATGGGATCGTGAAATTCTACGAGAAAAGGAACAGAAAGTTTGTCAAAGTTGTTCCACAACAACAATGAGGAGGGTCAGAAAATGGCGCGTCCTTTGCCCATACAGAAAACAACGATCGTGAGAAATGCGGGAGGAAAATGGTACCTCGTCGATGCATCGGGTAAGGTTCTGGGTAGACTGGCGACTCAGATAGCCAAGTACTTGATGGGAAAGAACGAACCGACGTTCTTTCCTGGTGTTGACAACGGCAACTATGTGGTGGTCATCAACGCAGACAAGGTCGTGTTGACGGGCCGCAAGCTCGAACAAAAGATCTACTATCGTCACAGTGGCTATCCTGGTGGATTGAAGATGCAGACGGCCAAGCAGTTGCTCCAGACGCATCCTGAAAGGTTGATATACCTGGCGGTCAAGAGAATGCTTCCAAAGAAGGCACTCGGGGACAAGTATTTGAAGAGGCTTAAAGTGTACGCATCAGACAAGCACCCGCACGAGGCCCAGAAACCCGTGCCAATCGAAATATGATGGGAGGGTGAACGATGCCTGTAGTTAACCAGCAAGCTGTGTATCATGGTGTTGGAAGAAGGAAGACGTCCGTTGCTCGAGTTTATCTGAGGCCTGGCAGCGGAAAGTTGATCATAAACCACAAAGAGTACAGCGATGCCGAAGAATACTTCAAGGATGCTGTGAGAGCACGGCATGCCATGGAACCACTCGTTGTCACGAACATGGTTGGGAAATTCGACATCTTGATTACCGTCGAAGGCGGAGGCCTTTCTGGACAGGCCGGAGCAGTCCGGCTTGGATTGGCGAGGGCACTTGTTCAGTTTGACGAGAATCTGAGACCTACGCTGAGAGAAAAGGGAATGCTCACAAGAGATCCAAGGATGGTCGAAAGGAAAAAGTACGGACTGAAGAAAGCTCGCCGGGCACCGCAGTACTCCAAGAGATGAAGCTTGTGGGGGCCTGTGCCCCCTTTGAACTTTTACGCGTTCGAATCGGTCCAAGGAAGTTGGTGGTGTTTCCGCGAACGACCTCACGATGGTGAGCAAGGACCTGATAGAAAAAATCAAGCAGTCTGTCGACATCGTCGAACTCGTTTCTCAGTACGTATCTCTACAAAAGGTTGGTTCCAGCTACAGGGGGTTGTGCCCGTTTCATGTTGAGAAGACCCCGTCTTTTTTCGTGAACCCGGTGTTGAAGCTCTATCACTGTTTCGGTTGTGGCGCATCCGGTGATGCGATAAAGTTCTTGCAGGAGATAGAGCATATATCCTTTCAGGAGGCACTGGAAAGGCTCGCAAAAATGGCGGGTGTGGAACTGAAGATCTCAACGGGCCGTTCTGAAAAGGATCTGTACGTGGAATACCTGACGAGGGTTTTTGCAGAATACAGGAAACAGTTCAAACAAAGTGCAGCTGCCGTTGAGTACATCACCAGGAGGGGGTTTTCGGAGAGCGAGTCGAATTTGTACGAGTTCGGCTTCAGCCCTGAGAATTCTCGCATCGCACAAAGGGTGGCACGCTCGATGTCTCTGCCGGACGAGAAAGCTTCACAGTACGGGCTTTACAAACCAAGCAACGGGATTGACCTGTTCGAAGGCAGGTTGATAATGCCCATAAAGGACGAAAACGGCAAAATAATCGCCTTCGCCGGTAGAAGTCTGGACGATCGGGAACCGAAGTATCTCAATTCGCCCGAGACGAAGTTTTTCTCGAAGAGAAGTGTTCTGTTCATGCTGGACAGAGCGAAGAAAGCGATCAAGTCACTGGACTTTGCAGTGATTTGCGAAGGTTACTTCGACGCCATAGCGTTACACAGGGCTGGGGTGACGAACGCAGTCGCAGTCCTTGGAACCAGCCTGACGAGGGAACACGTTTCGAAATTGATGCCGCTTTCCAGAAACGTCATCCTGGCTTTTGACAACGATGAAGCTGGTATCAGGGCAACCCTGAGATCACTGAAAGTTCTGGTTGAGGCATCCTTCGATGTTGCGGTGGTGAAATTACCCGAAAAGGATCCGGACGAAACTTACAGAAAGCGAGGAGCGGATTATTTGAAAAAGCTCCTTTCTGAAGCTTTACCCTTTGAGAATTACCTCATCGAGGTCTATGAAAGATATTTCGACGTTACGACAAGCGCAGGTTTGGAAAAATACATCGGCGCCTTGAGGGGTTGGGCGGAGATCCTTTTGAGGAACAAGAGGATAGACAGGTACGAAAGGCTTGTTGAAGCTGTCTCGCAAAAGACAAGGCTATCCACATCGCAGGTGAACGAGATGTTCAGACTTCAAGTCACACCGACGACGATGGTTTCGAAGTCGACGCTCCCAACCGAGGACGATTACATAGTCTATCTGTACATAACTTGTGAGGAACTGAGGGACAGGATCGATGAAATAGATCCGGAACTTTTTGCCGATAGGACCAGAAAACTGATCTCTTTCCTGCGCGAGAAAAAAGATTTGTCGGAGCTGAGCCCCGAACTGAAGCAGTACGCATTTGCAGTCTTGGCGAAGATACCTGAGGGAGATCCATGGAAGGTGTTCAGCGACTTAAAAAAACGCTTCGCAAGAAAAGCGGTTGAAAGGGAATTGTCACAGATTGACAGTAAACTGGCTTTCTGTCGGGACGATGAAGAACGTGGCCTTCTTTTGAAAAGGAGGCTTGAGCTGGTTTCTCAGCTCAGATCACTGGGAGGTGATCAGAGTGGAACTTGAAAACGAAAAGACGATCGAACAGGAAGAAAAAGTTCTCGATAACGAAGAAGAAAAAGAAGAGAGGCGCCTCAAGACCCTCTCCCAAGAAGAAATAGAGAAGAAGATCAAGAACCTCATCAAACTTGGTAAGAGGAAGGGTTTCATCACCTATGATGATATAGACAAAGCCTTTCCTCCAGATTACGATGGCTTCGATTCGTCTTTAATAGAAAGAATTTACGAAGAGCTTGAAAAGAACAAGATAACGATTCAGGACGCCGAACCCGAATCTCTCGACGAAGTCGAGTCGGATGTTGAAGAGGTCGCAACCGTGGAGGAGGAAGGACCTGAAACGTACGACAACGTATCGCTCAAAGACCCGATTAAGATGTACCTCAGAGAGATCGGAAAGATACCTCTACTGACACCGTCTCAAGAGAGGGAACTGGCAAGACGTGCGCAGATGGGAAACGAGAGGGCAAAGAAGAAGTTGATCGAGTCGAACCTGAGACTCGTGGTGAGCATAGCCAAGCGTTACATAGGCCGTGGTTTGTCTTTCCTGGATCTCATTCAAGAGGGTAACATCGGGTTACTCAAAGCAGTGGAAAAGTTTGACTGGCGAAAGGGTTACAAGTTCAGTACGTACGCGACGTGGTGGATCAGGCAAGCCATCACACGTGCCATAGCGGATCAGGCGAGAACGATAAGGATCCCGGTGCACATGGTCGAAACGATCAACAAGTTGAACAGGGTGAGCAGGGAGTACTATCAAAAGTTCGGTGAGCAACCGACGGTGGAAGAACTCGCAAAGTTGATGAACAAACCTGTAGAAAAGATAGAAGAAGTGCTTCAAGCTTCACGCGAGACCGTATCTTTAGAATCCCCGGTCGGTGAAGACGAAGACTCGGTGATGGGAGATTTCATTGCCGACGAGAGCATAGCGTCGCCCAAAAAAGAGGCCATGAGAATGCTCATCAGAGAGGAACTCGAGAAAGTTCTCAAGACGCTGAACCCCAGAGAAGCCATGGTTTTGAAGATGCGTTATGGCTTGCTCGATGGGAAGGCGAAAACCCTCGAAGAAGTGGGCCAGTACTTCAACGTGACTAGAGAGAGGATCAGGCAAATAGAAGTGAAGGCACTCAGGAAACTCAGGCATCCTTCCAGAAGCAAGTATCTGAAGTCTCTCATAACCCTGCTCGATGACCAAGAAAAATGATCGTGACAGAAAATAGTGTCCCGCAAGCCCTTCTCCTTCAGGGGATGGGTAAAAAGCTTGTTCGTTATTAGCATGTGTTATAAATTGCATAGGGCGAAACAATGTCAAGATATATAGTCAGAACTTACAAAGTGCCTGTTCCGAGAGAATTGTATCCTCTGTGTTCTGAACTGAACAGACTCGCTGGTCGAATCTACAACAAAACCATGTCGCTGGTCAAGAAAGTAAAAAGCAAGAAAGGTTTCTGGCTTTCACCAGGAGCAACACAAAAATATATCCTGCGTTGGAGTAGCACTATCAATATCCATACCCATTCCAAACAGGCTATAGTTCAGCAATACTTTCAGGCGCTTAACAGTTACTTTACTGCAGTCAAGACAAACCCGAGCTTGAAACCACCACATAAGAAGAAAAGGTTTATGCCGTTCATCTGGAAAGATACTGCTATAAAACTTTCACCAGAAGGGGTTCTGAGACTTTCAATGGGTAGTAGTCAGGAGCCAATTTTGATACAAACGACACTGCCAGCCGGTACAACAATTAGGCAAGTAAGACTTGTGTATGAGGCTGAGAAATATTATCTTCACCTTGCAATAGAGGTGAAGAATGAGCATGAGAAGAAACAGTCTGTTGAAGTTATGTCTGTAGACCTTGGGATACTCCGTCCAATAACTTGCTTTGATGGCTCTGAAGTGATTTCGTATCACGGTGGTATTCTCAACAGTCTAATCAGATATCGCAACAAGAAGTTGGCAGACTTTCAGCGAACGTTAAGCAAATGCAAGAAAGGTTCCAAGAGGTATAGAAAACTGTTGAAAGCAAAGCAGCGAATGCTGAAACGAACAAAGCATCAAATAACGGACATACTGCACAAGATAACCAGCAACTTTCTTAAGATGTGTTTACAGAAAGGGTATGGGACTATTGTAATTGGTGATGTCACAAATATTCGAGAGCGTGTAGAAGGGAACGATAACTTTAATCAAAAAGTTCATCAGTGGTGTTTCAGGAAGATGGTGGACATGATAACCTACAAAGCACAGCTACTGGGGATTGAAGTGAAACTTGCTTCAGAAGAATATACGAGTCAGGTCTGTCCTGTATGTGGTAGCAAGAATCATGCGGTTGGTCGCAACTATGAGTGTAAAAGTTGTGGATTTAGTTATCACAGGGACGGAGTAGGAGCGATAAACATCTGGCAGAGGTATCTTGGGAAGAAGTCCCAAGTAGTAGCGGGATTGGCACCCGTCAGAGGTGTAAGGTTCAAACCGCACCTCTGTGGCCATGGAGTATCAAATGCTCCATGGAAGGCAGCCTAAATGAGCTGCTAAGAATCCCATCTCTCCTTCAGGGGATTGGGAGTGTCAAGGTTATAATCGAACTGGAGGTGGTGTGAAACTGGCAACGAGGACTGTTGAAATTCCCGACAGTGTTGATATGGTCATTGTGCTTGGCCAGTACGACAACAGACTGAGATTTTTGAAGAAACGTTTTCCTGTGAGCATCGATGTTTCAGACAAAAGGATTGTCGTGGCGGGCAACGACGAATCAACTGTCGAAATCGTTGAGAACATCATATCTCAAGTGATTGCAGCCGCAAAAAGGGGTTACGCTCTGGACTGGCAGGAGTTCGAAGCTTTGGTGAGCCTATATTCGGACTCAACGAAAGCCGTAGAAACTCTACAATCTTCACCGCTCGTGGGAAGGATACGACCCAAAACCAAAGGACAGATGGAATACATCGAGGCTATGAAGAAGTACGACGTGATCTTCGTGATAGGGCCGGCCGGAACGGGCAAAACCTACCTGGCGGTGGCTATGGCACTGGAGTATCTCAAGAGTGGTCTGGTTCAGAGGATCGTTCTCACAAGACCTGCTGTCGAGGCTGGTGAAAAACTGGGCTTTCTTCCGGGTGATCTCGTCGAGAAGGTGGATCCTTACTTGAGGCCCATCTATGATGCGATCTTAGACATGATTTCCGCTGACAAGTTCTACACGTACAGACAGAGGGGCATCGTTGAGATCGCTCCACTGGCTTTCATGCGTGGAAGAACTTTGAACAACTGTTTCATCATCCTCGATGAAGCACAGAATGCCACGCATCAACAGATGAAGATGTTCCTGACGCGCATAGGTTTCAACTCCAAAGCCGTGATAACCGGTGATGTGACCCAGGTGGACATAGACAGACAACAATCAGGTTTGATCGAGTGCGAAAAGATACTCAAAGGTATTGACGGGGTGGGTTTCGTTTATCTGAGCGATGCAGACGTTGTGAGACATCCCGTTGTGAGGAACATAATAAAGGCTTACGAGGAATACGAGAGGAAAAAGAATGGCTCCGATAAATAGGCTGTTGAAAAAGTGGTACCATCTCTTGGTCGTTCTCGTCTCGTTGTTCTTGGTACAGT
Organism: Pseudothermotoga hypogea DSM 11164 = NBRC 106472; assembly: GCF_000816145.1. Taxonomy (NCBI): domain Bacteria; kingdom Thermotogati; phylum Thermotogota; class Thermotogae; order Thermotogales; family Thermotogaceae; genus Pseudothermotoga; species Pseudothermotoga hypogea. The sequence goes on along the minus strand of NZ_CP007141.1, from coordinate 650,992 downwards.
TTCCCAACCTGCACGCTCCTGCAAAGTTCCTCGCTGAATACGTTGGGCTTGCCGCACTTTGGTTGACTGTTGTTTCTACAGAACTGGATAGAAAACCGTTCTCTTTACATGGTGCATACCATGCTCTCGTTCTTTCCACCTTAGTTGCTGGTTCCTTTGTTTCAAGGCTGGTACTGAGAAGGTTCGGAATCTTCTCTTCTCCGTTCTTTGCACCGATACTCTTGCTTGGTCTGCTGACTGACAGGAGACTGACGATCAGTGTGGCCGTTTTTTCTTCGGCTTTGCTTATCGTCAGTATCGAACCTTCATCGTTCGACTTCAGCCTACTTTTAGTCTGCAACATCGTCACCGCCGTGGCAAGCTCTGGCCTGAAGAAGAGACTTCAGATCGTTAGACCGGCGTTCTTCGCGGTCATCTGCAACGTCTCGTTCTTGTTGCTGGGTCTGTTTTCGAAAGAAAAGGTTTTTCTCGATCGAAACCTGTTGCTCTCACTTCTCGTGCCCTTTTTGTTTTCGGTGGTGGACCTCGGGCTGCTTCCTTTCGTGGAGTATGCGAGCTTGATCTATTCGGACATCGATTTGGTGGAGCTTGGTAACATGAACCATCCACTGATCAAGCTCCTATCGCTCAGAGCACCAGGGACATACTACCATTCAGCCGTCGTTGCGAACCTTGCGGAAGCGGCCGCTGAGAAAATTGGAGCGAACCCCATACTTGCGAGAACCGCTGCGTACTTTCACGACATTGGTAAGGTGAAAAGACCTTATTTCTACACTGAGAACATAGAAGACAAAAATCCACACGATGAACTCAATCCAAAGCTCAGCCATTTGATCGTCCTCGATCACGTGAAGTATGGACAGGAACTGGCGCGTCGCCACAGGTTGCCGCTCCTGGTTCAGGATGTGATACCACAGCATCATGGAACACGCGTACAGAAATACTTCTACCACAAAGCAAAGGAAATGGGTGACAATTTGAGCGAGGATGAATTCAGATACATTGGGCCAAAACCTCAATTCAAAGAGGCAGGTATTATCATGCTCGCAGATTCCGTAGAGGCGGCTTTCAGGAGCGTGAAGAATCCTACGGCGAGTAGGATCAGATCTCTTGTGGAAGAGATAGTCTCTGGTATATACAACGAGCGCGAGCTCGACGAGTCGGGTTTGACGCTCAAGGATTTGGAGGCAGTGGCCGACGAATTCGCAAAGGTTCTGCTGAACATGTTCAAATCGAGGATAGAGTATCCCAAAGAAGAGATCAAGAAGGTGATCGTGCTTGCCGAAAGTCCGAATCATAAACCGAACAAGGTGCAATCTCCCGATCAAGAGAATTCGGAAAATTCTTGAAAAAATAATCCTGCAAGAGATCGGAAATGTCACAGTCGACGTGTTTTTCGTTGGTGAGAGGACTATACGCAAGTTGAATGAAACTTTCAGGAACGTTACAGGACCAACGGACGTATTGACGTTCGTTTACAAAGACGGAGATCTGTACGGCGAAGTTTTCCTGTGTCCTAACGTGATAGCAAAAAATGCACGAGAGTTTGGCTGCGGTTTTGAGGAGGAACTGCTGAGGGGCGTGATCCACGCCGCACTACACCTTGCAGGTTACGATCACGAGTTCGATGTGAGTCAATCAGAGATCATGTTCGAAAAACAGGAGGCATACCTAAAGGAGGTTGAACGCTATGACGGTTAGACCCTTCAGGGCCCTCAGACCGAAGAAAGATTTCGTGGCGAGAGTCGCGGTGAAACCGTACGATGTTGTGAGCTCCGAGGAGGCAAGAAAGATAGTTCTTTCAAACCCTCTGGCCTTCTACAAGGTCACCAAACCGGAGGTGAACTTCGACGAACCTGTCGATCCGTCCAGCGACGAAGCGCTGGAAGTGGCTAAGAGGAATCTTCAGAGGTACACAGAAGATGGCATCCTCTTTCAGGACGATCAGGATTGTTTTTACGTCTACAAGCAGATCTCACACGATCACACGCAGACTGGTCTGGTCGCGACCTTCTCGGTGAGAGAGTACCTCGAGTCGAAGATCAAAAAACACGAGCTTACAAGAAAAGACAAGGAAGAAGAGAGGGTCAAGCACATAGAGTATCTGGGAGCACAAACTGGACTGGTTTTCTTGTTCTATCGTGCTGAAGGACGTTTGAACGAGCTACTGGATTCGATCACACAGGCAGAGCCCGAGTACGATTTCGTGGACGAAGACGGCGTGAGACAGATCGTGTACGTCGTGAAAGACCGCAGCAAGATCGAAGAAATCGAGCGTGCGTTCGAAGAGGTGCCCGCCTTCTACATCGCGGATGGTCATCACAGGGCTGCCGCCGCTGTGACGGTCGCACAAAGGATGGCCAGTCGAAATCCGAACCATACGGGTCTGGAGGAGTACAATTACTTTGTAGGTGTAGTTTTTCCGCACGATCAGCTGAAAATATACGACTACAACAGGATCGTGAAAGATCTGAACGGTCTCACCGCGGATCAGTTTTTGAACCGCCTGGAAAGAGTGTTCAACGTTGAAGTGGCACCCGTTCGACCTTACAGACCGAAAGAAAAACACGAGTTTGGTATGTTCCTCAACAACGTGTGGTACAGATTGAAGGTGAAGGATTCAGTCCTCCACGAAGTCAAGACTGATCCAACTGCAATTTTGGACGTTTCGATACTGCAAAGAGAAGTTCTGGACAAGATCTTGAACATAAAAGATCCAAGGAGGGACAAGAGAATCGATTTCGTTGGTGGTGTGCACGGACTCAACGCGCTTGAGGACTACGTCTTGAGAAAGGGTTGGGCGGTAGCGTTTGCTCTCTATCCGACGTCCATCGAAGAGCTCATGAACGTTTCGGACGCAGGGCTCATAATGCCACCGAAGTCGACGTGGTTCGAACCGAAACTCAAGAGTGGCCTGTTTGTTCACCTGATTTGAACATGATGTCTTGCCGAACCGTCTTACAATTGGTGTGGAAGAGGAGGTGACAGTATGTTCTTCTACGATCCAACGTTCTTGTTGCTCATACCTGCCTTGATTCTCGCGTTCTGGGCGCAGATCAAAGTGAGTTCGGCTTTCTCGCAGTACTCGAGGATCAGGGCCTCAGTAGGGCTCACAGGAAGCCAGCTCGCCATGAGATTGCTGGAGATTGCGGGCATCTACAACGTGCGTGTTGAGGCGATGCCGGGCCACTTGACCGATCACTACGATCCAAGAAACAAGGTTGTCAGGCTATCTTCTTCGACCTACGCAAGTCAGTCGATCGCGGCGCTCGGCGTGGTGGCGCACGAGATAGGTCACGCAATACAGGATGCGCAGAAGCATCCTCTGCTCGTGTTTCGAACAATCCTGGCTCCCGTCGCAAGCTTGGGTTCATCGCTGGCGTGGATACTTTTCATCATGGGCATAATCTTTGCGTTGCCAAGTCTGTGGCAGTTCGGTATCCTTCTCTTCTCACTGGCTGTGCTCTTCAGTTTAGTGACCTTGCCAGTTGAGTACGATGCGAGTAGGAAGGCGCTGAAGCTGTTGAGGGAAAATCTGTTGATGGACGAAGAAGAGTTGAAGGGTGCCAAGAAAGTGCTCTCTGCGGCTGCTTTGACGTACGTTGCGGCCACGGCGATGGCAGTCCTGCAGTTGCTCAGGATGCTTCTGATCGCCGGGGCGTTTGGCAGGAGAGACTGACAAAGAAGTAGCCCCGCAAGTCCTTCTCCTTAAGGGAGATGAAGGGGCTTGAGCACGATTAAACTTTGTGGTACAAGTACATAGAACGTGGAAAGGTACCAAGTATTAGTGAGATTGTCCCGTCAGAGTGTGAGGTTTAATCCACATCTTTTTGGTTATGGAGTATTCAACGCTCTGCGGAAAACAGCCTAACGAACTGACAAGAATCCTATCCCTTTAGGGAGTTGGGAGTGTCAAAGAAAAAAACTCTGCGAGCCACACACGAGTGTGGCTCTTTTTTTGGTAGGATTTCAGTGGAGGTGAACTTGCAAAGATCATGAAGAGAGTCAGAGCGATCTTGGCGCTTCTTTTCGTGACCGTGGCGTGGGGACTGACCTTTCCGGTTCAAAAGATGGCTCTGACAGGTTCGAACCCGTTCTTCTACAATTTCTTCAGGTTTCTCCTCGCCAGTTTTTTCACCCTGTTCTTGTTCAGAAACAAGCCTCGCTGGAGAGAAGGGCTCATACTGGGACTCTTCATAGGAATAGGGTACGCAACACAGACGAGTGGGTTGAAACTGACCAGTTCAACGAAGAGTGGATTCATCACTTCTCTGTACATACCCTTCGTGCCGATTTTTTCTTTTCTCATCGAAAGGATCAAACCGACCCGCCTTCAACTTGTTTCCTTCTTCTTGTCGATCGTTGGGCTATACCTTTTGAGCAGTCCTTCGAGTGATGTCTTCAATGCAGGCGATCTTTTGACTCTGTTTTGCGCTGTGGCCTTCGCAATTCAAATAGTTCTCGTGACTCGCTATACGAGTCAGGAAGGATGTGAGGAGTCCAGCCTGTTGTTTCCACAATTTTTTCTCACTGCGCTGTTCAATCTCGTTCTGTCACCGCTTGGGGGGCCGATAGGATTCAAACTGAGTTATCTTCTTGCGCTCGTCTTCACCGCACTCGTTGCGACCGTTTTGGCCTTCTGGGTGCAGGTGAAGTTCCAAAGAGATGTTGGGTCAAACTCGGCAGCACTCATCTACACTGCAGAACCAGTGTTCGCATCCTTGTTCGCCTTTTTGATGTTGGCAGAGCGTGTAACAACGTCACAAGCAATCGGTATGTGCATACTCGTGGTTTCATCGATCATGGGGAATCTGAGGAGGGGGTGAAGAAGGTGAGCATCATCTATTTGAGGAGGAGCGTGAGGAAGTATCAGCAAAGAGAGGTTGAAGACGAACTCGTCACAGAACTTCTGAGAGCTGCGATGCACGCACCTTCTGCTGGGAACGCGCAACCTTGGCACTTCATCGTGATCAAATCGGCAGAGAAGAGGCAAGCGGTTGCGCAGGTCCATCCTTACGCCCAAATGGTGTTGCAGGCTCCCGTGGCGATCTTGGTCTGCGCTGATCTCAACCTTGAGATCTACAAAGGTTTCTGGGTTCAAGATTGTTCTGCGGCAACGATGAACATTCTTCTGCGGGCGGCTGAGCTGGGTCTTGGGACAGTTTGGTGTGGAGTGTATCCGAACGAGGAACGGGTGAAAAACTTCAGAAAGCTTTTCGATTTACCGGAGAACGTGGTACCTTTTTCACTCGTGCCAGTGGGTTATCCTGCCGAGACACCAAAGCCAGTCGATAGGTTCAAAGCTGACAGGATTCACTTCGAAGTGTGGTGAGATCATGATCAAGGCGGTTGCGCTTGAATCCACAGTCATAGCGCATGGGCTTCCGAGGCCTCTGAACGTACAGGTGGCCCAACAGTTGGAGAACCTTGCACGGCAAAAAGGTTGTGAACCCAAGACCATCGCCATAATTGAGGGCCAAGTGAAGGTTGGTATCACTTTAGAGGAACTGGTCCAACTCGGTATGAAAAACGATGTGATGAAGGTCGGTGTTGCAGAGATACCTGTAGCGATGGCGAAGAAAGCTTGGGCGGCCACCACGGTGAGTGCCACGATGCGCATAGCCTCTAAACATGGTGTGGAAGTCTTCGCAACCGGGGGTATCGGAGGTGTACACGCCATTGAGGAGTGGGACGTTTCGCAGGACTTAGTGGAACTTTCAAGGACACGGATGATCGTCGTGTGTGCAGGCCCGAAGTCGTTGCTGGACCTGAGAGCAACAATGGAGATGCTCGAGACTCTGCAGGTCACGGTTTTGGGTTACATGACGGACAGACTTCCAGCCTTCTACGTTCGAGAGGTTGATATTCCAGTACTCAGAGTGGACGATGTTTCAGAGATCGCAGCCATTTACTTTGCAAAGTGCAAACTGGATCTTCCAGGTTCCGTGCTCGTGTTGAACCCCGTTCCCGCTGAGTACGAAATAAGCGCCGAGCAACTGCTCGAGTGGGACAGAGTCGCCAAGGAGGAGCTCAGAAGAGCAAAAATAGAAGGTAAAGCAGTGACACCTTTTTTACTGGCGAAACTTGCCGAGATTTCAAATGGTAAGACCGTCAGGAGTAACATCGAGCTCCTGAAAAACAACGTTTCCCTCGCATGTGACATTGCGAACGAACTGGCACGGTACAAGACATCATCCTGATGGACCATCGAGATGGATGCTCCAACTTACCAGATGAGACAGGCTGCGGCGAAGACGATCAGTCATCTCTTTTCACTCAAGGAAAGAACGAGGTGGGTGAATGAAGAAAACGAGTTCATCTGGGAGAGAAAGACAGAGAGATCGTAGGGTTGAACAAGTCCGAAGTGGCGCCTGTGGAGTGGCTTGTAAGAACTTTCAAGCCACGAAAAGGTAGGAAGCCCAATTCCTGATGGATTCGCTCAGTTGAAAATCTCACTCTCAGAGAACTGGTAGGATGTCAAGTCTCACTCAACGATGTGAATTTTCAACATGTTCGTGGTTCCTACGACACCACAAGGAGTTCCGAGCGTAATCACAACTGTATCGGACGATTTCACATAGCCCAGTGCCTTCGCCTTTTCGATCGCCACGTGTAGCATGATGTCCACCGAGTACACCTCGGGCACGAGTACGGGTACAACACCCCAGATGATCGGCAGCTGGTAGTACGTCCGTTCTCTTGGCGTGGTCGCCAGAATGGGACAGCTCGGCCTGAAGTAAGATACACGTCGCGCGGTACTACCCGAGGCGGTGGAGGCTATGATGAGTTTTGCGCGAGTTTCTCTGGCGATCTCGTAAGAACTCTTCGCGATGGCGTCCGAAGAATCAACTGAGGATTCCTTTCGTCTGACATCAAACCACATCCCGAGTTCGTCCAAATGCTCTTCCACACTCTCTACGATCTTTTTCATAGTTTCAACCACGAGAACGGGTCTTTCTCCTATCGCCGTTTCAACCGTCAACAGCAGCGCGTCAGCACCATCAAGAATAGCGTTCGCCGTGTCTGTAACCTCGGTGCGTGTCGGATGGTCTTTTTGAACCATCGACTCCAACAACTGCGTGGCGACGATGACTGGTATTTTGAATTTTGACGCCCTCATGATCAGCATTTTTTGAAGAACTGGTAGTTTCTCAAGGGAGGTCTCTGCTGCGAGATCACCCCTGGCAACTATAATTCCATCGCCCAAACTGCATATCTGCTCGAAATAGTCGAGCGCTTCCTTGGTTTCTATCTTCACCAGGATTGCTGACTTCAGATCCAGCGAATCGAGAAAGTTCCTGGCTTCCTGAACGTCTTTCGGGGATCGGACGAACGAAAGGCAGTAATAATCCACCGACAGATTCGCCGTTGCTTCGATTATATCTTTGTCCCTGTCGGTGAAGGAAGGGATGGAGAGCTTGATCGTGGGTAAGTTCACCCCAGCATTTTTCTTGATCGTTGCGCCCCTCTCCACAACGCATTCAACGCTTTTTTCCTGTTTCCTGACAACTCTCAATATTGCTTTACCATCATCCAAAAGTACTTCGTCGTCTTTACCGAGCTGTCTTATCACTGTCGGCTCGCTCAGAAATATCTGTTTCTTGCTCGTCTGAAGTTCGTTCTCTGCCAAAAGAACAGTCTCGCCCTCTGTGAGTTCCATGGATTCCAGGTTTGAAGGCAGTTTCGCTCTCAGCTTAGAACCGGGCAGATCGACGATGATTGAAAAGACCTTTGACGAATCGCTCCTGATTTCGTTCAGCAGCGTGATCAACTGGATGAGCCTGTTGAGCCCATAGTGTGCTGCGCTCAACCTGAAAGCGCTCGCACCGGCATCCAGCAACTGTTTTATGGTGACAGGATCTTCACTCTTCGGACCCAAACTGCACAGGATCTTAGTTTTCGTCATACGTATCCCTCACGACAGTATCATGCTGATTTCGTACAATGAAAGATCGAGCTGCTTTTTGGTGGACAAGATCTTCTCGGTGTCCATGACCTCGATCTTTCCAGCACTGAGAACCGTCGTCACGCATTTCTCACCGTCCAGCAAGGCCTGAACTGCTCTGACACCCATCCGGGTGGCCAAGAGTCGATCGAAAGCCGTCGGGCTTCCCCCTCTCTGGATGTGGCCAAGTAGCGAGATTCTTGTCTCGTAGCCTATCTTGGCGGAAATTTTCCGCGCAACGTCTTCTGCTTTCGCCGCACCTTCAGCCACAACAATGATACAGTTCAGTTTTCCTCTTTTCCTTTCTTCGAGCAACCTTGCGGCAAGTTGATCCAGGTTCACGGGTACCTCGGGTATGATCGCGGCTTCTGATCCTGTAGCGATTGCAGACATCAACGCGATGTATCCAGATTCTCTTCCCATGACTTCAACGATGAACGCGCGCTCGTGCGAGGTTGCCGTGTCCTTGAGTTTCTGTATCGCATCGACCACCGTGTTGAGGCACGTATCAACTCCAATGCACATGTCCGTGTAGGCAATGTCGTTGTCTATCGTTCCGGGTATGCCCACCACAGGCACACCGAATTCTTTATGAAAGACCACCGAACCCGTGAGACTTCCCTCGCCACCTATCACCACCAGGCCTTCTATCCCCAGCATGGCGAGATTCTTAGCAGCTTTTTCCCTGCCTTCCTTCGTCAGAAATTCACCACACCTGCTCGATCTAAGTATGGTTCCACCTTTCTCCATGATTCCAGCGACCGAAGCAAAATTCATTTCCTTGATCGCTCCGTCGATCAGACCACAATAGCCTCTCTCGATTCCGAAGACTCTCAAACCGTTCTTGACCCCATACCTCACAACGGCCCTGATCGCCGCATTCATCCCAGGTGAATCTCCACCACTCGTTAGAACTCCTATGGCTTTCATATTCTCCCTCCATAGTGTTAGAATTATCACGGAAAGATTATACAACTGAAGGTGATAACTTGTGGAAGGTACTTATTGAGGGCGTCAACGTTTCGCTTGCAAACATTCTGAAGTCGATGCTTGAACAAAATGGGATCGAGGTTCTTGTAAGAGCTTCGAAGTTGTTCGATCCCGTCATATTCGGCCAAGGAGGGTTGGTAGATCTTCTTGTGCCTGAAGAAGAAATCGATCGGGCGCGTTCCGTGGTAGAGGAGGCTCGAAAACATGGTGAAGAAAACACCACTTCATGATGAGCACATCAAACTGGGGGCAAAGATGATCGATTTTGCAGGCTGGATGATGCCTCTTCAGTACGAGGGCATCGTGGCCGAGGTCGAAGCGGTGAGGAAGAACGTCGCAGTGTTCGATGTTTCTCACATGGGAGAGATACACATAAGTGGATCGGACACGGCCACGTTCCTCGACTGGTTGCTGACCAACACGTTCAGTGCGCTCAGTGTGGGTCAAGCGGTGTACTCTGTCATGTGCAACGAAAAAGGTGGGATCATCGACGATCTCATCGCTTACAGGACTGGCGAAAACGAGGCGCTACTCGTTGTGAACGCAGCCAACACGCAGAAAGATTTCGACTGGATCAAGCTTCAGTCGAAAGAGTTCAACGTGCGGGTGGATGATCTTTCCGATCGCTACGGTCTGATCGCCGTGCAGGGACCAAAGAGCGAGAGCTTGCTCTCTTCGGTGGTTGAGGAAGTATCTTCTCTGAAGTATTACCATTTTGCTGAATTCACGATCTTCGGTAAGAAATGCATGGTGAGCAGGACGGGTTACACAGGCGAGGATGGGTTCGAGATCTGCTGTTCGTGGGAGGATACCCCGCACGTCTGGAGGAGTCTGTTTGAAATAGGCAAAAATTTTGGACTGAAACCTGCAGGACTCGGCGCAAGGGACGTGTGCAGGTTGGAAGCTTCTTATTTGCTTTACGGAAGCGATATGGACGAAAGCGTGACACCGTTGGAAGCCGGGCTTGGCTGGGTTGTGAAATTCGAAAAGGATTTCGTCGGGAAGGATGCGTTGCTCTCACAGAAAGAACGTGGGATTTCAAGGCGCATCAGGGGTTTGAGGCTCGAAGGAAAACGCATTGCGAGACACGGAATGGCAGTTCTGAAGGATGGCAAGCAGGTGGGCACGATCAGTAGCGGGACCTTCTCACCAACGCTTCAGAGTTCCATAGCCCTCGCCATGCTCGATGCATCTTTGAAGATTGGTGAGAGTGTGCTGGTCGATCTGAAGGGAGCAACAGTCGAGGCTCAGATCGTTAAGCTCCCATTCTACAGAGGGTCTGTAAAAACCGCATCTGTCTGAGGAGGTGTTCTTTGTGAAGAAGTTTGCTAAGACTCACGAATGGGTGAAAGTCGACGGAAAATTGGCAGTGGTGGGCATATCGAATCACGCCCAAGAAAAGCTCGGTGACGTGGTCTACGTTGATCTGCCACAGGTGGGCAAGGTTGTGAAAAAGGGTGAGGTGTTCATGAGCGTCGAATCTGTCAAAGCCGCAAGTGACATCTATGCACCCGTGAGTGGGAAAATCGTTGAGGTGAACGAGAAGCTTTCAAACCAGCCGGAACTCATCAACAAAGATGCCGAAGGAGAGGGTTGGCTCGTTAAGATCGAGATGACCAACCCAGATGAACTGTCCGATCTTCTCGACGAGGAAGCATACAGGAGGTTCTGCGAGGAGGAAGGTTAACGTGTTCCCCTACATTCCGCACACCGAACAGGAAGTTCAAGAGATGCTTAAAGTAATCGGTTTCGAGTCGATTGAGGATCTCTACAGAGATGTCCCAATGACTGTGCGCAGATTGAATTTGCCGAAAGGCCTGGACGAGTTCACTGTCGCCAGGATGGTGAAAGAACTTTCCGAAAAGAACGTGGTCGTTGAGAAGGAAAAAGTTTTTGCGGGTGCGGGCATCTACGTCCATCACATACCTTACGTTGTGAAATCGATTGTTTCGAGACCCGAGTTCGTGACTGCCTACACCCCTTACCAGGCAGAGGTATCTCAAGGAACGCTTCAAGCCCTTTTTGAATACCAAACGATGATCTGCGAACTCACAGGCATGGAGGTCGCCAACTCGTCGATGTACGATGGAGCTTCTGCACTTGCTGAAGCGGTGCTAATGGCGCACAGGATAAACGGCAGGACAAAGGTGTTGATGAGCGAAGCCGTTCATCCAGAATACGTACAGACCTGCAAGACTTACGCGAGAGGTTTTGATCTGCAGTTCGTATCCATAGCTGTGGATGAAAACGGTTCGACGGATTTGAAATTGCTTGCGAACTTCATCGACGCAGAGAGCTGCGCCGTGGTCGTACAGCAGCCAAACTTCTTCGGGATCATCGAGGATCTGAGGCGTGTCCGAGAAGTCGCCAAAGATCTGGTTCTCATAGTCGTTGCTGAACCAATTTCGCTTTCGCTGCTTGAACCTCCGGGAAGCTTTGGGGCGGACATCGTGGTCGGCGATGGTCAACCGTTAGGTATACCACCGAACTTTGGAGGACCGACGGTGGGCTTTTTCGCAACGCTCGAAAAATATGTCAGAAAAATGCCTGGCAGGATCATAGGACAGACGAAAGACGCTGAGGGCAAGACAGGTTACGTGATGATTCTTCAAACGAGGGAGCAACACATCAGGCGTGGGAAGGCTACATCAAACATATGCACGAACCATGCGCTGATGGCACTCACCAACGCCGTCTACATGAGTCTCATGGGTCCCGAAGGACTTCGCGAGATCGCTGAGAGGAGCTACGCGAACGCACATTACTTAGCCCAAAGACTTGAAGAGAAGGGTTTCAAACTGAAGTTCAAAGGCCCGTTCTTCAACGAATTTGTTTTTGTCGTACCTGAGGACTACGAAAGGCTCTGGAGAGACCTGTTCAACGAAGGATTCTTGGCTCCCTTGCCCCTTGCATGGTTCGACGAACGTTACAGAGGACTTGCTCTCGCTTGCGCAACAGAGGTCAACACGAAAGAAAGCATAGAACGGTTGTTAGACGCGATGGAGCGTGGTTTGAAATGACGATCTTTGAAAAATCGGTCAAAGGAAGAAAAGGTTTCAAACTTCCTGAAGGTTCAGTTTCCTTTGAAGGGAAAGATTTGCCAGATCACCTGATCAGAACCAGGAAATTGGCATTGCCCGAACTCAGTGAGCTCGATGTGGTGAGACACTACACCGAACTGGCTTCGAAAAACTATTCGGTTGACAAAGGTTTTTATCCTTTGGGTTCCTGTACGATGAAGTACAACCCGAAGCTGAACGAGTTTCTCGCTTCACTGGAGGGTTTCACCGAAATACACCCTTACCAGCCCGTTGAGACGGTCCAAGGTGCTCTGCAGCTCATGTACGAACTCAAAGAAGCGTTATGTGAGATAACCGGGATGGACGAGATTAGCCTGCAACCGGCCGCGGGTGCGCATGGTGAACTTACGGGGATGCTCATCGTCAGGGCGTATCATCTTTCGAGAAACGACACGAAAAGAAACGTCGCTTTGGTACCTGACTCCGCTCACGGGACAAATCCTGCCTCGGCGGCAATGGCGGGGTTCGAGGTCGTGGAGTTGAAGTCCACGAAGGACGGTCTTCTTGACGTGGAAGAGTTGAAGAAACACTTGAACGATAGGGTTGCCGTACTCATGCTTACTAATCCCAACACGTTGGGTTTGTTTGAAAAGGACATCCTCGAAATTGCGAAACTCGTTCACGAGGCAGGGGCTTTACTCTATTACGACGGAGCAAACTTGAACGCGATCATGGGAAGGTTCAGACCTGGCGACATGGGTTTCGACGTGGTTCATCTGAACTTGCACAAAACCTTTTCCACTCCACACGGCATGGGAGGGCCGGGCAGTGGACCGGTGGGTGTCAAACAGTTTCTCGCCCGGTTTTTACCCGTTCCGCTCGTCAGGAAGTCCAAGGACGGATCTTATTATCTTGACTACGATCTGCCGGAGAGCATCGGTAGAATGAGGAGTTTCTATGGGAACTTCAGCGTTCTTGTCAAGGCGTACGCGTACATACTGACCATGGGTGAAGATGGACTAAAGCGCGCAAGCGAGATGGCCGTGCTTAACGCGAACTATCTGAGAAAATTGCTCTCCAAGTACTTTAAGGTCGCTTCTGAGCGGACTTGCATGCACGAATTCGTTGTTGATGGGAGTGAATTTGTCAAGAAAACGGGTGTACGAATTCTGGATGTGGCCAAGAGACTTTTGGACTACGGTGTTCACGCTCCAACCGTGTACTTTCCACTGATAGTACACGAGGCGATGATGATAGAACCCACAGAGACGGAAAGCAAACAGACACTCGATCAATTTGCCGAGATCATGGGTAAAATAGTCGATGAAGCCATCAAGAACCCTGATCTGGTCAAAAGTGCACCACACAACACGCCAGTGAAGAGGTTGGACGACGTTACGGCCACAAAGAATCCCATCTACAGGTATCAGTGATCCGGTCAAAAGGATCACAAGAGGGGGCGAGAGATGAGTGAGGTGATGTGAATGAAAGCGTTGATGTTCGATTACGATGGCACACTCGCGCTTGTGAATGAGGAACGGTTCGCGGAGGAATACTTCTTTTTGCTCAACGTCTTCATGGTAGAACGGTACAAAATGGCTTTAGATCATTTCAACATACTCGACTGCATTGCCCATATAACCAGATGCGCGGACGGTGCGATCAACAACTACGACAGGTTCCTGAAATGTTTCTCGGACAGGTTCAGCAAGTTTGACTGGAAAGGCGTGTTTGAGAGTTTCTATGCCAGTGAAGAATTTGATAAGCTTCGTAAGTTGGTTAAGCCTAACAACAAGGTCATAGAATTGTTGAGAAGAGCCAAGGAATCTGGACTGCTGGTAGTTCTGGCGACGAATCCAATCTTTCCAAGGAACGCCACGGAGAAGCGTTTGAGATGGATCGGTCTCAGTTTGTCAGATTTCAACCATGCGACGTTCATGGAGAACTCTCACTTCTGTAAACCTGATCCAAGGTATTTTCTCGAGATATGTAGAACCATTTCTGTAGAACCGAAAGACTGTCTCATGGTCGGCGATGATGATCTGTTCGATGGAGCTTGCACGAGTGTCGGTATAAGGTACAAACCTGTTGAGCTCATTTCAAAAGATGGAAAGAAGAGTTTGCAGGAATGGTTGTTCGAGTGAAGGGATATTGGGGTGAAGTTTACTGTGGATTGACTCCGGAAAGGGGGGAAAGAATGGGTTGCGGTCAGAAGAAAGAAGGGAAGAAAGGAGCTCCAAAGAAGGAAGAAAAGAAGAGTAAGAAATGAGCAAACCCCGGCACGGTGCCGGGGTTCAGTCTGCCACCTTCGAGAATTTCTCTAAAAACTGTTGCGGGGTCATCTTCGCCGCATTTGCGAGTTTTGCGAGCATCGTAGGATCTTCCAGATCTTTTTTATTGAGTCTTATCATGTAACTCTTTGCGACCTTGTAGTGTTCGGAGTTCAGATCGACCAGACGCACCTTGCTCCGCCCTGTCTTGGGATCGGTGAATTCCTCGAAAGGCAGAATCGTTATTTTGCCCTGGTCTACACAGACCATGCCATCCTTCATGCCGGGGGCGATTTTTCCGAGCAGGAACTGCACAGCACCGTAGCCTAAGGTTCTCGTGTAATCGATGTCGAAAGGAACGGGTCTTGCGCATCTCAACTCGTAGCCGAGCGTCACGTCGACGATGGTCATCTTCTCTCCGCGCTCCGCGAAACGTCTTTGTATCTCTCTCTTCAGTATGGTCGCGAGCGGTATCTCACCCAGTCGGATGTGACCGTGCGGATCTTTTTCAACGATCACACCAGGTATGCTGGCGAGCTCGTTCTCATCCATTATTTCACCTATGCCTTCGGCGATCACTGCAAGTCCATCGTTTCTGCCGAGAGCCCTGCGCTTTATGATGGCTGCCTCGAGCACATCGCACACCTCGGCCAAACTCACCTTGTCCTTACGGAACTCTTCCGCAATGATCGTGATGGTCGCGCTCGCTGCCTTGCCTATACCGAGTGCGAGGTGTCCAGCCTTCCTTCCCATGACGACGACGAAGTACCATCTGTTCGTGGTTCTCGAGTCCTGTAAAAGGTTGTAAACCAATTCTGCCCCGACGTGACGGGCGGTTTCGTATCCGAATGTGGGCATGCCACCTGGAAGAGGCAAGTCGTTGTCTATCGTTTTCGGCACGTGGGCCACACGAATCGAATCACCAGCTGCCTTTGAAACAGCAGAAGCGGAAGAGGCGGTATCATCTCCACCTATGGTCACGAGGTATTTGACGTGAAGTTTCTTCAAAGCTTCGACAACTTTTTCCACGTCCTCTTTGTTCTTCGTGGGATTCGCTCGCGAAGTTCTCAGGATTGAACCACCTTCGGTGTGGATTCTTGAGACATCCGCGATGCCGAGCGGTCTTATCATGTCTGTTCTGCCTCTCATGAGGTGCTCGAATCCGTCGTAGATTCCTATAACCTCAAGACCATTGTTGATAGCCTCGATCGTCGCAGCGTTTATGACGCTGTTGATCCCGGGAGCGGGACCTCCTCCAACCAAGATTGCGAGACGCTCCGCCATTCCTGACACCTCCTCTTGAAGATTATAAACGTCGCTCGGATCGCACGGTGGCGTAACATTTTCGTCAGAGAGTCTTTCCTGTCTGTTCAGATTATGGGCTTTTGATGATATTAGAATTCAAAGCAAGAGGGAGTAGATCAGTCGTGGGCACGAAATTGTTTGTGAGAAGCCTCAAATGTGAAGCGAAAGTGGAAAAGAAGGAGAAGAAGTGCAACCGCCCGGTGATCTGTGGCGGTGTGCACTCATTGTAGCACACCGATCGGAGAAAAAGATCACCGGGCTACCGAAAAGGTAGCCCGGTTTTTTTAGGAGGGGTGAGAGCATGCAGGGTGAAATTCTGGACAGTACCAGTACGGAGAGCATGGATTTTCAGAGCACGGAACAGTTGATCGAGCTGATCAGCAAGTCCAAGAAGCGAACATCTGTGTTGGCCTTCGTGAAAGGCAGGCTGGACGAGGTCGACTTCTCTGCGGTCCGCTTTTTCGGAAACAGAGATTTCGGTATCGTCGTGGCAGACTACGAAGATTTCAAAAAGCTGATCGAGAACCATCGCGATCAGATCGAAGACTTTTATGTGCAAGTTTCAGCGCGAAACTCTGCTTTACCGTTGGCCGACCTAACAAAGTACAATGCGAGGATAGAACCCGGTGCGATCATCAGGGACATGGTGAAGATCGGTGACGGTGCAGTCATCATGATGGGTGCGGTCATCAACGTCGGTGCCGTGATCGGTGAGAGGACCATGATCGACATGAACGCGGTCATTGGTGCGAGAGCCATAGTCGGAAGGAACTGTCATGTGGGTGCAGGGGCAGTGATTGCGGGTGTGTTGGAACCTCCGAGTGCGACGCCTGTAATCGTTGAGGACGATGTGATCATCGGTGCGAACGCGGTGGTCCTCGAAGGCGTGAGGATCGGCAGAGGAGCGGTTGTGGCGGCGGGAGCTGTGGTGATAAACGATGTGGAGCCTTACACCGTCGTTGCAGGTGTTCCAGCGCGATTCGTCAAAAAGGTCGATGAGAAAACGAAGGAGAAGACCAAGATTGTCGAAGCTCTGAGACATCTGAACACGCTGCTCGGGTGATCATGATGAGTCATATTTGTCGTGTTTATGATCCTTTCCCCATTCAAATCGAACGTGCCAAGGGGTTGTACATTTACTCCAAAGATGGAAAGCGTTATCTCGATTCTTTCTCAGGGATAGGCGTCCTCGCTTTTGGACACAACGATGAAGACATAAAGAAAGCCATGATCGAAAAGATGGAACGCTACACGCACATTTCGAATTTCTTCCTCGATGAGGACGCAGAGATCGTGTCTGAAGAACTGATTCGACGAACTGGTAGAAACGGGAAAGTGTTCTTTGCGAATTCCGGTGCCGAGGCCAACGAAGCAGCATTGAAGGCCATCAAGAAGTTACGAAAGGGTTTGATCGTGTCCTTTGAAAAGAACTTTCACGGCAGAACCGTTGCCACATTGTCTTTGACCGGCTTTGAAAAGCTGAAAAAACCTTTTGAACCCCTCCTTCCAGACGTCGTTTTCCTGCCTTACAACGATGTTCGAGCTTTTGAAGAGTTTGTCAAAAAGAATGGCAAGAAGATCGCCGCTGTCTTTGTTGAGTGCGTTCACGGCAGCGGTGGTTTAAACGTGTTGAGTCATGAACTTTCCAAACTCATAATGGAGGCAAAACAAAGCTTCGGGTTCCTCTTGGTGGCCGACGAGGTCCAAGCGGGACTCGGTAGAACGGGAAAGTTCTTTTCTTATCAACACTTTGGATTGCAGCCTGACATCGTGACCGTGGCAAAGGCGCTGGGTGGAGGCTTACCACTCGGTGCGGCGATCTTTCTCGATGACATCGCTGACGTGTTTGGCCATTCGGAACATGGTTCGACGTTCGCACCGAACCCGGTGGCACTGGCAGGAGCAAGGGTTGTTCTGAGAAAGCTCACAGAAGAATTCATCGAACTGGTTGCCAGAAAAGGTGTGTTCTTCAGAGAGAGATTGTCGCGGATGGATTCGGCACGGGTCAAGATCAAGGGGCTCGGCCTGATGATCGGAGTCGAAGTGGATGTGGATGCGAAGTTGCTGAAAGAGGCTGCGTTCGAAAATGGACTCCTGTTGAACATAGTTTCTAACAACGTTGTGAGATTCCTTCCAGCCCTCAACATCAGTTTTGAAGGAATCGAGGAGATGGTGGATTTGTTCGAAAGGAGCCTGAAGGAAGCGTATGGACGAAATCATGTTGAGAAGGTTGATTCACCAAAATCCTGAGTTGGCGTTCGAGGAACACAACACACAGAAGTTAATAATAGAGTTCGCTCATGGCCTCGGGTTGAATAACATCGTCACAGTCGGTACGGGTGTGTTGGTTTTGGTGGGTAGAAACAAAGACGAACCTTTCGTTGTTCTGAGGGCCGAGCTGGACGCGTTGCCCATTCCTGAAGAAACGGACTATCCCTTCCGTTCAAAGAACGAAAACATGCACGCTTGTGGTCACGATTTTCACATAGCCGCAGCCTGCTGGGCAATGAGAAGGATAGTCCAGGAAAAGCGAAAGGGAAATTTCTTGTTCGTTTTTCAACCAGCAGAAGAGAGTGGCGCGGGAGCAAAAACGATCGTTGAACACATTTTGCGCTGGGATTGTGAGGTCAAAGCTGCCATAGCGATGCACGTGGCGGATGAATATCCGATGGGTATCGTCGCAAGTAGATCCGGATCGCTCTTCAGTGCTTCATGTGAAGTGAACGTGCGCGTGTTGGGACGTTCGGCCCATGTGGCGAACCACCAGCTGGGTAAGGACGCACTGCGTGGGTGTGTGGCGTTTCTGAATCAAATCTATGGGAGAGATTGGAAAGAAGATTTGGTTTGGTTCGGCAGGATCCTCGCGGGTCATGTCAGGAACACGGTGGCCGGCGAGGCTCTCATCGAAGGAACTGTGAGGGCGAGCGATTCCAAGGGTGTTCAAGATATCCTCGTCGCACTTCAGGAGATTGCGAAGAAAGTCGAAGAAGAAACCGAGCTGAAAGTTTCCGTCATACCCGGCGCGGAATATCCAGAGGTAAAGGTCGATGAGAAGTTGTTGGACGTTTTGAGAGTCGTCTCTCAGCGCAACGGTTTTGAGTTCATCGAATGTGAAAGAAAGCTCACCGCTGAAGACTTTGGTTACTTCTCCAAACATTTCCCGAGTCTGATGTTCTGGTTCGGTGTTAGACACGGATCACGTGTGGAGGGTTTACACTCTTCGAAGTTTTTACCCCCAGATGAGTTGATACCTGTTGCGGGAAATCTTCTCACACACCTCCTTGATTCGATCGGTTGAAGTCGGCTATGATATAACTATCAGGAAATGCCAGACGAGGAGGTGTGATACTTTGTTGTTCGTACTCGTTACTTCGGTTCTGGGGATATCCTATGTTTTGCTTTTGTCCATGAAGATTCTTGACAGCAGTCCCGGTAACGAGAAGACGATACAACTATCGGAGATCATCCAAAGAGGTGCCAGATCTTTTCTGTTGCACGAGTATCAGGTGTTCCTCCCCATCGTGGTCGCTCTCTCTTTGGTGCTCGGATTCCTCTTGGGTTGGAACATCGCGGGTGCTTTCCTTGTCGGTGCACTTCTCTCAACGCTCAGTGGCTTCTTTGGTATGACGATAGCTACGAAAGCGAACGCACGTACGAGCTGGGCGGCGAGGTATGGCCTGGGAAAGGCGTTGAAAATAGCTTTCAGTGGTGGAGCCGTCATGGGCCTGACCGTTTCGTCTTTGGGTCTGCTCGGCTTGGTCTTTGTCTATACCTTGACCAAGGATGCGTCCAAAGTGAGCTACTATTCTCTGGGAGCATCCTTCGTGGCGCTCTTTGCCCGTGTTGGTGGAGGAATATTCACCAAAGCGGCGGACGTCGGTGCCGACATCGTTGGAAAGACGGAAGCGAACCTCCCTGAAGATGATCCAAGAAATCCTGCGGTGATCGCAGATAACGTGGGAGACAACGTGGGAGACGTGGCTGGTATGGGTGCGGACTTGTTCGAATCCTACGTTGGTTCGATATTCTCCGCGCTCGCTCTGGCCTTCGCCCTCAACGATGAACGCAAGTCAAGCTTTGCTCTTTTCACAGTTTCTGTAGGCCTTCTGGCTTCGATGTTTGCTGTCGCCGTGACGAGGTTTCTCAGTGACAAATCCAAAGACGCTGCGTCCACACTGAGAATGGGTACGATCTTAGCCAGCAGTGCGCTTGTTGCGTCTTTGCTTTTCTATTCTCTCTTTCAAAAAAGTTTTGTCGAGTTCCTTGTCGTGCTCACGGGAGTAATCATAGGCATCGCGATAGGACTGCTCACGGAGTTTTACACGTCCGGTGCCCGTGTTGAAAGGCTTGCAAAATCAGCACTCATGGGTCCGGCGAACTTTCTCATCAACGGCTTGGCGCTCGGTATGGAATCGACCTTGGTGGTCACTCTCATGATCGCACTCGGAGTCGTGTTCTGCCACCGTTTGCTCGGTCTATACGGTGTGGCACTCTCTGCCGTTGGCATGCTCGCAACCTTGGGCATGAGTCTCTCCATAGACGCTTACGGTCCCATTGCCGACAACGCGGGAGGCATAGCTCAGATGGCGGGGCTCGGAGAAGACGTGAGAATGATCACCGATCAGCTCGATGCGGTTGGTAACACCACGGCAGCGATGGGAAAGGGTTTCGCGATAGCTTCCGCAGCGATGACGAGCTTAGCACTCTTTGCCAACTTCGCAAGCGTTTCGCACTTAGAGAGTTTCGACATCAGACAGCCGGCCCTCTTTGTTGGTGCTTTGATCGGTGCGATGCTTCCGTTCTTCTTCAGTGCCCTCACCATGAAGGCTGTTGGTTATGCCGCAGACGAGATGGTCGAGGAGATCAGAAGACAAATAAGGGAAATTCCAGGTATCATATCGGGTGAGAGTCTGCCTGATTATGCGAGATGTGTTCAGATAGCTACGCGGGGTGCACTCAAAAGAATGGTAATTCCGAGTTTGCTGGCTGTAGGTTCGCCAGTCTTGACGTACCTCAGTTTGGGCGCCGTAGCGGTCGCAGGACTTTTGATCGGTGCCACAACGTGTGGTGTGATGATTGCGATATTTATGTCCAATTCTGGAGGCGCTTGGGACAACGCGAAGAAGTACGTCGAAGAAGGTCACTTCGGAGGGAAAGGTTCTGTAACACACAAAGCGACCGTCGTTGGAGACACGGTGGGCGATCCTTTCAAGGACACCGCGGGTCCTTCGATAAACATCTTGATAAAGCTCATGGCGGTCACGTCCGTCGTGATTGCTACGATGAGGAGGTAGGAACGAATGAAGAGAATAGCGATTCTCTGTGTTGGTAACGATTGTCCCGGCTTGAACGCGGCCATTAGGGCGGTGGTGGTGAAATCCTCAGAGGTTGATATCGAAGTGCTTGGGGTGAAGGATGGGTTCGAAGGGCTCATGAAGGATGAACTCGACGTGCTGTCGAAGGCGAACGTTTCAGGCATTCTGCACCGGGGTGGGACGATCCTTGGAACCTCACTTCTGATTCCGGAGGATGAAGAATCGATCAAAACGGTTCAGAGAAAAGTGGAGCAGTACTCGATCACTTCTTTGCTCATACTGGGTGGTAGACTGGGCGCCAGGGCGGCGCTGAATCTGGCGAAGAACAATGTGGCCTCGGTACTTGTTCCTGCAACGATAGACAACGATCTTGCGTTCAGCGATTTTTCGATAGGCTTCTTTACGGCCGTCGAAAACGTCAAGAACGCGCTCGATGTCTTACATTCCACTGCCGAGTCTCATCACAGGGTTATGATCGTTGAAACTATGGGAAGACCTGGAGGTTGGATTGCGACCGTTGGAGGGCTCACTGGAGGTGCGGACTACGTCGTTTCGAGTGCAGAAGCTTTCGATCCCATGGATCTTCTCAAGAAAATCAGGATGCGTTATGAAGGACACAAGAGGTTCTCCATCATAGTGGTGGAGAGTGGAGTTAAACTGCCCGATGACTTCTACAAAAGCCTGGATCTCTCGCCACAGACTCCAGCCGCTCAGGCGATAGGTACGTTCATCGAAAGGAGTTTTCGAGAGTTCGGCGTGGAGTGGAGGTACACGAACCTCGGTTATTTACAACGTGGAGGAAGTCCTGTCTCCATGGATCGTCTCATAGCCACGCTCATGGCGACCAGGGCCGTTGAGATGATCAAAGCGGCAAAAGTGTATCACGCCGTTGGCATGAGAGGCTTGACCGTAACGGAAGTACCTTACAGTGAAACGATGCTGAACGTGAGGGCAGTCGAAGAACATTTGAGACTCCTCGTCAAACTCTTCTATTGAGGTGATCCTTCTGGGATTACTCGACATACTTGGACCTGTTATGGTTGGTCCTTCGAGTTCCCACACGCTTGGGGCTATGAGAATCGCCAGATTCGCACGAAGATTTGCGGCGACGATGCCGAGAAAAGTCGTTTTTGTTCTTCATGGATCGTTTACCAGAACGTGTGAAGGTCATGGTACCAAAAAGGCCCTGCTGGCTGGCATTTTAGATCTGAGCTACGACGATGAGAAAATCTCCAAATCATACAACCTCGCTCGTCAGAATGGATTGAAGTTCACGTTCGAATCTGCTGATCTGGGCGATGTTCATCCAAACACCGTACGGGTGAGGTTCTTCACCGATGAATGGCACGAGATAGAGGGTTGTTCCATCGGCGGTGGGGCCATAAAGATAACGAAGGTGGACGAGGTTGAGTGCGAGCTCGATTGGAAGTACGATACCTTGATCGTCGTCAACCGAGACGAGCCGAAGGCACTCATGAAGATCTTGAACTGTATTGATGTCAACATAGCGAACCTGTATTTAAGAAGGGTAAACTTACTCCAGCAGAAGGCTGTGACTATCATTGAATTGGATGGATCGAACTACGACGTTGAGAAACTCCGAAAGCTGGATGTAGTTCTTGAATGTTACTTCGTGCCAAAGGACCAGTTTTTGGGGAGCTGGTAGAAGTGAAGTTCTCTGAGCTTCTCGAACTGTCGTGCAGAGCCAATCAACCTCTCCATGAAGTCATCTTAATCCAACAGATGTTGGAAGATGGATCAGATCCTTTCGAAACAAGGGCCAAGGTTCGATTTCTTTTGCACACCATGTTGGAGATCGTGGAGTCCAATTACGGTAAGCGTCAGCGGGCGTTGGTCGGACTCTGTGGAAACAACGCACGTTTACTTTCGAAACATGAGCCGAAATTCGTTGGTGAGTTCATACACGCGGCGATGGTGGCAGCGCTGTCAGTCTCGGAAGCTAACGCCTCGATGAAGAGAATTGTCGCATGCCCAACGGCTGGCTCTTGTGGTGTGATGCACGGTGTTGTGTACGCACTCAGCAAGGTAACCCACATAGAAGAGGAAAGGCTCATTGAGGGATTAATAGTGGCTGGAGCCATAGGCGATGTTGTCGCCAGAGTAGCCTCCGTATCGGGTGCCAAGTCTGGTTGTCAAGCAGAAATAGGCACGGCGGCAGCCATGGCGAGTGGAATGATGGTCTACGCTCTCACTCGTGACGGAGAGAAGTCTTCTCATGCGGCTGCGATCTGTTTGAAATCTTTGATGGGTCTGGTGTGTGATCCAGTTGGAGGATTCGTGGAGGTGCCGTGCGTCAAACGAAACGCAACGGCCGTCGCTGTCGCCGTATCGGCTGCTGAGATGGCTTTGTCGGGTATAAAGAGTGTCATACCGTTCGACGAGGTTGTGGAGGCCATGGCGAAGGTGGGAGGATCCCTGCCGGAGGAACTGAGGGAAACGGGTCTTGGTGGTATCGCAGCCACGAGGACTGCCCAAAGTCTACTGCGCCGTTTTATGAACAGGGGTGATATGAATGGAATCGTCGAGCAATGAAATAACTCAAAGCGTTGATCTTTGCGTCGGCTGGGGGAGACTCAATCCAAACGCACTTGGTTGGAGTAGGAAACCGTTGATCCGGGCGAACTTGAGAGACCATTTTCTCAGGAAAAAGAAATGGAACTACTGGGCCGTGATGAATCAAGATTGTCTCTTCTCAGCGACGATCTCGAACATAGATTACGTCGGCATGGTGTTTGTCTACTTTCTCGATCTGGAAAGTAAAGACTTCTTCGAAGAGACTGTAATTACACCCTTTGGTGCCGGTTGCGATCTGTCCGAGACGTTTCACGAGAGTGTTTCTTTCCACTCGAAAAAGATGAGTGTAAGGTTTGAGGTGGTTCACGAGAAAGTTCTCATAAGTGTTTCAATTCCACACACAAGCCTTGGACGGGTGGACGCGCAAATCAAGGTTTATTTCTCCTCTCAAGAATCTCTGACAGTTGTTGTGCCATGGTCTTGGAGAAGGTTTCAGTTGACCACCAAATGTGTGGGGCTTCCCTGTGAGGGTACTCTGCTGGTCGGTAACAGAACTTACGAGTTCAACGTGAATGATTCCTTCGCCACTTTCGACTTTGGTAGAGGAGTTTGGAAATACAGGACTTTCTGGAACTGGGCCAGTTTTTCAACCGCGCTCGAGAATCACATCATCGGTGTGAACCTGGGTGCCGGTTGGACAGATGGAACGGGTGCAAACGAGAATGCGGTCTTCGTGGATGGGAAACTTATCAAGATAGACAGTGACGTTTCGTTCGACTATGACAGAAAAGATTTGTTCAAACCTTGGCACATATACACAAAATCGAGCGATCAGGTAGAACTGGAGTTTCACCCCTTCTTTGAAAGGATAGCGAAGAGTAACCTCTTAATCGTTGCATCGAGTGTGCACCAGATGATAGGTAGGTTCAAAGGGTTCGTGAGGGATGCTGAACACAATCTCTACATTGTGGACGGGGCGCTCGGCTGGGCAGAGGAGCACCGGGCGCGATGGTGAATGCGCCTGTACTCAACAACCTGGGATGAAGCGTGGGTACAAACGAGAGCTGACAGGGTGATGATCATCCACTGACCTTTGCCTTCATCTAACGTTCGCCCATACAGTGTGCTTGATTTGCATTTTTTCAAATGTTTATGTTATAATTCAAATGTGAGTAACAGTTGGTGACAAACGCACGATTTTTTATCACGCGAGGGGGTGTTGTTATGAAGTGGGTAATGTCTCTGTTGTTGCTCGCAACTTTAGTTATCGCAGCAGAGCCCATCGTGATAGGCGTTTACGAACCGATGACCGGTCCGTACGCTGCAGGCGGACAGATGACCATGGAAGGCATTTATCTGGCTCACGAGCAAGTGAAAGAAGTTCTTGGCAGACCGATTGAACTCGTGCTTGTGGACAACAAGAGTGACAAGGTAGAAGCTGCTAATGCCGTGGCGAGGTTGATCGAGTATCACAAAGCGGTGGCAATCATAGGTAGTTACGGAAGTGCTGTGGCTATACCTGGCAGTGAGGTTGCGAACAAACTTGGGGTGCCGATGGTTGGATGTTCCCCAACGAACCCACTTGTGACTCTTGGCAAGCCGTATGCTTTCAGAGTTTGTTTTATAGACCCGTTCCAGGGTACGGTCATGGCGCAGTTTGCCGTTGAAGAACTTGGAGCGAAGACCGCTGTCGTAATTCAAGACATCGCTTCAGACTATTCGGTTGGTCTGTCACACTATTTCCAGGAGGCTTTCAAGAAACTCACCAACAATAAGAAATCTGTTTTAGGGGTTATCTCCTACCAGACAGGTGATCAAGATTTCACGGCGCAGTTGACGTTCGCAAACAGCAAAAATCCTGATGTGATCTTTATACCTGCTGCTGCATACGGTGAGGCTGCCCTGATCATAAAACAGGCACGTGAACTTGGAATGAAACAGATCTTTTTGGGTGGTGACACATGGGAAGCTCCAGAGTTCCTCGAAGTAGGTGGCAAAGCAGTTGAAGGTTCTTATTTCAGTACACACTTTGATACCGAGGCTACGACAACCCCCAGAGCTGCAGAGTTTATCAAGGCATTCAGAGCAAAGTACGGCAAGGATCCAAGTGCCTTTGCCGCACTGGGATATGACGCCTACATGCTTGTTGTTGACGCGATTAGAAGAGCAGGATCAGCTGACCCGAAAGCAATAAGAGATGCACTCGCCGCTACGAAGAATTTCGAGGGCGCAACAGGCTATATAACACTCGATCAAAACGGAGATGCGATTAAGGATGCAGTTATAAGGGTTGTCAAGGATGGGAAGTTCGTGTATGTGACAACGGTCAGACCGAGTGAATGAGTGACGCGCAGGCTTCGTGCCTGCGCGTTTTTTCTGGAGGTGTCTTGATGAACTTGACCTTGTTTCTGCAGCACTTGGCAAACGGAGTAGCACTTGGATTCGTTTTTGGGCTTGTTGCAATTGGGTACACGCTTGTCTATGGTGTTGTGAAATTAGTCAACTTTGCTCACGGTGATATATTCATGATGGCGGCGTTCTTTGTTTATTACGGGATAGTTCTCTTTTCGTTTCCGTGGTGGTTGTCGTTTCTTTTTGCAATATTTCTTACAGCACTCCTCGGAATTTCAATTGAAAAGGTTGCTTATAAGCCACTGAGAAATGCACCGAGAATCTCTTCCCTCTGCTCAGCCATAGGAATGTCTTTCTTGCTTGAGAATTTCGCAATCGTGGTTTTCGGTGGCAGGCAAAAACCTTTCTATCAGCCACCGGTGTTGAACAGAACTCTGAATGTGTGGGGAGTCAGAATCCAGCTTGTAACGATAATCACCATCGTTGTGTCGATAGGAGCCCTTTTTTTCTTGAGTTACTTGGTTTATAAAACAAAAATGGGACTCGCGATGAGAGCTCTTGCGTACGACTTTGACACAGCAAGGTTGATGGGAATTAATGTAGACAGGACGATAACCTTTACCTTTGCAGTTGGTTCAAGCCTTGCGGCCATCAGTGCCATATTCTGGGCGCTACGCTATCCACAGATATGGCCATTCATGGGAGTTTTCCCCGGGTGGCGCGCTTTTACTGCGGCCATAATAGGCGGTATTGGGAGCATCAAAGGAGCCATGGTCGGGGGTTTCTTGATTGGCATGATTTCAATCTTGCTTGTTGCGTTTCTTCCCGATCTGGCAGGATACCGAGATGCTTTCATTTTTATTATGTTGGTCTTCGTTTTACTCTTTAAACCAACTGGTCTGTTTGGTGAAACTTAGGGGGAATGAGTGTGTACAAGCAACCTTCGTTCTGGCTGACGTTGATCGCACTTGTTGTGTTTTTCGCTTTCATCAGCTATGCACAGAAGAATTTCGATGCGTACATAATTCGAATCATGAACGTGGCGGCGATATATGTGATTCTCGGTGTCAGTCTTAACTTGATAAATGGATTCACAGGGCAATTTTCCCTTGGTCACGCTGGATTTATGGCAATAGGTGCTTACGCGTCTGCTTTACTTTATATGTCGCCCGAGCTCAAGGCAATGAACTTTTTCATAAAACCGCTGATATGGCCGCTGAATCGAATTCAAATTCCGTTTTTCCCGGCGTTGCTAATTGGGGGATTGCTTGCCGCTGGTGCGGGTTTTCTCGTTGGTGCTCCCTGTATGAGGGTGAAAGGTGATTATCTCGCGATAGTTACCTATGGTTTTTCTGAGATAATTAGGGTTCTTTTCAACAATTTGCAGAGTGTGACAAACGGACCTTTAGGGCTTAAAGGTTTGCCAACGTACACGAATTTGTGGTGGAGCTGGGGATGGGCTGTGTTCACCGTGTTTTTCATAAAGAGGCTGATTGATTCCAGCTATGGTAGGGCGCTGAAAGCGATCAGAGACAACGAAGAAGCGGCCGAAGCAATGGGTGTTGATCTGTTTTACCACAAGACTCTTGCTTTTGTCGTGGGTGCATTTTTCGCAGGTATTGCAGGTGGCCTGCTGGGTAGCCTTGTGATGACGATCGATCCGAACGCATTCAACATAATGCTCACTTTTCAGATTGTCTTGATAGTTCTCCTGGGAGGGCTTGGCAGCATAACCGGGACGGTGATTTCTGGCGTTCTGATCGCCGTTTTGATGGAGTGGCTCAGGATTGTGGAAACACCGATGAAAATTTTCGGGATAACGATACCTGGTATCTCTGGCATGAGGATGTTGATTTTCTCCATCATACTGATGATATCAGTTCTGTTTTTCAGACACGGCATACTGGGCGATAGAGAGTTTTCATGGCAGGGTGTCATTTCGTTTTTCAAAAGGCGTCAATCAAACCGGGGAGGATGAAGTGTGGCGATCCTGAGATTGGACAGGGTGACCAAGAAATTCGGCGGCTTGGTAGCTGTTAACAACGTCTCTCTGGAACTTGAACAGGGTCAACTGGCAGGTCTTATTGGTCCAAACGGTGCTGGCAAGACAACCATTTTCAACGTTATAACTGGCGTTTATCGTGCGGACTCTGGAAAAGTATATTTTATGGGCATCGACGTAACAAAGAAAAAACCCCACGAGATCGCAGCACTGGGAATAGCAAGAACCTTTCAGAACATCAAACTCTTTCACCGAATGAGCGTGCTCGACAACGTTCGTGTGGCATGTCATTTCAGACTGAAAGCATCTGTTTTCTCGGCTGTCCTGGATTTGCCCAAGTATGCAAGAGAGGAGCGAGAAATGACAAAAGAGTCGCTCGATCTTCTTGAAGCCGTTGGTTTGAAGCAGCTTGCGAATGAGAGTGCAGCTTCACTTCCGTATGGCTATCAGAGAAAACTTGAGATAGCAAGAGCGCTGGCAACGAGACCAAGAATTTTGTTGCTCGACGAACCTGCAGCTGGTATGAATCCGGAGGAAACCGCTGAATTGATGAGATTTATAAAGAGAATTCGTGATGAGTTTGGTCTCACAATACTTCTGATCGAACACGATATGAAAGTTGTCATGGGAATATGTGAGAAAATAACAGTTCTGGACCATGGTTGTGTTATTGCAGAAGGCTCCCCCAAAGAGATACAGAATAATCCCGAAGTGATCAAGGCCTATCTGGGAAGTGGTGCCTATGCTCGAAGTTAGGGACCTGCACGTGAGTTATGGCGCAATAAAGGCATTGAAGGGGATATCTTTCAAGGTGGAAAAAGGGAAAGTCGTGACCTTGATTGGTTCGAACGGTGCAGGTAAGACGACTACCTTGAAAGCGATATGTGGTCTCGTCAAAGTACAGGCTGGAAATGTCTTTCTGAATGGTGAGAACATTACGAACAAACCGACCAACGAGATTGTTTCAAAAAAGGTCGCAATGGTTCCAGAAGGCAGGAGGATTTTCCCAAATCTGACGGTTTACGAGAATCTGTTGGTTGGGGCATATCAAAGGAATGATAAAGATGGGATTCAACAGGATATGGAGTGGATTTTCTCGCTTTTTCCTGTTTTGAAGGAAAGACTCAGCCAGAAAGGTGGGACTTTATCCGGCGGAGAGCAACAGATGCTTGCAATAGGCAGGGCCCTAATGAGCAGACCCGATCTGTTAATGCTCGACGAGCCTTCTTTGGGGCTTGCACCTATAATAGTGGAACAATTGTTCGAGGTGATTCACAAGATTCACAGTGAGGGTAAGACAATACTTCTGATTGAACAGAATGCTTATGCGGCCTTGAACATAGCAGATTACGCTTATGTACTCGAGACTGGACGGATAGTCTTGCAGGGTACCGGAAAAGAATTACTCGCCAATGAGGAGGTTAAGCGTGCTTACCTGGGTGGTTGAACGCTGAGTTTTCTTTGGCCTTAACTTTTTCGTAACTTGACACGCGTTTTGACAGGTGGTACCATGATATACGGTCGCTCGTGTGAGAGCAGTTGTAAGAAGCAGGGTCTTGGAAAATGAATAGAACGACAGAGGGTCTGAGGAAGACTCACATTGTTTTGTCGTCGGGTCATTGAAAAATGGATAGCAGTCCCGCCAATCATAAAGAATCCAAAGGGTCAAGGATCTAAACCTTCTGCTTAGATTTCGTGGAGGGTTTGATCCTGGCTCAGGGTGAACGCTGGCGGCGTGCCTAACACATGCAAGTCGAGCGGGTACCCGCAAGGGTACCAGCGGCGCACGGGTGAGTAACACGTGGGTAATCTACCCCTCGGAGGGGGATAACCGGGGGAAACCCCGGCTAATACCCCATACGATCCGGCAACGAAGGTTGCTGGATGAAAGGGGCGTTTGCTCCGCCGAGGGATGAGCCCGCGGCCCATCAGGTAGTTGGTGGGGTAATGGCCCACCAAGCCTACGACGGGTAGCCGGCCTGAGAGGGTGGTCGGCCACAAGGGCACTGAGACACGGGCCCTACTCCTACGGGAGGCAGCAGTGGGGAATCTTGGACAATGGGCGAAAGCCTGATCCAGCGACGCCGCGTGGGGGATGAAGCCCTTCGGGGTGTAAACCCCTGTTGCGAGGGAGGAATAAGGCCTGGAGGAAATGCCAGGCCGATGACTGTACCTCGCGAGGAAGCCCCGGCTAACTACGTGCCAGCAGCCGCGGTAATACGTAGGGGGCGAGCGTTACCCGGATTCACTGGGCGTAAAGCGGGTGTAGGCGGCTCGGTAAGTCGGGTGTGAAATCCCACAGCTCAACTGTGGAATTGCGCCCGAAACTGCTGAGCTTGGGGCCGGTAGAGGGAGACGGAACTGCCGGTGTAGGGGTGAAATCCGTAGATATCGGCAGGAACGCCGGTGGGGAAGCCGGTCT
Organism: Pseudothermotoga hypogea DSM 11164 = NBRC 106472; assembly: GCF_000816145.1. Taxonomy (NCBI): domain Bacteria; kingdom Thermotogati; phylum Thermotogota; class Thermotogae; order Thermotogales; family Thermotogaceae; genus Pseudothermotoga; species Pseudothermotoga hypogea. The sequence goes on along the minus strand of NZ_CP007141.1, from coordinate 620,836 downwards.
CCTGGGCCGCGCCCGACGCTGAGACCCGAAAGCTAGGGGAGCAAACCGGATTAGATACCCGGGTAGTCCTAGCCGTAAACGATGCCCACTAGGTGTGGGGGATTAATTCCTCCGTGCTGTAGCTAACGCGTTAAGTGGGCCGCCTGGGGAGTACGCCCGCAAGGGTGAAACTCAAAGGAATTGGCGGGACCCCGCACAAGCGGTGGAGCGCGTGGTTTAATTGGATGCTGAGCCAAGAACCTTACCAGGGCTTGACATGCAGGTGGTACCGACCCGAAAGGGGAGGGACCCCATCCTTTTGGATGGGGAGCCTGCACAGGTGGTGCACGGCCGTCGTCAGCTCGTGCCGTGAGGTGTTGGGTTAAGTCCCGCAACGAGCGCAACCCCTGCCCTTAGTTGCCAACGGTTCGGCCGGGCACTCTAAGGGGACTGCCGGCGACGAGCCGGAGGAAGGAGGGGACGACGTCAGGTACTCGTGCCCTTTATGCCCTGGGCTACACACGCGCTACAATGGGTGGTACAATGGGTTGCGACCCCGCGAGGGGGAGCCAATCCCTAAAACCACCCCCAGTTCGGATCGCAGGCTGCAACCCGCCTGCGTGAAGCCGGAATCGCTAGTAATCGCGGATCAGCCACGCCGCGGTGAATACGTTCCCGGGGTTTGCACACACCGCCCGTCAAGCCACCCGAGTCGGGGGCACCCGAAGACGCTCATCCTAACCCGAAAGGGAGGGAGGGCGTTGAGGGTGAACCTGGTGAGGGGGGCTAAGTCGTAACAAGGTAGCCGTACTGGAAGGTGCGGCTGGATCACCTCCTTTCTAGGGAGTGAAGCGGGACTGCTATCCGTTTTTGAGTGACTCGAGAGGGCTCGTAGCTCAGGTGGTTAGAGCGCACGCCTGATAAGCGTGAGGTCGGAGGTTCGAGTCCTCCCGAGCCCACCATGGAGGGGACGTAGCTCAGCTGGGAGAGCGCCTGCTTTGCAAGCAGGAAGTCAGGGGTTCGAATCCCCTCGTCTCCACCAAGGGAAGGGTCTTTGAAAACTGCATAGGAAGCGAAGAGGTCAAGGTACTAAGGGCATGCGGTGGATGCCTTGGCGGCGGGAGGCGACGAAGGGCGTGGTAAGCTGCGATAAGCCCCGGGGAGCCGCAAACAGGCGTTGATCCGGGGATTCCCGAATGGGGAAACCCAACTGGTCGTGAGACCAGTTGCCGCCGAAAGGCGGTGCGACACCGGGGGAAGTGAAACATCTCAGTACCCCGAGGAAAAGAAATCAAACGAGATTCCCTGAGTAGCGGCGAGCGAAAGGGGAGGAGCCTAAACCAGTGCAATGCTCAAGCCCGTGGGCGTTGTTGCACTGGGGTTGTGGGGCGCAACCGGGCGAGGCCACGGACTCGCCGGGAAGTTACAAATCCTCTATCTAGCCGAAGTGCCTGGGATGGCACGCCAGAGAGGGTGAAAGCCCCGTAGGCGAAAGGTAGAGGACTTCCTGGGTTGCGACCCCGAGTACCGCGGGACCCGTGGAATCCTGCGGGAATCAGGGGGGACCACCCTCCAAGGCTAAATACTACCCGCCGTCCGATAGCGCACTAGTACCGTGAGGGAAAGGTGAAAAGAACCCCGGGAGGGGAGTGAAACAGAACCTGAAACCGCATGCCTACACTAAGTCGGAGCCCGTAAGGGTGACGGCGTGCCTTTTGCTTAATGAGTCCGCGAGTTGCCGTCAGTGGCGAGGTTAAGCCGAACAAGGCGTAGCCGTAGCGAAAGCGAGTCCGAATAGGGCGTTAGTCACTGGCGGCAGACCCGAAGCCGGGTGAGCTACCCCTGGGCAGGATGAAGGTGGGCTAAACCCCACTGGAGGTCCGAACCGGTGGACAGTGAAAAGTCCTCGGATGACCTGGGGGTAGGAGTGAAAAGCTAACCGAACCCGGTGATAGCTGGTTCTCCCCGAAACGCATTGAGGTGCGGCCTCGGGTGGTCTGTGCAGGGGGTAGAGCACTGATAGGGCTAGGGGGGTAACCTCCGAACCCTGTCAAACTCCGAATCCCTGCACATAAAGCCCGGGAGAAAGACTGTGGGGGATAAGCTCCATGGTCAAAAGGGGAACAGCCCAGACCGCCGGCTAAGGGCCCGGAGAGGTGGCTAAGTGGTAAAGGATGTGGCGCACCTAAGACAACTGGGAGGTTGGCTTAGAAGCAGCCATCCTTTAAAGAGTGCGTAACAGCTCACCAGTCGAGGTGCGCTGCGCCGAAGATGTAACGGGGCTCAAGCCACCCCCCGAAGCCGCGGGTCTGCACCGACGAGGTGCAGGCGGTAGGGGAGCTTTCCGCTGTAGGGCGAAGGCAGACCCGCGAGGGCTGCTGGACGAGGCGGAAGTGAGAATGCGGACATGAGTATGCGAGAGGAGAGTGAGAATCTCTCCCCCCGTAAGCCCAAGGGTACCTGGGGAAGGGTCGTCCTCCCAGGGTTAGCCGGTACCCTAAGGTAAACCCGAAAGGGGTAGCCGAAGGGAAGCTGGTTAATATTCCAGCGCCACCTGCAATCGAGGTGCAAGGGGTGACGCAGGAGGGTAAGCGCCGAGGGTAAGTGGCATTCCCTTCCAAGCGGTTAGGGCGTTGATGGGTGTAGGTAAATCCGCACCCGGAGCCTGAGCCGTGATGGGGAGGGCCCGTGAGGGTCCAACGGTGCTGACCCCACACTGCCGAGAAAATCCTCGTGCACCGTTTGAGATTGCAGGTGACCGTTCCGCAAACCGACACAGGTGGGCGGGCTGAGAAGGCTCAGGGGAGCGGGATAACCCTCGCCAAGGAACTCGGCAAGTTGACCCCGTAACTTCGGGAGATGGGGTGCCGCGGTAGGGTGAACCCAGGGGAAGGGGCAACCCGGAAACTGGGGGAGCCCGAGGCGGTCGCAGAGACCAGGCCCTGGCGACTGTTTACCAAAAACACAGGCCTCTGCAAACTCGTAAAGAGGATGTATAGGGGCTGACGCCTGCCCAGTGCCGGAAGGTTAAGGGGAGGGGTGAGGCCGTAAGGCGTAGCTCCGACCCGAAGCCCCGGTAAACGGCGGCCGTAACTATAACGGTCCTAAGGTAGCTGTGCTGCCTGCCTGCAGGGTAACCTGCAGGGCAATACCCGGCTGTATGCGGGAAAACCCTTAGAGCTCTTCCTACTTGGAGAAGGATTTCTCCAAGTAAAAATGGAAGAGATTGGGCAACCCGCAGGAAACCCCGAAAGGGGGATCCTCAGAGACTGTACGCCGGGCATCCAGCTTTCCAGTGAGGTGCAGTGTGGTGGAACTTCATCCAGAGTGGGTCGTCGGATTTGTCGATGGAGAAGGATGTTTCTATGTAGGTGTGAACAAGAACAAGACGATGAGCGTGGGCTATCAGGTGTTGCCTGAGTTCAGAGTCGTTCAGCACCAGCGAGACATCCAGGTTCTTTATGCGCTCAAGCGCTTCTTTGGATGTGGTACGGTCAGAAGAAACCACGAAGACAGATACGAGCTCAGGATAAGGAAAATCGAGTGCTTGAAAAAGGTCGTTGAATTTTTCCAAAAGCACCCACTCAAAACGAAGAAGAATGTTGATTTCAGGAAATTTAGCAAGATCATCAAGATGATGGATGAAGGAAGGCACCTCACAAAGGAAGGCCTGATAGAAATCGTTCAGATAGCTCTCGAGATGAACACGGGAAAACGCGATAATCTGAGGCGAATACTGGACGATCTGACAGGGAAAGCTGGATGAAGATACAGTCCACCCTTGGTTCGAAAGACCAAGATGATGGTGAGCGAAATACCTTGTCGGGTAAGTTCCGACCTGCATGAATGGCGTAACGACTGGGGCGCTGTCTCGGCGAGGGGCCCGGTGAAATTTCAGTGAGGGTGAAGATGCCCTCAACCTGCGGCTAGACGGAAAGACCCCGTGGAGCTTCACTGCAGCCTGGTATTGGATTCTGGCACACCGTGTACAGGATAGGTGGGAGGCTGTGAACCCGGCTCGCCAGGGTCGGGGGAGCCACCGGTGGGATACCACCCTCGGTGTGTCGGAATTCTAACCTGAACCTGTGAAGAGCAGGTTGGGGACAGTGCCAGGTGGGCAGTTTGACTGGGGCGGTCGCCTCCTAAAATGTAACGGAGGCGCGCGAAGGTCGGCTCAGGTGGGTTGGAAATCCACCGTTGAGTGTAAGGGCATAAGCCGGCCTGACTGTGAGGCCGACGGGCCGAGCAGAGGGGAAACCCGGCCCTAGTGACCCGACGACTCCGGGTGGAAGGGTCGTCGACAACGGACAAAAGTTACCCCGGGGATAACAGGCTAGTCTCGCCCGAGAGTTCACATCGACGGCGAGGATCGGCACCTCGATGTCGGCTCATCCCATCCTGGGGCTGAAGCAGGTCCCAAGGGTTAGGCTGTCCGCCTATTAAAGGGGTACGTGAGCTGGGTTCAGACCGTCGCAAGACAGGTCGGTCCCTATCGGCCGCAGGCGCAGGAGGTTTGAGGGGGGTCACCCCTTGTACGAGAGGACCGGGGTGAGCGGGCCTCTGGTGTACCGGCTGTCCTGCCAAGGGCATTAGCCGGGTAGCTATGCCCGTGAGCGATAACCGCTGAAGGCATCTAAGCGGGAAGCGCGCCCCAAGATTAGACCTCCCATCCCGTTAAGGGAGTAAGGCCGGTCCGAGAACAGGACCTTGATAGGCCGGTGGTGTAAGCGCCGTAAGGCGTTGAGCCAACCGGTACTAATCGGCCGAGGCCTTGACCTCGTAGCTTCCTGTGCAGTTTTGAAGGACTCTTCGAGATTTCCTCGGGTGCCGATACCAGAGCGGGAAACACCCGGTCCCATTCCGAACCCGGCCGTTAAGCCGCTCTGGGCCGATGGTAGTATGGGGGCAGCCCCATGCGAGAGTAGGTAGTGCCCGGGGATTCAAGGGGGAAGCGTAAGCTTCCCCCTTTGTTTTTGTGGAATGGTGTTTTGGCGAAATCTTCTCTTTGCTGGACAAATTTGAATCGAAGCTTTTGATTCAGTGCTTTGAGCGTTGAAAACGTGTTGAACGAACCCTGAAAAACAGCACGAGCTAACCGATGGATGACTTTGAAATTTTCAGGCAGGTTCTCTCAAAACTCAAAAAAGGGATGACTCGAGGTCATCCCCAATCAGTAACGGCTTTGTTTTCATTCCTTCAACCTCAACAACCTGAAGAAGTTGCTCCTTTCGAGTTCCTCGAGCTTCGTGCTGATGAATTTTATCGTTTCCTGAAGCTGTGGTATGAGTTTGTACTCGAGTGCGTTGACCCTTCTTTTTGTTCTCTCGATCTCCATAGCTAAAGCGATCAAATAATGCTCTCTGTTGGATAGCTCAACCATCTTTTTGAGCAACTCCTCCCATTTTCTCGTGATCTCATCCAGAACCGTTGGCGTTTCAACAAGGCTGTAGGTCGGCAGAGAAACTTCCTCTACGGACAAGACTTCAACCGGTACGTTCATCCTTTTCTCTGTGCGATGCTTGAGCTTGACACTGCCTTGCGAGGATTGCACGATGAGTTGCCAGGACTCATCCCTTATTCTGGTTCTTGTGTAGGCACCGATTGCGAGGAACGTGAGGAACTCCGATTCCACCTGGTCCCTGAACGTTCTGTAATCCTTGGACTCCTGAAGGAATCGTTGTATCAAGCCCTCGAGTTTATCCTCGAGAAGCTTGTGGCCCCTCCGCGCGAGCACCAAGCGCTTCTTGAGCTTGAGAAGCTCCATTCTGTTTGGATTGACCCTCAGAGGCATCTTACTTATTGCTCCTTTCCAAGGAATTCTTCAAGAAACTCAGGTCTAATACGCTTCAAGCTCGCTCTCGGGAGCATTCTCAAAAGCTTCCAGCCTATCTCGAGTGTTTCGAAGATGCTCCTGTTTTCGTACTCTCCCTGCTTGATGAACTCCTCTTCGAACCGCTGCGAGAACTTCAAGAACAACAGATCTTCCTCCGTCAAAGCTGCCTCACCGAGGACGACTGCCAGTTCCTTTGCCTCCAAGCCTCTCGAGTAGGCGGCGTACAGCTGGTTGGAAAGATCTCCATGATCTTTTCTCGTTCTTCCTTCACCTATTCCACCACGCATGAGCCTGGACAGAGACTGCAGCACGTCTATGGGAGGATAAATACCCCTTCTGTAAAGATCTCGACTCAAAAAGATCTGCCCTTCGGTGATGTAACCTGTAAGGTCGGGAATCGGATGGGTTCTGTCGTCCTCCGGCATCGTCAGGATCGGTATGAGGGTTATCGAACCCTTTCGGCCTCTGATTCTGCCGGCCCTCTCGTAGAGTGTTGCGAGGTCTGTGTAGAGATATCCAGGATAACCACGTCTTCCGGGAACTTCCTTTCTCGCCGCGGAGATCTCTCTGAGCGCTTCGGCGTAGTTGGTCATGTCCGTGAGAATCACAAGCACGTGCATGTCCAGCTCGAATGCCAAGTATTCCGCAGCAGTGAGTGCGAACCTCGGTGTGGCGATCCTCTCTATCACCGGATCGTTCGCGAGGTTCACGAACATAACAGTTCTCTCTATCGCACCCGTTCTTCTAAAATCTTCTATGAAGAAGTTCGCTTCTTCGAAAGTGATTCCCATCGCACCAAAGACAACCGCGAATTTTTCTTCTTCTTTTAACAACCTGGCCTGCCTCGCAATCTGAGCAGCAAGTGCTGCGTGGGGCAAGCCCGCTCCAGAGAAGATCGGTAGTTTCTGCCCCCTCACGAGTGTGTTCATGCCGTCGATGGCAGATATGCCAGTCTGAATGAATTCGGATGGATAAGCACGCGCGTACGGATTTATGGGGCTTCCGTTTATGTCAAGTCTCTTTTCTGGAACGATCTGTGGACCACCGTCTCTCGGTCTTCCCAAACCGTCAAAGGTTCGACCTAAGACGGCCGGAGAAAGATTAGCTTCGAGCACTCTACCGAGGAACTTCACACGCATGCCTTTGAGCGACAAATCCTGCGTGCTGGTGAACATCTGCACCAATGCTGCGCTTTCGTGTGCCTCGAGCACCTGACCCTGTCTTATCTCACCATTGGCGAGTTTAACTTCAACGACCTCACCGTACTTCGCACCTTCGACACCTTCCACAAGCATGAGAGGGCCACTGATTCTTGAAACGGTTGTGTATTCCTTAGGCAACTTCTTCAGCCCCCTTCTTCAGAGACAAAAGCTTTTCTTCAACCTCTTTAACGAGTTGTTCGATTTCAGAGATCCTTCCTTCGCTCACGAACTTCATTCTCGCGATCTTCTCGCGTTCGGGTAGTTTGAGGATGCTTTGTAGCGGAACACCCTCTTCGAGCAACTTGGAAGCGACTCTGTAGAAATTCATTATATTCTTGAGCATCAGATATTGCTTTTTCGGAGACGTGTAAGTGTCGACCTCGTGCAGAGCGTTCTGGTGTAAGAAGTCTTCCCTGATCGAGCGGGCCGTCTCGAGCACCAGTCTGTCCTGTGGCGAGAGCGCTTCCATACCTACCAACCTAACGATGTCCTGCAGTTCGGCTTCCCTTTGAAGAAGACTCATGGCTTCTTGTCTCAGCTCGTACCAGTCTGGTGACACGTGTTCAGACCAGTAATCTTTTATAACGTCCAGATAAAGTGAGTAACTGATCAACCAGTTGACAGCCGGAAAATGCCTACTGAACGCCAAGCTCGCATCCAGCCCCCAGAACACCTTGACAACCCTGAGCGTAGCCTGGACGACCGGATCGGACAGGTCTCCACCCGGGGGTGACACGGCGCCTATGATACTGACAGATCCCATTCTTTCGTCACTACCAACGCATTTCACGTAACCGGCGCGTTCATAAAAACTCGCTATTCTGGACGCCAGGTAAGCTGGATAACCCTCCTCGCCAGGCATTTCGGCGAGTCGACCCGAGATTTCCCTCATGGCTTCTGCCCACCTCGACGTCGAGTCGGCCATGAGCGCCACGTTATAACCCATGTCCCTGAAGTATTCGGCTATCGTTATGCCGGTGAAAACCGAAGCTTCTCTTGCAGCCACGGGCATGTTGGACGTGTTTGCGATGAGTATCGTCCTTTCCATGAGTGGCTTACCCGTCCTCGGGTCGGTGAGTTCCGGAAATTCTATGAGAACTTCCGTCATCTCGTTACCGCGTTCCCCACAACCGACGTAGACGATGACATCTGCGTCAGCCCACTTTGCGAGCTGGTGCTGTATGATCGTCTTACCGCTTCCGAAGGGTCCTGGTACGCAAGCTGTTCCTCCCTTAACGACGGGAAAGAAGGTGTCAAGAACCCTTTGACCGGTTATGAGTGGTACTCGCGGTGGAATCTTTTCTCTAACGGGCCTTTGGTATCTGACGGGCCATTTGTGCATGAGCTTCAGTTCGATCTTCTTACCTTCCGGATCCAGAAGGATTCCGATGGGTTCTTCGATCGTGTAGGAACCACTCTTTATCTCAAGGATTTTTCCTCGCAAATTTGGAGGTACCAATATTCTGTGCTGGAGCGCCGAAGTTTCCTGAACCACTCCCAATATGTCTCCACCGACGACCTCGTCTCCAGCTTTCACCAAGGCCTCGAAGTCCCACTTGATGTTCCGATCGAGCGCGGGTAGCGAGAGCCCCCTGCTGAGAAAATCTCCGGCTTGTTCCGCAAGCTTGTTCAGCGGCCTCTGGATACCGTCGTATATCTGTCCAACGATGCCCGGGCCGAGCTCGACGCTGAGAGGCTCACCGAGTGCGTACACTGGCTCTCCAGGTCCGATACCCTGGGTTTCCTCGTACACCTGTATGTAGGCAATGTCCTTGTCCAAACCTATGATTTCGCCGAAGAGTTTCAATTCTCCGACTCTTACCATTTCGTACATCTTGACGTTCTGAAGGCCTTTGGCTACTACAAGGGGACCGGCGACTCGGATGATTTTACCTTCCATAGTATCCCTCTCCTTCGGCAAGCAAATCCACCCCGAGGATCTTTTCGAACAGTCTTCTCAGAGCTTTCTCGCTCTTCTTTTCATGACTGAAGGTATCTGGAAGTATCAATGGCAGATTTTCCTTGACGTTCTGTAAGATCTTCTCCGCCACACTCTCGAGAACAACGATCAGGGAATATTCGTTCTGAACTCTGATGAACACCTCGAAGGCTTCTTTCGCATCAGAAACTGGACGTACTTCCACTCCAAATACGGCAAAAATACTCACCAGTTTTTCAGGACCTATAATGATCATTTTGGCTTCAGACATTCAGTTTCAACATCCTTTCTTGCCAAACTTGCTTGGGCACATTGTTCTTCTTACACTCGAGCAGGCTCATCAAATCCTCGATTTCCCAAAGCTTGTGATAGAAGTAATACACGAGCACTTCAGGACCACTCACGATCGTCTTGAAGGCCCTTTGCGCGAAGCGATAGAGTTCAGCTCTGATGGCAAGATCCACGTCTTTTCCTTCGATCATTCGTAGTAGAGGCTCTTTCAGCTGTGATGGAACCAAACTTGGCCAGTCTTCAACTGGCCTCGCGATGAGATCCTTCGTCTTGAACCATTCAAACTTGCTCAACTCGTCGCAAGGCAGGCTGAGAGTTTTACATCTCAGAATTAACTTCAAGAGCAACAGTTGGTTTCTCAGTTTCCAAAAAGATCTAATGTTTTCACTTTTGAGAGAACTTTCGTATTCGAAAGAGACGTTCAGATTGAGAACATCGATTTTCAGCTCTGTTGTAGATGTACGCGACGACCAGATTTGTTCGAGTGTCTTGAGCAGTTCCTTTTCGAACTGCCACTGCATCTTTTCTGCGAAGATGATCAGTGGATTTTTCAAACCTTCTCGCCTGTATCTGAGCGCATGGAACCAGCTGTCCCAGACGAGCAACTTCAGGTACGTTTCTTCCAAATTCCTCGAGAGAAAACTCAGCTCATCCAGAAGCATCTGATGGAAAGCGATTTCTGGCGCTTGGTCAACGATTGGCTTGTACCAGGTGGTTTTCAACCAATCGACGCAGTCCTCATAACTTGCATCCGCCAACCACTGCCACTGCGCCTTATCGATGAACTTGGTTGCCTTGGCTTTCAAGTTCGTCGATGAGAACAGATACCTTTCGTACATCATGCCTCACCGCGCAAGATCTTTGCGATCTGAGACAAATTATTCTCCACAGTCTCGTTGACAAGGGTGTCGAGGGTTAGATCGATCACGAACCGTTCTTTTTCAGCCACGAAACCACCCTTGGCTTCGATCTTCTGTTCCGCGACCGAAAGATTGTACTTGCGACTGAGTTTTTCAATATCGAGCTTCGATTCACCCTTGGCCAAGGTGATCCTCGCCTCGGACAAGTTTTCTCTTTCCACGAGCTTTTCCCATATGTGCGTATAGGCATCGTTTGGTAGGTTGAGAACGGCATCGATCAGTTTCTGTTTTACCTGCTCCAGAACCTCGTTCTCAATCTTCGTGAGCTCGTTCTTGAAGAACAACCTCTCCTTCGACAAGATTGCGTATTCTTCGTCGGCGATGGTTTGCTCCATTTTTTTCAGTTGTTCTTCTTTCCAGGAGTTGAACTTTTCCCTCTCAACTTTCGCCAACTCTTGGAATTTTTTCTCGTACTCTTCCTCTATTTGTTTTATTCGTTCAACTTTTTCGCGTTCGAGCCTCTCGAGGATTCTTTGGAGAGACATCACAGCTTCACTCCAAAGAACAGCAAGATTATGGAAGTTATCAACGAGAGGATCGCATAGGTTTCAACCAGAGCCGGTATTATGATAGCTTGACCAGTTGTCTGTGGTCTTTGGGCGACCATCTGCAGCGCAGCTACACTTGCCTTACCCTGCCAAATGGCGCTGACGAACAGACCGAATATCAAAGGTACGCTGACGGCGAACACGGTCAGTCCCTGGGCAATGGTCAGTTCCGGGAAGTTTCCGCCCAGTATACCCAGGCGCAGCAATATCAAGAAAGCACCTATGAAGCCATAGAAACCCTGTGTTCCGGGAAGCGCCTGAAGGATCAAGACCGTTCCAAAGAGCTCCGGTTTCTCTGCGAGAACGCCGGCTGCCGCTTCGCCTGCCATTCCTACACCCTTGGCAGATCCAATCGCACCAAAAGCTGCGCCGAGCGCTGCACCGATCAAAGCGATAGACAATCCAAGCATCTTATCTACCTCCTCTTCTACTTCCTAACCCTGAAGTATTTTCCTTCAAAAACGTGAGGAACGAAAACCCTTCCACCGCCACTGTAGAACTTGCCAAACATTTCGAGAAACTGTAACCTCGTAGAGTGCACGAAGGCAGACAGGGCACTGAGTACGTAGTTCAAAAGCTGTCCTCCAATCCAAATCAGTGCGAAGATAACCCATCCGAGCACAGGTAAGTCCTTCACCATCTGTGCCAGTTGGGTTATGACGGAACCAAAAACGCTACCAACCAGATTCAATGCGAACAACCTGGAGTAGGACAACACATCACCCACGAACGACGAAATTCCGTAAGCACCGACAATGCCATACAAACTGACGACACCAACCACGATGCGGGAAAAGATGTTTTTCCTGTCACGACCTTGCGTGAGTATCAAACCGAGTGCAGATCCAACCAAAGTGTAGAGGAAGATCTTGTAAGGTCTGCCGGTTAGTAACTGCAAGCCAAAATAAGCAAGAAGCGATGCGAAGAAAACGAGCCAAAACAATCCATCGTAGATGGCCGTCTTGTAATCCTTCGTCTTGAAGCCACTTATCATTCTGAGCACGAGTGCGTACATCTGTGAGAACACACCAATGAAGAGCGCAATGCTGAGGGCCTTCATGAGCTCGCCAGTCGGGTTCACCAGCGGTAATATCCCAAGGAATTTGCCGTCCGGTCCAAGGAATGGCTGGCTACCGAAAAAGCTCCAAGTTAGAAGTCCGACAAGGATCGATGGGAAGCTCAGAACCTGTAAAAGATCGAGCAATTCCTTCGCACCACGCTCAGGTTTGAAGGCTTTCTTGATCCAGCTCGACAAGATTAGTTGTACCAAACCGTAGCCCACATCACCCAAGCATATGCCAAAGAATATCAGGTAGAAGGGTGCGACGTAGGGAGTGGGGTCCACTCCGTTGTACTTGGGCATGCCGTAGAGCTTTGTCAAGAACTCGAAAGGCTTTATGAAACGAGGGTTGTGCAGTATGACCGGCGGTTCTTCGTCTTGCAATGGCTCTCGGCTTTCGAAGCCATACTGAGAGATCTTTCGCTCGAGCAAATTGATGAACTGCTGCTTGTCTATGACTGGAATCCAGCCCGTGTAAGCGACAAAGTACGTTGTCGTGTGCTGAAATTCGACCGTCTTCTCTTCGAGGGACCTGGACAGAAAATAATCGTACCAGGCCTGCAAATTCTTGATCTTTTCGTTCAGCACGGAAGCTTTCTTGAGAACACGTTCCTTCGCTTTCTCAACGTTTTCAAGTGCTTTCTCGACTCGCTTTATCGATTCGATCGGGTTGGTCTTCAGATAAGGTATCCTTTTGAAGTTGAACTCAAATTTCTGCAGAGTTCTTTCGATCTTTTCGGCGTTCTCCTTGTTAACCAACAAGATGCATTTGACGTCTTTCTTGTCCTGAGTCGACCAAACCCAGCTCTCCTCCAGAAGATCACCGGCTTGCTTCAAAAACGCCTCGAAGTTCTTTTTCGTTATTGTTCCGGAGATCAAATGGTATCGCTCGAACTTTCTTGGAAAGTCGAGGGGACAGTCCAGTTGACTCCAGAATTTTATCTCGGGAACGAGTTGCTCCAATCTTTCCTTACGTCTTTTCAGGTTCTCCAAAGCTCGCTCGGCCCATTTCGCAGTTCTGTAGAGCTTCTTCCAGCTGATCTCTTTCAAAAGCGCACGGAACTGTTTTTCGTCGATTTCCTCTCTGCCTGCGAAGAAGCTTTCCAGCAAGCCTTTCTTGTTTGGGAAAAGCTCAAGGGTGATCCTGAAGGTTTCTTCTATCCTGCTGAGGTGAGCGCTGTATTTGCTCGACTGCGTTTCGATGTGCCTCGACCTTTCCCAGTGTATCTTGGGGAAGGCCTTAAACAGCTCGAGAAGTTTGGATTCCTCTTCTTTTGGAACGACGAGCCAGAAGCGTTCGACTCTGAGTATCGCCATGCCTTTTCACTCACTCTTTTGTTATCAATTTTAACGCAACGTCTACGGCTCTATCGACGTTCCCCAGCAACAGTTTTCTGTGAGACTCCAACTGTTTTTGATGGTCTTCGTGCAACTGTTGTTTTTTTAACTGTATCTGCGTTCTTCGCTCCCTCAGAGTTTCAGCCAGCCAGTTTTCGAAGGTTTCCTTTTCACGTTCAATTTGAAGGCGCAACTCCTCGACGCGCTTTTGGAGGTTTTGCTTGGCACGTTCTTCAGCTCTTTGAAATTCGTTCTGTACTTCTTCTTCCTTCTTCTTGATGAGCTCCAGTACGTCCTTCACCTTTTCCTGCGCCATATTCTTCCTCCACCTACAGTTGTTTTTACACGATAAAATTCTACCTGGAAGGTTCTTAATTTAGTTATTAAGAGAAGGTTACGGTATGACGCGTGTGACCAGAATTCACGATTCGATACCGACACCGTTAATCTATAATTTGGGTCAGAAAAAACAAGGAGGAAAGGGACGATGATGAAATTCCTCGATTCTTTCTCGTCAACTCTAAAAAGGCTTTTCTCGGATAGGGAAAGGTTCAAAGCGCTGAGCCTATACTTCTTCGGGTGGTCTTTTTTGGCTTTCGGGCTTTTGTCTGGTGGACTTTGGCATCCTGTGAAGTTCATGAAGGATTTTTGGGAGATAATCCGCACTCCTGATTTTTTGCTCACAGACTATATAAAGGTGGGAAGTATTTCAGCAGCTTTTTTCAATTCAGGTGTTCTGATGTTTCTGTTCACATTGATTTTGAGACTTTTGAAGGTACCAATCAATGGCCTTTCTTACGCTTCCATCCTCACGGTGGGTGGCTTTGCGTTGTTCGGCAAAAACATCTTCAACGTTTGGCCAATTCTCATAGGAGTGTTCCTCTATTCGTTTTGGCGAAGAGAACCCATACAGAGGTACATCTATGTCGCATACTTTGGTACGGCGATCTCACCGTTGGTATCCTTCGTTGCTTTCGATTTTCCTGCAACGAACATGCCGAGGTTCATGCTCTCTTACATTGTTGGCATTCTGGTTGGCTTCCTTTTGCCTTCGATGGCTGGTTATTTTCTTACGTTACACAAAGGGTACAACCTGTACAACGTGGGCTTCACCTGTGGTTTGGTTGGTACGGTTGCGGCCGCTTTCTTCAGAGCTTACGGTGTTCAGATTCCCGTGCAGAGAATCTGGAGCGAGGGGAACAACCTCGTTTTTTCGCTGTTTCTGCTTCCACTGTTCTTGTTCGTTATGCTCTCTGGTTGGTTGTTGAACGACAAGAGTTTGCGAGGCTACAAGAAATTGATGAGACACTCTGGAAGATTGCTCACAGACTTCGTCATCCTCGAGGGTGTGCCGCTTACACTCGTTAACATCGGAATCTTGGGCACGATTTCAACAGTTTATGTTCTGCTCATCGGAAGTCAATTGAATGGTCCAACAATTGGTGGGATAATGACCGTTGCAGGTTTCGCGGCGCTCGGAAAACATTTGAGAAACGTCATACCTGTTATCGTCGGTGTGACCATAGCGAGCATCTCGAACAGTTACGAGTTGGGAAGTCCGAACAACGTGCTCGCCGCTCTCTTTGGAACGACGGTCGCTCCCATCGCTGGAGAGTTCGGAATCGTTTGGGGTATCATAGCAGGCTTTCTCCATAATGCGATGGTGAACAACGTGGGTTTTCTGCATGCGGGGTTCAATCTCTACAACAACGGTTTTGCTGGGGGTCTGGTTGCCATCGTACTGATTCCGATCATAAAAGCAGTTCATAAAAGGGAGGATTTATGATGACCCTCGATAAGGAGATCGTTACTCGAGTTTGTGCACAACTCGCAAAGTATCTCCTTGAAAGATCTGCAGAAAGTTTGAACATCTCGATTACGAAGGCCGAAAAATACGAGGTAAGAATAGTATCAAAAGTCTTTCTCGAAGATGAAGAGTTGAATTTGCTCAAGAGTTACCTGAATGTTCAACCACAGGAAGTTGGTTACTACTATCTTCCACTCGTCGGTGAGTATGGCTCGGAAGAGGATCTCGCAATCATCGCGATGTTGCTGGAAGAGCTCAAACTGAATTACGATGAGAGCAAACATGAACTGACGATTTCATTTCGAGTGCGCTGAACGTTGTGGTAGAATTATGTAGGGTAAAATCTTTCGAGGGGGTGTTTTTGGGTATGAGGAAACTGCTCGTGGTCGCCATTTTAATGCTCGCACTCCTGAGCTTCGCTGCACTGGGATTCAAGATTGGGCTTGTAACAGGAACGGTCTCGCAGGGTGAGGACGAGTACCGCGGAGCTGAGAACGTCGTGAGAAGGTACGGTAACGAGATCATCCACGTGACGTATCCGGACAAGTTCATGCAGGAGCAGGAAACCACGATCGCAAGAATCGTGGAGCTCGCTTATGATCCCAAGGTCAAGGCAATCGTGATCTGCCAAGGAGTTCCCGGAACGGTTGCCGCGATCAGAAGGGTCAAGGAGTTCAGGCCAGACATGATCTTCGTTGTCGGTGTGCCACACGAAGACCCAGAGGTGGTTGGTTCGGTGGCTGACGTGTCGCTCGAGACAGACACTCCGGGTCGTGGTATCACGATAGTGGACCTCGCGTACAAAATGGGCGCAAAGAGGCTCATCCACTACTCCTTCCCACGACACATGAGCTACAAACTCCTGGCCGAGAGACGGAACATCATGGAACAGCGCTGTAAAGAGCTCGGTATGGAATTCATTTTCGTTTCCGCACCAGACCCACTTGGAGAGCAAGGATTGACCGGCGCTCAACAGTTCATCTTGGAAGACGTTCCCAGACAAGTTGCGAAGTACGGGAAAGATACAGCCTTCTTCTCCACGAACTGTGGTATGCAGGAACCTCTGATCAAAGCGATCCTGCAACACGGCGGGATATATCCAGAACAGTGTTGTCCATCACCGACGCACGGTTATCCAGGAGCACTTGGAATCGAGATACCTGCGGACAAGAAGGGTGACTACAACTACATACTAAAAGCCATCAATCAGAAAGTTGTTGAGAACGGTGGTGCGGGGAGGTTTGCGACCTGGCCTGTCCCAGTCAACATGGTGTTCACTGAGGCTGGCGTTGAGATAGCCATCGAACTCGTTCAGAAAAAGATCAAGGCCAATGACATTGAGGCTATCAAGGCTGTTCTTGACAGGGTGATCTCGGAGAAGATCTCTGGATACGGTATCAAGACAATCACGAGGTATCCAAACGCTGGCAATTACTACATGATCACCATGGGTTCCGTCATATTTGGAGTCACCCAGTTCTGAGTTGTATGAATGAAACAATAGGAAAGATGTCGGCCTCGTGCCGACATCTTTTTTACGAGGAGGATGATCATGCAGTACGCACTGGAAATGCGAAATATAAGTAAATCTTTCTATGGCAATCAGGTGCTGAAGAACGTGAACATCAGTGTGGCTGCTGGCGAAGTACATGGCTTGGTTGGTGAAAACGGTGCTGGTAAGACGACGTTGATGAACATACTCTTCGGTATGCCCGTGATTCATTCGACCGGTGGTTTTGAGGGGGAAATCCTCATCAACAATGAGCATGTGAACATCGACAGCCCGAGAAAAGCCATGGAATATGGAATAGGCATGGTACATCAAGAGTTCATGCTCATACCGGGCTTCACCGTCACCGAGAACATAAAACTCAACAGGGAGATAACCAAGGACAACTTGCTGAGCAAGGTGTTCGGAAAACCTTTGAGAACTCTGGATTTTCCGGCCATGAGAAAGGAAGCCAGGCAAGCGATAAGTACGATAGGCATGTCTATCGAAGAACTCGCCGTGGTCGCTGGCTTGCCTGTTGCACACAAGCAATTCATAGAGATCGCTCGCGAGATCGATAAGAAAAATTTGAAGATACTGGTTCTTGATGAACCGACCGCTGTGCTGTCCGAAGCCGAGGCGGAAAAGCTGCTCGAAACAATCCGGTATCTCACCAAGAAAGGTGTCGCAATCATCTTCATCTCGCACAGACTGAGCGAAGTTTTGAAGGTTTCAGACAGGATCACGATACTGAGAGACGGCGCCGTTGTGGATAGCAGACCTTCCTCGTCTTTCACCGTTTCTGAGATCGCCGAAAAAATGGTCGGCAGGAAACTCGAAAACGTGGTTCTTCCACCCCACCCGAAGGAACCTTCCGATGAAGACATCATCATGTCCATAAGAAATCTGAAGGTCTACATGCCTGGTGAGATGGTGAAAGATTTCAGCATAGACATTCGACGGGGCGAGATACTCGGCATAGGGGGTCTTGCCGGTCACGGCAAGCTCGGTGTGGCGAACGGCATCGTGGGAATGTTCCCCGCCGAAGGGGAAGTCTATTTCGAAGGGAAACCTTACAGGTTGAACGATCCTTCCTATGCCCTCAAAAACGGCGTCGTCTACGTCTCGGAGGATAGAAGAGGGGTCGGCTTGCTCCTGGACGAGTCTGTGGAAATGAACATCGCTGCCACAGCAATAGAGGCCTTCGGATTGTTCACTAAGAAGTTCCTCTTCATGACCGTGTACGATCGAAAAAAGATCAGGGAACATGCGTTAGAGATGATCAAGAAGCTGGACATACGTTGCAAATCTCCAGCACAAATTGTCAGAAGGCTCAGTGGGGGCAACCAGCAAAAAGTGTGTCTTGCAAGGGCGTTCACGCTGAATCCAAAGATTCTGTTCGTGTCTGAGCCGACGAGAGGTATAGACGTTGGAGCGAAAAAGCTCGTGCTCGACTATCTGGTCCGCATGAACAGAGAACATGGCATAACGATCGTCATGACATCGAGCGAGCTCGCCGAGCTCAGGTCCATCTGTGACAGGATCGCCATAGTCGCGGAAGGAAAACTTTCCGCGATTTTGTCACCGAAAGCGAGCGATACAGAGTTCGGTCTTGCCATGGCTGGAGAGTTTCAGGAGGTGTTACAGCATGGATAAACTTCTGGAATGGCTCAAAAGAGTGGACATACCGACGCTCATCATCTTTCTGTTTCTCGTGGCTCTGTTCGTCCTCGCAGCCTTCACCGAGGTTTCGATACCCTCGCTTCTGAGTGATTCGATAAGACGTATCGGTATGAACGGGGTTCTCGTGCTCGCCATGGTGCCGACGATCCGGGTGGGAACGGGGCCGAACTTTGGTTTACCTGTCGGGATCATCGGGGGACTGCTTGGAGCGCTCATAAGCATGCAACTCGGACTTGCTGGATTCACTGGATTTTGGGCTGCGATCCTGTTCGCTGTATTGATCTGTCTTGGTATCGGTCTGGGTTACGGTTGGCTTCTTGAGAGGGTCAGAGGACAGGAGATGATGGTTGGAACTTACATGGGATATTCCGTGGTCGCTTTCATGTCCATCATGTGGTTGATGCTACCTTTCACCAATCCCGACATGGTTTGGGCCATCGGTGGAAAAGGTCTGAGATACACTTTGGCGTTGGACAAATACTTTGGTCGTGTGCTCAACAATTTCCTGAAGTTCAAAATCGGAGGGTTCGAGTTTCCAACAGGTTTGTTGCTGTTCTTCGCTGGTGTTTGTTTTCTGGTTCATCTCTTTTTCAGAACCAGAATTGGTCTTTCGATAGACCTGGTTGGACAGAACGAACGTTACGCGATCAGTTCAGGTGTGAACCCCAACAAGGCCAGACTCGTCGCGGTCATTCTGTCCACCGTTCTGGCTGGTGTTGGTATCATCGTTTACGCTCAAAGCTATGGGTTTCTGCAGTTGTACCAAGCCCCGCTGTTCATGACATTTCCCGCGGTTGCTTCCATACTCATAGGCGGTGCGTCCATAAGACGAGCGAGTGTTCGTAACGTCATCATCGGTACGGCAATCTTCCAAACGCTCTTGACGATTTCCCTTCCCGTGCTGAGCCAGGTGACTCGTGGTGATATCACGGAAGTCATGAGGCTCATCGTGAGCAACGGGATGATACTGTACGCGCTCACGCGAACCCCAAAGGAGGCGAGATGAGATGGAGAAACTGAAGAAGATCTTGATCTCTTACGCTGTGCCGATCGCTTTCTCGATACTGTGTGTTTCCGGCGTTTTGGTAGCCCAAATTCCTCCGATCTTTCTGGCGAGTGAAATAGTGAGAAGGTTGAGCAGGAACACATTCCTCGTGTTGTCCTTGATCATTCCCATCATCGGGGGACTGGGCCTCAACTTTGGAATCGTTCTGGGCGCGATGGCGGGTCAAGCGGCATTGTTTTTCGTCGTGGACTGGAAAATCAAAGGTCTGGTTGGAATTTTGGTGGCGTGTTTGATGGCGAGTGCGATGTCGATAGTTCTTGGGTGGCTCGCGGGTTTGACACTCAATAGGGCCAAAGGGAGAGAGATGATAACATCGATGATCCTTGGCTTCTTCGCCAACGGTATCTACCAGCTCATCTTCCTGTTTTTCATAGGCTCTCTGATACCGTTCGGAACTAAGCAATTTTTGCTGCCCGAAGGCGTTGGACTGAGAAACACCGTAGATCTTTATGGTACGGTTGCGTCCGCACTGAACAACGTTTGGATGGTTCGCATAGGAACGGTCAGGGTATTCGTCTTGCCGTTATTAATAGTCGTCGGTCTGTGCCTGTTCATAACATTTCTCTTCAAAACAAAACTGGGTCAGGACATAAGGGCCGTGGGACAGGACATGCATATCGCCGAGGTCGCAGGTATAAACGTCAACAAGGTGCGAATTATAGCGATCATCATGTCGACGGTCCTCGCCGCTATAGGCCAGGTGATCTATCTTCAGGATATAGGAACGATCAACACTTACAACAGCCACGAGCAGATAGGTCTCTTCTCCATAGCTGCCCTCCTGGTTGGGGGAGCCACCACGAGGAAGGCAACCATCTGGAACGCCATACTGGGTGTCGTGCTCTTCCACACACTGTTCGTCGTGGCACCGAGCGCGGGAAACAAACTCTTCGGTCAACCACAGGTGGGCGAATTCTTCAGAGAATTTCTCGCATATGCCGTCATCGCGTTCGCTTTGGCTATGCATGGCTGGAGGGCAAAGAAGATACTCATGTGAGAGAAAGGGGGCCACAACGGCCCCTCTTTCAAATTTTCTGCATTATGAGCTGTTTCATCTGCGATACGACCTCGTCGATCTTTTTTGGATCTTTTCCTCCTGCTTGCGCAAAGTCGGATCGTCCTCCTCCGCCACCACCAAGCAGATTCGCCCCGATTCGCGCCAGTTCGTTCGCGGTGATTTTGTCCGTGATGTCTTTTGTCACTCTCACGATGAGGTTCACCTTTTCCTCTTGAACGGCGAACAAGGCGACGATCGATCTCTCTTGACCTGCGATCGCAACGTCGGAAAGGTTTCTGAGTGTTGAAGAATCAACGTTTTCGAGTTTCAACATTTTGAAATTGACGTTCCCCAATCTTTCGAAAGGTAACTGTTTGATGTACATGGTCAACGTTTTCATCTTCAGTTGTTCGATCTCTTTTTCGAGCTGTTGGTTCCTCTCGATCAGGTTCTTTACACGATCTGCTATTTCATCCGTGGAAGAACCGAGCAGTTCTGCTGCCGTCTGGAGTGTGCTTTCGATCTTTCTTACGTATTTCAGTGCATTGAAACCTGTCACCGCCTCGATCCTGCGAACGCCTGATGAAACTGCAGTTTCAAAGATTATCTTGAACAAACCGATGTTTCCAGTGTTCGAAACGTGTGTTCCTCCACAGAGCTCTTCGCTGAAGTTTGGTACTTTCACAACCCTCACGACGTTTCCGTACTTCTCCCCGAAAAGTGCTATGGCTCCTTCCTCAACGGCTTCTTTATAACTCTTTTCCTCGACGATCACAGGCAGGGCTTCGAAGATCACCTGATTCACGAGATCCTCTATTTTCATCAACTGATCTTTGCTCAACGCCTCGTAGTGGGTAAAATCGAACCTGAGTCTCTCGGGCGCCACGAGCGAGCCGAACTGCCTCACATGGTCACCCAGAAGTCTTTTCAAGGCGGCGTGTAGCAAATGTGTGGCAGTGTGGTTGCGTGCGGTGGATTTCCTGCGTTCTTCGTCAACGATCAACCTGACGTTTTGTCCCAGTTTCAGTGTTCCCTTCTCAACTCTGACTATGTGTGTGATGACTCCTTCGATCGGTATGAACACGTATTCCACGAAGGCTTCTCCATCTTCCCACTTCATCCAGCCGACATCGCTGACCTGACCGCCTCTCTCAGCGTAAAACGGCGTCTCTTTCACCACGACCTCTACTTTTTCGCCGGCAGAGACCGAGTCTACACTCGTATCTTTTCGAAGCATCAAAACCGTGGATTCGTGTGTGAGCGTTTCGTAACCGACGAAGGAGATCTTTTGAGTCTTCGCGAGTTCCTCGTAGTCTCTCACAGCCCTTGCGTACTCGACATCGGATCTGGAGATCCTCGAACGCTCTCTCTGCTGTTCCATGAGACGCTCGAATCCTTCCAAATCTACTTTCAATCCTCTTTCTTTCGCTACGTCCACGACTATGTCCGGCGGGAAACCGTAGGTGTCGTAGAGTCTGAACAAGCTTTCTCCATCTATGATTTCCTTCGACTGTTCGAGAATCTCATTTAACATCTCAAGACCTTGAAGGATCGTTTTGAAGAATCTCTCTTCCTCCGCTCTCGTCACGTCCCTGATGAGATTCCTCTTCTTTTCAATTTCTGGGTAAACCTTTCCCATTCTCTCAATCACCATATCACAGATTTCGTACAGAAAAGGCTTGCTCGCACCGAGCAGAACACCATGCCTGACAGCCCTGCGCAGGATCCGTCTGAGCACGTATCCTCTCTCTTCGTTCGATGGAAACACACCATCTGCGATGAGGAAGGTGACCGCCCTCGCATGGTCTGCTATGACGCGCAGAGAAACGTTCTTCTCCTCGCTCTCTCCGTACTTCACGCCGAAGAGCTCTTCCTCTCTTCGAATGATGGGTTTGAACAGATCTGTTTCGAAATTGCTGGACACACCCTGAACAACCGCGGCGATCCTTTCCAAACCAGCTCCAGTGTCTATGTTCTTCCTTGGCAGTGGGTGCAACTGACCCTTTTCGTCCTGATAGAACTCCGTGAAGACCAGGTTCCAAATTTCCAGAAATCTCTTGTCGCTGTTTGCAGGCGTGCATTCCACACCCTCAGGACAATCTTCCACGATACCGAGGTCGTAGTGTATCTCCGAACATGGACCGCACGGCCCGGTGGGACCCGCAGGTCCCCAGAAGTTCGTGTCTTTTCCCATGCGAATGATCTTTTTTTCTGGCACACCAACGAGATCTCGCCAAATTCCGTAGGCTTCATCGTCATCTTTGTAAACGGTGACCCACAGCTTCTCTTCCTCCAGCTTCAGCACCTGCGTGACGTACTCCCAAGCCCAGAGTATGGCCTCCTTCTTGAAATAATCTCCGAAGGAGAAATTACCCAGCATCTCGAAGAAAGTGTGGTGCCTCGGGGTACGTCCCACGTTCTCTATGTCGTTCGTTCTGAGACACTTCTGACACGTGGCTATGCGCCTGTAGATTGGCTCCACCTTGCCCCAGAATATGGGTTTGAACGGGACCATTCCCGCAACCGTGAACAGAAGTTGTGGATCATCCGGTATGAGCGATGCACTGGGTAAAACTTTGTGACCCTTAGTTTCGAAAAAACTCAGAAAACTCGATCTGATTTCGTCGCTGTTCAAATCTTCTCACCTCACAGAACGCCGATTGACAAAAGAAAGTAAGTAACGGGTGTCACGAACAGTAATCCGTCTATCCTGTCCAGCATACCACCATGGCCCGGTAAAACACTGCCTGAATCCTTGACCTTGAAGTATCTTTTCAGCGCCGATTCGAAGAGATCACCGAACGTGTCGAGGATGGTTATGACCGCTGAGAAGATCACCAGGGAAGTGAATGGCATGACCTTCGCCTTGAAGATGAAACCGAACACGATTTTGTAAAGGAAAGAAAAAGCCAGCGCAGTGAGAAAGCCACCGATCATACCTTCCAAACTCTTGTTGGGGCTGAACTTTTTCGAGATCTTGGTTCTCCCCCATTTCATACCCACAAAGTATGCGCCGGTGTCGTACAACCACACCGCCGTCAGATTGAGCAAGGCGTTCGCTGCGCCGAACTGAAGATAGATCGGGAAGAAAAAGGAGAGACATCCGGCCACATAAACGAGTGAGATACCCGTCGCGACAACAATGGGCCAGACAGCCTCGATGTTCTTCTGAGTCAATACAGCGAGCACGTTCGTTAGGACAAAAGCCAGACTCAACAGCAGTAAACCGTTCTGGGCTCCCATAATACCGTACACGACCACGAATCCAACGCATATCGCAACGGCGTACTTGACGAAATCCTTATCGTTCTCCTGGCTCGCCAGGTTTAAGAGCTCGTAAGATGCCAGCAGGACCACAGCCGCCACCAAACCTATGAGACTCTTATAGTTGACGAAGCACAGCACCACAAAAGGTGCCACAATCAAAGCCGTTACCAGCCTCGTCTTCGTCTCGACAGTCACAGCCCCCCGAACCTCCTCTGACGCCTCTCGTAATCCTCTATCGCTCTGAGAAAATCTTGCTTGGTGAAATCGGGCCACAACACCTTTGTGAAGTACAGCTCGCTGTAAGCAATCTGCCAGAGCAAAAAGTTGCTTATTCTCAGTTCACCCGAAGTCCTTATCACAAGGTCCGGGTCCGGAACGTCTGGAAGATAGAGCCAGTTTCTAAGCTGTGCTTCGTCCAAACGGGTTATACCGTTTTCTATGGCTTTGTTAAAAGCATCCACGATTTCGCGTCTGCCACCGTAGTTCAGAGCCAATATCGCGTGAATCCTATCATTGTGCCTGGTTTTCTCTTCACATTCTCGACAGAATTCTACAACTTCCTTCGGAAGGTCTTCGATCGCACCGATGAACCTGATTCTTACTCCTTTTTCGAGCATCTTCTTAAGCTTTTGTCTGAGCAACTTCAAGAGTAACGAAAAGAGATATTCGACTTCCTCCCTCGGTCGTTTCCAGTTCTCGGTCGAGAAAGCGTAGAACGTGACATACTTGATCGATAGTTCTGCTGCCCACTCGACGACCTTTTCAGCTTTCAGGGCACCTCTCCGATGTCCCTCGATTCTTGGCAGGCCTCTCCGCTGGGCCCACCTGCCATTACCGTCCATTATGATCGCTACATGGGTAGGTCTCAAACTTCCATGATCTCCTTTTCTTTTTTCTCGAACAGCTTATCTATTTCTTCGATCTTCTTGTCTGTAAGATCCTGTATCTCTTTCTCGAGTCTCTTTGCGTCGTCTTCAGAGATCTTTCCATCGTCTTCCAACTGTTTGAGCTCTTTCAGGACGTCCCTTCTTATGTTTCTGATCGCTATCTTTCCCTGCTCTGCGATCTCCTTCGCTTTTTTGACCCACTTCTGCCTCTGTTCCGTGGTTGGAGTTGGGAAGACGAGTCTTATAACGTTGCCGTCATTCATGGGTGTCAGACCTATGTCAGAGGCGAAAATGGCCTTTTCGATGGAAGAGAGTACGGATTTGTCCCAGGGTTGTATGATGAGGGACCTTTCTTCGACCTTGATCGTCGCGAGCTGGTTTATGGGGGTGGGAGCACCGTAGTAGTCGACTTTGATCTCTTCGAGAATTGCCGGACTCGCACGACCAGTCCTTATCTTTCTGAGTTCTTCGGAGATCTTCTCGATGGATTTGTTCATGCGATCCTCGGCACTCTTCACGATGGGATGACGCATACGTTCCCCTCCTCGCACTGAATCGCTTACCCTCGAGGATTATACCATGACGCTGGCAGGCATCATTCGCGCGTGTAGCTGATGAAGATCTTTTCGAAATTCACCATTTCCTTTTCGATGCTTTCTATCTCGATGTTGTTCGATCTGAGGGTATCTATCAGTTCGTAGAGTTTCTGCGAGGAGGTGAGATTGACTTGCAGTTCAACAAGATTTCCGTCCTCGTTCCAGCCATTGAAGCCAAGCTCTTTGAGTCTTTTCTTGGATTCTTCGTCGCAGACGAGCCTCAGCTTGTAGGCACGGGCAGTGAAGACGTCTATGAGTCTCTGCTTTTTCTCGCACACGACGATGCGCCCTTTGTTCATTATGGCTATCCTATCTGCGACGGCTTCGACCAGGTTCATGTCGTGGGTCGAAAGCAGAATGGTCTTACCCTTTTCCTTCAAGGATTTCAGTATGGACCTGAACTCCACCGCAGAATGTACGTCGAGTCCGAGCGTGGGTTCGTCCAGGAGCAGAACGTCCGTATCACAGGCCAAGCAGACAGCGATGGCCGCTTTTTGTTGCATCCCGCGCGAAAGCGAGTGTACAAGTTGGTTCGCCTTATCCTTGAGCCCAAGACTTTCAAGGATCTCGAGTGCGTGTGATTTGTTCAGTTTCTTACCGCGTATACCTGCAAAGTATCTCATATTTTCAAGCACACTCATGCGCCAATAAAGGTTTCTGTTGCCTTCCAAAACTGCGCTGATCTGTGACAAGGCTTTGGATCTTTCTTTCAGTACGCTGAATCCCTTAATTCTTACCTCACCGGAATCTGGAATGATTAGGCCGCAGATGCTCTTGATCGTGGTAGTTTTCCCCGCACCGTTTGGACCGAGTAGGGCGAAGATCTCACCGTTCTTTACGTTGAAACTCGCGTGGTCCACAGCTACGATCTTTTCTTTGGAGTTTCTCTTCGGATAGAGTTTTACAAGATCCATCACTTCGATCATCCTCATCACCTCAGTATTGCGAAAGACTTCCAACGATCATCGCGCGTCGTTCGAAAGCGCGGAAAACGATGAAGCCTATCGAGAGATAACCGATTGCGACCAACCAGAGGACCACGTGATCGGAGAACTGAAATTGATAGAACTTCGTATTGTTGATCGCAAGTGCTCTCATCATCGAACTCGCTTGCGACATGGGAAGGAGTCTGTGCCAGAGGGATTGCGTTTCGAACATCGTGAAGGAGAGCGAACCAAAGGTCACGATCTGAATGAACGAGGAAACTCTCTTGAAGATCAACGCAATTCCACCGAGTATCATACCGATACCCAGCGCGGAGATGGTTCCACCGATCATCAAATAGAGCAGCGTGGCAAGATCGAAACCTATCTTCCTTCCGGTGGTGAAGGCGGCAAAGTACATGAGAGGAATTGCGAGAAGAACGTTGTTGAAGAGAAACTCGGACACCATCCTGAACAACATCTGATATTCGAACGCGATCGGGGATGCGAAAACCTGTTCCAGTGTTCCACGCTGGGCTTCCTCTATGATACCCCATGCGACACCTTGGAACGAGAAGATGAACACGATCCACATGAAATACCCCACTATGATGCCATCCAATGTGGAGGACAAATTTATGCTCGGACCACCGACCGCTTTCACGCCGAAGAAGAGTAAATAAAAGAAAATCAAGAGTGTGGCGATGCCAGAGATGGAGTTGAAGTAATAGCGTCTGATTTCGATAAACGTTTTTTCAAGATTTGCGAGAAATGCTCTCCACATTTTTGAACCCCCTCTTTCAATTCTGAAAATATATTACCATGACTATCAATTTTGTCAAGTAGTGGTTTAAATTTTCTTCGCTGGCTCGGGATCGAGGGGGTTCACAAAGACAGTTTCATAGTTCGTGTAGAGTACCATCCCTGGAGGAGAACCCTTGGGTTTGTGCACGTTCTTGACGAGTGTGTAATCGACTGGCACGTTGGACGAGTAGCGTGCCTTGGAAAAGTGTGCCGCAATTGAAGCGGCGTAGAGCAAAACGTCTTTTGGAACTGTTCTTCCATCAGTTCGTATCACCACGTGTGCTCCGGGCGATTGCTGAACGTGAAGCCACACGTCGGAATCACTGGCCTTCCTGACGAGCGCTTCGTTCTGCTTGTTGTTCTTGCCGACGAGGATCGTGAAACCATTGTAGATGAATTTTCTGAAGTTGGCCTCTTCGAATTTTCTCTCCTTTGGTGCACCCTTCTGTATGAGTCCAAATTCGGCAAGTTCTTCTTTTATCTCTTCGAGATCTTCCAATGTCTCAGCAGATTCGATGTTGTAGAGCGTTTGTTCAAGGTAACTGTTCTGTTCTTGAAGTTGTTCTATCCTGACCTTCAGTATTTGGGCTTTTTCTTTCAGTTTCTTGTACTGTTCAAAGTAGTACTGTGCACTCCGTTTGGCGTCTTTCCCCAAAACGAGTGGTACGAGTACTTTCTGGTTCGTTTCCCAATCGAAACATTCGACGACACCCTGAGCTGAATCTTGCACGTCGGCGTACTTCAGAAGTTCCCCATAACGTTTGTACTCTTCTGCCTTTTCGCAACGTTTCAGATCTTCGGTGAGTGTCTGAAGCAATCTTTCCTGTTTCTTAAGGCGCTCTCCAACGATCGACAAAAGTTGTTGGCGGAGCTTGTCTGTCTGGATCTTTCTTGAATTCCAATGGTAGGCTTCGTCCACCGCATGTGAGACGGAATCGTAACGTTCCGTGGGTTCACCCAGCATCTTCAAAGGATACGCAAAGACATGACGTCGTCCTTGAATTTCGTAGACGTAACAGGTGGGTTTCTCGAAGTCATCGAGGATTGAGACCAAGGCCAGTTTGAGAGAAACTTTTTCTCTGTCGTCGAGAGCCGAAAGGGGTCTGTCCTCAATCTTCGCACGGTAAAGAACTTCCTGTGCGGTTAATTTGGAGAAGCCTGCGATCTTTTCAACGATGAATCTGGAAAGCATTTCGTTACCTTCGAACTTCAGCTCGGACCCTTCGAATGGATTCATCTTGTCCGTTGTGTGAACGTAAGAAGCGTTCTTACCGAGGAACGCTCTGAGATCGTCCAACACCAACTCCTTCTCGACCAGCACGACGTTGGATTTGCTGCCGAAAAGTTCCACGTAGAGTTTGTATTCGTGTTTTTCTCCGGTTTCATCGACCTTGTCGAAGACGAAGTACAGAACTCTGTCGAGGTCCAACTGGCCTACTTCTTTGAGTCTCGCGTTGCGAAGACGTGCTCGTGTGAGCGTGACGAAGTTCGAAGGGTTCTGTCCTGACAGATCCTCTCTGTTTGTCAAACACACGTGGGCTAAACCCGGTTCAACGCATATTCTAATCGTGGCTCGATGAAAGATCAGTTCGATACAGAATTTTCCACATTGATGGATCTGTCTCAAGGCTTCACCTGTCAGTTCAGAAAGCTCTCTTACGAGCTTCTTGAGAACGAACGCGTCGATCATTCACATCAACCCGAGTATCTCTTTGACCTTGGCTATGTCCTGGGCATGCTCGACTTCGTCACCCGGGGTTTCCAGTATCCAGGCTACACGTCGGATTTCTTCAAAACTCAGAAACACTTTGAAACCCTTTTCACCGATGAATCCTTTGCCTATGTTTTCATGCCTGTCGGTGGGCCTGCCGAGAGGAGCTTTGGAATCGTTCAGATGAATCATCCGAAGCTTTTCAAGACCGATCTTGGAGTCAATCTCGTCCAAAAGCCTTCGAACTGCATCTTTCGTTGTAATATCGTATCCTGCATCAAAACCATGGCAGGTATCATAAGTGATGCCCAGCCTTGAAGGATCTATTGAAGAGTCGATGATACGCTTGATCTGATCAAAGTTATAGCCAATGTTTCCACCTTTGGGGGAAACGTTCTCCAAAAGGAGCACGACGTTCTTCGTACCGCTAAGAAACTCGTTGATCGCCGTGATTATCCTCTTAAAACCAAATTCTTCACCTGCGCCGGTGTGACTACCCGGATGCACGTTCAGATACTTTATTCCCAAAGCTTCGCAGATTCTGCCCTCGAGCAAGAGAAGCTGAACGGACTTTTTCCAGTTCTCGTCGTTCGGACTCGCCAGATTTATGAGATAACCTGTGTGACAAAACGCCCCCTCGTAATCGATCTGATACTTCTCCATCATGCTGCGAAAGAGATCGCACGTTTTTTTGGTAGGCATCTTTGCGCTCCACGTTCTTGGGCTGTGTGGGAAGATCTGAAAGCAGTTTCCACCGATCTCCACGGTCAATTCTGGAACTTTCTCAAACCCATGGCTTATGGGCATGTGTGCACCAATCTTTATCATTTCGATCACCGTGAAAATGATAGCATAGTCCTGGGAGTGGTACATTGATCTACGTTGGCACGAGCGGTTATTCGTTCAGCGATTGGATAGGAGAAGTTTATCCTGAAGGTATATCCAGATCAAACATGCTGAGATACTACGCGAGCGTGTGGAGGTTCAACGCTGTTGAGCTCAACTTCACGTACTACGCTTTACCCACGTACAGAACGATCGTCTCGATGCTGAGAAGAACTCCAAGCGATTTCGTCTTCAGTGTGAAACTGCCAGCTTCTGTGACACACCAAGCCTGGAAGTCCAACACCTTCCCCGAAGAAGATGTGAAGAAGACACTTCAGGCCCTGACGCCTATGTTCGAGGAAGGAAGACTCAAGATGTTGCTCGCTCAGTTCCCATATGCCTTCAAGGACACTCCGAGCAACAGGCAGTACTTGCAGTTGCTCCGAGAGAAGATAGACGCACCCGTCGCGATTGAATTCAGACACGCTTCTTGGAACAACGAGTCGGTCTATGGATTCCTCAAAACGCTTGGCTTCACCCTCGTGATCGTTGATGAACCGAATCTTCGCGATTTGTTTCCTTACGTACCGAAGGTGACAAGCGCCGTTGCTTACTTCAGGCTCCATGGAAGAAACAAAGATTGGTTCAATGCACCAGAAGGGGAACGATACAACTACAAGTACAGCGATGAGGAGATGTCGATCTTTGCCCGTGATATTTTCAATCTCTCACATCAAGTCGTCGATACTTTCGTTTTTTTCAACAACTGCTATCGCGGTAACGCTGTCAGAGATGCGATGAAACTGCGTCAGATGATTGAAAGAGCTCTTTTGGGAAGTTGAATCACCCGCTTTTGCTCGCTCATCCTTCGTAAAACCTCCCAAGAAACGACTGAATTCGATCGAACACCGATGTGATCTGAAAAACACAAAGAAAGAAAATAAGGCGTTTGACGCAAACTCGGTTCCAGTCTATAATGTCAGCAGACCACTGCGCACAGGGAGGTTGAAAAAATGGATCGCAAAGAGGTTTTCGAGAAGGTTACGAGTATACTCTCCGACAAACTCGGGGTCAAACAGGATAAGATCGAGGAAAACAGCAAGCTCATAGACGATCTCGGGGCAGATTCGCTCGATTTGGTTGATTTGGTGATGGCGTTGGAGGAGGAGTTCGATGTAAAAATAGCGGACGATCAGCTCCAGAAGATCTCGACGGTGAAAGACGTCATCGATTACATCGTCAAAGTGAAGGCGTGATCAAAAAGAGTTGTCCCGAGTCCGAGCACAGGACGATGAGCCTCTCATCTGCTGTTTTACACATTTCCACAGCGTACTCACCGACCTGGACAACGTCGATTTTTCCTGTCTGAAGTTCGATGAGGTAGACTTCACCAGGGACGTGGTTCAATGCGACTATGAAGTTCCCGATTTGTTCCAGTCGGTGAACGGTGTTAGGCAGAGGTAGGTATTTCACGATTCTACCCAAAAAGTCAACGAGCGTCAATCTTGGTTCAACCAAACTGCCGACCACCACAAGATCATCCGTGACGAGCATGTCCCTTGCAAGGTCATCCAGGTTTTGTTGCCAGAGAATTGTCCATGAAGAGTCCAGACAGGCGAGCTTACCGTCCATGTAGCCGAGCAGGTAAGCTCGCCCGCCCTTTTGGACGTACTTGAGAGGCGTTCTGAAGCCTTTGATCGTCAAAGACTTCCTTTGCGCGCCCACGAACTCGAGGGTTTTATCCGTCGCGTAGTAGTGAAGGTAGACGATTCCATCGTGAGTTGGTTCGAAGTAGAGCGTAGGTGAATCGAACACGAACGTGTTCTCGACTTCGAGTTTCTCAAGATCGACCTTGTAAATCGACGGATTCTTGGAACAGAGCACGTAGAGTTTTCCACCGAAGGTCTTCAAAACTGTTGGATAACTTCCCACCTGGATGCGTTTCACCAGCCGTCCGAAGATGGTGTAGACTGCGACGCTTGCTCTGTGATAGTCACTCACAAAGACGTTTCCTGCGTGGTGCACCGCCCAGACCGGGTACGAAAGACCTACAGATATCTCCGAAAGGAATTGCCCGGAATCCGTCAGAACCAAGACCGAGGCTGGTTTCGGCCTGATCAAACACACGATACCTTCGTTGAGCGTCATCTTCGTGTACCCGTATCCCACACCGATCGACTCGATCCTGTGTGCAAGCAGCGAGCAGGTCAGCAAGAGATAAAGTAGCAAACTTTTCTTCATAGCGCTCTTTCACCGAGAAGGACGAATATTGAAACTGTTAGGTTGGTCAGTGCGAAGATCTGAACGATTCTTTCTTCACTCCAGCCGAGCAACTCAAAGTGATGATGAATGGGAGACATCTTGAACACTCTCTTCTTGAAGAGTTTGTAACTGCTCACCTGTATCATCACGCTGAGTGTTTCAACAACAAAGATGCTCGAACACAGTAACGCTATGATCTCCGTGGAGGTTCTTATCGAAACCACGGCGATCAACGCACCGAGTGCGAGTGAACCGGTATCGCCCATGAACATTTTCGCAGGTTTGATGTTGTAAAACAAAAAAGCCGTCACACTAAGCGAAAATAGAATCAGTGAATCTGCACTCTTTCCGAGCAGGAACCAATAAGGTATTGCGCTCGTCAAAAACACGCTCGCTGCGAGCCCGTCGAGCCCATCCGTAAGGTTTGTAGCGTTGCTCAGCCCGGCTATCAAGAGAACAGCGAAGATCCAATAGAGCCTGCCAAGATCCAAATCCTTCTGTAAGAACGGAATCTGTAGTTTTGTATCAGGTCTGATCAGTATCAACAGAACCGTCGCGAAAATGATCTGCAGGGAGAACTTCTGCCAAGCTCTCAGACCAAGTGATGTCTTTTTGATCACACTCAAAAGGTCGTCCAGAAAACCGATCGACGAAAACAGAAAGATCGTCAAGCCGTCGATCGTGTATCCAAAAGCGAAACACGAAAGTGCTCCGAAAATCGAGAACAGTACGCCTCCCATCGTTGGCGTTCCAGTCTTGTAACCATGAAGATCCGGACCTTCTTCCCTTATGAACTGGCCTACGCGGAGTCTTTTGAACAATTCTATGAGGAATGGATAAAGCACGACACAGGGAAGGAATGTGATGGCAAAATATCTCATGCCTTCTTTCCCCCCAGAAACAGTTCGAGCACCTTCTCCATGCCAACTGCGCGCGAGGCTTTGAACAGAACCGCATCTTTCGGCTCGAGCAGGTTCCTCAACTGTTCAACTATGGCCTTTGGCTCATCGCTCTTCAAGATGATCTTGGAACATTCCATGGCATCTATCTCGTGGTCGATGTTGTAGACCAAGACCCCGTCCAGTTGCTCGAGGATCCTTCCGAGCTGTCTGTGAGTTTGCTCGGAGTAGATACCCTGTTCCTTTATCGAACCGACAACGGCGTAGGCTCTCTTACCAAGTTTCTTGAGCGTTTCAACAGCGATCCTGAAAGATTCCAAGCTCGCGTTGTAAGTGTCATCCACCGCGTAAACGTCATCAACTTTTATAACTTTGAATCTTCCATCCACCGGAATAAAAGTTTCGAACTTCGAAAGATCAACATCCAGACCAAGCACATCGAACACCGCTAAAACTGCGGCAACGTTCACCAGCTGTCCCAAGTTTAAGATCGCCGAGAAACGTACTTTTTTCTTTCCTTCAGGCGTTTCATAATGAGCTATCGTTGAGAACTCTTCATATTTGTAAGATACGAGTTTATAGTCGCCGCTGTAAAAACCAAAAGCCAGGAATTTCTTTTCTTTGATCTTCTCCAAGATCCTTGGATCGCTGTGAACTATGGCGATGCCATCTTCTCTCATGTTCTCAACGATCTCCAACTTACCTCTGAGTATTTGTTCGTCTCCACCCGCCACACCCCTGTGTGCGGTGCCAACGTTCAAGAGGACGGAAACGTGGGGTCGAGCGATCCGGCACAGCGTGGATATATCCCCCGGTTTGTTCATCGCCATTTCCAAGATCGCGTACGGTTGACCGTGATAATCGTTCAGAATTGACAAAGGAAGGCCAATTTCCGTGTTGAGATTGCCTGGGTTTCTGAACGCGAGCTCCTTTCCAAGACAGTGATGTATCATCTCTTTTGTGGTCGTCTTGCCGTTCGAACCAGTTATACCGACGATTTGAGGATCATACATAGCAAGTTTTTGTGCTGCCATCTGTTGGAGAAAATACCTGGTGTCCTTCACGAGGTACAGTTTTTCTTTGGGCACGTCGACGTCTCGTTCCACGACAGCCAAGGACGCACCTTTTTCGAGTGCTTGGCGTACGTAAAGATGTCCGTCCGTCTTCTCTCCCTTGAGTGCGACAAAAACACAACCATCGAATGCTTCTCGAGAGTCAATCACAAACTTCGCATTCTCAAACATGCCTTCTTTCCCTCTGGTACTCCTGAACGATTATTTCTCTGGCCACGTCCGCATCTTTGAAGGGTATTTTTCTCTCGTCCGAGAAGATCTGATACTCTTCGTGCCCCCTCCCCGCGATGACGACCATATCTCCTCTGTTTGCAAGAGTGATGGCCGTTTCGATCGCTTCACGCCGATCCGGGATAACGAGGTACGCCGCCCCTGATGGCACACCGCTTTCAACTTCGTTGAGTATCTCGATGGGATCTTCACCCCTGGGATCGTCCGTCGTTATGATCGCAACGTCCGAGTATCGGCACACGATTTGAGCCATCATCGGCCTCTTACCTTTGTCCGCTTGTCCACCAGCCCCGAACACCGTGATGATCCTACCACTGGTCAAATGTCTCGCGGTGACCAGAGTTTTTTCCAGTGCGTCTGGACTGTGTGCGAAATCCACAACCACGTCTATCCCAAGCAGGGAAGCTTCGGGAATGAACTGGAAACGACCATCGACACCTTGGAAAGAAGCTATGGAAGCGGCAACGTCGTTTGGATCATAACCAAGTTCCACCAAACCGGCAAACACCAAAGTCGCGTTCATGGCGTTGTGGTAACCGGGGATCCTGATCCAGAGTTTGTACTTTCCTGCAGGGCACTCTATCTCAAACCTTGTCCCCCGTTTGCTGACCTCAAGGTTTTGAATCCGATAATGGCTCTGCCGGGAAATGCCATAGACGATTTTTCTCACCTTTTTGTTCAGCAGGTGCGAGTACTCATCACTTATCAATGCGATGCCATTCTCTTTGAGCAGATCAAATATGTGCAGTTTCGTCTGCGTGTACTCTTCGAAGGTTTGATGAAAGTCCAGATGATCCCTCGTTATGTTCGTGAGCGCGGCGATGTCAAATCTAACGGTTTCAACACGTTTTAGAGAAAGCGCATGTGAGGAAACTTCCATCACGAAGTGTGAACCAGCCTTATCGACAGTCTTACGCATTGCCCTGAGGATCTCGATGGCACCTGGCGTCGTGTTGTCATGATGGAACTTGGGCTCGCCGAGAATTTCATAATGAACGGTTCCGAGCAAACTGCCACGACTCGAAAAACTCTGCAACACATGGTGAAACAGATGAACACTCGTGGTCTTACCGTTGGTCCCTGTGACACCAATGGTAAGAAGCTTCTTGTAAGGCTTTTCAAAGAACGCGTCCGCCAGCATGGCCTCTGCGAGTCGCGTGTCGCTGACAATCAAATGGGGGATGCTACCGTTCAGGGGTCGTTCGGAAACGAGCAGGGAGGCTCCCTTGTTGTATATTTCCTGTGCTATCTCGTGTGAGTCGAACTTTCTACCCCTGTGGCACACAAACAGACAATTCGGTCTGACTTGACTCGAGTTGTTCACAATGTCGCTGATCCCATGATTCATGTTCCCGTCCAAATTGGCTACGACGAGTATGGGTCTCAGTGATTCGATCACTTTTTCAATGTGCATTGGATCACCTCTATGAAGATTCTAATACCACCTTGCAGTCTTGACAAGGACGACGAACTGTGCTATGCTGAAATTAGCACTCGAATGTCGAGAGTGATAATATGAGACGGGACGCGCGGGTCAACGAGAGGCAGAAGAAGATCCTTTACTGCGTGGTCAGGGAGTACATCATCACGAAAAAACCTGTGAGTTCGGAGCACGTCTTGAACGTGTCGAATCTTTCGTGCAGTGCTGCGACGGTCAGAAACGATTTGAGAAAGCTGGAGTATCTGGGTTATCTTTATCAACCGCATACCTCTGCTGGGAGAATCCCTACGGACAAAGGCTTCAGGTTTTACGTGGACGAAACCTTGAAGCTCGCCAAAGACTACGCGCAGAGGTCTCACCAGATAAACGTGCGCTATCCTCTGACGTACGGCGACATGGAAAGAATTCTTGAAGGAGCGGCGATCGCTTTGGCACGCATGACGAAAGGAGCCGTGGTGCTGGAAAAACCTGACACAGGCCGTTTGAAGATCCTGAGAGCTATCGTGACGCCGATCACAAAAAACCATTACTTGATTTCCGTTGTAACGGAACTGGGTCTCATGAAATTCATACCTTTCAGGAGTTTCACTGATGTGGATCATTCCATGCTTGAAAATCTGCTGAACAGATTGCTCAAAGGCAGAAGCATCGACAGCCTCACGGGCGAAGTGTTCGAAAGTGACTGGGACGAGTCCCTGATAGATTTGTCTGAACAGCTCATCAGTTCGTTGAAGGACGATTTGAGGAACAGCATGATAAAGTTCGGCCTCGACGTTCTCATAAGTGGTGAGACGTTCAACATAGACGAAATAAGGAATCTTTCGCGTTTCTTGTCTGACGACGGATTGTTGAAAGCTTTCATGGATAGAGTTCAGGAAGTCCCCGCAGTGTTTATAGGTAGTGAGCACGGTTTGCAGGGACTGGAAAGGTTCTCAATTTTCGTTGATTCTTATCGCAAGGAGAATGAGCCAATGGGTAAGATAGTTGTCGTGACGTCAAAGATCATCAAGTACGAGGAGATAATGAACGTCCTGACTTACGTCACCAGCAGGTTGACGGAGTACTTCACAGTGGTCACACGGGAGGTGGAAAGATGACTGAGAACGAAAAACTCAACGAGATGGTTGAGAATAAACCTGAAACGGTCGAGGAGGACCTGATCGAAAAGCTCACAAAAGAGAAGGAACAGCTCACAAAATATCTCAAGCAGCTGAAAGCCGAATTCGAGAATTTCAAGAAGGACACGCTCAGGGACAGAGAAATGATCCTCAAAAATGCAAACGAGTATCTTCTGACCAAACTCATCCCCGTGCTCGACGATCTCGAGCGCGCTTTCAATGCTGTTGAACAGGGTGCAACGTTTGAGGATTTCTACAAAGGGATGAAGTTGATCTACAAGAAGCTCTGGAAACTGCTCAACAACGAGGGATTTTTCAAAATAGAGGTCGGTCAAAAGTTCGATCCGTTCGAGCATGAAGCCGTTGAGAGAATCGAGACCAAAGAAAAGGAAGAATACGACGTGCTCGAAGTCGTTGAAAACGGATACAAGTATCATTCTAAGGTTCTAAAGCCAGCGAAGGTCAAGGTGGCTGTGAAACCTTCGAGAGGTGACAACGGTGCCCAGACAGTATAAAGATTACTACGCGATCCTCGGTGTTCCGAGGGACGCGTCTGAAGAGGAAATAAAGAAAGCGTACAAGAAGTTGATAAAACAATGGCATCCCGATCTGCACCCGGAGAACAAGAAACAAGCCGAGGAGAAATTCAAGGAGATCCAGGAAGCGTACGAGGTCCTGAGCGATCCACAAAAACGGGCCATGTACGACAGGTTCGGTTACGTTGGAGAACATGAGTTTTCACAGCAGACTTCGTCCACCACGTTCGAGGACATATTCAGAGATTTCGAAAGTTTCTTTGGCCGGGATGTCTTCGATATTTTCTTTGGCGATAGGGGTTCAACGCAAGAGGCCCAGAGGACGGCGAGGCGCAGAGCGGGTGAGGACATCAGTGTAACGGTCGAAATAGATTTCATAGAATCGCTCCTTGGTAAACAAATGCCCATAGAGTACGACAGGTACGAAGTATGTGACCACTGCCATGGCGATGGGATCGAGCCGGGGAGCGGTTATCAAACTTGTCCCAGGTGTCACGGTTCGGGGATACTGAGAGAGGAGAGAAGGAGCATCTTTGGTGTTTTTGTGAGCACGAGAACGTGTCCCACCTGCGGTGGAACTGGGCGTGTGGTCAAAGAGAGATGCCACATTTGTGGTGGCACCGGCAGGTTGAAGAAGAAAGTCAGAACGACAGTCAACATACCTGCGGGTGTTATGGATGGGACCAGACTCAAGATAGAGGCTGGAGGTAATGCGGGATATAACGGAGGACCTTACGGTGATCTCTACGTTATCGTCCATGTGCGACCGGACAGAAGATTCAAACGTCAAGATGACGACATATACACCGAGATCACGATAGACTATCTGCAGGCCATCCTTGGAACAACGGTGCGCATAGATTTGCCAGACGGAAGCTCTACGATGCTCAGAATACCCGCAGGTACACAACCTGGCACGGTGTTCAGGCTCAGGGGAGAAGGCGCTCCATCTCTGAGAACTGCGAAACGCGGAGACCTCTACGTCACGGTGAACGTGAAGATACCTGAACGGCTTTCCATGAAAGAAGCACAGTTACTGAGGGAAATAGCGAAGGAGAAGGGCATAGACGTTTCTTGAAAATTTTAGGTGATTTTTGGAAAATGTGACGATTGTGACCGTTTATACTCCGCAAGTGCGGAGTTTTTTTCTTTTTTCCCCGTTTTACAACGAGATGAGAACATGATAGAATAGTTTGTGAAAATTTCAAAAAGGGGGCAAGAACATGACCTGCGAAGAACTCGAAGTCTTCCTCTCAAAGAACCCCACTATTCAGGAAGCCAAGGCTCTTGCGAGGAAACTGGGCTTGAAGGTCAAGAAGCGGATGAAGAAAAGCGAGGTCCTCAAACTCCTTCAAGATTTTGCGAAATCGCTGGTTTCTCAAAAAAAGGAAGAAAAAGCCAGTCCGCCGCAAGAGATCCGTGAAAATGGACTGCCACAATCGTACGGTTCTGACAGGCTCGTGTTGCTCTCGGTCAACCCGAATCTGGTTTATGTATACTGGGATCTTTCGAGCGAAACTCTCTCAAAGCTTTCAGCACAGAAAGAGGTGTTGCTGCGGCTCTACGACGTGACCTACATCGTCTTCGATGGAACCAACGCCCATCGGATCTTCGAAGCGGGCGTTCATCTTTCGATGACGAGGAATTATTATTTCCACGTTCCGATGGCAAACGCCGATTACCTTGCTGAACTCGGTTTCAAGGCGGAAGGAAAGTTCGTTCCCGTTCTCAGATCCAACGTTGCACGCACCCCCTCGAACACACCTTCAACTTCTGTCCGCCAGAGATGGATCATCAAGGGCAAGCGTACTGTGAAGATTGGTGAACCTCCCTTGAAACCAGTTGAACGAATACACATATCGTCTCAAGTGGAGAGTGGTAGATGATGAACGGATACTTCTTGCTCGTGTTGCACACGCATCTTCCGTATGTGAACCATCCGAATCACGATCTCTATTTGGAAGAGAGATGGTACGTGGAAGCGGTCTTAGAATCCTACGTGCCGTTGCTGATGATGTTCGACCGGCTTCAAGAAAAGAAAGTACCGTTCAAGGTTACGATCTCACTCAGCCCTCCGCTGCTCGAAATGTTCAGAAACACAACACTCACCGAGAAACTGAAGAAATATGCTGAGAAACTCGTTGAGCTGTGTGAGAAAGAAATTGCAAGAGCGAACACGCAGCAAGAGAGAGATCTTGCGGGTTTCTACAGAGAAAGGTTTCTGGCGTGTTTGAATTACCTCGACTCGCTGAACGGCAACTTGGCGAATGGTTTCAAGAAACATGCCGAATTCGGTAATGTTCAGTTGATAACCTGCAACGCCACTCACGGTTTTCTCCCATTGATGCGTCATCAACCGTTCGCGGTCGACACTCAGATCAAAGTCGGTGTGGAGACCTTCAAACGCCATTTCGGTTTTGAGCCTAAGGGCATATGGCTGGCCGAATGTGGTTATCACTCGGGTCTCGATGAAACACTCAAAAAATACGGTGTGGAGTTCTTTTTCGTTGATTCACACGCATTCTGGTATG
This sequence comes from Pseudothermotoga hypogea DSM 11164 = NBRC 106472, assembly GCF_000816145.1. NCBI lineage: Bacteria > Thermotogati > Thermotogota > Thermotogae > Thermotogales > Thermotogaceae > Pseudothermotoga > Pseudothermotoga hypogea. The sequence goes on along the minus strand of NZ_CP007141.1, from coordinate 581,580 downwards.
CGGATGAGCGACCATACTTCGATGTGTACAGACCCGTAATGACTCCTTCTGGTGTGTTCGCGTTTGCCAGGGATCCAGAGTCGAGCGAACAAGTGTGGAGCGCAACCTTGGGTTATCCGGGCGATGGAAGGTACAGAGAATTCTACAGGGATCTCGGATTTGATAGGGATTACGACTACATAAAACCCTACATAGACAAGAGCGGTGTGAGGGTGAACGTGGGTATAAAGTACCACAAGGTCACGTCGCGGGAAACACCACTCGAAAAAAAAGAGTTGTACAACCGTGATGAGGCACTCAGTGCTGCTAAGGAACACGCTCTGGATTTTCTGAACAAGAAAATCTCCCAGATAAATAGCTTGACTGACGTGTTCAATCAGCCTCCCGTCATCGTGGCACCGTTCGATACGGAGCTTTTCGGACATTGGTGGTTTGAGGGTCCTGAATTTCTCGAGAACTTTTTCGTTGAGGCTTCCAGATACAGACAGATCAAGTTCGCAACACCATCCGAGGTGCTGGAAAAGTTCGACAGCTTCCAGATCGTTACTCCCGCAGATTCTTCGTGGGGTAACGGAGGCTATTTCGATACCTGGTTGAATGGTAAAAACGACTGGATTCAGTTGCACTTAGTCGAGATCAGAGACAGGATGAAGAGGCTCGCCGAGACATATTTCGAGGAGAAGGACCCGCTGAAAACGAGGGTTCTCAACCAGATGCTGAGAGAACTGCTCCTGGCTGAATCGAGTGACTGGCCCTTCATCATGACTACGGGCACCAACGTTGAATACGCAGTTAACAGAATCAAAACTCATGTGAAACGCTTTTTAGACCTTGAGACACAACTTGTGAAGGATAATATAGATGGAGAGTTCCTTGCGAGGCTTGAGCAAGAAGACGACGTTTTTCCGTGGATTGAATTTCGATACTACGCAGCTTTTCAAACCCGGAAGGAGGGATAAGGTGCCTACAAAATATTTCGAAATCAGGTGGCATTCAAGGGCTGGCCAGGGTGCCAAGAGTGCGGCTCAGTTGGTGGCGGAGACGGTTCTCGACGAAGGTAAGTACGCTCAGGCTTTTCCAGAGTACGGTGCAGAAAGATCTGGAGCACCCATGAGGGCGTTCAACAGGATCAGTGAAGGCAAAATCAGGGTACACTACTCGGTCGAGAATCCCGATGTGGTTGTGGTCATCGATGACACTCTGCTCTCACCGACTATAGTTTCAGGGCTAAAGGAAGATGGAGTTCTCATAGTCAACACGAAACACTCCTTTGACTTTGTGAGGAAGAAGACGAATTTCAACGGAAAAGTATGCATTGTGAACGCTACGGACATAGCGTTGCAGGAAATCAAAAGAGGTGTTCCCAACACGGTCATGATCGGCACGCTCGCACGTGTTACAGGATTGGTGAACCTTGAAGTGGTGGAGAAGAAGATCAGAGAGATGTTCGAACGGAAGCTTCCAGAAGAAATGATTCAGGCGAACATCAGGGCGCTCAGACGCGGCTACGAGGAGGTGCAGTGCAGTGGCTGAGTTGAAAAAATGGCATGAGTTGCCTATAGCGGGCTTGATAGTGGAACCAGGAACTGCACGAAAGTATAGAACCGGTGATTGGCGTGTCAAGAGACCCGTATACGATAGATCCAAGTGCATAGATTGTATGTTCTGCTGGTTCTATTGTCCTGATCAAGCGATCATCCAGGAAAAAGGTGTAATGAAAGGAATCGACTATTTTTACTGCAAGGGCTGTGGTGTGTGTGCGAACGTCTGTCCAAAGTCCGCCATCGAGATGCGCCCGGAGACAGAGTTCGTAGGAAAGGAGGACTGAGCGATGGAAACGAAGAATTTAATGGCTATAACTGGAGCAGAAGCAGCGGCGTACGCGATGAAGCAGATAGAGCCAGACGTCGTTGCGGCCTACCCGATCACTCCTCAGACGCCCATCGTGGAATACTTTGCCAAGTACGTTGCCGACGGCGAAGTTCGAACTGAGATGATACCCGTCGAAAGTGAGCATTCAGCGATGAGCGCCGTCGTTGGAGCCGCTGCTGCTGGCGCAAGGGCAATGACTGCGACGAGTGCTCAAGGACTGGCTTTAATGAGCGAGATAGTTTATATTGCCTCTTCTTTGAGACTGCCCATCGTTATGGGCCTGGTGAACAGGGCGCTCAGTGCACCCATAAACATACACTGCGATCACAGTGATGCGATGATGGTGAGAGATTCGGGTTGGATCCAGCTCTTCTGTGAGGATGCTCAGGAGGTCTACGATCTGACGATTCTCGCGGTTCGTCTCGCCGAGCACGACGACGTGAGACTGCCTGTCATGGTTAACCAAGATGGGTTCATCATCTCGCACGGGGTGGAGCCCGTTGAAGTCCTGCCGGATGATGTGGTCAAGAAATTCGTTGGCGAGTTGAAACCCATCTATCCGTTACTTGACACCGACCATCCCGTGACCTACGGTGCACTGGACCTGTACGATTACTACTTCGAGCACAAGAGACAGCAAATAGAGGCAATGAAACACGCCTACAGGGTATTTCCACAGATAGCCGAGGAGTTCTACAAGATCAGCGGTCGAAAGTACGATTACGTTGAACCGTACAGGATGGAAGATGCCGAGTACGTCATGGTTGCTCTGGGATCTTCCAACGGAACGATCAAGGATGTTGTTGACGAGATGAGGAGCGAGGGCAAAAAGGTTGGACTCTTGAAGATATGGATGTTCAGACCCTTCCCGAAGCCGGAAATTCAGAGGTATCTGACGGCGCGGAAGGCAGTTGTGGTGCTCGACAGGGCCGCATCTTTCGGCGCGGAAGCCCCGCTCTACGAGGCTGTGAAGTCAGCCCTTTACGAAGTCGCCGTGAGGCCGTTGATGGGCTCGTTCGTGTACGGTCTTGGAGGAAGAGACCTCAAGCCGGAGCACGTCAGATACGCGTTCGAGAGGGCCATGGCACTCGATTTGGTTGCCGACCGAGAAGAGTATCTCGGCCTGAGAGAGTGAGGAGGTGATGACATGCCTTTGACAATGAAGAAACTGGCAGAGGTTTTCACAGATAGAGAAACAGGTTTGACTCAAGGACATAGAATGTGTCCTGGTTGCGCCGCACCGATGACTGTGAAGATTGTGCTCATGGTCGCTAAAGCTTTGGGTTATGAGCCGGTCATAGGTTTCGCCACAGGTTGTATGGAGGTTTCCTCCACCATATTTCCATTCACCTCGTGGAGCGTGCCTTACATACACAACGCTTTCGAGAACGTTGCAGCCACCATCAGTGGTGTGGAGACAGCTTACAGGGCGTTGAAGAAGGCCGGAAAGATTCCTTCGGACAAGAAGTACGCGTTCATTGCTTTCGGTGGGGACGGCGGTACGTACGACATAGGTTTGCAGGCACTCTCTGGAGCTTTGGAAAGAGGACACAAAATGTTGTACGTTCTGTACGACAACGAAGGTTACATGAACACGGGTAACCAGCGTTCAGGATCCACGCCTCCCGGTGCCGACACCACAACGGCGCCCGTTGGTAAAGCCGTTGCTGGTAAACTTCAGTTGAAGAAAAACATCGTTGAGATAGTCGCCGCACACGAGAATGTGTACGCCGCCACCGTTACTCCTGGAGAACCCATGGATTTCATAAACAAAGTGGAGAAAGCCTTGCAGTTCGACGGGCCAGCCTTTATAGCCTCTTTGAGCCCGTGCGTGAGATTCTGGAGAATAGACGAGAACAAATCTGTTGATATAACAAAGCTTGCAGTTCAAACCAAATACTGGCCTTTGTACGAGGTTGAGAGGGGTGTTTACAGAGTCACCAGAAAACCCACGAGCTTCAAACCGGTTGCCGAGTTCGTCAAAGCACAGGGTAGGTTCAGGCTCTTGCTACAGAGACCTGACGCTGAACAAATAATAAACGAACTTCAGAACTACGTTGACAGACGCTGGGAAAGGTTGCTCGCGTTTGAGGAGGCCACGAAGGACAAGCCAGTGAGATGACGGTCCCACCGAAGGCGGGTGGTGTGCCGTGCGTGCTTTATTGTTGATCGATTTGCAGAGAGATTTTGTGGAACCAGGTGGGGCACTGTATTTCCCGGGTGCGGAGTCTGTGCTCCCACCTGTTCTGGACCTGGTCAAAAAATACAGGGAGCAAAGCCTGCCGATCATCACCACGCAGGACTGGCATGAAGAAAACGACGCTGAATTCCAGATCTGGCCCAAGCACTGTGTTAAGGACGGCGCCGGTGCCGAGCTTGTGAAGGCCTTGAAGGAATCCCTTTCAGGTTATGAGAAACATTTAACTGTGCGTAAGACCCGTTACAGTGCCTTCTACGGGACGAACTTTGAGGAAATAATCGAGTCTTATGGGATAGACGAAGTTGAGGTTTGCGGGGTCGTAACACACATATGTGTGCTCTTCACGGTGGAAGAGCTGAGAAACAGAGGCATCAGGACGATAGTGAGGAAGGACGCCGTTGCCTCTTACGATGAGGGCTTCCATGCCTGTGCGCTGAAGTTGATGCGTGAGGTCCTGCGTGCCGAGGTGATCTGATGAGAAAAAAAAGGCTCGATCCCAAGGTTTTCAAGGTTCCAATAGACAGGATTCGGGGCCACTACTATTCGGACATATATTTCGTCAGGTACGTGGAGGTTCTCAAGAAAGACAACAGGCATCCAAGGGTACTGTACCAGTTCTTCCCGAGGAAAGATTGTGTGGTTGCAGGCGTGGATGAAGCGCTCGCCATACTGAGGTTCGCCACGGGTTATTACAAAGATGAGGAAAAAGCGAAAGAACTGTTCAAGGAGATCCTGAGTCTGGACCGGATGATCCAAGCGGCTGCGGTGGAGATGGATACGGACGCAGTCATCAGCTGCACGAAAAGAAAATGGGATCTGAGACTCAAACTCGATAGCCTCTGGGTCGACAAATGGGAAGAGATAGAGGTTCGTGCCCTCTACGATGGTGAAGAGGCCAAAGAGTGGGAACCGATCATGGTCATAGAGGGTGACCCGACTTACTTTGGCTATCTGGAAACGGTTCTGCTCGGGGTCATATCGCGAGCCACGAGCACGGCCACGGCTGTGAGAGAAGTGGTCAAAGCTGCGCGTGGAAAGCCTGTGCTGTATTTCAGCGCCCGGTTCGACCATTACTGGGTGCAGGCTACCGACGGTTACGCCGCACTCTGCGGAGGCGCTTTCGGTGTCTCCACTGATGCGAACGCCGATTATTGGGGCGTGGAATCCATGGGTACGATGCCTCATGCGCTCATTGCTGCTTACGACGGGAGCACGGAGGCAGCGGCCATAGCTTTCGACAAGCACATGCCTGAGAACGTCAAACGAATCGTACTCGTGGATTGGGACAATGACGTGATAGGCACAACGTTCAGAGTCGTGAAGGCGTTTTACGAGTACCACATGAAGAGACCATTCAAACTCGGCGAGACAGACCCCTCGCCTATCATTGGTGAGGGTAAGGGGAAGATTTGGGGCGTCAGATTCGATACTTCTGGAAACATGAGGGACGCTTCGGTCGTACCGAGAGACGAATCTTCACTCGGTGTGTGCCCCGAATTGGTCTGGCGCGCGCGTCAGGAATTCGATAGGGTGGGTTTGAAGGATCTGAAGATAGTCGTTTCCGGTGGATTCGATGCGAAGAAAATAGAGCTTTTTGAAATACTCAACGTTCCAGCGGACGTTTATGCGGTTGGCTCAAAACTCTTGAGGCAGAAGGTGGACATCACGGCGGACGTGGTGGAAGTAAACGGTAAACCTTGTGCGAAGGCTGGTAGGTTCAAACGGGATCTGTCTCGTCTCGAATTGGTACCGAAACGTTACTGGGAGGAGGTGTGAACATGATAGAGAAAGGCACGTGGCTTGTGAAAAAGGGGTTCGCTGAAATGTTCAAGGGTGGCGTCATCATGGACGTCACCGATGCAGAGCAGGCGAAGATAGCCGAGGAAGCTGGAGCGGTCGCAGTTATGGCTTTAGAGCGTGTCCCGGCTGATATAAGGAAAGCCGGCGGTGTTGCAAGGATGGCAAGCATAGCGAAGATAAAAGAGATCATGGATGCTGTGAGCATACCGGTTATGGCGAAAGTGAGAATAGGACACATTGCGGAGGCAAGAATTCTCGAAGCACTCGGGGTGGACTTCATCGATGAATCCGAGGTTCTCACGCCTGCCGATGATAGGTTCCACATCAACAAACACGAGTTCAAGGTTCCATTCGTTTGCGGTGCCAGAGACCTCGGAGAAGCACTGAGAAGGATTGCAGAAGGTGCAGCCATGATCAGGACGAAGGGTGAGGCAGGTACGGGTAACGTGGTTGAAGCTGTGAAACACATGAGAAGAGTGATGGACGAGATCAGGCGTGTTCAAACCATGGCCGATGAGGAACTCGTGAGCTATGCTAAGGAAATAGGAGCGCCCGTGGAATTGGTCAGGGAAGTGAAAAGGCTCGGGCGTCTACCCGTGGTGAACTTTGCAGCGGGTGGTATCGCAACACCAGCGGATGCGGCGCTCATGATGATGCTCGGTGCAGACGGTGTATTCGTCGGTTCGGGAATATTCAAATCCAAGGAACCCGCAAAGATGGCACGGGCGATGGTCCTTGCCGTGACGTACTGGAACGATCCAGAGATGTTGTTGAAGATCTCTGAAGACATAGGTGAACCAATGCCGGGTCTGGAAATAGGAACTCTCGAAGTACACATGCAGGAGAGAGGGTGGTAAAGCTTGCTCATTGGCGTGCTCGCACTGCAAGGAGATTTCAGAGAACACATTTGGGCGTTACAGAGGCTTGGTGTTGAAGCGTTTGCCGTTAAGAGTCTCTCAGAACTGGAGAAGGTCGATGGCCTGATTATACCCGGTGGTGAATCGACGAGCATCGGCAGGATCGCACAGGTGACTGGTATCGGAGAGCGGATAGTTCAACTCGCAAAGGAAGGTCTCCCCATATACGGAACCTGCGCCGGTATGATCCTGTTGGCAAAGAAGATCGTGGATCACCCGAATCAGTACACTTTTGGTCTCATGGACATCAACGTTCAGCGAAACGCTTATGGAAGACAGATCGAAAGTTTCGAGGTCTACCTCGATGTCGCAAAATTTGGCAGAGTGAAGGCTGTCTTCATTAGGGCACCGAAAATAGTGGAACTGGGCAAGGACGTCGAAGTTTTGGCAAGTTATGACAACACACCCGTCTTGGTTCAGCAAGCCAATCTGCTCGCAAGTTCTTTCCATCCAGAACTCACGGACGATCTGAGGATACATGAATATTTTGTCAAGATGGTAGCTGATCGTCATGAGAGTGTACGTTGAACTGTCGGACAAAGATACTTTTGAAAAGCTTTGCTCAGCGATATCTTTGAGTGGCGGAGTGGTCGTTGCGCGCCAGATCGATGCAGACTTGTTTGTTGGTGAAAAGATTCATTCGTTTCTCGGCACAGTGCTCATTGCGAACGAAGTGCCGGAAGATCTCACTGGCGTGATCGATGTTTTGCTGCCATCACGGTCGCTCGAATACTATTTGCTCAAGTTCAGAATGATATTTTACAGCTTGGCGTACGGAGTGAGTTTGGAAGACTTTCTGAACGAAGAGATCTACAAATCGCACAGGTACAACTTTCCACTGAGTGTTCTCATGGCTCGATTGATGAATTTCGACGTTCACTTTCTGCAGAGAATCTACAACGTTTTCAAGACCCAAGCACGTGAGTCCGACAAACTCTTTGTCCATGACAGCTCAATAATCGGGGTTCTTCCCTACACAGACTTGGAAGGCGCAAAAGTTTTTGCCAAGAGAGTGCTGAGGAGATCGAGAACCGTAAACTACAGCGGGAAAACGCCTGAACTGGTCATTTCCGTAGCTCAAGTTTCACGGGACGATGAGGCGTTTGATCTGCTTGGCAAGCTTAAGTTTATTATCGAAAGAGCGATCCAGACGGGGCAGAGAATCGTGTTAGCTTGAAAAGAAGGGGGCGTGTGCCCCCTTCATATTTTCAGTTCCTCAAAGAGCTTTTGCAGCAATTCTTTCGCCACCCTTGATTGTGCTTCGATCGTTGATGCACCAATGTGTGGTGTCGCAACCACGTTGGGTAATTGCAGCAGTTTCTTTCTCAGCTCATCGTTCGGTGGTTCAACTTCAAAGACGTCCAGCGCAGCGGCGTAAACTTTTCGAGCAACGAGCGCATCGTAGAGTGCTGCTTCATCTATGACACCGCCACGTGACGCGTTCACGATGATGACTCCGTCCTTCATCTTCGCTATCGTGTCGGCGTTTATCAGATGCTTCGTCTCCTTCGTCAGAGGAACGTGTAGAGTGATGAAATCGGAAACAGCGTAGAGTTCATCCAAATTGGTAAGTTTGACTCCTTCGAAGTGCTTGACGTACGGATCGTAAGCCACGACGCTCATCCCAAAAGCGATGGCCCTCTTCGCGACTTCTTTGCCAATCGTTCCAAGCCCTATGATGCCCAGCGTCTTGTTGAACAACTCGACTCCCTCGAGTTCTTTCTTCGTCCACAAGCCGTTCTTCAGGTCCATCGTTCCCCTGGCGATGTGCCTTGCGGCCGAGAGCATCAAACCGAAGGTGAGTTCGGCCACCGATATCGCGCTCGCACCAGGCGTGTTCAGAACTTTTATTCCTCTTTTTTGAGCAGCTTCGACGTCTATGTTGTCCAAGCCCACACCTGCCCTGCAGATCAGCCTGAGCTTGGTGCCTTTCTCTATCAACTCGGAGGTTACCTTCGTTGCACTTCTGACTATGAGAACTTCGATTTCTGGCATGACAGCGAGGAGCTTGTCCTTGTCGAGATGTTCGCAGGTGACCTCGAGTTGGGGTTTCGATTTGAGAACCTCCATGGCTTCCTTTTCCAGTGGATCGTTCACATGGACCCTTATCATCCGGCGACACCTTCTTTATGGAACGTTTCCATGGCGGCCCTGACACCTTCACCGAACTTCACCGGATAACCCAGCTCGTGCAGAGTGAACTCCAGAGCGCTGATGGCCGATATCGTATCGAACAGAGACACATAGCCAAGGTGTGCGATCCTGAAGATGGTGTTCGAAATCTTGCCTTGACCACCCGCTATGGTCACACCGTATTTGTCCCTCATGAGCTTGGTTATCTTCTTTGACTCCAGTCCTGCGGGGACTTTGACGGCTGTGCACACGTTCCCAGGCCTTTTCGAAAACAGCTCCAAACCGAGCGCTTTAACAGCGTTTCGCGTTGCTTCGCCTAAGATTCTATGCCTTTCCCAAACGTTTTCTATTCCCTCTTCTTTGATCATCTTTATGCTCTGATTCAACATGTAGATCATGTTGACTGCTGGTGTCCAAGGGTTGTCCGGATAGTTCTCTTCGTAGTATCTCAAGTCGAAGTAGTACCTTGGACACTTGTTGTTCTTGACGATTTCCCAAGCTTTCTTGCTGAGCGTGATGAATGCCAGACCCGGTGGCATCATGATGCCTTTCTGTGAACCGGCCACCACGACGTCAACGCCCCATTCGTCCATCTTCAAAGGCTCAGCTAACAGACCGCTGACCTCGTCGGTCACGAGTACTCTGTCGGTATTCCTCGTGATCTGTGCTATAGCTTGTAGGTCGATCACCGTTCCGGTGGAGGTCTCACTGTGCGTGGTGAATATCACCTTCGCATCTGGATGTTCTTTCATCGCCTTCTCGATCTGTTCAGGTGTGACGGCTTCTCCCCACTCGAGGGCTATTTCAACGACGTTGATTCCGTAAGCTTCACAAATCTCCTTCCACCGTTCTCCAAACTTTCCTGCGACGACGACGATGGCTTTTTCACCGGGATTGACTAAGTTCGTGACGGCTGCCTCCATAGCACCAGTTCCCGAGGAAACGAACGCGTAGACACGGTTTGACGTTTGGAACAGATAGCGCGCCTCATCCAGCGTTTTTTCCATGATCTCAAGAAACTGAGGAGTTCTGTGATGTATGGTTTCCTTCGCTCCTGCCAGCAACACATCCACCGGAACCGGTGTGGGACCCGGCGCCATGATGTAGTGTTTCTTCAGTTTGAACATGCGCATCCCCCCAGCTCAGAGTTCTCAGACACAATTAGTCTACCATCTCTTGTGACAATCTTTTTGGTTTTTCCTTAGCAAAAATGTGCTTGCAAGACTTTGCACTGTGCAACTCGTTGCAAAGAACGCTTTTTCGCTTATGATGTGGCAAGGGCCTTGCTGGTATGGAGTGGCACGAATTTGATATCATGTTCTGGGGTGAACGCTGTGGAATATCGCTTTTCCATGCTCGCGAACAAGTTGAAGTCGTCCATGATCAGGGAACTGCTCAAGTATGCGAGCGTGCCCGGAGCGGTTTCGTTCGGAGGTGGCACTCCGGATCCTGAAACCTTCCCCAGACACGAGCTCGCAGAACTCGCCAGGGAAGTGATCGAGAAAGAGTACAAATATACCCTCCAGTATGCTACCACCGAGGGTGATCCCGAGCTGATAAAACAGATCCTGATTCTGCTGAAAAGAGTCTACAACCTCGATGGATTGTTGCCTGAAAACGTGCTCATAACCGTTGGTTCACAGCAGGCGCTCGAGTTAGTGGGTAAAGTCTTGCTCGATCCCGGAGATTACGTGATCGTGGGTGATCCTGAATATCTCGGTGCGCTCAGCGCTTTCAGAATGAGAGATGCGAGATTCTTGGTTGTTAAGTTTGAAAAGGATGGTCCAGATCTGAACCAAGTGGAGGACCATCTGAAACGTGCACAGAGAGAGAACGAACTGTCGAGGGTGAAGTTCATCTATGTCGTTTCGAACTTTCAAAACCCGTCTGGCATAACCACCTCACTGGAAAAAAGAAAAAATCTGGTGGAACTTGCGGAAAAATACAACGTTTTAATTGTTGAAGACGATCCTTACGGTGTTTTGAGGTTCCGAGGAGAACAGCTGCCATCTATCATGAACTTTGGGGGTACCGACAGGGTTATTCTGCTCAACACCTTCAGCAAGATTCTTTGTCCTGGTTTGAGAATAGGCGTGGTGGTGGCAGACAGGCAGATCGTCAGAAAGATGGTTTTAGCGAAACAGGGGACCGATCTCTGCAGTCCCTCTTTGACCATGAGACTCACCGCGCGTTATCTGGAACGTTACGACGTGCTTGAGCAGATAAAACCAGCGATAGAACTCTACAGAAAGAAGAAAGAGACGATGATAGAAGCGCTCAAAGAAGAGTTTTCCGACGTGACGGATGCTCAGTGGACGGATCCGGACGGAGGCCTCTTCGTTTGGACCACCTTGCCCGATGTGGACACGATGGAGATGTTCAAATACGCTGAACAAAGGAAGGTCTTCTACATTCCAGGTGAAGCCTTCAAGCCCTACGAGGAACCTTCAAGTTCGATGCGCATGTCTTTCTGCCTGCCAAGCTTCGAGCAAATAAGGGAAGGCGTTCGCAGATTGAAACAGGCTTATCTGGACTACATCGAAGCCAAGGGGTTGAGATGTAGATGAAGGTTTTGGTCATAAACCCAGGTTCAACATCCACTAAAGTGGCTATCTACGAAAACGAACGGTGTATCTTCCTGGAAACGTACGAACACAGTCCTGAAGAGCTCGCGAAATGTGAAACGTTGATGGACCAGGAACCGTTGAGAAGAAACTGCATCCTGTCGGCCTTGGAAAAGGCGGGTTTCAAGATCGAAGACTTCGATGCGATTGCCGCGAGAGGCGGTATTCTTCCTCCATTGGAGAGTGGAACCTACGTCGTTGACGAACGTATGGTGAACTACTTAAAGCATGAATCACCTGTGAAGCACGTTTCAAACCTTGCCTGTGTGATTGCGTACGAACTGGCTAACGGGAAAGTCCCTGTCTACACCACCGATCCCGTTTCAGTCGACGAGATGGTGCCTGAGGCGAGGTTTTCTGGCATTCCCGAGATAGAGAGAAAGAGCCTGTCACACGCACTGAACATAAAAATCGTGTGTAGAAAAGTGGCAACAGAACTCAGTAAGGCACTCGAAGAACTGAACGCCGTTGTGGCACATCTCGGCGGTGGGATATCCATCGCTGCGGTGGAAAAGGGCAAAATCATAGACGTCAACAACGCCAACGATGAAGGACCGTTCAGCCCCGAGCGAACCGGGGAGCTTCCCGTGGGTGATGTTGTTCGCATGTGTTTCAGTGGAAAATACACGAAGGATGAGCTAAAGAAGAAATTCGTCGGTCGTGGTGGTCTGGTCGCGTACCTTGGTACGAACGATTTGAGAAAGGCGTTGGAGATGGCGAAGAAAGATCGTAACGCCTTGCTCGTTGTCAAAGCCATGGCCTACCAGATTGCGAAGGAAATTGGTGGCATGTGTGCGGTGCTGAAAGGAAAAGTAGATGCGATCATTCTCACCGGTGGCATGGCACACAGCAACGAGTTCGTCGAGATGATAAAGGAACACGTCTACAAATTTGCGCCCATTTTCGTTTTGCCTGGCGAGTTCGAGATGGAAGCGCTGGCTTTGGGAACTCTCAGGGTTATGAAAGGTGAAGAGAAGGCGAAGATCTGGGGTGGTCCGAATGGATAGACTCGCGTTTCTTGTCGAAAGAACGCGCGGTTTAAGAAAGAAGATAGTTGTTGCTGGTTCGGACGACGACGTGGTGCTGAGTGCTCTGAGGATGGCAATGGAACACGACATCGTCGAGCCAGTTCTTGTTGGTCCTGAGAGCGAGACTAAGGAACTCGCAGCAAAGGTCGGTTTGAAATTCGATCACTGTGAACTGATAGATTGTCAAAAGGATCAGAGCGCAAGATTGGCCGTCGAGATAGTATCGAAGCGTGGAGAACTCTTGATGAAAGGCTCCGTCAAGACAGGCGATCTGATGAAAGTTGTGCTCGAAGATCAGTACAACCTCAAGACTGGTTCGACCATCACGATGGTGAGTGTCTTCGATGTCCCAACTTACCACAAGTTGTTGGCTATCAGCGATGCTGGTATGATCATCGCACCAACTCTGGAACAAAAGATCGATATGATCAACATTTCAGTCAAGCTCATGAAAAATCTGGGTGTCGAAAGACCAAAGGTCGCCATCATTGGTGCCATAGAAGTGCCCAACGCGAAGATGCCCGCCACTCTGGATGCGGCAGTGTTGAGCAAGATGAACGATCGTGGTCAGATAAAAGGTTGTGTCGTCGATGGACCGTTCGCTCTGGACAACGCGATTTCTAAAGATGCGGCAAGACACAAGAAGATAGAAAGCGTTGTGGCAGGAGATGCTGACATACTCATCATGCCAGACATAGAAGCCGGCAACGTTCTTTACAAAGCTTTGGTGTTCTTTGCGAACGCAACCGTTGCGTCCGTGATCTTGGGAGCGAGGATCCCGATCGTCTTGACATCGAGGGCTGATTCGGACAAAACCAAGCTTTATTCCATAGCACTCGCCGCGAGTTTGTCTTGAAGAGGTGTGGAGAATGTTCAGAATCTTGGTGATCAATCCCGGTTCCACTTCGACGAAGCTTGCGATATTCGAGGATGAAGATTGCAAAGTTTCTCAAACGATCTACCATGACGCCGGTGAGCTTTCAAAATATGCTCATCTGTTCGATCAGTACGAATTTCGCAAGAAGGCGCTTTTGGAGTTCCTCGAGAAATCTGGTTACAGTCCGAACGATTTCTCGGCTGTGGTTGGTCGTGGAGGATTGATCAGGCCCATACCTTCGGGTACGTACGAAGTGGACGAGACGATGCTCGAAGAACTGAGACAAGCCAAGTATGGTGAGCACGCTTCGAACCTTGGAGCTGTGTTGGCACACGAAATAGCGAAATTGGCTGGCGTGAAAGCCTACATCGTTGATCCAGTGGTTGTCGACGAGATGTGGGACGTTGCAAGAATCTCGGGTCATCCAGAATTCGAAAGGAAATCGATTTTCCATGCGCTGAATCAGAAGGCCGTGGCGCGACGTGCCGCAGCTGAGCTTGGAAAAAGGTATGAGGATGTCAATTTGATCGTGGTTCACATGGGTGGTGGAATATCGATTGGTGCACACATGAAGGGCAGAGTGGTCGATGTGAACAACGCATTGGATGGAGATGGTCCTTTCACGCCGGAGCGCAGTGGTACGTTGCCACTGACCCAGCTCGTAGATCTGTGCTTCAGTGGTAAATACACCAAAGAATGGATACTGAAACGCATTAAGGGCAACGGAGGACTCGTGGCGTACCTTGGAACGAACAGCGCTGTGACTGTTCAGGAAAGAATCAGCAAAGGTGATCAGCAAGCCGAGATAGTCTACAGGGCCATGGCGTTTCAGATCGCCAAATGGATAGGCAAGATGGCCGCTGCGCTGAAGGGAGAGGTCGATGCCATCGTGCTCACTGGGGGCATCGCTTACGATCAAAGGTACATGGTGCCGTGGCTGAAAGAGTATGTTTCTTTCATAGCACCTGTTCTGGTGTATCCCGGTGGTGACGAGGAAAGGGCGTTGGCACTCGGTGTTTTGAGAGTGCTCAAGGGCGAGGAAAAAAGCAAAAGCTACAAGGAAGAGGCGGAGAAATGGCAAAGAACAAAGTCTTCTTAGGTCTTTACGGATCTGGAAAAACCGAGATCGCGATGAATTTTGCCATAAAAAGTAAGGTCAACGGCGTGCGGGTTGCCATCGCCGATGTCGATGTGACCGCGAGTTACTTCAGGGTTCGAGAATTCAAAGACATGCTCGAGAAGAAGGGGATCCGAGTCTTGACTCCCGCTGAACAGTTTATGAGGGCTGATCTTCCGTTGATCGATGCGAGCGTGATGGGTTATCTTCAGAATCCAGATTATTTGGTCGTGCTCGATGTCGGTGGCGATGAGAAAGGTAGTATCGTGCTTGGATCGTTGAAGGAGCATCTCTCGGATGCTGACGTCTACTTCGTCGTGAACGTTCGAAGACCATTCTGCGAGACGGCAGAAAAGATTTGTGAACATATTGAGAGAATCCAGCGTGCCGCATCGATCAGCGTGAACTATCTGATAAACAACAGCAACCTCGCGAGTCAAACCACGGTTGATGTGGTCAGAGAAGGTGAAGAGATCGTCAAAGAGGTTTCCAAGATGATGTCTATTCCTGTTGCGTTCAACGTCGTCGCGGAGCCTTTGGATTACAGAGGTGAGTTCGAGACGTTCAGAATAAAGAGGTATCTGATCGGAAAGGAGGAACCGTTTTGAAGAAAGCTTACATCGAGATAGATGAAGAAAGGTGCAAGGGTTGTGGACTGTGCATAAACGTTTGTCCACAGAGGATCATAAGGTTTTCCGAACGTTTCAACAGCAAAGGTTATCATCCCGCGGAACCGAACGATCCTGAAGGCAAGTGCATTGGTTGTGGTTTTTGTTACATGATGTGCCCGGATGTGTGCATAACCGTCTACAGGCTCACACCCGTGAGAGGTGAAACACAATGAAGAAGATCATGATGAAAGGTACAGAAGCGATTGGTGAAGCTGCCATCATGGCAGGCTGCAGGAATTTCTTTGGCTATCCCATCACGCCCCAGAACGAACTGACGGAGTACATGGCCAGGCGCTTGCCCGAGGTGGGAGGTTGTTTCCTGCAGGCTGAGAGCGAGGTCGCAGCAGTGAACATGATCTACGGTGCGGCGAGCGTCGGAAAGCGTGCGATGACTTCGACTTCTTCTCCCGGTTTCAGTCTCATGCAAGAAGGAATCTCTTACATAGCGTGTGCGCAGCTCCCAGCAGTGTTTGTAAACATCGTCCGCGGTGGACCGGGCCTTGGAGACATTCAGCCTTCTCAAGGAGACTACTTTCAAGCGACCAAAGGTGGAGGTCACGGTGATTACAGATTGATCGTCTTGGCACCTTCCACGGTTCAAGAGGCAGTGACTCTCACCGAACTTGCGTTCGAGTTGGCTGACAAGTACAGAAACCCCGCGCTGGTACTTGCAGATGGCTTACTCGGTCAGATGATGGAACCGGTGGAGATCGAAGAAAAACAGGTCAGTTACGACAACAGCAGCTGGGCACTCACAGGTGCAAAGGACAGGCCACCGAGAAAGGTGACGTCTTTCAACATAGACCCTTACGAGCTTGAAAAGATGAATCTTCAACTTCAGGAAAAGTACAGAAAGATGGAGCAGGAAGAGCCAAGGTGGGAGGAGTTCCAGACCGAGGACGCCGAAATACTTCTTGCCGCATATGGAACCGTGGGAAGAATATGCAAGAGTGTGGTGAAGATGGCGCGAGAGGCCGGTTTGAAGGTTGGTTTGTTCAGACCCATAACCTTGTACCCGTATCCTTACAAGCCTCTCGAAGAGCTTGCGAAGCGCGTCTCTCTGATCCTCACCGTTGAAATGAGTTCGGGCCAGATGCTCGAAGATGTGAAACTCGCGGCGTTGAGATTGACCCGCATAGAGTTTTACGGCCGCATGGCCGGAGTCGTTCCAACACCTGGAGAGATTCTCGACCACTTGATGCAACTCGTTGGGAGGCGCTGACGATGGAATACAAAGTTGCTTACAAAATGCCTGAGTCGTTGAGTAAGAAGCAGTTTTCGTACTGTCCGGGCTGTCACCACGGCATCGTGCACAGGCTCATCGCAGAGGTTATTGACGAGCTCGGAATAAGGGAGAAGACCATAATCGTTGCTCCGGTTGGTTGTTCTGTTTTCGCTTACGAATTCTTCGATTTGGATGGTACGGTGGCTGCACATGGAAGGGCACTCGCCGTGGCGACAGGCATGAAGAGGGCAAGACCTGATCTGGTGGTTTTCACCTATCAAGGCGATGGAGACCTCGCAGCCATAGGTACCGCCGAAACGATCCATGCGGCGAACCGTGGAGAAAGAGTGACAACGATCTTCATCAACAACGCCATATACGGTATGACGGGAGGCCAGATGGCACCGACGACCCTCCTGGGCATGAAGACGACGACGTCTCCTTACGGTCGGACTCCCGAGCGCGAAGGTTATCCCATACACGTGTGCGAAGTTTTGAAAGAACTGAGGGGTGTTGCTTACCTGGCACGTACGAAGGTGAACACACCGAAAGATGTGATCAACACGAAGAAACACATCAAGAAAGCATTTCTCGCGCAGCTGAAAGACATCGGTTTCGGTTTGGTTGAGGTGCTCTCCACGTGTCCAACGAACTGGGGTATGGATCCGCTCAAAGCGGGTCGATGGGTCGACGAGCACATGGTGAAAGAGTATCCCTTGGGAGTGTTCATCGACAAGGTCGGTGAAGAGAAATGACGTTGAGCTTCGTACTTGCTGGCTTCGGTGGACAAGGCGTCATGTTGATGGGTCAGATCTTGGCTCAGGCTGGAATGCAGGAAGGCAAGAACGTGACTTGGTTTCCTTCCTATGGTCCAGAGATGCGCGGTGGCACGGCGAACTGCACGGTGGTCATAAGCGATGAACCTGTTGCATCGCCGATTGTTGACAATCCGGATGTAGTTGTTGCCATGAACATACCTTCACTTTTGAAGTTCGAACCCAGGTTGAAGAAGAGTGGCTTTCTTTTTCTGAACTCTTCTGTGATCGATCGAAGGCCGAACCGAAACGACATCAAAATAGTCGAAGTACCTGCAAACGAGATCGCAGATAAGATTGGTAACCTCAGGGTCGCCAACATGGTGATGCTCGGTGCGATCATCGCTGTGACGAATTGCGTGAGAAAAGATTCTATCGTGTCTGCTTTGCAGTACAAGCTCGGTGAGAAAGGTTCCTCCCTTTTGAAACTCAACATCGAGGCCATAGAAGCAGGTATCAAGCACGTAGGCGGATGAGATAGACCCACCCATTGGCCGGGGCGAAAGCTCCGGCGTTTTTTATTTCACAGTCCTAAAGAAATTCTTAAGAGGACATGTCCGCAAAAAATCGCATATTTGTCGCGACGAAAAGAGCGCCATGTTTCATCAACTCATTCTCATTGAACGAAAGGCCGGACACACGCCCGGCCCTTCATCTTCTCTGCAGTTCCATGTTAAGGAACAGAGATGCTATCGCAACTCTCAACGTTTGCATCTGAATCGTAGACCCAGCCATCCTTCACCACGTTCGTTACGCAGAAAGTGAACGTAGTTCCAGACGATGGACTCCGCACGCGGGCTGAAGTGAAGGTCACTTTACCGTTGCTGTCCGTTGTACCGGAGACGTCACCGGTGGTAGCGCCGCCCCATTTTCCGTACACGGTGGCACCTTCCACAGGCTGATTATCGCTTGAAACGATAGTGACAGTGGCACGCGCCCTCACCCAAGATCCTTGGTAAGCCAGCGACATCGTGATATCACCTACGTGCATTGTGCGAGGTTCAGGTTCTGGGGAAGGTGCACTGCCCACCGCGAGATCGGCACGCACCAAGCCATATCCGTAGTACGGATCGCGACCTGATGGTCCCAAGTCTTCAGCGGTTTCGATCAAGCGCTGGCGAACTTGTTCGTTGGACCACGTCGGATTGGCGTACCACACGAGTGCAGCTGCCCCAGCAACGTGCGGGGATGCCATGGACGTTCCACTCATTTCTCCGTAGCCACCACCCAGAAGTGTGGATTTGATCGCCGAACCGGGTGCAGCCAACTCCACATCCGGCCCGGTGGAAGAATAACTCGCTCGGCTGTCCGTCTTGGTGGTTGCCGCCACTGCGATCACCGACGTGTAACGTGCTGGATAGCCCACGTTATCCCCACGCCCGGCAGGATTCCCACTGTTTCCTGCTGACGCTACATGGAGTATACCTGCGTTGTAAGCAGCATCGAATGCTTCTTTCACGATTGTCCCGGGATCTTGGGAGCTGCCGTAACTGTTGTTTGTGATCTGAACACCGTTTTCTACACACCACTGCAGGGCGGCGATGACGTTGGAAAAGCTACCACTACCTTTGGCATCAAGTACCTTGAGTGCGTACAGTTTCACCTTTGGTGCTACACCCACCACTCCGTATCCATCGCGCGCGGCGGCGATCGTTCCAGCAACGTGGGTGCCGTGTCCTTCATCGTCCATCGGATCGTCATCGTTGTTGACGAAGTCATAGCCACCAGCGTACACACCAAAAAGCTCTGGATGGTTGTAGTCGATGCCGGTGTCGAGTACCGCGACCTTGATACCATCTCCTTCGTTTCCAGCGCTGTGTACGTTTCCCGCACCGATGCGTTTCACACCCCACGTGTTGTCCAGCTCGGATGTGTAATCGAGAACGTGGATCGTAACGTCTGGTTCAACCACGCTTATGCGTGGGTTAGATCGCAACGCGCTGATCGCCGGCTCTGGCACAGTCGCTGCGATCGCCGGAACGATCCAGTAAGTGAATCGCACCTTCCCTCCCAGCGCGCGAACCAGAGCTTCCTCAGCTGGACCTGGAAGCGAGCGGAACTTGATGAGCACTTTCGCTTCTCCGTTCACGAACTCGAATTCACTGAGGTCATTGGTGAAGAGAGATTTCGTCGTCTCGTCCTGGTGATTCGCCAACTGACTACAACCTGCGATGATGAAAGCGAGGACAAGCAAGGTGAACGAACGCCGAATCATCTTCTTGTTCATCCAACCCACCTCCATTCGAACTCGGTCTATGAACCACAAAAAAGAATATTCTAAATCATGCTAAATCTGATGAACTGTCGGCATCTCAAAAAGGCTCGTCAGTTACCGTGAACAAGCCTAAAGTTAACCCATTATACTGTTTATATTCTACCACGGTTATGCTCGTCCGGGTTGTTGACCCGACGAACAATGGCAGTCCGCAGCACACAGTGTCGTCCACATTCAAAAGAAATGCCGAAACGTGGTTCTTCAGACTCTCAGTTCAGGAATTTGAACCTGTAGAATCCCAGAAAGTTGTGGTTGTTTTCCGTGGGCCTCCACGTGGGATCGTAGTTCATCAACTCTTTGAGCCTGACCAACCTCAGTTCTCCAGGACCATCCCCAATCGGGCCTGTGTGGTAAATGAGCCAAGTTTCATCTTTCGTCAGAATCTCACCGACGTAGATCATGAGATGGTAGGGGAACTCGAAATCCTGTGGGTGAAAAAACACTAAGATGTCCCCGGCTCGCGCTTTCTTGATGTCCTTCGTTACGAATCTCAAACTGCATTCGACGAGGATCCTCGCCGTGGCAAAGTACGAAAAATCCTTTTCGCTTTCAAACTTACCCTTGACGATCCTGAACATTTTCTCACCAACCAGCGGCAAGTTCGGATAATTGTACTTCTGAACGTCCTCGAATACGGGACCCGAGTATTTCGTAAGTCTCAACCACCACTCATCGTGTCTTTTGAGCGCTTCGCGGGCGCAGTAACGGACGAAACCTGAACAATCTCTCTCTTCAACATTCCAGAGCACTGGATCGTTCATGAGAGCGGAGAGAGCGATCCAGACGAACCAGTTTCTGAATCGCTCACTGTCTTCTCTGTCCAGTTCAAGGCTGTCTGGATAACCGTCCTCATCGTTGTCAAGTGTGCTTGCTTTGATCACGATTGTCTGGAACAGTTTTCTTTTGAAAATACCTCGGCTTTCGAAGATCAGCTCGATGTTTTCGCCTGGTTTGGCGTTTTTGATCAAAATGCCTCCATCCATTCTTTCAACGCTCTTGTTGCTCTTGATCTTTGCAAACTTCACGTTCGCTTCCACAAACAAATCTTGTACAGAACCGAGCACGAAATCGTTCGGCTGAATCTCGACATGGAAAGACAAACGATCAACGAGATTCAATATCAGAACGGCGCCTGTAACGATCCACAACCAGAGGAATTTCTTCATAGCTCACCTCCCTCATGAACCACAAGAGGTATTCTTTATGCCGGCCGGAAAGCTTCTGGGGTTTCGCGCCGGTCAGATACAGGATCAAGCCCTCCTGCATCCGGTCGGGAAGATCGAAGTTAAGAGAGACGATGTGGTGAAGTAGCTCATGCAACAGAACATCTTCCAGCACACCCTTGGATCTCAGTACTTCGAACGGTTGGCTCACGATGATTCCTTTCGAGTAGACCGCACCGATCACGTAAGCTCGGCCGGTGAGCTGGTAAAATTCGCTGAGCGTTTCACATTCGACGATCAGGACGTCGAAGTTTGGCTCCACTCCAAGAAGATCGCAGATTCTGACGAGTTCTTCAAGCCTGGTTCTCAGAAAACCACTAACCAAGAACTCATCTGCCCTCCAGAGCCTCACCGCCCAAGCCAACGTGGAGCACAGAAGGATCAGAATGAGCGTAAAGGTCCTGTTTGTACATCGAATACACCCGTGCCGGAAGCAGCTGATAGATTCCATCCGCGGTAACCCTCCATATGTAACTGAACGTGTCGTTCCAACAGTATGTGGCGAAGAAAGCTATCCTGTCCATGTGGAGTTCCCTGGCAGAGTACCAGAGGTCCCACCGTTTGTACCAGCCATAGTCGAACTTTTCGTAATATTCCTCCAAGTTCTTCTCACGGTAGTTGGTGAGTAGCTGAGCGCAGGATGCGAAGAAGTCTTCGACCACAAGGTACTGACCATCACACTCACTCACCTTCAAGATCGTCTTCGCAATGTCGCCTGATCGAAGTTTCACAGGTTCAGGTTTGAAGGTGACGCGGAACGTTGCATTCTCGAGTTCTGAGTCGTTTCCTGAAAATTTGATTCCACTTGCCAGAAGGTTCTCTCCATCCCAGTGATAGATGTTCCGCGCAGTGAAAGGAAGCGCAATGAATTTTCCATCCTTCAACCAGTACGTTTTGTCGCGTGCTTTCAGGAGAATTTCCCGCTCGGTGCAGGTTATCTCTTCGACATCGTCTGGAATGGTTGTGAAGGGAGCCTCGTTCAGCCAAAGTGTGTTTTCTTTCAAGATCAAAACGTTCGGACCGAGCAGCGCGATGTCTCTCACGCCTTGGTGAATAACGATCCTTTTGCTTCCCGTATCGCATACCAGAGCAGCGTTGCCTTCAAGTTTTACGACGATCAGTCCCGAGCCTGCGGTGAGCTTTTCGAAATTGTAGTTCACATCGAACAGCGTGAGAAAGTTGTCAATCACTGAGAATCTGACTTTGTTGTACTCGAAGTTCTTCGCTTTCCGGTACTCATAAGCGTACGCACGGAGCATTTCGTCCGTTACTTCAGCCCGCTCAATTTTGACCGGTACCAGATCTGTCCCGAGCGGTATGAACGCATCAACGACTTGTTTGTCTTTTTCCAGATAAAGTTCGTATCTCTTGTAGATTTGCCTCTCTATCTTCAAGCCTTCACTGACCGGTCCGACGGGACGTTCCAGATAAACCACGTGTACCTCGACGAGTCCATCACCTTCGATTTCGAGGAAACCCTTTTCCAACGATATCTCTCCTTCTGTGTTGAGGAAGAATTCTTTGTCGTTGTTTCTGATCGAAATTTGTGGTCTGTCATACGTCGGCAGAGCCTCGAGGAGCGCGAGCACGGAGTAGGAGGTATCCTTCGTCGAGTACCAGAAGTATCCGTCTTTTCTGGTCAGCAGATAGTTGATCAGCTTCGAGATGAGGGAAGAATCTTTTTGCCATTTCAGCAGTGACCTGAGCAGAACGGCAGACAGTTGAACCTCGCTCAGAAAATGATCTTCGGGTTTGATCTTCACATGCGCAAACCTTTCGCTCTCTTCGACCAACTTGAGTGCTTTCTGCAAAGCCTCAGCCGATACCATTGCGCTGAAAATGAGATCCACATCGCTCTGAGGTTCAAAACTTTCGACGTTGAGTCCATACAGTGCGAGAACGTGAACACCATAACCAGACATGTTATTCGAGAGATAGTCTATGCCCCTCCGAACGACGGCATCCGGCACATGGTAACCTGCCTTGATCGCGTGGTACAGCCCTTCCATCACGTAGGCGCTCATCAACGGATGACTTTCATCCGTCTTCCACCAGCCCCATCCTCCATCTGAATGCTGATGATCGTAAAGTCTGAACAAGCCTTTCTGAACGATGTCATCCAGATCTGCAATCTTTAGTCCCATCTTAGTGGCAACGACCGCCGGCAGAAAGCTACTCATCGTCTGCTCGGTGCACCCATAGGGATAGTGGATGAGCTTTTGAATGCTCTGATTAAGGATAGGCATGACGCTCGTCAGGATCCTCAGCCTCGCTTGAACGTACTCTCCCTCAGGCAATGTGAGCTTTCTCTTTCCATCGATTTTTTCGAGGAAATAGAACTCCCTCTCGAAGGCAAAAGGCTTGACGGGTACGTTCAGGGCAACTGCGTCTGTCAGATTCGATACCGCATAGAAGGTGAGCGTGGATGGATCCAGAGGTCGAACCGCTCGAACGAGATAAGATTGCGTGAACGAAGAGTTCGGCTGGACGATCGTTTCACCTGCCACACCTTGCATGGCTTTCACCGAGTCGGGCAGTTCAACCCAGTAGTTGGTTTTCAGAGGTTCTTCAGTCTGATTGAAGATCGTTGCGCCGATGCGCACCACGTCGCCTTCTCTGAAGAAGCTGGGCAAATGCGGTCGAACGTAGAAAGGTTTGGTCACGGTCATGGAACCAAAGCCTTGAGAAAAGAGCGAGCGAGAGAATCCGTAGGCCGTGGCTCGAAACGTGGTGATGCTGTCTGGTACTTTGAAACGGATCGTTGCGACGCATCCTTCGAGCGACAAAGATGGTATCCAGAGCGCCGTGTCCGGGAAGTATTCTCTCACGTTGATCTTCTCCATCACCGCGCTCTTCTTGAAGTCTTCGAAGCTGGTTTCTTTCGACGCCAGCTCTGCAAACATCACTCGTGTCGCCGAGTAAAGCCTCCAGGTGTAAGCGAAATCGTAACTGACGTTGGGATAGTCGTTTTCAGGATACAGGAAACTTTCCAAGCTGGGTGGATCTCTCCTAACCATCGCGTATATGGCTTCATCGACGAGCATCAGACACACGTTGTTGGCGTCGGCCTCGATTCTCACAGTCGCAGTTTCACCCGGTTCGTACCTTTCCTTGTCGAACGTTATCTTCAAAGTGGAAAGGTTCAGTTCCCGCTCAACGGAAACCATCGATTGTTTTTCCACTCGTCTTCCACCCTCGAGCCCCAAAAACACCACGAACAGGTTCCTTTCAGCAAAGTTCTCGGGCACCTTCAAACTGATGGAAATTTGCTGCGATGCGTCTATCGCCACCGTTTCGTAGATCTTGTCGGCGAGCAGTGCCAGCACACCAGTGATTCGGTACGCAGAGGCCAGGTTTACTCGTATCGTTTGACCCGATTGTACTTTCTTCTGATCCACCAGCAGTGTCAGTTCACTCGGTCTGTAGCCCTCAGCAAAGGCGTAGACGTGAAGTTGTTTTTTCACCTTTCCAAACGTGAGTTCGATTCGGTACTCTTTGGCTCTTTCTGGAAGGAAAACGAGCTCAGCTTTTCCATTCACGACCAAGACCTTTTGGATTGTACCCTCCACGTTCACGATCAACGTTCCATCGAGTGGCTCACCAGCCACATTTGTGATGGCAAGAGGTATCTTCAACTCTTGACCTGGACTCGTCCAGATGTACTCATCTTCCAGCTGGATGTTCACGTCGTCTGCCCAGACGCGAACGGACTTTGTCTCTTCAACCTGACGTTGGCTCTCATCCGTAGCGATGACCTCTATCGTGTAGTAGCCATCAAAACCTTCATCAGTTTTGACTTCGACGGTGAAACTGCCAGTCTCGTCCGTCACTTCGAGCCCCCTGTAAGCTAAGAAGGACTCCTTATAGTATGGCTCTGCGTGGACGTAGTAAGCGACTCGAGCGTTCGGGACGGGCTGATCGTTGAAATAAGTAACGTGGATGGTGAACTTCAGCGTTTGGCCAGAGAAGATCGGTTCTTCTGGAGTGTCGATCGAGATCTTGTATTCGGGTTTTCTATACTCTTCCACCATGAAAGAGTCGTAGTAGGTTTTGCCTTTGTGAAGGACGTTGATCTCGTACACGCCGACGGACGCAGTGTCTGGAAGTTTGAACTCGTCAAAGAAACCTCCGAGCTCATCGGTGGTGAGGTCCTCTGTGTACACATCGTTGTCCTTCGGATCCTTGACGATCACTTTCACCGAGCTCGCACCGCATGCTTCGTAGAGATTGTCGCGTTTGCTGAACAGCTGGCCTCGAAACTTGACCACATCGTTCGGTTTGTATATGGGACGATCCGTGATCAGAAACAGTTTTTCATCGGCGTATTCCTTCTTGTAGGGGAAGTAGATCTCACCGAAGATTGATGTGTTTTCTTTCTTGACGTAGAAGAAATCGCATGCATTTTCACATATTGCTATTCCGTTGGTATCGGTCTTCGCCTTCAAGACGAGTTTCGAATCATTGTAGAAGTTCACCTCCGCGTTGCTG
Organism: Pseudothermotoga hypogea DSM 11164 = NBRC 106472; assembly: GCF_000816145.1. Taxonomy (NCBI): domain Bacteria; kingdom Thermotogati; phylum Thermotogota; class Thermotogae; order Thermotogales; family Thermotogaceae; genus Pseudothermotoga; species Pseudothermotoga hypogea. The sequence continues at coordinate 556,315 of NZ_CP007141.1, read as the reverse complement.
ACAAATCCCCCGTCTTTGTTCATCACGTACAGGATAGTTCTCTCACCATCACTGAAATGGATCGCCTCCATGTCCGTGACGAGAAGGAACGTTTCGTCCAGCAAAGTCTTACCTCCCTTTTCATCACGGCCTGTCAGAGTGGCGTAGTACGTTCCTAACCTTTCGAACTTCAATGAGAACGTTTCCCAGTCCTTCACTGGTGTGAACCTTCTCCTCAGGACAACTCTACCGAGTACTTGCTCGAGATCCGTCTGTCCGTGAAGCAGTTTCGAAAGCAGAGCCTCGTCATTCCTGACTTCCCAGATTGTGAGCTCCACACTGCTGAGGTCTTTTCCATAGACGACAAACCCCAAATCCTGCCCCTTCGTCAACAACCCGGCTTGGCTGAAATACGCATAGTTCGCCACACTGAGTATCGAGAGCAGAACCAAAAGACTCACGAGGATCTTTTCCCTCATGTTTCATCCCACCTTTCCAATCTTTCGAAATTCATCCTGTGGTCGTAGCCAAACCTCAAAAGCATCATAGGAGTGAATCCAGTCTTCGCCCATTCTTCAGCGATGCGTTTGATCAGTTCCATTTTTCCAAACACTTCCCAGCCACCTTTCCAACGTGCAAAACCTTCATCTTCGACAAAGTAAATCCAGCCACTTTTCTCACACAGTGACCAGCTGGCCAGGTGAAACACTCCAACGGCTTCGTAGCTGCCAACTGGAATGCTCAAGAACTCTACCGGCGTTGAGAACCTCTTCTCTATTTTCGACAGTCTCTCGAGATTGGTTTCGTTGAGGTTTCCAAGTAATCCGCCAGCCTTTATGAACTTGGTCTCCACAAGGTGTTTTGCCACGATGCTGTCGCTTGTCTTTTCGAACACGAATGCCGGTTGTCTATCGATCGTGTAAACATCGATGGGACCAACAACTCTTCCTCCTATTTTCAGCTGATCTACCCAATGCCGTGAGACCTTGTCCACGGCCACGGTGATCACTATCGCATCGTACGGTGAAAGTTTTTCATAGCCATAGAATCCGTCGCCGTTCACGAAGATAACGTTTTCAATGCCCAACTTCGAAGCCACCTCAACGCTCCTCTTGAAGAACCTTTGGTTGGATTCGATTCCGACGACGAGACCATCCTCTCCGACGACATGGGCCATGACGCAGGCGTTGTAGCCTGTACCCGAGCCGATCTCCAAAACCTTCATGCCCTCTCTCAAGCCGACCACGCTCATGAAAAGGGCCATGAGCGAAGGCTGACTCGAGGTAGAGTAACTGTTTCCGTCCCTCGCCGTTACGATCACGTTGTCGCTGTAAACAACGTCCAGATCGTAGTGAAACTCGCTGAAGACCTCTCTGGGTACTTTAAGAAACGCGTTGAGAATCCTCTCGTCGAAATCACCGGCAAGCGAGATCTGTCTGACCAGCCATTCCTGCCAGGATCGGGTCATGTTCTACCCTCTCTGGATGAAAGTTCTGTTAAATACATTTTACCACCGAACGGGACACACGTTTCGTCAAATTGGGACCAAACTTCTCAGTAGATTCTAAATGGGTTGACCCGCACCGAGGAATGTGATATAATTCACTTGGAACCTTCTGAGGTGGAGGAGGAATCTGACACCGAGGAAGGGAGGTGAAGCAGCATCCAATTTGCCCCCTTCCTCGGCGAGAGGAAGGGGGTTTTCATTTTGGAGAGGTTCTACATCGTGAACATCATCGTGGAGGACCGGCAGAGTGCGTACAAACAGGTGAACGAGCTTCTGCACGATTTTGCGGACGTGATAAAACTCAGAATCGGCTATCCCGTACCTGACGAGAACATGGCGATCATACTCTTGATCGTGAAAACCAGTAACGATGTGATCGGAAGCCTGAGCGGGAAACTCGGCCAGGTGAAGAGTGTCAAGGTGAAGACGATGCCTTTGAAGTGAGGTGAGACTGTGTTGACGTTACTGAGGAGGATCGAAAGTATCGAGGACCGAGAGAGTTTCATCCCGCATGGCGAGATAGAACAACTGTTGAATGAGACGAAGAATCCTGACACAGAACTGATACGAGAAATCGTTGAGAAATCGTTGCAAAAGGAACGACTCACACCCAAAGAGACAGCCACGCTCTTGAACGCAGAAAAGCCAGAGCAGATCGAACTCATATTTCAAGCGGCGAGAAAGTTGAAAGAGGAGATCTACGGCAACAGGATCGTTCTCTTCGCACCGCTTTACATTGGGAATCAGTGCATCAACAACTGTTCGTACTGCGGTTTCAGGGCCGAGAACACGCAGGTGATCAGAAAGACATTGAGCGAAGAAGAGCTCGAAGCAGAACTTCACGCGCTCACCTCAAAGGGCCACAAGAGGCTGATCGTTGTCTTTGGAGAACATCCCATGTATTCACCGACCTTCATAGCCAAGACGATCGAGAAGATATACAGTTACAAGAATGGACATGGTGAGATAAGGCGTGTGAACGTGAACGCCGCACCTCAGACGATTGAAGGTTACAGGATCATAAAGCAGGTGGGTATAGGCACCTTCCAGATCTTCCAAGAGACTTATCATCTGCCCACCTACAAGAAGTACCATCTGAAAGGTCCGAAGGCTTCCTATATGTACAGGCTCTTTGGTCTGGACAGAGCCATGCTTGCCGGCATAGACGATGTGGGTATAGGTGCTCTTTTCGGACTCTACGATTGGAAATTCGAAGTGATGGGGCTCATGTACCACACAAAACATTTAGAAGAAAGGTTCGGCGTAGGACCACACACCATCTCCTTTCCGAGGATCGAGCCAGCAGTGAACACACCTCTCGCCCAGAGGCCACCCAAACCCGTGAGCGATGAAGAATTCAAACGTTTGATAGCGATCATAAGGCTGTCCGTTCCCTACACCGGCATGATTCTGACCGCCAGAGAAAGCCCTGACATAAGACGAGAAGGTCTGAGGCTCGGGGTATCTCAGATAGATGCCGGTTCGAGCATAGGTGTTGGTTCCTATTCGAATCAGGATCCAGAAACGATCAAAAAGAGCCAGTTCATCTTGGGTGACACCAGATCTCTGGACGAGGTGATGAGAGAGCTCGCTCAAAACGGTTACATACCGTCCTTCTGTACAGCGTGTTACAGGGCCGGCAGAACGGGTCAACACTTCATGGAGTTCGCGATACCAGGTTTCGTGAAGGAGTTCTGCACACCGAATGCCTTGTTGACGTTCAAAGAGTATCTGATCGATTACGCTTCGGAGGAGACAAAAAGGATAGGGGAAAGGCTCATCGAAAGCGAACTCAAGAAGATGCCGGAGGAAAGAAGAAAGGTTGTGGAAAAGCTTTTGCAAAAACTGGAGGCGGGAGAAAGGGATGTCAGACTGTGAAAAACTTCTGGAGAAGATCGCGGAACGTTTCGGGTGCAAAGTCTGGGTGTGTGAGAAGATTGGAAAAAGGATCTCTCACATTCCAGGCCTGAAAGCAGGAGAGGAAAGGTTTCTTCCACCGATGGTGGGGTTTGAAGATGAAAAGTACGTCGTGTTCGTTCAGGCAGACGAAATGAGCGATCAACTCAAAGACATGTGTGAGAAGGTGATCGAGTGTGTACGGAGTGATCGAAAAGATCGTACACCACCCCGAAAAGGTGACTCTTGAAGAGATCGCTTGGATACTGGCAAACGACGAGCTGAATGAGCAACTTTTCGCAGTTGCCGACGAAGTCAGACGAAAATATTTGGGCAAAGAGGTATATCTTCGTGGCATCATAGAGTTTTCCAATTACTGCAGGAACGATTGTTTGTACTGTGGCATCAGATCGTCCAACAAGAACGTCAAACGTTATAGAATGAGCGTCGAGGAGATCGTCGAACGTGCGAGGCTTATTGCGCAGATGGGTATAAAAACCGTGGTGCTCCAGTCCGGGGAGGATCCTTATTACACGAGAGAAATGATCGGTGAAATGGTAACGAGGATCAAGAAATTCAACGTCGCGATAACGCTTTCCGTTGGAGAGAGAGAGTTCGATGAGTATGCGTACTGGAAAGAACTTGGAGCAGATCGCTACCTGATGCGCCACGAGACGGCGGACGAAGAGCTCTACAGAAAACTGCATCCAAACGATTCTTTTGAGAACCGCAAGGCACACTTGCTGAAACTCAAGCAGCTCGGCTACGAAACTGGCGCAGGTTCCATGGTGGGACTTCCCGGTCAGGACGATTTCTCCTTAGCGAAAGACGTTTTGTTTGTGTACCAGCTCGATGCGGACATGGTGGGTATCGGTCCGTTCATACCCCATCCTGACACACCTTTGGCCGAATGTAAAGCGGGCGAACTGACGAAAACGCTCAAACTCATTGCACTCACGAGACTGTTCTTACCGGATGCAAACATTCCTGCCACCACGGCGCTGGGAACCATCCACCCCTTCGGTAGGCAACTCGCACTGAAGTGTGGTGCGAACGTGATCATGCCGAACTTCACTCCCTCACCCTACCGGGCACAGTATGCACTCTATCCCAACAAGATATGCATCTTCGAGAACGATGTCGCGTGTGGCGAGTGCACGAAAAACTTAGTCAGATCAGTTGGTTACGAGGTCAGCGAAGATTTTGGATACAGGAGGAAGGCTCATGAACGTACCTCATGCAGGCTTTAGGAAATACATAGCGATCGTTGGTAGGAGGAACGTTGGGAAATCGTCTTTGATCAACGCGATCGTTGGTCAAGACGTGGCGATCGTCAGCGATGTTCCAGGAACAACCACAGATCCCGTTTACAAAACTCTCGAGTTGCACCCTTTGGGTCCGGTGACGCTCATCGACACACCGGGTCTGGACGACGAAGGTTTTCTCGGTGAAAAGAGAGTTGAAAGGGCCAAGAGAAGCCTGTACCGCGCGGACGCCGCCATTCTCGTTGTTGACGATGTGCCAACCGAACATGAACGTTTCGCCGTAAATCTGCTGAGGCAACTCGAGATACCATTCATCATCGCCATCAACAAATTGGATCTGAAGAACAATTTAAGAGACGCATACATTGATTTTGGCGTGCCGATCGTCGAAGTCTCTGCCAAAACGAAAACGAACATAGAAACTCTCATCAAAACCGTTTGCGATATCTTGCCGGAGGAAGAGCCCAGACCAATGCTCGCTCACCTCATCGGCGAATACAGAACAGTCGTGCTTGTAGTGCCCATAGACACCGCTGCACCGAAAGGAAGACTCATCATGCCGCAGGTTGAAGCGATAAGGGAAACGATCGATCATGCCGCGACGGCAGTGGTTACAAGGGACACGGAGCTTGCGCAAACTCTGGAAAAAGTGAACTTCAAAGTCGATCTGGTGGTGACCGACTCACAGGCGATAATGAGGGTTGAAAAGATCGTGCCAAAGCAGATCCCACTCACCACGTTTTCAATTCTCGAATCCGCAAGCAAAGGCGATGTGAAGCAGTTTTTGGAAGGAATCGATGCCCTCAAGAATCTGAAAGACGGTGACACGGTAGCCATCGTTGAGGCGTGCTCACACGTTCCGACGTGCGACGACATAGGTAGAGTCAAGATCCCCCGTTGGATCTCCGAAAAAGTCAAGCTCGAGCTTGAATACAGGTTTTTCGCTGGCAAGGAATTTCCAGAGGTCGAGCAACTTTCAAACTGCAAGCTGATGATACATTGTGGTGGGTGTGTGCTGAACAGAACAGCATTCATGAGACGTATGAGGCTGGCAAAGAGACTGAACATTCCTGTCGTGAACTACGGCATGCTCATATCCCACCTTCACGGCGTGCTGGAGAGAGTCGTAGAACCAATCCTCAAGAAGCAAGGATAGTTTCGATCTGTCTCGTCACATCTTCACTGAGTTTCTCTTTCACCTCTACAGCCTTGATATTTTCTTCGAACTGCTCCAGTTTCGAAACACCGAGTATGACGCTCGAAACGTTCTTGTTCTTCAAAATCCACGCGATCGAAAGCTGCGCGAGTGTACAATCCAACTCTTTCGCAAGGTCTCTGAGTTTCAACAGTTTCGAGAAAGTCTTTTCACTGAGAAGTCCAGTTTCCTCGAACCTCTTCCTCAAAAATTCGTACCTTGCGAGTCGTGAATCAGTCGGTATGCCCTCAAGATACTTGCCGCTCAGCAGTCCAGACGCAAGGGGACTGAACGTCGTCAGGCCCATGCCATATTTTTCGTACAGGGGTGCGTACTCTTTCTCCACTCTCTCCCTCACGAGCAAGTTGTACTGAGGTTGTTCCACGATGGGGGGAATACAGTTCAGCTTTTTTGCGGTTTCATGTGCCTCTTCTATCTGCTGGGCACTCCATTCGGATGTTCCCCAGTACAGAGCCAGTCCACTTCTCAGTATCTGATCCATCGTCCAGACGATCTCTTCCATGGGCACTTCCGGATCCGGTCTGTGACAATAAAGTATGTCAACGTAGTCCATTTGCAATCTCTTGAGTGAGGCCCACGTGCCCTCCAGTAGATGCTTCCTGGAGAGTCCGCGATCGTTCGGTCCGTTTCCACCCCAAAAGATTTTCGTGGACACGACAAGGTCAGATCTTCTGAAATCCTTCAATATTTCACCGAGCATGGCTTCAGCAATTCCACCCGCATAAGCCTCAGCGGTGTCGAAGAAGTTGATGCCGGCATCGAAGGCTTTTTTCACCAGTATCTTTGCAGAGTCCAGATCGAGCTGATTTCCAAAGGTGATCCAGCTTCCAAGAGAAAGTTCGCTGATTTTGATGCCCCATTTTCCAACCTTTCTGTATTCCATGTGAAAAACCTCCTTCAACTGGCAATCGGTTCAAAACAATTATACAATATCTAATTGTAGAATCTAAACGTGCTGGAGGTGGAGACTTGTCAGACATCGTGTATTGGTTGGTTGTTCTATGTACGGTCGGCACGGTCACATTCGCGTGGGGAGTTTTCCTCAACCAAGTGTTGCACAAACGAACGAAGTTGGACGAAGAGTACGAAAAGTTTGAAGAGCGGATCCTCGAGTTGATGGGCCAGTTCCGTCACATGTCCGCTGTGAGGTTACAGATGCTCGATCGGAAAGTAGAAGAACTGAGAAAACTCATCAAACAGGCCAATTCGCTGTACAGTCAACTGTGCGTTCGTGAAACAGAGCTGATGAACTCTTTCGGCAATGTTGATCAAGAGCGAGTCGAAAACCCAGTTGAAACGAAGCAGCCACACAAGGAACCCGAACCTGTGAAAGAAGTCAGACGGGTCGAGAACAGCCAGGAAGATTCAGACCTTTCCATCGAGCGAAAAATCTTGCTCATGTATCAGGAAGGTAAGGACGAGCATCAAATCGCGAAGGAACTGAACATGGGGGTAGGCGAGGTCAATCTCGTTCTTTCGCTTTTCCGTTTCCGGAGTGATTCATACCAATGACCTTGAGGAAAGCATCAACAACTCTCGGATCAAGGACCGTTCCGCTCATCTGCTCGATCATTTCGATGGCCTCTTCTTTGCTGTAAGCCTTTCGGTAGGGCCTATCGCTGGTCAGGGCCTCATAGATGTCCGCTATTGCTATGATCCTTGAAGGTAGAGGAATCTGTTCACCCGAAAGACCGTCCGGATAACCCAGTCCATCCCACCGTTCGTGATGATGCCGAACCCACTTAGCCTCTTCGCGCAAGCCTTTGACGCTCTTGAGCAACTGTTCCGATTTCGTTGGGTGAGTCTTGATGACCTCAAACTCGGAATCTGACAATTTTTCAGGTTTTCCGAGGATGTAATCGGGAATACCTATCTTGCCCACATCGTGAAGTGTGCACGCCATCTTTATCCTCTCACAGAGCTTCTCGCTCAAACCCAGAGCTTTGGCTATTCTGTAAGCCAGTTCCGCGGCCCGCTCGCTGTGACCACTCGTGTAAGAATCTCTCATCTCGAGGCTTTTTGCCATGAGCTTGAGCTTGTCCAGCTTGGACTGCTCATACTCGTTTCTGAACATGTTTCCAACTTGTATCGCGGTGAGTATGGCAAACACTAATGGGATCGCTGAGATACCGACCAATTCGTACAACAGGTAAGAGACGGCGACGAGAGGAAGCATGAGTGAGGCGCTCAAGAGCGGACTTTTCGTTGCGAGTTTCAAACTGGTCAAGATACCGACGTTCCCAGTAAAATACACAGCAAAGGTTGATTGAATTGCGTTCAGAAGCATGTAGACTGATCCGGCCAGCAACACGAGCCACATGTTCGTTATCAAGCTTTCAGTCTTCAACGTTTCGTAGGTCACCAGTGCAACGAACGTGCTCAGACCTATCTGAGAGACGTTGAAAAGATAACTCGTCAGCCGTTTGCTCTTCACAAGAAACAATCCTGCGAAGATCACTGAGGCTGTGGCTATCAGCATGGCTGAAGCGTTTTCAAGAACGACCGCTGCTAAAACGTTGATCAACATACCGCCAGTGATCCTCACCTGGGATTTCACGTTAGTGTTTATCCAAAAACCGATCGCTTCTGAGGCGAGCCCAAAGGCGAGGAACAACAGGAAGCTCCAACCGAACTGCGCGGGACGGTTCAGATAAAGGACCGTAATCGAGAGAACATAGAGCGCGAACAGCGACGTCGAATAATACAGAAAAGCCTTCTTCACACCATCAACTCCGCTTGTTCCTGCCGGGGAGCCTCTCAAATCGTCACCAGACCTCGATGTTACCAACCGCAGAGATCAACATCGCCAAGAAGCTTCCTGCGATGAGCAGAATTCTCCACAGTTTCTTCATGGCCATCCCCCCTCACCCAGTCTTTTTTGACCGGCTCCGCTTTCCCTCCGCTGAGGGGACAGCCCCGGCAGGAATTTTCATTCCAAAGCCTGTGCTAACCTGTTGACGATCTCTTTAACCCCTCTTCTTGTCAACGCAGAATAAGGAATCACTTCGCTACCAAACTCGTCTGAAAAGTATTGTACCACTTTTTTCAATTGAGCTTCACTCAACTTATCTGTCTTACTCAGAACGATGAGCAGATTCAAACCATAGTACTCACAGTATTCTACGAAAATCTTATCACTTTCCTGAGCCGTGAGTCTACTGTCAACGAGCAAAACGCTGAGCTTGATCTCATCCTTTCTGAGCGAGAAGTAATTCTCGATCAGTTTCTTCCATTGCTGTCTTTCCGCCTTCGAGACTGCCGCGTAACCGTATCCGGGCAGGTCCACGAAGTAATATCGTTCGTTGACCAAATAAAAATTGATCGTTCTGGTTTTGCCAGGAGTCTTACTCACCTTGGCGAGCTTCTGGTTGAAAAGGATGTTCAGAAGCGTCGATTTTCCAACGTTCGACCTTCCGGCGAAACACACCTCGCCCTCGAGCGGCTGCGGAAACTGTTCAACGCTGCGAGCTGCAATCAAAAATCTTGCCGATCCCACAAGCACGAATCTCTCACCGCCTGCTCGATGTTGTCTATGAGTATTATCTCAACGTTCCTCAAAACTCCCTTCGGAAGCTTCACCAAATCTTTCTCGTTCGACTTTGGGAGTAACACGCGTTGGATGTTGTGCCTGTGCGCTGCCAGTATTTTTTCTTTCACACCTCCGACTCCCAGAACTTTTCCCCTGAGAGTGATCTCTCCCGTCATTGCAGTATCGCTTCTCACCTTTTTCCTGAGCACACTCGAGATGATTGCGACACTCATCGTCACCCCGGCCGAAGGACCATCCTTCGGTACCGCACCTTCAGGAACGTTTATATGAATGTCGCTGTTTTCGAAGATGTCTTTTGCGTCCGGTCCACAGAAGGCTCTCGCAACGCTCAGTGCGATCCTGGCGGATTCCTTCATCGTTTCTCCGAGTCTTCCAGTGAGTATGAGATTTCCTTTCCCTGGCATCAAAGCGCACTCGACCAGCACGAGTGCACCTCCGTACTCGGTCCAAGCAAGACCTTGAACGGCACCAACCTCCGGTTCTGAGAGAGCGTGAAGATCCATGTTTCTTTCCGGACCGAGTATCTTGCTCAGGCCGCGCACGTTCACAACGAATCTGTCTCGCCCCTGTTCCAGGCCCAACACCGCCGTCCTGACCACTTTTTCCAGATTTCTTGTGAGCTGCCTCACACCAGCTTCTCTTGTGTAGGAACGGATGATCTTCATTATCGCTGCATCGCTCATCTTGAATACTTTCTCATCGACGTTGTGCTCCGAAAGAATCTTCGGAAGGATGTAATTTTCCCCTATCACGAACTTCTCCTGCTCGGTGTAGCTCTCGATCTCTATGATTTCCATCCTGTCCAGGAGTGCAGGTGGTATCGTGTATGTCATATTCGCCGTGGTGATGAAGAGAACCTGTGACAGGTCGAAGGGCAACTCGATGTAGTGATCGACGAACTCTTTGTTCTGCTCTGGGTCGAGGATTTCCAAGAGCGCGGCTGCGGGATCGCCCTGAAAGCTCACCGCAAGTTTATCTATCTCGTCGAGCAGCATCACGGGGTTCTTACACTGTGCAGACCTGATGAGTTGAATGATTCGACCTGGCATGGCACCAACATAGGTGCGTCTGTGGCCCTTGATCTCGGCTTCGTCTCTCAAGCCTCCGAGCGACATTCTCACGAATTTTCTGTTCAAAGCCTGTGCCACTGCACGGCCCAAGGAAGTTTTACCGACACCGGGTGGGCCGACCAGACACAGTATGGGAGCTTTCGCGTTCTTGCTTCTCTTTCTCACAGCGAGGAACTCGAGGATCCTCTGTTTCGGCTCGGTTAATCCAAAATGACTCTCCTCGAGCACCCGTTGGGCGTAACGAAAATCGTCGTTCTCTTGCACCACAGTCTCCCAGGGCAGGTTCAAGATCCAGTCCAAATAGGATCTCACGACCGTTGCTTCGGCAGAATACGGTGACATTCTTTCCAGCCTTTGAATCTCCAGAAGAGCCTTCTGATGAACGTGATCTGGAAGCTTGAGGGAGGCGAGTTTCTGTCTCAACTGTGTTGCCTCGCTGTCCTTTTCGCCGAGTTCCTCGCTGATCGCTCTGAGCTTTTCTCTCAAAAAGAATTCTTTCTGTGTTTCCTCTATACGTTTTCTGACCTTGCTATCGAGCTGGTGTTCGATTTCGAGCAGTTCGTTCTCTCTTATCAAGATTTCCAGAATCTTTTCCAGTCTCTTAGTGGGGTGAATCTCTTCCAGCAAGAGTTGTTTCTCGTCGTTGGAGATCGTTAGTAGCGAAGCAACGAGGTCTGAGAGTTTGTCCGCATCGTCCACGCGAAGTATGCCCTCGATCATCTCAGGGGAGTATCTCTGAGTGTAGCGAGCGTACTTCAGGAAGTTGTCACGAACGCTCCTGATCAACGCTTCAATCTTTTTGCTCTTCCTGTATTTGCTCCTCCGCAGTTCTATCTCCACCAGGAGTGGCTGTTCCTGAGCGATGTTCTTTACGCGTGCGCGTACCTTTCCCTCAAGCAAGACTCTGAAACTTCCATCGGGCAGATGCACAGCCTGAAGTACAGTGCACACGGTGGCGGTGTTCGACAACGTGGCTTGAATTTCCATCGAAGCGTCCTTCTGGTAAGCGATGAGGACGTATTTGTTGTACGATTCAATCGAGACTTCAAGTGCGCTCAGCATTTCTTCAGACGTCACATGCACGGGTACGACGGTCTGTGGAAAAACTACCGGCCCGCCAATGAGCCTGACGAACGGCACGATCTTCGGTATGGATTTCTCACCAGTGGTTTCCTTGGCCAGTCTTTCGAGTTTCTCAAACTTGCGCAACTTCTAACCACCTCTTTGATAGTTCTGCCAACAAGCTTTCGTTTTGTGCCTCTACTGAAACGATCCTTCCATTCTCACAGAAATCGAAAGTGATCTTGATCTCTTCACCACTCCAAAACGTATCGATCCTGTCTGCCCATTCGACGAAAACAATCCCGTCTCTTTTCTCCAAGATCTCTTCCAACTCCATCAGCACTTCGACATCTCTGTCTATCCTGTACAGATCGATGTGATAGACCCTCACCCTCCCTTCGTAAACGTTCACGAGGGAAAACGTCGGGCTACGCACCTGTGTTGGGTCCAACCCCAACTTCGATGAACAGTGCTTGACGAAGCTCGTCTTGCCAGAACCAAGCTCTCCGACGAGCAAGACGACCACACCAGGCTCAAGAAGATCGGCAAAAACTTCCGCCAACTTGGCGAAAGCCTTTTTCTCGAGACAGCCGAAGATTCGCCTCATCTAAGTTTTCGCAACCTTCTCGATTATTTTGAGCACACTCGAGTGAACTTTGCCGTTGCTGAAGAGATACTCCCCGCTCGACAGGTTCGCGGGTCTACCCTGCAGATCACTGACGCACCCACCGGCTTCTGGAACAATCAACAACACGGGTGCCACATCCCAAGGGTTGGCTCGTTTTGCGACGAAGAAGTCGAACCGTCCACACGCTACGTAAGATGCCGCGAGAACAGCACTTCCAACCATGCGCATCCTCCGCACGTGTTTCTCTATGGCGTTTATGAAGTGTCCCGTGAAGCCAACGTAAAAACCAACGTTTCCTATCGATTCTTTGAGTGTGGTTTTCTCTGAGACGCTGATCCTCTCACCATTTTTGTACGCCCCTCCGTTTCTGACGGCATAAAAAGTTTCGTTCAGAACAGGGTCGTGAACGACACCAAGCAAAATGTTGCCACCTTCAGAATACGCTATACCTACTGCGAAAGAAGGCAAACCATGCACGAAGTTCATCGTTCCGTCTATGGGATCGACTATCCAGAGCTTCTGACCCGTCTCAAAGTGATCTTCTTCGGCAAGTACAGCCTCTTTTGGAAAATGTCTTTCGATCTCGCTCAAGATCATCTGCTGAGCGTGTTTGTCGCAGTCACTAACAATATCCTGAAAAGAACTCTTTTCCTTCACGTTCAATGCGTTGCCCCAGTGTTGCAACAGATAGAACCCCACTCTTCGGGCAAGTTTTATCGCGAAATCAAGCCTGTCCAAAAAAACCGCCTCCCACGAAAGAATAAGGGGTCCGTTAGGACCCCGTTGGTGGGTGCGGCAGGGATTGAACCTACGACCTCTTCCTCGTCAAGGAAGCGCTCTCCCACTGAGCTACGCACCCACGCATTTAAATATTACCACAGCGAAGTTGAAGATGCAAGTACCTTTTTCATCAAGACCGTTTTTGCACCACAGTTTAACTGTTGTGAAACCAATCTCGAAGGAAAGACGATGCTATAATTTTATGGAAAACAAAATCATGAGAAGATCATTTTGGAGGTGTGTGTATGAAATCCATTAGAGGAAGAATTTTATTTTGGTTCCTAACAACGACTCTGGTGCTTCTCGCAATTTTGGGTTTGTTTATTTATTTTCAAACGCAGAACACCGTGCTCCCACTCACTCAGGAGTTGGCCTTGCAGGTTGTGGATGGGAACGCTCGCATGGTCTCAGAATGGTTGAGCGGTCGTTCGTTCGAGCTTAAGTCGATCGCGATGGGACTGGAAAGCATGGTGGCGATAAAGATATTGCAGCAAAAAGATGTGGTAGCTGGTACTCTCTACTCGATAGCTCTGCAACTGTCGAGCAAGCTCAAGGAAAGAAAAGATGTGTTCGACACTTATTTCGTGGCGGATTACCGTGAGGGATTGCTCTACGAAACTGACGGAGCGAGCGTGGTCTCCTCGAGTGCGAAAGAAAGGGAATTCTACAAAAAGATCATCGAAGAAGCGCAGGATTCCTTCATGGGTGAGCTGCGCGTGTCTGAGTTAACGAAACGGCCCGTCTTCATCATCGCACACAAGGTCGTCGACTCTTTTGGTGACGTCGTGGGTGTCTTCGGTGCGACGATTCCGTTGGAGAGTTTGTCCAAGATGGTCTCGCGCATCGCGATGGGTGAGGTAGGTTACGGCTGGATAGTGGATGGTACAGGCTTAGTGTTGGCACACCCTGAGCGCTCCATGGTGGGTCAATTCAACGTCTTGAATAGCTCCCAGGCTGGGTACAAGGGATTGGAAGAACTCGCGTCGAAGATGGTGAAGGGTCAGCAGGGTTTTGGAACTATTCTCGCACCTGATGGCAAAAGACTGTTCCTCGCCTTCACACCCATCCCAGCTACACCCAACTGGACGTTGGGATTGGCGATAGCGGAATCGGAACTGTTCGCAAGGGCAAATAGAATGATCTTCATGGTCCTGATAGTTTTGCTGATCATCGTCGGTATGATCGTTCTGGTGTCGTTCATCGTTGGCCAGAGCATATCCAAGCCGATCAAATCTTTAGCACAGTCCGTTCAGAAGTTCGGTTCCGGCGATCTCACAGTCGAGTTCTCCGTTAAAGCGAGGGACGAGACTTCACAAATGGCTTCGGCGCTCAAGGACATGGCTCAGTCTTTGAGGAGTTCTCTCAATCTCACCAAGAGTTCCGCGTCGGAACTGGATAGATTCTCCAGCATGCTCGAGAGCGTCGCCAAGGAGAGTGAACGACTCGCAACCATGTTGAGTGAGCAGGCGGATCAACTCAACAAGAACGTTCAAAACGTGTCTGCTTCCATGCAACAAGTAGGCTCAGGCGTTGAAGAAGTTGCGGCGAGCGCACAGAACGTTTCGAAATCGGCGCAACAGCTGAGTGAAAGATCAGAGAGAGTTTCCAAAGCCGCAAAAGAAGGCGAGCAAGCCGTCGAGAAAATAGTTCAAATAGTGAATTCCGCAAAGCAGATGGCGAGTTCCACGGTACAAACTGTTGGTAAGCTCGCCGAAGATGCGCAGAACGTCGCAATGGTTGTCGAGACCATAAACGCGATCGCCGAACAGACGAACTTGCTGGCGCTGAACGCAGCGATCGAAGCTGCCAGAGCCGGTGAGGCAGGAAGAGGTTTTGCCGTGGTCGCCGACGAGATAAGAAAGCTCGCAGAACAGAGTAAAGAGGCAACAGGTAACATAGCCAACATACTCAAGAAGATCCAGCAGGGTGCGAAGGAAGCGGACGAGAAAACGAGTGAAACGGCAAAAGTTGTGGACGAAGCCGCGAACCAAGCAACGGCAGTCGGTGGGAAGTTGAAGGACATACTCTCAGAGGTCGAATCGATGGCCAGCATGGTGGAATCGACCGCCGCGAGTGCACAGGAACAGAGTGCGGCGGCCGAGGAAATGGCCAGCGCTGTCGACGGTGCCACGAAGGCGATCGCTGACATAGCGGCGAGGCTCGAAGAGATGGTGAAAGGCGTCAAGAGACAGGCAGAGCTGGTGGTTCAGAATCGTCAGATAGGCGATGAACTCAAGCAGATATCGCACAAACTTCTGGAATCGCTCGAGAAGTTCAAGCTTTGATGATAGAATTCTTGTACGAAAGCGCCGCGACTGCGGCGCTTTTGCATTTTTTCGGTTTGATGATCTTCGCATTGAAATACCAGTTTTTAAGCGATGACTATAGTATAATTCGCATGTGAGAAGAGTTGGGAACTGGGGATTGACCGAATGAGGCAGATCTTCATCAGTGACCTACACATAGGTGATGGTTCGGCAAAAGATGATTTCGAGTTCGACGAGGAACTCATCGATCTACTTGAACACTTCTCAACGCAACCAGACGTCGAGTTGATCATCGTTGGAGACGGGTTGGAACTGCTCGAGAGCCGTGCGGTCAAGGATTTTGGCCTGACATCGTTCGATGTTCTGGTCTCTTCGCTGGATGGAACGGTTCTATCGAACATAGAGAGTAGGCATCCAAGGCTCTTTGAAAGCTTCAGAAAGTTTTCAAAACAGCACAGGATCATCTACGTCGTGGGAAACCACGATTACTATGTGCTCGGCAATCAGAGACTGAAAGATGAGCTGCGAAACTTGCTCAGATGCGAGGTGATGCCTTACTATTACAACGAAGACGCTGGGCTTCTCGCAATGCATGGAAACCAGTTCGATCTCATCAACAAGTTTTCGAAGGACGGCGATGGGACCATTGTTCCTCCGCTTGGTGATTACATGACCAGGTACATGATGTTCCACTTCGACGAGTACCTCGAATCTTTGGTTCCAGCCGAGATCCTATCAGACTACGACAACGTCAGGCCAAGCCTCGACGTGTTCCACTGGTTCGAACGGGTGCAGGAAGTTTACGATCTGGGAGTGGACATTCTCGAACTGTGGGTAGGTGCGTTCCTCAAGATGATGCAGACCGCCGAGGCACGCATTTGGATGAAGAAGAATTTCCCGCGCCTGAGGTGTCTTTCGAAGGTTTTTCTGAACAAATGGGGTGGAATAACGCTCGGTTCTCTCTTGGTCAGGGCTGTCATGAAAATTCGAGGAATGCGTCGTAGCGATTATCTCTTCAGAAAAGCGAAGAGGTTGTTCAGGGAAAAAGCTTTGACGGCCGACGAGCTAATAGGTTATACCGATGGGGAACTCCGTTTGCCAGAGTTGAACGTCGTAGTTTTTGGTCACATACACCATCACGCCTTTCGTGTGGTTCCAGTGAAAGGACAGAACAAATTCTACATAAACTGCGGTACCTGGAGGCCAGTTGTCGAGAAGGTCAATGGCAGAAAGAAGTATGGCTTTCAGAAAAAGGCGGAGCTCTTCTACGCGATCGTTTCGGTTCCGAGGAGCGGAGATCTGGATATCACGACGAACGTGAAGAACAAGACCAGTAAGAGCAAATTCCTGTGAGGTGATGTTGTTGCTCAGGAGACTCGTTCATGATCTGGTGCAGAAAGCGCTCAGCGAGTTCGGTCTTTCGTACCACTTCGAAGTCGAAGTCCCACCCGAAGGCTTTGGCGATTTTTCAACAAATGCAGCCTTGACAGGTGCCAGGCACGCGAAGCGTCAGCCTATGGAACTCGCAGAAAGAATAGCCGAAAAGTTGAAGGGTGAGGATGTTTTTGACTCGGTGGAGGTTGCGAGACCTGGGTTCATCAACTTTAGACTGAGCAGGAAAGCCTACGTTGACGTTTTGAGACAGATAATAGTCAACGAAGCTTATCCCGTACGCAAATCCGAGCCGATGAAAATCCAGTTCGAGTACGGTAGTGCCAACCCAACGGGTCCGTTCACGGTGGGGCACGGCAGGCAGCTCGTCATCGGAGATGTGCTTTCAAACGTTTTCAAGGAGCTTGGCTACGAAGTTACCCGAGAGATGTACATCAACGATGCGGGAAGGCAAATAAGCCTGCTGGCCAAATCTCTGTGGGTGAGGTACAACCAGTTGCTCGGTTCACAGGATCTCGACATACCCGAAGACGGTTACAGAGGAGAATACCTCATAGACATCGCCAAGAAACTCTTGAAAGAAGTTGGAGATGTTTACAAAGACCGATGGGACTCTGAAACGGAAAGGTTCTTCAAGCGTTATGCCGTGGAAAACATACTGGCTAACATGAAAGAAGATCTCAACTCTCTCGAGTGCGAGTTTGACGTGTACTTTTCCGAGACGAGCCTGATCGAAGACGGGACTGTGCAGAAGGTACTCGAGTTTCTCAGGGAGAAGGGGTTCATCTACGAAAAGGATGGTGCCGTCTGGCTTAAAGTTTCACAGTTCGTAGAAGACAACGACAAAGTACTTGTCAAGAGCGATGGGAGTCACACGTATTTCTTGACCGACATCGCCTACCATTTCAACAAGTACAGTAGAGGTTTCCACAAGGTTTACGACATATGGGGCAGCGATCATCATGGGCACATACCCAGAATGGTGGCCGCCATGAGGGCTTTGGGTATCGAAGATGGATTTTTCAATGTGATACTCCATCAGTTCGTGACGCTCAAGCGTGGTGAGGAGATCGTACGCATGTCGACACGTGCGGGCGAATTTGTCACGTTACGACAGCTGATCGAAGAAGTGGGCAAAGACGCCGCGAGATACTTTTTCGCCATGATAGATCCAAACACACACATGGTTTTCGATTTGGAACTCGCAAAGACGAGAAGCATGGATAATCCCGTTTACTACGTTCAGTACGCGCACGCGAGGATCTGCAGTCTCTTCGAGCAAGCAAAGAGCAAGTCCATAACCTTCAACAGGAACTCAGACCTCGAATTACTCGACGATCCAGCCGAGTTCGCTGTGATAAGGAGACTTGACATGTTCGAAGATGCCCTGCACGAGGTTGAAAAAACCCTTTCACCCAACAAGCTGACCCAGTATCTTGAAGCTCTCGCCTACGACTTTCACAGCTTCTACACCAAGTGTCTCATCCTCGATCCAAACAATCCACGTTTGTCAAACGCCAGATTGAACCTCGCCTACGCGACGTTGCTCGTGCTCAAGAAAGGTTTGTCCCTGTTGAAGGTCAGCGCGCCGGAAAGGATGTGAACCGTGTGGTCGAAAGGTACGCACTATCACCGATGAAAGAACTCTGGAGTGTTCAAGCCAGTCTTCGTAGGTGGCTCTCAGTGGAACTCGCCGTCATGGAAGCTTACGAGCAACTCGGTCTGATCCCTCTTGGTGTGAGTGAAAAGGCGAGAAAGAATGCAATGATCGATCTTTCATTGTTCGAGAGTTACGAACGTGAAACGGACCATGAAGTGATCGCGTTCATCAAGATGGCGACGAAGAACATGCAGGATGAGGCGAGGTATTTCCACTACGGACTGACGTCCTCGGATGTCATAGATACTGCGCTGTCCCTTGCGCTGGTCGAGAGCAGCGACATCCTGCTCGAGGCGCTGTCGAAGCTCTTGAAGTCTCTCTGGGTTCTCGCCAACAGGCACAGATACACCGTCACGATCGGAAGGACACATGGGGTACACGCCGAACCAACGAGTTTCGGTCTCAAGGTGTTGAACTGGTATGCGGAGATGAAACGAAACCAAGAAAGGTTGAGGATCGCTCGGGAACAGGTGAGGGTTGGCAAGATCAGCGGTGCGGTTGGAAACTACGCGAACGTTCCACCCGAGGTTGAGGAACTCGCGCTGACCAAGCTGGGTCTGAAGCCAACACCGATCTCGAGTCAAGTCGTTGGCAGGGATCATCATGCGTTCTTCGTCATGGTCCTCGCGTTGACGGCAAGTGGCGTGGAGAGGATCGCAACCGAGGTGAGGCACCTGCAAAGAACGGAAGTTCTGGAAGCTCAAGAACCTTTCAAAGAAGGTCAGAAAGGCTCCAGTGCCATGCCGCACAAACAGAACCCGATCCTGTGCGAGAGGCTCTGCGGTCTTGCGAGGATCATGCGTTCTTTCGTGAGCACATCCTTAGAGAACAACAACCTCTGGCACGAGAGGGATATATCGCACTCTTCGGCAGAACGCTACATCTTCCCAGATGCCACGCAGACGCTCCACTACATGCTCGTCAAGACGAACCATCTGATAGAAAATCTCACCGTGTACGAAGACAGGATGCTGAAGAATCTGAATCTGACCCGCGGGCTCGTTTATTCGGAGAAAGTGATGCTCAAACTCGTTGAGAAGGGCATGAGCCGAAGTGAAGCTTACGATCTTGTGCAGTCTCTCGCGCTCAGATGTTGGAAAACGCAAGAAGATTTCAAAACCCTCGTGGCTCAGAACGTGCCGTTTTTGAATGAAGAAGAGCTGGAATCTATCTTCGATCCAACCCAGTTTTTGAAACAAGTTGATCGAATCTTCTCACGGTTCGAAGGAGAGTGAATTCAGTTGAACACTGTGGTGGTTGGTCTTCAATGGGGAGACGAAGGAAAAGGAAAGGTGGTCACGTACCTTTCGAGGAATTACGATTGTGTCGTTCGTTACAGTGGCGGGAGCAACGCAGGTCACACCGTGGACTACGGTCAGTTCAAGCTCGTGCACCATCTGGTTCCTTCTGCCGATTTGAGGCTTCGCAAGGGTATGTACATAGCCACGGGAGTTGCGGTGGATTTGAACGTGCTTTCGCAAGAGATCGAACAGCTGGAGCAATTCTTTCCAGGCAGCGGTGAGGCGCTCCAGGTGTCCAAACAAGCGCACGTTGTCATACCTTTCTATAGAGAACTCGATGGAAAGATCGATGCGGCACGCAGTGAACCCGTTGGCACCACTCGAAGAGGTATAGGCTTGTGCTATGCCAATCGAGCGTTGCGTTTTGGAGTGAGACTTGAAGATTTTGAAGACGAGGTGTTGCTCGAAAGAAAACTCGCAGAGCTTGTGAGAGTGTGGAATCTCGACATCGATGCGAACTCGATTCTGAAGCAGATGCTCGAAATTTACCACAGTCTCTCTCATCACTTGATCGACAACGTTGAGGCTTTCGAAAGACTGAAAGGCAAAGACCTCTTGTTTGAGGCCACCCAGGGTGTCTTGCTCGACGTGGACGCGGGGACGTATCCTTACGTCACTTCGACGAACTGTTCGAGTAGCGGTGTTCAAGCAGGTTTCGGTTTTCCCATCAAGCTGGACAAGGTGATCGGTGTGACGAAGGCCTACACCACCAGAGTGGGTGAAGGCCCATTCCCAACGGAACTGAAGAACGAAATGGGTGAGAAGATCAGAAGACTCGGTGATGAGTACGGTGCGACAACGGGTAGGCCCAGAAGGTGTGGCTGGCTCGACTTCGTGCTGCTCAGATACGCTGTGAAAGTGAGCGGGTGTGACGAATTGATCCTCACCAAAGCTGACGTGCTGAACGGACTGGAAAGGTTGGCCGTGTGCGTCGCTTACAACGTTGACGGGGTGAAAGTCCGAGATGTGAAGAATCTGAGGAACATTCACAAAGCTGAGCCAGTGTACGAAGAAATCGAAGGATGGAAAGATTTGAACTCGCCTTCCTTTGAAAAGTTTCTGAGGAGAATCGAGCAGGAAACCGGCGTGAGAATCTCCCACGTTTCCACGGGCTCCAAGGTGGAAGACATCGTCGTGCTGTAGGGGGGATGTGGATGGAACTCATAGAAGCGATAAGAACCAGAAGGAGCATTCGGAAGTACGACTCAAGCAGGGACGTTCCAAAGCAAACCATCGAGGAAATCCTTGAGCTTGCCCTCAACGCACCCAGCGCAGGGAACAGACAACCGTGGCGATTGCATGTGGTGAGGAATCCATCCTTGAAGAAAGCGCTCTGTGAGGCTGCGTTCGGACAGACCTACATCGAAGAGGCGCCATGGGTCATTTGTGTCGTCGCTGTACCCGAGGAGAGTGGCTCACGTTATGGCGACAGGGGAAGAAACCTTTACTGCATTCAAGACACGGCTGCGCTGATCACTTACATCATGTTGATCGCACGAGAATTTGGCCTGGACACGTGCTGGATTGGCGCCTTCGACGAAGAGAAAGCGAACAAGATCTTGGGTCTGCCGGCGGGTCAGAGATGCGTTGCGATGTTGCCGATCGGTCATGCGGCTGAACCGAGAAAAAACCGGCCAAGGAAACCTTTGAGAGAGATCCTCACATACCACGAGTAGGGAGGTTTGAAAGATGGCGGTGAACCTTACAGGAAGATCGCTGCTGACGCTCTTGGAGTACACACCCGAAGAGATAAGCTATCTGCTCGATCTCTCGTTCCAGGTGAAGAGAGAAAGCAGGGCGAAGGTCGTTCACAGAAGGTTCGTTGGAAAAACCTTGGCGATGATATTCGAGAAGAGGTCCACGAGGACGAGGCTCGCTTTCGAAACAGCTTTCGCGGAAGAAGGTGGCCATCCCATCTTTCTTTCGATCCAGGATATTCAACTCGGAGCGAAGGAATCTGTAGAGGATACCGCAAGAGTACTCGGCAGGATGGTCGATGCGATCATGTTCAGGGGTTTCAAACAGGAGACAGTGGAAGCCTTGGCGAAGTATTCGGGAGTTCCCGTCTACAATGGACTCACCGACGTTTTCCACCCGACGCAGGTACTCGCGGACCTCATGACCGTTCAAGAAGTCTTTGGAAGATTGAAAGGTATCAAGCTCGTGTTCATGGGTGATGGAAGAAACAACATGGCCAACTCACTCATGATAGGCTGTGCGAAGATGGGCATGCATTATGTCGTGTGCTCCCCGAAAGAGCTCAGGCCTGACGAGAAACTGTTCAAGACTTGTCTTGAGGTTGCCAAAGAGACGGGTGGGACCATTCAGATAGAGGAAGATCCGGAAAAGGCCGTAGAGGGAGCCGATGTGATTTACACGGATGTGTGGGCCTCGATGGGTGAGGAAGACAAACAAGCAGAGCGCGAGAGACTACTGAGGCCATACCAGGTGAACGAGCAGCTCATGAAGAAAACGGGCAAGAGCGAAACGATCTTCCTCCACTGCCTGCCCGCCGTCAAGGGACAAGAAGTCACCTTCGAGGTCATCGAAGGAAAGCAGAGTAAAGTCTGGGACGAAGCCGAGAACAGAAAACACACGATAAAGGCACTCATGATCGCAACTTTACTATAAAAAAGCGGAGCCTTTCGGCTCCGCCTTCTCTTCAGCTCGACTCTCAGTTTATGGGAGTCACATTGACAGCTTGGGGTCCTTTACTGCCCTGCTGGATTTCGAACTGGACTTTCTGGCCTTCCCTGAGCGTCTTGAATCCGTCGACCTTGATCGCGGAGAAGTGCACGAAGACGTCCTCTCCGTTGTCTCTGGTGATGAATCCGTAGCCTTTCTTAGAGTCGAACCACTTCACTGTACCGTTGTACATGCTTCTAACCTCCTAATCCTTGGTGCCTTCCGCACCGTGATGATTTAATATAACACGTGTTGGGGAAGAAAGTGCCGAAGAGCGAGAAAAACATCTTGGTGGAATTAAATCGTTACATATATCGCGCCGATGTCGGACCTGAGCGGGGTGAGCTATAATGGAAAACGTGATTTTCCACATCTTAGAACGTGTCGTTTGAACGCGGAGTCGAATTGTGGGACGTTTGTGGAGGGAGGTAAGAGCATGGGTGGATGGAAGAGATGTCCGCAATGTGGAGAGAAATGCAGGAACAACGTGAGAAAGTGCCCTTCTTGTGGCTACGTCTTTGAGAAAAAAGAATGTCCAGACTGTGGCGCCGTCATCGACGACGATATCGACGAATGCCCCATCTGCGGTTGGCTCTTCTCTGATGAATTCTTCGACGAGCGTGACGAAGATTATGATTACGAAGATCTCGAGGATTTTCACGATCTGTCCGATTATGAAGACGAAGATTGAGGTGTTGCTATGATACTCTTGAAAAATGCCACAGTCTACTCGCCAGAGCCTCTCGGCGTCAGAGACATCCTCCTTGCCGTTGACAGAATCGTCGCGATTGAAGAACAACTGACGGTGTGCCTGCCGAATCTCTCAGTCATCGATTGCTCGGGTAAGATTGCTGTTCCCGGATTCATCGACAGTCACGTCCACATCTTGGGTGGTGGTGGCGAGGGAGGCTTCAGGACACGTACCTACGAACTTTCCTTTTCGGACCTCGTACGCGCCGGTATCACCACGGTGGTGGGCTGTTTGGGAACCGACGGGGTGACGAGGAGCTTGGAGTCGTTGTACGCGAAGGCCAAAGCGCTCGAAGAGGAAGGTGTTTCGAGTTACATCTACGTTGGTTCCTACCGTGTACCGCCCGTAACGCTGACTGGAAGCATCATCAAAGACATCGTTTTGATCGACAAAGTCATCGGGGTCGGAGAGGTGGCAATCAGCGATCACAGATCTTCGCAACCGACTTTGGACGAATTGAAGAGGCTTGCAGCCGATGCACGCATCGGAGGCATGCTCAGTGGTAAGGCTGGGGTGGTCAACGTTCATGTGGGTGACGGACCAACGATGCTGGAACCACTCACAAACGTGGTGAAAACGAGCGAGATACCGATCACGCAGTTCTTGCCCACACACATCAACAGGAATTCGAAGTTGCTGCATTCATCGATAGAATGGTTGTCGATGGGAGGATTCATCGATCTCACGACGAGCATCGGTGGCCTTCTTGATGAGGAGCTGTTGCCGTGGCGTGTATTCAGAGAACTCTCAAACGAGGGATTCGAAGGGCAGATCACGTTCAGTTCCGACGGACAAGGAAGTTTGCCGCGCTTCGACGAAAAGGGAAACTTTGTGGGACTGGACGTCGGCAGGGTCTTGTCCTTGTACGAACAAGTGAGGATGGCCGCTGAACATGGAACACCGCTGGAAAAGGCTTTGCTGCCTATCACGAAAAACGTGGCTAAGATCTTGAAGCTCGTGAGCAAGGGCACTCTTTCCGTTGGAATGGATGCGGACATCGTGCTCTTGGATCAAGATCTCAAAATAGACACAGTGGTAGCGAAAGGCAAAATTCTCATGCTGAACAAAGAACAAATTGTGAAAGGGACGTTCGAGGCAGGAATTGAGCTATAATACCCTTGAGAAAAATTGCACTATGGAGGGGTAACGTTGGAGAAGGTCCCAAGACCTGTCATACGCAGACTTGCAGTGTATTTGCGCTGTCTCTCTAACTTGGAAGAAAAGGGGATAAAGGTGGTCTCCTCCAAACAACTCGCTTCGATGTTGCAGATAAAGGACTCACAGGTTCGAAAGGACCTATCCTATTTTGGTAACCTCGGTCAAAGGGGCCTTGGTTACGATGTGAAAAAGCTGTCAGAGAAGATACGTGAAGTGCTCGGTCTCTACAAAATGTGGTCTGTGATAATACTGGGTGCAGGCAACATAGGCAAAGCGCTCGCGAACCACAAGCGTCTGGAGCAGAACAACTTCAAAATCGTCGCAGTCTTCGACTCGGACGAGCGCAAGATCAACAAACAGATCGCTCCGGGCTTAAAAGTTAGGAATGTTTCCGAGCTGCAGCAGTTCGTGAAGGAACATGGAGTGGACATAGCGGTGCTTGCCGTACCCGCTTCCGTGGCAAACGATCTGGCGTGTGAACTTGAGAAGGCAGGAGTGAAGGGTATCGTTTGTTTTGCACCGACGACTTTGACCTGCAGGATCCCCGTGGAGTACGTCGACATAACTGTGTTCTTCAAGACCCTGGCTCACAGCATCGTGAACAGTTCATACAACATATAGTATACTATTGAACAAAGACACAAGAGGTAGTATAATCACCCCCGGAAAGGGGGTTTTTTCATGCACGAGCTCGTGAAGAAGTGGCAAAACGTAGCTCCTTCTCAAAACGCTGAGAAGATTTTGAGAGAGAGGTATTATCTGAAAAATCGCGAAGGGGAGTATCTGGAAAACAGCTGGAACGAGCTTTCAAGAAGAGTAGCGCGTGTGATCGCTGCCGCGGAATTGTTGAACAATCCTCGCCTGCAACAGATGACACCTGCGGAACGTCTGGATCACATCAAAAGCTGGGAGGAGGCCTTCTACGAGCTGATCTCGAGTCGCATCTTCATTCCGAACAGTCCCACGCTGTTCAACGCGGGCATGGGTGTGGATTTCGAGCTGCTGTACAAGCCTCTGGAAAATATGAAGCTCGAAGATTACGAGAAGATCGTCCAGCAAAGGAACCACCTTCACATGCTTTCAGCTTGCTTTGTCGTACCCGTCGACGACAGCATAGACGGCATCTTCACGGCGGTGAAAGAGTACGCAATGATAACCAAGGTCGGTGGCGGTATAGGGAGCAACTTCAGCGCGCTCAGACCGAACGGAAGCTTCGTTGCCGGTACCCACGGCAAGGCATCGGGCCCCATAAGCTTCATGCACGTTTTCAACTCCGCAGTCTCCGTGGTTGAGCAGGGTTACAGGAGGCGCGGTGCGTTGATGGGCATTCTGAACATCGATCATCCAGACATCGTTGACTTCATCCAGGCAAAGCGCGGTAACGACGGAGAACGCGTGCTCAGATTCTTCAACATCTCCGTTGGCATTCCGATGCAGCGTGAAGAGATCTTGAAATTGTACGAGCAAGATGGCCAGATCGAGCTGCACCATCCAAAGTGGGTTGGTAAGAAGCAGGTCAGGGTCAGAGAAATATTCCAGTTGATGGCGCAGAACGCTTGGGAGACGGGCGATCCGGGCATGGTGTTCCTTGGAGAGATGAACAAGTACTACGCACTATATCCGGTGAGACAGATCATCTCGACGAACCCCTGTGGCGAGATCGGGCTTGGACCTTACGAGGCATGCAACCTCGGTTCGATAGATGTGGCGAAACTCTACGATGGAGGAAAATTCGCGTGGGATGCACTCGAAAAGATCGTGCGAGTTGCAGTTCGCTTTCTGGACAACGTCATCGATGTGAACGTGTTTCCCATAGACAAGATCGAGTGGGCCGTGAAAGAGTCCAGGCGACTCGGCCTGGGTATCATGGGTTTTGCGGACCTACTGTACCAGATGGAAATACCCTATGACAGCGAAGAGGCAAGACGTTTTGCCAGAAACCTGATGGCTTTCATCTCTCTGCACGCGCACGAAGCTTCTTCGGATCTCGGTGAGGAAAAAGGAAACTTCCCGCTCTTTTCACAGAGCAGGTATGCCAAAGAAGAAAACTTCGTGCCATTCTCCATGGACGTGAGCGATTACGATGACGAAATCAAGCAACACTTCAAAACGCGGGCCAAGAAACACAAGAGAAACGTTGCGGTGCTCGCCATAGCGCCGACCGGTTCCATATCGAACATCGCCGACACTTCTTCCGGCCTCGAGCCCAACTTCCTGCTGGCTTACGTCAGGTATGTGAACAAACAAAGCAGCGGTGAACGGGAGCCACTTCTGTACGTCAACGAAGTTCTCAGAAAGAAGATGCCAGCCGAGGATCTGAAGAGGATTGAAAGCGAGTTGATAGAGAAGGGGAGCCTGAAGAATCTGGACGTCGATGAGAAGTGGAAGCGGATCTTCGTGGTCGCACTCGATATAAGTCCTATGGACCATCTCTTGATGCAGGAGGCTTTTCAATGTTATGTCGACAACAACATTTCCAAGACGATCAACATGCCGAACTCGGCGAGCGTTGATGACGTGCTGGACATCTACGTGGAAGCGTTGAAGCACAAAATTCGGGGTTTGACCGTCTATCGTGACGGCTCGTTGAGGACCCAGGTTCTCACCACGGCCAGATCCGCGCACAAGAAGGAAGCAAAGCTGCAGTTCTTCATCGTGGACGAAAAACACAAGCTGAGACCCAGGCCGAGGAAAGAAACGTTGAGGAGTGTGACCAGAAAGTACAGGACCTCCGATGGCACGACCTACATAACTGTTTCTTTCGACGACAATGGTGAGGCAATAGAGATCTTTCTCTCCAACGGGACGGAGACGGCCGAAGCCATAGGAAGACTCTGTTCCATCGCCTTGCGTGCGGGCGTTTCGCCGGACGAGATCATCGAACAGCTGACGAAGGTGAAGGGAGAATATGTCAGGAACGTTGGGCTGGAGATCAAGAAAGCGATCGAGGACTTCTCTTCGCTCTGGTCTTCGACCCAACAGAACGACTCTTGGGATGGAACCGTTAAGAGCGCCGAAGAGATCGAAAGGTTTGTCCAGGCGAACAAGCTCGAATGGCAGGAAGGTTATTACGTTGATTCCAGCGGGAATGTTTACTGTCCGTCGTGTTTGAGCAAGAATTCTCTGTTCAAACAGGAAGGATGTATCGCCTGTAGAAACTGTGGTTGGTCAAAGTGTAGTTAAAGACGAAGCCGGCCTTTCGGCCGGCTTTGTTCGCCTTCTGAGCATCACTCGTGTTGTTGATCTTCGGGCTCAACAAGTTTCCTCAACTCTTCATCCTTTGTCAAAAGCTCTTCCCACGCCTTCGACACCCGTTCGAACTCCTCTTCGGATTGCACCGAATCTATGTAGAGTCCACCATCTTCCGCTTCCTTCACTTCGAACGGGTAAATGTCGCCGAACTGTTCGATCTGTCCTTCTTCGTTCATCATGATCTCTTCGCAAATCCAGTATTTCTTCATCCCATCTTCGATCTCCGCCAGGATAACGAAGTGATGTTCGTGACCTTCCTCGTCCGTCAACACGAAGACATCGAGATCCTCTTGACCCATGATACCAACTCCCTTCGAACCGAATGGTGAATAGATCATACCACACTTTTCGCAAGAAGTCTCAGGGCAAAATAAGATGAAGTTTGAGTTAAGGAAAGGTACAACACACAGTAGGATGGCATTTGTGGTAAAATGATTTCGGAATATGTGAAATGATTTCGAGACACACGTTTCCCCATTGATTATACCAGAGGAG
This sequence comes from Pseudothermotoga hypogea DSM 11164 = NBRC 106472, assembly GCF_000816145.1. Lineage (NCBI taxonomy): Bacteria > Thermotogati > Thermotogota > Thermotogae > Thermotogales > Thermotogaceae > Pseudothermotoga > Pseudothermotoga hypogea. The sequence goes on along the minus strand of NZ_CP007141.1, from coordinate 528,401 downwards.
GTGGATGCTGTGAAATCGTTGGTATTCTTCTTGATATGCGTAACCACCCTTGTTCATGCCTATTCCGTGGCGCTGCTCATCACGGGTGAAGTTGCGGGCAACGCGATCTACGAAATGATGGTGGCCGGTGCGCGCAGAGCATCGCAAGATTTTGGGTTCGATGTCAAGATCATCGAAGGCGGTTACAATCCCGCGCGCTGGGCAACCCTTCTCACGAGTCTCGCAGCATCCAAGAGCTACGATCTGATTGTCACCTTCACCGAAGGTATGCCGAAGAACGTCGAGAACACCGCTAAAGCCTTCCCAAACCAAAAGTTCATTCTCATGGATGCACTGGCACCAGTTCTGCCGAACGTTTATTCAGTCGCCTTCAAGGATGAAGAGATGGCTTATCTGGCAGGTTACTTCGCCGCACTCGTCACGAAGAGTAGAATGCCACGTGCAAACGAACAGTTGAAGATCGGTATGATCGCAGGTGACGTTTATCCCGCCATGATGGAGAAGATGAAACCGGCATACGAAAAAGGTGCAAGAGATGTCGAGCCGAACATTCAAGTGTTCTTCTCCGTCGTCGGGAGCTGGGCTGATCCGAGCAAAGGTGCCGAGCTGGCCCAAGTTCAGTACGAACAGGGAGTGGACGTCATCTTTCTGGTTGCCGGTGGCTCTGGCATGGGCGCGGTCAGAAAGGCGCGGGAGATGGGAAGGTACGTGATAGGAGTCGATTCTAACTACATCGAGAAAGATCCTGAAGTCATCCTCGCCTGCGCTTTGAAACATGCGGATAAAGCCATCTACGAGGTCCTCTCGAAGGCTGTCAGAAACGAGTTGAAGTTTGGCACGAGAGAGGTGTGGGGTGTCAGGGAAGGTATGATAGGTTTCACTTTCGATGATCCGAACTACATCGAGAACGTGCCTCAGGAGATTAGAAGCGAGATGCTCAGAGTTTACGAAAAACTGAAGGAAGGCTCCATCCAACCTCTGCCATGAGAGGCAAGACTATCGTACAGCTTCTGAACGTTCAAAAAACGTTTTATCCTTCCGGCGTAAAAGCGTTAAAGGGGGTTAACCTGTTTCTCGAGGCCGGGAGCGTGCACGCGCTCCTCGGTGCGAACGGAGCTGGAAAAACTACGTTAGTGCGGATCCTCGCTGGTGAAATACAACCGGACGCCGGTGAAATCTTCGTAGACGGCAGAGCTGTGAATTTCAGAACACCGAAGGACGCGATGCGTCAGGGCATTGCTCTGGTGCATCAGAACCTTTCTCTCGTGGAGGAGCTGACCGTCCTCGAAAACCTGTTCCTTGGAAGGGAACCTCGCAGACTCTTCTTTCTGGACAAGAAGAAGGCCGAGCGAAGGGTGAAGGATCTTTCCGAAAGACTCTCTCTGATCGAGCTCAACAAGAGAGTTGCCGATCTGAGCATGTCAGAAAGACAGAAAATAGAGATAGTGCGCGCTTTGATGTTTGGTGCACGCGTGCTGTTGCTCGATGAACCCACAGCTTATCTCAGCGAGAATGAAGAGGAGAGACTGTTCGAATTACTCGTGGGCCTGAAAAAATCCCAGTGCGCCATCCTGTTCATAACGCACGATGTGAATCAGGCTCTGAAGATCGCTGACAGGGTGACCGTGCTGAGGGAGGGAGAAACGGTTCTGAGCGAGGAGACTTCAAAGCTGAACGTTCAACGAGTGATCGAGGCGATGGGTTTTCGTTCCTCAGAATCTCCTCGCGCGCGCGTAAAGATCGGTGAGGAGCTCTTGAGAATCTCGGACCTCACGTTCAAGTCTGGAAAGAGGCTCGTTCTCGATCGCGTGTCTCTTTCTGTGAGACAGGGCGAAGCGGTCGGCCTCTTTGGCCTCGGGAACGATGGTCAGTTCGATCTGCTCGAGGTGCTCATCGGTTTGAAAAAACCTGTCTCAGGGCGAATTTTCTTCCAGTCTCGTGATATAACACATCTTCCGATCCGCGAGAGAAGAAGGCTCGGAATAGCGTACGTGCCAAAAGATCGTTTGAGGGAAGCTTTGAACCTGGAAGGGTCAATCTTGGAGAACGCCATGGTGAACGTTTACCGCGAGATTCCGTTCGCGAAATTCGGGCTCCTGAACTGGACACTCTTACAACGTCACATTCACGACATGTTGAAAGAGTTCCAGGTGAAAACTGCCTCGCTCGCACAACCCGTCAAAACGCTCTCTGGTGGGAATCTGCAACGTTTGATCCTTGCCAGAGAGCTCTTTCAAAGACCGAAGTTGCTTCTTGCCTGTCGGCCCACATCCGGCCTGGATGCTCAGGTGCAATATTATGTAGCCGAGAGATTACAGCAGTTAAGATCCTGGGGCTGTGCGTTGATAGCCACTAACGATGCCGAGGAGGCTTTTGGTCTCTGTGACAGGGTGCTGGTCTTTTCCAAAGGTAAGTTGAAGAAAACGCTGTACAGAGAGCAGCTGACTGGACCCAGCGTACTCGTCTCGTTGGTTGGTGAAGAAACATGACGCAACGAAAGATCCTTTCACCGGTTCTCACCGTCGCCATAGCCTTTCTTGTGAGTGCTGCCATCCTTGGCATCACCTCTCACCAGCCGCGAGAGACTCTACGCTGGTTCTTCCTCGGTCCGTTTTCGAACCTCTACTTTCTTGGAAACATGCTGGCTACGTCGATACCTCTCATTTTCACAGGACTCGCCGCTTGCCTCGCTTTTTCAGCCGGTGTGTTCAATTTAGGACTCGAGGGTCAGCACTATTTCGGTGCGATAATCGGGACCATCGTCGTTCTGAACGTTCCCACATCCAAGGTATCCTCGATGGTTCTTGCTCTCGCAGTTTCTTTCTTAGTGGGCGCGTTGTTGGCATTGGTTCCGATGTTGCTCAGGGTGAAGTTAGGCTTCAGCGAGCTCATAAGTTCGTTCATGATCGGACAGGTCTTCATCTATGTTGGGGATTTTCTTCTCAACGGTCCTTTCAGAGATCCAGAGGCAGCCTTGGCTGCCACAAGGTATCTCGACGAGACGGTTGTGTTGGCAAAAATCTTGCCACCTTCGAACCTTCATGCCGGCTACTTGATTGCAATAGCGCTGTGTTTAATGTTCGCCTTCGTTCGCAGACGCTCCGTTATGGGATACGAGTTCAAAATGGTGAGAGGAAACCCACGTTTTGCAAAGATTTACGGGATGAATGTGGAGAGAATCTGGTTGCTCGCGATGATCTTGAGCGGTGGAGTTGCCGCCCTTGGAGGGATGGTCGAGATTCTCGGCGTTTATGGCCGTGCGGTGAGAGGTTTTTCTCACGGTAATGGATTCAACGGCATAGCTGTTTCTCTTTTGGTCAGAAACGATCCTGCGCTGATATTTCTTTCCGCACTGTTCTTCGCGTATCTGGAGAGTGGCGCTGAGATCGCTTCGCTGATGGTGCAAACGCCGGCAGAAATCGTCAGGCTGGTTCAGGGCATCGTCTTCTGCCTGGTAACTGCGGAGTTTCTTTTCAGTCGAGGTGAACGGGATGCTGACTCAATTGCTTAGATCGTCCATCTCCTCGGCCCTTCCGATAACTGTGGCGGCGATCGGTGCGAGTTTCACGCAGACAGTTGGAAAGTTGAACATAGCGATCGAGGGGACGATGCTGGTCTCATGTTTTGTCTCCGTTTACGTGGCGGTTGGTTCGAACAGCTGGCTTTTGGGTGTCACTGCTGCCATGGCCTTGTCATGCCTCCTCTCGTTGTTCGTTTGGCTCGTCCACAGATATTTGGGTGCGAACATCTTCGTCGTTGGTCTTGGCGTAAACCTTGCCGCTTCAGGCCTGGTTGTTCTCTTGTCTTCAACACTCTTAGGCTCAAAAGGCACCATCTTCTTCGAAGAAATGCCGAGGATCCCAGCACTTCGACTCGAAGTTTTTGAGCACAACGAGACACTTCTCACTTTGCTGTCCGATTACAACGTGCTGGAACTCACGGCGATGCTTTTGGTGTTTGTTTCCTGGCTCATCACGAAAACTCCATTGGGATTGAGAATGAAGGCGGTTGGTAAGAACGAATCCGTGGCGAGACAGCTCGGCTTGAACATCGACGGGATCAGGATTTCGTCCTTCATCTTCTGTGGGCTCTTCTGCGGTCTGGCAGGTTCTATGCTCTCGTTGCCACTCAGCCTGTTCGTCTCGGGCATGACGAACAATAGAGGATGGCTCGCGTTGGTGGCTGCCGTTCTTGGAGGCGATAACCCCCTCGGCGTTCTCGGTGTGTCTATGGTGCTCGGCTTTTCTGTGGCCCTGTCCAACAGGCTGCAGCTTTTCACAGCGTTGCCGGCCGAAATCGTGCTCTCCATTCCCTTGATACTGACGCTCTGTGTGGTTTTGATCTACAGTATATTGAAAACTGGAGAAAGGGGTCGATCGCCGTGAAAAGGAGTGTCTATCACAGACTCAGGGACCTTCTTCCCCAGCTGAGAGGTGTACACGGTGAGATCGCCCGACACGTGATAGAAGACCCAAGCTCGGTGCTGGAAATGAAAATAACCGATTTTGCCAAGAAAATAAACGCTTCGCCAGCTTCTCTCGTGGATTTCTGCAAAAAGCTGGGTTTCAGCGGTTTCAAGGAGTTTCGTCTCGCTTTGGCACAGGAGATAAGCTTGCTCGAATCGATGAAGCCCGACGTTGAGAAAATATCTGAAGTGTCACGTGATTACATCAACTTCATCATCGAAGAAGTCAAAGAATCGTTGAAACTGGTTGGCGACGACGATCTCACGAAAGCCACGAACGCACTGATGAAAAGCAACGTGGTGGAAATAGCGGCGTACGGTTTCGACACCGTCGCTGCGCGAGATCTTTTCTTGAAGCTGAAGCAGTTCGGATTTCAGGTGAATTTCTTCGAGAACCCATTCTTGCAGAGCATTTCTGCCTCGTTTCTGAACGAGAACTCTTGTCTGGTTGCGATCTCGAGCAGTCATTCCTCGCGTGATCTGCTCGATGCGGTCAGTTACGCCAAGAGGGCCAAGGCAACCGTGGTAGCGATAGCACCGCCGAGCAGTGCGGTGTCTGACTTGGCAGACGTGTTCCTGGCAGTGTACGTTAAGACGGAGGTGTTTCCAGAGGGTGGTTTTCTGACGAGGTTCTTGCAGTTATTCGTGATCGACATGTTGCTTCTGAAGATGTTCGAATTGGATAAAGAAAGGTTCAGGAGCGCTTACACACACTTCGAAGAGGTGTTGAGGTACAAGAGGAGGGGAGATCGAGGTGTCTTCTGACCTGGTCATGGCAGTTGATATCGGCACCACCAACGTCAAGTTGGCGTTGTTCGATACGGAAGGAAGAAAGCTCTTCCATTTCGAAAGACAATGCAGAGAAGACGTTTCCAACGGGAGACACGAAATAGATCCGCAAAAATGGTGGACAGCCTTCGTCCGCGGTGTGCACGCGGCAAACGAAGAACTTAGAAAGAGAGTTCGGGCCATCTGCATCAGCAGTCAGGGGCCAACCATCGTGCTGGTCGATCGGGAAGGCCGACTCGTTGGTAAGGCGATTGGCTGGCTTGACAACAGGGGCCAGCAGCACTTGCAGTCTTTGAGAATGCAAAGCATCGATGAACAGACGGCCTCGGCCGTGGCCAAGCTGATTGAACTAAAAAAGGTTTTGAACGATAACGCCTATCTGCTTCAACCTGCCGACTATTTGATCATGAGATTGACAGGTAGAATCGTTAACGCCACCTTTCCGCAGTACGGATATTCTCCCTGGTACAAGGAGATTCTTGACAGGTTCGATCTCTCGCAAACCTTCATCGTTCCGGAACTTGTGGAACCTTCGAATGTCATTGGCAAGTTACTTCAAAATGTGGCTCGAAGACTTGGGTTACCAGAAGATGTGATCGTCGTGGCTGGCGCTCCCGATTTTGCGGCTGCGCTCCTGGGGACGAACACACTCAGGCCAGGCGTCGCGTGTGATCGTGCTGGAACCTCTGAAGGTATCACACTGTGCAGTGATGTTGAAGTTCACGCACCGGGTTTGATAACCACACCTTTCTTCATCGATGGACTGTGGAAAATAAGCGGTTTACTGACAACTTCGGGGAAGGCCATCGAATGGATGGCAAGCCGTGTGGCTCGATACAGAAGCGTGAAGGGTCTTTCACTCTCGAACGTCAAGAGGCCCACGGGTGTGATCTTCCTGCCACACTTAGTGGGAGAAAGGAGCCCGTATTGGAGTCCAAAACTGAGAGGAATTCTCTTCGGTCTGGACCTGGAGAGCAACTCCAAAAGCTTGATTGTCTCCGCTGCGGAAGGAGTCGCCTTCGCCGTGAGGCATATCGTTGACGAGATGAGGAAAGCCGGGGCGAGGGTCGAAACCATCAGGACCACAGGAGGACAAGCGACCAACGAACTGTGGAATCAGATAAAGGCTGATGTGCTCGGAATGAACGTGGAACTCGTAAGGCCTGACGCGGAGTTGTTCGGCTGTGCCATACTGGCGATATCCTGTTTGAATGGAGAATCTTTCACACAAGTTGCAGAAAGACTCGCGAGTGTGAAAAAACGCTTTACACCTGATCCCGAGAGGCACAAACTCTACAACAAGTTTTACGAGATTTATCTCGAGTTGCACGAGAGAAACCTCGATCTGTTCGAAAGACTCGAAGGCTGATCAGACGAGTGCCGAGAAGAACTTCACAGCGGCCGACGCATTCGCCCGCGGGTTGTATCCACCCTCCTGCACGACCAGCGTGGGAATCTTGAGTTTGCTTATGGCTTTTCCCATGAGCCCGTAATCGTCGTCTTTGAGGGAAAATCCACCGACTGGATCGTCCGCGTGCGTGTCGAAACCCAGCGACACTATGAGCACATCGGGATAGTAATTTCTGATTTCCCTCAAAGCCTGTTCCAGCGCTTCTGAATACTTTCGCCAGTCAGACTTTGGGGGCAATGGCAAATTGATGTTGAAACCCTCGCCGGGTCCCTGACCCGTCTCACTCTCCCTGCCACTGACCCATGGATAAAAGATATCCGGATCTCCGTGTATCGAAACGTACAGGACCTCGTCCGTCTCGTAGAATATGTCCTGAGTACCGTTGCCATGATGAAAGTCGAGATCCAGTATCGCAACACCATCAGCGTTTCCTCTGGAGAGAAAGTACATGGCCGCGACCGCCGCGTTGTTGAAATAGCAGTACCCTCCACAGGCACCTCGAGTTGCGTGATGTCCGGGTGGCCTGACAAGTGCGTAGACCAGATTCGTCCTTCCGCTCAGCAAACTCGCCGCTGTCAGTGTTACGTCGACTGCACGCTTCGCTGCGTCGAAGGTCCAATTGCTGATCGGAGTTCCGGTGTCGAAACACAGATCGTACCCGAACAGCTCGGTTATGTACTCCTCATCAGGCTCAAGGGATACGCATTTGTTTTTCAACCACTTGACGTACCGTTCGTCGTGAACCAGATACACGTAACTCATGGGAAAACTGTTCGGAGAGTGTATGTTGTCGAAACCGTTCATGATCAACGCGTCCTTTATCGCTTCGATGCGTTCGGGTTTTTCGGGGTTCTCTATGAATTTGCCCCTGTCTATCTCCTTCGTCGGCCTGTGGAGGACGTGTTTTGGATCGTAGACGATCTTCAATCTTCCATCATCCTTTCTATCTTCTCAATTCTTTGGCTGTGCCTGCCACCCTCGAAATTCGATGAGAGAAAGGCGTCCACGATCCACTGGGCAAGTTCCACTCCGAGAAACCGACCCGGAAGGACGAGCACGTTGGCATTGTTATGCTCCCTGGCCAACTTGGCCATTTCTGGAAACAGACAAAGAGCCGCCCTTATACCTTTTACCCTGTTGGCCGATATGCTCATACCTACGCCCGTGCCGCAGATCAATATGCCGAAGTCGGCGCGGTTCTGCTTGATATCGTGTACGACCTTCTTGGCGAGATCAGGATAGTCCACCGCATCTTCGGAGTACGTCCCTTCGTCGAGGACTCTGAAGCCTTTCGAAGCTAAATAAGCTTTGATGGCTTCTTTCAATCGGAACCCTGCGTGGTCACAACCGAGTGCGATTCTCATTCAGTTACCCTCCAGAAAGAATTTTAAAGCTTCTTCAACCGCTGGATAGATCTTGAAAACGCCCTCCAGAGAGGTTATCTTCAAAATCCTGGCGAGGTTCTCGTGGAGACCGCACAGCGCGAGGGAACCTCCATTCAAGCGTGCAGCGCGCTGTAAACCGAGCAAAACTCCAAGCGCTGAGCTGTCCATGTACTCGACTTCCGACAGATCCACAATCACGTTGCTTTTGCCTGCACTTATGTATTTATCCTTGACGAAACTTTTGAACTGGAAAGAGTTGTTCATGTCCAGTTCGCCGTGCGGCTTGACAACGACCACGTTCTTGAGTTCAATCGCCGTCCAGTTCTGCTCACTCATAGATGCGGATCACCCCAACAACTTTGCCCGTTATCTTGACGCGAGATGGTTCAAGTTCCATGGGTTTCAAAGAAGGGTTTGCGGGTTTCAGTATGATCTTGTCCGGCTCGAAGTATATCTTCTTGAGGGTTGTCTCTCCGTTATCGACGAGTACGGACACGATGTCGCCGTTCTCCGCGGTGTTCTGCTTCCTCAGCACGACGTAGTCGTTCTCGACGATGTGTTCGTTCACCATGCTGTCACCTTTCACCTTGAGCACGTAGTGCTCGAAACCGCTCTTCAACATTTGTTTCGGTACCTCGATCGCCTCGACGACACGTTCTATGGCTTCGATCGCGTTCCCCGCAGCTATGATCCCGACCACAGGAAGTTTGACGGCCTCAGCCATGTTCAAGAGCTTTATGCTTCTGGCCTTCTTCGAGCGGGATATGTAACCTTTCTTCTCGAGCGCGACCAGATGCATCATGGCTCCACGAGGTGTTATGCGAAAGGCTTTGGCTATATCTCTGATGCTCGGAGAATAGCCGTGTCTCTCCATGTAGGAAATGATGAATTCCAAAACCTTTTTTTGCCTCTCTGTCAGTTGCCTCACGTGTCAAACACCACCCTCAAAACGATTTTGTCTGACCTTTCAACACCCAGACCATGGTACGTGAGAGCTTTGAGCTCGGTACCTTCGATCTCTTCAAATTCCCTGAACGTGCAAACCAGTTTGTCGTTCTGGATGTGACAATCGTACGGAAAGAGCTTTCTCGATTCGATTAGGTAGATCCAGTCGTTCACGATGTCGAAGACGGCATCTTCAAGGTTCTTAGACAGATCGTACTCGAGCTTCGTCTCCTGTTCTTTCAGTCTTACAGAGTAGTGATCCTTGAAGATCCTGACGAGCTCTTTGAAGACCTCCTCTTCGCTATCGCAAACTATCTCGTAACGTACGTCCGCCGTGTGGTTCAACTGTCTGTACACGTTTCCACCACCGCAAAGTGTGAAACTTCGTCGCCTTCATTCAGCTCCAGTATCTTGACCCCTTTCGCGGTCCGCCCGACGACGCTTACGGCCGAAACTTTGAAGCGTATCGAGTGTCCGTTCTTCGTGAGTACGATGACGTCGGATTCGGGATTACTGATGAGTTCAGCACCGCAGAGAAAACCGACCTTTTCGACGCTCGGCATCGTCTTCACACCGACTCCGCCACGGCTCTGAATTCTGTACTCGCTCAATGGCGTGCGCTTTCCAAAGCCTTTGGTGGTGATCGTCAAGATGTCACCTTCGTTGTCGGAAAGCACGACCATTCCAACGACCTCGTCACCATCCCTCAGTGAAATCGCTGTGACACCCATCGCGGAACGTCCCATCTGTCGTACCTCGTCGATGGGAAACCTTATCGACATTCCGTTTTTCGTGATGATCAGAATCTCCTTGTCCTTCTCATCACAGACGCTCGCTGCGACGACAGAATCTCCGTCATCGAAATTTATGGCTTTGATACCCCTTGCGGTTGCGTTTTCAAACTCCGACAGGGGCGTTCTCTTGATTTTACCCTTTTTCGTGACCAAGACGAGGTCTCCATGCCACTCGTTGAAGGGAATCATTGTGAGGACGGACTCGTCCTCCTCGAGGTTCAGATAAGCCCTGATTGGCTTACCCTTGCTGTCCCTGTTGCTCAGCTCGATCTCGTGGTTTTTCAGAACGAACGCTCTACCGTGGGAACTGACGAAGATGGTTTTGGAGTGCACACGGCTCGCACATACTATGGCGATTTCATCGTCTTCGGCGATCCGCGCGCCTATTATTCCCTTTCCACCGCGCCTCTGACTCCTGTAATCGTTCAGACTCGTCGCCTTTATGTAGCCTTTCTCCGTAAGCACGAAGACGATATCTTCATCCGGTATGAGATCTTCAGGTGTGTAGTCGAGGTCCTCTTCGGCGTTGGTGATCTGAGTTCTTCTCTCATCGCCGTATTTGCGCTTCAACTCCTCGAGTTCCTCGTACATGACCTCGTAGACTCTCGAATCGTTCGAAATGATGTCCTTGACGAAGTCGATCTTCTTGATCAGATCAGAATACTCTGCCTTCAGCTTTTCAATCTCCAGACTCGTGAGCCTGCCCAATCGCATGTCGAGGATCGCTTTCGCCTGTTCTTCAGTAACGCTCAGAAGATTCATCAGATTTTTCATTGCATCCTCGTTGCTCTTGCTACTCCGCACGATGTCCACGACGCTTCCTATGACCCGCGCGGCTTTCATGATTCCTTCCAGAACGTGTGCCCTCTTCGAATAGACCTTCAACTCGTACTCAGCCCTTTTTCTGATCACGTTGAATCTGTGCTGAACGAAGGCACGTACCAGCTGTAGCAAGTTCATGAGCTTCGGACGGTTGTTGTCTATGACGAGCATCTGAACGTTGAAGCTCGTCTGTAACGACGTGTGCTTGTAAAGGTTGTTCAGAACGAGTTTGTAGTTGCCGTTCTTGGGAATCTCTATGACGATCCTCAGACCCTTCTTGTCCGACTCATCCCTGACATTCTTTATCGGGATCTTCGGGTTCTTCTCCGCATATCTAACGATCTCTTCGATGAGGGCAGCCTTGCTGACCCCGTATGGGATTTCTGTCACGACGATCTGATCGTGTTTCTTACCTTCCTCGAAGTGCACTTTGCTTCGGACGACGATCCTGCCCCTACCCGTGGCGTATATCTCTCTCAGGCTGGTCGCGTTGACGATGATGCCACCTGTAGGAAAATCTGGACCTTTCAGATGCTGCAGGAGGTCTTCGACACTGCACTGTGGATTCTTTATGAAGAACTGTATGGCGTTGATGGTCTCAACAAGGTTGTGGGGTGGGATGTTGGTCGCCATGCCGACGGCGATACCTGAAGAACCATTGAGCAGTAGGTTTGGAACCTTCGAGGGCAAGACCGTTGGTTCTTTCAGCGTGCCGTCGAAATTGTCTTGCATTTGAACGGTGTCTTTGTCCAGATCTTGGAGCATCTCCTCGGCAATCCTTGAGAGCTTGGCTTCGGTGTACCTCATCGCCGCCGGGGGATCTCTGTCGATGGAACCGAAGTTACCCTGACCGATGATCAGAGGATATCGCATCGAAAACGGTTGTGCCAGCCTCACCAGCGCATCGTACACGGCCATGTCTCCGTGTGGATGGTACTTACCGAGCACTTCACCGACGATCCTTGCGGACTTCTTCGACTGAGCGTTGTGTGTCAGTCCGAGCTCGTGCATCACGTAGAGGATTCGCCTTTGCACGGGTTTCAACCCGTCTCGCACGTCCGGAATCGCGCGTCCTATGATGACGCTCATCGAATAGTTCATGTATTGCTGTACGAGTTCGTCTTCTATATTCTTTGTGAATATCTCGGACATCATCTTACCTCCTAAGAGATCTTCGAGCCCGGGGCCGCTCCACCGTCGACTATGATCAACTTGACTTGATCGTTGTCGTGGGCTGCCAGGAGCATTCCCTGAGACTCCACACCCATGAGTTTGGCAGGTTTCAGGTTCGCGACGACCACTATACACTTACCGACGAGCTGTTCTGGTTCGTAATACTTCGCGATACCTGCAACGATCTGTCTCGTTCCGAGCTCCCCAAGATCTATCGTGAGTCTCAGCAATTTCTCGGAACCCTTTATTCTCTCTGCGGAGAGAACTTTCGCCACCCTCAGGTCGACCTTCCTGAACTCGTTGATGTCCAAAAGTTGGACTTGAGAAGCGACTGTTTCCTGCGGTACTTTCTGCTCGCTCTTCAGTTCGACCTTCTGGAACAGAGGCGCACCATGGATGATCTTCTGTCCGGAACGCAGAGTCCTCCACTGCCTCAAATGCTGCGCGTTTGGCTGTGTTTCCTCACCGAGGCGGCGCAGCACTTCCAGCGATGAGTTCGGCATTATGGGATAGAACATGATCGCGACCTTCTTGACGGTTTCACACACGTTGTAAAGGACTGTGCCCAGTTTCTTCATCTCACCTTGCTTCGCCAGAAGCCATGGCTTGCGTTCGTCGAAGTACTTGTTCGCCAAAGTGAGTATCGCCATAACGGTCTCAATGGCATCAGTGAGTTGGTAGCTGTCCATTTGGGCCAGGTATCGCTCGACCTTGTCAAGCACTTGCTGAACAAAGCTTTCGTCCTCTTGTTCAAACGGACCCGGTTCTGGGATACTCGAGGCAAAATGTTTTTCAAGCATCGCGAGTGTTCTGTGCAACAAGTTTCCATAATCGTTGGCCAAATCAGAGTTGAGTCTGTTCACCAGACCCTTCTCGGAGAAATCGCCGTCCTTGCCGAAGACGATCTCTCTCACAAGATAAAACCTCAGCACGTCGTTCCCGTACTTATCCACAAAATACTTCGGATCTATTGCGTTGCCGAGAGACTTCGAGATCTTCTGGCCATCGACGGTTAGCCAGCCGTGGGCGAACACCGTCTTCGGAAGCGGTAGGCCAACGGACATCAGCATCGCGGGCCATATGATCGAGTGGAACCTGTTTATTTCCTTGCCTATCAGGTGCAGATCTGCGGGCCAATACTCGTTGAACCTCTCTGGATCCGTGGGATAACCGATCGCTGAGACGTAGTTTATGAGCGCATCCACCCACACGTATATGACGTGTTTCGGGTCGTCCGGCATCGGCACACCCCAGCTGAAGGTGGTTCTGGTTATGCTCAGATCCTTCAGACCGGATTCGAGTATCTTGATCATCTCGTTTCTTCTGAAGTCTGGTTGAACGAACTCTGGATGTTTCCTGTAGTGTTCCAAGAGCGCATCGCGGTACTTCGAGAGTCTGAAAAAGTAGTTTTCTTCCTCGATGAATCTCACTTCTCTGCCGCAACTCGGACACGTGTGGTTCGGCCCGAGCTCTTCTTCGCTCCAATAACTCTCACACGGGACACAGTACCAGCCTTGGTACACGCCCTTGTAAACGTCACCGTTCTCGAGCATTTTCTTTACGAAGTACTGGACCACCGCCATGTGCTTTGGATCCGTTGTCCTGATGAAACCGTCGTTGGTGATCTGTAGCTTCTCCCAGAGTTGTTCGAACTTCTGTGCGAGTTCATCACAGAACTGTTGCGGATCTTTCCCCGCGGCACGCGCCGCCTGGAAGACTTTCTGCCCATGCTCATCGGTCCCGGTGAGAAAGAAGACCTTATAGTTCATCATTCGTTTGTAACGTGCGATTATGTCGGCAATTATCGTTGTGTAGGCGCTTCCGACATGTGGTTCGGAATTCACATAGTATATTGGCGTCGTGATGTAAAACTTCAACCACTCCACCTCCAATCGATCCACTCACATTTTACACCGAAAAGTTGAAGTTCGAATAATCATAAGTATACTTCTTCTTGTGTCAAAACTTTTGTACCCCATCTCTCCACAAACCAGAATTTTTCCTCGGTATGGACTGGTATTATGACGTCTGGTTGGAGTGTCTCGATGAGCTTCTCCAGTTCCTGCGCGGATACATGTCCTGAAGCATGGAACTCATTTGTGAAGACGATCTCGTCGTTCTCGAAGGCCAAACCGCGGGGTTTTATTCCGAACCTCGTCAACCAGTTCTTGAACCTCTTGTAGTCCATCTGTTGCTCCTCCGTGTAAGCCTCGCTCGTCGAATGTATGTAGATCGAACCGTTCAAAACCGTTTCATCGATGTCGAGCATCTGTGGCATGTCGAAGTATCCGGCGGCCACGATGTATTTTGCAGGGCTTTTGTTGACCTCTTCTGGTCCAACGAGCAGACCACTGGACTTAGCGAAGTGGATCGCTTCCTTCTCGAGCTTTGAGAACTCCACTTTTCCTATGTGGTAAACGCGCAAGCACTGTATCTCTTGCTCCGAAAGTTGCCAGGTTGGATCGATCTTTTCCATGTACTGCAAAAGCGCAAAGTCTTTCGGTGTCAGGGCGAGATATCTTCCGCACATCTGTGCAACCTTGAGGAAACTCATGAGCCTCTCCAAGTGTTTGGTTGGAAAATCGGCTATGACCAGCGTGTTCGTTCTTGAGACTGCGTCGAGCACGTTTTGAAAAACCGTCCGCTCGTCATTGGTTGTATCGGCTTTCCTGCTCACCCTTGTTCCTTCGACAATGAGAACCAGCGGTTTTTTCAGTGAATCTCTGTAATCCTTGATCTCTCTTGCGAACTGTTCGGTCCTCTTCGAGAGCGCCAGTCTTTTCTCACCGAGTTTCGAGCGCCAGAATTCTTCCTCCTCTTTCGTCGGACTCGCCCTCAAATCACCTGTGTAGATCACGATCGCATCGTCGACCTCAACGCACAGCGCTGCCGCACCGAGCACCGAATGGTACACGGGAAGGATCTCGACGCGGTTGGGCCAGCATTGATGTATGTCGACAGGTTCGAATTCGTCCTCGAGTTGGTCTTCAACGTTTTCGAGGCAAATCTTCCTATTCTTTTTCTTTCTGTCGTTCACCAGCACGTCCGTGCGAATGTGTTCATCCTCGCTCCTCGTTCTGGTCCGGATCGTCAGCTGTTCCCAAATTGAGGGTTTCAGCTGGTCCATCACACTCAACAGCGCGAAGGTTTCCTTCGTCATGAGTAAAGGAATCTGCTCACTCAGAAGACCTATCAGACCGCAGTGGTCGGCGTGTGCGTGACTCACAAATACGAACTTCACGCACTCGTTGCTGTCAAAATCTGGGGCAAGAAGGTCCGATCTGTAGACGTTGAGCCGTGGTATCAAATCGAGTTTGAGCAGATCGTGCAGTATCTTACCCGTTCTGGGCTTCAAGTATTCTTCAAAGTAAAGCGACCATTTCTTAAAATTAACACCGAAGTCGAGCAAGAATCCTTCTCCGTTCTCCGAACACACCAGTATCTTGTTTCCTCCTATACAATCATGACCATCTATAATTCTTATGTGCATCTCAGGACCTCCACGAAAGATTCTAACACTTCGAACTTTTCGGCGGTTTTGTGGTTTAATAGAATGGAATAAGAAGACCAGAAAAAGGCAGTTGACGAACGTGAGGTGGGTAGTAAAGCGAATAGACCAGGACGAGTTGAAGAGACTCGTTTCGGAGTTGGGCATCAGTGAATTCATAGCCAGATTGTTGATCAATCGCGGGATCAAGGACCCCGAAAAGGCGATCAAATTCCTCGACCCATCCAAGCATGATCTACACGATCCATTTCTCCTGAAGGACATGGACCGGGCGGTTCAAATTCTTTTGCGTGCGAGAGAACAAAGCGAAATCGTCCTTGTGTACGGTGACTACGATGTCGATGGTATCACCGGTGCTGCCGTGCTCAAAGAGTTTCTTCAGAGGCATGGCTGGAAGGTTGTCCACTACATTCCAAAACGCATAGATGAAGGCTATGGATTGCAACCTCAGGTGCTGGAAGCTTTCAGAAACGAAGGAGCGAAAGTACTCGTCACGGTCGATTGTGGAGTCACAGCCATTGACGCCGTACAGATCGCCAAGGCGATGGGCTACGACGTCGTGATCAGCGATCATCACGAAACGGCAGAGACTCTGCCATTGGCGGATGCCATACTCGATCCGAAGCGAAAAGACGACGAATATCCCTTCAAAGACCTCGCCGGTGTTGGAGTGGCCTTCAAGCTCATAAGCGCCGTGGCTTTGCAATTGTCTCTCGATGAGGAAGAGGTCTTTCGGTATCTGGACCTGGTCGCGCTCGGAACCGTGGCGGACATGGTGAAGCTGATCGATGAGAACAGGTTCATAGTCAAAGAAGGTTTGGAACGTATGAGGAAAACCGATAGACCGGGTCTTGCGCTGCTGCTGTCGAGGCTTCAGATAGTCGATCCTGATTCCAGAGACATAGGTTTTCGCGTCGCTCCCAAGATCAACGCCGCGGGTAGGCTCGATGCCGCGCACGACGCCTTCGACCTTTTGACGACGCGAGATCCCACGCTCGCATCACAGCTGATCGATGTTTTGTTCGAATACAACGCGACCAGACAGGAGATCGAATCTCAGATCTTCGAGAAAGCGGTGGAACAGATCGAGCGTGGAAACCTCGACAAACACCCCATCATCGTGGTGCGTGGGAGGGACTGGCACGTTGGAGTCATTGGAATTGTTGCGGCACGTCTGTGCCACAGGTACAACAAGCCTGTGATAGTCATATCCGAAGGTGACGAAGGCGCCAGGGCCTCCGCTCGAAGCGTCTCTGGAGTGAACCTGATAGACGTCCTTCAGCCTTTCTTGGAATACTTCGAAGAGTTTGGGGGTCATCCCCTCGCAGTTGGATTCAGTCTCGAACCTGAGAGTGTTGATCGTTTCATAGAAGCTCTGAGAAGTTACGATATCCCCCTGGACGATCAATCGGCCGTGCTCGAGGTCGATGCGATTCTGAGGCTCGAAGACATAAACGAGAACCTGATTAGAGAGCTTCAGAGGCTCGAACCTTTTGGTCATGGGAATCCAGAACCACTGTTCTTGTGCGAGGGAGTGAAAATTGAAGCGGCGAAGCTTTTTGGGCAGAATCAATCGAACGTCAGATTGATTGTGAGTTCGAACGGGAAGAGGTTCGAGGCAACAGGCTTCGGTGTGGGACATCTGTTCGAAATGAGTCTGTACGAGCCCACTGGAATGGACGTCGTGTTCACCATCAGGGGCAGGGTACCGACACTGTACGTTGTTGACGCCGAGGTGAACGAGAGAAAGCTGTCACTGGGACGTGTCACTCCTCAGGAACCGGAGCTCAGACACAGACTCAATCAGCTGGAACAGATCTTGGAAGAGCCGTTGACAAGAAACCTGTTCGTTTTCGATTTGAGGATGAGGAATGCGTTCTTCTACTGGCTGTTCACGACGAGGAAGGAAAGATGTGCCGTGATTTCACTGAACAACATTCTCTCGACACAGCTCTACCATACACTTCTCAGATACTTTGATCGCTCGATAGATTATCTCAACTCTCTGAACCAGCAAGTCAAGAACAATCATGCTCTGATGACGCTCAGTTACTTCCTGGCGAACTTGGATGAGGTGCTCAGAAGGTACGATCTGTTCATCATCAACGAGCTCGCGGTATTCGGAGAACTCAGAGAAGAGCCAGAGATCCTCTCTTTCTTTGACGTGGTCAGCAGGATGTCTGACAGGTTCTTAGCGGTCAGTGTGAAGAGGCCCGACTGGTTGTACGATCTTGCCATGGTTCTGAACCTTTCGCCCGCTTACGAAAGGCTCTGCAGGCCGACGTACGGTTTGCTCGATTCTGCCGGCCAGATAGAGGACGCCCTGAACGAGTCAAACTGTTTTCTCTTCTCGGACAACAAGAACCTCGCCAGGTTCTACAGGGATATTTCTGGCATGAACCAGAGTGTGGTGGTTTATTCTCACAGCATGAAGCTGAACCAGAGACTCTCGGCTTTGAGTGTTATCAGGAAGAAAAAACCTAAACTCTTGCTGAGCTCCACGAACACCGACGGTATTCCCAATTTGCTTGGAGAAGAAGCCCAGATAACTGTTTCGGACAGTCCTCTGACTCTCTTCGAGTTGCTCGACGCCGTTTCCTTCGATGGTACGTTCCAGATTTTGAATCTGACCTTCTCACGGGACGATGTTGTCAGAAGAAAGCTGGAAATAGAAGAACTGTTTCCTGACGTCGATTTCATCGAGAAGATCGTTCGTGATATCGGTCCGAGGGTACAGATTGCGGAATTTCTGGATCTTCTGGTTGAGCGAAACTATGCGAGGAATGGCTCTTACGCAAAGATAATGCTCCATGTGCTCGAAGAGCTTGGTGCCCGTCAACAGAATGGAAATCTGGATCTGTCCGGTATCGACACGCAGAGAAATTCACTGAGAATCGGTGAGGGCAAACTGGAGAGGCAATACTTCGAACGATTCGTCGAAAAATTCCTTCTCCAGAGAGCCAAAGGTATCTACAAGGCTTTATCCAACCCGCGGGTAGTGATATGAGTGTGAATCTCATCGCCATAGACTACGGGGAAAAAAGGTGTGGCATCGCTCTGGGAGGAAACGTCCCATCGAGGATCTTCACCGTGGAGAGATCGAAAGTCTTCGAGGTGCTGACCCGATACGATGCTTCGACCGTCGTCGTGGGGATGCCTCTGTCCATGAGCGGTCGATACTCTCGGCAAACTTTCGAATGTATCGCCTTTGCGGAGAAGATCAAAAAGAAATTTCGCAAGGAAGTCTTCCTCGTGGACGAGCGTCTGTCGAGTAGAATGTTCCAGGGAAGGGAAAACGTGGACGGTCTGAGCGCGGCCGAGATCTTTGAAAGGTTTGTCGCACATGGCACGGGTATATACAAGCTTCGTGAGCCAGAGAAGGTATACGATGAAACGATCGAAGAAGTCCATAGATGTCCAGGTAAGTTGCTCATCGCACATCTGTCCGACACGAGACTCTGCAGGGAGAACTGTGTTGTGCTCCAGGAAGAACCATATCACGCTTATCTTTTTCACAAAAGAGGCTGTCACGTCGAACGTGACGAAAGGTTCTTGGAACAATTTGCACCTTTTGATATCATTGTTACGAGGCGAGGATCAAACCTGGAAAGGTTCCTGAAATCTGGTGGACGAATGGTGTGCCTGTAGCTCAAACGGATAGAGCGCTGGACTCCGGATCCAGAGGTTGCGGGTTCGACTCCCGCCAGGCACGCCAGAGATTTTTTGAGAACGATAGGAGGTGTGCCCTTTGCCCAAGGGTGATCTTGGAATAGATCTTGGCACTGCAAGTTTCATAGTGTACCAACGAGGGAAAGGCATCGTGATATTCGAACCATCAGTGGTCGCCATATCCGAGAAGACCGGCGAGATCGTGGCCATCGGCGAGGAAGCCAAGAAGATGCTCGGCAGGACCCCAGAGTCTTTCAAAGCAGTTAAGCCGATGAAGGATGGGGTGATCGCCGATTACAAAGTGATAGAGGCGGTGATCAGGGAATTCATAAACAGGACGGTGAAAAAATCTCTCTTCTTCAAGCCTGAACTCGTGATAGGCATTCCAACGAAGGCCACGAGCGTTGAGCGGAGGGCCGTGTTTGAAGCGGCCCTGAACGCCGGCGCGAGGCAGGTGCACGTCGTCACCGAACCCATAGCCGCCGCTATAGGTGCTGGAATCGATGTGATGAAGTCTCAGGGTAGCATGATCGTGGACATAGGTGGTGGCACCACGGACATAGCCGTCATAAGCCTTGGAGGCGTCGTGGTGGGAGATTCCATCAAACTCGCTGGTAATGTGATGGATGAAGCTATCGTGAGATTCGTGAGAAGGAAACACGGTCTGGTCATCGGTGAGCCAACCGCTGAGCAGGTAAAGATAAAAATAGGAAAAGTGCACGCGAGCTTAGAATCGTATGAAATGGAGATCAAAGGGAGGGACGCCGTGACGGGCTTGCCGAGGACCGATCTGATCACGAGCGAAGATGTTATGGAAACGCTGAAGCCTTTAGTTGAAACGCTCATTGCAAGGATAAAGATGGTGCTCGAGAAGACCCCACCCGAGCTCGCGGCAGACATAATAGAGCGCGGCATCGTGCTAACGGGTGGAGGAGCACTCTTGAGAGGCCTGGACATGTTGATGGCCGAGGAGCTCGGTGTGAAAACCGTCGTTGCGGAAGATCCGATCACTTGCGTTGCGAAGGGAACAGGAATCTTGCTCGAAGATCCGAACCTTTTGAAGGCCGTCGCGGTGTCCTACGCGAGGTGATCGAATGGTAAGGGGTATCTACACGGCCGCAATGGGGATGCTTGTCGATTGGTTCAAGCTCGATTCGACGGCGAACAACCTGGCGAATGTGGACACGGTCGGTTACAAAAAAGACATTCCCACTTTCAGCGTTTACGATGAACGCCATGTTTACTCTTCGCTGAACAGGAAAGTTCCCATAGGCAACTTACCTTACAGCGTTGTGGTGGACAGAGTGTACCTCGACGCCACGGAAGGATCGTTGCAGTACACGGGCAATCCTCTCGATCTTGCGATCGTTGGGAACGGATATTTCTCAGTTCAGAGGAACAACGAAGTTCTCTACACGCGCGCGGGTAACTTCAAGCTCGACGCGGAAGGTTTCATCGTCAACGCTGACGGTTTCAGACTGCTCGATGTGAACAACGAACCGATACGTTTCGAAGATGGTTTTTCGATCGACGCGGAAGGTTACGTGAGAGATCACGCGGGTAACGTGGTGAGCAGGATCGCCGTGTACGGTTTCGCCTCACAGCAGAACTTGAAAAAGGTTGGCTATACACTCTTTTTGCCAACCGAAGAGAGTGGCCCAGCAGTTGCCGTAGAAGATTTTAGGATTCTTCCCGGATACGTCGAACTATCAAATGTGAACGCGGTGGCGGAGTTGGTCAAGATGGTCGAGCTGCAGAGACATTTCGAGATCACGCAGAAAATCGTACTCGCCGAAGATGAAATGCTGGCAAAACTGTTCTCCCAGCTCGCCACGCTCAGATGACGGAGGTGTTGAACCATGATGGTCTCGCTGTACTCTGCGGCAACGGGGATGTGGGCCCAGCAGTACAAACTCGATACAGTTTCTAACAACCTCGCGAACGTTGACACAACCGGTTACAAAAAGATCCGCGCCGAATTTCAAGACTTGGTCTATCAGTACTACAAGAACGCGGGAACTCCGACCGCTCAGAACTCGACGATCCCAACGGGAATCTATGTCGGACACGGCGTCAGATTGAGCGCAACGAACAGGATCTTCACCATAGGTAACCTTGAACAGACGGGCAACGCGCTCGATCTTGCAATCGCGGGAGATGGCTTTTTCCAGATTCAGCTTCAAGATGGGAGGATCGCGTACACCCGTGACGGAAGCTTCAAGATAGACAGCGATGGTAGGGTCGTCACCGCCAACGGGCTCACGCTGGTTCCGAACATCGTGATTCCTGCGGACGCCGTTTCGATAAACGTCTCTCCAGACGGCATCGTGTCGGCGGAGATGCAGGATGGGACTATCGAGAACCTTGGGACCATCACCTTGGTGCGCTTCGTCAATCCTGCGGGTTTGAAGGCCATAGGTGACAATCTGTACCTACAGACCGCTTCTTCCGGTGATCCGATCGAAGGTACGCCGAACCAAGATGGCTTCGGTGCGATCCAACAAGGTTTCCTCGAAAAATCCAACGTGGACGTCGTCAAGGAAATGGTCGACATGATCATCGCCCAGCGTGCCTACGAACTCAACGCGAGGACCATTCAGACTGCTGACGACATGCTCAGAACCGTCTCCACCTTGAAGAGATGATCTTGAGTGAGGTTTGAATGACGCCAGGCGTAGGGCCTGGCGTTTTTCATGAGAAAGTCATTATCCTGTTTCATTTCATCAGTGACCTCGTCCGTATACATATTAATGGGAGCGCTCCAAAGGGACGATAGAGGTTTGAAAGGGACACGATGTCTCGTAGATGGCCCTCATTCTAAGGTTTCGTGGGCGCTCCCAAAACCAACGAATAAAAAGGAAAGTGATGAAGCCACACCGAAGAAAATTGTCATGGAATCAAGTTCAATTGATCCAAACGGTTGAAAAAGTACAAAATTGCTCCTTCAAATCATCGAGCCCAGCGATGGAGAAAAAATCAACGGTTCTGTGAAAACAAGGCCCCGAGTGGGGCCTTTTTGTTTGTGAACGCTTTGCCGGCCCGATTGGGTCGGCTTTTCTCTTTGTGTTTTGGCACTCAAGAGCAAACTTGGTAAAATCGTCTTGGCTGAGACTTGGTTGGAGGTGATCTCATGTACGATGCGCTGATCATCGGTGCAGGACCTGGTGGTTATGTTGCTGCAATAAAGCTCGCTCAGCATGGAAAACGCGTGGCGGTCGTTGAAAAATCGTTCGTCGGAGGCACGTGTACGAACTGGGGCTGTATTCCCACCAAGGCTTTGCTGACCTCAGCCCACTTGCTGAGAAGCATAGTCGAGAAGGGTGCTGAACTTGGAGTTCTGGCAGAGAACGTGTCCTTTGACTTTTCGAAGATTAGGAGCCACATGAACAAGGTCGTGGTGGCCTCGAGAAGGGGCATAGAGTATCTCTTCAAGAAAAATGGAGTCGAGCTGATCAACGGAGAGGCAATCGTGGAGTCTCCCAATTCCGTGAGGGTGCAGGATAAAAAGCTCGAGGCCAAGCACCTCCTGATCGCCACAGGTTCGGTGCCCACGCTCTTTCCTCCGTTCAACGAAGTTCCTGGGATCTGGACCAGCGACGATGTTTTCAGGATGGAACGTCTTCCAGAAAGTGTTCTCATAGTCGGCGGAGGGGTCATCGGAGTGGAACTCGCAACATTCTTCTCGAGCTTGAACGTGAAGGTCATCGTCGTGGAACTTTTGGACCACATACTTCCCAACGAAGATGCTGACGCAGCGCAACTCGTCGCGAAGACTCTGAAAAAAAGAGGCGCTGAGATCTACGAATCGTCTAAAGTGACGTCCGTTCAACCTATCGAGAACGGCTACAGCTCGATCATCGAGACCAAGGAAGGTCAGCTCGAGAAGACCACCGAGAAGGTCATCGTCGCCGTGGGAAGAAAGCCAAAGATCAGTGACGATCTGAAGTCCATCGGACTTGCCATAGAGAGAGGTATCAAAACGGATGAGACGATGCTCACGAACCTTCCAAACATATACGCAGTTGGCGACGTGAGGGGCCAGATCATGCTCGCTCATGTGGCAATGTACGAAGCCGTCGTGGCAGCGGAAAACATCTGTGGAAAACCAACGAAGATGGACTATTCAGCCGTACCCAGTGTTATATTCAGCGAACCGGAAGTGGCGAGCGTGGGAGTCAAGGAGAAGGACGTCGATCCTTCGACGGTCAAAGTCTTTTCGTATCCACTGATGGCCAACGGTCGTGCCAGGACCATGCTCGAAAAAGAGGGTTTTGCCAAGTTCATAGCGGATGCGAAGACGGGAAAAATACTCGGTGCGACCATAGTTGGACCCTACGCTACGGAGCTCATAATGGAAGCCACGATCGCGGTCAGAAACGGCTTAACGGCGGAACAGCTTGAGAGGACCATCCATCCGCATCCGACGCTCAGCGAAACCTTGCTCGGCGCAATCGAAGGTGTCGTCGACAGACCGATTCATCTGTGAAAGGAGTTGAGAACTTGAGACGCATCTTCGAGCATCCAATTCTCAAGAGAGAAACGGCGCGTACGGTGAGGTTTTACTTCGAAGGCAGAGAACTCGAAGCTCTGGAAGGTGAAACCGTTGCGGCTGCGCTGATCGCCAATGGGATAGACGTGTTTGGTGAGACTGAGCATGCAAGACCGAGGGGCTTTTTCTGTGCGATCGGCAAATGCTCTTCGTGCTTGATGGTCGTCGACGGTGAACCCAACGTGAGGGTGTGTATCACACCAGTGAAAGAAGGCATGAAGGTTCAAAGGCAGTTCGGTCGGAGTGATGTGTCGTGGTGAGAACACAGTTGCTCGTCGTGGGTGGTGGACCCGCGGGTCTCTGCGGAGCGATAGAGGCTTCAAAGCGTGGTGTTGAGACCCTCATCGTAGACGAGGGCGTCGAACTTGGAGGACAGCTGGTCAAACAAACACACAAGTTTTTCGGTCATGAAGGTTTCTACGCCTCGGTGAGAGGTTTCGAAATAGCCAAGAAGTTGAAGGACCAGCTGAACGAACACGTCAAGATCATGCTACAGACCACCGTGACCGGCATCTACGAAGACGTCGTGGTACTGTATGATCGGCAGAACGACGTGACCCTCGAGGTGCAGGCCGATTACATCCTGCTCGCCACGGGTGCGTCGGAGAGATTCATACAGTTTGAAAATAACCACCTTCCAGGTGTCTACGGTGCGGGTGCGGTTCAGACGCTCATGAACCAGTTCATGGTTTTGCCTGGCAAAAGGTTTCTCATGGTTGGTTCTGGGAACATAGGTTTGATCGTTTCTTACCAACTGCTGCAAGCCGGCGCAGAGGTTGCCGCGATCGTCGAGATAGCCGACAAGGTCGGAGGCTACGACGTTCATCTGCGCAAAGTGAAGAGGTTCGGCATACCTATCCTGTTGAGACACACGATCAAGAAAGCGCTCGGACAGGAGAGAGTCACTGGAGCCGTCGTCGTTCAGGTCGATGAGAACTTTCAACCCATCGAAGGAACTGAAAAAGAGTTCGCGGTGGACGCGATATGTATCGCCACGGGTCTGGTTCCCTCCGTGGAACTCGCAGCGATGGCGAATGTGAAGATCGAATACGTTCCAGAGCTTGGAGGCTTCGTTCCGTACAGGGACCAGAACATGAGGACCAACGTCGAGCACGTCTTCATCGCTGGAGATCTTGCAGGAATCGAGGAAGCAACGACGGCGATGATCGAAGGGCGGATCGCGGGTTTGACGATCGCTCAGTTGATAAAAGAAATAGATTTGTCCAAAGAGATAGAGTCACTCCAAAAAGAACTCATCGAGTTCAGATCCGGTCCTTTCTCGGAAAAGGTGCGAAGAGGTCTTGCGAAATTCTTCCCTCAAAGGGTTGTCGAGTACTCACGTGAGCCACAGACCGACACAGGTCCAATTGGAAAACTCAGACCCGTCATAGAATGCTACGAAAACATCCCGTGTAATCCCTGTCAAACCTCCTGTCCGACAGGTGCCATCGAGGTGCCGAAGAACATAAACAGCCTTCCGAGGATAGACTACGAAAAGTGCACCGGTTGTGGTATCTGTGTTTCCAAATGTCCTGGTCTTGCGATCTTCATGGTTCAGGAGAACGTTGAACCGGGTTTCGATCTCGTGATCGTTCCTTACGAGATGCTCCCGTTGCCAGAGAAAGGAGAACGAGTCATCGCACTGGACAGAGACGGAAAATATGTTTGCGAGGCACAAGTGATCAAGATCGTTCGCTTCCCGCACAAGACCAATCTGGTCCATCTCAAAGTGCCTGCAGGTTTTGCCGCACAGGTCAGAAACTTTCGTGTGAAGAAGCGAGAGAGCGTCTTCGTGTGCAAGTGCGAAGAGGTGACACTCGAAGAGATCGAAAAGGCTATAGATTTGGGATTCACAGATTACGAAGAGCTGAGACGGTATTTGCGCGTCGGTATGGGCATGTGTGGTGGCAGAACGTGCCGGGCCTCGGTCCTGTCGATTCTGTCCCGAAGGTTGGGTAAATCGCCCGAGGAACTTTTGAAGGGTCATTTCAGGCCTCCCGTGATGCCCACCAAATTCGAATCGATCCTGAGGGGTGAATCGAATGAAAACTGAGTACAGAATAATCGTTGTGGGCGCTGGCATCGTGGGCTGTTCCATCGCATACCATCTGGCCAAGTTCGGCGAGAGCGATGTTTTGGTCCTCGAGAAGAACTACATAAGTTCAGGTTCCACGGGCAGGTGCGCTGGTGGGATCAGACAACAGTGGAGCTCTCCACACAACGTTCTGCTCGCCATGAGGAGCGTGAAGCTGTTCGAAAGAATGAGTGAAGAAACGGGCTTTGACATCGAATACAAACAGGGAGGCTATCTCGTACTTTCCTACGATGAACGGGAAGCCTCACAGTTCGAAGAAAACGTGAAGATGCAGAAAAATCTTGGCTTGAACGTGGAACTGCTCACGCCGAATCAAGTCAAACGACGGTTCGAATACGTGAACGTGGAAAAGGTTCTGCTCGCCACCTTCTGTCCGACTGACGGTCATGCCAACCCTCATCTGGCTAACTTCGCCTACGCACACGCTGCAAAGAGGTTGGGTGTGACGATCCTCACGCACACGGAGGTCCTTGCGATCGAACCGACGGGTTCAAAGTTCAAAGTTCACACCAGCAGGGGTCGGTTCGAATCGAAGATCCTTGTGAACGCCGCAGGAGCGTACGCCGGTCAAGTTGCCTCCATGCTGAACGTGAAACTCCCAGTCGAGAGCTACAGACACCAGATTTTGGTCACTGAACCTGTAAGGAACTTTTTCGATCCCATGCTCATAAGTTTCTCCGGCAATTTTTACATCAGACAGACGAAGCACGGCCACTTCATCATGGGCCAAGGTGATAAAGATGAAAGGCCTGGGTTGAACTACAACGTGACGTTCAGATTCGAGAAAGATTTGGCAAGAAAGATTTGCTGGTTGCTCCCATTCTTGCGAAAACTTCGCATAGTGCGTCATTGGTCGGGACACTACAACATGTCTCCGGACGCTCAACCCATCATTGGTGAGTCTGCTGAACTGGCGAACTTCTATTATGCCGTCGGTTTCAGTGGCCATGGTTTCATGCTCGCACCGGCCGTCGGCGAAGCTCTGGCGGAGAAGATACTCTTCGGTGAAACGAAGCACGTCAGCATCACAGAACTGAACGTCGACAGGTTCGAAAAATCCATTGTCAGAGAGACGAACGTGGTGTGATGGCATGAAGAAAATCGTTGCACTGTGTCTCTGGCTTTCACTCGGCATCGCCTTGAACTATCTGGTCTGGCTCGGTCCTGACTGGCTAAAGCTTTTCTTTCTTCCGAGCCACTTTGTCACAGCGCTAAGTGTTCTTTGTCACGGTTTCTCAACAGGTCTTTTCGTCGCGCTGATTTTGCCAAATCTCTGTTATGTCGCTCTGAGATCGTTCGCGCCATCGCTGCTGGCTCTGCACATGTTCGAACTTGCGTTTCTGGCCTTCGTTCTTTCAGTTCTCGATCGTCGTATGAAACAGAAAATGTCCGTCCTGTTTTCTTTTGTCATCACCTGGGCGGTTTCACGAACCGTTGAGCATATCTTTTTCCGTTCGATCGACCTGCGGCAGCTTTCATTTTTTCTGGTGGGATTGGCGTTGAACATTTTTTTGCTACCCGAGGTTAAAAAACTTCTGGTAAAATCGAATGGATTCGAAAGGAGGTAGTGAGGATGAACATACTCTACAGTGCTGCACCAGGTGCGACTGCACCGAGTGGAACCAGTACGGCAACGGGCTCAGGTTTCAGTTTCATCTTCCTTCTCGTCATGCTCTTCGCGATGTTCTACTTTCTCATCATCCTCCCACAGAGGAGGAGAGAAAAACAGTTCCAGCAGATGATCTCGCAGCTGAAACGTGGCGATACGGTCGTTACGGTCGGCGGCATCGTGGGTAAGGTCATCGATATCAAGAAAGATACAGTGAAGATCAAAACCGCAATGACCACCGAACTCGAGGTCACGAAACGCTCCATAGCTTCCGTGTTCAGGGAAAGGGAAGAGGAGCAGAAGGAACAGGAAAAGCAAGAATAAAAAGAGGGGGCTTGAGACATGAAAACAGAACGCGTGAGACTGGTCATTGTGCTCTCAGTGTTCGTCTTGGCTTTGCTGGCACTGCTCTGGCCGACGACGGACAAGAGTTACAGCGGCCTGGCACGGCTCTTCCAGCGTGTGAGGCTTGGACTCGACATAAGGGGTGGAGCGAGACTCGAGTACAGGGTCGACGTCGAACCCGGCGTTGAGAATCCCAGCCAAGTGGTGGACGACGTCTGGACCGTTCTGAGGAACAGGCTCGACTCTGCAGGCTACACCGAGGCAACGCTCAGAAAGAGCTTCAGAGAGGATCATTCTTTCATCATAGTCGAGATCCCGGACGTCACGGACACGACCAAGGCTGAAAAGCTTCTTGGCTCGGTGGGTATCATGTACTTCGGACAGGTGCTCGATGAGAGTTCGTCCGATCCAACCACCGATCCCAGGTTGATGGACCTTGCGAGGATAAAGAAAGCACGCTGGCTTCCCTCGCGAGAAGGCAAAGCGTGGTATCTGGTGAGGGAAGAGATCATGCTCGTCAAAGATCTCAAACTCGTTTCACCGCGCATCGTCGCAGCCAGCCCTGTTCCAGAAACACGTGTCGGACGTTTCGGCTACAAAGTGACCTTCGAGCTGGCGAGTAAAGACGCCGAGATCTTCAAACGCATCACGCAACAATTGGTTGTTCCAGAATCCGCCATAGGTACGGCGGCTGCTAAGGAAAAGAGGCTCGCGATCGTGCTCGACGACGTCGTTCAGTTTGCAGGTTATGTGATTTCAGTCATTCCGGATGGTAAGGCCGAAATCACTGGAAATTTCTCGCTCGAAGAGGCGAAACAGCTCGCCGCGATACTCAGAAGCGGTGCACTGCCCGCCAGATTGGAAAAAGTCTCCGCGGGATGGGTCGCACCGTTGCTCGGATCTGACATCATCAAAAGCTCGCTCATAGCTGGATTCATAGGTCTTGTCCTCGTCATGATATACATGATCGTCTTCTACGGTATCCAAGGTGTCGTGGCGGACATCGCACTCATCTACAACACTATCCTTCTACTCGGCGTGATGGCGGCTACACGTTCCATTTTGACCCTGCCCGGTATCGCCGGTATTTTCTTCACCATAGGTACAACGGTGGACGGAAACATCATCATAGCCGAGAGAATAAAAGAAGAGCTCAAAGCAGGTAAGTCCGTCAGGGCCGCGATCAGTGCGGGTTTCGAAAGAAGCTTCATCACGCTCTTCGACGCAAACTTGACCACGATCATCGCTGGTTTAGTGCTCTATTACTTCGGTACAGGCACTGTGAAGGGCTTTGCGATCACTCTGATCATAGGTGTCGCTGGCAGCTTCTTTGTGAACATGGTCCTTTCGAGGTTGCTCACCGATGCTTTCCACAGCTTCATCCGTATTCCTAAGGCTGTAGAAAGGGGAGTCGAGCCATGAAAAAGATCGACGTTGTGAGCAAGAGAACGGTTTGGCTTGGTATAGCAGCCTTCTTCGTTGTGCTCTCTTTGCTCTTCATCTTCACGCGCGGTTTCAACCTCGGCGTCGAGTTCGTCGGTGGAAGCGAAATCCTCGTTCGCGCCGAGGGAAACATGGTCGAACAGGACCTGCGCCAGGTTCTGAGTGAGATCTCGCCTGATTTTGCCGCCGCACGCGTCACGAGGGTCAGATCCGTGGGTGATCCAGCCGGGGTTGTGAAGTTCTCAGTCACCGTTTCGAAGACCTTCGACGCGGAAGAGAAATTCAAGATCGTGGAAGAGCTCGAAAAGAAACTCGAAGTTAAAGGTTTCAAAGCGGAGGTCGTATCCTTCAACGAGACGGGTGGTAGCGCCGCAGAAGAGATCAGAAGGCTCACTTGGAGGGCAATTTTGATCACACTGGTCGCGATTCTGGCTTACATAACTCTGCGTTTCAACTTCATCTTTGGTGTTGGAGCCATAGCAGCCCTCACACACGATGTTTTGGTGACTTTGGGATTCTTCTCCATTTTCAAATACGAGATCAACGTCCCAGCCGTTGCTGCCTTGCTCACGCTCATAGGTTACTCGCTGAACAACACGATCATCGTCTACGACAGGATCAGGGAGAACATGAAAAAGTTTAGAGGTAGAGATATCCCGACGTTGATAAACGAAAGTGTGAGTCAAATTTTGACGAGAACAATAAACACTTCCTTGACAACCTTCATACTCGTCTTTGTCCTGCTGTTGTTCGCGGGTAACACCATCAAGCCGTTCGCCTTCGGCATGAGCGTAGGTGTGATCGTGGGAACTTATTCATCCCTCTTCGTCGCAGCACCTTTGGTGATGAGGTGGGTGAGGTACAGATGACCCCCAGCCACGCTGGGGGTTTTTCATAATTCCAAAGAGCTGAGGTCTCCAACGACGAACTTCATCGCTTTTGGTAATTTCCCGTTTTGACTTATACTAACACCCTTGCCGATCAGCGATGAATCTATTCTCGCAGACAAATTGCTCAGCTTGCTCTCGTCCATCAGTATGGAGTTTTCCACCTCGCAGTTTTCCAAGATGACCCCGTTACCTATGGACGTGTAAGGTCCCACGTAGGAGTTCACGATCCTACAGTTTTCCCCGATCACGACCGGTCCTCTTATGAGTGAACCAGCTATGATCGATCCTTTCGCGACACAGACTCTGCCTTGAACAATCGTGCTGTCATCGATCTTTCCAGCGCATTCGCCATCTTCCATGGCATCGAGTATGCGTCTGTTCGCTTCGAGTAGATCTTCAGGTTTTCCCGTATCCTTCCACCAACCTTGTATCACGTGCGCCCTCACGACGTAGCCTTTCTGGACCAAATAGCCTATGGCATCTGTGATCTCTAGCTCTCCCCTCCACGACGGTTTGATGTTCTCTATGGCCTCGAAGACGCTCTTTCTGAACAGATAAACCCCCACGATCGCCAGATCACTCTTCGGCTCTTTGGGTTTTTCCTCCACGTGAACGATCCTTCCATCTTCTAGCACTGCGACACCGTAAGCTCTCGGATCCTTCACGCGCGCGAGCAACACGTAAGCGTCGATGTTTTCCGATTCGAAGCTTTTCACCACGCTCGAGGTATCCTCGAACACCAAGTTGTCTCCGAGCACCAAGAGGAAGGGCTCGTCTTTTAAAAATTCCCTGGAAATGAACACTGCGTGCGCTATGCCTTTGGGTTGAGGCTGAACGACGTACTCGATGTGCATTCCAAGCTGCGCACCGTCTTTCAGAGTCTCTTTGAACAACGCTTCGTTTTCTGGGCTCACCACGATCGCGATCTCGTTCACATTAGCCTTTTTCATGAACTCGAGTGTGTAGAAGATCACAGGTTTGTTGGCCACAGGTATCAAATGCTTCGCCGTCGTGTACGTCAAAGGCCTGAGCCTCGTTCCCTTACCCGCACACAGAACCAAACCCTTCATTTGCAAACCTCCTCACATGTTTATAGACAAACTGAAGGAAAATCCAACGAAAGGTTGTGAATTTCTCACGCCAAGCGTTCCGGCGAAGAACACGTCTTCGAGATTGAACGCGTACACCTCTTGCGATCGGTAACTGATCGTGGCTCTCAACGTGTTCAGCGATGAGATCTCTCCGATCAACCATCTCGTACCGCTGGGCATGCTCCCACCGTGCCAGGGTAGATGGGGTGTTCTGGTTCCGAAAATGACAGATTCCCATCCCAAGCTGAAGGTCCAATTTGCAAAACGATACTCGAAATCGATCACGCAAGCTATGTTGTTCTCGCCGTACTTGTAACCGATCATGTTCTTCTCGATGGGATAACTCGTTCCTTCGAAGAACACGTACTCGTAAGGTTTGTCGGCTCTCGTTCTTTCGAACGTGTAAGCGGTCGCACCTGCCACCTCTATCGTGAACCTCACGGGATCTCTTCGCCCCGAAAAACCTATCAAGAACGCGATCTTGTCAGGATTTTGATAGCTTTCCGGTGAAAGGAACCTGTTCATGTTTATGTCGTCAATGAGGAGTTCAGCGTAAGTGCGCCACGAACCACCGTGGAGAACAGCGTACGCTCCGACCATGGAGTTGTCATCCAACTGGGCAGGCCTAACACCCCAAGGAGCTGAAAGATGCCAGAACTCTTGAATTCCTGGAATAGGTATCGGGACAAAATAATAGTACGGATCGAAATATCTGTTCAGAAAAAGTACCGATTCCTGATAACCGATCTCCAGACCTTCCAGGGGTAACAGTAACAGTCTTCTGTACACCAAACCTTTCGCAGGCTTGTCTTCAGTCGAAAAGGTTCTCAAAACTGCCCAAAGGGTTTCCACAGATATTTTTCGGGAAAGATAGAACCACGTTACTCTCACAGTGGGGTAAGAAAAATCCTTCTCTGAGAGGAAAAGGTTGTAAAACTCTCCCGGCCCGACCGTGTTCTTCTTCACGCCCACGTCGACTTCGATGTTTTGCCCTCGATACTTGAAATAACCCTCATCCCAATACCAATAATGTCCCCTGAGAAAGTCGCCATATGGTGGAGTGACGATGTTGTCTTTTCTGAAACCACCGCTCGCGATGAATTCAGTTCCCATGAGCGGCACTATGAGACGGAATTTGATGGAATCGAAAACCTGCTTGAAATCGTACTCGAGCTCTGTTTCAATTTGAAAAGTCGCACCGAATAAAACCGCGGAGAAAACGAACAGCGCGACGAGAGTTCCCCTCACGTTCTCACACCATCCTTAGTAAATTATAAAACAGCACCAGCAGTTCTTTGCGAGGTCCTCGAGCCTTTTTGATATACGCATTGTACTCAAATTGTCTTTTTGATATAATAAATTCAGACCACTTCGAGGGGGTGTGTTTATGAGGAAACTGGTGGTGTTGGTGGCAGTCTTGTTGTGTGTCCTCGTGCTTGCAGGTGAAGTCAACATCTGGAGCTGGAGGAGCCAAGACGCCGAGGTGTGGAAGCAGGTTGAAGAGGAACTCAGGAAGATGGGCAAAGACATCAAGATCAACTTCACGGCGTTCGTACCGACTGAGTACGACGCCAAGATCGCCGTCGCGCTTCAAACGGGTACTGGACCAGACATCGTCTATTCCAGAAGACTTCCCGGCGGACGAACCCAGACGATGATCGAGAACGGGCTGTATCTACCCATCGACGAGTACATCGACTTCTCGAACTTCTCGCAGACCATTCTGAATTCTGTGACCTTCCAAGGTAAGAAGTATGGCGTCCCGTTCGCTGTCCAAGTTGTGGGTATCTTCTACAACAAGGAGTACTTCAACAAGTTCAAACTCAAAGAACCAGAAACTTGGGACGAGCTCGTTGAGATCGCCAAGACTTTGAAGAAAAACGGTATCACACCTTTCTTCATACCTGGAAAAGAGGCATGGACATTGACTATGCAGCACGCCATGTGCGGTGTGAGCGTCCTTGGACCGGAATGGATCAAGAAGCTCATCGATGGAGAAACGGACTTCCTCGATCCGAAGTTCACCGATCTGAACCGCAGGTTGAACGATCTCAAGGTTTACTACCAAGACGGCTTCTTGGCGAACTCCACCACAGACATGGACGCAGCCTTCGCCTTTGGTCAAGCGGCGATGGTGTTCTACGGAATTTGGGGTTATCAGAACTGGAAGAATTTGAACCCAGACATCGAAGTGGGTTACTTCATGGTTCCACCGCTCACGAAGGATCAAAAACCTTACGCGTACGTTTACATGGACGGTGCCATAACGCTCACGTCGAACGTGAAGAACCTCAAGGACTCCATCGAGGTTCTGAAATTCTGTGCAACACCCAAGTTCGGTACCATCTTCGCGAACATCACCTACAACATCCCCGCTGTTTCCGGAGCCGAATTGCCGAAGGTACCGATACTGGAAGAGGTCGTCGATGTGTATCTCAAGCATGCTTCTCCCTATGTGTACTGGGTCGGCTCGGTGTTCGTCACGCAGAAACCTTCGCTCTACGACGACGTGCTGAGCCCAGGCATGCAGGAGATGTACGCGGGCAGGATCACACCTGAAGAGCTCTCCAAGAAGGCTCAGGAAGCCATATCTCAGTGGTACGAACCGCTGAAGAAGAGACTTGGAAAGTGAACAGGACACGCCCCAGCCTTCGGGCTGGGGCTTTTGAAAAATGGGGTGAACGTGGATGAAGGTGAAAGCGAGGTACGTTCTTCTTTTCATCCTTCCAGCGCTTGCTCTCTACAGTTTGTTCGTAGTCTATCCTCTGTTCGATAGTCTGATGTTGAGTTTCTATTCGTGGAAAGGCGTTGGACCAAAGATCTTCGTAGGTTTGAAGAACTTCAGAGAGATGTTCTTCGGTGGTTTTTCAAAAGAAGTCTTCAACGCCTTCTTCCACAACATCTATTTCTTCATCGTTGCAGCGACACTCGAGCTCGGTCTTGGTTTTCTGATAGCATTCCTTCTTGCGAGCAAGCTCAGAGGAGCAAAACTCTTCCGCACAGTGGTGTACATGCCCAACATGATACCTCTGGTGATCGTTGGCTTCATGTGGAATCTGTTTTTGAACCCGCAGATAGGACTCGTGAACAACTTTCTCAAATTCATAGGTTTGAAAAGTCTTGCCAGACCTTGGTTGGGTGATCCATCCACGGCGCTCTTGAGCATCATCTTGGTGAACACGTGGAGGCACCTTGGTTTTTATGTTCTGGTCATCCTCGCTGCGATTCTGAACATCTCACCAGATTTAATCGAAGCCGCGTACATAGATGGCGCTAACAACAGGAAGATAGCAACGAAAATCGTTCTTCCGTTGGTTCTACCGACCTTCAGAACTTTGCTGATACTGTTGTTCATAGGAAGCTTCAACGTCTTCGACATGGTCTACGCCATGACCGGTGTGCAAGCAGGGCCTTTCAGGAAAACCGACGTACTCGGCACGGTCTTCTACAGAACAGCCTTCGGTGGACTCGGCAGTGCTTACACAGACATGGGACTCGGCGCAGCAGTCACTGTGTTTATCTTCGCCATCGTGATGCCCCTTTCGATCCTGTACGTTTTTCTCGTCGAAAGAAGGGAAAGGGCATGGTGAGACTCACTAAGACTGGGACGATCTTAGCCTACGCTTTCTTGACGATCTACGCGTTGATCATAGTCGTACCCTTCACGATGATGGTCATGAACTCTTTCAAATCCATGAGAGAACTCTTCTTGAAACCTTTCTCGTTTCCATCCACCTTCAAGTTCGACAACTTCTCCAAGGCGTGGAACTTCGCCAAAATCGGAGTTGGTTACAGGAACAGTTTGCTCGTCGCTGGGGCGACTGTGATCGTCGTGGTTTTGCTTGCGAGCATGTTCGCTTACATGGTCTCGAAGTACGATTTTTCTTTCAGAAGGGGCGTTTTCCTGTACACCATGCTGGGGCTCGCTTTACCTGCGAGGCTCGCCGTTATACCCATATTCATCCTTCTCAGGAACATGAACTTGACCAACTCGTTGGCAGGTCTCGTCTTGATCTACAGCTCGGTCAATCTTCCCTTTTCGATCTTCATCTTGAAGAACTTCATAGATGCTGTGCCTAACGAGCTGTGTGAAGCGGCGCGCATAGACGGAGCGAGCGTGGGATACATCTATTACAAGTTGATTCTTCCGCTCACCAAACCTGCACTCTCCATAGTTGCCATCGTGACCTTCGTCAATGTCTGGAACGACTTCTTCTTCCCGTTGATCCTCATAAACGATCGATCCAAAGCCACGATCACGCTCGCCGTGTCCATATTCTTCGGTGAATACTCGATCCAATGGCCTCTGTTGTTCGCGGGTCTCACTCTCTCGATAGCTCCAACCGTTATACTCTTCTTGATCTTCTCTCGGTTCTTCATCGCTGGCATGACGCAGGGGGCGATCAAGTGAAGACTGTCAAACTCGGCTTGGACGTCTTTTTGGAAAAGTTCGTCGATCGTTACAAGAACTTGCGCATCGGTCTGATCACCAACGCGACGGGGATCAACTCTGAGCTGAAGAGAAACGTTGATCTCTTCATGGAAAAAGGTCTGAAACTCGTCAGACTCTTCGGGCCCGAACATGGGATCTTCACAGCGGCGGCAGACGGTGCAAAGGTGCAAGATTCGATCGAACCGAAATATGGCATAGTCGTCCATTCTCTCTACGGTGAAAGGCTCAGACCCACCGAGGAGATGCTTTCAGGCATCGATGCACTCGTTTACGACATCCAAGACGTCGGCCTTCGTTTCTACACCTACATCTACACGATGGCCTACTGTATGGAAGAGTGTGGCAAGCACAAAATCAAGTTCGTCGTCTTGGACAGACCGAACCCACTTTCGAAGAAAATAGAAGGGCCCACGATCGAGAAAGAATTTGAGAGCTTCGTCGGAGGTTATGAACTTGCACTCAGATACGGTTTGACGATCGGAGAGCTCGCACATTACTTGAACGAAGAATTTGACATGAACGCGGAACTCGAGGTAATAAAGATGGAAAACTACGATCCTGAGAGCTATTTCGACGAAACTGGCTTGCTATGGAACACACCTTCGCCCAATCTACCATCGTTAGAGCACACGATCCTCTACGCAGGTTTCTGCCTTCTGGAAGGTGTGAACGTCTCTGTGGGTCGCGGAACGACGCACCCGTTCAAGTTCATAGGCGCTCCTTGGATCGATTCAGCAAAACTCTACGAAGAATTGAGAAAGTTCAACCACGAAGGTGTTGCCTTCAGAGAGAGGTTCTTCGTCCCGTTCGCTTTCAAGTTGTCCAACCAAGTGTGTCGGGGACTAGAGTTCTTCGTCACGGATAAAAGGAAGATCAAACCTTTGCACCTTGCGGTCGATCTCATCTCGTGTCTGAAAAGGCTTCATCCAGAAAGTTTCCGCTGGGACAGCTACGTGCACGATGAAACTGAGAGGTATTATTTCGACCTGCTGGTCGGAAGCGACTTCTACAGAAAAGCGATCGACGAAGGCGCCACGTCGAAAGACTTTGATAGAATCTGGAACAAAGAGTCATTCAAATTCTCTCAGAGAATCGAAAAGCACAGACTCTATTGAGGAGGTTCACCGCGTGGCGCGCGTTTATTTCACCGACTTGAGCACAAACAGCAACATGAATCTGCTTCAAAAGTTTTCTCTCCTGCTCGATAAGATTGGAATAAACACCCTCGCGAGAAAAGACGAGTTCGTCGCGATAAAGCTTCATTTCGGCGAGTACGGCAATCTCGCGTTCGTAAGACCACAGTATCTGAGAGTGCTCGTGGAGAAGCTGAAGCCTTCCGGTGCGAAGATCTTTTTGACCGACGCCAACACCTTGTACGTGGGTCATCGCAGCAACGCGGTCGATCATCTTTTGAACGCGTACCTCAACGGCTTCACGATGGACGTGGTGGGTGCCCCAGTGATCATTGCCGACGGTTTGAAGGGAAACGATCAACTGATCGTGAAGGTGGATGGAAACTACGTCAAGGAAGCGAAGATAGCTTCTGCGATCGCGTTGGCCGACGTTCTGATCTTCGTCACGCACTTCAAAGGGCACGAGCAAACAGGCTTCGGTGGTGCGCTGAAGAACATCGGGATGGGTTGTGCGTCCAGACAGGGCAAGCTCGAACAGCATTCAGACTCCAAGCCGAAGATTGTCGAGAGCAAGTGCGTCGCTTGCAGGACGTGTGAAAGGTTCTGCCCTACGGGTGCGATCAGAGTTTCGAAAATCGCGAAGATCGATTATGACGTGTGCATAGGTTGTGGCCAGTGCATCGCCGTGTGCAACTATGGAGCCGTGGAGCCGAGTTGGGACAGCTCGGCGGAACTTTTGAGCAAGAAGATGGTCGAGTACGCAAAAGCTGTCTTGAAAGACAAGCGCGCGATCTTCGTAAACTTCATCGTGAACGTCTCACCCGATTGTGATTGTTGGCACGTGAACAGACCTGCGGTCGCACCTGACATCGGCATCGCGGTGAGCGATGATCCTGTGGCGATCGATCAAGCGTGCATCGATTTGGTGTTGAAAGCCACCCACCAAGATCCCTTCCTTCAGGTTCATCCCAACGTGAGTTGGGAAACTCAGCTTGCCTACGCAGAACAGATCGGACTTGGAAGTAGAAGATACGAGCTCATCGAGGTCGCTTGTCATTTGAAATGATCCCACTTGACGATCCAAGAAAGATCGGCTATCATATCAAAAAAGTTCGCACTGCAAATCAAAGGAGGGATCTCGGTGGAGAGTTTCGCGTTGCTCAACGCCACGGTTTTCGTCGGTGACGGTTCGATCCTCGAGAAGGCCGTCGTCTTGGTAGAAAAAGGTCGTATCGTGAAGGTTTCAAAGCTCGATTCAACCACCATCCCCGCC
Source organism: Pseudothermotoga hypogea DSM 11164 = NBRC 106472 (assembly GCF_000816145.1). Taxonomy (NCBI): domain Bacteria; kingdom Thermotogati; phylum Thermotogota; class Thermotogae; order Thermotogales; family Thermotogaceae; genus Pseudothermotoga; species Pseudothermotoga hypogea. The sequence goes on along the minus strand of NZ_CP007141.1, from coordinate 490,559 downwards.
GGTTTTTCCCGCATCGATCTTGACGGTCTCTTTCTCATGCCGGGTCTCATCGACGCGCATTTGCATCTGACGGGCATGCGCTCTGGTGATTCTGTCAAGGAACATCTCTTGGTTCCGTACGAAACGCTCGTGGCGCGCGCCGTGAAGGACTTGGAATCTCTCATCAACGCGGGTTTCACGACCATCGTGGACGCAGGTGGTTCCATCGCCGTGAATTTGAAGAAAGCCGTACAAGAGAAAACGATCGTCGGACCGAGGATCGTCGCCGCAGGACCTTCTCTGTCTCAAACCTTCGGCCACGGAGATGCGCACTATCTACCCATCGATTATGTTGATCCAAGGACTTCGAAGTTCAAAACCCCCTTTGGTTCTTTGATCTGTGACGGTGTGGACGAGTGCCGCAAGGCTGCACGCTACGCTTTGCGTTGTGGAGCGGACTTCATCAAGATCATGTCCACTGGTGGTGTGCTGTCAGAAAAAGACAGACCCGAGCAGGTGCAGTTCACCATGGAAGAAATCCAAGCCATCGTTCAAGAAGCGAGACACGCGGGAACGTTCGTCCATTCGCACGCACAGGGCACAGAGGGTATCAAGAACGCGTTGCTCGCTGGCGTGAAGGTCATCGCGCACGGCATATTCATCGACGAAGAGTGTTGTGAACTTGCGAAGAAGCTCGACGCGATCGTTGTACCAACGCTCTCCATCGTGGAACACATCATGCGCTTTGGTAAAGAGATAGGCATACCCGAGTGGGGCTTGAAGAAGTCCGAAGAAGTTTACAGAGCTCACGTCGAGAACATAAAGTTGGCATACCAACGCGGTGTGAAACTCGCCACTGGCACCGACTTTCTTGGAGGGATCAAAGCTTTCAGACAGGGTGACAACGCGCTCGAGATACTGCTCTTCGTTGAGAAACTCGGTATGAAGAAAGAAGAAGCCTTGGTCTGTGCAACGAAGCACGCCGCAGAAGCCGCTGGACTTTCGAAACAGGTTGGTACAATAGAAGAGGGCAAGCTCGCCGATGTGATAGTGCTGGAGAAGAATCCTTTGGAAGACGTCGAATCGCTCTTGAACGAAAAGAACGTCGTCATGGTCATGAAAGAGGGAGAGATCGTCAAAAACTTGTTGTGAGGTAAGCACGGTGCGACAACTGGAAGCCGAAAGGAAGCTTACGCTGGAAAGGGTCTTGGAAGTCTTCTTCACTATCTTGTTGATGCTACCATTCGTGACGAGCCTCCTTCTCGGGAGGCTCGTTCAAAGTGTTGGCTACTTCCTCTACGTTCTGGCAGACAGGTTCATCGACGTCTACAGCCACATCGTTCAACAGGACTTGCCGAACGTGTTGAAAAACCTTCTGCGACTCCATTTGGTCCTTCACTCTTTCTTCGGCCATTTTCTCAAATTCTACGATTCCGTTCCACTCTGGGACAAGGCACTGCATTTCTTTGGTTCTTTCACCATCGCGTTCTTCTTCTACCACGTTCTTTGCAAAGATTCGAAGTTCTGGCGATCGCTCAGCGATAAGATGGCGCAACTTGTGTCTTTCTTGCTTGCCAACTTCGCTGGCGTGCTCTGGGAGATAGCCGAATTCATCGCGGACAAAATCTTTTCAGTCAACGCTCAACGTGGCTTGGACGACACCATGTTCGATCTGATCTTCAACGTTTTTGGAAGCTACTTTGCAGTTCGTATCGGAAGAAAATTTTTGAAGGAGAGAAGAACATGAGCCGAAGTTTGAAACAAGATGCGCTCACGATCGTTGAAGAATCGATTCGGCACGTTCTTCCAGACAACGCGGTGAAAGAGAAGTTGAAAGAGCTGAACCTTTCGCGCGTTGTGCTCGTCGCGATAGGAAAAGCCGCTTGGCGAATGGCGAAAGCTGCCAAAGAGGTTCTGAAAGAAAAGATAGAAAAAGGCATCGTCATCACCAAGTATGGCCACAGCGAAGGTGAGATCGAAGGTCTGGAAATCTACGAGGCCGGCCATCCCGTTCCAGACGAAAACACGATCAGAGCCACCGAACGTGCTCTCGAGATCGTGAAAGATCTGAGCGAAGAAGATACCGTTTTGTTCTTGATCTCTGGCGGTGGTTCTTCGCTCTTCGAAAAGCCCAAGGGTAGCGTCACCTTGAAGCAACTTCAGAATATCACCGATCAACTTTTGAAGAGCGGAGCGAACATAGGCCAGATCAACGCGGTGAGGAAGCATCTTTCTGAAGTCAAAGGTGGCAGGTTCGCGCAGAAGGTCTTCCCCGCGCGTGTGGTGTGTCTGATCCTCTCGGACGTTCTGTTCAACAGGCTCGATGTGATCGCATCGGGTCCAGCCCATCCAGACCTCAGCACGAGCGAAGATGCCTTGAACGTGCTCGAAAAGTACAACGTGCAGGTGGATGAGAATGTTCTCAAAGAGTTGAAAGATGAAACGCCGAAAATCCTTTCGAACGTGGAAAGCTACATCGTCGCAGATTTGAAGCTCGCCTGCGAGAAGGCCGTCGAAGTCGCCGAAAGGCTTGGCTACAACACCGCGATCTTGACGACGAGCTTGGAGTGCGAAGCGAGAGAAGCAGGCTTTTTCGTCGGCTCGATCGCGAAAGAGCTGGTCCTTCACGATAGACCTGTGAAAAGACCTTGCGCGCTCGTGCTCGGTGGAGAAACCGTGGTGCGCGTCAAAGGAAAAGGAAAAGGTGGAAGAAACCAAGAGCTCGCGCTCGCCGCGGCGTTGAAGATAGCAGGCCTCGATGGCGTCGTGGTTTGCTCGATCGGCACAGACGGCACCGATGGCCCCACCGATGCCGCAGGTGGTGTAGTGGATGGGAAAACGGTTCAAAGGATCAAAGACTCAGGCTTCGATCCACAAGCGTTCTTGGAAAACAACGATTCGTACAACGCTCTGAAAATCTCAAACGATCTTCTCATCACAGGTCCGACGGGCACGAACGTGAACGATCTAATCTTGATACTGGCGAAATAGATCTCGCCGTGCCACTTGAACCTTCTGGTTCGTTGTGGTATCATTCAAAGTGAGTGGCGGTGTAGCTCAGATGGTCAGAGCGAGTGATTCATAATCACTATGTCGTGGGTTCGAATCCCACCGCCGCCACCAAAACCCCCAAACGGGGGTTTTTTAGTTTCTCGAGTCAAGATGGGGCGTTTGTTGTATAATCTTTTTCAGTCGAAGCCTTGCAGGAGGTGGAAAGGTGAAAACGTTCATGATAATCGTTCATTCACTCATCAGCGCTGGGCTCATCTACATGGTGATCCAGCAGATGGGCAAGTTCGCAGAACTCGGAGGCGCCTTCGGCTCAGGTTCTCTCTACACGATGTTCGGAAGAAAGAAAGGCCTCGACACGCCCGGAAAGATCACACTCGGTCTTGCCATAGCGTTCATGGTCAGCAGCATTCTGACAGCCTTCTTCATCGCGAGGTGAGTCGATGGACCCACTGAAACAACTTCAGATCTTGAAGAAGAACGTGGTCGATCTGGTCAACGAGGAAGAACTTTTGGACAAGTTGAAGCGAAAAAAACAGCTTCGTGTCAAACTCGGCGTCGATCCCTCAAGACCAGACCTTCACCTTGGACACGCCGTGGTGCTCTTCAAGTTGAAACAGTTTCAGGAGCTGGGTCATAGGGTCGTGCTCATCATCGGAGATTTCACCGCACAGATAGGTGATCCTTCAGGAAGAGATTCGACAAGACCCATGCTCAGCGAAGAGGAAGTGAAGAAAAACGCGGAAACTTACGCACAGCAGGTCTTCAAAATCTTGGACCGAGAGAAGACGGAGCTTCGTTTCAACAGCGAATGGCTCGGAAAGATGAGCTTCGCCGACGTGATTAAGCTCGCGTCCAAGTACACTGTCGCACGTATGCTCGAGAGGGACGATTTTGCAAAGAGGTACAAAGAGAACGTTCCCATTTCGATCGCAGAATTTCTCTATCCACTCGCTCAAGCTCAAGATTCCGTGGCGATAGAAGCCGACGTGGAACTTGGAGGAACAGATCAGTACTTCAATCTTCTGGTTGGCAGACACATCCAACAACAGCTCGGACAAGAACCTCAGATCGTCATGACGATGCCCATCATAGAGGGCACGGATGGAAAGATGAAGATGAGTAAAAGTTACGGCAACTACATAGCCTTCAACGACCCACCCAACGAGATGTTCGGAAAGCTCATGTCGATCCCAGACTGGCTCATTGTGAAGTACATGAGACTTCTGACGAACGTGTCGGAAGAAAAGATCGAAGAGTACGAAAGGTTGATGAAAGAGGGAAAGATCAACCCAAGGGACGTCAAGATGAAGTTGGCGTTCGAGATCACCAAGTTCTTCCACGGAGAAGATGAAGCCAGAGAAGCACAAGAACATTTCGTCAAAGTCTTTTCGAAAAGAGAGCTTCCCGAAGAAATGCCCACCGTGCATCTTGACAGGGACCATGTCGAACTGGTAGAATTACTCATGAAGTTGAACGTGGCTGAGAGCAAAAGTGAGGCAAAGAGGTTGATCCAACAAGGTGGCGTCAAAGTCGACGGAGAAAAGATCACCGACATCCATGCGAAGCTCACACTGGAGACAGAAAAGATCCTGAAGGTTGGCAAGAGACAGTTCTTCAAACTGGTTCGCAGAGAGACGGATTGAAGACTTGATTTACATGTCGTTCGAGTGATATAATGAGTTCTGAGCTGGGTTGTTTCGGTCTTTGACAAGTGGGGGGGAGCAGTTCCCACCAAAGAGAATAATCAGAAGGGAGGTTGGCGCCATGAAGAAACTTTTCCTCACAGTCGTGGCATTGGTCGTTGCCGTAGGGGTGTTCGCTTCCGGGATGTTTCCAGACGTACCAGAAAAACACTGGGCCTATGAGTACGTGAAACATCTGAAGGATAAGGGTATCGTCATTGGATATCCCGATGGGACCTTCAAGGGAGATCGCAACATCACACGCTACGAAGAAGCCGCAATGATCAGCAGACTCATCGGGCTGATCGAAACACAGATCGTCGGTCCTTACATCAGCGATGTTTTGAAGGTCCTGGATGCCATCAGCGTCAAGCTCGGTTCGACCATTCAGAGGGTGGATCAGCTGGAGAAGAAAGTTGGAGAGCTCGCAGCCTCAACCAAGGTCGAAGAGCTTGCAAAATCGTTGGAGTCTCTCAAACAGACTGTGAACATCCATGACAAAGACGTCATCAAACTCTACGAAGCGATCGCCAATCTGCAGAGGAAACACGAAGAGGATCTTGCCAAACTGAGCTCTGCGTTCGAAAGCAAACTCGCCGACCACGCGGCAAACTGTGAGGCAGCGATCTCCAAGATCGAAAACAAGATCGCGGATCTGGACAAGAAACTGCTCGCGCTCGAGCCAGTGAAGAACATCGTCAAGGATCTCACATCTTACACACGTGCTCAGTCTAACAGGATAACCGCTCTCGAGGCTCAGGTGGGAGATCTTTCTTCGATGCTCGACAATGCGGTCAAGAATCTTGGCTATGTTTCCATCAAGCTGGACAGATTGAGTGAAAAGGTCGACAAGATCGATGCGAGAGTCAATGCAAACGAAGAAGCCATCGCCAAGTTGAACGCAAAGGTTTCGGCGAACGAAGAAGCCATAGCTTCCAACAGAGAAGCTATAGCATCGAACAAGCAACTGATAGAAGCTCAAGCCAAGAAGCTCGAAGAACTCGCTGGTAAAGTTGACGAATTCATGGCGATGCACGAAGAACAGATCGATTACATCCTTGACGAACTCGATTCTGTCAACACTCAGCTGAGCGAACTCAGAGACGGTTTGTTTGCGGTGAGATCCGATACGGATGAGAGATTCACTCAAGTTGGAAGCACCATCGACAGCGTCAAGGCCGAGCTGCTCAAGAAGATCGAGGATCTCTCCAAGGCCAATGCGGCTTTGACTGGCGCCGTCATAGGTGCTATAATCATTGCAGTCGCCGCCATGATAGTGGGTGCAATGTGAACCCCAGTGAGGGGTAAAATTTAAAGTGAAGGAGGGTGTTAACTTATGAGGAAACTGCTTGTTCTGTTGGTCGCCCTGGTAACGGTCGCAGCATTCGCAGCGGTGAACTTTTCTGGTCGTCTTGACGTGACACCGAAACTAACGTACACAGCTACACCAACCAGCATGAGCTTCTCAGTTGGTGTCGCTGGAGCACTCTACATCGAAGCATCGAATGAGGACCAAACGACAGGCTTCTACGTTTCCATTTCCCCAACAGTTACTACCTCTACCCCACCAGCGTTCTCTTGGAGCTACTGGGGATACGTCTGGCAGAAGCTCTACACATCTGATTCGTTCACGGTAACGCTTCAGGCTGGAAATCTCGAGCGCGGTTGGTCCAGCGCGTCAGGTGCCAACTTCAGCTGGCTTATCACCACGCCGTCCTTTACCGCGTATTCCGATGACGCAGCGGTCGGCTTGAAGTTTGATATCAGCTCTGGAGATCTCTCCGACAGTCTAAGTGTTTTTGTGACGCCCGATGCAACCAAGATCGTCAACGTTGATGTGTTTAACAGCTTGAGCTTTGGATTCTTGAGCACCGGAATACTTGTTCAAGATCTGCTGAACGCCACGTCAGGTTTGCCACCGTTTAGTCTCTCAGCAAGTGTTGATCTTGCAAAGGCTTTGGCAATTCAAGGTGCAACATTGAAAGGTTTTGGCTATTTCACGATTAATCCAGCAGGCTCGCCAATTCTCCAGAAATACCTCGTCGGTGCGGACGTTGGCATCGAAAAGCTGAGTGCGAGCGTCGCGTTCGATAATAACAACCAGCTTGGCATTGCGGTCAAAACGACAGCGCTTGCCCCAGTCACAGTTGGTGCGGATGTTGTGATACCAAACATCACAAGCATAACAAACTTCCTACTCGCAGGTTACGCTTCCTGGAAGACGGGTTTGATTGGCCACAGGTTGGCTCTCTCGTGGGATGGAACGATCGCTACTGTTGCTTGGAGAATGCGCGTAACGTTCTGATTGAAGTCAACACATAAAACCCCGGCCTTGTGCCGGGGTTTAATTTTTGGTGTATGATTCTCTTCGGTGGAGGTGATCGTTGTGATAGTGGTCGGCATCATCGTGGCGATAGTACTGATCCTTCTGATCTGGTTCGTTGGAACGTACAACTCGTTGGTTTCAAGGAAGAAGCGCGTCGAGAACGCGTGGAGTCAAATCGATGTTCAGTTGAAGAGAAGGCACGATCTCATACCCAACCTTGTGAACGCGGTGAAGGGGTATATGAAGTACGAGAAAGAAACATTGGAAGCCGTGATAAACGCGCGCGCCAAAGCTGTGTCTGGTGGTTCGATAGACGATCGCATAAAGGCGGAAGGGGAGCTTTCAGGTGCACTGTCTCGCTTGCTCGCAGTTTTTGAAAGATACCCAGAGCTCAAATCCAACGAGCAGGTGAAACAGCTCATGGAAGAACTCACCAGCACAGAGAACAGGATCACTTACGCGAGACAGTTCTACAACGACACTGTGATGAAGTACAACGCCTCTATCGAGATGTTCCCAACCAACGTCGTTGCCAAGATGTTCAACTTCAAACCCTTCCCCTTCTTCGAAGCCACCGCGGCGGAGAAGGAAACACCCAAGGTGGATCTGACGTTTTGAGAGAGTGATCTTATGGACTATCTGGTGCAACAGAAGAAGAATTTGAAAAAAACCTATCTTTTGGTCTTTTTGTTTCTGTTCTTGATGGCCACGCTCGGGCTGATCGTGGACGCTCTGTTCGGTGTTTTCCCGTTCGGAACGATCCTTCTGATCTTCATCGCCTTGATCCAGATTCTGGCGGGTATGTCGTCTGGACCAGCTTTGGTGCTCAGATCGGTCAACGCTCGGAAGATAAATGAGAAGAGCCTTGAAGAAAAACAGCTCAAGAACATCGTTGAAGAGCTCACGATCGCCGCTGGTCTTGAAAAAACCCCAGAAGTTTACGTGATGGAGGACGAGAACATAAACGCCTTCGCCACGGGCTTCAAGGTTGAAAAGAGTGCGGTGTGTGTCACCAGTGGCCTTCTGAAACATCTCAACAGGGAAGAGACCGAAGGTGTCATCGCGCACGAGATCAGTCACATAAAGAACAGAGACACGCTCTTGATGACCACCATAAGCGCTATTTTGGGCACCATGGTCTTGGTGCAACTTTTCGCGTGGAGGAGCTTGAGGTTTCTGGCGTGGAGTGGTGGGGGGAGAAGGTCATCGAAGAAAAAAGATTCTGGAGTGGGTTACATCCTTGTGGCGTTGCTCATCCTCGCGCTCGTTGCGACGCTCTTTTCTCTGATCGGACGCGTCAGCATCTTCGCAGTTTCAAGGACCAGAGAGTACCTTGCGGACGCGAAGGCCGTTGAATTGACAAGAAACCCAAAAGGATTGTCGGGTGCGCTGAGAAAGATCGCAAAGATGCAGAAGAATAAGGGGAAAGTCAAAGGTGCCACGATCGCGACGGCGCATCTGTTCATCTCAGATCCGTTGAAAAGATCGGTGAACAACAAGGAGGGATTCTTCGCGAACCTGTTCAGCACGCATCCACCCATACACAAGCGCATCGCGTTGTTGGAAAACGTTCCAGACGAGATCGTTTTGAGAGAGCTCCAAGAAGGTTGATATCAGATCTGTTTGAAACTTTCCACAGGATAACCCATCTGTTCGAGCTTTCTCGTTATGGGCTCAATGTTTTGTGCTTCCACGATCACTTTCTTCGTCTGTACGTCTATCTGGTAGTTCTTCACACCGAGTTCTTCGAGCGCTCTACTGATTTTGTTTCTGCAGTGACCGCAGGAAATGTCTGGAACGAGGAGTTCGTATTTCATCGTCCCACCTCTTTCATCCTCAGAGAGTTGAGCACCACGCTGATCGAACTGAACAGCATCGCGATTTCTGCCACCAGTGGGTGGATCAAACCCGCCATAGCCAACGGGATCGCAACGACGTTGTAGAAGAACGCCCAAAACAGATTCTGCCTGATCTTCTTCAACGTCCCCTTCGACACCTCTATGGCTTCCACAACTTTGAATATACCACCTTTCACCACGACGATGTCGGCACTGTCCATGGCGATGTCCGTACCGCTGCCCATCGCCACACCTATGTCGGCGGCTTTCAGTGCCGCGGCGTCGTTCATCCCATCTCCCACCATCATGACCTTCTTGCCGAAAGATTGGTACTTTCTCACCAACCCGAGCTTTTCTTGAGGTTTCAACTGCGCATGAACCTTGTCTATCGCAAGTTTCTTCGCCACGGCTCTGGCGACCCTCTCGTTGTCTCCCGTGACCATGATGGTTTCTATTTCCATCTTCTTCAGTTTTTCCACGGCTTCTTTTGCATCTTCCCTCAATTTGTCCTCCAAGGCGAGAAAACCTCTGATTTCTCCATCCACTCTCACCTCAACGATCGTTCTTCCCTGTTCGAGCTGCTTTTCATAGTGTGAATAATCCGAAGGCCTTCCAACGAAGTACTCTCTGCCCTTCACGATCGCTTTCACACCCTCACCGACGATCTCTTCGAAATGCTGTGTTTCGATATCTGCATTGACAAGCTTTGCGATCGCCTTGGCGAAGGGATGGTTCGACTTTTTCTCGATACCCGAAACGATCTTCAAAAGTTCTTCGTCCAAGTTGTGTTCGACCACCACGGGTTCACCTGTGGTGAGCGTGCCGGTTTTGTCGGTGAGAACGAAACCCACATCTTTCGCTGTCTGTATCGCTTCGGCGTTTCTGATGAGCAAACCTTTCTTCATCGCTTGAGTCGTTCCCACCAACAGTGCCATGGGTGTTGCGAGTCCCAGCGCACACGGACAGGCTATGACCAAGGTTGAAACGAAGACGAAGATCGAGAAGCTGAAAGCGTTCGTGTGGACGATCCAAGGAACGATGCGACTCATTTTCTCAAGAAAAGTCGAAAATCTTTCGTAGTTGAAGTACCAAAACACGGCACTGAAGACTGCCAAGATGAACACCAAGGGAACGAAAAAGTTCGTTATTCGATCCGCGAGCGCCTGTATCGGGACCTTGAATCCCTGTGCCTCCCGAACGAGCTTGAGCATTTGAGACAAGAATGTATCTTCACCCACCTTCGTGACTCGGATCTTGAACGAAGATGTGAGGTTCAACGAACCTGCCGTCACAGGATCTCCAGCCTTCTTGATTACAGGCACAGACTCACCAGTTATCATAGACTCATCGATGAGTCCTGATCCTTCCACGATCACACCGTCGACAGGGACACGTTCCGACGGCTTGACAACCACGACGAAGCCTTCCTTCACCGCTTCGATGGGCAAAAGAATCTCACCAGAATCTAACAGAACACACGCCTGTTTCGCTCGAAGTTGCATCAAAGATTTCAACTGCTTGCTCGCTTTATCCCGTAGACGCGATTCGATGAACCTGCCAGTGATGTTGAACGCCACGATCATGGCACCGACTGCGGCGAAGGAAGTGACTGGAAGATGAAGCATCGAAAGCAAACCCGTCATCCAAGCGCTGAACGCGCCAAGAAAAGTGAGAACGTCCATGTTGGCGTGTTTGTGCGTGATGGCGATCCAGGCGCCTTTGATGATCCTTCTTCCGACGAAGAAGATGACGAAGCTCAGCAGAACAAACTCGAGCCAACCGAGCCAAGGGATGTGAAAGAACATGTGAAGCAACATGAACGACATGAGTGGGCCAGTGAAAAGCCAGACCAAGATGACGTTCTTCTTCGCTTCAGCGTACCGTCTCGATTCGACGTCTTCTCCAAGCTCAGTTTCGACGCCATAGCCGACCGCTTCAACCGCTTTCTTTATCGTTTCGAAATCTATCTCTCTTTCAGCCAAAATGAAACCTGTAGAAGTCGCCAAATTCACAGAAGCGAACTTCACACCATCGATCTTCTTGAGCGCTTGTTCAACTATCCTCGCACACGTCGCACAGGTCATTCCCGTGACGAGGAAAGTTCTCTTGAACCGTTCTTCGTTCAAAGTGTCACACCTCCACAAATTTAGACGAATTCTGTGGCTGTCAGTTACCAAGATCTGAAAGTTCTGAACCTTGCGATTCTAACTCAGTCAAACAGATATCGAAGGCGAGAAGTTCTCCAACTTGTCCATCCATTCTCACTCCAACGATTGTTCTTCTTGAGAGTGCTGTTTGTAGTGAGAATGATTCAAGTGTCTTGCAATGAAGTGCTATCTCTTTCACCACTGCCTTCGTGCCTCTTTTGAAGGTTACCACGTCTCAGCCATGAACCATCTCACGATGGAACCAAGTCCCGCATAACCGACCGATGTCTGCAACGATCACAGGAGTATGATATCGTAAAGGGGGGGTTAGATGAGGACAAAGTGTCTTTGCTGCCTATGTGTTCTGCTGTTTCTGTTGGTGATGTTCATCGTTACATCCTGCGCCACGATTCAAGAACAAGATCAAATGAGATTGGCCGCGGTTGCCATTGCTGATCAACTTGGTTTACCAAAAACGAGTCAGTCGACGGACGACAGGTTCATAATCTTCTACGCAACAGAACTGAAAAGCGGTGATATCGTTTCGGAAGGTGCCCCGTTCAAGAGCCTGCGAAAAGCAGTGCCAGAGGAAGCAAGATGGCTCTTCGTTCTCGACAAGAATCCTCTCGGAAGATTTGCCCATGATGTTGTTTACATCTACTTGAACGAGGATTTTGAAATCGTCGAACAACACGATGCCGAATGGATGCCTTTCGTGAACGATCAACCACTGTTCCTCGGTGAAATTTATCGTCCATCGTTCTCGAAAATCAAGTGGAACAATTTCGAGCTGGCTGTCTCTGAGTCGGTCGTTGCTTCAGAAGTCGTGGTGAGTGTACCTGCCAACTGTGCGTTGGTGGTGAATGGCAACGACCCAACGCGCTATCCTGATGTCGGTATTTCCAAGGACAAAGAACACATGGAACAGTTCTACAGGCGCTTCTATGGGGAAAATGCTGTTAGGACGTTGGACTATCCAAACAATTCAAAAGCGAATTTTGAAAATGCTGTCGACGCTCTTGTTCAAGGCGGTGCTATGCGCGTGACGGTTTACATTTCTTCTCATGGTAGCAGAGATAAGTTGGTCATGGGAGAAAGTGTTTTGACCTCTGAGGATCTTCGTAACATCATCAGGAATCATTCTGGAACGAAGTTCTATGTGATCCTCGATGCATGTCATTCGGGAAGCTTCATCGATGACCTGTGGTACGATGGTTTGACAAATCTGTTGGCTATAATGACTGCAACTGATGCTGATCATTTATCTTACGGCGACTGCGATGGGAAGAAAGATCCAAACCCAGAAGATTCCGGCGGAGAGTGGACGAGCGGGTTCCATGAAACTCTGGTTTCTTACACTTCTTCTCACATAGCCTGGGATTTTGTGCGGTACATTGCATCGATCCACTACGTCGAATTGGAACAAGTTCTGTACAAGATGGCTTTTGATCGTGCTTGGGAGCTCGATTGTACTCGCATCTCAAGATTCTCTTTTCCACAATACTGTGGTTGGACTCCAACTGGTGAAGCTCAATAGGAGGACTCAAGATTTTGTGGACAGTTATAGAACCGTGGGTAAAGCTCTGTTGGTAGAGAAACTTCAATCAGTCTTTCGAGCTGAACGCCTCCCACAGGCCGAGTATGTAACACGCACCGAGTGCCCTGTCGTAAAGACCATAACCGGGCCTGGCTTTCTCGTTCCAGATCGTCCTTCCGTGGTCGGGTCTGAGATAACCGTCATAGCCAACTTCGTGCAGAGCTTTGACGATCTGGAACATGTCGAGCGAGCCACAAAAGCTTGGATGTGCGCTCTCGTAGAATTTTCTCTCCCCAAGCAGTTTGAAGTTTCTCAAGTGAACGAAGCTGATCCTCTTCATCGAACCGAAGTGTCGTATCATCTTTGGTATGTCGTTCTTCGTGTTGACACCGAGCGAGCCTGTGCAGAGAGCGAGCGTGTTGGACGGACTGTCCACACTCTTGAGAATTCTTTCTATGTTCTCTTGACATGTGACGATCCTTGGAAGGTTGAAAACGCTCCAAGGTGGATCGTCGGGGTGCAGAGCCATCTTCACATTCAACTGTTCACACACGGGAACGATTTCTTTCAGAAAGTACACCAAGTTCTCGAAGAGATCCTCCTCCCTCATGCCTCCGTACATGTTCAGAGTCTTTTCCAGTTCTGCGAGCCTGTCCCACTCCCATCCGGGTAAGACAAAGTTCGCGGCGTTCTGCTTCATCATCGCGACGAGTTGTTTCGGTGTGATGTTTCGCACCAGTTCATCGTCGTAGTACATCGTTTCTGAGCCGTCGCAAAGTTTGTATCTCAGATCCGTCCTGAGCCAATCGAACACGGGCATGAAGTTGTAGGTGACGATTTTTATTCCTGCCTTTGCGAGGTTCACGATCGTATCTTTGTAGTTGTCGATGTACTTTCTCCTTGTGGGAAGACCGAGCTTTATATCCTCGTGCACGTTCACACTCTCGATCACTTCGAGTTTCAAACCGTGGGATTCCACCTTCGCCTTCAGTTTCATTATCTTCTCCAAGGGCCAAACTTCACCCACGGGTACGTCGAAGAGCGCACCGACGATTCCTTCCACGCCTGGGATTTGTCTGATGTGTTCGAGCTTCACCGGATCGTCATCACCGAACCAGCGAAAGACGATCTTCAAGTTCTTCACCTCTACTTTGAATTCTACTTCGAAGAGTTGACAAGGAATTTGATCGTGGTATAATGTAACCAAAGTCGAGGTGAAGTTTCTGAGTCGAACAAAATCTTTAGTTGAAGAGATTCTCGTTCAGAAGAACTGGTGGTGGTGCTGCCCCGATTCGGTGGGGTAAGCACCGCGTGCCTTTACCTCGCATCGAATCGGGGCTCTCTTGAAAAAGAGAGCCCCTTTTTTATTTGAAAACCTACTGGAGGTGAAATTGTGAGAGTCAGGGTGGATTTGAAGGTTGAAGAAATGCCGAAATACTGGTACAACGTGCTCGCAGATTTGCCTTTCAAACTCGATCCTCCGCTGGATCCAAGAACCAAACAGCCCATTTCTCCGCAGGCGCTTTCCGCGATCTTTCCAGAAGCGCTCATCGAACAGGAGGTGAGCGAGAAGAGAGAGATTCCCATCCCCGAGCCTGTTTTGAGAGAGTACGCCGTCTTCAGACCGACGCCACTCTACAGGGCCACTTATTTGGAAGAATACCTTCAAACGCCGGCGCGCATCTACTACAAGTACGAAGGTGCCAGCCCCACGGGTAGCCACAAGACGAACACAGCACTCGCACAGGCTTACTACAACAAGATTTCCGGTACGAAGAGGTTGGTCACGGAAACTGGAGCGGGTCAATGGGGAAGTGCGCTGTGCTATGCGGGGGCGAAGTTCGGCTTAACTGTGAACGTGTTCATGGTGAGGATCAGCTACGAGCAAAAGCCCATGCGCAAGTACTTGATGAAGCTCTTCGGTGGCGATGTCGTGCCGAGCCCGAGCGACAGGACGAATTTTGGAAGGTCTCTGCTCGAAAAGAACGGGGACATGCCGGGCAGTCTGGGCATAGCCATCAGTGAGGCGATAGAAGTTGCCGTGTCCGACCCGGGCACGAAATATTCTTTGGGAAGCGTGTTGAACCACGTACTGTTGCACCAAACGGTGATAGGGTTGGAGATCAAAAAACAACTCGCGCTCTTGAACGAAACGCCCACAATAGTTCTGGGTTGTCACGGTGGAGGCTCGAACTTCGCAGGGACGATCCTTCCCTTCGTACCGGACAAGTTGGCGGGCAAGAACATAAGGCTCATCGCGTGTGAGCCAACGGCATGTCCGTCCTTGACGAAGGGAAGATACGAGTACGACTACGGCGATACGGCGGGCATGACGCCACTGTTGAAGATGTACACGCTCGGGAAAGATTTCATCCCTCCAAAGATCCACGCGGGTGGACTGCGTTACCACGGGGCTGCACCGATCGTTTCACGGCTCTTGAAGGAAGGTTTGATCGAGGCGGTCGCGTTCGACCAAGAAGAAGTGTTCAACGCAGCCAGACTGTTCGCAAAACTCGAAGGGATAGTACCCGCACCGGAGAGTTCCTACGCGATATACGGTGCGATCAAGGAAGCTCTAAGGGCGAAAGAAGAAAAGAAGGAAGAAGTCATCGTGTTCAACCTCAGTGGCCACGGTCTGTTCGACCTCATTGCCTACGTTTCTTGAAGGGGAGCGACTGCTCCCCTTTTTCCTCTTCGTTTTGAGCCAATCTTGAGTAAATCTTCAGCCGATTAAAAGTCAAATTTCAGCTCACTTTGAGCGAGATGGTTATCTTCTGAACCAGAAGGGTGTGGATAGCATGGGCGAGTGGTCGAGAAAGATTCTAAAAACATGGTTAGTTCTGTCTCTTTTGGTCTCATTCGTTTCGGTGACACTTGCCCAAGCGCCAACCGTCTACAGGTACGATTCACAAACGGGTCTTTGGAAAAGGGTAGATCCGAAAGAATCTGAAATTGCGGCTCAGTTGCCCTCCGTCAAGGATTTCTTGAACAGCAACGTTGCGATACCCATAACTGGAACGATAGTCTTACAGCCTCCAGAATCTGAAACCGTTTCTCAGATGACGAGTAAAGGTTCAAACAATCAAAACAGATGGTACTACTACATGACCTATCCTTTGGACGGGCTCGACAGGAACTACGAGATCCTGGCAGGTCAGACCGAGAAGATCGGAAGGGCAAAGGTGAAAAGTGAGAACGGCAGATTGATAGTCTCGTTCACTCTCTTTGGATCTTGGCTCGCGGACGAATCGCACCTGCTTGTCATGACTGAAGAGCCAACGAATCTGAGCAACATTGATCTGGCACCTGGCAGTTTCCCCCACAAGCAGTCGTACTCACCGACGGTGAATCACGGAACTTACGACGTAGCGCTCCCCGCCACACCGAACACGGACACAGTTTACGTGTTGCTACATCTTTCCATCACGAACGGAACGCGAAAAGAAACGGCCTGGGGGGCAGGGGAAGAAGAGAACGAGATGTGCATTGAATTCAACGGGGGAAAGATCAGCTGGTACATGAAGAAACCTGGAGAGTACGTTGCCAGTTTTTTGACGGCAACGATTGTGAGCAGTAGCCATCCTGTCACTGTCACTTTCTCGAATTTCGATGATCTTTCGTTGGAAGGAGGCGGAGAGGAGAGATTGTTGGTTCACTACACGTTCACAAATGATTTGGCGAACGTAGAGAGCTGGATAAGGGCAAAAGATCTGAACGGTATGTCATTGAACTTGCAATCTGGTGAGCGGTTGAACATGCTACACAAAGTCCAGCTTTCAGTTCAGCAGAGTGGAACGTACCGAAACTCGGCCACGATAACCTTCACACTCAGAGCGGTGGAAGATTACGTCGAAAAACAATGAATTCGACGGAAAGTTTCAACCACGAAACGAAAAGGAGGGAACAGGTATGAGGAAGATCGTACTGACGTTGGTGGCAATACTGGTAGCGTTCGCATTCACAGCGTTCGCACAATCACAGCTGGAAGTTTGGAAATTGATCAATGGAACTTGGGTTTCCATCAGCGACGGACCTGAGGACGTTGAGGCTGACGCATGGGCCTTCTCGCTGGGTGGAGCCGAGGGCAGATGCAACAAGCAAAGATGGACGATCAACGCAGAGGTTGAGGTCCAGGTCGCTCAGTGGATCGATTTCAAGGTCACTGGCACCAAGTGGGCTTGGTACGTGAGAAAACCTGGGACGTATTTGACAGACTGCATCACGGCGAACATCGCGAGCAACGGTGAAGTCGCAGTTTCTTTCGTTGGCCTTGGCAATCCAACTTACCAAGGACCGTACACGACGGTCAAGGACTTCATAGAGATGTGGGTTGGGTACGGTAGCAGCAACCAGAACGTCCAGTTCGTAGCTGCTTCCGATTTGTCAACCGTCAGTTTCATCATTCCAGACAGCAACCAACTGCACTACGGATTCGAAACGAAGCTGTGGAGCAAGATATTCGTTGCGGAATGCAATTCGGCGAGCACCTACAAAACGAGCGGTATGGTTGTTCTGACGTTGCAGAGGATCAAGCCCTGGATCGATCCAGAGACAGGTTTCTTCAAACCAGATTACAACTACACTCAGCTGCCGGGACAGTAAGAAGCGGATCGCTTTGAGCACGAGGGGATTCACGTCCCCTCGTTTTTTCTAAACTGAGGAAGACAGGGGTGAGTGAAGATGAGAAAGATAACAGCTGTGTTGATCTTATCGATGTGTATGATGATTTTTTCTTTCAACATACGTATCGATCCGATTTTGATAAGTAAAGTCGTCGGACAAGGCGAGAAAACTTCAGCTTCGATCTTCATCGAGAACGCAGACGAGTTCGAGACTATAAACTTCGAAGTCTCGATCATGGACATCGTTCAAAACAGAGAAGGTGGATACGTTGTGGCACCCGCCGGCTCGACCGACTACTCGGCTGCCAAATGGACCAAGGTGACGCCGGCGAAGTTCAGCGTGCAACCGAAAAGATCCGCTAAAGTTGACGTTGAAATAAACGTTCCTCGTGGTGTCATAGGTGGCAGGTACGCGGCCGTGGTGCTCAAGATCGTGACCAAGAAAGAGGAACTGACGGGGATGGAAGAGGCAACGGGCTTCGGCGTACTCTTAGACTATCAGATAGCGAGCTTCATCGAGTTGAACATCGACTCCTTGCGAAAGAGGCCAGAACTTTACGTTACAGGCCTTTCTCTGAGAAAGATAAGTGAGATACCATCGTTGGCGGAAGTACAGAACATCATCGGTCCGAACGCGAACGTTTTCGCGGTGACGGTTCTCAACAAGGGCAACGTTCATGTGCAAGCTCACGGTGAGCTGACCATCAAGACCAAAGACAATAGGACCTTGGCGAAGTTTCCCATGGGCAGTGGGAACATCCTGCCTGGAGCCGAGGTGGAACTGAGGAGCATAACGACTCGACAGTTTCCCGAAGGAAGCTACATCGCGAGGGCCGTGGTCAACTACGGAGGCTACAGGCCCGCGATCTTGGAAGCGGAGCTGAACATCGTTAAGGATGAAGCGGTTTCGAAGACTCAAAAACAGAGTGAGGCACCACTGATCTTCGTCGAACCTGGAAACATAGAACTGAAATGCCTTCCAGGTGCGTTCAGAAGCACGACGGTGGAGATCTTCAACAGGGGCAATCAGACGGTGAACATTTCAGCTTCCGTGTATCCTCTGGTGTACGACCTCGAAGGCGAACTGGTTCCCACCGAAACCAGAGGTCAAGCACCGAGTTGGATCGAGATCAGTCCAACTTCGTTTCAGTTGAAACCTAACCAGAGTAGAAAGCTGAGGATCAGCGTAAGACCATCGGAAGATGTTAAAGGAGGCCAGTACTTCGACCTCTCCTTCGTGGCGACGGCGGAAGATCTCAAGAGCGAACAGGGTGCAAACTTGCTCGTGTTCGTTGGGAAAGACGAAGAAATGATCCAAAGGGCTTCTATGCAATTTACGAAGGTCGTTCCCACGGAAGAAGGTTTGGAGGTTGATTTGGTAGTTAACAACGAAGGAAACATGCACTTTTCGCCTTCTATCAGTGTTGGACTCGAAAGAATCATACCGGAACGTGAAGAGGGCGGGATCGTTTATCCCGAATCGAGTGAAAGGATTGTGAGCGCTTCTTACAAAGCTGATAATCCAATGCTCCCCGGGACGCAGAGACTGTTCATGGTTGGTCTGAACGTTGATTTGAAAAGCGGAGAGTACGTACTCATAGCTCGATTGGACCTACAAAACATGGAACAAGTCATGATCAGAGAGAGGATCAGAATAGAAAGGGGCGAGGAACAATGAGAAAGGTGATGGCGTTTTCGTTTTTACTGTTGATCGCGATCACGTGTTTCTTTCAACAAGAACCGCTCGTGACGAACATCTTCCAGGATGCCTACATTCTGGACATTCTGGCCGATATGTCGGCTCAGACGGGTGTCTCGATCATAGCGGACACGACGGTCACTGGTTTTGTGACGGTGGAATTCAAAGACGTTCCACTCGAACAAGCATTGAAGATGGTGCTCATGCCCGGCGGTTACACCTACACAAAGTTGGACGGCTTCTACTTCGTCGGTTCACCAGATCCAAAGAATCCGGCGTTCAGGCACATCGCCCAGACGAAAACGTACAAGTTGAAGTATCTCACCGTTGATTCTTTGAGCAGTTTGATGCCCACCATGTACGAACCTTTCGTGAAAGTCGACAAGGAAACGAACCAAGTCACGATCACAGCTCCTGTGGAGTTTGTTGCTGAATTCGAAAAGATTTTGAGCCAAATAGACGTCGCTCCGAGTCAGATCAAAATAAGCGTTCTGGTGACGGAGATCTCCAAGGACAAGCTCTCAGAGCTCGGTCTTCAGGAAATAGGCTACAGTTTCGGTGCGAACCAGCAGTTCAACGAGAACTGGCAGGCGATAACTGGACTCGTTTCGGGCGCTTTGGCCATCCAGACGGACATCTTTGGTACGATCGTGGCCAAGATAGCGGCGCTCGAGGAGCAACGTCAAGCGAAGATAAAGGCAGATCCTTGGATCATAGCGAAGGAGAACAAACCAGCCAGATTGTTCGTTGGTCAGAGAGAGATCATCATAGTACAACCCGAAGGTGCCGCGGCCACGATACAGACTGTGGATGTGGGCATTGGGCTCGACATAATCGCGAGAGTCGTTGCAGAGAACGAGATAGAGGTTTCACTCACACCGAGTGTGAGCTACTTCTCCAACGGACGAACGACGAGGACCCTGTCGACGAAGAGGAACGAGATGTCCACGACGTTGATCATTCGAAGTGGTCAAACCGTGGCGGTGAGTGGCCTCACGGTCGAAGGCGATTCTCAGAGCAGTTCAGGTTTACCTCTGTTGTCGAGAATACCTCTTCTCAGATACTTGTTCGGAGTGAGGTCGGAATCGTCTGAACAGCGAGAACTGGTGATATTCCTGAGCGTCGAGAAGCTCTGAGAGGGGTATTCCTATGATGAGAACCCTTCTGTTCTTGTCGTTGTTGTTTGCCGTTGTCATCACGGCGACACAGGTTGTCATCTACCAGTTCGAGTTGGTGCAACTGAATCAAGAGTTCGTGACCAAGTTCAATTTGAAGGAGTTCGAGGCCAAGTTCCCAAAGGATGGAAGCTTCTTCTCCTTCAGCTATCTTCCAAAACAAATGGAACTGAACATCGCTTTGCCGTTGATCCAGATGAGCTTTGAAGTTGGTGAAAGGACAAGCAAGAGTAGATCTTCCACCAGACCGTGGTTGTCAACGATCGTGAACCGAAAGGCTGCGATAACGATCGCGAGTGAAGAGTTTTCACTCTTGACGGGTGTTCGAACGGGAAAAGGTTTGAAGTTCGAACTGACACCGGTGCGCATCCTTGATCGAGTTGTGGTGACGAAGGTCTCAATCTCTGATCCCTACGGTCCAACGCGTTTTGAAAACGAGCTGGAGATCAGCAGGGATGATTTTTCCTTGATCGGGCTCGTCACGCTCAAAAAAGATGATGGTTTTCAACACGTTGCTCTCTATGCGAAGGTGAGCGTTGCTTCTGCTCTGCCACAGGAAAACTTGTATTCGTCAGCTAGTCTCGACGAGATGGCGAAAATCTTCCTCGAAGAGATCGAGAGGGAACCGAGCGAGGTCTACGGTGTACTCATCTACGATGGTAACTTTCAAGGTCGAGTGGACCTCGTGCTCTGGACCGATGCGGGCATCGTCTTGAGCGCGAGTGTTTCGATACCGTCGATGAATTTCTCGGTAGGTTTAGAGAAGCTCGTCGGTGGTGAAGGTCTCAGGGCAGGGGCTAAGATCAGCTACGGGCAAGAACTGTGCTTGGCCTTGGGATTTTCAGACGTTTCGAAGCTGACGAATTTTCTCTCACTCTTTGCGAGTCTGTATCCCATAAAGATATCCTTACAGGATGCAACGTTCAAATCCCCAGAATGGTCGTTCGGAATGGTTCTGAGCTTCGATGAAGTCACCATCACATTGGGTATCTTCAGCGAATCTGCGATGGTCATTTCAGGCGATGTGAAGTTCAACTTCACGAAGAATTTCTTCGTTTTGGTGGGAATGGCGTACAATTTCTCGACGAACAGACCTTGCTTCAAAGTTGGATTCGGCGTGAACTTTTAGAGAATCACTCGCCCCTGTTTCAGGGTGTTTCTATTTCATCCGCGCGTTTTTTGCGCGGTTTTTTATTCGAAGCAGATGACCGCCTTCAGCGCTTTTCTTTGTTCAACACACTCGAGCGCTTCATTCGCTTGTTCGAGCTTGAATTTGTGCGTGACGAGTTTTTCGAACACCTTTGAACGAGAAGCCACGATGTTCACAGCTTGAATTAAGTGTCTCGTGTCGCTGACCCACACACCTTGAACTGTGATACCCTTGAGTACGAGGTTTTCATAGACTGAGAATGGGATTGGTTGCTGTGGTACGGCGACGCCTGTGACCAAGTAAGTGCCTCCGCGTCTGAGCAGGTTGAACCCTTCGAGCAGTGCTTGACTGTCTCCAGTGGCTTCGATGACGATGTCTGCACCTCGATTGTGTGTGATTTCGAGAACTCTCTTTTTTCTCTCTTCTTCCGAAAGCTCTCTTCTGTTGAGCGAAACATCGACAAATTCTTTAGCAACGCTCAGTCTCTCAAGAGAGCCACCTATGACCACAACGGTCGAAGCGCCCAAGGACTTGGCAGCCACGGCAATGAAGATACCCAGCGGTCCAACGCCTTGAACCACGACGGTCTTTCCAACGAGTGGTTCTGCGAGGGAATCGAGAGCGTTCATGGCGGTCGCACCAGAGCAAGACGCTGTCACGATGGTACATGGGTCGATGTCGTGAGAAAGCCTCAACACTTCAACCTCTGGAAGCAACACGATCGCTTCTGAATAACAACCCAGTAGGTGAGGATAGTCCTTGCAGGTCATGTTTATCCCGTAGACCTTCCTGTTGGGACAGAGGTGTCGTTGTTTCGCCACGGTACACCAGTAACATTTTTTGCACACGATGCCTCTGTTCCAGATGATTCGGTCCTTGGGACGGATCGGTTCGCCGTTGATGTCCTTCTTTTCTCCCACGACTTCGATGACTTCTCCCACACCTTCGTGACCCAAAATGATGGGAACGGGTGTTCTGGGATCTTCTCCTTTGGCGATGTGAACGTCGCTTCCACAGACACCACTCGCGAGCGTTCTCACCAGAACGCTACCTTCAGCAAGTTCCCTTATTTCGAACTCTCTCATTCTAAGGGGTTCTCCGAACGCTTCAAGAACCATCGCTTTGAATCTCACGTTCTTCACTCCTTGGGTCTCACGGGTTCTCTGATCTCGTGACGAATTTGCCCGTCAACGAGGCGAAGGACGATGTATCTGTTCCAATCTTCCCTTCTCTGTACGAAATTCATCGTCGGTGGATCGAAGGCTTCGAACTTTAGATGAGGTCCCCTGCTCTCGTTTCGAATCAGTTCGGCGGACAGGATGGCTCTGGCTAAGGTCAGCATGTTTCTGGTTTCGAGCAAGAAGGAAAGACCCTTTTCATCCTGCGCAACGCCTTGTTCTTGAAGTTTTTCTAACTGGCCGAGCGCGAGCTTCAGGCCTTCATCGAACCTCACCAAAAAACCGTGCTTCGAGATGAGGTCCACAACGATTCTTCGTGCCTCGCTCGCAGGAACTTCGCCAAAGAACTTCTCTTGCTCGATCGGAACGTCCGCAATCTGTTTGTTCATCGCTTCGAGCGCCGCGTTCTCTCCTGCGATCTTCCCGAACACCTGCGTGTCCAAGAGCGAGTTTCCACCTGGTCTGTTCGCCCCATGTTGACCTCCTGCACATTCACCTGCCGCGTAGAGTCCCTTCAAAGATGTTCGCGCGCGTTCATCGATCTTGACACCGCCTTGAAAGTGTTGAAGTGCGTTCTGAACTTCCAATGGCTCTTTTGACAGATCGATATGCCTTTCCTTCAACCATTCGACGACACGTGGATTTATCTTCAACAATCTCTCGTAAGGTGTGGGCAGTGAGAAGAGTTTTGAATCGACCTTCTCGCTCCATTTGAGTATTTCTTCTGGGACGGACTCGAGTGAAAGGTAGGAAGGATTCTTCATGAAGTCGAAGAAAACTCTGTGCCCTTTTTCGAGGTGCGCATACACGGCGAGGTCTATCACTCTGGTGGGTGATTCGTACGAGACGGGCCAATGCGCACCCTTTTTGAACTGTAACTCTGTGAGATGTCTTCTGTCTTCCTCAGAAAGGTACCTCGGTATGAATTCCTCGCCTTTCTCATCCACGATCCTTGGAAGGCTTCTGAACATGCTACCCGAGCTTGCGAACAAAATGTGCGGATGACATACACCTATCTGCATGAATTCGAGATTCACAAGCTCCGCACCGGCTCTCAACGCCGCCGCATAGCCATCTCCTGTCATCTCAGAAGGAAAGACGTTTCTTTTGAACAGTCTTCCCGCACCACCCGTGGCGAGCACGAAGGCCTTGGCGAACACGCAGAAAGGTTCGTTCGTTTCAACATCGACGAACTTCGCTGCGATGACTCTGTCATCTTTGACGATGAAGTCGTACAGCATGGCGTTCTCACGAAGGTCTATGTTCAAAGCTTTGAATTTTCTCAAAAGTGCCTTGTGTATCTCCACGGCGGTCTCAGGTCCAACGTAGCAAGCCCTCGGGTAAATCGATCCATCCGTCAAGAACTGATCTACTTTGCCGTCCTTCGTTTTCACGAAGGGAACATTCAAATTCAAAAGGTACTCCAGCGCGTCTGCACTCTCTCGAGCCAAGATCTCCGCCAAGTTGTAATCTGAGACTTCACCACCTATTCTGTATATGTCCATCGCGTGGTGACGCCAATTGTCCTTCTCGGGAAGTGTGTAAGGTAATGTTGCGTGGAAAGCCATTCTGTCCGAACAGGCGATCGCCGTTGTGCCACCAACACCGAGAGGCTTCTTGCTCAAAAGTAAAACTTTCAACGAAGGTACTTTTTCTTTAGCGGCGATCGCGGCACGGAGCCCCGCACCCCCACCACCTATCACGGCAACGTCCGCGAAGAACTTTTTCATCCTTCCTTCCCCCTCGAAACGAGGTCAATCGCCTTGGTTGGACACAACTTCACGCAAAGACCACAGCCATCGCATGTGTTGCCAATCACGTACGTTTTTTCAGATTTGTAAGGTGCATCGTAGATGCACACTTTTCTGCAAATATCGCACATACTGCAGAGCTTTGGATCGATCTTGGCGACGTATATGTGCCTTCTGTCGATCTGTTCGTTGCTCAGGATTTTGGGTCCACTCACTTTGCCCCTGAACTCGTCCAAGGATTTGTAAGATTTTTGCTCCATGAACTGCTGAAGTTCTTTCAATATCATCTCTATGGCTTCGTAACCCATCAGATAGATGAGACTGCACACTTCGACCACATCTGCACCAGCGTAGATGAACTTTGCCACGTCGATACCACTTCCCACACCACCAGAGGCAGCGATCGAGATGTTCAGATGAGGACTGCTCGCCGCGACCCATCTGAGCACCGCGTTGAACGACCAAGGACCTCCGTGACCCGCATAACCGCCGTGCATGATAGGCTTTTCGTTCTCGACGTCTATGTCGAGTCCCGTGAGACGGTTGAACATCACCACACCGTTCACACCGATTCTCTCCAGCATACCTGCCATAGAGATGGGAGAGGAGAGTTGCATGGGCAACTTCACGATGATCGGTATCTTGACCGTGTCGCGAACCACGCGGGCGACGTTCAATATCTTCTCCTCAACATCTCCACCCCTGAAGGATATCGAACCGTGTGGGCAAGACACGTTCAGCTCCAGCGCTGGTGCACCAGATTCTTCCGCCATCCTCGCGTATTTCCTCCAGCCCTCATCGCTGATGCAGTTTACGCTGGGAATAACGGGAATCGAAAGCACGTTCACTGCCTTTCGAATCTCTTCGAAGTACTCGCGTTCATCGAAGTTGCTCGCCTGCTCGAAGGAGTAGAACGTGTGTGATCTCAGCTTTCCCATCCTTCGCTCTATGATTTCAAACCTCGGTGTGGGAGAAATCCTGCACACTTCTTCTTCGAACAAAGATTTGACCACGACGCACGCAGCACCGTGTTCTTCGGCTTTCTTCATGTTTTTCAGATTCTCCGTCAAACCAGAAGAAGCCACGACGATGGGATTCTTCAGCTTCAGCCCCGCGTATTCGCATGATAGATCCATTCCGTTCACCTCACAGTAGATCGACCCTCACGCCTTTCTCCGCCGACAAGTACGCAGCGTAGATCACCTTCACCGTTTCTTTCGCCAGTTCGAAGTCAGATTCGGGCATCTTGTTTTCCAAAAGGCACATCGCGAAATCTCTCATCTCTTGTGGATAACCTCTGACCCAATCTTCATCGGGAGAGGGGAAGGTCCAACCCGCCTTGGTCTCTATCTTCTCGGCTATGTATTCGTCTTTCCAGGTTTCAGGATTAGGTGTGTAAGCCAACATCATGTTGTTGGGAGTCATGTTGCAGTAGATCATGCCGCTTGCAGTGTTTATCTGAAGCAAGTTTTTCACACCACCAAGGCTAACGTCGTTGGAGATCACGATCGCCTTTGAACCATCTTCGAAGGTCAAAACCGCACAGGACCAGTCTTCGACATCGAACCAATCCGTGACCATGCTCGCTTTGCCGAACTGTTTGACAGAATCAAGCTTGGTCAAACTTGCAGTCTCGGCAAAAACTGACTTGACGCGTATGGGTTTCCCATAGCGCAGTCTTCCCTCGAAGTGTTTCATGTGTATGACGGCACCCACGGGGTGCGAGCCCATGCGTAGCAAACTCCCACCGCCGGCGGTCCGCCATCTTCTCGAATAGGCCGCGTGTGAGCCAGAATGGCTCTCTTCGGCTCTCAGTTCCAAAATGGGAGCGTTGGAGGCTGCGATCAGTCTCTTAGCCTTCGTTACGGCGGGTGCGTAGACGAAGTTTTCCGCATACATGAACTTCGTACCGCTCAAAGTGACGGCTTCTTCTATCCTTTCGAGCTTCTCGAGAAGCTTTTGGTACATGTGTTCCTTGCTGATGTCACCCACGCGCTCAAACTCTGGCATGTCTTCACCGAAATAGCCAGTCAAAGGCTTTTCGCATATGATGTGTTTTTTATACTTGCACGCCGTCAGTATCACATCGTCATGAACGTTGGTTGGAACACAAACGTCCACGACATCTATCTGTTCACAGCTTGCGAGTTGCTCAAAATCGTCGAAGACCTTCTCGATGCCGTATTGACGTGCGAGCCTTTCCGCGCTCTGCTTGTGTGCAGCACAAACACCCAACACTTCGAAGTACTCTCTGTTCTCCCTGTAGGCGGCGATGTGTATGTGAGACACGAAACCTGCACCAACGATACCAACTCTGATCTTCTTCATCGTTTTTCACCTCTCTTCTTCGGTAAGTACTTCGAAAGAACGATCAGCACGATCGCGACGATGAGAACGAGAGAAATGGGTCTGGTGAAGAATGGAGATATATCACCGTTCTTGAGCATCAACGCCCTTCTGATGTTCGTGTCGGCCATGGGTCCAAGGATGAATCCGAGAACGAAGGGTGCCGCAGGAAAGTCGTTGATCCTCATGAAATATCCCAGCAGTCCAAACAACAGCATGACCCACACGTCGAAAAGCCTTCCGTTCAAAACGTAGGTACCCACGACGCATAGGACAAATATTATGGGCATGAGTATCTCTGTCGGAACCAGAAGGATCTTCAAAAACAGTCTCGTCACGAGCAAGCCAAAGACGACCATGAGGATTGTGGCAATTACGAAAGATCCCGCGACGTATCCTATCATCTCGGGATGCTGAATGGGAAGTAGCGGGCCAGCCTTTATGCCGTGTATCCACATCGCAGCCAAAAGCACCGCCGCTGGCGCACTACCCGGTACGGCGAGCGTGAGCACGGGTATTATGGCCCCACCAACGCAGGCGTTGTTCGCAGTCTCTGCAGCCGTGAGCCCTTCTATGGAACCTTTTCCAAACATTTCAGGTTCCTTGCTCATGCGTTTTGCCGCATCGTAGGCAACCCACGCGGCAACGTCCTCACCCACGCCGGGTATGACACCTATGAAAACGCCTATGATGCCAGATCTCACAAGATTCAGCGCGTTCTTCTTTATGGTCTCCAGATAAGAAAGCTTCCGTTCACTCTTTGAGAAATCCAAAACTACCTCTGCTTTCGTCACGCGCTTGAGGCTGGTCAATATCTCTGGAACCCCGTAGACACCAACGAGCACGGGCAAGAGTGAAATACCACCGTACAGTTGAATATTCCCGAAGGTGTAACGTGGGAAAGAAACGATCTCGTCCAAACCTATCATCGCGATCATGAGACCAAGAAAACCAGCGATCCATCCCTTCAACGGGTCTTTCGGAGCGGTCAAGCTCCCAGCGATGATCGTTCCGAAGATCGCGAGGATCGCGAACTCCCAAGAACCGAACTTCAGCGCGAGGGCACCGAGTGCTGGAGCCAACGAAACGATGAAGATCGCACCTATGATCGAGCCTATACCACTCATGATCGTGGCCACGTTCAGTGCGAAGCCCGCCATACCAGAACGAGCCAGTGGAAATCCATCCACCGTCGTGGCCGCATTCGCCGGTGTTCCGGGTATGTTCAATACGATGGCTGTTCTACTACCACCGTATATCGCACCGACGTACACGCACAAAAGCATCGGTATTGCAACCTCTGGTGGGAAACCGAACGTGAGCGTGGTCAGTATCGCCACACCGAGCGTGGCCGTCAAACCTGGTAGGATTCCAACCAAGATTCCAAGGAGTGTGGACCAAGACAGATGAAACAGAAGAAGCGGGTTCGAAAGTGTAGAGATCATGGACTCGAAGAAGACCTTCGTTGTGTACATGCTTCAAGACCCCTTTCATGGGAGAGGGAGCAGAAAAACTCTGGAGAAAAGATAATATATACCCAACGTGACAGCCAGTGAAACTGCAGCTGTCAGCACGAATCTCTTTCTCAAGAACACCATTGAGGCCGCACTCAAAAAGATCGATGTCAGTACGACGAAGTTTATCTTTCCAAGCAAAAACACGTAAGCTAAGAACATCGCAGACGCGAGCAAGAGCCTTCTGTTCTCCGCGCGTTTCACTTCCGCAGACTTGGAAGAGATATCGGGGCTCACTTTTTGTTTTCGAACGAGCATGAAGAAACACAGAAGAATGACCATGATCGAGAAGAACGCAGGTACGATCCCCGGGGCACCATACTTACCGTACTCGGTGATCCTCGGCATTTTCAATGCGCCGATCAAAAAGAAAATCCCAAGGAATATGAAGACCGAAGCAGAAATTCTGTCCTTCATCGCGTGGGCCTCCAAAGAGGTGCCCGCAAGAGCGGGCACCCAAGCTTCACTGACCTATCCTTGGAATTCCGAACTGCTCTGGCGATATTGTTGCGATGCCTCGATCGTAAAGCAGCCAAGTAACCCTTCTTGCAACTTGTTCAACGATGTCTTCTGCCTCTTTGCCGCAGTAGCAGACGGGTCTGAGCCCCTGTTTGAGTGCCCATTCTTTGTAAGCATCTGTGTTCGCAGCCTTCTCAAACACCTCTGCAACGGTCTTCAACACTTCTTCAGGAACGTCCTTCGGGATGATCAAGCCGAAGTGGAAACGCACGTCAGGGAAGTCGGGATACCACTGTCTTATCGATGGAACTTCACCGTAACCTTGCAGGTTGATAGGTTCTGATGCGAGTGTGCACAGGATTCTGAGTTTTCCAGCTCTGGCCATGTCCGCCACTTCGTGGATGAACTGCATGTTTCCAACAACTTCGCCACTCACCACGGCAGTCGTTGCGGGAGCTCCACCTGCGTACGGAACATGTTTGTACTTCAGTTTCAGATGCTCTGCAAATATCTCGAGAGCTACGTGTCCACCGCTACCAGTGCCTGCGGAACTCAAAGGTATCTCTGGATTCTCCCTCATCGCTTTGACCAGATCTTCGATGGTTTTGTAAGGTGTGTTGGGATTCACGACGACCACGTTCGGTGCCTCCGCGCACAAAAAGTACGTCCAGTCCCTGTGTGTGACGTTCATGTAACCGAGCACGGCGTACTTGGTGATGTCAAGTGTTGCGTTCGCTGTCCAAGTATAGCCATCGTGTGGAGCCTGCCATGCGTTCAACGTTCCGATCGAACCGGCACCACCGGGTGTGTTGACGATGATGAACTTTCTTCCGAGCAACGGTTCCATCTGGGACGTGATCATTCTCGTGACTTGATCGGTCGAGCCACCGGCAGCCCAAGGAACGATTACGGTGATAGACTTTGCGGGTTTCCATTGGGCGAACGAAATTACGGCAAGAACCGCGATCAGAGCCACCAACAACTTTCTCATGCTGACCCCTCCTTTCGAAATGAAATCTACTGTCAACATTCTACAACAAATTTTAGTGCTCTTCAATGTGATAAACTTTTAGGAAACATGGAGGTGGGACGTTGAAAGTCGGTGTGGTGGGAGTCGGAAACATAGGTGGAATCATCGCGAACAGATTGGTCGAATCGGGACTGTTTGAACCCAGACAAGTGTTTCTGAGCAACAGAACCAGTGAAAAGCTCAGATCTTTCATTGAAAAAGGTTATTCCGTGGCGAGTACGAGTCAGATGGGCACGTTGTGCGATGTCATCTTCTTGTGTGTCAAACCTCAGGACAGCGAGCGGATGTTTGCTGAGCTGGGTAAAGTGGAGGACAAGATGTTGATCAGCACGATGACCGCAGTGAGCATCGAAAGGATCTCCAAAAGGACCGGCGCGAAGAGGATCGTCAGGATCATGCCGAACGTTCCGGCGATGATCGGAAAAGGTTTGGTTGGTGCCTGTAGATCTGTCCATATCGATGATGGAACGTGGCAGACATGCTTGAAGCTGCTATCCTGTCTGGGAACTGTCGTCGAAGTGAAGGAAGAACAAATGGAAGCGGTGACTGCGCTTAGTGGCAGTGCGCCTGCGTTCATCTTTGTCATCGTGGAAGCTTTGATAGATGCTGGTATAAGAATGGGATTATCGTACGAAAAGTCTCGTTTGATGGTGCTCGAGACGATGGCAGGTTCTGCGGAACTTTTGTTGAAGCTTGACAACCACCCCGGCGAGTTCAGACATGTCGTGACCTCGCCTGCAGGTACGACGATCGAAGGCATCTACAGGATGGAAAGAGAAGGTGTTAGAGGCGCTCTGATGAAGACCATTCAGGAAACGTACTTGCGTGCGTTACAATTGAGAAAGGAACTCAACGACCAATTTGGGGGGTGAACTCGTGGCGAACGCGAAGAGGGTCGGTCTTCTTTTCGGAATCGTTTTCACCATTCTTGGAGTCGTTCTGTTGACGAAACTCAGTGCGAATTATTTTTGGTCGATTTTCTTGATTCTTCTTGGTCTCCTCTTCGAGTTCGGCGTTCTCGGCAGAGGTGCCGGTAGTTTCGTACCAGCTGGGATCCTTCTCGTGATAGGCTCAGTGCTGTTGGTCTGTAACATCTTCGGCTACGATAAGATGAACTATCTGTGGCCAGCGTTCGTGCTTGCACCTGGATTTGGACTGTTTCAAGCTTATCTGGTGAAGAAATCGAAAGGACTCTTGACCGCTTCCATAGTCTTGATCGTTCTTTCAGCGATCCTCTTTATGGCTACGTTTTTCCATGTCAGTTGGGCGAGGGTGTTGTTTGGCATCGTTCTCATAATTTTCGGCGTGGTAATCTTAGTCAAGAGTTTAAGGAGAAAAGTTGAATGAAGCGAATTATCATCGTCTTACTGTTCTTCACAATCTCGATCATCGCACAAACATCGACGAAGATTCTGCTCAGAGAAGGATGGAAAGTCGTTGGAGAAGAAATTTTCGTTGAGAAACCCACCTTACCTCTGACGATGATCGTGTATGGAGACTCGAGATGGGGCAACGCAACGCACCGAAGGCTCGTCGAGATGATGGATAGGTACAAACCTTCCATCGTGGTTCATCTGGGGGACATGGTGAACAGTGGCGACAACAGAGAAGAATGGGAAATCTTCTTTGAAATAACGTCACCTTTGAGGAGTTACGCTTTCTTTCAACCCGTGAAGGGCAACCACGAAAAACCCGACGTGTACTACAGACAGTACTTCGGCTTGTACAACTACTGGGCTCGTGTGGGAAATTACGTGCTCATCTTTTTGGATCCCGACGTCGGTGTGAAGGGATGCGAAAGTTTTCTCAGATCTGTAGACCTGTCGAACAAGATTCCCATCGTCTTCTCTCACTATCCCATCTTCAGCGGCGGACCTCACGGTACCACACAGACGGTCAAGAACCTACAGGCCCTCCACGATGTACTTCGAGAGTTGAAAGTGCCACTCGTCTTTGGCTCACACGATCATAATTACCAAAGAGTAGTCAGAGACGGTGTGACATATGTCGTGACAGGTGGGGGAGGTGCACCGCTCTATCGAGTGAACCCCATCGAAGGACTCTTGGTGAGCGCAGTGGTTCATCACTTCGTGAAGGTCAGGCTCGAGGAAGATCGGATCGAGTGTGAGGCGATCTCCATAGACGGCAAGATCATTGATTCTTTCACGATCTCTGTCCGTAGTTCTTTCTGAGAAACTCCATCGCCTCGAGTGCATCCTTTTCATCGATCGTAAAGATCGTTTTGCCTGTTGATAGTGCCAAAACGTACATCTTCGCAGTTCTCTCTATCGTTTCACACATGTCGAAGGCTTCTTTAAGACTTTCCCCTGCACACACCAAACCGTGGTTCGCCATTATGACCGCTCTGCTCTGTCTCATCGCTGAAACAACGTTCCTGGCGAGCTGTTCAGTACCGGAATTTGCGTATTCGCTCACGGGCACGAACACAGAATACATCAGCATCGTTTCGTTCAAGGCGGGCAAGGGCAATCTCAGGATCGAAAGCACTCCACAGTAGATGGGATGTGCGTGCACGATCGCTTGAACATCTGAAAAGTTCTTGTAGATTTGCAGATGCAATCTGAACTCTATGGATGGTTTTCTGCTTCCCTCGACAACGTGTCCTGTCATGTCGAGGATGGGCACATCATCGCACTCGATTTCGTTGTACGGCATCCCACTGGGCGTTATCGCGAAAAGTTCCTCACTGACTCTAACGCTCAGATTTCCCGCCGTGCCACCCACCATGTTCGATTCGAGCAATCTTCTCCCATATTCAACCAACGATCTCTTCGCTTCCTCGAACACGTTCTTTCCCCCTCTTCATAGACTTGGCTCGGTACATGGCCTTGTCGGACGCTTCGATCAGATCCTCAAGGCTCTCCCCGTCCTTTGGATAAACTGCCGTACCAGCGCTCAAGCTCAGTTCGATCCTGACCCCATCTATGCCGAAAGGTTCTTTGAGTTTTTCGTTGATCCTTTCCAACACTTCTTCAGCCATCCTGACATCGGCACCAGCGAGAAACAGAACGAACTCGTCTCCTCCTATTCTACCCAGAAGGTCGCTTGATCGTATCGAAGATTTGATTCTCTTGGCAGCCGCCTGTAGTAACTTATCACCGAAAGAGTGGCCAAACTCATCGTTGACTTTCTTGAATCCATCCAGATCGAGATACAACAGACACGCCGTTTCATTTTCTTTGAGTGATTGAAGTTTTCTGCTGGCGAGTTTCATGAAAGTCTGACGGTTGAGCACACCCGTGAGATAGTCTGTGTACAAAAGTCTGTGGAATTCCTCGCTTATGAAGTCTTTGAACAACCACAACAAGCTGATCGCCACAACAAAACAGCCAGAAAGGCTCGACAGGGTCTCGATCAGTTCAGATGCCGGTAATATCAGATAACTGTCCAAGAAGTTTATCAGCGCAGAGAAGCTGATCAGAGACATCCCAATTTTCATTGGAACGTACCGATAACCGTAGACGATGTAGACCATCAAAACCCTGAAACCGAAATCCAGAAGCTTCAGATAGAGCAAAATCTCGTCAACTTCACCCCGTTTTGGAAGGACAAGAGATGAAACGATGATTAGAACTAAGAAGATGAGAACGGTCCTCAAAAACCCGGAACGAGCCACCTTGTTGATGTGTTCACCCCCGACCCTCAGAGACACCCCACGTTTTGATTTTATCAAACCACAGTTCCAAGATTTTGCTTTCCTACCTTCTTGTTGTTCTATAATAGTAGCAGACTTTCCAACGAAGGAGGGATCGCTGGTGGTGAAGAGACTGTTCGTGGTTATGCTGTTGGTTGTTTCGCTACTTTCGTTCGCCGCTGTCAAGATAGGATTCTTCGCGCCACTCACAGGTCCTGCGGCGGCGGATGGTGCGAGCGCGTTGCACGGAGCGCAGTTGGCCGTGGAGTACATCAACGCGCGTGGAGGAGTGCTGGGTGAACCTGTGGAACTGGTTTGGTACGATGACAACTTCAAGGCAGATCAAGCAGTCAGCATTGCGTACAAGCTCGTGCAACAGGACAGAGTCGCAGTCGTGGTGAGCGGTTCTTACAGCGGTATGACGCGCGCCGCGGCTGGAATATACCAGCAATTGAAGGTTCCAATGATCGCAGCGTATGCGGTTCACCCAGACATCGTGGCGACGGGAGAGTACATCTTCAGAGTGGGAACACTCGCCACAGTTCAAGGAAGAGCAGGTGCACACCTTGCCGTTGAAAAGCTCGGTGCTAAAAAGATAGCCATACTCACCATTGACAACGATTTCGGTGTATCGCTCACCGCGGGCTTCAAGGAAGAAGCTATCAAGCTCGGGGCAGAGATCGTGTTCGAACAGAAGTATCCCCTTGGGGAGACGGATTTCAGGCCACTCTTGACACGAATTAGAAGCGCAAGGCCAGACGTCATATACGCGACGGGTTATTTTTCTGAGGCTGCGAGGCTCGTCACGCAAGCAAGACAGATGGGTATCTTCATCCCGATCATCGGTCAGGAGGGTTACGACTCGCCACAGTTTGCAAAACTGGCCGAAGCTGGTGCCGCAAATGGTGTGGTCATTACAACTGACTTGGACAGAGACAGTGAGAAACCCATCGTTCGCTGGTTCATCGAGGAGTACGCCAAGAGGTACGGCTTGGACGCCGACATGGTCGCCGCTTCGGCCTTCGACGCCGTCATGGCCGCAGCGAAAGCCATCCAGATAGCTGGTAGCTACGATCCAGCTAAGATAAGAGATGCACTGGCGACCATCAAGGCTGGAGATGAAGAGCTGGAAGATTTCGTCACGGGATTCAGAGGTTTTACAGAAAAGAGAGAATCGCTCAGGACCGTGACTTGTCAGATATACCTTGGCAACAGGTTCCACTGGTTCTGGGAAGTTAAGGATCCAAAGATTGTGACTCCGTGAAGAATGGGGGCTTCGGCCCCCATCCTCTTTCTCACAAACTTGAGAAGGTGGGGAATCGAAGTGTTGCAGAACATCGTTAACGCTTTGGTCCTCGGTAGCAGTTACGTGATGATCGCCGTTGGGCTGACGCTCG
This sequence comes from Pseudothermotoga hypogea DSM 11164 = NBRC 106472, assembly GCF_000816145.1. Classification (NCBI taxonomy): domain Bacteria; kingdom Thermotogati; phylum Thermotogota; class Thermotogae; order Thermotogales; family Thermotogaceae; genus Pseudothermotoga; species Pseudothermotoga hypogea. The sequence continues at coordinate 456,062 of NZ_CP007141.1, read as the reverse complement.
TGTACGGAATTTTGAAGATACTCCACATAGCACACGCGGGAATATATGCATTTGGAGCGCTCTTTGCGGTTTACCTTTGTGAACTTGGTTTACCCTTGGTCTTTGCAATCGTGCTGTCTTTGATCTTTTCCTCGTTGCTTGGCGCGTTCATTTACAAAGGTTTCTACAAGCATGTCTTGGATAGGGGACGTATCGTTCCCCTCGTGATGAGTGTGGGTTTGTTCGCAACGCTTGAAGATCTCTACAGACTCATATGGGGACCGTACAAACGTCCCTTCGATGCCTACATCGGTTTACCGGATGTGATGAGCCCAACGCTGTATCTCAGTTCCAAAGGCGTCCTGATGCTCATCGTCACAGCCGTTGTCATCGTGTTGCTCTATCTATTGTTGATGAGGACGAAGCTTGGAAAATCTCTCAGGGCGTGTTCGAACGATCTCAGCCTCGCTGGGGCATTTGGTATAAACACGGACAGGAGTGTGACGTTCGCATTCCTGATCGGTTCGTCCCTTGCAGCTCTGGGTGGAATTCTGGTAGGACTTTACGACAACACGGTTTATCCAACGATGGGTAGTGTTCCATCTTACAAAGCCTTCGTTGTGGTTGTGCTCGGTGGTTTCGGGAGTATCAAGGGTGCGGTGCTCGCCAGCTACATTCTCGCATTGGTGGAAACCTTCGTTGTTTATTACTTTGGCTTTCTCTTGCCCAGGGATGCGATCGCGTTTCTAACGATGATCTTGCTACTGATGTTCAAGCCTGAAGGCTTGTTCGGGAAGGTGCGAAGATGAGCCTGGACTATTTCTTGACGGTTTCGGTTTTCACCATGATAAACATGATACTCGCGCTGAGTCTGAACATCCTGACCGGCTATGCGGGTCAAGTTTCTTTGGGACATGCAGCATTCTTTGGCATTGGAGCCTACACTTCAGCGGTTCTCACCGTTAAGCTCGGCATGGGTTACTGGCCCGCTCTGTTGTTGTCAGTGCTGATAAGTGGCTTGGTTGGACTGCTCCTTGGTCTGCCAGCACTCAGGGTGAAAGAAGATTTCCTGGTTCTGGCAACGATCGGGGTCAACTTCGTCGTTGTATCGATTTTCAACTACGTGCAGTTCTTCGGTGGACCTTACGGTATCTTGGGTTTGCCCAGACCGAGTCTGTTCGGTCACGCTTTCACCACGAAGGAATATGCACTCTACGTGCTCGTATGGACGCTCGTGGTCGTGTTCTTTGTGAAGTATCTTTCCAACACTTATTCGAAACTTGGATTCGATGCTCTGAGAGAAGACGAAGACGCTGCCGAATCTGTGGGTGTTAGCTCGCCGAGGTACAAGATGTACGCTTTCGCGATAGCAGGTCTTTTAGCGGGGCTGGCAGGCAACCTCTGGGCACACTACATGACTGTGGTCTTTCCAGATAATTTCTCTTTTCCCGTGTCTATAGGTATTCTGACCATGGTAGTCATCGGTGGAGTTGGAACGCTCGTTGGACCGATGATCGGTGCAGTCATAGTCACTGTTCTGCCTGAGGTGCTGAGGTTCGCCAGGGACTACAGAATGTTGATCTACGGTTTGATCATAGTCTTCACGATGTTCTTCATGCCGAAAGGAATAGTCGGGAGCATAAAGGGGTTGATGTTCGGTGACACTCCTCTCGGTAAGAAACGTGTCGAAAAGATTCGGAGGATTGCAAGCACTTAAAGATGTCTCGTTCGACGTCGATGCCGGCGAGATCAGGGCGATCATAGGACCGAATGGGGCGGGAAAGACGACACTTTTCAACATAATAAACGGTTTTTTGAGACCGGATTCAGGTAGCGTCGTATTCGACGGGAAAAACATTGTCGGTATGAGACCGAGCAAGATCACAAAAATTGGTCTGGGAAGAACTTTTCAGATCGTGAAGGTTTTTGCCAGCCTGAGTGTCCTGGAAAACGTTCTGGCAGGTCTTGGCGTGGATATCTATCCGAACATGGATGCCTTCCTCCGTTCGCCTTTCGAAAGAGAGTACATACGGCAGGCCTGGAGAATAATAGAAATGCTTGGAATAGAAAAGTACGCGTTCGCGGCTGCAGGTACCTTACCGCTGGGACTGCAGAGAAAAGTGGAAATTGCACGGGCTCTCGCTGTGAAACCGAAGCTCTTACTTCTGGATGAACCCGTGTCAGGTTTGAACGATCTCGAAACTCAAGAAATGATCGACGTGGTGAAGAAGATAAATCAATCCGGAGTGACGATCCTGTTCATAGAACACGACATGCACTTCACCGTGAAGGTTGCCCAGAGAATAACGGTTCTCGACTACGGCGTGAAGATCGCCGAAGGAACACCTGAAGAGGTCACAAAGGATCCGAAAGTCATAGAGGCTTACCTTGGGAGTGAGGAAGTTGCTTGAAGTGGAAAAACTCTGCGTTCGTTACGGTAAGATCGCGGCGGTCAACGGTGTCAGTTTTTCACTGAACGAGGGCGAGCTTCTGGCGATCGTGGGGGCGAATGGAGCCGGTAAAACATCGGTCTTGAACGCGATAATGGGACTTGTGAAGGTACACTCTGGCAGGATAGTCTTCGATGGCGTCGACATCACGCACTTAGAACCTTGGAAGCGTGCTCGTATGGGTATCGTTATAGTGCCAGAGGGTGCACGACCCTTTGCCGATATGAGCGTTATGGAGAACCTCGAGGTCGCAGCGATGAACATCGATAAAGCTGAAATGAAGAGAAAGATGGAATGGGTGTTCGAGCTCTTTCCGAGGCTGGCGGAGAGGAAAAAGCAACCTGCGAAGACCCTGAGCGGTGGGGAAAAGCAGATGCTCGCGATCGCCAGAGCGTTGGTTGGACCTGTGAAACTTCTCATCATGGACGAGGTTTCTCTCGGTCTGATGCCACGGCTCGTGACCGAGATGTTCAAAGTCATCGAGAGGTTGAAGCGAGAGAAACTGACCATGCTCTTGGCAGAGCAGAACACGAAAAAGGCACTTCAGGTGGCAGACAAGGTGTGCGTGATGCAGAACGGTTCGATAGTCCTTGAAGGAAAGCCACAGGATCTACTGGACAGCGAGGAGATCAAAAGAGCGTATCTGGGAGTTTGAGGAGGTGGACGAATTGGCGCCTGTGAAGATCAGTATCATTGGAGCAGGAAGCGCGGTCTTCTCGATGAGGCTCGTTAACGATCTGTGCAAGACTAAAGGTCTTGCGGGGAGTTTGGTTTCACTCATGGATGTTGACGAGCAGAGGCTGAACGGTGTGCATGAGCTGGCGAGCAGGTACGTCAGAGAACTCGGTGCCGATCTCAGGTTCGAAAAGACGACGTCCTTAGAGACCTGTTTGCACGAAGCGGATTTCGTGATCAACACTGCACTCGTTGGGGGTCACGCGTATCTCAACAAGGTGAGAGCGATAGGTGAAAAACACGGCTACTACAGGGGCATCGACGCTCAAGAACTGAACATGGTTACAGATTACTGCACGATAACGAACTTCAACCAGCTGAAATTTTTCGTCGACGTGGCGAGGCTCATGGAGAAGATATGCCCGAACGCTTGGTTGCTTCAGACGGCGAACCCCGTTTTTGAGGGTACAAACCTCATCAGTCGCTGTTCGAACATAAAAGTGGTCGGCTTCTGCCATGGTCACTACGGTGTCATTGAGATGGCAGAAGCTTTAGGGCTTGATGAAAACAAGATGGATTGGCAAGTTGCAGGGTTCAATCATGCGATATGGCTGAACAGGTTCATCTACGATGGAAGGAACGGTTACGAGTTACTCGAAAAGTGGATACAGGAAGGAAATCTGGAGAAATGGAGACCGAAGAATCCTTTCGATCTACAAATGAGTCCTGCGGCCATCGATATGTACAGATTCTATGGAATCATGCCGATAGGGGATACTGTGAGGAACAGCACGTGGTATTACAACAAAGACTTCGAAACGAAGAAAAAATGGTACGGCGAGCCATGGGGTGGGCCCGATTCCGAGGAAGGCTGGAAGTGGTACGAGCAGCAGCTGAAAACGACCACCGATGCGATCGATTTTCTCTCGAAGAACAGAACTTTGAAGTTGCTGTCTCTAAACACGTATTTGAAGTTCTTACCGAAAGGTGCCGTCCCAGTGGAGATGAAGAAAGAAGTCGAGGTCTTCTCCTCTCCGGACAAGTTGAGCGGCGAACAACACATTCCATTCATTGATTCGTTGGTGAACAACAATGCCAGAAGGTTCGTCATAAACGTGCCGAACGAAGGTTACATAGAGGGAGTTCCGAACGGGGTGTTCGTGGAAGTTCCCGCGATCGTGGACAAAGACGGTTGGCACGTGGAGAAGATCGAACCCAAATTGACGGACAAAGTTTTGAGGTTCTACCTGTGGCCAAGGATGATGAGGATGGAGTGGGCGTTGCATGCCATCATGAACGGCGATAAGGCGGCTTTGATTGAATTTCTGATGAGAGATCCGAGAACGAAGACTTTAGAACAAGCGAAGGCTGTCATTGAGGAAATTCTGAACTTGCCAGAGAATCAACAAATGAAGACGCACTATGAGAAAGGCTTGAAATTGTGATATACTTTCAGTAAGATGTCGGAAAGGAGGAGTTCGGAATGAGAAGGCTTGTCGTCATGGCCGTGCTCGTTGTTTCCGCGCTTGCGTTGGCAGCGGTGAACCTGGACGTCTTTGGAAACTACCACTTCACGCTCAGTGCAACCCCAACAGCCGCGGCGAGCATCAGCTATCTGAGTTTTGGCCTGCAGGTTGGTTATGAGGTGACGGAGGGCGTACAGATTGGAGGAGGCGTGGGCCTCGCGTACTTCCTGCCCGATGCAACAGCTGCAACCGCTTTCTTGGGAGTGGCGAGTCCAACACAGTGGACGCTGGATCTCACAGTCAGCGCCAAGTATGCCATACCGATCAACGACTTCTCAGCAGTTGTCGTCAAAGGTTACGGCGGATTGTCCATACCTGGTTTCACTGGATTCGACAAACTTGGCTACATCGTGGGAGCGAAGGTTCTCTACGTCTTCGACATGGTCGACTTCAATGTTGGCTTCGGTGCGGGCATCGAGATGAGAACCTACGGAACATCTTCGATCACCACAGTACCGGTTGGAGTTTTGGCAAACATAAAGTTCTGAGAGGCATCAAAAGTTTTAAAGCCCCGGCGAACGCCGGGGCTTAATCATGGTCAGGAATCACTTCACAACTTTCACGTGAGCAGCCTGCGGGCCCTTGGGACCTTCTTGGATTTCGAACTCGACTTCCTGACCTTCCTTGAGGGTCTTGAAGCCTTCCATCTCCACTGCGGACCAGTGGACGAAGACGTCTCCGCCCTCCTTCTTGGTTATGAAGCCGTACCCCTTCTTGGGGTCAAACCACTTGACAGTACCTCTCATGACACAACTCCTCCTTACTTGAATAACTCCCCTCTCGGGGCTTGAGACAATTATACACCTTTCACATGAAAAGTGAAGCTACACGGAAAGCATGAAGTTCACCACGCTGAAATATATCGCTATGCCCAGCAAGTCAACTATAGTTGTCAGAAGGGGGCCAGCCATTATTGCGGGGTCGATCTTCAAAGACTTAGCGATGAACGGCAAGAGTGCTCCAATGATGTTCGAAACGATGACAACGACAAAGAGCGCCGTCGAGACAGCCAGCATGATGTGTGTTACCCTCGTGACGAAGACCACGCGCAGTAGAACAGCGACAGCCAGAGTTGAAGCAAGCATCGCACCGATGAGCAATTCCCTGGTGAGCACTCTCCACCAATCCTTCTGATCGATCTCTCCCAGAGCCATTCCCCTTATCACGAGCGCAGATATCTGAGAACCAATGTTGCCTCCGGTGTCCACCATCGCTGGCATGAAGGCTGCGATTATGGGTAAAGAAGCGAGGAGGTGTTCAAACCTTGCGATGATCCCACTGCTCAGAGTTCCAAGCAACAGTAGCGCGGCGAGCCACGGCAAACGATTTATGAAGAACTGCCAAGAAGAAGTGTGAAAGTATGACTGTTCGGTGACGACGATCGAGCTCATCTTTTGGATGTCTTCCGTTGCCTCTTCGTCTATCACGTCCACCACGTCGTCTATGGTAATGATGCCTATGAGCCTCTGCTCGCTGTCAACAACAGGAACCGCAACCAGGTCATACTTTCTCATGATCTGAGCCACTTCTTCTTGGTCCGTGGTCGCGTAAACGTACACAGGCTGATCGTCCATCACCTGCTCTACGAGCATGTCTGGATCGGAAAAGATCAGGTCTTCGAGGGTGACGACACCAAGAAGTTTTCTTTGGTGGTCTATCACAGGCATAAGGTAAATGGTCTCCTTATCTCTGCCTTCCCTTCTGATCTTCTCGAGAGCTTCTTTCACCGACATCTCCGGATGCAGTTCGACGCATTTTGGAGTCGTCAGACGACCCGCCGAGTTTTCGGGATAGTTGAGCAGAGCAAGTGTTTCTTTTCTTTCTTCTGGGGTCAAATAAGAGAGGAGTCTGTTAACGACGTTCGCGGGCATCTCTTCAAGGAGCTCAGCGCGATCGTCGGGACTCATCGACGAGATGATCTCTTTCAATTTTTCTTCCTTGAACAACTCGATGAGGGCTATCTGATCGTCAGCTTCCAGTTCGCTGAAAACTAACGCCGCCTGATCTTTTGGAAGAAGACGAAAAACGACGATTTTCTCGTCGGGGGGTAATTCTTCAATCATTTCCAGTATGTCGGCAGGTTCTTGCTGGGAAAGGATTACCTTTAAGGTGCGAAAATCTCCTCTTTCGATGAAGCTCTTGATGTCGAGTTTCACCTTCACTTTCATCGATCCACCTCCTGACGCAGTTTATGGCGGTAAACTTAACGAACTACTGGTACCTTCCAAGGCATTTCACCTCCTGAAAGTGGTCTTCCTCATGCCTATTTTACGTTTCAGTCCGAGGGGCTTTGCCAATAAAAAATTGAAGATATGTGAATGAAAGCGTTAAGAATTCTCGGCATACGACAGGTTCGAACGAAAGAAGATTACAGAACAATGACTTTATCGAATCAAGAATTGCGTATCTGAAATAGTATGGTAAAATACAAAACGAAAAAGGACCATGAATATTTTTGAAAGGAGTGAGCACGTTGAGAAGGTTTTTCGTGTCCACGTTAATCACAGTTCTTTCTCTGGCTCTGATCGTGTTCATGTACGGCAACAGTTCCAGCAGAGTCTATAGGGATGGGACCTTCACCGCTGTCTCTCAGGGCGACAAGTACGGATACGCGATGGTCACCGTGACGCTCGAGAACGACAAGATCAAGAGTGTGGCGATCAAAGAATTCGACGGTTTCGGAGTCGAGAAACTCTACGAGGTTTACGGTCAGTTCTTTCCAGCGATAAGAGAAGCGCACGAGACCTTGGCCAAGCGCATCGTCGAGGCGAACAGCTATCAAGTCGACGTCTTCACAGGTGCCACTGGTACATCCAAAAAGGTCATGGAAGCGGTGAAGTTCGCGCTGGAAAAGGCGAAGATCGAACCGAGCAAGACGAAATACTTGGACGGCACCTTCATGGGCGTCTCTGACTTCACGGCCAGAGGTCATGCGGTGGCTTGGGTCACGATCGAGAACGACACGATAGTCAAAGTTGTGCTCGAAGAAACAACACCCTCGGTGAAGGACGGTAAAACCGTTGTGGATGCGGCTGGAAGAACGGTATGGGTTTTCAAAGGTGGAGATTATCCTTGGCCAGAATTTCACGAAGCGAAGACGGCCATAACGAAAGCCGTCATCGAAAAACAGACGTATCAGGTGGACGTGTACACGGGGGCGACTTCCAGCTCGAACAAGTTCATCCAGGCAATTCAAAGGGCTTTGGAGTGGGCCAAAGCGCGACAGTGAAGCAAAGATTTTTGGAAAGGGCGCCTCGGGGCGCCCTTTTCGTTTTATACTTCAACTTGGAGGTGTCGAAGAGTGCCACTCTACAGATACGTCTGCCCAAACTGCAAGGAAGAGCAAACTTTCTTGATGCGAATGAACGATGAAGATCCAAATTGTCCAAAGTGTGGCTCGAAAATGGACAAACAAATACCCCGGGTGCAGCTGAAAGGTGTGGGTGGTTCTTCCTGCACCTCCAACAGTTGCTCGGGTTGCTCGTCTTGTAGTTCGCGCTCTTAAGGGGGAATGACGTGTGGAGATCAGCTATCGTGACTTGATATACAGACTCGATCATATGCCCAGCTTCAAAACCACCGAGGAAATAGAGCCGGCACACGGGTTCATAGGGCAAGACAAAGCAAGAAGAGCGATCGATCAGGCTCTCGAGATAAAGGGGAAGGGGTTCAACGTCTTTGTTGTTGGGTTGCCTGGTACGGGTAGAAGGAGTTTCGTTAATTCTTACTTGAGACAGATCGCCGCGAACATGCCGACACCCAAGGACTGGGTGTACGTCTACAATTTCTCGAACCCATCGGAGCCCGAGGCCATCTCTTTGGAAGCGGGCAGGGGAAAGATCTTCAAGCAGGATATGCAACGGCTCGCGGATGAAGTAATGGAGGCGCTGGAGAAGATTTTCGAGAGCGACGAGTACGCACGGAGAAAGTCCGAGCTCGAGGACGAGTACATGCAAAAGAAAACACAACTCTGGGAAGAGTTGAAGCAGAAGGCCTCGGAGCTGGGTTTCGCAGTGCAGATAGCGCCCACCGGTGTGGTGACTGTTCCCGTCTACGAGGGAAAGCTCCTGACTCCAGACGCATTTGAAGCGTTGCCAGATGAAGTCAAGCAGGTCTTCAACGAAAACAGCAGGAAGTTGAAACTTATCGTTGAGGGAACGCTTTACAAGTCGCGCAGGCTGGACAGAGAGTACAAAGAAAAGCTCATGGCTCTGGACAAAGATGCGGCTCTGTTCACCGTTGGAGCGATGTTCGAGGAACTGAAGAATCAGTACGAGTCCAACCCGCACATCGTACGCTACCTTTCGAACGTTCAGAATGATATACTCGAGAATCTCGCACAACTGCGCAGCGGTGATGAAGAGGTCCGGCAGGCTTTCAAGAAGAGATACTCCGTGAACCTCATCGTCGACAACTCCGCGGTCGTCGGATCACCCGTGGTCTTCGAGAGAAACCCCACTTACGCGAACCTGGCCGGCAAGGTCGAATACTACAGCAAGGGTGGTATGCTGTTCACGGATTTCACGATGATAAAACCTGGAGCTTTCCACCGTGCGAACGGTGGCTTTCTCATACTGGAAGCTGAAAACGTGTTGAGGTATGCCTATGCCTGGGAATACGTGAAAAGATGCTTGATGACCGATCAGATCGTCGTCGAGAACCTGGAGACGGCCCTCGGACTTTCCAGCATAGTGTCGCTCCGGCCACAACCCATACCACTCAACGTCAAAGTGTTTCTGATCTGTTCACCCAGACTGTACTATCTGTTACAGATGTACGATGAAGATGCGGAGAAACTGTTTCGTATAAAGAGCGAGTTCGACTGGGAGATGGATGCGAGCAGGGAAAACATTCAAAAGTACCTCGGCTTTGTTGCTTCCACTTGTTGTAGATTGAACGCACCACATCTCGAAAGACAAGCGGTGGAGAAACTCATGTGGTACTCTGCGAGACTTGCAGGTGACCGAAACAAGCTTTCCATGAGGCTCGGTGAGATCAGCAGCCTTGTGAGGGAAGCGTGCACCGTTGCGATGAAAAGAGGTTCGAACGTGGTGAAGAGAGAGGACATGGTCGAGGCTATAAGGCAGCGCGAAGAAAGGGTGAATCTGCTCCAGACGAAATACGACGAACACATCAAAAATCGCGATCTGATGATAGAAACAAAGGGCAGTCGTGTCGGACAGATAAACGGTCTTACAGTGATAGATCTGCACGATCATTCCTTTGGTGTACCTGTGAAGATCACTGCGAAGGTTCACGTTGGTGAGCGTGGAGTCATAGACATCCACAGGGAGGTCGATCTGAGTGGTAGCATACACAACAAAGCTGTCCTAACGATCGAAGGATTCTTCAGAGAAAGGTATTCCAAGCACGTTCACTTCAGTCTCAATGCGACTTTAAGTTTCGAACAGGTCTACAGCGTTGTGGAAGGCGACAGCGCTTCGGTGGCGGAAGTACTCGCTTTGATTTCGGCCATCGCCAACGTGCCTCTGAGGCAAGACATAGCGGTGACCGGTTCGATGAACCAGCACGGTGAGGTTCAGCCAGTTGGTGGTGTCACAGAAAAGGTGGAAGGTTTCTACAGGGCTTGCAAGCTCCGGGGTTTTACCAAAACGCAGGGTGTGGTGATACCGAAAGCGAACTTGAAGAACCTCATCTTGAAGGACGAAGTTCTTGAAAGTGTCAAAAAAGGTGAGTTCCACATCTGGACGGTGGAACACATAGACGAAGCGATCGAATTGCTCACGGGTAAAAAGGCCGGTCGAACTACAAAGACTGGGGGCTTTGAGAAAGGCTCGGTGAACTACTTGGTGGTCCAAGCTCTAAAGAGAGCTGAAAGGATGAAAGAAGCCAAGAAGACCAAGAGAAAGAAAAAGAGTCACTGACCTTTGAGACGTTTTTCCAAATTCATCTCCGCTATGGATTTCTGTAGATAGAGTGGTTCAACCTCGTGAGGTTTTCTCACCACGTTCGCTTTGAAATTCTGCATGACCTCGTGCAGGAGAAACTCACCCCGTGGATATTGGAGTTCTTTCTTGCCGACGAGAGCGACCGATTCGAACATGTGGGCTGCGTCTCCGACCACGACGGGATCTTTGAAGTTTCTCAAAATATCGAACGCTTTCTCAATTTCCAACACGCTCGGTGCGAGAACTTCTTGAAGGCTTCTGTAACAAGAGATGTAAACGAAACCTTCTCTTGCCTTCTTCACTATGACCACGTCCTGCTCACAACCAGAAAGATTCATGGCAACGACTTTTGAAGAAACAACTGGAACGATGGGTTTAGACGTGACGCAAGCCATGGCCTGAACGAACGCTAAGCCTATCCTCAAACTCGTTAAACTACCTGGCCCGATGCCACAACCGAACACGTCGATGTCTGAAACTTTCACATCGCAGAGTTTTAGAAAATCGTTGACCAAAGGCGCAAGTTTCACCGCGTGTTTCTCAACACCAAAGTAGTTCATCGAATAGAAATTCTGTCCGTCGGTGTAGCCAACACAGATCGCCTCTGTGGACGTGTCCAGAGCGAAGATTTTCATTCGAGCGTATCCTCCAACCTCTCCAAGATTCTTTCAACGGAATCGATGGACAAGAAGATCAACCCTCGTTCCTGAAGTGAGTCTAAGGTCTGTCCTTCGCGTGAGACGAGGATTCTATCATCCTCTTGGATCAGTTTCGCGTCTGGAACAAGGCGTTTGCAAAGTTCTTCAAAGCCTCTGGGAACAAAACTGTTCGGCAGAGCGAGCAACAAGATCTTTCCACCAGCAGAAACGTAGTCCACCAACACATCTATCTCGAAGTCGTTCAGATCACTCGTTTCTGCAAAAGCACCCTTCTTTGGAAATGGAAGGATCACGAGAATGGCTTGTGGAACCCTTTTGAAGTATCTGTTGTTGAGAACAACTTGATAACCTTTTCTCTCAAGATATGCCTTCACGGTCTGCAAGAATTGTGGATGGTCGTTCTCGTGGGAAATATCGATCAATACAGGCTCTTTCTTGATCTCGACCTCGCTTTTCCAGCCAATCAAATCGTTCACGAGGATCGTGACGGAGTGTTTTCCAACATCGAGACCGCTGAAATCCACCGCAAAGCTCTTTTTTTCCTTTCCAGTGATGCGTTCTTCAAAGTTCTTCTCTAACCCTCCAACCTTGACGGTCAGTCTGACATCGCTCGCATCGCTCGAGTAGTTCACAAGATCGAAGAAGATTCCCACCGTGTTTCCTTGTACCCTCGTTCTTTCGTTGACGACGTATACCAGTGATTGCTTCACCCATATGGGTGAAGAGACGATCCTATCTCCATCACATTGGACGGCGAGCACGTAGTACCATTCGTTGATTTCCTTTGGTTCGAGCACAAGATCGATTTGAAACTCCTTTTCGTTCACTTTCCAGACTCTCTCCACACCGTGTTTGGAGATCAATCTGATTTCGTCGAAGGACTCAGTGTCTTTGAGAACAATCTTGAAGTTCAAACTCTTTTCTCCGAACAGGATTGAACCCATGGGATGCGAGTTGCATTCAAAGATCAATTTTGCGTTTTTGTCCTCGCTGGCATAGACTCTCCTTGACCAGAGGGCTTCCATTATCGCTTCGAAGCTCAACTCTTCGGCCAAGACGACGGTTCTGGTATCGTTTGCAGAGCCCCACTCTGCCCTGTGGTTGTCTTGGTTCGCCGTCGCGCCAAGATGCCAACCCTTTTTCAGTGCGAGTTGGTAATTTGAGAGCATCTCGTCTGTTATGGTCCTACCCCTCCAACTTCCATTTCCAACTTCTATGAGATTCATGAAATCGTCCACCAGTGGGTCGTATTCGAACTCGTTGAAGGTCCCAAAGGTTGATATCGGATGATTGAACTGCGCCAAGGCCCTCTTCTCGACGATCCATCTGTAAAGGCCCTTCAGGTCGACTTGGTTTCTGCTGATCCATTCATCTGTGCAGTAGACGTTTATGTGCCCGACTCCACCGGTCCATTCGAATCCCCACAGCGCGACGAATTCACCAATCTTAGTAGATTTCATGGCCTGTTCTTTCGTGAGAAGCAGTTTATCCAGGCCATTGAGCTTCTGTTCAAAGTAGTAGGCGTGGTCCGTGATCGCCTGAACGTGCACGTATCTTCTTGCATGTTGGAAAGCTTCTAAGGGTGTGCCGACCCCGTCCGAATAAGACGTGTGCGCGTGAATGTTGGCAAAATAGAAATTGTAGGCAAAGACGAAGATCGTCAGGGACAAAAGCACAAACAAGAAGATCTTTCTCATATCTATCACCCCGCATTCAGAACTTTTCTGAGAAACCTGCCTGTGTGTGAGCCCTCCACCTTCGCCACTTCTTCAGGTGTACCACAGGCAATTACATATCCTCCGTCGTCTCCACCCTCGGGCCCGAGGTCGATGATGTAGTCTGCGTTTTTCACAACGTCTAAATTGTGTTCTATCACGATCACGGTGTTTCCCTTGTCGACGAGCCTGTGCAAAACGTTGATGAGTTTCTTGACGTCTTCAAAGTGCAAGCCGACCGTTGGCTCGTCGAGGATGTAGATGGTCTTTCCCGTCGCTATCTTCCTCAGCTCAGAAGCGAGCTTTATTCTCTGGGCTTCTCCTCCGGATAAGGTTGTGGCAGGCTGGCCGAGCTTTATGTAACCGAGTCCAACCTCGTTGAGGAGGCTCAAGGTTCTATAGATCGTTGGAACGTTCCTGAAGAACTCCAAGGCTTCTTCCACAGACATCTCAAGCACTTCGTGTATGTTCTTTCCTCTGTATCTCACTTGCAGGGTCTCTTCGTTGTAGCGTTTTCCTTTACAAACATCGCACTCGACGTAGACATCAGGAAGAAAGAGCATTTCGATTTTCACAAGGCCATGTCCCTGACACGCTTCACACCTGCCACCCTTCAAGTTAAAACTGAACCTGCTTTTGGTGTAACCCCTCGCCTTCGCTTCGGGGGTCATCGCGAAGAGTTCTCGGATATCGTCGAAAACTTTCGTGTAGGTGGCCGGATTGCTTCTGGGTGTTCTACCTATGGGCGATTGATCTATCGCTATGACTTTGTCGACGTTCTCCAGACCCTCTATTCTGTCGTGTTCACCCACGAAAAGTTTGGTCCTGTAGATGGCGTTCATCAGGGCGGGATAGAGTGTGTCTATGATCAAGGAAGATTTTCCCGAACCAGAAACGCCGGTGACACATATGAAAGTGCCGAGCGGGAAGCTCACCGTTATGTTCTTCAAATTGTTGTGTCTGGCGCCGACGATCGTCAGAAATTTTCCGTTTCCTTTCCGACGAGCCACGGGATGTTCTATCTTCTTGATCCCTGCAAGGTATTGTCCCGTGAGAGATCCGTCCGGATTGTCGATCAAGCGTTGCACCGTGCCTGCGAATACGACCTTGCCTCCGCGTTCTCCACCGTACGGGCCAAGATCGACTATGTAATCTGCGCTCCTTATGATCTCTTCATCGTGTTCGACAACGATCACGGTGTTTCCAAGGTCTTTCAGTTTCTTCAGCGTGTTTATCAACCTGAGGTTGTCCCTCTGGTGCAACCCGATGGTCGGCTCGTCCAAAACGTATGTGACGCCGGTGAGTCCAGAGCCGATCTGAGTGGCGAGCCTGATCCTCTGTGCCTCTCCACCGGAAAGGGTGTTCACAGGCCTTGAGAGCGTGAGATAGCCCAGTCCTACATCGAGCATGAACTGAAGCCTTTTCTTTATCTCAATCAGCAAATCTCCCACGATTTTGGTTTCTCTGTCTGTGAGAGAGTTTTGCAGCTCTTCAAAGAAACTGTAAGCTTTTTCGATCGTCAAATTGGTCACATCGATGATGTTGAGTCCCCTTATGGTGACGGCGAGTGCCTCAGGTTTGAGCCTGTTACCGTTGCAGACAGGGCACACCTTTTGAACGATGAAGTTCTTTTCGATCCACTGCTTGATGTCTTCGGATGCGGTCTGCTCGTAACGTCTTTCGAGGAAATTCACCGCACCCTCGAAGTCCGCGTATCCGTAAAGGAGTGCCTCCTGAACGATGGTGGGCAATTCTTTGAAAGGCACTTTACTGGACGCACCAAACATCTTCACTATCTTTCTGAGAATGGGCATGTAGTACTCGCTTTGGCCGAAGGGAAGAAGCGCACCTTCCTCTATACTGAGATTCTCGTTGACCACGAGCGAGGGGTCTATTTGGAGATTGTAACCTAAGCCGTGACAGTTCGGGCACGCACCGTAGGGATTGTTGAAGGAGAAGAGCTTCGGATTTATCTCGGGAAGTCCTATGCCGCAGACTGGACACATCATGTGCTCGCTGAACATGAGGCTTTCGTTCGTGTCAACGTTCCTGATCTCGACGAATCCGTTGCTCTCTCTGAAGGCTATTTCTATATCGTCTGCAATTCTGTGTCTTTCCGTTTCCTCCAGAACAAGCCTGTCCACGACAAGCTTGATCGTGTGACGTTTGTTCTTGTCGAGTTCACCAACTTCCTCTATTCTGAACAGTTGTCCATCGACTTCGACGCGTACGAAACCTTTCGAGGCGAGATTCTGCAGTTCCTTTTTGAAGGTACCCTTTTTGTCGATTGCGATGGGAGAAAGCACGTAGATGCGTGATGATTGCGGAAACCTCGAAAAAACATCTTTGACGATCTCATCTATGCTCTTCTTCTCCACGGATCTGCCGCAGGAGGGACAATGGGGTTCTCCAATCTTGGCGAAGAGCACCCTTAAATGATCGTATATCTCCGTCGTAGTGCCCACCGTGGAGCGTGGATTGTGCGATGCGCTTTTCTGATCTATCGCGATCGCTGGGGACAAGCCTTCTATGTTGTCCACATCAGGTTTCTTCAATTCCCCGAGGAACTGTCTGGCGTAGGCCGAAAGCGATTCCAAGTACCTCCTCTGGCCTTCAGCGTAGATAGTGTCCATCGCGAGGGAAGACTTGCCAGAACCAGAGACACCCGTTATGACGGTTATCGTGTTCTTTGGTATCTCAACATCAATACTCTTCAGATTGTGCACACGTGCGCCCTTTATCCTGATGGAGTTCAAAGTGGTACTCCCTCCACGAACGATTATCTTCCACAGACGGTGAAACGATGTTGAAACTGCTTGAAAATTGTCTTAACATCAAACCCGGCCAGGCTCAACGAAATAAAACCCCCTGCGATGCAGGGGGTTTATCTTGGAGCGGGCGACGGGTTTCGAACCCGCGACCTTCTGCTTGGCAAGCAGACGCTCTACCGCTGAGCTACGCCCGCAATCTGGTGCGAGAGGTGGGACTTGAACCCACACGGACTCATCGCCCACTGGATTCTAAGTCCAGCGCGTCTGCCAGTTCCGCCACTCTCGCCCTGGTGACCCGCCTGGGACTCGAACCCAGGACCCCCTGATTAAAAGTCAGGTGCTCTGCCTGCTGAGCTAGCGGGTCAACCAGTCGACAGTGCAACTTAGATCTTACCACAGGTCCGAGACATTTTCAAGGGTCAAAAAAGATCTTCAAACTCTCTGCAACTTTTCGGCCAACTCTTTTATCGATTTATCCTCGTCGACTTGCCGATTGAAACCATGAACACCCAGAAGATTGTACTTCCTCTTCAAAGACCTGTACACGTCCTGCGGTTTCGTCACCTCCGAAACGGTCACGAGCAGGACCTTAGAAGGATCGAAATGGTCCAAGAACGACTTCGCCGCAGGTGTGATGGAACCTGCCCAGATCGGTGTGATCAGAACAATGCGATCAGATTCAAGCTTGCCCTCAACCTTGATCTTGGTTCGCTTTCCTGTGAGTGCGTAGAAACCAGCCTTCATGAAACCGAAGAAGCCCGACCAGTTCACATCGTCAATCATTCGTAGCGCGGGATAACCCGTCGTCTCCGCGAGCTTCTTGGCAATGCGCTCACAATTGCCGGTGCGTGTGAAGTAAACTATCATCCAGTCCATGCGATCACCGCAATGAATTATATCATTCCTGTTGCAGCTTGTACTGGATCGCCTCCGCCACGTGCTTGTAGTTCAGAGCCTCAGAACCCTCCAGATCTGCGATCGTTCTGGCCACCTTCAGTATCTTGTCGATGGATCTTGCGGAGAGGTTGTACCTCGACACCGTCAACTTCAACAGTTCTTCGGTTTTCTCGTCGAGCTGGACGAATCTCTTGATCAGTTTTGCGTTCAACTGCGAGTTGGTCGAAATGCCGATTTCTCTGTACCTTCTCTTTTGGATCTCTCTGGCCTTGATCACTCTTTCTCGAATCCTTTCACTCTTCTCTGAGGAATTCTTCGAAAAATATTCCTCAGGTTCGAGTCTTGGAAGTTGAACGAGAATGTCTATCCTGTCGAGTATCGGCCCGGAGACCTTCTTGTTGTACCTGACGATGTCATAAGGTGAACAGTTGCATACCGCCTTCGGATCACCGTAGTTTCCACACGGACAAGGATTCATCGCGGCGACGAGCATGAACCTCGATGGGTAGGTCACCGTCGTTTTCGCCCTCGCAACCGTGACGAAACCTTCTTCCAGAGGTTGTCTGAGTGCCTCAATCACGTCACGTCGAAACTCGGGAAATTCGTCCAAAAACAAAACACCATTGTGGGCCAGACTGATCTCTCCAGGCCTGGCATCGTTTCCGCCACCTATGATCGCAACAGTTGAAGCCGTGTGGTGTGGAGCGCGGAATGGCCTGGAGAGTTTTTTGATATCCGCTTGTCCAACGGCGCTGTAAATCGTCAGCACTTCCAAGGCTTCCTCATCGGAAAGCGGTGGAAGAATCGTACAGATACGTCTGGCGAGCATCGTTTTTCCCGCACCGGGGCTTCCTTTCATGAGCACGTTGTGCGCTCCAGCGGCTGCGACCTCGAGCGCCCTTTTCGCCAACGTTTGACCTTTCACGTCAGCGAAATCTACATCTTCATCGTAGGAGAATGGTGGCAGACCTTCGAACTTCACTGGTTCGTACTTGACGAGTCCGTTCATGAACTCAACGAGTTCTTTGATGTGCTCAAAGCAAAAGACCTTAAGGTTTTTCACCATCTTGGCTTCCGTCTCGTTCTCCTTTGGAACGACGATCGGTTTCGAGAAACCTTCTTTCGACAGCTGTGCGAGGATCGTGAGAACACCTTTGACCTTTCTGATGTGTCCATCCAGAGACAGCTCACCCACGCACAGAAAATCGCACTCGTTCAAATGTCCACAGGCTTGAAGTATTCCCATAGCCATTGGAAGATCTAACAGAGATCCTTCCTTTTTCAAATCGGCCGGTGCGAGGTTCACCACGATTTTGCCGTGAGGAAAGTCGAAACCGGAATTTTTCAGCGCACTCTTGATCCTCTTTTTACTCTCCTTGACGGCCGTGTCCCCCAGACCGACGATATCCACATCGTGTATCACGCTTTTTTTGTCTATGTCGACCTCAACCTCGACCAAAGACACGTTCAATCCCACGAGCGTTGCAGAGGAGAGCTTCGCAGGCATTTCTATCCTCCTTCACCAGAGTGGAATCCTTGCAGGCAAAAGGTGTGAAACAAGGAAACCAACACCGATCCCAGCGAAGGCTTCGATCCAACTGTGCCCCAGATCTTCACGAACGTACGGCCTTAGATTGACCGCGTCTGAGACCACGACCATAAGTAAAGCAACTGCAACCGCGGTGATGGGCGATGAGTATCCGACACACCTGCCAAGTGTAAAAGCCAGCCCGGACATCGCCGCGGCGTGACCTGAAGGCATCCCACCGTACTTCTTGAAGGCTTTCAAACTGCGGTGTGTGATGATCTTTATGAGCTGAGCGGTCAAAAAAGAAAGTACTGTAGCTACAAGTGGTGTGTTCTTGAACAGATCAAGCATGGAACAGAAAATGGACAACGTCTCCCTCCCTGATCACGTAATCTTTGCCATGAAATTTGACAGCTCCCGCTTCGCGCGCTTCTTTGAACGAAGAATAGCGAAGGAGTTCTTCGAAAGCGATGACCTCAGCCTTGATGAAGCCCTTTTGGATGTCTGAATGTATCAAGCCGGCGGCGTCGTACGCCGTGGTTCCTTCCGGAATCAACCAGCTTCGAGCCTCGTTCTTGGTCGCCGTGAGAAAACAGATGAGCCTGAGAGCTCGCTTGATGTGATCGAGAAATCTCTTTTTGAGACCCTCTTCGAAACCGTACGCCGAAAGCAACTCTTTCGCTTCGTCAAAGGGAAGCTCCCTCACTTCGCATTCTACCTGTGCGTTCACAACGATAGCTTCAGAAGATCTTTCTTTCGCCATCTTCTCGACGATCTTGTCCAGTTCCTGTTCCAAGCCCCATTCATCGACGTTCGCAACGTATATGACAGGTTTTTCTGAGAGCAAGAACAGCGAATCGAGAACAATTTGTTCTTGCTCGTTTCTTTCCAGAGTCCTTGCCGGTTTCCCAGATTCCAAATGATGCTTCAAGCGTTCAAGAAAATACAGCTCGAAGCGAGCATTTTCATCACCCGTTTTTGCTTGCTTCGCAATCTTCTCGATTCTCCTATTCACCGTCTCGAGGTCCTTCAACATCAGTTCGATCTCGACGACCTCGATGTCTCGTGCAGGATCAACACTTCCCATGGGATGAGAGACATCGTCGATCTTGAAACATCTCACGACGTGGAATATCATATCGACCTTACTTATGTGGTCCAAAAACTGGTTTCCCAAACCTTCGCCCTTGCTCGCACCTTTGACAAGGCCTGCGATGTCCACGATGTGGAAGAAGGGGTGGACTTTGTCCTTTGAACCCTCCAACTGTGCGAGCTTGTTGAGTCTTTCATCCTCGACGACGAGCACGCCCACATTGGGATCTATGGTGCAGAACGGGTACTTCTCGGCGGGAACGTTTTGGTTCGTGAGCGCGTTGAAGAGGGTCGATTTTCCACTGTTTGGAAGTCCAACGATGCCAGCCTTCTTCATGATTTCGCCTCTTTCGATTTGCTGTATTGATTGACGTAGTTCAGTTTCAAGTTTGCGACAACTCCTTCGAGCTCTCTCTTGATTTCATCGTCCAATTCGTCCTCGATTACCCTGAGCACGGCGTCCAGCACGTCGATTCCCAGACGCGCTTCCTTCAAGTCCTGTCTCAACTCTCCATACTCGTCCCTCGTGAGACCGAGCCTCGCCCAGCAACGCGCCGCGATCGTGTTGAAGAAAAGGATTATGAGCTGTTCCATCGAGAGTTTCACTGTTTCCTTTTCTTCCTCCTGCACCCTCTCACCTCCAGTACTTCTCAAAGACCGACAGGAAAATCTTACTTGTTTCTTCGTCTATGTTGCAGAGTCTTACGAGCTTCAAAGACGTGTTTTGATGCTCTTCGAGAAAATCTCTGATGGCTCTGCAGAAAACCTCCGCGCACTGATCCTTCGGAAAACCGAAAATACCACTGCTTATGGCTGGAATGCTGATCGAGCTGAGCGATAGCTCTTCGGCTTTTTTGAGAACGTTTTGCACCGCCATGTAAAGCTTTTCGTGCTCGTTCCCTTCGCCCCAGCGTGGTCCGACGACGTGCAACACGTACTTTGCCTTCAGTCTTCCAGCCTTCGTCACGGCGACTTGCGAGACGGGAACCGGCCCGTGCGTCTTCACGTATTCATCGCTTTCTCTTTGGATCTCTTCCCCTCCCGCGCGCACGATTGCTGCCGCGACACCTCCGCCGTGTTTCAGATAGGAATTGGCGGCGTTTACGATCGCCTCGGTGTCCTGTTTGGTTATGTCGTCCTGAACGATTTCGATGACAGTGCCCTGAAAGGTGAAACTCTTCAGGAGCATCGCACCACCTACTCGTAGACGATCTCGTAGGTCAGCTCAGCAGCTTTCTTCAACATTCCAGCGACGCTGCAGTACTTTTCCTGTGACAGTTGAACGGCCTTTTCGACCTGCTCCTTGAAAGGCTGGTTCTTGAACTTGAAGATGTACTTGAGGTGGATCTTGGTGTACACCTTCGGATGATCCTGAGCGCGTTCGGAAGAAACTTCCATCCTGAAGCTTTCGACCTCATCGAGCACTTTCATCTTCGAGAGGATCGAGACGACATCCATTCCAGTGCAACCTGTGAGTGCGACGAGAACCAATTCCATCGGGCTGGGACCGGCTGAAAGTCCTCCGCTTTCCTTTTTCGCGTCCATCAAGACTTGCCTTCCAGAATCGGTGTGTGCCAGAAAAGTCATTTTGCCGAGCCATTCGGTTTGCAAAGTCGAACACCTCCACTTATAATGATAACAGACAAATTCTGTGAGGAGGGATGCGCAGTGAGGAGATTTCTCTTTCTCGCTCTGGTGGTTTTGATTTCTGCGTTTGTTTTTTCTTCGCAACTGAACGTCGCTGTCCTTGGAGAAGTGAGATCTCTGAATCCTTTCTTGGTGAAATCCGCCGCCGAACGTATCGTCGTGGGTTACCTCTACGAAACGTTGCTCACCCAGCGATCAGGGCAAGTCGTCGGTGCGCTCGCGGAAGACTTTCAGGTTGACTTTTCGGACAACAGCCTGATCCTCAAGCTGAGGGATCGAAAGTTTCACGATGGTTCACCCGTGAGCGCCGACGATGTGGTGTTCTCGTTCAACTACATCCTTCAGAAGAGGTTGCCGTTGGGACCCATCTTGGCCTATTTCACGGGTGCTGAGAAGATCGATGAGAAGACCGTCAAGCTCAAGTTCAGAACGATGAACGTGTCGATGCTCTCCTTCGCACCCATGGCGATACCCATAATTCCAAAGTCAGTGTGGGAGAAGATCGAAAAACCGCTCGAATTTCCGAACATCGAAAGACCTATCGGTAGCGGTGTGCTCATGTTCGAAAAACTCACACCGCAGAGTGTGGTCATGAAATTCTTCAAGGATCATCCCGACGCCCCGAAACAGTTGGACGGCATGGTGTTTCACATCGTTCAGGACGAGACGATGGGATTTCTCGGCCTTGTGAAGGGTGATTACGACTATCTCTTCTGGAACCTCGATCCCGAGCTCGCAAAGCAGATCATGGAGAATCCGAACAAGTACCCGAACGTCAAGGTGGCACTCATCGAGGGTGGAGTCGTAAATGTGATTCTGTTCAACCACAGAAAGTTGCCCATGGACGATGTGAATTTCAGAAAGGCCGTGCTACACGCGTTGAACTACCGAGAACTGGTTGAAAAGGTCTACAGTGGGCTCGCAGACGTTGCATCGCTCGGTTTGATCCCAAAGAGGGCCAAAGCGGTCTACGATGAGAGCGTTGGACCTGTTCAGCAGAACGTTTCCATGGCGAAGGAACTTTTGAAAAAGAGCAATTACGATGGCAAAAAGCTGACGCTCTTGGTGTCTTCGGATAGGAAAGCCATGGACATGGCAGAGTACATAAAACTCTATCTGAAAAACGTGGGGATTCAAGTTGAACTCGACGTGCAAGGTCCAGAAGGTCTCACCACCAAGCTGAAGAAGGCGGATTTCGATCTCGCCCTGTACTCTTACAGTCTGGGAAGCCATCCGGAGATGGTGTTCTACCATCTGCACTCTTCCAGAGGTGAGATGAAGAATGGTCAAGTGGTTGGATTCAACTACGGTGGGGTGAACATTCCAGAGCTGGACAGCGCCTTACAAGCGATATGGATGGCGTTTTCCGAGAAGGACCGAGTCGAAGCTTTCTCAAGGTTGCAAAAGTTGCTCGCCGAAGTTGTCCCCGTCGTGCCACTGCTCGTACCGGTGGACATCGAAGCTTACAGTGTGAAGAACTTCACCGGTTGGGTCGTTTCTCCGACTGAGGGTGTGATGAACGTCGAGACGCTGAAATCGTTGAAGCCTGCAAGGTGATCCCATGAGCTTTTCGTACCTCGTCAAGAGAATAATTCAAATGCTCTTGACCATTTTGGTAGCGGTCACCGTCAGTTTCATACTCATAAGGGCTCTGCCGGGAGATCCGGCAGAGCGTTTCTATGGTGATCCCAGGATCCCGGAAGAAGTCAAACAGGAGATAAAGGCCGCTTTTGGTTTGGACAAACCAGTCTTGATACAGTATCTGAGCTTTTTGAAGCAGTTTTTGAAAGGTGATCTTGGGGTCTCTTACACTTACAACAGACGTGTCGTGGGTGTGGTTTTGGAAAGACTTCCATGGACCCTTCTTCTCACGGCGGTGCCTACGATTCTGGGAATGATCACATCGCTGAGTTTGGGCGTGTACATCGGTTGCAAGAGGAATTCTTTCGTCGACAAGTTGGTCCGTTACGTGGCGTTCGCACTCCATTCGGTTCCAACCTTCTGGTTTGCGCTCTTGCTCGTTTTGCTTTTCTCTTTCAAACTCGGCTGGTTCCCACTTCAGGGTATGATCGATCCTTCTGCGAAGGGTTTTTCAAGTTTCGTCAGCCTGTTGAGACACGCCTTCTTGCCTTGGCTGGTCATTTTCGTCGTCAATGTGCCTGGCTTTGCGGTGTACGTGCGAAACATGGTGATATCAATTTTGAACGAGGAATTCATTTTGACGGCGAAGGCGAAGGGGTTGACTGAAAGGCAGATAAGAAAGAGGCACATACTGAGGAATGCGCTTGGACCCCTCTTCTCGATGCTCACGTTGCGCATTGCAGGGATGCTCGGTGGAGCTGTGCTCATCGAAACTATCTTCTCTTGGAAAGGTATGGGCCTTCTCGTGTTGGAAGCATCGAGGAACTCGGATTATCCACTCTTGCAGGCAACGATCATAATAACGATCGTTTCGATCATAGTTGCGAATTTTCTTGCCGATGTGCTTCAGGCGGCTTTCGATCCGAGGGTGAGGTTCGAATGAAGAGACGAAAACCGAACTTTTTCCGCGAACTGTTCAAATCCTTTGAAGGCACGGTTGGTTTCGCGATTCTCTGTGTGATGGTTTTCTTTGCGATCTTTGCACCCATGATAGCTCCCTACGATCCTTACGACATCACACAGAGGAGCCGAAGGTTGCAACCACCTTCGCGGCAGCATATCATGGGCACGGACTGGTACGGTGTGGACATATTCAGCCAGATCGTCTACGGTGCCAGAACGTCCCTCACCGTCGGTGCGCTCACAGCAGTTGGAGTTACTGTCATAGGAGGTTTTCTCGGTGTTACTGCTGCGACCTTCGGTAGAGGGGTCGACGTCTTGATCATGAGAATCGTCGACTTCGTGATGGTGCTTCCGGGTTTACCCATAATGATAATGATCATGACCTATCTTGGGAGCAGCTTTTGGACGCTCGTGTTTGTGCTCGTCGTTTTTGGTTGGGCGGGCATCTCCAGGGTCGTGCGTGCGATCGTGCTCTCCGAGAAGAGAAGAGGCTACGTTGAGGCTGCCATCTGTGCCGGAGCGAGTAAGTGGTACATCTTGAAAAAGCACCTCTTACCGGCGTCTTATTCGGTGCTGGTCGTGAACGCCGCCTTCTCAGCGGCGGGCGCAATGCTCGCAGAGGCGGGGCTTTCCTTCTTGGGTTTTTCCGATCCACGCGTCGTGTCCTGGGGAAAGATGCTCAGCCTGGCGAGGACTTGCAACGCGCTCGTTCTCGGCGCTTGGTGGTGGATACTCTTCCCAGGATTGGCCATATTCTTGGCTTCTTTTTCCATCATGTCTCTGGGTGTGGCGAGCGAGAGGATACTCAATCCGAAGATCTCTAACAGGAGGGAGTAGTGTGAGGATCGAAAACGGTACGGTCCGATTAACGGTTCGTGGGCAAGAGAGAATTTACAAACTCCATGAGTTGGACGGGGAGTTCTTCAACTGGCAGATCCAGACTCGAACAAAGAGTCTGAAGATCTTTCTCGGTTTGGAGAAGGGTGTTCCCAACTTCTCACCACACACGGTCGTCATGTCGACGTTTTCAGACGAGGAAGAATTTCCCATCAACAGTTGTATCAAGGGCCTTGGCTTGGTGCCGAAAGAAGAGCACCTTGCAAGGCTCGCGAGCAGAGCCATGGAACTCATAGACCTTGCAAGACAAAAAGGTGTCAACGAAACCTTCAGAGAAAGAGTGAATTTCCTTTTAGAGCTTTACGAAAATCCTGATGTTTTCGATAGAAGTGTTCTCTCCATCATAGAGATGTTTTACAAGAGAAGCTACAAGAACGTTCTGAAAGATCCACGGGCAACGTTGTTGTTCTACGACCAGATGAGTGGTTACAGTGTCATGTTCAACGTGATCGTCGAATTGGTACCGAGGGGCACTGATTTCTACAACTACGTCACGGCGGTGCACGATCTTTTCCACGTGCCCAGGGATCCGAGTGTTAGGACGGACAGGTACGAGTATGTTTATAGATTTTGGCCTACTGAAGCGTACGATAAAACCCCAGGTCCGAAGGCGAGTCAGAGATTGTTCTGATCCAAGTGGCAAGTATCGTTCAAATAAACCAACCTTATTCTGTCCTGGAACTCGATCAAACTTACAGAGCCGTTGTCGAGCTTGAAGTTCCTGTGCTCGGTCAAGGATAGCCTCAGAACCCAGCAGATCAGTGTGCGCAGTGATAGGGCATGCGACACCACAACGACCGACTCGAAGGACTTTTGAAGTAATTCATTGAAGAACTGAACGATGCGGTTTTGAACGTTCTGCAGAGATTCGACTCCGTCTATCTGAGCGGCAGGATCGGTAGACCAGATTAGATACTCTCTTTCGAATCTCTGCAGCGTTTCTTGCATCGTCAAGCCGTTCCATAGGGATATTTCGCACTCTTTCAATCTTTCGTCCAGCACGACAGGAACTTTAAGCATCTCACTGATGACCTTCGCGGTCTGGTGGGCCCTTGACAGCGGGCTCGAATAAACGATCTGCACGTTCTGTTTCGAAAATCTTTCAGCGATCTTTCGAGCCTCTTCGAAACCTGCCCGGTTGAGCGGAACATCGCAGTTACCCTGCCATAAACCCAGATCGTTCCAATCCGTTCTGGCATGGCGAACGAGAAAGATTTTCAAGTCTACCACCGTCCTGTGTCGCTGATCACGATCCATTATATCCATAATGAAGACCCCCTCTCGTTTCACAGTTGAGTTTTTTGTGTTGCTGAAACATGCTGTATGTTATCTATGAACCAATAGTTGTAGATCGAGCCGAATGGATGAGAAACGCATATACTCATGATGTTGACATGAGATCGATCACTCTGTAGGCTAAGTTCGATGGTGAAAACACTTACGACTCGACAGATCCTGAGTAACATTCGTGGAATGTGTAAGTTTGGGGATACCAGCGTTTTGGCAGGTCAGGAAAGGAGAAGCGGGAAGGTCAACCGTTGGTAGAATTTTTTAATCATGGGAATTTTCCATTCGGCATGTGGGGTTGCGTTTTCAGCTTTGAAGAAGCTACAGCTGTGGACAGCGTAACAAAACCGCAGAAAATGGACATTCTCATCCACTGACAGAAACAACAACCCATCAAGTTTTCCCTTTCGGAAATGGCAAAAAAGCTTTGTGATATGTTATGGCTGCACGTTCTAATATGAACAATCCAAAGGGCAGAAACTACAAGTGTGATGTCTGTGGGTTTGGGTTTCACAGGAGTAGGAGCGGGATTGGCACTCATTAGAGGCGTAAACCTCTGTGGGCATGAAGTTAGAGTAGCTACAAAGAATCCCATTCGCTCCAGAAAACTGTGAGTGTGTCAAAACAACATGAGCCTTCTATTCGAGAGAGTTCGTTTGTCTTCTCGTGGCTGAAGACAAAAGGATCACCTTCCTGTCTATTTCAAGCAATGTCTGTTTTTAATCAATACGTTAAACAAGTGTGATCTATGGTATAGTAAAGTTAAGGCAAGACGAAAGGGGGATTTTCGTGAAGAAGTATTTGTTACTTACACTCGTACTTTTCGTGCTCGTTGTGGGCTATGCGAAGACACCCAAAGACACGCTTGTTATCGCAGGTAACACTGGTATCTTCACCACATTGGATCCAGCCGCGTGTTACGAAGGCTTTGCTATACAGATTGTGAGGGCTGCGTATGCCGGTCTAACGAAATTGCAAGTTGTTGACGGTGTAATAACACCCGTACCAGATCTTGCCGAAAGATGGGAGGTTTCACCAGACGGTACAATCTGGACTTTCTATTTGAGAGACGGCTTGATGTTTTCCAACGGAGATCCTCTTACGGCAGAAGATGTGGTTTTCTCCTTCAAACGAGTTTTAACGATCAGAAAATCTCCTGCATGGCTTTTTGAGATGCTTGGGTTGACGGCAGAGAACATGAACGAAACCATTGTTGCCGTTGATGGACGCACGGTCGTTTTGAAAACCAAACCAATGGCTCCAAACATACTTCTCTCGGTCATCGCTCCTCCCTGGGGTGGAATCGTTAATAAGAAGGTTGTGCTTGCGAATGAAATCGATGGTGATCTTGGAGAATCTTATTTACAGGACAAATCTGTCGATGCTGGTGCCGGCCCGTACGTCATTTTGGGATGGAAAAGGAATGAGGTCGTGACGATGACGGCCAATCCGAGGTACTGGGCTGGTTCAGTGCGCATCAAGAACATCGTAATTCGAGACGTTCCTGAAGAATCAACTCAGTTCTTACTTGTTCAAAAAGGAGACGTTGATGTTGCTTGGAACATAACGACAGAACAAGCGGCTCAGCTTCGAGACAACCCACTGCCGAATGTGAGACTGGTGACCACTTTATCACAGACGAGCGAATATCTTGGTATGAATGCTGGTTGGGGCCCGTTGGCTGATGAGAGAGTCAGGCTGGCCATCAAGTACGCCATAGATTACGATGCGATAATAAACAACGTAATGAGAGGTTTTGCGGTGCTCAACCAGAATTTCGTACCGATTGGATACTTTGGTTATGTCGAGATGAACCCGTACAAGAGGGATTTAGAGAAAGCAAAACAACTGCTGGCTGAGGCAGGTTATCTCGATGGCTTTGAAGTCGAACTTTTAATAGCGCCATACGATTTCAGAAAGAACGAAGCTGTTGTCATTCAATCCAACCTTGCGGATATAAACATAAAGGTTAACATAACGATCATGCCAGCGAGTGAAATGTACGCCAAATATCGTCGGCAAGGACACCAGTTGGTCCTCGCGGGTTGGCCTCCAGATTATCCAGACGTTGACAATCTCGCGAAAGCGTTCGCGAACTACAGAGTCAAGCAGCTCGCATGGCGAAACATGTGGTACGACGATTATGCGGCAGACCTTGCGGAGAAAGCAGGAATTGAACAAGATCCTGAAAAACGTGCGCAGTTGTACAAGGAATTGCAAGAGTACTGGATCTACAAAAGCCCGTTCGTCATGCTGTACCAAACCATTAATTTTTGGGCTGTCAGCAAGGATGTTCTGCATTTTGAAGAGGCCTGTCAGGGTTATCCTATGATCTTCGATTTCATCAAGATCGAGAAGCAGTAAAAGTTTCATGCTGGGTCGTACCATCTTGAGAGGATTTTGATCGTGTTCTTGTTTTGTTTGAAGCTTTCGTTCAGTGCACCGGGTTGAGGTCATGGCATATCGTCTGCTTGGATTGATGGATGTCTTTTCATGAGAGTAACTTGAACAACTGTGGCCAAATGTGGTATAGTACATTTAAACCAAGACGAAGGGGGGATTTTTGTGAAGAGGTTTTTAGTGCTGGCACTCGTAGCTCTCACACTCTTTGTGGCATATGCGAAGACGCCCAAGGACACGCTCGTGATCGCTGCCAACACGGAGATCTTCATCACGCTCGATCCGGCTGTGTGTTATGAGACCTTTGCCGCCGCAGTGGTCACCGCTGCTTATTCTGGTTTAACCAAGATCGAGCCAGTCAACGGTGTTCTGACTCCTGTTCCGGAGCTCGCAGAACGCTGGGAGGTTTCTCCAGACGGTACCGTGTGGAAGTTCTACCTGAGAAAAGGGCTCAAGTTCTCGAATGGAGATCCTCTCACGGCAGAAGACGTTGTGTTTTCGTTCAGAAGGGTACTGAAGATAAGGAAATCTCCAGCATGGTTGTTCGAAGAGCTCGGTTTGACCGCTGAG
This sequence comes from Pseudothermotoga hypogea DSM 11164 = NBRC 106472, assembly GCF_000816145.1. Taxonomy (NCBI): domain Bacteria; kingdom Thermotogati; phylum Thermotogota; class Thermotogae; order Thermotogales; family Thermotogaceae; genus Pseudothermotoga; species Pseudothermotoga hypogea. The sequence continues at coordinate 427,516 of NZ_CP007141.1, read as the reverse complement.
AACATGGAAGAAACGATCTACGCAGAGGATGACCATACAGTTGTTCTCAAGACCAAGCCTCTCGCAGCGAACATCGTTTTGTCTATCATTGCACCGCCATGGGGAGGAATCGTGAACAAGAAACTCGTGCTTGCGAACGAAGTGAATGGAGATCTTGGCGAAGCGTACCTGACAGACAAATCCATCGGAGCAGGAGCAGGTCCCTATGTGGTGACCGAGTGGAAGCGTAGAGAAATGATCACGATGGAAGCGAACCCGAACTACTGGCGTGGTCAACCACCGCTCAAGAAGATCATCATACGCGATGTCCCCGAGGAAACGACACAGTTCCTGCTGGTTCAAAGGGGTGACGTGGACGTAGCATGGAACATCACGACGGAACAGGCAGCACAGCTCAGAGACTCGAAGCCATCCAACATCAGACTGGTCACGACACCTGAGCAGTCCAACGAGTACATCGCAATGAACGTCGGTTGGGGTCCATTCAAGGATGAGAGAGTGCGCTTGGCGATCAAATACGCGATCGATTATGATGCGATAATCAACTCTGTCATGAGAGGTTTTGCTGTTTTGAACCAGAACTTCATGCCAATAGGTTACTTCGGTTACATCGAGTTGAACCCGTTCAAGAGGGATGTAGAGAAAGCGAAGCAACTTCTTGCTGAGGCAGGTTATCCAAACGGTTTTGAAGTTGAATTGATAACGAGCACCACAGAGATCAGAAGGAACGAAGCTGTGATCGTGCAAGCCAACCTGGCAGAGATAGGTATAAAAGCGAACATATCCTTGATGCCATCGGGAGAGATGTACAAGAAATATCGTCAGCAAGGTCATCAGATGATCATAGCGGGTTGGGGTATAGACTATCCAGATCCAGATGCGCTGGCGAAACCTTTTGCGAACTACAGAGTCAAGCAACTCGCATGGCGAAACATGTGGTACGACGATTATGCGGCAGACCTTGCGGAGAAAGCAGGAATTGAACAAGATCCTGAAAAACGTGCGCAGTTGTACAAGGAATTGCAAGAGTACTGGATCTACAAAAGCCCGTTCGTCATGCTGTACCAGCCCGTGGGATTCTGGGCGGTGAGCAACGACGTTGTGGGGTTTGAGGAAGCGTGTGAAGGTTACACACTCGTGTTTGACTTCACGAAAATAAGGAAGAAGTGATCCTGGCGGCCGGTGAAGGCCGGCCGCTTGCTCTCAATTTCTTCTAAGGAGGTCAACTCAGTCGCATGAAGCTTGCGTCTTTCATAATTAAAAGGCTTTTTCTGATGTTGCTCGTCCTTTTCGGAGTTTCCGTCTTAGTGTTCGTGATTTCCAAAGTCATTCCTGCAGATCCGGTTGGAGCGATTCTTGGGGGAAACGCACCTGTTGAATTAGTAGAAGACTTGAGAAGACGACTCGGCCTTGATAAACCATTGATCAATCAGTTCTACGATTACATGTCTGGCTTGTTGAGGGGCGATCTTGGCACATCGTTGAAAACCAACAGACCCGTGGTCAAAGACATCGCAGAGTTTTTCCCAGCCACTCTTGAACTTGCAATATCGGCGACGCTGCTCTCGATCGTTCTGGGTATCCTGCTGGGTATATTGTCGGCTGTCTATCGGAACAAATTCATAGATCATTTCTCCCGTGTTTTCTCGATACTCGGTGTGTCCATGCCAGTGTTCTGGACGGGTCTTTTGCTACTGCTTCTGTTCTATTTCCGCCTCGGTTGGTTACCCGGAGGAGGAAGACTCAGTCTGTTCGTAACACCCCCAACGAAATATACAGGTTTGTTGGTGCTCGATTCGCTTCTTTCGGGTAACATGGAGGCTTTCAAGGATGCCCTGGCTCACCTCGTCTTGCCCACGATCGTTTTGGGATACTCGGCAACTGCATCGATTGCCAGGATAACGAGAGCCAGCATGCTCGACGTTCTCCGGCAGGACTTCATCAGGACCGCTAAAGCGAAAGGTATAGGCAAACGCCTTGTTATATACAGACATGCTCTGAGGAACGCTCTCATACCTGTTGTAACGATCGTGGGTCTCACGTTTGGAGGCTTGCTCGAGGGTGCTGTACTGACAGAAACGATCTTCAGCTGGCCCGGTCTGGGCAGGTACATTGTGAACGCACTCCTTGTGCTCGACTACCCTGCGATAATGGGTGGCACGTTGTTCGTTGCGATCATATATTCACTCGTGAATCTCGTGGTGGACATCGTGTATGCAGTGCTCGATCCGAGAATGAGGATTTGAGAGGTGGTTTCGTTGGAGAACATGCAGGTTGAGAAGACGGAGATTTCGCGATGGAAACCGATAATTGAAGATTGGAAACACAGCCTTTATCTGTGGAGAAGAACCAAGCTTGCGATGGTTGGAACGTTCATCGTCATCGGTTTTCTCATCATGGCCCTTTTGGCACCGGTGCTTGCACCTTATGATCCTGTGAAAGTGGATCTGGTTAACAGGTTGAAACCACCGAGCCGACAGTTTCTTTTTGGAACGGACCAGTTCGGCAGAGACATACTGAGCAGAGTGCTGTACGGTGCAAGGATCGAGGTCTGGATCATATTGCTTGTGACGGTGATCAGCGGAACAATAGGCACAGCGATCGGTATCGTCGCGGGATACTTCGGTGGCTGGATCGATGAAGTCCTCATGCGAATCACTGATATCTTTCTGGCTTTTCCAAGGCTGATACTCGCAATGGCGCTGTCTGCTGTCCTTGGCCGTGGTTTGACCAACGCCATCATCGCGATCTCGCTCGTAGAATGGACGGTCATAGCGAGGCTGGCAAGGGCAGAAGCGATGCGCGTGAAGTCCCAACCATTCGTGGAGGCAGCGAAAGCTGTTGGTGCGAGCGATTTGAGAATTCTGCTCTTTCACGTTCTACCCATGTGCGTCTCACCGATTCTTGTGCAACTAACGATGAGAATGGGAACGATCATCCTCACTGCGGCAGGCCTTGGATTCCTTGGTCTTGGCGCCCAACCACCAACACCCGAATGGGGTGCTATCGTCAGCGATGGAAGAAGCTATCTGATAAACCATTGGTGGATTGCCACCTTTCCTGGGCTCTTCATAGCTTTAGTGGTTTTGGGATTCAATCTTTTGGGTGATGGCATCAGGGACATTCTCGATCCGAGACTGCGAAGGTGATCGAAGGTGCGCGGATCTCTCCTGAACGTAGAAAATCTGAGAGTGGTGTTCTACACCTATCGTGGGGTCATAAAGGCGCTCAACGGTGTCAGATTGTGGCTCAACGAGGAAGAAAGGCTTGCAGTGGTTGGTGAAACCGGTTGTGGAAAATCCGTAACGGCGTTGTCGATCATGAGGTTGATAGAACCACCCGGCGAAATAACGAGTGGTAAAGTTGAATTTCTCGGCGAAGATCTGTTGAGCCTGCCTGAGGAGGAGATGGAGAAAGTCAGGGGAAAGTCCATTTCCATGATTTTCCAAGAACCCGTTGCGGCGCTGAACCCTGTTTTCAAGGTGGGTTTTCAGATTGCCGAGGCGATAGCGCACAGTCAGAACATACCAATAAAAGATGCCTATCAATTGGTTCCAGAAGCCCTCACGATGGTGGGACTCGACTGGAAGAGGACGATGAATCTGTACGCTCATGAACTGAGCGGTGGCATGGCGCAGAGGGTGATGATCGCTATGGCACTGGCGGTGAAACCCAAGTTGCTGATAGCCGACGAACCCACTTCGGCGCTCGATGTGACGATTCAGGCGCAGATCCTTGAGTTGCTCGATAACCTCGTGAGAGTCGGTAAGAACGCCGTCATCTTCATTACTCACGATCTGGCGGTGGCTTCGGAATTCTGTGACAGGGTCGCGGTTATGTACGCCGGGAACGTAGTTGAAGTGGCGAAGAGCGATGAGATATTCGCGCGTCCTCTTCACCCTTACACGGTCGGTTTGATCGACTCGATACCACTCGTTGGACAGAGAAAGGAACTCAAAGGGATCGCTGGTGTGGTTCCAGACCTGGTCGATCCACCCAGTGGTTGCCGATTCCATCCAAGATGCCAAAAAGCCTTTGAAAGATGCAAGGTCGAACTTCCCGACCTGATAGAAGTCTCTGAGAACCATTTTGTGGCATGCCATCTCTACGCAGCGGGTGATCAAAATGGCAGTGTTGCTGAAAGTTGAAGGGTTGAAGAAGTATTTCGAGATCAGAAAGTCCATGTTCTCCAGGCCAATCTACGTGAAAGCGGTGAACGACGTTTCTTTCGAAATACAAAAAGGTTCGATCTTTGCAGTGGTCGGTGAATCGGGATCCGGTAAGAGCACGCTTGGCAGAACGGTGATCAAACTCATCGAACCCACCTCTGGAAAGATACTTTACGATGGACGCGACATCACACAAATTGAAAAGAAAGATTTCCTCGAGTTCAGGCGGCGAATGCAGATAGTTCAGCAGGATCCTTACAACTCGTTGCATCCAAGAAAGCTCGTCAAAGACATCGTTGGTGAAGGTCTGAAGATCCACTTCAAAATGCGTTCTGATGAGATCTACGTTCGCATAAAGGAAATTCTCGAGCTCGTCGGTATGCGCGAAGAGCACATGTTCAGATACCCTCACGAGTTCTCGGGAGGTCAGAGACAGAGGATAGCGATCGCCAGGGCGCTGGTTCTAAGGCCAGAGTTCCTGGTGTTGGACGAACCGACGTCTGCGCTGGATGTGTCGGTTCAGGCTCGAGTGCTCGCCCTGTTGAAAGAACTCAGGGAGAAGTTTGGTTTGACCTACATGTTCATCACGCACAATTTGGCAGTCGTTGACCACATGGCCACACACGTCGTCGTCATGTACCTTGGAAAGATTATGGAGATGGGTTCAAAGCAGGACATATTCGAGAGGGCCTCGCATCCTTACACGAAGGCCCTGCTCGATTCGATACCCTCCTTCGGCACGGGCAGACGCATCAGATCGATCCCGAGGGGTGAGATACCCAATCCAGCCAACCCTCCGTCCGGGTGCGTCTTTCACACGCGGTGTACCCAAGCCGTTGAAATGTGTAAGGTTGAGGAACCGAAACTCGTTGAAGTATCACCGGGTCACTTCTGCAGATGTCACTTTTGCGCTTGAGCTGTAGAAAATTCGACTTGTTCCTCCAGTTTGGCGACGTTCAAATTCACACCCGCGATGCCTTTGAATCTGCCATTTTCACGGATCGCGAAGGCGATTGTGATGACCATGTTGCCTGTTGCACGCGAACGTATCGGATCTGACATGGTCCATTCAAGATCGCTGTTCCTCAGGCGATGAAAATAGTTTCTGTCTTTGATGGAACCCTTCGTGCCTGTCGTGGTGATGAAATTTCCTTCGCTGTCGGCTATGAACGCAGCTTCGTAGATGCCTTGTTTTTCTGCGAGGAAGCGTTTGGCAATGGGTTCAAAGGCGTTCCAGTCGAGCTTCTGACACTCAGGTTTTGCAAACAACTCGGAGAGTTCTTTCACACGCTGCATGATCCATGATCTTGCCCCGGCTAAGCTTCTGAGTTTGAGCGATCTCAGAGTCAAAATCTGGGCCTTTTCTGCCAACTGGGAAGCCACCTTCTCGAGAGATGTTGCATTTTTCTCCATCTCCATGCTGAATTCCATCAGCTGTGATGCGGCGTTGGTGTTGCTGTTCACTGCGAGCTCGATCTCTCGCGTGGAGGTGACCTGACTCTCTATGGAATGAACTATTTCTTCTAAAGTCCTTGCGAAACTACCTGCCTGTTCCTTGAACTTTCCCAATTTCTCGGCGAACGTCTGACTCGTCTGAGCTGTTTCTTTCATCGTCCTGGCAACTTCCTCGTTCTTCTTCACCGAATCGGTGACCGCCTGTTCAACAGCTTGCACGTTCTCAATTATTGAACCGGCGAACTGTTTCGACTGTTCGGCGAGCTTCCTAACCTCTTCTGCGACGACGGCGAAACCTCGGCCATGCTCTCCCGCGCGCGCTGCCTCTATCGCTGCGTTGAGAGCAAGCAGGTTTGTTTGCTCTGAAATGTTCCTGATCAGTTGAACAGCCTGCACGATCGCTCCAGTTTTCTCCCTGAGATTCTCCATGGATGAGAGAAGTTCGTTCAGTTTTTCGAAAGTTTCGATGTTTTCCTTCGAAAGTTCGAGCAAGGCATCGTGTATTTGCTTCACCTCCAGTTCGAACGAGCTGAAATCCTGACGCATCCTCTGCGTATCCTCTCCCACAACCTTTGCGGTTCTCGCGATCTCGCTCGCACTGGAAGATGTTTCCTCCAGAGCGGCTGTCAAAGACTGGATCAGCTGGGAGATCTTCTTCGATTGTACTGAAAGATCTGCGGACATAGTTTGAGCTTGCTTCGAGATGTCACCGAGTTCATGAGCATCTTGTTTCAAAGTGTCTGCAGATGTGAATATCTCTTCGAAGACTCTCTCGTTGTTTGTGTCCTGAGTCACATTCTCGGTATGCCTGATGCGGTGGATCATCGATACTACCGCCAGAGCGACGAAGCAGCCTGCGACAACGAACTGTGACGATGGAAAGCCCCACAAGACTGAGACAACACCAACTGCAGCAACAGTAATAATTACAAGTCTCACGTTCGATCGCCTCCATTAGTAGATTTTATGAGCTCAAAAATATCGCTGCCCTCAGAGTCAATGGCCACTATGAGAGGAAAGTCTTTCACCTGGATTTCGTACACTGCTTCGGTCCCGAGATCTTCAAAGGCCAAAAGTTCTATGTTTTCAACATGCTCCGAGAGTGCCGCCGCGGCTCCACTCGGTGCGACAAAGTATATCCTGCGGTATTCTCGACAGAGCTTTCTCGCTATCTCGCTCCTTTGACCTTTCCCGACGGTGGCCAGGACTCCGAGTTCGAAAAGCATTTTCACATATCTATCCATTCGCTCGCTCGTCGTTGGACCTATGGAGAACCTGCCGTCCACGATTCTGGTTGGTCCAGCGTAGAAAACAATCTTTCCTTTTAGATCGATAGGCACATTTGACCCCTTTCTTAGAAGCATTTCAATCCTCTTTTGTGCAGCGTCTCTCATCACAATCATAGCACCTGTGTAGTTAATTCTTTCACCTGCTTTCAATTCTAACAGGTTCAACTTCCACCACCCCAATCCTGGAGAGATAACAGTCAAACGAAACGGCGACAGGAAGATTTGCTATATGTGTTGGTGCCTGCAGAACGTGAACAGAGAAGATCGTAGGACCAACTCCAAGGCCCTGAAAACCTATTCTCAGCTGGTTCAGTTTCTCCGAAATTCGTCGTTCGAGCGATTCGTAACGTGGATCGGGATTTACATCGCTTAAACTGTAAGTGAGTGCGAGCCTCGAAAGTAACATGGCCTTGTCTGCACTCCCACCCACGCCCACACCAACTCTGAGGGGCGGACAACCTTTCGAACCGTGCCGTGCGACGTGTTCGATTATTTTCCCCATGAGTTCCTCCTCGCCAGCTGTCGGCGACAACATGAAGAGCGTTGTCAGATTCTCACTCCCCCCGCCCTTGATCAGCAACCTGATCTGCACCTTTTCTTCGTCCCAGTGAAAGATGTGGCAGATCGAAGGCGTGTTGGTTCGAGTGTTTTTACGTTCGTAGAGTGGATCGGTCACAATGGAGTGACGGTAAGGCTTGGAGGAGTAAACCTTCTTGACAGCCTCATCGCAACTCTCTTGTATGGGTCTTTCGAAAATCGCGTTGAACGGAATGAAGATGAAGAACTCCACGAATCCTGTGTCCTGACATAAAGGAAGATCTTTGGTCCTTGCCACCTCGGCATTCCTGCGCAGCACGTCACAGAAAGGACCTTCGTAGGAGAGAACTTGCTGAAAGATCTCTTCGCGCATGATGTTGTTGGCTTCGATTATCTTTTGGGAAATCTTTCCCACGAGCTCTTCGTGCTTTATCAACAGCAATTTCACATACACTCACCTCTTTGTACCGTTTCAGTTCAGATGATACAATAGAGACGAAGGAGGTCGAAAGTGTGGAAATTGTGGAAAAACAAAAGATCATCAGGGCGCCGAGAGGAAATACCCTGACTTGTAAAAGCTGGCAAACAGAAGCAGCGATGCGCATGCTCATGAACAACCTCGATCCAGAGGTGGCGAGAGATCCGGCCAATCTGATCGTGTACGGCGGAACCGGGAAAGCCGCGCGCAACTGGGAGTGTTTCTACAAGATCGTTGAAACGCTGAAAAAACTTGAGAACGATGAAACGTTGCTCGTTCAGAGTGGAAAGCCTGTGGCGGTGTTCAAGACGCACGAATGGGCACCGAGAGTTCTGATAGCCAACTCGCTTCTGGTTCCAAAGTGGGCCACGTGGGAATACTTTAGAGAACTCGAAGAGCGCGGTTTGATAATGTTTGGACAAATGACCGCAGGTAGCTGGATCTACATCGGAACTCAGGGAATACTGCAAGGTACCTACGAGACTTTCTACGCCGTGGCCCAAAAGTACTTCAACGGTACTTTGAGAGGTAAGTTCGTCCTCACAGCTGGCCTCGGTGAGATGGGCGGTGCTCAACCTCTGGCGGTGACCATGAACGACGGTGTCATGCTCGCCGTGGAAGTGGACAAAAGAATGATCGACAGGAGATTGAAGACAGGATATCTTGACACCTGGACTGATGATCTTAACGAAGCACTGAGACTGGTCAAAGAGGCGCAGAAAGAAGGTAAACCTTTATCTGTTGCTCTGCTCGGCAACGCGGCAGAGGTCCATCCGAAACTTGTCAAGATGGGCATCATTCCAGATGTCGTGACGGATCAAACGGCAGCACACGATCCTTTGAACGGTTACGTTCCCAAGGGATTGAGCGTCGAGGAAGCCGCGGAGTTGAGAAAGAAGGACCCACAGGACTACCTCGAGAGAGTTTACGAATCCGTGGTCGAACATGTGAACGCCATCCTTGAGATGAAAAAACAGGGTGCGAAGGTGTTCGAGTATGGGAACAACATCCGAAGGCTCGCTTACGATCATGGCGTGAAGGATGCCTTCCAGATACCTGGTTATGTACCTGAGTACATAAGGGAATTGTTCGCGCAGGGTAAAGGTCCGTTCAGATGGGTTGCCCTTTCGGGCGATCCTGAGGACATCTACGCGACGGACAAAAAGGTTCTGGAGCTCTTCCCCGAGGATGAACATCTACGCAAGTGGATAGAGATGGCTCACGAGAAAGTCAAGTGGCAAGGCTTGCCTGCAAGGATCTGTTGGCTCGGTCAGGGTGAAAGAACGCTAATGGGTCTTGCGATGAATGAAATGGTGAAGAGGGGAGAACTCAAGGCGCCCATCGTGATAGGTAGAGACCATCACGACACAGGTTCTGTCGCGTCACCTTACCGTGAGACTGAGGCAATGAAGGACGGTAGCGATGCGATCGCCGATTGGCCCATTCTCAACGCTTTGCTGAACACGGCCAGCGGTGCCACCTGGGTTTCCGTACACCACGGTGGAGGTGTGGGTATTGGTTATTCGATCCACGCGGGTATGGTGATCGTCGCAGACGGAACGGATTTGGCTCGTCAGAAGCTCGAGAGAGTCTTGACGAACGATTCTGGCATCGGGGTCATAAGGCATCTCGATGCAGGTTACGAGATCGCTTTGGAAACGGCAAAGAAGAAGGGTTTGAGGTATCCAATGATGGGGTGATCATGAAGATTGGGAGGATTGTGCGATGCTGCAAGGTATCCTGGAAATGTTGAAACAGACAGCGTTCGCTCATTTCACCTTTGGAAACCTCCTCATGTTCGGAGTCGCCGCAGCTTTGCTCTACGTTGCTGTGAAGAAGGACGCCGAGCCGTTGCTACTGGTGCCGATCTCCTTTGGAATAATACTTGGAAACGTGCCGCCACAGCTGACCGGAATTCTGAACGAGGGCGGTCTTCTATGGTATCTGAACTACGGAGTGATCAAGGGCATCTATCCTCCGCTCATATTCCTGGGGATAGGTGCCCTCACAGATTTCTCCTTCATGCTCTCTTATCCGATAACCATTTTCCTCGGAGGGGCCGCACAAATCGGAATATTCACCGCGTTCATGCTCGCAAGGACCTTAGGCTTCACTTTGAAACAAGCTGGAACCATCGGAGTAATTGGTGGTGCAGATGGTCCAACGACGATCTACGTTGCAAGTCGGTTCGCTCCAGAGATACTCTCTGCCGTCGCCATAGCAGCTTATTCTTACATAGCCTTGATTCCAATCTTGCAGCCTCCTGTCTCTAAACTCTTGACGACGAAGAAGGAAAGAATGATAAGGATGGGCCCTCCAAGGAAGGTTTCCAAGTTCGAAAGGATCGTATTCCCGATAGTGGTCACGATCGTTTCGGCAGCCCTTGTGCCTCAATCCCTGTCCTTGGTTGGTATGTTGATGCTTGGTAACCTTCTCAGGGAAGTCGGTAACGTGAAGAGGCTCGTTGAGGCTGCGAGCAGGTTCATACTCGATACGGTGACAATCATACTCATGGTGTGCGTTGGAGCTTCCGCGAGGGCGGACATTTTTCTCAAGCCTGAGAGTTTGAAGATATTCAGTCTGGGTGCGTTCGCGTTCGTTTGCTCGCTCACAGGAGGCATCTTGTTCGCCAAGTTCATGAACTTGTTCCTGAAGGAAAAGATCAACCCACTGATTGGAGCTGCGGGCGTCTCGGCAGTTCCAGATTCGGCACGTGTGGCACAGAAACTCGCCAGCGAAGTCGATCCAACGAACTTCATACTGATGCACGCGATGAGTCCGAACGTTGCTGGTGTGATAGGTTCAGCCGTTGCTGCGGGTGTTTTCTTGACGTTACTCAAGTGAGGAGGCGAAAAATGTGAAGAAGCAGTACGACATACACATCAACTACGAATGGTGTAAGAGATGTGGGATATGTTACAGTTTCTGTCCGACGGGAGCGTTAGCGAAAGGCGAATTACTCAAACCAATTGTCACCGATCGCAACAAGTGCATCGGCTGTTTGATGTGTGAGAACCTCTGTCCAGATTTCGCCATCGCCATCAAACAACTCGAAGTGGTCCAAGGGAGTGTTGATAATGCCTGAACGTTTACTGGTGCAGGGAAACGAAGCGTGCGCTTTAGGTGCCATAAGGGCTGGGTGTCGCTTCTACGCAGGTTATCCAATCACCCCTTCGAGCGAGATCGCCGAGGTCATGGCGCGAGAGTTACCAAAAGTTGGGGGCGTGTCATACAGATGGAAGATGAGATAGCCAGTGCCGCGGCAATCATTGGTGCATCGCTCGCAGGTGTCAAGTCCATGACTGCAACGAGTGGTCCTGGTTTCAGTTTGATGCAGGAAGCGATCGGTTATGCTGTGATGACCGAAACACCCTGTGTCTTCGTCAACGTCATGAGGGGAGGTCCTTCTACAGGTCTTCCCACACAGCCGGCTCAGGGTGACATCATGCAGGCTCGCTGGGGCACCCACGGCGATCACGAGATCATCGCACTGTATCCCTGGAGCGTTGGAGAAACCTACAGATTGATCATTACAGCATTCAACTACGCTGAGAAATACAGAACGCCCGTGATCTTTCTGATGGACGAAGTTCTTGGGCACATGCGTGAGACTTTTGAACTCCCGGACGAAAAGGAGATCGTTGTTATACCCAGACTGCAAGAAACACAACTTGAAGAAGAAGAGATCTATACACCGTTTGTTGAAAAGGATTTCGGTGAACCAACACCTGTACCGCTCGTCGAGATGGGAAAGGCGCGGTTCCACGTGTCGGGGCTCGTTCACGACGAAGCTGGTTTTCCACAATCGAGCTTTGAGGTGAGTGACAAGCTTGTACGGAGGCTCTCGAACAAGATTCGCATACATGCAGATGAGATAGCAATGTACGAAGAGTACATGACGGATGACGCGGAGATACTCGTTGTCGCATACGGTTCCGTTGCCAGAAGCGCGATCAGGGCGGTCAAGATCGCAAGGCAGAGCAAGGTCAAGGTTGGTCTCTTCAGGCCCATAAGCATCTGGCCCGTACCGGCGACGAGGCTCAAGGAGTTGCTGGGTCGTGTCGAAGCGGTCTTGTTCGCCGAGATGAACCTCGGTCAGTACGCGAAGGAAGTTTTGAGCTTGACCAAGAAGAGTTTGAAGGTCAAACTGGTAACCAAAGTCGGGGGTGTGCTCATAACGCCTGAGGAAATTCTGGATGGCATCAACGAGCTTCACTTGGAGCTGAAAGAACTCTAACGGGAGGTAAGAGGGCATGGTGAACTTGTCGGAACTGCTTTCGATAGCTTTGAACATCGAGGCGGAAGGCTACGCGTTCTACACCAATCTCGCTTCGGCTCAGACTGATGAACAATCAAAGCAACTATTTCAGAACCTGGCACAGCAAGAAAGGGAACATCAGGAGATATTCAAAAAGCTGATCAATGAATTCTCTCAACCTGATTCTTCAAAAGACAACTGGGTTTCTGAAGAGGTGGCGGGTTATTTGAAGAGCTACGCCAACATGTCCATCTTTCCGACGATGACGAAAATGAAACAGATGAGTTCAACAGAAGCTCTCAAGCTGGCTGTGGAGGTTGAGAAGGACAGCATCATATTTTACTCGGAGCTTCTTCCGTACGCAGGAAACGAAAGAGAGACGATAAAGAAGGTCATATCAGAAGAGAAGCGCCATCTGATGGATCTTCTGGCCTTGCTCTCTTGACGATCCCAACGATCCTCGGTCTGAACTTTTTTCTGAAGCGTTTATCGTAGAGCCTGAGGAGAAAAAAGTAAGCCGCAACGAGCGATATTCCAAAGAAAAAAGCGGTGAGCTCGCCGAGTTTTTTCACCGTCAACACCACGGCGAAGATGAACAGGATCGTCGGGGCGGTGTAAACGAGGAAGGCTGTTCTGGTAGCACTTACTGCTGGTGTTTCGACCAGAACGACGTCACCTTCAGCTAAATCGAGACCGTTCCTCTCAACCACGAGGCGCACCTTCTGAGCCTCACCGGTGCACAACATGTTCGCTGGGCATTTTCCACACATGGAGGTTCTGTCTCTCTCCAGTACGACGTCGTCGTTCAGGATCGTCTTCACCACCATCGTTTCACGCGCCATGGTATCGTTTCATCCTCCTTTTCTTCAAGTTTCTTCTTCACGATTCTTAAGACCTCGTACACGTTCGATCCGTTCGATCGTGTCAGGCCACCTTCTCTCGAGAGGAAGAGAGCGCTCGCGATGAGAGTTCTCAGTGGAACGTAACGTCTCGTTCCAACTCTGCCAAGCAATCTCAGCGTGAATGCCCTGAGCAATCCCGAGGCCAAAAACATCAACTGAATTCCGTATATCGGAAGGTTGCTCGTGCCAAGGTGCACGTTCGCGAGAAGTTTTGCAATCGTTCCACCTGAGAGTGCACCGATCAAACCGCCGATGCCACCGAGAGCCGCATAAGTCGCGAAGTAGGCGCTCGAAGAACTCTGTGCGACTTCCATGGGTAAAGTCAGAAAAGATAGGTTTATCGCTGACCAACCGATGGCCGTTATCACTGCGTCCGCGATCATGAGGTAACGATAAGTGAACGTGTTCATGAAAAACCACATTGGAGGCAGGAAGCTGACGATCAACACACCCACCATGGCAACGGACTTGTGTCCAATGTTATCGGAGAGCCTGCCCCAGATGAAATAGAAGATTATTGCCACAATACTGCTGAGCACACCGGTGAAACCTATGTAGGAGAACGGTACCTGCAGGTTCTTCAGGAGGTGGTAAGTGAAGAATGGGGATGTGAACGCAATCACGACGTTCCAAACGAAATAGAACGAGCAGAGTTTCATGAAATTCCTGTCCTGAAAAACGAACTTGACTTCGGCGCTCGCACTCGAGCTCTTCAGCGGGACCTCCGGCACCTTTAGCATCGCCCAGAAAGACAGAAATGTTCCGAACATCCCAATGGCTATCGCAAGCTGATAACCCAAAGGATCTTTCAATTGATCGATCAGGAGCGAGTAAACGTAGAAAAACACGAGTGATGTGAGCGATACGTAAACGTTCCTCCGACCGAAGAACGTACCCCTTTCGGATTCTGGGATCAGATCTCTCACCAAAGAAGTCCAGGCGTTTCCCGCGAGTGTTCCAAAGATCTGCGAGACGGCGAAGATCAAAACGAAGAACATGGGACTGCGTCTTTCGAACGCAAGAAACACGAGCAAAAGCGCCCAAGGCAAGCGTGAGAGCAAGTTAAAGATGTTCACGAGAGTTCTGCGTTTGGGGAACTTCTCGACAACCAAAGGGGAAAGGATCTGAAATATCTGAGCTACCATCGGAAATGACGCGGTAACTCCTATCAGAAACTCATCGAGATTGAAGGCGATCGCCAGACCTGTGAAGATGGCACCCTGAGTCAGGAGAATGTACAGTGTCGAGGCGACGCCTTCAAGGTTCAAATAAAACTTCATCCTTTGACCACGCCCAAAGGAACGAGTCTTGCCACCTTTCTACTGAGGCCCACTTGATCGACGATCTCGACCACACGGTCCACGTCTTTGTAAGTTTCCGGAGCCTCTTCGACCAGTGTCTTCTTGCCTTTGCTCATGACTTCGATGCCTTTCTGTTTCAGTTCATTCAACACTTGTTCGTAGCTGAGGCTTCGCAGCGCTGCGCGCCTCCCGAGAGTTCTGCCAGCACCGTGTGCCGTGCTGCCGTAGGACATTTCCTCAGCCTTCTTCGTGCCGACGAGCACGTAAGAAGCACTGCCCATGCTCCCTGGGATGAGCACCGGTTGACCGACATCGCTGTAAAGACTTGGAAGCAATGGATTCTTGGGCCCCAAGGACCTGGTCGCGCCTTTCCTATGGACGATCAATTTTCTGTTGTTGTAGACTTCTACCTTCGCTATGTTGTGTGCAACGTCGTAGAGCAGCCACACCTGGGCTGTGGGAAAGATTTTCAAAAGGGCCATTCGGACCGCGTGTCCAATCATCTGCCTGTTCGCGAAGGCGTAGTTCGCTGCGCAGTTCATCGCGCTGAAATACTGCTGGCCTATCGGATGTTCGAACGGGGCATTTATAAGTTGCTTATCCGGCAAATCTTTGTTGTGGTGGGCAAGTTTGTCGCGCATGATCTGTATGTAATCCGTCGCGATCTGATGGCCGAACCCTCTGCTGCCACAGTGGACGGAGATCGCGACTTGCCCTTCGAAGATGCCAAACGCTTCTGCGACCTTTGGATCGAATATCCTTTCCACCTTCTGTATCTCTATGAAATGGTTTCCCGCTCCAAGGGTACTCAGTTCGTCGAGCCCGCGTTCGAAGGCTTTGGAAGAAACGTGATCCGGATTGGCGGGCGAAAGTTTGCCCGTATCTTCTATGCGCTCGAGATCTTCCTTGAAACCATAACCGTTCTCGACAGCCCAGTGCGCACCCTCGATGCATACCTTGCGTAACGTCTTCGCACTGACCTTCACTGCACCGCTCGCACCGACTCCCACGGGAACAGCGTCGTAGATCGCTTCAACGAGTCTGCGCAACTGCGGTTTGATCTCTTCAAAGGTCAAAGAAGTCAACATCAGACGAACACCACAGTTGATGTCGAAGCCTATACCGCCCGGCGAGATGACACCATCCTTCGCGTCGAAAACTCCAACACCACCGATGGGAAAGCCGTAACCCCAGTGGATGTCGGGCATCGCCAGTGCTGCGACGATCCCCGGCATGTGTGTGACGTTCACAATCTGTTGTAAGGCTTCTTTGAACTCTGGATCGTTGATCGTCTCTTGGTCCGTGAAAACGATGGCATCCACGTTCTTACCTTTGATACTGAAGATATACTTATCGATGCGCTTGATGTCCATGAAGACCACCTCGAGGGAGGACCGAGCAAAAAGGGAGGGAAGACCCTCCCCTGGAGGCGACGGTGGGATTCGAACCCACGCATAGGGATTTTGCAGACCCCCGCCTTAACCGCTTGGCTACGTCGCCTTCCGGCCACATTATAACACATCGTCGGGACAGGTCAAGCGTTGAAAACAAAGCTGGTCCAAACCTTTAAGATTTTCTCACCACGAAAAACAAAAAGCCCCGTTTCCGGTGCAGGACCTTACTCGTATTCGGCTGTCCATAGATAGTCTCAGCGTTTTTCGATTCCCTGTTTCGTGGTGGGTCTCAATAGCTCAATTGTGCTTTCGTTCAGATCGTTGAAGACACCACCTTCGCAGGTGTTCACACTCGGGAGCGTGAGCTGTATCCTAATTCATCCGAGCCATTACTTAGGATGAGACCAATGTACGGGCTTCACCGTCTGAGCGGTGCACTTTCTTAGGGGATGGCTGTTGAGGAGACGTAACGAGATAAAAGCGAAAAGGTGAAGTACAGAGTGCGCGGGGTCTGTGAATTTGAATGATGCTTGGAGCAAAGTAAATTCTCTGTCTGCGTTTGATGTTGCCGATTTGAAAGGAGGGGCCAGTTCACGAACGAATGGTATCATTTTAGTTGAACAACGTGTCGCGAAGCTTGGCGCACCGTGCATCGGTTTTTGAATGTCGTGTGCAACCGAACAGGTTCGGGGAGGTCTGAAAGATGAAGTGGGTCTACGTGGAGGATCTGAAGAATCACATCAACGAGGAAGTTGAACTGCGTGGATGGGTCTGGAATCTCCGCTCGAGTGGGAAGATACACTTCCTTCAGTTCAGAGATGGTACAGGCTTCGTGCAGGTGGTGGTCGAACGCTCCACGGTTCCCGAAGATGTGTTCGAGGTCGCGGGGAAACTCCGCATCGAATCGAGCGTGATCGTGAGAGGTTTGGTTAAGGAGGACAAGAGATCGCCTTACGGTGTCGAGGTACTGGCAACGGACATCGCAGCTGTTCAAATCCCCAAAGAACCGTACCCCATATCCAAGAAAGACCATGGGATAGATTTCCTCATGAGCTGTAGACATTTGTGGTTGCGTTCAAGAAGGCAGTTCCACATCCTTCGCGTCAGGGATGCGATCATATGGGCTATAAGAAAGTTCTACAAAGATAGGAACTTCGTCCTGATCGATACCCCAATCTTCACAGGTTCGATCGGTGAAACGGCCGGTAATCTCTTCGAACTCGATTATTTCGATTACGGAAAGGTCTATCTAACGCAAACGGGTCAACTCTATTTGGAGGCTGCCTGCCTGGCCTTCGGTAAGGTGTACAACCTCGGTCCAACGTTCAGAGCAGAGAAGTCCAAAACCAGAAGACATTTGATAGAGTTCTGGATGCACGAGGCCGAAGTAGCGTACTATGAGCACGAAGACAACCTGAGGCTCCAAGAGGAGCTGGTCTCTCACATAGTCAAATACGTGCTCGAGAACGCCTCTGATCATCTTTTGGCGCTCGGTAGAGACATCTCGAAGCTCGAGAAAGTGACCGTCCCATTCGAACGCATAAGCTACGATGAGGCAATAAAGTTCTTGCAGTCGAAAGGCGTGGACATACAATGGGGTGACGACTTCGGCGGAGACGAAGAGACCCTGATCGCTTCACAGTTCGAAAAGCCTGTCTTCGTAACTCACTATCCGCGAAAGGCGAAAGCGTTCTACATGCAACCGGATCCTTCCAGGCCAGAAGTCGTTCTGTGTGCGGATCTGCTCGCACCGGAAGGTTACGGAGAGATCATAGGAGGTTCTCAGAGGATTCACGACTACGACTTGTTGGTTGAAAGACTCAAAGAGTTCAACCTGCCTATCGACAAATACCAGTGGTATCTGGATCTGAGAAAGTGGGGAAGTGTGCCTCACAGTGGCTTCGGACTTGGTATAGAACGCACCGTTGCATGGATCTGTGGATTGGAGCACATCAGAGAGGCCATACCGTTCGCAAGGACACTCTACAGGGTGTATCCGTGATGAAGGAAGTTGAATCGATACTGAACTTCAGGCCGAACAACTTGGACGAGTACGTGGGACAGGAAGAAGTGAAGAGGAGACTGAGAATTGCTCTGGAAGCAGCGAAGCTTCGTGCAGAACCTCTCGACCACATCTTGCTCGCTGGACCTCCCGGTTTGGGGAAAACAACGCTCGCACACGTGATAGCCAAAGAGCTCAGGAAGAACATATACGTCACGAGCGGACCTGTCATCGAACGCGGTGGCGACATCGCTGCGATGCTTTCGAGCCTCGAGGAGGGCGATGTGCTCTTCATCGATGAAATCCACAGGATGAACAAAACTGCCGAAGAGGTTCTCTATTCAGCGCTGGAAGACTTCCAAGTAGATGTGATGATCGGCAAGGGCCCCACGGCGAGGTCCGTCAGGATAAGGTTGAAACCCTTCACGTTGATCGGTGCAACAACGAGGAGCGGCTTGCTCAGCTCACCTCTCAGAAACAGGTTTGGAATGATATTCGAGCTTGATTTTTACACTGTGAAAGAGCTGACGCTGATAATCAAACGAGCTTGTGAGATCATGAACATGTTTATAGAGCAGAAAGCAGCCGAGCTGATTGCTCAGCGATCGAGGGGTACTCCTCGCATCGCGCTCAGACTCTTGAAGCGCGTGAGGGACGTGGCAACCGTACGTGGCGAAGAGACGATAACGCAATCGATCGTTCTTAAAACCATGGATATACTGGAGATAGATGCGCTGGGATTGGACGAGATGGATCGAAAGATATTACGAACGATCATCGAAATCTACGAGGGAGGCCCCGTGGGTTTGGAAGCACTCGCGGCGACGCTGAACGTCGAGGTTGACACACTCAAAGAAGTTTACGAGCCATACCTGCTTCGCACAGGTTTGCTCGTGAGAACATCGCGCGGCAGGGTGGCCAGTGATCTCGCGTACCGTCATCTTGGATACGAGAGCAGGGTGAGAGGTGGACTCTTTGATGGCTATGTTGCAGAACATTCTGAAGATCAAAGAGAGGATAACTCAGGCGGCAGTCAGGGCTCATCGTGATCCAAATTCCGTTAGACTGATCGCAGTGGTGAAAGAGGCGAGTCTTGAGCAAGTGAAGGCTCTGGTGGATTTGGGATTGAGCGATCTTGCAGAGAACTATGCCCAGCAGCTCGTGAAGAAGTTCGAGATCGCTCCGAACGCCACATGGCATTTCATTGGGAGAATCCAGACCAACAAGGTCAAATACATCGTTCCGAGGTGTGAATACATACATTCTGTGTGCAGAGAGGAGGAGATCGTTGAGATAGATAGGATCGCTTCGAAACTGAAAAAGGTGCAGAAGATTCTCATCGAGGTCAACGTATCTGGTGAAGAGAGTAAAGCCGGCGTTGAACCAGAAGAAATTAGTCGACTTTTGAACTTTGCAAAAAACTTTTCGTCCATCGAAGTGGTAGGCCTGATGACAATGGCACCCCTGGTAGAAGATGCGGAGCAGGTCCGCTGGGTCTTCAGAAAGTTGAGGCAAATGCGCGACGAGATCGCGAAAGAATGGCCCAGCGTCGTTCATCTGTCGATGGGTATGACCAACGATTTCGAGGTGGCCATAGAAGAGGGAGCAACGATGGTTCGAATCGGTAGGGCAATCCTGAAGGGAGGATGAAGATGTTCGTGATCTCGAATCTCTTGTACGCAATCGCTGTGGTGCTGCAGCTTTTTATCTACGTGGAGATCTTCGCCGTGATTCTTTCAGCGCTGCTGAGCTGGATCACACCTTTCAGGTATTCCTCGTTCAGACAGTTCGTTGATGCCGTTGCGAACATCGTGCTGAGGCCTCTCAGAAAGTTCATTCCCCCGATAGGGCCTGTGGACATCACACCAATGATAGCCATCTTTGTGCTCGTGTTTCTGGAAAATTTCGTTGTCAGGACTCTGTTCGATCTGGCGGTGAGGCTACGTTGAGTACGTGTATCGTTCTGTACAAATCCGGAAAGGATAAGGAAGCACAGGAACTGTACGAACGCGTTAAAAACCAACTGAACGTGCTGAAGGTTGAGGAACTTTCCTGCCGACGCATTGAAACTGATTGTGACTTTGCAATCGTGGTGGGCGGTGACGGTACGGTTCTGAGGGCCGTGAAGTGCGTGTCGGTGCCGATAGTTGGCTTCAAGGCCGGCAGGATCGGTTTCTTGACGCCGTACAAGATAGAAGAGGCGGAACAGTTCCTCACGGATCTGCAGGATGGGAGCCTCGTGCTCGAGAAAAGATGGATGTTGAGAATCGTGATGGGTGAAAGGGAGTTCGACGCCGTGAACGATGCGATAGTGCGTGCGAAAACCAAGCCTATGAGCGAGTTCAAGGTTTCCATAGACAGTTGTAGCGATCTGGATTTTTTTGCAGATGGCGTGCTCGTGTCCACGCCCACGGGTTCCACCGCTTACAACCTCTCTCTGGGTGGGGCGATCGTCATACCAAGTTGTGAAGTTGTACAGATCATGCCTGTGGCACCGTACTATCTTCAGAACCGTAGCATAGTGTTGCCTGCGGACAGGAACATCCACATCGTGAGCCAGCTCGAGTCTGAACTCGTGGTAGACGGTGTCTGTGTGGGTACGACGAAGGAGATTTTCGTGAGCAGGTCCAGCAGAAGTTTTTCGTTGCTGAGACCCAAAAGGTACGACTTCTTCTCCGTGCTGAAGAACAAGGTTGGTTATGGAAAGGGTGTGAACGAATCTTGAAATGGCTTCTGGATCAGAAGATCGAGAGATTCAAGAAAGCCTTGATGAAGATGGGCTGGTTCGCCGAAAAGATGATGATAAGAGTGATCGAGTCGATGGAGAGCAGACAGATTGTTGCGGCGAAGCAGGTCGTTGAAGACGACGACATGCTTGACGCTATGGAGGTCGAGTTGAGAGAGGAAGCCACCGTGCTGCTCGGTACGTACACACCCACAGGTTTCAATTTGAGGTTCATAGTCAGTTCACTGGAAGTGGCAAACATTCTGGAGAAGATAGGTGACAAAACACGTAGGATGGCTCAACTCCTAATTTCTTTCTACACAGAACAGTCTGCAAGCATCGATCCGAACATCGTCAGAATGGCGAAAAATGTTGCGACGTTGTTTAGAGAAACCCTCGGTGTCGTGGCAGACATGCAATCTGAAAGGGCCTTTGAGGTGTGCACGAGGGACGAGGAGATAGACGAGTTGTTTGAGGAAATGAGATCGGAGCTCACGAACTTGCTGAAGGAGAAACCGGAGCAATCAGAGCGGATCCTTTGCTTGTTGGAGATCGCGCAGGAACTCGAAGAGGTGGCGGACCTATGCACGAACGTCGTTGAATCGGTACTTTACGCCGTTTCTGGGTCCAACTATAAGTGCTTCAGAGACCAGATGAAGCTTTTCAAGAAAGGGGAAGGTGTCCTGTTTGGCGATTCTGACTAAATATCTGTTCAAACTCTCGTTGGGTCCAGTCCTCATCGGTCTTGGGGGCTTCATAATTTTTGTGAGCGTTGAGATACTCTATCAACTTTCCGACCTGATCGTCAGACACAGAGTCAGTTTCTTCGTGCTTTTGAGAATCCTGTACTACTATCTTCCCTACTTCACCGCGCTCGGGGTACCTGTTGGTATCCTTCTTGCAGTGTTCTGGGTGCTATCGAAACTGTCCAACGATCGCGAACTCATGGCTATGCAAGTGCACGGTATTTCGATGAAGGTCTTGATCGTTCCTTTCTTGCTGATTGGCGCGATATTGAGTCTCGCGGCCTACGTGCTCAACGACAGGATCGTTCCCGTGTTCAACCAGAAGGCGGACCAAGTGCTCTCCAAGTACGTTTACAGAAAACCGGAGGTGTTCATCAGCGAGAACGTTCTGACCAAGGTGGATGAGAACCAGTACTTCTACGTGAAGAAGTACGACAGGCAGAACGGAGTTTTGGAGAATGTGGTCCTGTTCAGGAACGAGCCTTCAGAAGAAGAGATCATCACGGCACGACGCGTGACGAAAGAGGGAAACAAATGGTTCATGTACGACGGTCGAATGTACAGAGTCGATAAGGAAGGTTTCTTACGTTTCGACGTGAGTTTTTCGAAGGTTGAACTCGATCTCAAGCAAGACATCGAATCGATCCTGAGAACTGGTAAGACACCGAGGGACATGAAGAGCGAAGAGCTGAGGGAGAGGATCTCCACGCTCAGGAAACTCGGTATAGACCCGGCACCGTGGGTGGTCGAACTGCATTCGCGCTATTCCGTTGCACTCGGTCCCATCATAATAGCGCTCGTGGGAGTTCCTCTGTCCCTCATGTTTAACTTGAGGAGTAAATCCTGGGGTGTCATACTCACCTTCGTTCTGATCGTTCTGTACCAAGGCTCTGGTGCCTGGATCAGTGCCATGGGGAAGGAGAACCTCATCAACCCAGTCCTTGCGGCCTGGCTGCCTGATCTCAGCTTCGGAGTCGTCGGCACGGTGTTGTTCATATTGCTCGACACGCACGTCAGTTACAGATTGAGGGAACTCTTGACCAGATTTTTGGCCGTTCTCTTCGTGATACTTCTCGCCTCACATGCGCAGGCTGCGACTATGCAGCTCAAAGGTGGCAACGTGGTTTTCGAGGAGGGAAAGTTGATCCTCTCACAGGGGGTCGAAGCATCTTACGAAGACGTCTTCATCCAGTGCTCGACGTTGACCGCTTTTCTCAACGATGCGAACGAGGTTGAAAAGATCCTCGCAGAGGGAAACGTGTCGTACAACAGGAAAGATACTCAAATAAGGGCTCAACAGCTCTACTATGTCTTTTCCGAGAAATTGGCGCTCATCGTTGAAGCCAGAGGCAAGACGATCTTCTCGGACGAAGAGAAAGTGAAGCATACGATCTACTTCACCGCGAAGTCTTCACAAATGAAAGAAGGCATCGGAGAACTCCGAAGATCCTACCTGACGACCTGCGATCTCGAACGGCCACATTACAGGCTCCAGGCAACCAACGTGGAGATAAAGGAGAATGACTATCTCGCCGCTTACAACGTCGTCTTGTTTGTCTTCGATGTTCCCACGGTTTATTTTCCCGTCTATTTCGTCTCTCTGCGTGAAGGCCCACAGCCGTTCTCCGTGAAGATGGGTTATTCGAAGGGTGAGGGCTTCAACATCGAAAGCGTCTACAATTTGACGTACCCGAACGGGTACGTATCGGCTCGCGTTGGTTTCAGAGAGAAAGGGGACAAAGCTGGAAACTACTCTCAGTTGACGGTGAACTACAAGGCGAGCGAATGGGAGCTCACCAGCAATCTCTACAACCTCGAAGGACCGAATGGAAAAGATTACGAGATCAACGCGACGTTGTCCGTGCCATCGTTGTATTCGAAGTTGACGACGTATTTCAGCGATGAAAGATTCTCTCTGCAGCACACTCTGAATCCAGCCAAAGACTTCGTGATCCAGAGTTCGATCACAAAGACGCAAACCGTGACGCGTTGGACTTTGCCGAGTGTGTCGATCAAGAAGTTCACAGTGCTGAAAGATCCGTTCTCATTGATCATCAACTCCTTTTCACACGTTTCGTCGTCAGAATACACCGAAGGTAACCTGTTCGATCATTTGGACGAGTTCTACACCTTCGGTCGGTACAGCGCGTCGATGCAGTTCAAACCCGCTCACGTTTTCAAACAGATCGGTGTGTTGTTGAGCGGTGCTTACGAGCTGAGTGGAACGAATATTACGAGCAATTACTCGAGGAACTATTTTCAGATCGATTCGAGTTTGCCTTTCAAAACGGCGCTGCTGCGCGGAGGCTGGTTTGATCTTTCGTTTGACTCTTCTCTGCGCGTTGGTGTTTGGCTTGCTCAAGGAATGGATCCGGAATATCTTTTCTCTCAGACGAGCCGAACGGCTTTCACGATCAAACCCGTCGACTTCTTCTCCGCTTCGATTGGTTATCAGAATAGAGCCTCCCTGAACAACGTTTTTCGTTCGAGCCTTTCGGACTTTTCTGACCTTTCCAAGGCCACGTTTTCGACGAACTTGAAGGTTCCGACGAGCAGTGTCGAGCTTTCCACAAGCTACGATTTGATCGGGTACAAGTGGGACGATCTTTTGATCAAAACGTCGAGCACCTTCGACGTGTTTTCGCTCCGTTGGTCCATCTACACGGAAACAGTCTATCAAATTGAGAACGAGAGGTTCTACAAGACGGACTGGGACATAACGATGGGCTTGGGTTCCTTCAGTCACGAAACGAAGTTCACCTACCGATACGACAGAACAATCCCTGTGGACGTAGTGGAAAACAAACTGAACATCAGGGGTAAAAGCTTTCTGTTCATGGAAAGGCCGAATCTGTCCGTGAGATACAACTTGAGTGTTCAACCCTTCGATCTTCTCACCATCCAGGCCAGGGGTTCTTTCTACACGGGTCCTGCAAAGCACGCGTTCTCTGTGACCTACACGAGAAGTTCTTACAGACTCAGAGCTTCGTACGAACTTTCCAACTTCGACCCGTCGGTGAAGATCTCTTTTTCGGGCAGACTCGAGCCTTTCCAGATAAATTCTCTCGACCTGACGATGACCAAGGACCTACACTGTTGGGGATT
Source organism: Pseudothermotoga hypogea DSM 11164 = NBRC 106472 (assembly GCF_000816145.1). Lineage (NCBI taxonomy): Bacteria > Thermotogati > Thermotogota > Thermotogae > Thermotogales > Thermotogaceae > Pseudothermotoga > Pseudothermotoga hypogea. The sequence continues at coordinate 403,155 of NZ_CP007141.1, read as the reverse complement.
GGTCTTCGAGACGAGTTTTTCGACGGTCGGCGGGTTCAGCCTTGAGAAACTCTCGTTCAAATTCTTCATAAAGGAATTTCCGAAGAAGAGCTTTTCGTTCGATCCCATCACTGGGTCGATCGGGGCTGACGTGTTCTGACGGCGGTGAAAAGAAGTGAAGATAGACTATCTGCAAGAACTCGATGAAGAACAGAGAAAGGCCGTACTGGAATCCGAAGGCAGGTCTCTCGTCATCGCGGGACCCGGATCTGGAAAGACCCGGGTCATCACGTACAAGTTGTTGCACCTTCTGATGAACGGTGTCAAGCCTTCGCAGATTTTGCTTGTCACTTTCACGCGCGCTGCAGCGAACGAGATGATAGAGCGAGCGAAGCAGGTCACGGGCATGGACCTCGAAGAACTCACAGCGGGGACCTTTCACCACGTGTGCAACTTGTTGCTGCGAAGATACGCCAACAGAGTGGGCATCTCGCCGAACTTCACGATACTCGACGAAGAGGACTCCTTGAGTCTCATAAAGCACGTCAGAACGAGAGTGCTCGACAGAATCTTCCAGGACGAAAAGGAGAAGCATTTTCCAGCACCATCTATCCTACAGAAGGTTTTCTCGTACAGTGTGAACACGATGAGCTCGCTCAGGCAAGCTCTGCTGACGCTGTATCCGAAACATGCCGAGTTTGAAAAGATCATCGAGGAGATCTACAAAGAGTACACCATAGAAAAGAGAACTCAGAACTGCGTCGACTACGACGATCTTTTATCTCTGACAGTCTTCCTACTCGAGAACGATCCACAGGTCAGATACAGGGAAGCCTCCAAATACAGATGGTTGCTCGTGGACGAATTTCAGGACACGAACATTCTGCAACTGAAGATGGTGGATCAACTGTCCAGCGTTCATAAAAACGCGTTCGTTGTGGCGGACGACGCTCAAAGCATATACTCTTTCAGAGGCGCAAGGTTCGAGAACGTGAAGGATTTCGCTCGATCCGATGCCAAGATATTCAAGATACAGACGAACTACAGAAGTACCCAGAGAATCGTCGAGTTCATCAACGCGATGATCCCAAGGACCAGCGTGCCGAAACTGCTTCGTTCGGTGAAACCGGACGGTCCAAAACCGAAGGTCGTTAGCACGTGGGACAGAGCGAGTGAAGCGAGCTTCGTGGCGAGACAGATCTTGAAGCTGATCGAGTTCGGATACGAGCCGAACCAGATAGGCATCCTCTACAGGAGCCACTCGCACTCCTTTGACGTACAACTGGAACTGACGAGGAATCAAATCGCCTTTCGGATCCTCTCTGGTCTTCGTTTCACGGAGACCGCTCACGTGAAGGACGTGCTGGCTTTCTTGAGGTTGTTGCAGAATCCAAAAGAGAAGGTCTCCTGGATCAGAGTGGCAAGGTTGTTCCCTGGTATAGGAGCAAAGACGGCCTCGGCTTTCGCTGATCACGCTTCTTCGGTGGAAACAATGGACTTTCAGGAGATGTTCGAGAGTTTTCCCTTGAAGAAACCCTCCTTGAGCAGACTCCGGGAGATCTTTTCTGAGTTAATGAAGGAAGAGGCTGTTTCAAAGAAAATAGAGAGACTCTACGAATCTTTTTACAAGGAATACTTGGAGGAAAACTATTCGGACTACACAGAAAGACAGCTCGACATTCAAAGGCTCATAGAAATGGCCGAGCGGTACAGGTCTCTGGAAAGGTTTCTGTCGGATCTGATGATCAGCGAAGACGTGAATCAGGAAAGGGGCACCAACAAGGTCACCTTGACAACGGTTCACCAGGCGAAGGGTTTGGAATGGGACGTTGTGTTCGTTCTCAGCGTGAATCCAGGAGATTTTCCAAGTTACTACGCCGTGATTGATGGGAAGCTCGATGAGGAGGAAAGGATCTTCTACGTTGCTATAACGCGAGCCAAAGAATTGCTCTACATCATGCGGCAGGAATCTGTACAGCGAAACTATTTCTCGTGGATGAAGTTGCCAGACTTCATCGATGGAATCCCGAGGGAACTCGTTGAATGGATCGATGCGACCGATTGAGAGAGTGGTGAGCCGATGATTCTGAGGTTTGCTGGGAAAAACCTGCTCTATTTCGATTCCTTCGATCTCGAGTTCAGTGAGGGACTGAACGTCATAACTGGTGAGACGGGTGCGGGCAAATCGATACTCTTGAAAGGTCTGCAGGCGTTGCTTGGAAAAAGAGTCGAACTGTTTGACAACGATGAGACATGGCTCGAAGCGCTCGTGCTGATAGACGCCGTTGACGAAGAACTCAAGGAACTGGGCATTCAACGAGGAGAGCACATCGTGAGTTTGAGCGCCGGTAAAAGGTGGATATACCGCATCGACGGAAGGATGTATCCCCAGAGTGTCGTCGAGAGAATGTTCGAAAATGATGTTCACTTTCACCAACAGAACACCCACGTGAACTTGCTCAGGAAGCGTTATCAGCTGTCTTTGCTCGACAGGTTCTGTGACAATCCTCAGCTCTTTTCTGATTATGCTGAGGCGTACGGAAGAATGATCGAACTTCGAAAAATCGTGGAAGAGCTCAACGTGGAAAATTTGGACCAGAGAATCGAGGAATTGAACAGAGAACTCGCTCTTTTCGAAAAGTACAAACCCAGCGAAGATGAAGAAAAAACTCTGAAAGAAAGATTTGAAAGGATCAACAAGGCCAAGCAAATCGTAGCACTCGTGGAAGAGATTTTGAACGCGCTCGATGAAGATCTCACGACACGAGTTTGGCGCTTGAGCTTTTCGGCGGAAAAAATGGCATCGCTCGTGCCGAAAGGCCTGCCCGGACTGTTGAGAGATATCGCCGAAAAGTCTGACGAGGTCAGGAAGTTGGTCACGAGGTTCATCAATGAAATGCAGCTTGAAGATTCACGCGAGGTGGAAGCAAGACTGAGTGTGTACAACGAATTGAAGAGACGTTTTGGACCTGATTGGGAAGACATAAAAAAGAACTGGGCGAAGTTGGAGAGAGAAAAGAGTGAGTTGCTCAGTAACAAAAGACAGCTGGAGCTCGCAGATCGTGAGCTTCGTTCGATCGAGAAGCGATGCTGGGATCTTGCGGAGAAATTGCACGATAACAGACTCAAAGCTGCTGGTGAGTTTGAAGGTTTCGTCAGACAGCATCTTCAAGAACTTGCGATGAGTCTAAAATTTTCGGTGAAGATCGGAAGACTGAATCAGCTGACTCCCAGCGGTATCAGTGATGTCGAATTTGTCGTCGAGGCAGGTGGTGAAGAGAAACCTCTCAGAGACGTACTTTCTGGAGGAGAGCTTTCCCGTATGGTGCTTGCGGTGCATTTGTCGGTCGCGAACCAAGCAGGCAACGTCTTTATCTTCGACGAAATAGACAGTGGCATAGGGGGCATGACGGGAAACGTGCTGGGAGAGAAGTTGAAGTCGTTATCGAGAACATCTCAGGTCATTGTCGTGACTCATTTGCCTCAGATCGCAAGGTACGCAGACACGCATTTCGTGGTGCTCAAGGAGGACAGAAGCATGCGAGTGAAATCTCTGACACCGGAAGAAAGAAGGTACGAGCTGCTGCGCATGATCGGTGGAGAAGACCTGTGGGGGGATGTCATGTGATTCTCTTCGGTACGGGTGGTGTGAGAGGAATCATGAGAGATGGTGAGTTCGACGAAAAGCTTATCGTTGACGTTTCGCGCGCCGTTGCCTTGTGGATGTATGAGGAGAAACTGGATGGAGTGGTCATCGCATACGATACGAGGAGGAACTCTAATCGTTTTGCAAAATTGGCTGCGCAAACTTTCGCGGACTGTGGCATAGAGACGTACCTTTTCGATGCTCCCACGCCGACACCCCTTCTGTCTTTCGCCGTTCGAGAATTGAGAGTCGGGGCTGGCGTGGTGATCACGGCGAGTCACAATCCTCCACAGTACAACGGTTATAAAGTTTACACAAGTGATGGGGTGCAAGCCGTTCCTAGCCACACCGAAAAAATCTCATCGTTAATGGGAAAATCCTTCAGAGTGAATAAAACTGCTCGAGTGCAACCTGTACCAAAGCAGGTCGAGGAGCGTTACATTGAAAGGCTCGTCCGACTGGTGGGGAAACACGTTGAAGGATCAACGAAGATCGTGTATTCCCCTCTTCAGGGTACGGGCGCTCGCTTTGTTCCTAAGGTTTTACGTGAACTCGGGTGTGATGTTATCTGTGTCGAACAGCAGATGGAATTCGATCCGAATTTCTCGAAAGTGGCATCGCTGAATCCCGAAGACGAGAGAGCCTTCGATATGGTGAGAAGAGTATGTCAGGAAGAAAAGGCGAGGTTTGGTATCGCAACCGATCCAGATTGCGACAGGGTTGGGCTGATCGTCGATGGAAAAAGGTTGTCGGGCAATCAGGTAGGGGTGTTGCTGACAGAAATGCTCAGACACGGTGCGAACCCTGAAAGTAACCTGATCAAAACCATCGTGACCACAGACATGGTGAAACCTATGTGTGAAGAACTGAATCTGCACGTGTTGGAAACCCCCACAGGGTTCAAATACATAGGTCATCTGATCGAGACCAAGTCGAAGGAGCCCAGCTTCAGCTACTTTCTCGCCTTCGAAGAGAGTTGCGGGTATCTGATTGGTGATCTGGTGAGGGACAAAGACGGCGTTCTGGGTTCTGCGTTGATCGCCGGGCTCTGTTCGAAGTACGACCCGATCGAACTGTTAAACAGCCTGTACGAGAGGTACGGTTACCACATCGAAGAACTGATCTCGATGTCTTTCGAAAGTCCGGAGCAAGCCAAGCAGAAATATGAAGTGCTGAAACTCAACCCACCTACGAGAATCGCTGATCAGGAGATTGTTCGTATCTTCGACTATGAAAACGATCCACAGATGCCGAACGAGACGCTTCTGTTCGAAACTGGAAGTGTTAAGATTTATGTCAGACCCTCTGGAACCGAGCCGAAGTTGAAGATCTACGTGAAGGTCGTAGGTTACGACGAACACGAAGCAAGATCGATTCTGGGATCCGTGAGAAAGGCTGTGACGGAATTATGAGAGCCTTGTTGAAAAACGCCTTGCTTATGTGCGATGTTCGTTCAGAACCGAAGGTTTCAGATTTGCTCGTGGAAGATGGTAAGATCGCTGGGATAGGGAATTTCACAGAAGGGGCTACCGACGAAGTTCATGATATGTCTGGAAAACTCATCATGCCGGGTTTCGTAAATGCGCACACGCACGCGGCAATGACACTCATGAGAGGCTCTGCGGAGGATATGAGACTGCAGGAGTGGCTTCTGACGAAGATATTCCCGATAGAAGAAAAACTGACCCCAGAGGACGTCTACTATGGGACGATGGTGGCTCAGCTGGAAATGGCGAGAAAGGGCGTTGTAGCTTATGTGGATATGTACTTCCATTGCGATGCGGTCGCGCAGGCGGTTTTGGACTTCGGGATGAAAGCTCTGATAACGCGTGGCTTGACCGATCACGATGGTGATAATGGTAGATTGAAGCAGAACATCGAGTACTTCGAGCGTTGGAACGGCAAAGAAGGTTTGATATCGATCGGTTTTGGTCCACACGCACCTTACAGCTGTTCACTGTCGTATATAGATCGAATCGCTCGTGTCGCTTTGGAGCTGGATGCTCCAATCACGATGCATCTTTTCGAGTCGTCCAAAGAGAATTACTCGCTAAAAGAGATAATGAAGACCAAACTCAGAGAGTGCAAAGTGATCTTCGCACACTGTGTTCACATCCCGGAGAAGGACATCGAACTCCTTTCTTCAGAAAACTTCTTCGTCGCACACAATCCAACGAGCAATTTGAAACTTGGAAACGGTGTGGCTCCACTTCAAAAGATGATCGAAAAGAATGTGCAGGTCTGTCTGGGCACAGACGGTGCTGCGAGCAACAACACTCTCGATGTTTGGTACGAAATGCGTTTAGCTTCCTTATTGCAGAAGGCTTCAGATCCGAGGAACATTTCCATCCAGCAGGCGTTGATCATGGCGATAGAGCAAGGTGCCAAGGCTGTGGGTCTCACGCCTGGCAGGATTGAAGTTGGCGCGGACGCCGATCTGATCGTTATCGATCTGAACAAACCGTGGTATGTGCCGTTGGATAGGATCAAGAATCACATCGTTCATTCTGGAAATTCGCTGGACGTCTTCGCCACGATGATTAAGGGTCGCTGGGTCTATTACGATGGAGAGTATCCCACGATCGATGCAAAGTATGTCTTCGAAAAATGTGAGGAGGCGATCGGCAGATTGATAGGTACAACAAGCTGAGCGAACATTTAAAACGCCGTTACGGTGCGAGGGTTCACAGGCTCGTCATAGACGCAGGTTTCACGTGCCCCAACAGGCAAAAGAATGGTCCGTGTATCTTCTGCGATCCTACAGGCAGTGGGTTCAACACGCTTCGTGGTCTATCTATCCGCGAACAGGTGCTCAGACAGAAAGAATGGGCGAGTAAGAAGTATGGCGCAAGCAAATTCATAGCTTACTTTCAAGCTTTCACAAACACCTACGCACCAGTGGATACACTTCGTGAGAGGTACTCACAGGCCTTGGTGGATGATTCCATCGTTCAGCTCGCAATCTCGACCAGACCCGACTGCGTTCCAGAAGAAGTGCTGAACTTGCTGGACGAGTTCAAAACTCGAGTGGACGTCTCGCTCGAACTCGGCCTTCAAACGATCAATTCAAAAACGCTGAGGATACTGAACAGGGGTCATGGTGTTGCCGAATTCGTGGATGCTGTACTCAGGGCAAAGGAACACGGTTTCGAGATCGTCGTTCACGTGATCGTCGATCTGCCGTGGGACGAACTGGAAGATGTCGTCGACACGGCGAAAACTCTCTCTTATTTGAATGTGGATGGTGTGAAGATCCACTCGCTATATGTTGTAGAGGACAGCCCTCTGGGGGCGATGCTCAGGGAAGGGAAATTCCAGCCAGTGAGTCTCGAATCTTTTCTTGAAAGGATCGTCGCCTTCCTGGAACATCTTTCTCCCCGCATCGTGATACATAGACTGGTCTCAGATCCTCCCAGGGTCGGGACGCTGTTCGCACGATGGGGTCTTTCGAAGAGTCAGCTCGTGAACATCGTAGAAACCGAACTCGAGCGAAGGAACACTTTCCAGGGTGCGAAATTTAAGCCCGCCAGAGGCGGGCAGGTCAATCCAGCTTGAAGCATTTCTCGGGATCGAAGATTTCGCTTTTCAGAAGTAGCTTTTGCTTGAAAAACTCAACGATCAATTTGTATCTCTTCAATCTGTGTGAGTAACTCGCCTGAACGCTGTGACCGTGTGCGCCTTTCTTGAAAATTGCTATATAGACTTCCTTTCCAAGATCCTTGAGTACGTGATAAAACATCAGCGATTGATCGAGTGGACAGCGATAGTCTTCGAGGCTGTGTATGAGCAACAACGGTGTTTTCACGTTCTTGGCGTGGAACAGAGGACTGAGTTTTCTGTAGTTTTCGTTCGTCAACGGATCATCGCCGATGAGACTTTTGTCGAACCAGAAGCCGATGTCAGAAAAGGCGTAACTCGTGAACCAGTAACTTATACCGTTCTCGCTCACCGCCGCTCTGAACATATCGGTCTGCGTTATCGCCCAGTTCGTCATGAAACCCCCGTAGCTGATCCCCGTGATGCCGATGTCCGTGACGGCTTCTCTTCTCTTCAGCTCCTCCACACCGCTGAGGATGTCTTTGAAATCCTCCAAGCCTGTCCTTTCTTTCACCGCGAGGGCGAATCCTTCGTCGTAGTTATCGCTACCGCGCGGGTTCGTGTAAAGAACATAGAAACCTTCCTGCGCGAGCAATTGTCCCATGAAATAGAGGCATCTACCGTACGCACCCTTCGGACCACCATGCACGAACACGATCAGAGGCGCTGGTGAGCTGTCGGGTTTGAGATACCAAGCATCGATCTTTGTCCCATCGAAACTCGCGTACTCGAAATGGTTCAACCTTTTCACAGTGACGGTTGCCAGGAACTGTTCGTTCAAGGATGTGATCCTTTCGTTTTTTCCGTCATGTAGAATGCAAACCTCTGCTCCGCGTTCATCGTCAACGGCCACGTAAGCAACCTTTCCGTCTTCACTTGCGTCGAAACAGCTGACAGCACCTTCGCTGAAAAGAGTTTCTTTCGCAAAGGAGCGCAGGTTCATTCGTTCCAACTTCACGATGCCGCGTTCACCACTCTTGAAGTAAACCCACTCACCAACGGCGATGGGATACCCCTCGCTGTCAGATGCCCACACCTCAAGGCTGATGTGTCCAGAATTGTCCAAACCGTACCGTTCGGTGAGTGGAAGGATCTGACCGTTCTTCAATAAATACACGTAGTCGTGCTGAAAAGCGTTTTTCTTCTCCCTTCCAAGTAGTATAAAACCCCATTGTGATTCGCTCGTTGCGATGAATCCAACGTCCTCAAGGACAGTCCTCTTCGATCCGTTGCTGTGAAGGAAAATGTCGAAACGCGTGAACGGAGCTTCCTCACGAAAGACCGTGTAGACTATGCCTTCTTTCGACCAAAATGCGTACGCCACGTTCTTTTCCTCAAATTGGGTCAGCTCTTGACGGGATTCAACGTCGAAGATGTGGAAAACATCCCTTTGATCATCGAGAAATCCCTTTGCATCGAACCAAACGGGAATACGCGTCTCAAAGTACAGGTCCGGGTCGTTCCTCTTCTTCTGGGTGACGACGAACAAGTTGCGCTCATCGTGGGACCAGCCGAAGAAACTCACGTTTGGGGTGGTCAACAAAGTGTAGCTTGAAAAGTTCGAAAGTTCCATGATGCAGAGACTGCTCTTGTCGTCCTCTTTCTTCAAATATGCCAGTTTTTTTGAGGTCGGCGAGAAGCGAGGTTTCGAAGTGTCTTCGGACAGGAAGAAACGTTCCCTGGTCTTGAGGTTGTACAGAATCAGCTGTCTAATGGCCCTGTTCTTTTCAGGATCGATCCTCTTAATTGTGTACGCGACCCAAGTTCCGTCCGGACTCATCCTCACCTCAGTCGGGACAACCAGCTTTGCGAAACTCGATACGCTCCACATTTTTCTTCCCTCCTACTGCGAGAATTCGAAACTGTTGATCCTGAGTTTCCTCTGCACCTCGAATTCCCTCTTGATTTGCTCGGCTTTCCGCTTCAGCCTTCCAACATCCACGTTGGGTTCGTACCCGACAGGTTCGCTGTTCATGAAAATCCGTGCTGTTTTGGTCACAAGTATTCCGACATTGTACGCATCCATGATCGCTTGAAGGTCCTCGGTTGGATCCTGCGAATGCGTGTACGCCATGGACCATGGTACGATGTGAACACCCATACTGTTGAGTGCCACGATCAAGTACGATATGGCCATCATGACACCGCTGTCCAGACCGGCCGCAATGAAACCCGCGACTTTCCCTTCGAGCAAACTCTTGCCCGCATGGTCAATCATGTTCTCCAAGCTCGTGAGTCTGTCGATGAAGTGTTTCAAAGTTCCGTTGGGTGCATACCAATACACAGGTGTTGCGATCACGAAGCCCTGTGCCTGGATCAGTTTGGAGGCGATCATGTTGAAATCGTCGTCTTGGATCAAGCAAGGATACTTGCAAAATTTCTCTTCGTCCGAGGCGCATCCTATGCAAGATTTGATGGTGTGATCCGATAGATGAACGATTTCGAACTCACCCTGTGCATCGCGCACACCCTCCGCAGCGATGTGAAGAAGTTGAGATGAGGAACCATACTTTCTCTCAGAGGCACTCAAAAGAACAATCACAGGTTTCACGGCAAACTCCTCCTTGAGTCTCTCTTGTAAAGAATCTTATCTCAAGGAGGGGCAAGCGTGTTGAAGACAAATTTACAGAAAGGGCCGTTGCCGGCCCTCCATAGTGACTCAGATCGATCTTGCTATCTTTGCTTGCACGTGCACAGGTTCTGTGAGAACTCTTTCGATTCGTTCCAGTGCCCAGTCAATCTCTTCCTTCTCAATCACAAGCGGTGGCGCGAATCTGATGACCTGTTCGTGAGTCTCTTTGCAGAGTATTCCCATCTGTGCAAGTTTCTCACAGAAGGGACGAGCAGTGCCGAACTCTTTCTTTATCTCGATACCTATCAGTAAACCTTTCCCTCTGATCTCCTTGACGTAATCGCTCTTGATGTGCTTGAGCTGGTTCATGAAATATTCGCCAAGTGTTCTCGCCCTCTCGTCGAGTTTCTCTTCCACGAGCACGTCTATCGCCGCCATACCAACTGCTGCGGCGAGTGGATTTCCTCCAAAAGTTGAACCGTGGTCTCCCGGCGTGAGCACGTCCATCACATCGTTGTTCGCAAGGACCGCAGAAACTGGATAGATCCCTCCACCGAGCGCCTTTCCGAGTATGAGCACGTCGGGTTTAGCATCCTCCCACTGCCAAGCGAACATCTTTCCGGTCCTGCCCAATCCCGTCTGAATCTCATCGAACATGAGCAGGATGCGATGTTTCGTTGCTATTCTTCTCAGTTCTGCCAGATACCCTTGCGGTGGTACCCTGACGCCGCCTTCACCTTGGATTGGTTCAACGAGTATCGCGAGCGTGCGATCGTCGATGAGGTTTTCCAGGGCACGTGCGTCGCCGAACGGAGCGATCTTGAAACCCGGCGTGTAGGGACCAAACCCATCTTTGTACTGATGTTCCGTCGAGAACGAGATTATGGTGATCGTTCTGCCGTGAAAGTTTCCCTCCAGAGCGATGATGTTTCCTTCGTTCATGGGGATGTTGCGCTTGTAATACGCCCACTTCCTCGCGATCTTCAATGCGCTTTCCACCGCTTCGGCACCTGTGTTCATGGGCAACACTTTTTCGTATCCCGCAAATTTTGCGAGTTTCTCTTCGAAGAGGCCGAGTACGCTGTTGTAGAAGGCGCGGGATGTGAGTGTGACCTTTTGAAGTTGGCGCTCGAGCGCCTCGATGATTTTCGGATGTCTGTGTCCATGGTTCAGTGCTGAGTACGAAGACAGCATGTCCAAATATCTTTTCCCTTCTACATCCCAGACCCAGACGCGTTCCGCTCTATCGATGACGACAGGTATCGGTTTGTAGTTGTGTGCACCGTAATTGTACTCCAGATCCATGTAGTCTTGACTCCTCATGAGCGGTCCTCCTTTCCATGCAACAAAATGATAACACTGGAGCCAAAAAAATCAAAGTCTGGCAAAATATGCCAATCATTTACCAGGAGGAACTAATCTTGACCAAGATGCTTATTCTTTCTCTTTCTCACGTATGCTCACGTATGCTCTCTTTTGCTTTCTTATGCTCACACCTTCGAATGGCGTGGTAAATTCTTCATGAGGTGATGCATATGAAGAGGTTCATGACTCTGGTGTGGCTCCTTTCTTTTGCAGTGGTTTTCGCTTGGTCTGCACACGAGACGCTGACCTATTTGGTGGTGAAGTCGTGCTTGCCGAACGCTGACGACCTGGTGGAAATAACACCTTACAGCTACGAAGAGAAAAGAATCTACAACACTGAGAGGTTGATCTTGGACGATGTTTGTGGTCGGTTCATGGTCAATTTCATTCCAAGCTGGGCCAGGTTCTATCCACCGGATCCTGCTCCCATCGATGGTAAGGTGCCGGTGTGGCAGGTACTGACCGTCTATTCGGTTGAACCCGATCTTGGAATGGATGAGGGTTTGAATCTGTCACCACTTCAGTCAATCATAGGTAACAGTCAGGGCGTCAGGCACATGAAGTACAAACTCCTCTTCTTTGATTTTTTCGAGGGGAGCGAGTCCTTCCTGTACTTCGTGGAGATGTCCAAGCAAGCTTTTGGCAGAAACGATCGATACTGGGGTTACAGGTTCCTGGCGAGGGCGATCCATCACTTGGAGGATCTGTCGATGCCCTACCACAACGCACCGGGCCGACTCGGAGAAGTTCTGGAGTCACTGCTGTGGAACAGAGAAAAAGGTATGGAACTGGCTTACAGACACTTCTCGTACGATGATTATTTGGCGTACCTGCTGTACCTCGAAGACGAGGAAGTGATAAGTTCGATCGTGGAATCTCAGCCGAAACGAGCGAGGAACATGCGAGAACTCATTCAGCGCGTGAGGTTGCTCGGTCTGAGAAATTTGGAGGCTGTGGACAGAATCTTTTCAAGCGTCTATTCGGGTCTCGACAGAACCCTCAGCTGGAACGATTTTGAAGCGAGCAGTGAGCAGTTGAAAGAGCTGAAGAGCATCACAAAACTTATTATGAAAGAGTTTTCTGGCTATCTGAAGGGGTTCCTTCTGGATTTTCTCACCCAGGTCGGCGAAATCTGAGGAAGCAGAAAAAACAATCTGGCCCTTTCGTCATTCGTCTGTTATAATGTTAACATGGTGAACGCTCACGAAAGGAGGTGTACCCGAAAGGGTGTGATTATGGCGAAAAAGAAGATCTTGGTTGTTGACGACGACCCTTCGATCATCGAGTTGGTGAGTTACAACCTGGCCCGTGAAGGCTACGATGTGCTCAAAGCCTACGACGGAGAAGAGGCACTCAAGGTTGCAACAAACGAAAGCGTGGACATGTTCATTGTGGACATCATGCTCCCACAGATGGACGGATTCGAACTCGTCAGGCAGCTCCGAGCCATGGAGAAGTACAAGAACACACCGGTCATCTTCTTGAGCGCCAAGGGCGAAGAGTTCGACAAGGTACTCGGCTTGGAACTGGGTGCCGATGACTACATCACGAAGCCTTTCAGCGTGAGAGAGATGATCGCTCGCGTCAAGGCGATCTTCAGAAGGATCCAGCTGAGCGCTCAAGAGCGGGAGGAAAGGCCCAAAAAGATCGTAGCCAAGGGGCTCGAGATCGACGTGGAAAGGTACGAAGTGAGGGTGAACGGCCAGAAGGTCGCGTTGACCCCGCTCGAGTTTGAATTGCTGAGGTTCCTCGCGGAGAACGAGGGCAAAGTCTTCAGCAGAGACGTTTTGCTCGACAAGCTTTGGGGTTACGATTACTACGGTGATACGAGGACTGTGGACGTGCACATCAGAAGGCTGAGAACTAAGATCGAAGAGGATCCATCGAATCCCAAGTACATCATAACGGTGAGGGGCAAGGGATATAAGTTCAGAGATCCTGGGAAGGAAGAATAATTCGTGATAGTCTTGCTCATCGTCGCCGCAGTCGCAGCGATAGGGTTTTTTTTGTACTCACTCTCGTTGCTGAAGATCAACAAAAATCTTCTTCGATTCTTCAGGAGGGTGGCAGAGCTTGCGGACGTGGTTGAAGACTCTCCACCCTCTTACGTCTTAGAACGACTTCGCAAAAAACTTAGGACGATAGAAGAAGAACTGTCGATAGCCCAGAGAAGCAGGGAGAACATATTGACTTTGCTCGATAACATCTCTGATCCGATAATCTTCGTTGAAGCGGACGGTACCATAACGTTTGCGAACTTAGCGGCTCAGAAGATCACGCGTTCCGAACCTATAGCGAGGAAGATATACGAAGCAATCGAGGATTACTACGTCATAGAAATGTTCGAAGAAACCGTGAGGACATGGCAAGCGCAGGAATCCAAAATAGTCCTGTACGTGAGCGACGAAAAGAGATACTACTCATGCAACATGATACCCGTGATACTGCCAAGGGGAGAACGAAGGGTAGTCATCATGATGAGGGATGTGACGAAGGAACACGAGCTGAACGAGCTGAGAAAGCAGTTCGTGTCCAACGTTTCTCACGAGCTGAGAACTCCGTTGACATCCATCCACGGTTATGCCGAAACTCTTCTCAGTGATCCAGAAATGGACGCAGAAACGCGCAAGAGATTCTTGACGATCATCGAGAACGAATCGGCAAGGATGTCGAGGATGATAAACGATCTGCTCGACTTGGAGCGCTTGGAGTCCGGTGAAGCGAGGTTCGAGTTCAAGGAAACGGACCTGTGTGTGGTCGTCAACTATGTTTTGTCCATTGTTGAGCCTCTTGCGAATGAGCACGGTGTTCAGGTTGAGATTCAGTGTGAACCTGTCAGCATATGGGCCGATCAGGACAGGATGGTGCAGATGATTCTTAATCTGGTTGACAACGCCATCAAGTACACTTCTTTGAAAGAGATTGGAGACAAACGCGTCAAGGTCAGGGTCACCAGAGAGGGCAAACATGCGATAGTTGCGGTTTCCGACACGGGTCCTGGAATCCCAAAAGAAGCGCTTCCGAGGCTGTTTGACAGGTTTTACAGGGTGGACAAGGGAAGGAGCAGGAAGATGGGAGGTTCCGGACTGGGGCTTTCCATAGTCAAATCGATCGTCGAAAGGCACGGTGGGGAGATCAGTGTGAACAGTGAAGTAGGTGTTGGGACAACTTTCATTGTGAAGTTGCCCATCGAGCGGGAAGTGGAAGCATGAGAATGTACGACATCATAAAGAAGAAACGAGATGGGGAAGAATTGACGACGGAAGAGATTCGATTCGTTGTGCATGGTTACACTCGCGGGGAAATTCCGGACTATCAGATGGCTGCGTTTCTCATGGCTGTCTACTTCAGGGGTATGAACGAGCGGGAGACCTACGATCTGACCATCGCGATGCTCGAATCTGGCGAACGACTGGATCTATCGTCGCTGAAAGGCGTCAAGCTCGACAAGCATTCGAGTGGGGGTGTGGGAGACAAGATAACGTTCGTTGTGCTTCCCATTGCGGCGAGCTTCGGTGTGAAGATCATCAAGATGTCTGGTCGTGGACTGGGACACACGGGTGGCACCATAGACAAACTCGAATCTATACCTGGAATGAAAACATCCTTGACAAGAGACGAGTTCATAAGGATCGTTGATGAAATAGGCTTCGCCGTTGCGAGCCAGACTGAGAACCTTGCCCCTGCCGACAAGAAGATCTATGCGCTCAGGGACGCAACAGCAACGGTGGAAAATTTGTCTCTCATCGCTTCGAGCATAGTCAGTAAAAAACTTGCCGCTGGTGCCGACGCGATAGTGTTCGATGTGAAGGTTGGATCCGGTGCCTTCATGAAAAATGTGGATCAGGCCAGAAGACTCGCACTCTTGATGCTGGACATCGTGAAGCGCAACGGGAGGAAAGCCAGGGCCGTGCTCTCCAACATGGATCAACCGCTCGGTAGGATGGTTGGAAATTCTCTCGAGGTGATCGAGGCTGTGGAATGTTTGAGAGGGGAAGGCCCAGAGGACGTCATGCAACTGTCCTTCACTCTCGTGAAAGAGATGCTGGATCTTGCAGGTGTGAGGGTGAATCTCAACGATATCGAAAGCATGGTTCGCTCACATGAACCGTTGAATCGCTTTAAGAAGTTCATCGAGCGTCAGGGAGGAGATCCGTCGGTCGTTGATGATCCTTCCAGGTTGCCGATCAGCAGAGATATCGTTGAGGTGCGAGCCGATAGAGACGGTTACGTCGCACGCCTTGACGCCGAGGCGATAGGCAGAGCCTGCGTGCTGCTCGGTGGAGGAAGGTCGAAAAAGGAAGACAGCATCGATCATTCTGTTGGTATAGAGCTTTTAAAAAAGGTCTCGGACCACGTCAAAGCAGGGGACGTGCTCGCGAAGGTGTATCATTCGAAAAGAAGTGATCTGAATTCGGCGCTCAGTCTTGTTCAGTCGGCATACGTGATTTTTGAACATCCAGTTGAATCACCACCGACTGTGCTTGAGGTGATCGGATGAGACATCTGTTCTTCCTCGTGCTCGTTGTTGTGGCGTCTTGTGCGCTGGGTCAAATCCTTGTGGGACTTCAAGGGAAGTTCGTTGTGCTGCAGGAATCGGAAGGTTACGTTGACGTGCAGGGTTTGCAGCAGCTGGGATTGACCTTTGTGCTTTCGGAAGTTTCCGGGAGGGCCTATTTGATCTTCGAAAAAAAGATCATTTTGCTCAACAAAGACGGCACAGTGAGTGTAGACTTCCTGGACGTCTATGAAGAATCTGCGAAGTTTGTCGGGAAAAGGGTCTTCATCAAAGCAGAACTTCTACAGAACATTCTTGGACTGAAGGCTTATAAAACGGTGTCCGGCCAGATTGTGCTTCTTGACAGTGTTCCCATCCTTGTTTCCGCAGTTTTTGAAAAGAACCAGCTGAAGTTAAGATTCGCTGGTTTCATCTCTGAGCAGATGGTTTCGGCTCGCACGTCCAAGGGTAAACTGACTGTCGAGATCTCGCCGTGTTTAAGTTCCGCGATGTCTCTTGAACCTGTGAAAATCCTGGCTGAGGGCACAAGTGTGATCATCGATGTCGATCTGGGCGTGGACGTCGAACCTGTGATGGTCATGAGAATGGAGGCGAGCGCTCTTGTCTTCGAACTCAGGATGCCCATGCTCGGCAAGGAATGGATCGCCAACGGTGTTTACTGGCAGCAGACGAGTGAACGTATCGGCAATAAGGAACTCTTAGTGAACTATTTGTGGATAGATCCGAGCATTGTCGAGCTGAAACCAGCGATCAGTTCTTCTGGCATCGGGACGATGGAGAGCGTGGAGTCAATGGTGGCAAGGAACGGCGCCATAGCGGGTGTGAATGCGAGCTACTTCGATCCAAACACCGCGATTCCGATCGGTTTGTTGATCGTGGATGGTAAGGTGTTGCAGAGCATCTACGGAGACAGGCCGATCTTCGTATACACTTACGCTGGAACGGCGCACATCGAGAGGTTTTACTTCGACCTGAACGTGCGTGTTGGGCAACTCTTGTTCATCGTGAAGGGTGTCAACACGGTTGCTCTGGGGGACGTACTCATCTTCACGAGAGAATTCGGCCTGCCGATTCCAAAGAGAGATGATACGATCTACCTTGTTGTCGAAGAGGGCAAGGTTGTGTCAAAGGGCTGGACGTCGAAAGCCCCAGACAGCGGTTTTGTGCTGGCGATTTCGAACAAGTACGAGAGATACCTACAGGAAGTCAGGCCTGGCGATCCGGTTGAGTATGTCGTCAACACCAACTTTCCTTACAGGATAAAGCATGCCGTTGAAGCTGGACCCCTGTTACTGTACCAGGGTGCTCCGATACCAGATCGGAACCAGGAAAAGAATCGCTATGGAGGTAACATCGCGAGAGTGAATGCGACCAGAACGCTGATTGCCACGACGCAGGATGGCAAGGTCGCCCTGATAGTCATAAGCGATCAGAATGGATCTGGGGGGGTCAACTACGATGAACTGGTTGACTTCTGTCTGAGTAAAGGATTCTACTCGGCCATGAACTTCGACGGTGGAAGTTCTTCGGTGATGGTCATAAGGGACAAGATCGTGAGCAGGACTCCAACTGGGTGGACGAGGGCTGTCCCTGTTTCACTGTTGGTGGTAGAGAAATCCGAATAAAAACGAAGAAGGTGGAGGTGTACAGGAATGGCAATCGCTGCTGAGAAGAAGAGAAACTTCGTACTGATTGGTCACAACGGTTCGGGGAAATCCCTTCTGACCAGCTCGATGATCAAAACAGCTGGCCTGGCTGACCGGATCTCAAACAAGCTCGTGGACGTTGATCCGCTGGAAGAAGCGAAAGGTTCGAGTATCAACTCACACGTGTTCACGTTCATGTGGAAGGACCACCTTTTGACTGCGATAGATACCCCTGGTTTCGGTGATTTCATTGCTGAGGTGATCAATTCCATCTTCGTGAGTGAGAACGTGGTGAGTGTGATCAACGCGGTTTCAGGGGTCGAGATACAGACCGAAAGAACTTGGCAAATAGCCCAGCAGATGTCTAAACCCATCATGGTTTTTGTGAACCAGATGGACAAAGAGAGGGCGAACTTCGAAAACGTTTTGGAATCAGTGAAGTCAGCGTTCGAGTGCAAGATCGTTCCACTCGTCTTACCGATCGGGTCTGAAGCCAATTTCAAAGGAATCGTTGATCTGGTGGGCATGAAGGCTTACGTCTATGAAGACGGTAAATCCAGAGCTGTGGAAGTGCCGTCAGACATGGCAAAACAGGTGGAAGAAGCCAAACTCAAGCTACTGGAAGATATCGTGGAGAGCGATGACGTCTTGATGGAGAAGTATCTGGAAGGACAGGAGATCAGCGAAGAAGAGCTCAGAACAGCCCTTGTTAAGGCCTACAAGTCTGGTGCCATCGTGCCCGCGCTCTGCGGTTCTGCCGAAAAGGGAATAGGAGTCGATCTGCTGCTGGACGCAATCGTCGATCTCGGAGCGAATCCGCTCGAAGCAAAACCATTGAAGGCTGTCCTCGAAAGTGGTGAGGAAACGTTGGTTTCAGCAAGTGAAACGGAGCCTTTCTGTGCTTACATTTTCAAGAATGTGGTGGATCCGTTTGTTGGTCGAGTGAGCTACATAAAGATCATTTCAGGTAACGCAAGGCCCGGAGACAACTTTGTGAACGCGAACCGCGGGACGAGCGATAGGATCAGCAAGCTCTATTGGGCTCGTGGAAAGGAACAAGTGGAGATAGAAGCGGCATCCTGCGGCGAAATCGTGGTCTTACCGAAGCTCAAGGAAGCCAGCGTTAGCGAGACGCTGACCCACAAAGACAGGAGGCTGAAGATAGTTCCACCACAATTTCCTGAACCCATGTTCTCCAGGTCCGTGAACCCCAGGAGCAAGACGGACATAGACAAGATAAGCAACGGTCTCTCGAGGCTCTCCGAGAGCGATCCCACTTTCAAGTGGGAATACGATCCTGAAACCGGCGAAACTGTCGTTTCCGGTCTCGGTACGATACATCTCGACGTGATGATAGAAAAACTCAAGAACATCTTCAGTGTGGATGTGGAGGTCGGCAAACCCAAGATCGCTTACAGAGAGACTATCACAAGAAAAGCCGTCGCAGAGTACAAGCACAAGAAGCAAACGGGAGGGCACGGTCAGTACGGTCATGTGAAGATAGAACTGGAGCCACTTCCGCGTGGAGCTGGCTTCGAGTTTGTCGATAAGATTTTCGGAGGAGCGATTCCGAAGAACTTCATCCCGTCCGTGGAGAAGGGGATAGTTGAAGCTATGAAACGTGGCTCTCTCGCTGGCTATCCTGTGGTGGACGTACGCGTGACACTGTTCGACGGATCTTACCACGAAGTCGACTCTTCGGACATCGCTTTCCAGATTGCAGCGATCCAGGCCTTCAGAAAGGGTATGGAAGAAGCCAGACCCGTCATACTCGAACCCATCATGGAGGTAGAGATATTCTGTCCGGACGAGGTTGCAGGAGATGTCATGGGTGAAGTAACGAGCCGCAGAGGAAGACCACAAGGAATGGAGCCAGCCGGTCGTGGTATGTCCAAGATAAAAGCCGAGGTTCCTTTAGCTGAGATGCTCGATTTCTCTGGTAGGCTCTCTGGAATCACGAGCGGTCGGGGTTACTTCACCATGAAGTTCTTGAAGTATCAAGAGGTTCCGCCGAACATTCAGGAGAAGATCATTCAGGAAAGGAAACAGGAGCAACAGAATGCCTGAGGTGAGAATCGGTCGATGCACGTGGCCGTGGTGAGCTTCAAGATCAAACTGTTCGGTATCAGCAGTTTGAAGGAGAAGCGCAGTCTCATCAAAAGACTCATGAACGAACTGAGGAGCAAATACAACGTCTCAGTTTCTGAAGTTGGCATGTGTGATTCGAAGGGTTGGGCTGAAATAGGCATCGCCGTCGTGAACTCTGCGAAGGAGGTCGTTGACAGCACGGTGGAACAGATAAGCAACGTCCTTGAATCAACGTACGGTCTACAGATCGTTGAACTGGAGAGAGAAGGATGGTGAGACGTGCAGCATATTGTCGAAGAACTGATCCAGACACTGAAACTTTTGGTGACTCCAAGGCGACTCCGTCACATATATTCTTGCTGTAACTTTGCAAGGAAACTTGCAAAATTACACCGTGTAGACGAACAGAAGGTTACGGTTGCCTGTTTGGCGCATGATGCGTTCAGGGACGTGCCTGCATCGAAGCTGTTGAAAATTGCCAGGGCATATGGGATCGAACCCAACGAGATGGAGCTGGCACATCCTGTGCTCTTGCACGGGAAAGTTGCGGCCGAGTATTTGAAAAGAAGATTCAAGATTGAGGATCAAGAGATTCTCGAAGCTGTTTCTGCCCACACGAGTGGAAAGCCATACATGAGCGAGATCGCGAAGATCGTTTTCCTTGCGGACTCACTTGAAGAGACAAGGGTTTACGAGGGCGTGGAGGATTTAAGAAAGCTGGCAGAGCAAGATCTGGACGAGGCCGTGATTCAGACGCTTCGAAACAAGATTTGTTACGCAGTGAAAAAAGAGTACCTTCTTTTTCCACAAACGGTTGAAATGTGGAACTGGTTGCTTTGGAACAAGAGGCCCAGGCCACTGACAGTGAACGATCAAGATGGAGTCGAAGGAGGCTGAGGTATGGCAATCAAGAAGAGAAGGACCGGGCTGTTCTGGGTGCTTTTAGCTGTTTTGATCGCAGGTGCGGGTTTCGGTCTGTGGTTCTTTTTGTCTTTGAACAGTCTGAAAGGATCTGCCGAATTCACTTCACCTGTGGTTCATTATGCCTTCATTTTGAAAGACCAACAGAAGGCTTACTTTATAAGAGTGGATTTGAGCAAACGGATGATATACGTGATCGAGTTACCTCAATATGCGTTCAATCCGTTGAACAACAGGTTGCTCGATGTTCAGAATCCTTTGGAGGTTTTCAGTTTTGCCGAGTCCATGATCGAACTTTCTTCCAGTTTCCGATACTACGCAGTGGTTGATTCAGAACAGATCAAGAGGTTCTCCAAGGCTCTTTTAGGTAACGGTGCCGAGAGCTTTGAAAACCTTTTGAGAAATCTCGCTGTGAGGAAATCAAATCCATTCGACCATGTCCTGACTCGAAAGTGGCTGGGGGAGTTCAGGAATGAAAACACAATGACCGTCGCAGCTCTCTACAAACTCGTGTATGAGTCTGGTAGGAACGCCTTGAGGTTTTACACGGTAAAAGGAGTACTCGAAAAGCCTTTGACGATAATCGTCGATGGTAAGAAGTACCAGAGACTGTACTTGAACGTTGAAAGCATTGAGGCAATCAAGCAGGATATGAGGAGGTGAGTGAATGCAACACATCAAAATAACAATTTACACCACACCCACGTGCCCATACTGCGCGAGGGCAAAAAGTTACTTGAGACAGCTCGGTCTCAAATTCACCGAGGTGGATGTCTCGCGTGATCCAGTGGCGGCGGAACGCTTGGTCAAAAAGACTGGTCAAACGGGAGTTCCCGTGATCGAGATCGGCAATCAAATAGTCATAGGTTTTGATAAAGAGAAGATAGACAGGATCTTGGGAGTGAGATGAAGGTTTGATCGACGTGATCTTTGTTCCGAAACAAAAGGTGAAATCGGATGTGTGCGTTCTGATAGACGTGCTCAGGGCCACGAGCGTCATAGTCACGGCTCTTGCGAACGGTGCAGTTTCTGTGAAGCCTGTCTCGAATGTGAGAAAGGCACTCGCAGAAAAAACATCAAACATGCTCGTGTGTGGAGAGAGGAAAAGTGTCAAGCCGAGAGGCTTCGATCTTGGAAATTCACCAACTGAGTATTCAAGGGAGAGAGTTGCCGGTAAGAGAATCGTTCTGACGACCAGCAATGGCACGCGTGCGGTCGAAAAGATCGAGTGCAAGATCCTCTACGCAGCGAGTTTTCTAAACCTTTCTGCCGTGGTTCAACAACTGAGAAGACACCGTCATTTCACGCTGGTTTGCTCTGGGCAGAACGGTGGCATCGCCGTAGAGGATGTGCTGTGCGCTGGTGCGATCGTCGCAATGTGTGGTGCGAAAGAAAAATCGGACTCGGCACTGATAGCCGAGTCCGTTTGGAAATGTAGCGATTCGGTTTTTCGAAGCCTCTGTGAATCAAAGCACGGCCAGGAACTGATTGAAATAGGGTTCCTGAAAGACATCGAATACTGTTCTCAAATCGATATTCATCCGATCGTACCTGTTTTCGACGGAACTTCTTTCACACTGCGAAAGACTGCACAATCTGGGCAAGTTTGACGAACTGTTCGTCCAGGCTCGCACCACCCACCAGGCCTCCGTCCACGTCAGGCTGAGCCATGATTGCGAAGAAGTTATCAGGTTTTATGCTTCCTCCATACAAGATCGGTATGCTCTCTGCGAGCTTTGTGTCGTAAAGTTCTGAGAGTAATTTTCTTATGAACCTGTGGACCTCTTGGGCCTGTTCGGGTTTGGCAACGACACCGGTGCCTATCGCCCAAACTGGTTCGTACGCTATGACGATGTTCTCCACTTCCTGCCTCGAGAGCCCATAGAGAGCGTGTCTGATCTGCATCTCAACAACGCAGAACGTCAAACCTTTCTCGCGTTCTTCCTTGGTCTCACCCACACACAGTATAGGTTTCATGCCCTCAGAGAGCACGGATTTCACCTTTCTGTTGATCATCTCATCAGTTTCGTTGAAGTATTTCCTTCGCTCAGAGTGTCCAACGATCACGTACTCGATGCCAATCGCCTTCAGCATCGCAGCGGAAACTTCTCCAGTGAACGCTCCACTGCGCTCGAAGTGGCAGTTCTGCGCGCCAATTGAGATGTTTGTGCCACGTGTTATTTCTACAACGTCTGTCAGAGAAACGAAAGGCGGGCAAACAACGATTTTGAAACGCTTGCCCGCCAAATCGTTAATCAATCGGTTAACGAAGAGCTTAGCCTCTTCGTTAGTTTTGTGCATCTTCCAGTTACCAGCGAGGATCAGTCGCTCTATTTTTTTTTATCGGCGATGCTCTTTATGCCAGGCAGTTCTCGACCTTCCAGGAACTCGAGCGAGGCGCCACCTCCGGTTGAAACGTGCGAATAGGCAGATTCCAGGTTGAATTTGGCAACGGCTGCCGCTGAATCGCCTCCGCCGACCACGGTTGTTCCCTTCACTCTGCTGATTGCGAGGGCGACTCTCTTGGTACCTTCCGCAAAGTCATCTATTTCGAAAACTCCCATTGGTCCGTTCCAGACAACGGTCTTCGCGTCTTCGAGTTCTTTTTCGAACAATTCAACCGTCTTTGGACCTATGTCCAGCCCCATCCAACCTTCAGGTATTCCATCCTTCAGATCGACGATCTTCTTCTCGGCATTTGCTTCTATCTTCTGTGCGATGACGCAATCCACGGGCAGAACCATTTTCACCTTCTTTTGTTCTGCTTGCTCGAGTATCTGCTTGGCCAGATCGAGCTTGTCATTCTCGACGAGTGACGAGCCAACGTTCAGGCCTTGCGCCTTGAGGAAGGTGAACATCATCGCTCCACCTATGAGGATCTTGTCGGCCTTATTCATGAGGTTCGTGATGACACCAATCTTGTCAGACACTTTCGCGCCACCGAGTACGACAACGTAAGGATGATCAGGTTCATAGGTCACTTTGTTGAGAAACTCGATCTCCTTTTCCATCAGGAATCCCGCCACACTCGGTATGAAAGAAGCAATGCCGACGTTCGATGCATGTGCCCTGTGGGCAGTACCGAACGCGTCGTTCACGTGGATGTCGGCCAACTCAGCCCAGGCCTTTGCCAGCTCAGGATCGTTCTTTTCTTCTCCGGGATGAAATCTCGTGTTCTCCAGGACGATGACGTCCTTGGGTTTGGCCTCCTGGACGGCCCTCTTCACCTCTTCCCCAACAACGTGTGGAACGAAGATGACGTTCAAACCCGATATCTGCTTCAGATGTTCAGCCACGGGTTTCATGCTGTATTTCGGGTCAACACCCTTCGGTCTTCCTAAATGTGAAAGCAGTATAACCTTTGCGTTGTGTTCCACAGCATACTTTATCGTTGGCAGGGCGGCCACGATGCGCGTGTCGTCTGTGACCTTGCCGTTTTCTACAGGAACGTTGAAGTCTACACGCATGATGACAGTCTTTCCGTTCAAATCAACATCCCTTATGGTCATCTTCTTCATCGTTTCACCCCCTCAAGAAATGAGGGAGCAACGCTCCCTCACAGAAGTTTTGCGAGCAATTCTACTGTATCGACGACCCTGCAAGAATAGCCGTACTCGTTGTCGTACCAGGAAAAGACTTTGATCAGCTTGCCCTTAACGTTTGTCAAAGTGGCATCGAAGATTCCAGAATAAGACGTTCCAATTATGTCACAGCTCACGATGGGATCGGTGTTGTACGCTATGATGCCCTTAAGTCGTGTCTCGCAAGCTTCCTTCATGACCTGGTTGACTTCTTCTATACTTGTCTCCTTGCTCACGAGGGCGACGAAGTCCGATATGGAGCCGTCTGGGACTGGTACCCTGAGAGCAACTCCATCGAGTTTACCTTTGAGTTCTGGGACCACGAGTGCCACGGCTTTCGCGGCTCCCGTAGTCGTTGGGATGATGCTCAACGCGGCAGCCCTCGCTCTTCTCAGATCTTTGTGTGGCAGGTCGAGCACCCTTTGATCGTTCGTGTACGCGTGTACCGTCGTGAGAAAACCGTTCTCGATGTTGAACTTCTCGTGGAGCACCTTTATGATTGGCGCGATGGAGTTGGTCGTACAGGAAGCACAGGATATGATGTCGTGTTCGGCCGTGAGTTTGTCTTCGTTGCAACCGATGACGATTGTGGTGACACCTTCACCTTTCGCTGGAGCGGTTATGACGACTTTCTTAGCTCCTGCTTGCAGATGTAGCGAGGCTTTCTCTCTATCGGTGAAGACACCGGAGGACTCGATGACGACATCCACACCGAGATCTTTCCATGGAAGCTTTGCAGGATCCTTCTCACTGAAAACTTTGTACGCCTTACCGTCGATGATTATGGAGTCATTCTCAGTTCGAACCTCTCCCGGGTAAATCTTGTGAACAGAATCGTACTTGAAAAGATGAGCCAATGTTGCGGCATCCGTGATGTCGTTGATGGCTACCACTTCAATGTTTGAAGAATTCCTCTTGAGAATTTCTCTGAACACCAACCTTCCAATCCTACCGAAACCGTTGATCGCTACTCTCATCCA
The DNA here is from genome assembly GCF_000816145.1 of Pseudothermotoga hypogea DSM 11164 = NBRC 106472. Taxonomy (NCBI): domain Bacteria; kingdom Thermotogati; phylum Thermotogota; class Thermotogae; order Thermotogales; family Thermotogaceae; genus Pseudothermotoga; species Pseudothermotoga hypogea. The sequence goes on along the minus strand of NZ_CP007141.1, from coordinate 378,261 downwards.
TTTGAACCTCCTTTCAGATTCGACGTTCATGAGAATGATACAACAACTCATTTGAATTAAGGGCACCATTGTGTAAAAATTCACAAACGCAACTGATCTTGCGTTATCCTCATCATCTCTTCATCTCTGCGTTTTTGAATCTCTCTGAGCGCCTCGTTCACCGCAGCGATGATCAGATCGTTCAGCATGTCCTTGTTCTGTAGCAATTCATCGTCGTACTCGATCGACACTATGCGATAGTCGCACGTGGCCCTCACCTTGATTGCGCCACCACCTGCCGTCCCAGTTACTTCCATCTGGCTGAAAGAAGCTTCGAGCTGTTCCAACTTCTTTGCCATCTCCTGCTGGACCTTCTGCAACGAACCCAAGTCGATTTCCTTCCCTTCTCCCTTTGCCGCTCCGTAACTTCTTCCTCCAAAGCCTTTGATCTTCTTCAAGCACATCACTCCTCTATCTTGATTCTACCTGGGAACAACTTCTGAAGTTTTTCGAGCAACTGTTTCTCGCGTTCTTCGTCAACCTTGAGCTCAACGGTAACGTTAGACTTGAGCTGAGTTTTGAAGAGATACTCCAGCTCGAAGAGTTTTTCTCTGAGATACTCGTATTGAAATCTTTGAGACGGAAGGAACGATACTTCTACTGTACCATCTTTCTTTGTGATGTTCGCCTGCACCAGTGCCACATACATCGCCATGTCGCCCTGATTTCTCAGATAGTCCAGTAACGGGCTGACATCGATCTGGTCAGAAAGGTCTGATTGTACCTTTACAGCTTCGTCTTTCTGTTCAATTGGCTCGATGCTTTTCGCCTGCTCCTTTGCAGACTGCGTCGGCTGCACCTTTGTTCCTCTCCTGGCTGCGATGTCGATTGAAAGCAGCTTGCAGGCGATTCGTTTGTTTTCGAAGAACCTCATCTCGCTTGCCAGGTTCATCAGGTCCCTGGCGAGAGAGATCGTCTCCGTGGATGGATGAGAAGCGATCTCTTCCTCCATTCGTTCCAGGCAGACCTGAACGAACTGTTCGATGTCGTAACCTTCTTCGTACATTCTGTCTACGATCTCTCCAACCTTCGTCGCATCGCCGTTCATCAACGCGTGAAGGTATTCTTCCACCGCTCCTGACGGAGCCAAGCCCAGCGCTCGCTCCACCGTTTCGACTGTGATTCTATCGCTGAGCGCATAACTTGAAACCTGTTCAAGCATCGTCAGCGCGTCCCGCATGCCACCCGATGCACGCTTGGCGATGATTTTGAGAGCCTCTTCCTCGGCAGGTATGTTTTCTTTGGATGCAACGAGTTTCAGCTGCTGTAAGATATCGTTTTCCTTGAAACTTCGAAATTCTATCAGTTGGCACCGCGATACTATCGTTGCTGGAACCCTCTCTAAGTTGGTTGTGGCCAGCACGAAGACCACACGCTCGGGAGGCTCTTCAAGCGTTTTGAGCAACGCGTTGAAGGCTTCTCTCGTGAGCATGTGAAACTCGTCGATTATGTAAACTTTGTACATTCCCATCATGGGTTTGAACATCACAGCATCTCTAATCCTTCTTATTTCGTCTATGCCCCGGTTCGATGCTGCGTCCAACTCGATAACGTCGGGGTGATTTCCCTTATCTATGGAGATACAGCTTTCACACGTGCAACAGGGTTCAAAATCCTTCCTGTTTGGACAGTTCAAGGCCTTGGCGAGTATCCTTGCAAGTGTGGTTTTCCCGCTTCCGCGCGGACCAGAGAATATGTACGCGTGCGATACACGATCGGTTAAAATAGCATTCTGGAGAACCAGCTTAGCTTGAACCTGGTCTATTACCTGGGAGAAGCTCTTGGGCCTGTACTTCCTATAGAGCGCTTCCATGCGATTCACCAACAATAGATTATATCAGAAACGGAGGATGAGCGAAGAATGAGAAGCTTGAAGTGGCTGACGACGCTGTTCTTGCTGCAGACATTTTTCGTTCTGGCGATCGAGGTGCCGGACTGGTTTGCAAAACTGATGGTCGAGACGCGTTCGAAACATGGATTGCTCACGGACGACGTATACGTTGCGAGCCTTTACGAAACGATACTCGAAGTCAGTGAGAAGTACGGTGTGGATCGTCTGTTGATAATTGCACTCATAGCTGTAGAAAGTGAGTTCAGGAATGTGGTGGGAATGCATGGTGAGCTGGGTTTGATGCAGATCAAGCCCGAGACCGCAGAGTTTGTGTGTCGAATCTACGGCCTTGATGAGCCCGAAGAGGGTTGGGGTAGACTGCTCTGGGATCACAAACTGAATGTGGAGCTTGGTACCCTTTATCTGAAATACCAGCTTGAAAGATTCTCAGGCAGCGTACTCAAGGCTCTCGAGGCTTACAACGGTGGCAATTCGAAAAGCCGTTACGCTGCCAGAGTGGTGGACCGCTACAGGGAGTTGATGAACCATTCGCTTGCTGATCGTGGAGGATGATCCGAAGATAGCACGACTTTTGCAGATCCTGTTTGAAAGCCATGGTTATGAAGTCAGGATCGCCAGGGACGGTGAAGAGGGTTGGCAGCTGTTTCACCTTTTCGATCCTGTGGTGGTCGTCCTGGATTTGATGTTGCCTGGTATGGATGGGTTCGAGGTGCTCGAAAAGATCAGGTCCATCGACGAGGAAGTTGGAGTGGTCGTGCTCACCGCGCGTGGTGAGGTCGAAAACAAGATAAAGGGTCTCAAGAAGGGAGCGGACGATTACGTACCCAAGCCGTTCCACCTCGACGAGTTACTCGCACGTGTGGAGAGTGTGGCAAGAAGAGTTAGAAAGAAGGACATCTTTCATATTGGCGATGTGATGTTCGTGCCGAAGATGAGGAAGCTGAGTTTTCCTGATGGAAAAGAAGTGAGCCTTTCAGATAGAGAAGTAGCCATACTGGAGTTGTTTTGCGAAAAGAAAGGCAGTGTGGTCAGCAGGGAGGAACTGCTCGAAAAGGTGTGGGGAGACACCTACAACATCAGTCGTAACGTGGTGGACGTGTACGTGAAGTATCTGAGAGACAAACTTGGAGAGAGTGCGAAATTTTTGAAGACCGTGCGAGGCGCTGGATATGTTCTCGACACTTAAATGGAAACTGACCGTAATCCAGACGGTTCTCTTCTCTCTCGTGCTGGGACTCGGATTGTTGCTGACCTACAACGTGACCAAACAAGTGCACATATCACGGTCCGTGGCACTTTTGAGGCAGGCGGTTTCGGCTTATCTGCGCAATCCGATGAGGAACGCGCCAAGATCGGGTTTACCGGCTGGAATTGCCATCATAAGCAGTACGGGTGAGGTGATCTTTGGTACGATAGACACACAACATGAGAGTTTCGAGAAGTTCCTTTCCCATGTTCTCTCAGTCAGGAAACCTTCGTACATCAAGTTGGGTAACGATGAGTATCTCGTTGTGAAACTCTCGGTTCAGACGTTCGCTGGGCAGAGTGAGTTGTTCCTGCTCTCACCTGCGGGAGGAATGGGTGACTTTCTTAAGCTTCTTTCACGCATGTTCTTGATCCTGTGGGCCATTTTCTCTCTGGCTTCTTTCTTGCTGGGGCACTATTTTGTGAACAGATCGCTCGCCCCAATGAAAAGGATCACCGAAGAGCTGAGAAACATAAGCGCATCGGATCTGAGCAGGCGCGTCTACGATCCGGGCACAGAGGACGAAGTTTCCAATCTTGCCAAAACGATCAACGACATGCTGAACAGACTTCAGCTTGGTTTCGAGATGCAGAACGACTTCGTGAACGACGTTTCTCACGAGTTGAGGACACCTTTGACGAGCATTCAAGGTTATGCCGAACTGATCGAGAAGTTCTCAAAGAACAGCGAGATCGTCACCGAGTCGGCGAGAACCATAAGAGAGACCGTTCAGCAGATCATAGATCTCACCGAGAACCTTCTGACACTCTCAAGGCCAGTCTCGAAGGTGGAACTCGTGAGGCTGGACCTGCGCAAATTCCTTCACGAAGAGGCTGAAGAATTTTCCAGACAGTTCAGAGATTTCACGTTCGAAGTCGAGGGCGAAGGTGAAGGTTGTAGTGATACGAGGGCGCTGCGGATCGTTCTGAAAGCGTTGGTGGAAAACGCGGTGAAATTCTCCACAAACGATAAAAGGATCATACTGCGCTGCGGAGACGGATGGATCAGCGTCAAAGATTTCGGAATCGGCATAGAGGACTCTGAAAAGAAGAAAATTTTTCAGAAATTCTACAAATCTGATCGATCGCGCTCAACACCGGGTTATGGACTGGGACTCGCACTTGCGGACAAACTCGTCAGGGCCATCGGTGGCACCATAGAAGTGGTGAGCGAAGTGGGCAAGGGCAGTGAGTTCATCGTGAAACTTCCAAAATGTTGAGGAGGTAGCGATGTGAAAGTTGGAGGGCAGGCAGTCATCGAGGGTGTGTTGATGCTTGGAAGCAGGGTGTCAATGGCAGTCAGGAACAAAGACGGTGAGATCGTCCTTGAGGATCTTTCACAAGGTTCTGTGGCGACGAAGAAGCTTTTCAGAGTTCCTTTCCTGAGAGGTTTCGTGAGCCTGTACTATTCTTTGTACTTCGGTATCAAAGCCTTGAACAGATCTGCAGAGATCAGCAGTGGTGAGAGTGTTAAGAAGTCGGAGCTCTTATGGACCACTCTCTTCGCTTTTGGTTTGGCGATAGGACTGTTTGTACTGCTACCCATGTGGATCACGGGATTGTTCGATGCTTTGAGAAAGAACGAAGTTCTCTTTGCCGTCGTTGAGGGGGCTCTGAGATTGACATTTTTCGTTCTGTACGTCTGGATCATATCGTTCTTTCCAGACGTAAAGAGACTCTTTCAGTACCATGGCGCGGAGCATATGGTGATCAACGCTTACGAAAACTCTGAACAGCTGGAGCTGGAGAACGTCAAGAAGTACGGCACGATCCATCCACGTTGCGGCACGAGTTTCATCATGATATTCTTGATCTTCTCGGTCGTGGTGCTCTCTCTCGCAAGCCCGATCGCCTCAAAGAGTTTCGTTTGGAGACTGGTCAGCAGGCTCGTGCTTCTTCCGCTCACAGCAGGTTTCGCTTACGAATTACTCAGAGTATCCTCGAAGAATCCAACTTTGCTCAGGATTCTGTTCTATCCTGGATTGTTCTTTCAAAAACTCACGACGGCTCAGCCAGACGATTCGCAGCTCGAGGTGGCCATCGCTGCACTGAAAAGAGTGTTACCCGACTCATCCAAGGAAGAAGGTCCCGACTACTTCGGTTGATTCACCAGCGAGTGGTGAGTTGAAGTTTCGCACTCGGTATGACGTTGTATCGGGTGAGCAACTCTCTCACGTCTTCAGTGACGTAGATTCTTACGATCTGGACAAGATTGCTCGCCAAAAGCCGATAGGCCGGATAGCTCTTAACGTAGTCTTCCAACGTGATAATGGTGTCCGTCTGCGGATCGTAAAGGAACACGTTGCTGTTCACAAACTCCTGCGGGTGCACCAGTGAAAGCTTGTAGGGAGTGTCTGACTTGAACACGACCTCGAAATCATCGAGAAGTCGTCTCATGATTTTTCGATCCTCGTCTGGAACGTCTTTCGAATCGACGAGTTTTTCCAGTCTCAGCCTGATCTTCTGCAAGGTGTCTGCCACTATTCCAACACTCAGCACGTAGGGATCCGCACCTTCTGCTGTAAAGGCGATCTCCACTATCACTTTCCACAAATCTCTGGTTTCAAGTCTGCGCAGGATTCTGTACGCTTCAATGAGGTTGTATTCGTCATCGCTCAGATCCGCAATCTCGATCTCAGCCTCGCTGTCGACCTTGTGCTTTTCGAGGATTTTCCTGGCTTCGAGCTTCACCTCAGCGAGCAGGGATTGATCGGTCAGGTCGAGGAACTTCTCCAACTCGTTCACCCTCTCTGGCAACGTTAGGGGTTTGTAAACCAGCGAGAGTATTTCCTGTATCATGAGATCGACAGCCCTGGAAGTTTTGTGGAAGTAGACGTTCTTGTACATCATGAACCTGCCAAACAGACTGGTGTAGATCTGGTCGAGTACCTTCACGTGGTAACACAGGATGGTTTTTGAATCCTTCATCTTAAGGTAAGCATTTCTGATGATCCGATCGACGGCTCCGACACCGAAATGGGTGGTCCCACTGTAATAGGCGTCCCGCAACAGAAAATCCAGTCTGTCCGCACCGAGTGGCCCCTGAACAACGTTGTACTCTGCGCTTCCTGACTCTTCACCCTTGAAGACGTTGTTCACTTCTTGCATAAGATGTGTTAAACTCTCGATGGAGACGTCCTCAGTGCCAATCGTTTGTTTCAGATCTTTTCGTATTGCTTCTTTTTTCCCGGGGTCAGACATCTTTTCATAGGCTCTGAACATCTCTTTTGGCATCAGTTCAAGCAAGATCCTTTCTCTGTGTCCATCGTGACCATCCTGCAAACCCATCCGCCTGTAAACTACGTCGTCAAACTGGTGGCTGAATGGTCCATGCCCCACGTCGTGTAGTAAACCTGCGAGCCGTACGATTCGCCGTCTGGAATGCTCTTGGAACAACCTTTCCGCATAAAGACCTGCAATGTGCATGACACCGAGCGAGTGTGCAAAACGAGTGTGGCTCGCCCCAGGATAGACCCATTCTGCACCCGCAAGCTGAGAAAGTTGCCTCAACCTCTGTACAGGTCTGGTATCGATCGCGAGTATCTCAAGAGGATAAAGAAATATTTCCGAATGTATGGGATCTCTCGAAACCTTGTGGTACAAGTTTTCGCCTCCAAGCATAGTATAATCGAGCGGACAAGATTTTGTCATGGACGTGATGAGAATGCGTGCCGTTGTGAGATACAAAAAGACTGGCCTGCTTCGTTTCCTGTCAGCCATAGAAACGGCAAACGCCATAGAAAGGAATCTGAGAAGGGCTGAAGCACCACTCGAGTTCAGCCGGGGTTTCCACAAGAAACCTAAGGTTTCGTTTCTTGATCCCACACCAACCGGTGTTTTCAATCTGGCACTCTACGTGACGGTCCACTTGCAGAGATACGATGAGAACCTGTTGGATCGGCTCAGGCGAACCGCAGTCAAAGGTTTGGAACCAGTCCAACTCTGGTGGACAGATTTGGACGTGAACAGAATCGTGAACGGCTATCTCTTCAGAGTGCTCTTACTGGAAGACTGCGTCGATCCTTCCCGGTTTGATCCACAGAGACAAATTTCCATTCTTGAGAAGAACAAATCCGGCAAATTGGAGGACTTTTTCAAACATGTTCACTTTGAAAAAGTTGGCAAATTCTTTATCGTAGTGTATTATCAAAACAGAGAGAACCTTGTCAGGGCGAGGCACCTGTACCAACCGATCCTTGTGAAGGAATGCCCTTTGGTGCTCGTGCAGAGACTGGAAGCGATCTGCGGTGAAAGTCAATTGAGCGAAGTTCTGGGGGCGAAATCTTGGGCTGTCGAGTGTTAGTCGTCGACGATTCTGATGTCTTGAGAAAGATCGTCAGTTTCAACTTGACCAAGGAAGGTTACGTTGTTGAAGAGGCACGAGACGGTTTAGAAGGTTTGGAAAAGATGAAATCGAACAGGCCGGATCTGGTGATCCTCGACGTTATGATGCCTCATCTGAACGGTTTCGAGGTGCTAAAACGTATGCGTGCCGATCCTGAACTTTCAAACGTACCCGTGATCATATTGACCGCCAAAGGTGGAGAAAACGATGCGAAGATGGCTCTGCAGAGTGGGGCTAACGGATTTCTCACCAAACCGTTCAGTCCTTTGAAGCTCCTCGAAGAAGTGCGGAGAGTGACCCAGCGTGGTGGATAACTTTGAAGCGCTGTACGAGAAACTGAACCGTCTTGCAAAAATGGCGTCGGATGACAGGATACTGAGCAAGAAAGAAATGTTCGGCTTTCTGGAGCAAGTTTTGAAGCAGATGGACCAGCTTCGCGAAGAATACACGAAACTTCTGCAGGACCATCTGGAAGAGTTGTCGAGGACCTACCAAGAAATAGCGACGCTCTTCGAACTGAACAGTATGTTTGCGAACGTCGTTGATCCATCGGAAATCTTTGAGCCTTTGACGCAGACGTTGAGACAAACGGTGGCGTTCAAAGCAATCATGATAGAACTTACTATACTGGGTAACGTCCTGGAATACGAGAAAAGCTTCGACCGGCAAAATTTGATCGCCCAGGCGAAGCATTTACTCAAGGACTTTGAAGGTGTTGTGCTCATAGAACCCGAGCATGGGATGGAACTGAAAAACTTGCTCTCTGTTCCCGTCAGAAGTGGTGGAACCGAATGGGGACGCATAACGTTGATCGAAAAGGAAGATGGTATTTTCACCGCGGCTGACAGAAAGATACTGGAGGCCGTGGCTTTCCAGATGGCCGCAACGTGCGAGAGATACACACGATTGCGAAGAGAGATTGAGAGGCAGAGAATCCGGGAACAACTGGAAATTGCCAAACGTATCCAGACAAGCCTGTTACCAAAGCGTTTGCCTCGAAGCCATCACTTCGAAATCGCAGCACAGATGGTTCCCGCCATACAGGTCGGTGGAGATTATTACGACGCAATATTGATAGGACAGTGTGTGCTTGTGACGGTTGCCGACGTGTCTGGCAAGGGTATTCCCGCAGCTCTGCTCATGACGTCCCTGAGAAGTACGTTGAGAGCACTTGTGAAGAACGCTTTTGGACTCTCGCGCCTGGCCGAAGAACTGAACAGCGTTTTGTGTGAAGATCTTGAAGAGGACAGGTTTGTGACCATTGTTCTGATGTGTCTTCATGAGAACGGTGAGGCACACATCATAAATGCGGGGCATAATCCCATTGTACACGTGCGCAACGGACAAATCGATCTGCTGGAAGCTCGCACGCTTCCCATGGGAATTATGAAGGATGTCAATTACGAGGAGACCGTGCTGAAGCTGGATCCATTGGACACACTCGTGATCTACACCGATGGCGTCACGGAAGCACGGAACCAGGCTGGGGAAGAGTTCGGTTTCGAAAGGCTTGTGAAAACTGTAAAGAAATGCTGGAACAAGAGTGCCGACGCGGTGATGAAAGAAATTCAGGACGAGTTGAGGTTTTTCTGTGGCGACGCACCACAGCATGATGATTCCACGTTGGTAGTGGTAAAATATTTTGGATAAGATGAAACTGAACTTTTGAAAACGGGAGGTTGGAACATGTCTGGTCACAACAAATGGGCAAACATAAAGCACAGGAAAATGGCCCAGGATGCGAAGAGATCACAGCTCTTCACGAAACTCATACGTGAGCTGATCGTTGCGGCTCGTGAAGGTGGTGGAAATCCCGACACCAATCCACGTCTCAGGGCTGCGATCGAGAGGGCGAAAGAGGCGAGCATGCCGAAAGAGAACATCGAACGAGCCATCAAACGTGGAACGGGAGAAATAGAGGGCGCCGAATTTCAGGAGATCATTTACGAAGCTTACGCGCCAGGTGGAGTGGCACTGTACATTCGTGCGTTGACGGACAACAAGAACAGAACAGCTCAGGAACTCAGACACATTCTGAGCAGGCACGGTGGCAGCCTCGCGGAACCAGGAGCCGTAGGATGGGTCTTCGAGAGAAAAGGCATAATCCAGGTACCGAGAGAACAGGTTGCAAACGTTGAGGAACTCATGATGATGGCCATCGACGCAGGTGCGGAGGACATAAAAGACGAGGAAGATCCGATCAGGATTTTGACGAGCCCCGAAGATGTGATGAAAGTCAAGGACACGCTCGAAGCAAGCGGTTACAAGGTCGAAGCAACCATCGGTTACGTTCCGAAGAACACGGTGCGGGTCACCGGGAAGGACGCCGAAAGGCTGCTGACGCTCCTGAACGCTCTGGAAGACATGGACGACGTGCAGGAAGTTTTCTCCAACTTCGAGATGGACGACGCCGAGATGGAGGCCCTCTTGGCACAGCTCGGGCAATGAGATTTTGCCTCGCTTCGCTCTTGATCTTCGCGTTTGTTGGTGTCGCATCGACAGTCAATTTTGATTATACCTTGGGCAGCGACGCGTATTTCGGGATGAGAATAGTTCCGCACGTCGAGTTCTGGCGCGTCGAGGCTCTTCTTGATTTCCCATTTGGTTTGAAACTGGCGGGAGGATGGTTCAGTCCCATCGTTTCTCCTCTTGAGAGTTTGAAATACCTCAACGTTGACCTCGACCCGGGAGGCGTACGTTTTAACGCGCCACATTTGGTGCAGACGAGTTTTGCGAACATCGATTTTCATGAACGTTCCTTGGTAGGCTGGGCTTTCAACGGAAGCCTCGGTGCGGTGGTTGGCCCGGAGAATGCACTGTTCTTCAAGACTTCATTTTTCAACGCGTGCATAGACTCTACTGGGCAACACCATGTGGGTTTGAATTTCCCGATCGGTTCAATCGAACTCGGCGGTTTCACTTCGAGTCGTGGTTACGGTTTCAGTGTACTGGTGGATCCGTTCATGTTCTTCTACATACCGGAAAGCGGTTTTCGATTCGCAGTAGAGAGAAAGAACGTTTATCTTGTTGGGCAATACCTGGATGAAACCTTCTCTGTCTCCATGGGCTGGTTTGGGAAAGAAGAATGGTTCCTGATAGGTACAAATGGTGTGGAAGCGAGGTTGAAATTCGGCGAACTCGCCTTAGTGATGAAACTTCAGAAGGAGCGGTGGTATGCAGGATTTTCTTTCCCAATCGTCTGGTGAACTACCGATCGAAGATTTTCAATGGTTCGTTAAAGAGGTACACAGGCACTTCGGGCTCGATCTGAGTGGATACAAGCCACACCGCATGAAACGCCGAATCGAGATACTGATAAGGAAGTACAGACTGTCCTCCTATCAAGAATATCTACGCTTGCTGTTGACGAACAGTTCCGCGAAGGAAGAGTTCCTCGATAAGATCACGATAAACGTCACAGAGTTTTTCAGAAATCCAGAAAAGTGGTGGGAGCTCAGAGACAAATACCTTCCGGAACTTCTCTCTTTTTCCAGATCGAGGTTCAAGGCATGGAGCGCAGGTTGCGCGAGTGGAGAAGAGCCTTACTCACTCGCCATACTTCTTGAAGAGCTGAAGGCGCCTGCCGGGGCGTACGTTCTTGCGACGGATATAGACGACAAAGCCCTTCAGGAAGCTAAGAACGGAGTTTACGAATCGCGTTCGATGATAAGCACACCGAAAGCGTACGTCGACCGTTACTTTGAGATCGTCGATGGCATGTACAAGGTCAAAGATGTTGTGAAGAAACGCGTGACGTTTCAGAAGCACAACATGTTGCAGGATCCTTTCCCGCAGGGTCTGGATCTCATCGTGTGCAGGAACGTCGTCATCTATTTCGAGGAGAACGCGAAAGCGCAGCTGTATCAGAATTTTGCCAAAGCTTTGAGGCTTGGAGGACTGCTGTTCGTTGGGAGCACCGAGCGCATCTTCAATCATGCCGAGCTGGGTCTGAAGATCGTGAGCCCGTTCTTCTACCGAAGGGTGACGTGAATGTTCTGGGTCACTTTCGTCGTGTTGATGGATCAGCTCAGCAAGATGTTGATCGAGAGATTCTTGACCATTCCGACCTTCGTCGTTCCAGGAATCTTGTGGTTCACTTACACGAAGAATACTGGCATAGCCTTCGGAATGTTCGCAAGATCTGGCTGGATCGTTTGGGTCACTTTCTTCGCAACGCTCTTTCTCGCTCTTGTCCCAAAGTTTGTGAAATGTTCAACGCTGACGAAAGCAGGTCTTCAGATGATCGTGGGTGGTGCCATTGGAAACGTGATAGACAGATTCAGGCTCGGATACGTCGTAGATTTCATAAACCTGAGATACTTTCCGGCCGTCTTCAACGTGGCGGACCTTTTCATCACCATCGGGGGGATACTCGTTCTTGTGAGTCTTTTGAGAGGTGAGCAGCCTCTTGACAATAAAGGTGAACAGGAATGAGGCTGGAGAGAGGCTCGATCTTTTCCTGCTTTCCAAATTGCCAAAAATTGTTTCGCGTTCTTTCCTGCAGAAACTCATTAAGGACGGACAGATCAAGGTAAACGACAGACTCGAAAAACCAAGCTACAGGGTCAAAGCCAACGATATCATCTCGTTGCCGGACCGTCCTGTACCCCAGCAGATAGAGATCCTCCCCGAACCCTTAGAGTTGAACGTTCTGTACGAAGATTCCGATATCATCGTTGTCAACAAACCTGCAGGAATGATCGTTCATCCGATTCCATCACACACGAGCGGTACACTCGTGAACGCCCTGCTCTATCACTGTAAGGACCTGCAAGGTATTGGAGGGGAACTCAGACCTGGTATTGTCCATCGTCTGGACAAGGACACCTCCGGGGTCATGGTGGTTGCGAAAAACGATCTTGCTCACAGGTCACTCTCACAGCAGTTCAAGAACAGAGAAGTGTTCAAGATGTATTTGGCAATCGTACAAGGTAAGCCAAACGAAACCGAGGGAGAGATACAGATCAAGGTGGCAAGGCATCCAACCTTGCGGGTGAAGATGACAGTCGCAGCGGAAGGAAGAATCGCCGTGACCTCTTACAGAGTTTTAAAGAGTTTCGATGATCTTGCTTCGCTCGTTGCCGCGTATCCCAAGACGGGTCGGACGCACCAGATCAGGGTTCACATCAAATACATCCAGCACCCCATATTGGGTGACAGGCTCTACGGCAGAGCCGACCCCATTTACGTGGAAAGACAGATGCTGCACGCCGCAATCTTACAGTTCAGACACCCAAAGAAAAACGAACAGATGAGATTCATCGCACCACTCCCTGAAGATTTCAAAGCCGCGTTGAGACGTCTACACGAGGTGTCGTCAAAATGATCTTCTGTTTCGTGTCTCCCTGCTCGTTCGACGGTTCGGTGATCCGACTGCGGCAAATGATAGAGTTTGCAAAAGAAAGAGGCATGAAGTCTTTGCTGCTGGCCGACACCAACTTTCACGCTGCCGTTCGTTTCAACAAGCTATGTCAAGAGAACGGTCTGATACCAATCCATGGTCTTCGAAAGGGCCAGAAGATCTTCTATGCACGTGATCGCGAAGAGTTCGAAGAGCTGGTGAGATCCTACAACGAGAATCGTGAGCCACGTCTTAATTCTTTAGACGTTAAAGAAGTGAGGCTCGTCTACTATCTGGATCGTTCTTCATTCGAGGCACACCGGTTCATGACCCGTTTGGTGGGCTCTGAGCCGTGCGAAGACTGTGAACCCTTTGGCAAGTTTCTCGATCCCGCGGAGGCTCTGGGGGCACGCCTCTATGATTTGAAGGTCAGTCACAAACTTCTGAATCCACCGGAGGGATGGCTCGACAAGCTTTTCGAAGAGCTCGATCTGGAGCGTAAGACAAGACTCATGCGCGAGGTCGAGGTTGTGAGGAAACTCGGTTTTGAATCGTACTTCTATACGGTGAAACGCATCGTGGACATCGCCACGCAGAACGGCATCTTGATAGGTCCGGGCAGGGGAAGTGTGGTTGGAAGTCTTTTAGCCTACCTTCTTGGCATCACATCGATCGATCCGATCTCTCACAATTTGATGTTCGAAAGATTCTTGCACGAAGAACGCAGAGAACCGCCCGACATCGATATCGATGTGGCAGACGAACAACGAGACAAACTGCTGGGTTTGTTGAAGGATGCCTTCCCTTATTTTGCCCAGATCTCAACGTTCGTGACACTGACTGAGAAGGGTCTCTTCAACGAGGTCAGCAGGTTGAAATTGGATGTGAGTTCAAATGTGACCAAAGCTCTCATCGGACTTCCCTTGAGAAGGAGTATTCACGCGGCAGGAATAGTCCTCGCGGCTGAGCCACTCAATCTGCCGCTCGTGCCATCCTCCGATCAACCCGTAATTGAGTACGATATGGATTCTCTCGAGTGCATTGGCGTGGTGAAGATAGATGTGCTTGGTCTGAGAACTCTGACGGTTCTTGACAAAATACGAAAGCGCGTGAATGTGAAAACGATGCCTTTCAACGATGGGGCAACTTTTGAACTTCTGGGACGTGGAAACACGTGTGGAATTTTTCAACTCGAATCGGAAACGGCGAGGAACCTGTGCAGGTTAATAAGACCAAGCAATCTGGAGGAGCTTTCCGTTCTGCTTGCTCTCAACAGACCTGGTCCGCTCGCTGCCAAGTTGGAAAAGACTTATGCTGAACGAAAGCGAGGCTGTCAGCGAGCCGAAGAAGACATGTTCCCCGAAACACACGGTGTCATTGTCTACCAGGAACAGGTTATGAGACTCGCCATGAGGACAGCAGGCTTCAGCGCTGCTGAAGCGGATCTCTTCAGGAAAGCGATTTCCGAAAAGGACCCGCGGATCCTTGAACCTGCACTGCAAAAGTTCAGGGATGCGCTCCATAAGAGGGGCTACAGACCAGATTTTGTGGAAAAACTGTGTGACGTTCTCGTCAAGTTCGCCGGTTATGCCTTCAACAAGTCCCACAGCGTGGCCTATTCTCACCTGAGTTACGAACTGGCGTATTTGAAAGCTCATTGGCCCAGGGAATTCTTCGATGTTTACGTGCGAGAGCATTCGTCGGAACAGTTCAAGGTCTTCCTCGCGGTGCAGGAGCTTCGTTCGTTAGGCTATGAAGTGCTTCCACCAAACGTGAACTTTGGAGGTTCTGAGGATAGAATTTTCCGCTTACCTTTGGAAGCCGTCGGTGGTATCGGTGAATCCTCCGCCCGCATCTGTCGAGAGCTGGCTCCCTTTTCCAATTTGAAGGATTTCGCCGAGAGGACCAGACTGCCCACTTCGACGATCCAAAGACTCGTTTGGGCGGGAGCTTTTGACGAACTCTATGGGAGCAGGTCGGCCGCCTTGGAAGACTTTGAAGCGTTTCAGAAGGGCCACGACCCAGAATTGAGCTTGGTTGCCGCCAAAGTCTTCGGCAAGCAAACCGAAAGGAAGCAGAAACTCTCTTACGACGAAGTGGATCTTGCGGAACTTGAAGAAAGAGCCTTCGGCTTTGCTCTCACACCGTTCGCGTTCGAAAACGAAAAAAAGTTTGCACCGCTCGCCGAGGTGTTCGCTTCATCTCGCATCTTACCTGTCGCGGTAAGAATTTCAAAAAATTTCGCGAGCGATGGGTACACGATTGCGCGTTTGAAGGATCGCCTTCCTGATGGGTACTACGCGCTGATACTCGCTCCCGACGGACGGATCGTTCAACATAAAAAGTTGGACGAGGTTCAGCGCGTCGTGTACAAGATTGAAAATTGTTTCGACGAACGAGACGTCGAGAGAGCTTCGGAACTCGAGTGTGTGGAAACGGTTCTGTGTGGCAAAAAGATCACCCTTTTTGGCCTCAGACCGCTCGTGGATTGGTACAGGATCGAATTCATATGAACGCACGAGTTTCGAACACACTTGCACCCTTCGGAACTTTTTGATATACTTGAGACGGTGCAGGCGTAGCTTCAAGCGGTGGAGCGCCGCCTTGGTAAGGCGGAGGGTGTGGGTTCGAGTCCCACCGCCTGCTCCATTTTATTTCTCGTACACCAGTTCTCCCGCCACGTACACCGCCACTGGGTCTTCATCCAGATCGAGAGGGTTTTTTTCGTAGAGGCAAAAATCTGCGAGAAAACCAGACTTTATTTCGCCGAGGTTGTTCAAACCTGCCATTCGTGCACCAGCAACTGTGTACAGCTCTATTGCCTGCTGTTTTGTGAAGCCCAGTTTCATCGCACACTCGATAACGTACTTCGGATCCTCTGGAGAAACCGGTGCGTCGGTGGAGAACGCGATCTTGAATCCCTGCTGGAAGAGCATCAGAAATGGATAACGCAGGGCTTTCAAGTTTTTAGGCAACACCGATTCGATAAGGTGACGGTCTTCAAAGGCGAAGTGGGGTTGAATCGAAAAGAAGCTTTTCCTCAACAGGGATAAGTCTTCGTTTCGAACCAGTTGTGCGTGTATGACCCTGTGATTGGGATGTCTGCTGAAAACCTTGCCCACCATGTGAAGCGCTTCGTCGCCTATTGCGTGTACGCAGAGCTGAACATTCTTTCTCTCACAAAGGATTGCGAATTTCTCGAGCTCCTCTTCGTCAATCAGCTTCGTTCCAAAGTTCGACGGATCGTCTGCGTATGGAACGCTGAGCCAGGCCGTTCTTCCTCCAACAGATCCATCCGCGAACAGTTTCACGGCTTTCACGATGACACGGTCGGAGATCTGACCGAAATCGTCGAATTTCTCAAGGTCACTCAAAGATGGAAAATACACCTTCTCGAAGACTCTCATCTTGGAGTCTTTCAAGATCTCCTTTAGATTCTCCCAGCTCAAACCGTGCAGATCGTCGGAATGGACGAAAGTCACCCCGTGCATCAAGAAATGTTCTTGCCCGATCTTGAAAAACTTCTCATCTTCCCGCGATGGCAGATCCTTCCTCAACTGCTCCAGATCCTGTTCCTTAAAGACTCCATCTTCCCTCCATCGTCCAGTCAACTCCATGAGGGATCTATTCGCAACCGCGACATGCCCGCACCTTCTGATGAGAAGAACAGGCTTCTCCAACAGGTCGAGCAGCTGCCTGGTAGGTCTCGTTCCAAGTTTTTCTTCACTCCATCCCCTACCGATGATCACACCGTGGTCTTCTGCCTGAAGTATTTGCAAAAGTTCTTCGATCGAGCCGACGTTCTCCAGATTCACATGGCCGTACTTGTGTCCTGTGCCTATCACGTGCGCGTGTGAATCCACAAAACCGGGCATGACATAATAACCAGTTGCATCGATCAGTGGTTCCGAAGGATTATCGACAAAAATACCTTTCTCGACGTTGAGGTCCATTTTGACGAAGTTTCCGTCTCGGTACACCAGACAGTTCTTCAAAGTCATTTCAGTCCCCTCCGTACGCTCTCTCCTCAAGCGTTCTTCTTTCCTGCTCGCTCATCGTGTACGCATCGTCTTCTCGCGTGCACCAGGCAGGCAACGGGAATCTCACGGTGATCGGTATCCTCATGAAGGGCTGGTCCACGATGACTTCTCCTTGTTGAAGCAACGCAGCCCTGGCCTTTTGTTCATCCGTTAGGTGTGAATACTCAGGTTTTGCGAGTTCGGCACCTTTCTGCCTTCCAACCACCGTCGTCGAGGACTGAGTTATGATTCGATAGTCAACCTCCGAAGCCGTCTGTTCCGCACCGATCAGTATCACTCTGAACGACCTGCCGCGTTCCGCGATGTCTCTGAAGATGGAAGAGAGTGGGCCCCCTCCAAAGCGTGGCGCGTACTTGTTGAGCTCGTCCAGGAATATGAACACAGGATCTTGGTTAGTTTTCTCCTCTCGTGATCGCATCACTTCAAGCAACACAGCACCAACCACGAAGCTTTGCGGACGGTTTTTCAGCTTGGAGATGTCGATAACCGTCACCTGGCCAGGTTTGTCCCAATCGATGCGCCTTGTGGCGTTGTAATTGAGGAAGTTCGTCCGTACCCAGAGAAGATCAAACCCAACTGCTTTTGCTGCCTTCAGCCTCCTGATGAGTGCTGCGACTGTGGCTTTTCCCTGCACCTCTTGTGCGATTCTCGTTTTGAAGTCTTCGTCCTCGTCAAACATCTTTATGAGTTCATCGAGTCCGTCAGGCAAGCGCGCCATCGTACTCACGTCAAAGCCATTCGCGATGGCCGTTCTGATGATCATCTCTGGATCGTTCGGAACCTTTATGCGGTTACGCTCACAGAATCTCTTCGCCTCCAGGATGGCCTCCTCGAAGCGCGATTGCAAAACTTCCTGAACGCTCGTGACGGCGAGTTGAAGGTTCTGGTTCTTTTCCAGTTCTTCCTGATCGAACAAAAGTTCGAACAGACCCAGTTTCATAATGTCAACGATGTCCCAACCATAGATCTGTACACCCTGGGACCTCTTGTTCACCCACGGTTCATCCTTGGCGAGTTTCCTGGGGGCAAAGAAGGCGACTTTTTCGAACGGTTCGGCTTTCATCTGCAGAGCTTCGTACATTCTTTTCCACGATTTTCCTGTGTTTGTTTCCTCCTTCTCTTTCCAATCCTTCGACCACTTGTCTAAGAACAACAACCCCTCACCTTTGACGTTGAAGATGATGAACCGCGACCTTGACAGGCATGCCATGAGTTCGTTCTTTTCCTTCAACCTGTTTCCCGTGTCGAGGAAAGACTTCACGAGAAAGGTCGCGTAGGAAGTCTTGGCTGCCACTCCGGATTGACCCGATATGTTTATGTGTGCACCGTTCTCGCCAAGTATGTACCTGACATCTGCGTATGCGCATCTGTTGTTTCTGAACAAACCTATCGGGATTGCACAGTGTTTCTGCAAGAGCTCGTCGAAACCAAGCGCCACATCGAGCTCCGATTCGCTTGCGACACTCACCTCTGATCCAGGCGGTGGTGGCACCTGCGGTGCGTCGGGTAGAATCTTTCCGCTTTCGATCTTCAACATTCTGGTGGTCATGACTGTGGCTATGAAGATAGGATTCGCCGGAGAGAGGCCCTTCAAGGCGAGCTCTTCTTCGTAGCCGGATATGGGACCAAAGTCCCACCTCGCCATTATCTTCACCACGATGCCGTAGTAGATGAGTGAACCTTGGGGATGGTAGTCGAACTGAACTTTGACGACATCGTCTATCTGGAGCATGTGACGAGGTCTTCCATCTTCCTGCTCGAGCCTCACGTAGAACACGTACGGATCGGAACTGTTAATACCCGTCACGACACCTACTCTCACAATCTTCCCTCCATGAATCTCAGATACAAGTACGTTCCCGGTGCGAGCCTCAGATCCTGAGAAACCAGCTTCGTTTCACCATTTAGGATCAAGGTTCCCCTGATTTTCAAGCTTTGTTCCTCGATCTGAAAAGCGCCAGATTGAGGTTTAACCAATTCCTTTGCAGTGTGCAGGAGAGCCACGCTCCTTGAGTTGAAACTGCTCACGTTCAAAACAACCGCTTCGAGCAGGTACTCATGTCCCAACAATCTCTCGGCTTGCTCAATTCTCCCATCTCTTATCATGTTCCTGATGCGAGAGCTGCTTATGCGTTCTTTGTTTTCATCCAAAACATCAGGGAAGGTCCTGAGAGTGATTTTTCTATCTTCACAGAGCTTCTCGAGCAAACTGAGATCTCCCAGAGCGTTCCTGCCAAATTTGAAGTCCCTTCCCACGACGAGCACGGCGGTATCTTTCGCGAGGATTCGTTCGAAAAAGTCGTTCGCTGTCATGTCTTTGATGCATCGCAAATCCAAAAGCTCGACTTCGTCCAAGTACTGCGAGAGCAAAAGGATTCGTCTCTCGTGACTCATGATCAGACCATCGAAGTTGCCAGTGAGATGTTCAAAGGGGTGAGAAACCACGAAAGCCCTTGATCTAAGATTCCTCTCCTGCGCGAGACGATTGACCTCTTTCAACAACGCCTTGTGTCCCAGATGAACCCCATCGAAGACTCCTATCGTCGTAACGTACATGATCAGCTCTCCCTGAAGACCTTGAACGGTTTGAGGACCGCTTCGTTTCTTTCCTGCTGTAACAAAGTTCTCAGAAACGTCGAACGGCGTTCGGCGCGTGCAAGGCACAAAAGCTCTTCTTCGTTGAACACTTGAACGATTGAGTCTTTCTCAAACTGTTCGTGATACAGAATGTCCTTCACATGGATCTTCATCCCGTTCAAAACTCTCTCTTTCGCTTCGTTGTTGATCCAGACTTTTGGAAAGTGGAGCACTTTCGAGATAGGGATGATTTTTTTCGTGATCTCCTCAGCGCTCAGGTTGTAAACGTCCACAGCGTCTTCAACCTTGAAGGGCCCAACGCTGAGTCTTCTCAGTTCCACGGCTGTTGCTCCACAACCAAGCTTGTAGCCGATGTCCATGCAAAGGGACCTCACGTAAGTGCCCGGACTCGTCTCAACTGTGAAGGAAACGAAGAGATCTTCGATTTCGATGTCCTCTATGCGATGGATCGTTACCTGTCTGGGTGGTAATCTCACGATCCTGCCCTGTCTCGCCAACTCGTAAAGTCTTTCACCCTTGTATTTCTTAGCTGAGTACGCGGGAGGTACTTGAACATAACTTCCCACAAAGCTTTTGATCGTTTCTATGATCTCCTCCCTTGTGGCGTTGCACGGCCTTTCTTCTTCGATCTTCCCAGTTATATCGAACGTGTCAGTGATGAGCCCAAGCTTCATCTTCACTCTGTAGACTTTGTTGTGGTTCATGAGATATTCCAGCAACCTGGTGGCATTTCCCACACCAACTATGAGCAAACCCGTGGCGAACGGATCGAGTGTCCCGGCGTGACCCACACGCCTCTGGTTGAGCTTTTTCCTGACTTCATCAACTACGTCGTGGGAAGTGGGTCCTTTTGGCTTGTCCACAAGCAGAATACCAGACACGCTCACTTCTTTTCCTCCTTGAGCCTGTTCAGCAATTCTTGCACGCGAACGCTCGCCTCTATACCTGGATCTTCCTTGAAGCGAACTTGGGGTGCGACGAACAAATCCAGATTGTTCGCCAAATAGGTCCTGAAATAACCCTTGATCTTGTTGAGATGTTCGACCAAAGCCTTCCGTTCGCTTTCATCTCCTATCGAACTGACGTAAACGTCAACGAACCTCTTGTCGGCGAAGAGTTCTGCGCGCGAGACTGTGATGATACGATCCTTGAGTTTTGGATCCTTCGCTTCCCTGAGCGCTTCGCTGATCAGTTTGACGATTTCAGATTCGAGCATAGCCTTTCTGTAATCTGGCCTCACGATACCGCCTCCTGCTCGATTTTGAGAAATTCATCTGCAGTCATTAACTTTTCCTTCAGCTTCTTCAGATAGTTTGTCAGCATCCTCGGCTTGAGCCCCAAAAGGTTCAGAGCGTACGGCGACAGCACGAACCCACCATACGAATATGACTCCCCGTAATTGATCGTGTTCACAAAAAAGTCGCTGACGTGGATCATGCTTATGACATCGGAATACAGACTCTCGGAGAAGGACTCCGGTGTGTGGTGACCACCACAGGATTGAGACACGAGCTCGGGAAGCCCCCATCGCTCGATAGTCTTCATACTTATTAAAGCGTGGTTTGGGAGATTCAACTTCTTCTCCGCTTCGAAAAAAGAGATCTTCAACGTTTTGGTGAGTTTTGCCACGGCCGCGAACATCTCCGGTGAGACGAACTCGAGTGTGACCTTTCCTATGTCGTGTAACAAACCCGCGACGAAAAGTTCCTCTTTGTTAGGATAACCCACCACCTGAGCCATCAACTCTGATGCGACCGCAACGCCTATGAAGTGCTTCCACAGCGCCGTGTGGTCTATCGTTGATCTTTTCCTTCTCATTAGCGAGTTGTAGGTGAAGACGCTCAGTGCCAAGTTCCTGACGGTCTTGAAGCCAAGGATCATCACCGCCTCGCTCAGTTGAGCGATCTTCCTTGGTAGACCATAATAGGCCGAATTCACGAGCCTCAGAACGCGCACAGACAAACTCGGATCGAGCTTGATGACATCAGCCAGATCCTTCGCCGAAGCGTTCGGATCGGAGGCCACCGCGATGATCTTTTGAACTATTGGATCGGGTGTAGGAAGTTCCTCTATCTTCGTGATGATCTCTTCCAGCTTCACCGTTCGTCACCCACCGGTAATTCCACGAAAACCGTCGTACCAACGTTCGGCTCGCTCTCCAGCCAGATGCGACCACCATGAAGTTCTACGATCTGCTTGGCGATGGTGAGTCCCAAACCGGTTCCCTCCACTCTATGGTCCATAACGGTTCCAACCCTGAAGAACCTCTCGAAGACCTTTTCGTGATACTCTTTGGGTATTCCTAAACCGTTGTCCGATATCTCGATCAGGACTTTATCGCCCTTTCTCTCTATTCTCACCCTCACGTACTTTTCCTGCGAATCTTCTTTCGAGTACTTGATACCGTTGTTCACAAGGTTCGTTATGACCTGTTTGATGCGCTTCTGGTCTGCTCTGATCAACACGGGTTCTTTGGTCAACAGTTCCAACCTGACTTGCTTCGACCTGGCGAGTTCCTCGATCGATCTCATCGTCTCCCTGACCAGTCCGGTCAAATCAAAGGTGGTTTTTTCGAGTGTCATCATCCTCTGCTCAAGTTTTGAAAAATCGAGCAAGCCTTCGAGGATGGATTCCAAATGCTGACTTTCCTTGTAGATGATCTGGACGAACTCGTTCAGAGTCTGTTGATCCAGCATTTCGATACTCATGAGTATGGTCTCCGCGTAAGCTTTGATCGCTGCGAGTGGTGTTTTCAATTCGTGAGAGATGTTCGCCACAAACTCCGTTTTCAGTTGATCTATTGCCTTGAGCCTCTCCACCTCTTTCGTGTTCGTGACGTCAGTGATGACGAGCAACACCTGAGGCTGGCCTTCGTATTCTATGGGTTCAGCAACGATGGAGTAAAAGTTCGCACCTTCTTCGACTTCGAGCGTCTGTCGTGATCCTGTCAGGAACGTCTTCTGAACCAATTGAGTGACCTTTGAAGCGATGTCTTCACCGAAAGATGACAGCGAGTAGCCTTTGTTGGCAAAGACGATCCTTGAGTCTTGATCAAACACGGCGATGTGCTGAGGGAAAGAGTCCAAGATCCTCTGCATGTAGTTCTTAGTTGCCTCGAGTGCCATGTGCTGTCTCTGCAAAGAAGAATAGAGTTCGAGGTTCTCGAGAACAACTGCGGACAAAAAGGCAAAGGTACGCAGCAGTTCGGAAGTCTCGACCACTATTTCTTCATTACTCCAGGCGAGCAGCACACCCAGAGTTTTGCCTGCTTTCACCAGCGGAAAGATGTGTATCATTGCATCACCTTTGGGCAAGGACATAGGAGAATGATTGTTCATGACCCACTGGATCATCTTTTTCAGGTCTTCATCGATTTCAGCTGTGTCTCCTTTGATCTTCTTGACATTCAAGTCGTTGTCCAGCACGACTATGCTTTCGCAGTCCACGAACCTTTGAAAGATCTTCATGAGTGCGTCGAGCAAAAGATCTGGCTCCGTCGCGTTCATTATTTCCCTTATGAAGCTTGAGAGGAGCGAATACAGCCGGTGAGAAGATATTTGATTCAACATATCGCACACTTCTCCTCAAAAACTTTTTCCTTAGTATTATACCCTGTTTTGGGGCCCTTACCGTTTTCATTCCGGGGGACTTGAAATCTTCGGTTAACTTGACTATAATTCTGGTCAGGGAGGAATGAGGTGAAGAACCAGCTCGAATTCTTCAGCCTTGCGGATGCGAAGGCAAAGCTTTCTGAAGTTCTGAAGAGAGTGCAGCAAAAAGACGTTGTGATAACGAAGAATGGAGTACCCGCAGCGGTTCTGATCGATTACGAGCGCTACCGAAAGATCATGAACTTTCTGGATCAGGTGTACGATCTTTACTTGCTCGACGTGGGTGATCCCTCAGCCCATGGGTCAGTGAATCAGAGAGAACTCTTTCAGGAAGACATCGAGGAGGTGTGAGTCAATGGCTAAGGTGGAACTCGAGAATGTAACGAAGATCTTTGACAACAAAGTCGTCGCGGTGAAGGATGTGACGTTGACCGTCGAGGACAAAGAGTTCGTGGTGCTATTGGGACCGTCTGGTTGTGGGAAGACCACGACGCTCAGGATGATCGCAGGTTTGGAGGAGATCACGAAGGGAACGATAAAGATCGATGGAAAAGTCGTCAACGATGTTGAACCCAAAGACAGGGACATTGCGATGGTTTTCCAGAACTATGCCCTCTATCCTCACATGACCGTTTACGAGAACATGGCCTTCGGTCTGAAGCTGAGAAAGTTTCCAAAAGACGAGATCGACAGGAGGGTCAAGGAAGCGGCAAAGATTTTGGGCATAGAAGAACTGCTCGACAGGAAACCCAGGCAGCTTTCCGGTGGTCAGAGACAGCGCGTCGCAGTCGGTAGGGCCATCGTGAGGAATCCAAAGGTGTTCTTGTTCGACGAGCCTTTGTCTAACCTCGACGCAAAACTTAGGGTTCAAATGAGAAGCGAATTGAAAAAACTCCATCACAGACTCGAAGCAACTATAGTTTACGTCACCCACGATCAGGTCGAAGCCATGACGATGGCCGACAAGATCGTCATCATGAAGGACGGAACTGTCCAACAGATAGGAACTCCCTATGAAGTCTACAACAAGCCGGCGAACACGTTCGTCGCAGGATTCATCGGAAGTCCTGCTATGAACTTCTTGAATGCTGTCGTGGTTGCAGAAAAAGGTGGTATCTGGATAAAGACGAGTGGCTTCAAAGTGAAGGTCATAAAAGAGCACGAACCTGTCCTCGAGCCATGGATCGACAAAGAGGTCATCTTTGGCATAAGACCCGAAAACATCTTCGACAAACTGTTTGCTATAGCACCGCAACCTGAGAACACCATCACAGGCATAGTGGACGTGGTTGAACCGCTCGGTAGCGAAACTCTGTTGCACGTCACGTGTGGAGAAGACTCACTCGTTGCCAGAGTTGATCCAAGAACGAAGGCTAAAGAGGGTGAAAAGATCGATCTTGTCTTCGACATGAATATGATACACGTGTTCGACAAAGAGACGCAGAAGGCTATTCTGTGAGCTGAGATAAAACCACCTTTTTGTTGGACTCGGGGGCCGTTGGCCCCCAAAGTTTTTTGGTAAGATAAAATCAACCAAGTTGTGGGGGGGTTCGAGTGCCGAACGTCTTGAGGTTGCTGAGGATAAAACAGTGGGTGAAGAACCTTTTCGTGCTGGCACCTTTAGTTTTTTCAAAGAGATTTTTTGATCCTTCATCATTTCTTCTTTCTTTCACAGCTTTCTTAATCTTCTGCTTAGCTTCGAGTGCTGTTTACATTCTGAACGACATAAGAGATGCGCCACTGGACAGGTTGCATCCGAAGAAGAGAAACAGGCCCATCGCGAGTAACCGTGTCAGCGTTCGAACGGCCTACGTTGTCTTTTCTATTTTGCTGTCTGCATCTGTCCTCATGGCGATCGAGGTCGGCCTGAAGTTCCTCGCCTGCATCGTGGTTTATCTCTCTTTGAACGTGTTCTACACTTTCTGGGGAAAGTATCTTGTCCTGATAGACGTTTTCTGTATCGCAGCAGGTTTTGCACTCAGAGTGATGGGTGGTAGCTATGCAATCCGGGTTTCACCTTCGGGCTGGTTGATCACCAGCACCTTTTTCCTGTCGCTTTTTTTGGGATTCAGCAAGAGAAAGGCAGAACTCGTATCTCTGGATGGAAACAACCATTTTCAGCGACCATCTTTGCAGTTTTACGATCTCGATCTGCTCACGAACGTTGTAGTTTCGACCGGTACTGGCGCGATCGTTTTCTACACACTCTACACACTCGACGTTCGAACCATAGAGCAGTTCGGTACGGACAAGCTGTATCTGACCGTTCCCTTCGTCTGTTACGGAGTATTCCGGTATATGTTCCTCTCCATGCATCGAGGTGAAGAAGATCCCACCGACGTTCTGACCAAGGATAGATCCCTTTGGATAGCGATCGGGCTTTGGTTCTTCAGCGTGATGATGATTCTGTACTTGGGGAGGTAATGCGATGAAAAGCTTTCTCGTCTTGCTGATGGCATTGACAGCGAACGCATTGGCAAACGTGTTTGTGAAAGTGGCAGCAGTTTCGTTGGTCAGAAGTGAGAACATCGCGCACTTCTTCCTCAACTCCATGAAAAACCTGTACACCTGGCTCGCTCTCTTCTGCTTTGCTGTTGCTTTTGTCCTTTACGCCCTGAGCCTGACGAGACTGAAGCTGAGCGTTGCGTATCCGATCATGACAAGCGCGGGATTCGTCTTGGTGTCGCTCTTCTCTCATTTCTTGTTCAAAGAGAGCGTAACGGTAACGAAGATCATCGGTATGATCGTCATCGTCGCAGGAATCTGGCTCGTCTCGGTGTGAAGGAGGTCTTCGCATGGGTAAATCGAAGGTCTTCGTGCTGAGAACCACACCAGAAAGGGTTGTTGAAGACATCGCTCAATTGCTGAAGGAAGCCAACGTCGATGTAATTCTTGACAAATCGCGCCCAGTGATCCTGAAGGACAACATCTCCTGGCATTTACCCATGCCATCGTCGAACACGACACCGTGGCAGCTCGAAGGAACCATACTGGGTTTGAAAAGACTCGGGTTCGAGCAGATCATCGCCGTCGAAAACAAGACTGTCGTGACGAAACCGCAGAAGGGTGCCCAATTGAACAAACTGGCATCTGTGTACAAGAAGTATAACGTACCAATCCTCCACAACTTCGAACCGAGTCATATGAAGTGGATCGATTATCAACCCAGGTGCGAGCTGAACGTGCTCCACAAGATATTCCCCGAAGGAGTGAAGATACCTGACTTCTTCGTAGGTAAAAACATCGTCCATCTACCAACGATGAAGTGCCACATCTACACGACGACCACCGGAGCCATGAAGAACGCTTTTGGAGGTCTTCTCAACACGAAACGACATTACGCGCACAGCTGGATCCACGAAACGCTCGTGGACCTTTTGAAGATACAGAAAGAGATCCACAGTGGTATCTTTGCCGTCATGGATGGCACCACTGCTGGGAACGGTCCAGGTCCGAGAACGATGAATCCTGTACGAACGGATCTGGTATTGGCGAGTGACGATCAGGTTGCCGTAGACGCGGTTGCAGCAAAGATAATGGGCTTTGATCCGATGTCGATAGACTACATTCGCATCGCGAATGAACAAGGCTTGGGCAACGGAAGGTTGGAGAACATCGAGATCGTTGGTTACGACGTGTCGAGTTTGAACTATCGTTTCAAAGTTGGTGACAACCTCGCGAGCAGGGTTGGGGACGTGCTGTGGTTTGGCCCTTTGAAGAGGCTTCAGCATCTGTTTTTCAGAACACCTCTGGTGTATCTGTTCGTGCTCGCTTCAGAAGTTTATCACGATGTTTTCTGGTGGAACCTCAAAGGTAGAAGAATCCTCGAAGACTGGAAAAAATCGAGTCCATGGGGAAAACTGTGGGAGAATTACACGTGAACAGGAAAACACTTCTCGTTCTACTGACCGTCGTGGTTCTCTCGTACGTAGTGACCTCGATTGGGTTTTGGATGGTAGAGGACACCTTCAGCATAGCTGGAAGGATCTTTCTGTATCACACGCACCGTAAATTGATCGAAGGCGTTGGACCTGCACCAAATCAATACAGATACGTTCCTTACCCACTCGTAGAGTATTTCTTCAAACATTCACCGATCAGGTGGTACAGCAACACTTACGTGAAGTTGAAACAGTGGCTCGGGTTCGATGCGCGTGAAATTGTTAAAAGAAACAACCAGCTCAGTTTGAACGCCCACGTCCCACCTGAGGAGAGAGAAAAGATGCTCACGGATGTGGAGAATTTCCTCAGGGAAAAACTTTTAGAGATAACGAAAAACCCCCTTACCAGCAATATCTTGCTTGGGATCTTGAACAACCTTGGTTGGAGAGATTGGGTGAAAGATCCGTTTAACGCTTTGGAAAAGATTTCTAAGGAACTTCCCAGCCCGATCATAGATGTGTTCGACAACGACAGCGATCTAACCAAGGTCGTGAATGGCTATGCCACGATGAGGTTCACGTTCACGATCTTGCTGTTCTTGGTCCTTCACGCTTGGATGAAATTCTTCGTTCGCGATTTCACTGCCTACGTTTCTCTGTTCGCATATTCCATCTTCCTTGCCTTCGGATACGGAGACTTTGCTCAGCAGGAATTCATCATCTCTTTACTCTTTTTCGTAGCTGGTTTGATCTTGATATATCGAAGGAAACCTTGGTGGGTCGTTTTGCTGCTCGTCATCGGCCAATGTTTCGTGAGAACGGACCACGCACTGTTCACGGCGGTGATCTACAGCCTGTTCAACTTCTCACGAGAGAAGAAGAAACTTCTTCGGCAAGGAGTATTGGTCGTGATCCCAGTTTTCATGATCCTCGTGCTCAGCGAGGTGATCTTTCCAAAGGCTGAGTACTACATCTCTGCCGTGATGATCATGGAAAACGTTCAAGATCCTTGGGCGTTAGTCTATCCTCTCTTCTTCTTCGCACTGCCACTCTTTTTTGTGAGAAAGATTAGGAACAACGATTTCTTCAGAAAAACCTGGCTTTGGATGATCCCCTTCATCGTCATGAACTTTGTCATGGGGTGCGCGAGGGAAGTGCGGCTTTATTTACCGATCATGGCGTACATCTTCCCAATGTTTTGGCTTGGTGTTGAGTCGTTGTATAATCGAACTGAAAAGTGAACAGCGAGGCGTCGGAGGGTACCGACGAGGTTCAAAAGGGAAGCCGGTGAAAGTCCGGCGCGGGGACGCCACCGTAACCGGGGACGAAACCCACAAGAGCCACTGGCGTAAGCTGGGAAGGCGTGGGGAGTAGGATGATCCGGAAGCCGGGAGACCTGCCCTTCGACAGAAACACCACCTTCTCCGGAACCGAGAGGGTGGTGAAAAACTTTGCCGGGAGGTGTTGGTATGAGAAGGTTTGCAACTTTGTTGTTGCTCATCGTGTTTCTCGCTCTGGTGTGGTCTTATCCGATCACGGTCGTGGATGACGCAGGAAGAACAGTCACGATCGTGCAAAAGCCGGAACGCGTCATTTGCGCTGCGCCTTCCACCACGAAGTTCTTGCAGTATTTGGGCCTGGAAGACAAGATAATCGCGGTGACGAACTGGGACGATTTCGAGGCCGAGAGGATCGGAGATCTGTTCCCGATAAACTTGGAAAAGATCGTCAGTCTCAATCCGGATCTGATCTTCACCTTCGGTGGCTTTCAGTTGCCTGAGGTTGTCAAGCTCGAACAGCACGGCCTGACAACCGTGGTTCTGAACGCCAACAGTGTGCAGCAGATTTTGAACGACTTGGTGTTGGTGGGGATCATCATGGGCGTTCCAGAGAAAGCCAAAAAGCTCGCCAACCAGTTGCAGGAACATTATCTGAACATCGCAAAGAAGGCCTACAACATACCTCTCGACAAAAGGGTGAAGGTGGCGTATCTGATGGACATCCCCGGTCCAGACGTGAGAGAGGTTTGGACCTGTGGTCAAGGCTCGTATCTGAACGATTTGATCGTGCTCGCTGGTGGAGCGAACATCGCGGCACTTTTCACAGGGCCAAACGGTTTTTTGCCCATCTCTCTGGAATACATAGTTTCGCAGGATCCGGACGTGCTCATTGTCGCAAGTTACGTCCCCAATTCCGAGGAACAGATCAAGGAGAAGGTCTCTAACCATCCGATACTCAAGTCCTTGAAAGCGGTCAGAAACAAGCGTATCTATGTTTACGACAACTATCTGTTGAGTTTGCCAGTTCCGCAACTCGTGGAATACATAGAGAAATTCTACAACGACTTTTACGGTGGTAAATGATGAAGTTTGGCAAATGGCTCGCCCTGGTCACGGTTTTTGTCGTTCTCGTTCTTCTGTGCTTGTCCGTTGGATCGGTTAAAGTTGATTTTGCTGACGTGCTCAGAGCTTTGTTCGACCAGACTTCCAAACACAGATCGATCGTTTGGGGTTTGAGACTTCCTCGCGTGCTCATGGGACTCATCGCGGGGGCGAGCCTTGCGGCTGTTGGAGCCGCCTTTCAAGGTTTACTGCGTAATCCTTTGGTCGATCCTTACCTCCTCGGTGTTTCCTCCGGCGCCTCTTTTGGTGCAGTCCTGTCCATTTACCTGGCTACGGTGAGTGGTTTTCAGTTTCTCTACAGACTGCCGACTTTGAGCTTCGCTTTCGCCATGATCGCATCGCTGGTAGCGATCGTCCTGGCAAAGAAGGATGGGACCATACCGATCGTGGAGTTGGTTCTCAGCGGTGTCATGGTCAGCGTGCTGTTCAGCTCTGCTACGATCACGTTGTTGATGCTACTAAGAAGGAACATAACGCACGCTTATGTTTGGTTGTTCGGAAGTTTGTCTGGTATGACTTGGAACGATCTGCTCAGTCCGTTCGTCTTTTTCCTGCTCTTCTTTTGGGCGAGCCTGGGTTTATCGCAACAGCTGAACGCGATGGCGATAGGCGAGGTTCAAGCGAAAATAAGCGGTGTGAACACAGAATTCGTCAAGCTGATCGTATACAGCCTTGGAAGCCTCGCAGCCGCTTCGGTGGTGTCAAAGACAGGTGTGATAGGTTTTGTGGGACTCATCACACCACACATGGCTCGAAAGCTCTTCGGAAGCGATCATAAAGTTTTGCTCGTCTCGAGCGCCTTGATCGGTGCGATCTTACTGTGCGTGTGCGATGCGATCGCAAGGGTGATAGTGAGTCCCTCGGAGATGCCCATAGGTGTCGTCACGGCTTTCGTTGGGGTGCCCGTCATGCTGGTGCTGCTGAAGAAGGGTGAAAACCATGGTTGAGATCAGTTTGAGGAACGTCGATTTTGCTTATGTGAAGGACCCTGTTCTGAGATCGATAGACCTGCAGATCAACAAAGGCGAGTTCGTTTCGCTCATAGGACCCAACGGTTCAGGTAAGACCACGTTGCTGAAGTTGGTGGCGGGTTTGTTGAAACCAACGTGCGGGACCGTGTTGGTCAGGGGTATGGAGCCTGGCAGAATGAGAAAGAGACAACTTGCGAGGATTGTGGGTTTCGTGACGGAGGATCTCAATCCTATCTATCCCTTTCAGGTTAAACAGATCGTGCTGACTGGAAGGCTCCCGTACAAGAGCAGTTTTTTCGCATCCTGGGACGAGCTGGACTTTCAAAAAGTGAAGGAAGCTCTTGCAAAGGTCGATGCACTCGAATATCTCGACAGATACTTCGGTCAACTGAGTGCCGGTGAAAAGAAAAGGGTGTCGATCGCTCGAATTTTGGCTCAGGACACACCGATTCTGCTTTTCGATGAGCCCACAGCTCATTTGGATCCCGGACACGCCGTCGAGGTGCTCGAGATAATGAAGAAACTACATGACGAAGGCAGAACCATCTTGACTGCATTCCACGAGATCAACTTTGCCGTGAGACTCTCTGACAGGATCGTGATGATGAAGGAAGGAAAGATATTTGCGGAGGGAAAGGCAGAAAAAGTGCTTACGAAAGAAAACTTGGAGCAAGTTTACAACACTCGCTTCAGACTCGTAAATGATCCTTCGACAGGTTTGCCTTACGTTATTTACTGAACCTGCGCACCGCTCAACATGTCTCGCTGAATCTGTAAAGCTCTTTCCAACTCATTCCTTCCGATGAGGTTGAGTTTGATCAGAAGTCTTCCTATCACGAGGTGTTCTGTCATTTTTTCCTGGACCTCCAGGGCTCTTTTCAGATCCTGTTCGCTCATGATTCCTAAGGCGATCAGGATCTCTCCCAGTTTCATAGGCGGCTGGACTCTGAGAACTGTACCACCGCATTTCTCGCACAGTGGAAACTTTTGCAACTCTAAAGGTGCGGCGGAGTAACTTATGTCCCCACAATTAATGCACTTGAACTTGTACGCCATCCTCGCCACCTCGTTTTCCACACTCAGTATAACGGTGACGCTCAAAAATGGCTGATTGTCCGCTCAAAAAAACCTCAAAGAATTCAGAAAATCAGCGAGCAAGTCTGAGAGAGATCTTAACTTGCATGGATCCTCCATCGAAGGCTTTCTCAACTCTCTTTCGAATCGATTCCGCAACTTCTCTGTCGACGTCCTTCACGAACAGCCCGATCTTTTGACTTGAAATGATCCTGACTTCGTCGTCTCCCCTGAGAACACTCTTGAGAATCTGCATCGCCTCGCTTACTGAGTTCGCTTCGATAGTGACGATCCAGATCATCCTCTTTCGGTGCGTCAAGAGTTCATCACGAAGATCTTTGACTTGCTGAGGCGGGAGAACTCCAAGTTCTTTCTCCATCCTCTCTGAAAAAGACTCATAGAAGCGCAATGCCTCCGTTTCTTGTCCAAGCTGGGCCAGAGCCTTCATGTAACTGAGGCAGGCTTGTTCGTTCAGGGGATCCTTTTCCATAGCACGTTTCGAAAGATCTTGAACTTCCGCGAAACTACCACTATACTCAGCATGTGCTATCAATTCCATCAGAACGTCGATGAAAAGATCTTTGTAGTGTTCACGCGCATGGACGATCCATTCTTCGTAGCAGTACTCGGGTAAAACATCGTTCGTGTACCCTTCGACGATTTGTTTCAGTCTCAGTATCTTCTTTTCCTCGTTTTGACAACTTCTCGCACTTACGATTGAACTTTCGAATTCTTCAGCATCAACTATCACTTTATCGTCCTTATCGAAACAGTATGTTGCATCCGAGTAAGTCAAAACCTCTTTGCCGAGAAAACGCCTGATCAACGACACCGCTGTCTGCAAATTACCTCGAGCGTAATCTTCCTCCATGCCGGGCCAGAAAGTTTCACACAACAGTTCTGCGGGGGATTCTTCTTTTGTGAAAGATGATGAAGTAAAGCAACAGCTCTCGAGCCTTTCTTGATCTGATTTTAGTTATATCTACGTTGTTTCCTCGATCGTCTTCGATTCTCAATTGACCAAAGACGTATACTCTCACAGCGTCCCCCCTTGGCTCAAATCATTATAACACCACTTTGAGACTTCCTATCTCGTGTGCTAATATTGAAACGTACGGGGGTAGAATATTGCTAAGCAAAACAGTCGTATTTGTGGTTCTGATATTAACTTTGACATGTTGGGCACTCCAGCTGCCCGATGCTTTGAACCTTTACCTTGAGCTGGTTCGCGAGTACGAGACCGGCTCGATCCAGAATCCATTCCTGATCAAAACCGTAGAATCTTTGGAGCACTTCGCGCTCTATCGTTACTACAGGTTTTTGATCGCTGGCAGCGTGGACAAGAGGGAAGCCACGCCCGATCTTGGTTATTATTTGAGTTTGATCTACTCCTCGTACGACTTCGAAACCGAGGAAGAACAACTCGCCGCAGCACTTTTTCTTTCGTACCTTTCCAGCAAACTCGCCAAGACTCGTTTAACGGCAGACTACGTCATGAAGGACGCTTCTTTCATCGACTTTTTCACACGATACAGGGACGTCATCAGCAGAGAAGCCAGATCCTTCTTTGCATGGATCATTGCCTACCAGGTTGGACTTACGGATGAGAAACCGCCACTGGATTTGGTTCAGAGATATCGGATAGAGATCACCGATTACAGTTTCACGCCTCCAATCGACTTGAAACACCTTGTCGATCTCACCACTTTTTATTCTGATCCCACCATTCAGTCAATTCTAACCCAGGCTCTGGAGAGGGTTGTGGAAAACGCAAAGAAAGACCCTGCAAGAATCGCCGCGCACATAAACAGAGAAGCGGCCTTTGTGGCGAGAGACATCGTCAAACCCATCACGAACTTTCAGACGTACGTGGCGCAGACGGTGCAGAAGATCACGCCAGCCGAGAAGAACTACTGGTGGTTGAGGTTGATAGTTTATACGTGCGCACTGTTCGCGGCCATCAGATTCGTAAAGCTTAGAAGTTTGCTCTTAGGTTCTGTGTTGGGCTTCGAGGCGATATATCTGTTCTTTTTCTTCGATCCGACTTCCATGTACGAGTCCTTGACTTACGGTCTGGTGTTGATTTTTGGCTTTGCGTTCGCAGCTCTGAGGTTGCCAAAAAAGCGCCCGATATGGTTAAACGTTGTGTGCATCATCCTGATAGTGCTCGCGGCTATCTTTCCACTGGTGCCCAGATGCGAGGAACTGTCTATGGATAAGCGCGAAGAATTCCTTGGTTCCAGATACTACGACCTGTTGAAACGAGAACTGTACGTCGATGAACTTTCTTTGGTCTCGCAGTACGTGAGGCGATTGTCTTCGACCATGTACACGAGTATGGAAGACACCAAAGCGATCGTCAACGATCTCGTCGAGACACTGGCAAATTTGAACTCACGCGGTGTTGTGACGGAAATTCTCCTCTCGTCGAATTACGGAGCGTTCTTCAACGATCTTTCCAGTTTCTTCCGCTATGGCGGCTCGAAGGGCAGAATGGAAATGTTCCAGCCTCTGTCGAACACGCTCAGGTTCTACCTGCTCGACGAGAGATCGAGAATGAAGAGCTTCGAAAGGGACCTCGATTCTTTGCTCAAATACAGTAAGAGGTTGGTGGAGTACTCGGCGCCCAGATTGAGACAAGAATTCAAACAACACATCGAAGGTTTGTTCAGCACGAAGTATCCCATTCTTTCGGATTTGCAGAGCACGTTCGAGAAACGAATTTTTCAAAATTCTCAGCGAACAGCATCCCCTCATATCAGAATTTTCAACAACAGAAGTTCGCTTTCCATCATTTTGATCACAATCCTGGTGTTTTTGACAAATTTCTTTCTGAACCCTAAAATATCTGTTGGACCATCGATCGTTCTCTTGATTGTCTCAGTGATGGGATGGTTGAACGTGCGCAATTTGATGTTGATCGTCGAGCAGACGTCACCCTTGCTCCAGTTACAGACATCTTCATCGATCAACCCGCTGGTCTTCTTGGTCGCCATGTTCGTGGCGAGTGTCAATCTTTTAAAACTTTTCAGAAAGGGGGAGTCAAGGTGAAAAGGCTGATCGTTCTGTCGCTAATAGTTATGCTCTCAGTCTTCGCAATGGCGTTCAAGGTCATCATGGTCACAGACGTTGGAGGTCTCGGTGACAAGTCGTTCAACGACGGAACCTGGGAAGGTATAGTCAGAGCAGCAAAGGAAATTGGTGCCGAGTACAAAGTCATACAGTCTTACGAGCAGGCGGACTACATACCCAACCTGACGAGAGCGGCACAGGAGGCCGATGTGGTCTTCGCAGTTGGGTTCATGATGACCGACGCGTTGTTCAAAGTCGCCAAGCAGTTCCCGAACGTGTATTTCGTCGGAATCGACATCGTTCCACCCGAGGGTACGAACTTGCCGAACGTGCTGTGCTACGTGTTCAAAGAAGAACATGCGGGCTTCTACGCGGGCTACATCGCAGCGGCGATGACTTCGACGGGAAAGATCGGTTTCGTGGGAGGCATACCAATTCCACCGGTCGAAAGGTTCCGCTACGGTTACGAAGCGGGTGCGAAGATCTACTCCACGCTTCACAAGAAAAAAGTGGACATCTTAAAAGGTTACACGAACGACTTTGAGGATCCTAAGAAGGGTAAGGACCTCACGATGGCCCAGTATGCGCAGGGCGCAGACATCGTCTTCTTGGCGGCCGGTGCCTGTGGAAATGGTGGCATCGAAGCTGCGAAGGAAAAAATGGTTGCCCTCGTCGGTTCTGACAAGTTGGTAGACATAATAGACTATGTTGTTATGAACAACAAAGGTTTCTTCGCGATCGGTGTGGACGTCGATCAAGACTACATGGCTCCCGGAGTCGTTCTCTGCAGTGCCATGAAGGGCATTTCCATGGCTTCGTACTACGGTGTCAAGTCTGCCTGGGAAGGCACCTTCGAAGGAGGATTGAAGGTCCTCGGTGTGAAAGAAGACGGTGCAGGTGTGAGCCCCATGAAGTACACCAAGGGCATGATACCGAACAGAGTCATCGCCGAGCTCGAATATCTGACAAAGCTCATAAAGGATGGCAAACTGGTGATTCCAGACACCGAGGATGCTCTCAAGGCCTTCCAAGTTCCTGCGATAACCTTCCCGTTCTGAAAATCGTGGGGCGCCTTCGGGCGCCCCTTTTCGAAGAGAGGTTTTTGCCGTGGAGAAAGCTGTCGAGATGATCCAAATAGTAAAGCGTTTTCCCCAGGTGGTCGCGAACGATCATGTGGATCTGACGGTGTTGAAAGGCGAGATACACGCGATCGTGGGAGAGAACGGTGCGGGAAAGACCACGCTGATGAACCAACTGTACGGCCTTCTGAGACCTGACTCTGGTGAGATACGCATCTTCGGCAAGAAGGTCAACTTCAGAGGTCCTCGAGACGCCATTTTGATGGGTATCGGGATGGTTCATCAGCATTTCATGCTGGTCAACAACCTAACAGTGGCAGAGAACGTCGTGCTCGGTTCCGAGACAGGTGTTGGCCCTCTTTTCGATCTCAAGCGTGCGCGTAAGAAAGTTTTGGAACTTTCGAAACTTTATGGCTTGCACGTGGACGTCGATGCGAAGATAGAGGATCTACCGGTTGGAACGCAACAGAGAGTCGAGATACTCAAGGTCCTTTACAGAGGTGCTGAGATACTGATTCTGGATGAGCCCACAGCGGTGCTCACACCTCAGGAAACGGAAGAACTCTTTGAAACGATGTTCAAGTTGAAAGACACTGGGAAAACGATCATCTTCATTTCGCATAAATTGAACGAGGTGATGCGCGTCAGTGATCGTATCACGGTGATGCGCCAGGGTAAGGTCACCGGTGTACTAAAAAAGAACGAGACCGATCCCAGACAGATAGCACGCCTGATGGTGGGTAGGGATGTGGTCTTCACGGTGGAGAAGACGCCCGCCAGACCCGACGGTGTGGTTTTGAAGGTTGAGGATCTCCACGTTAAGGATTACAGAAACTTGGAAGCCGTCAAAGGTGTTTCCTTCGAAGTGAGGGCCGGTGAAATTTACGCGATCGCTGGTGTTGCGGGCAACGGTCAGACGGAGTTGGTCGAAGCGCTCACGGGTTTGAGAAAACCCGTTTCGGGAAAGGTGTATTTCTTGGGAAAAGATATCACCCACGCAACACCCAGAGAGCTGAGGGAAATGGGCATGGGGCACATTCCTGAAGACAGGCACAAGTATGGCCTGATTCTCCAGTTCCCCGCTTATTACAACGTGATCTTAGGTAGGCACTACAGACCTCCTTTCGCAAACGGAGAGTTTCTCTCTCATAGCAAAATCTTGAATTTCGCAGAGGAACTGCTCAACAGGTTCGATGTTCGACCAAATAACGTAAGGATGCTCGGTGCGAACTTCTCAGGAGGCAATCAGCAAAAGCTCGTCATCGCGAGGGAAGTGGGACTCGAACCGAAGCTCATGGTGATTTCTCAGCCGACGAGGGGTCTGGACGTTGGTGCAACGGAGTTTGTGCACAGAACTCTCATTCAGTTGCGAGATTCAGGTGTCGCGATACTGCTCGTTTCGATGGAACTTGATGAGGTTCTTTCACTGGCGGATCGGATTGCCGTCATGTACAACGGTCAGATCATGGGAGAAGTGGAACCAAACGCTGTCTCCATCGAAGAGATAGGCCTCATGATGGCTGGCCACAGATTAGAGGAAATCAGGGGGCGTGTGGCTTGAACCAGAAGGTTTGGTCGTTTCTCGTACCCATACTTTCCATCATCGTTGCGTTGATAATCGCATCCTTCGTTATTCTGATGATAGGAAAAAATCCCATCATTGCGTACGCAGCTCTGATAAGAGGTGCTCTCGGCTCGAAGATGGCGATCGCATCGACGATCGTGAAGACGACGCCGTTGATCCTCACCGGGTTGGCCGTCGGATTTGGTTTCAGGGCGGGTCTGTTCAACATAGGTGCGGAAGGTCAAATGATCATGGGCGCTATGGCCGCAACGGCTTTTGCGATCAACGTTGGTTGGATGCCGGCAGTTCTGGCGATACCACTGACGATGCTGGTGGGCATGCTCGCAGGTGCTGGCTATGCTTCGATCGCAGGTTTTTTGAAGGCCAAAACTGGTGCGCATGAAGTTGTGACTACGATCATGCTGAACTGGATCGCGGATTATCTTTCGAGCTATGTCGTGACGGTACCCATGGGCGTGGGTTTTGGTACGCCCAAGAGTCCCGAGATAGCATCGAGTGCAAAACTACCACCATTGATGGTGGTCCAGGCAACGGAACTCACGAGCGGCATTATAGTCGCCGTGCTGGCCGCCGTTTTCATTAAGATCTTGCTTGACAAGACGAGCAAAGGGTACGAGTTGAAGGCGGCGGGTTTCAACCCGTACGCAGCGGAGTACGGGGGAATAAAACTGGCAGAGAACATAGTTCTGGCGATGGCGATCAGTGGTGCACTCGCAGGACTTGCGGGTACACTGGAAGTCATGGGTGTACATCACAGATTCTTGGGAACTCTCTCTGGTGGAAAGGGTTTCGACGGTATCTCCATAGCTCTGATAGGGCAGAACAATCCCATAGGCATCATCTTTGCTGCCCTGCTCATGGGCTCGTTGCGTAACGGCTCGAACGAGATGCAGTTCGTGGGGGTTCCAAAACACATCATCATGATCGTTCAGGCGATCATCATATTCCTTGTTGCCGCAGACCGCATCGTCAGAACGATCTTCTTGAGAAAGAAGGTGGCCAAATGAGGCTCTTCCTCGCTCTGATAGACATATTCACCAATCCAGCGTTCTACAAACTCACTCTGACGGCCGCCACACCGCTCGTCTTCGCTTCATTGGGTGGAGTTTTCAGTGAGATAACTGGTGTTGTGAACATCGCCCTGGAAGGTATCATGCTCATGGGTGCCTTCGTGTCAGTGGTCTTCACCTGGTTGACGGGAAATGCGTGGATCGGGGTTCTTTTCGCCGTTCTTGTGGGACTGGGCATGGCGTGGTTACACGCGTGGGCAAGCATAACGTGGAGGGGAAACCAGATAGTTTCAGGCACGGCGCTCATACTTCTCGCACAGGGGGTCACGGGCTTTCTAATGGAACCCATCTTTGGAAGACCCGGTCAAACAGACATCGTGGGTAAGATCCCAGAGGTCAGGATTCCACTTTTGATGAAGAACAGATTCTTAGCGCAGTCCATTGGTGAGCTGAGTCCGATGATATACATTGCTTTCGCTTCCGTTTTTGTTGCTTGGTTCATCATCTACAGGACGAAACTGGGTCTGAGAATGAGGGCTGTGGGAGAAAACCCGGAGGCTGCGGACACACTCGGTGTGAACGTGTACGCGGTGAGGTATTTTGGTGTGCTCATGAGTGGTGTGATGGCCTCGTTAGGAGGGGCATTCTTGAGCGTGGGTGAGGTTGGAAACTTTCGCGAGCTGATGACCGGTGGACGTGGTTTCATAGCGCTCGCCGCGATGATTCTCGGAAACTGGAATCCCGTGGGAGCGATGTGGGCCAGCCTACTGTTTGGTTTTTCGGAAGCCTTCGCAAACCAACTGCAGAGCAGTCCACTGCTCAGGGTTGCATCGACGACGAAACCGTTGTTCAACATGTTTCCGTTCATTGTCACGTTGATTGTCATTGCTGGCTTCATTGGAAAGACGCGACCACCTGCGGCTGACGGTGTGCCCTACGAGAAGTGAAGTTAAAGAAAAAACATACCCACCGATGTTGATGCTTTTCATGTTAGATGGTATTTTATGCGTTTGAACGATCGGTTTTGAACGTGACAGAAAATACTGCCCCGCAAGCCCTTCTTCTTCAGGGGAATGGGTAAGGGGCTTGATTTTTATTAGCACTTGTGTTATCACTGTAGCACGGGAACCATGCCATTTGGCATAGGTATCTTGGGAAGAAGTCCCAAGTAGTAGCGGGATTGGCACCCGCCAGAGGTGTAAGGTTTAAACCGCACCTCTGTGGCCATGGAGTATCAAATGCTCCATGGAAGGCAGCCTAAAGAGCTGCTAAGAATCCCATCCCCTTCAGGGGATTGGGAGTGTCAAAGGGGAGAATCTCTCTTCTTCAAAGTAGCAGAAAACGTGAGGTGAATGGAAAGATCGTCGCGTGGATGACCGTTGCAAATGAAGGTTGGAGCAACAGGCTCGGAATACACGAGTTGTTGGTTCTTGAAGATTACCGTGGCAAAGGCGTTGGCAAGATGCTCATCGAAAAAGCCAAGCAAGTTACGCAAGGGCTGAACTGTCGTGCGATCGTGTTAGAGACACAAACAAACAACAGCGCAGTTGAGTTTTACAAGAAACGTGGAAAAATTCCTCGGAGAAGTCTTCTTGGCGATGGATTCATTGGATTCATTCTCTGGAAGGTTCAGATGACTTTTCTGGCTCATCCAAAACCTTTGGGCTTGCGATGAATTCTATTTCGTCCCCTTCCTTGATTGGGTCCACGAAACTTGCCTCTCTTCCGTTCAGTGTGATCCTGTAGTCTTTCAGGTTTCTCGTGTTTATCTCCACGCAGGCCAGTACGTCGGCCACGATGGGTTCGAACCGAGGCAGTTGAATGCTCATGCCATCTGAAAGAACCCTGTCTGAGCTGACATATTCGCCGTTGACCATGACCATGTGGTTCTTCTGAGTGATCTCGATCTGCCTGCCATTGAACTTCACCCTGACACTGAGAGGTTGAGCAAGAAGATCTTTCACTTTCATCTCGACTCCTTCGAAATGGTAGAAAAATCCCTGTTCCGTTTCTTCAAACCTTTGGAGCGTCAACTTGAATCTTGGCACGACTTTGATTTCACCGTTCACGGTACATTTCACAAGGCCAACTTTTTCGTTCAAAAGCTGCTCTATCTCCTCTTTCTTTGGCCAGGAAACGACGATGTCGTCACCGTCGCTGACGAACCTTTCCAGATCTGCGACGTTCTGGCCGTTCACCAAAACGGTGGGAAGAATTTCAAAGATCTCGCTCCCGTTGAGAAAAACTCGAACAGGCTTGACCAAATCCTTCAACATCGGTGATTCGGGTGTTTCACCCTCAAGAAACTCCACTTCGACTTCATCTCCAGTCTTCAACGTTTCATGAAGCGCGCATTCCCTGCCGTTGATTTTTACACGATACTTCTTTCTGATAGATCCCCGCACGAGTCTTGCCTCACCGTTCAGCGTGTAGACGAACGACGGCCTGACTTCGCCTATGAGGTCTCTTATACTGTAACCAGACTGGGTGAGCAGCTGCAAGACCGTCGGAGCTCTACCGAAATTCAACAAACGCACTTCTTCGCCGTTCAATCTAACCACGTCGTAGATGGAACCAAGCTCTTTCGCCTTCATGTACGCAATGCCCGCCAGAGTGACGAACTCACTTCCGACGAAACCTTCCTTGATTGACTTGATCCTTTCAAACTCCTCAACCGATTTGAGCGCTACCCGCTCTTTCGGAAGTTTCAGCACTTCAGCGATCCTTTCTCTCAAAAGCGAAAGCTTCGCCCCTCCACCAACCAGCAGGACGGCGCTGGGTTTACCCAGGTTCAACGCCTCTATGCGCTGAGCTATGTTCTCTGCGATCTGTGTGACGATCGGATCTATAATTCTCTCCAGTTGTGATCTCTCTACGAGTATCGCTTCACCTGTGAGGTTGTTCACCTCGATGGTCTGCGTGGACTCGATTTTTCTCTTGAGCATCTCTGCCGTTTTGAAGTCGAGCAAGTAGTGTTTCGCTATGGCCTCCGTTATCTCGTCGCCGGCAAGTGCGACCATGTCGTAACCGAGGACCGTGCCACCCTTCGCGATTGCGATGTCGCTCGTGCCCGCCCCGATGTCAACCAAGGCTATGTTCAAAAACCTCAGATCATCTGGCAGAGCCACCTCCAGTGCTGCCATGGGTTCGAGGGTCAGAAAGGAGCACCTCAAACCGGCGAGATGAAGTGCGCTGATCATCGCATCTATGACTTGGTTGGGCAACATCGCAACGATGAGCTTGGTGTAAAGCTCATCGCCTCTATGGCCAAGAGGGTTCTTGATCCAGAAACCGTCGAGCTTGTATTCCAGAACAGAGTAGCCCGCACAGTAGAGATTGACCCCAGATTCGTCTGAAAAAGAAATCTGCGCCAGAGCACGTGCTTCAAGTTCTTTCAGTATCTTCTCATCGACCACGCCGGTGGGAACCTTTGTGCTGGCTTCGACGATCTGTGTCTTCAGGTATCTTCCTGCGACCGCAACTGCAACTTCTTCGAGCATGGTATCATTCCGACTCTCGAGGTTCTTCTTGATCTTCTCAACAATCCTCGCGACGCTCCCGATGTCGTGTATCTGGCCATCCAGCATGCTCCTCACCGGATGCTCCATAGATTCGTAGTCGACGACAGTCAAAACTTCGTCTTCGAAAGTTCCGATGAGTCCCGCTACCTTCCTCGTTCCAACGTCTAACGCGAAAACACTTTTCATATTTCGACCACCGTCACACCTGTTCCACCCTCGCTTGAGGTACCAAACCTGTAACGCTTGACCCTGCTATCTCTTCTCAATATTTCCCAAATACCAACGGCGAGCCTGCCCGTCCCCTTGCCGTGTATGATGTAACCGATCCTGAAATCAGACATGAGTAAATTGTCGATGAACTTCTCTATCAAAGGTTCTGCCTCCTCGACGGTCAAGCCACGCACATCAATCTCTGGTTTTTTCAAATCAGGTTTGATCGCATGGATTGCCTGTTGAACTTGTGTTCCTTTTCGGGCCACTTTTACCAGGTTCTTCGCACGTGCCTCCAGCCTCAATCCGTTGAAATCGACGATATACCTGTCATCCCTCACTTCGACGACCTTTCCAATCGCATCCCCGCTTCTCAGTCTCACCGTGTCACCGATCGATATCTGTGATTCTTCAGCGGGTTCCTGATTGAGTTGTATCTGTTTCACCTTCACCACATGGTTTTCGAACTGCTTCGATGCGCTCCTGAGGCTCGCCAGATCTTTCTTACTTCTGATCGAACGTATGGTCTCATCGACATCCCTTTTAGCTTGCTTTATGTAATCGTACAGTTGCTTGAGTTCTTTGTCGAGCTCTTCTATCTTTTTTTGCTTCAGTTCCTGATATTTCTGTTCGTAATCCTGCTTTAGCTTTTCGAGCTCGGCCCGCTCGGCCTCGAGTTCTTCGATCCTCTTTTCCATGAGAACCAACTGTTTTTGATACTCTTCCACAACTTTTTCCACTTCAAAGTAATCTTTTCCCAGATAATTCCTGGCCATCTCGAGTACAGTCTCGTCGAGCCCCAGCCTCTGGGCTATCTCGAGTGCGTGGGAACCACCGGGCACACCCATGAGGATTCGATAAGTCGGCCTCAGCGTTTCGGGATCGAACTCCAGAGAAGCGCTCATCAGTTTTTCGTCGTTGACAGCGCGGAGTTTTATCGGTGTCAGGTGGGTTGTTACAATGAATTTGCAACCTATCCGTTTCAACTGTTCTATCACGGCGAGTCCAAGAGCAGCCCCCTCCACTGGGTCGGTTCCAGCGCCCAGCTCATCGAGGAGGACCAGGCTATTCTCGCTGGCCGATTCGAGCGCAAGCACGATGTTTCTCAAGTGTGATGAAAATGTGCTCAAGTTCTGTTCTATGCTCTGCTCGTCACCGATATCCGCAAAGATGCTCTCAAAGGCAAAGATCTCACTTCCGTGTTCGCAGGGTAGGGGAATCGCAGCCATCATCATGCAGCAAAAGAGGCCTATCGTTTTGAGGGAAACCGTCTTTCCCCCAGTGTTGGGCCCTGTGAGGATCAAACCGTATTTGTCTTCGGGTAGGACCAGATCTATGGGCACGACCCTGGAGCGATCGAGCAAGGGATGTCTGGCCTGAACGACTCTCACGACCTTTCTCGATGAGGGATAGACGACGATGGCCTTCTGGTCGATGGCGAACAGGCCCCT
Source organism: Pseudothermotoga hypogea DSM 11164 = NBRC 106472 (assembly GCF_000816145.1). Lineage (NCBI taxonomy): Bacteria > Thermotogati > Thermotogota > Thermotogae > Thermotogales > Thermotogaceae > Pseudothermotoga > Pseudothermotoga hypogea. Next base: position 334,934 of record NZ_CP007141.1, on the reverse strand, counting down.
GGCATGGAGAGAATCGACAGTCGCAACGAAGTTCAGGCCCTCTTCGATTCGTCTGACGTTCTGCCTGACGAGTGTGGTCAGTTCCCTCAGAATCCTGTTTATCTCTCTTTGTTCTTCCTCCCTGAGCTCGTAAAGCGTGTTGTTCAGGGGGACGAAATCGTCGGGCTCGACGAAGCAAGTCGCTGATGAGGACGAAAGCGCATGAACAATTCCTTTAACCTGTCCTTTGTAACTGGCCTTAATGGGAAAGACGTGCCTACCGTCTCTGAGAACGCAGATGGGATCTTGCAAGAAGACTTTGTTCGCCTTAATGAAAGAATCACTCTTCTTCTTGATTTCCGACAGAGTGGACCTCATCTGGTGTCTTATCTCCTTCAAGTTCTCAGACGCTTCGTCTTTTACCCAGCCGTTTGTATCAACGCATCTATGAATCTCCTCAACAACATGCTTGGCAGGCTCGACAGCTTGAGCCAGCATCTTCATCGTGAAGGTATCTGGCAGTCTCTCGAGCCTCTCCTTCAAAACTCTGACCACAGCAACGGCATCTGCGATCCTCAACAGCTCCTGTGGTTCGAGGATCGAACCCGAGTTCAGTTTCGTCAAGACATCTTCTACGTCCACACTGCCAGCGTTACTGGGAAGCAAGCTCTCGGAAGACCTCAACAACTCTATGGTTTCTTCCACGAACTTCAGTTCCTGTGTGGGATCTTTCTTGGGTCTCAACGAACGAACAAACTTTTTTCCAAGCTGTGTGACAGCATAGTTTGCGAGCAAGGATAAGAACTTGTCGTAGTCGAGTCTTTCCAACGTGTGAACTTCTATGTGAGAGCACCTCCAAATGATATTCTACTCGTTCACCTGCAATGTCGTTTCAAAGTCGAGTCGATCGTTTTTCGTGGAGACCTTTACCAAGAGTTTGTAGTTTCCTGGTTGGGTGATGGCAGGCACACTGTAAGGATAGAATCTGAAGATCTCGTACTTCGAATAGGGAGTCAGCCACATGCGCACGGGCCCTTTCTTGAAATTCAAAGAAGTGGGAAGCAGCGATACGATAATTTCTTCTATCTCAAGGAAGACATCGTCTCTCGATTCGTTCAAAAGATACACCGAGAACTGCAGAGGAGTCCTCAAGTTGTATATTTTTGGCGCATCCGTGTAGATCTTTACCTTTTTCAAGTTCTTTTCGGCATTACTGATACACGCGACCGGTAGGAGCAACGAATTCGTCGAACCGTTCACCACGCATTCGAGCTGTATCGAGTACACGCCTTCTCTGTCGAAGGGCACGACCAGGGCTTCCACCAATTCGACGATCTCACCGACCTTCACATCCTGCCAAAAGGGTTTGACCTGGACCGTGGTCTGCCAAACGATTTTCCCGTCTTGTTTCAGAGTGACGCTGAGAGAATCTATCCTCAGGTCTTGAGAACGCGAGGTTTGGTTGAGCAGGCTCACTTTCAACTGGGCCTTTTCACCAACGTAATAGAAGTCGTTGAAGTTTTCCACGATCAGCTCGTAACGTTCCACACTCGTGAACCTCTTCTCTGCGGAAACTTTTTTGCCATCCACAGTAGCTTCCACGTGTATGGTGTATTCCCCAGAAGGAAGATTGGTTATCTCTTTTTCCCTCTTGAGGTCGAAGAGCAACCGGCTCGTGAATGGTTCAAAAACGCTTCTCACAGGCTGAGTTTGTTTGAAACTGTAGACTTGCTGCTTCTCAGCGTTGAATATCTGAAAGGCGAAGTCCGATATGACGATCTCGCGCTTCTTTTCTGAATTGTTGTAGAGTCTGATTTGCACATCGAGTGGAGCACCAGCGCTATGGGTGTCCTCACACTGTATCAAAAGCTGATTCAGTGGGGACTTCTCTATGGAAAGCTGAGCATAGTAACTCCTGATGCCGAAAAAGAAGACGAACACAGCAACGAGGTTCAGCAATAAAAAATAAAACCCACGTCTGCGATACTTCTGGGTTTTCTCTTGCTCTCTCCTGGCGATCTCCTGTTCTTTTTTCCTCCAACTTTCAGGATCCCTTGAGTGATATTTCATATCGACGTCGTCACCCTTAGCACTTCCTCGAAGGATGTGATCCCCCTCAGGACCTTTTCAAAGCCGTCTATGAACATGGGGCGCATACCCTTTCGCAATGCGAGATCGTATATCTCCCTCTCGCTTCCACCAGCCACTATCACATCCTTGATCTCTCTGTCAAGAACCAAGACCTCACCGACTGCAACCCTTCCTTTGTAACCCATACCGTTACATTCTGCACACCCTGGACCAACTGTATATTCTACCGGATCCAGTTCCGGGAAGACTTCTTTCCACATCTGCAAGTATTCCGGCCTGAGCTGCGCTTTAACTCGACAGTTTTCACAGAGTTTCCGCACCAGTCTCTGGCTCACAACACCGACCAACGCTGTGGACAAAAGGTGCCTGTCGACACCGAGGTTGACCAGTCTGTCTACAGCGGCGGCAGCACTGTTCGTGTGAAGCGTGCTGAGCACAAGATGTCCAGTGAGTGCAGCTTCGACCGCCAGATTTGCTGTCTCTTTGTCCCTCATCTCACCGATCATGATGATATCTGGATCTTGACGCAGAAAAGACCTCAGAAACCTCGCAAAAGTTAAACCGATTTCCGGGTTCACTTGACACTGAGTTACGCCATCTATGGTGTACTCCACCGGATCCTCGGCGGTCACTATGTTCACGGTGATATCCTTCAATTTGTTTATCATAGCAACGAGCGTGGTGGACTTGCCACTACCAGTGGGCCCTGTGACCAGGATGATACCGTTGGGCCTCATGAGGAGCTGAGAGATCAACTTGTAATTGTACTCACTGAAACCAAGTTCTTCAAGCTGCTTGTACGCCGCAGAGACTCTGAGTATCCTCATCACCACTTTTTCACCGTGGACCGACGGCATCGTCGAAACACGGAAGTCGTACTGTTCACCATGTATGCTCATGTAGAACTTTCCATCCTGGGGCAGGCGCTTTTCGGATATATCCAGTCCCGATAAGATTTTTATTCGTGTGACCACCGCTCCGTGTTGAGCCTTAGGATAATCTATTATCTTGCGGAGAAGGCCATCAATTCTGTACCTCACACGCACGTAGTTCCTGAAGGGTTCTATGTGAATATCACTCGCTTCCATCTGCACGGCCTTCTGGATGAGGGCGTTCACCATCTTGATGATCGGCGCTTCAGGTTCTGCTTCGAGCTCTTCAGTTTCCTCGATCGTTAAAACCTCGGGTTCAACCTCTTCCGCAACTGGTATCTGTTGTGCCAGCTCAGCGATACCACCCTGAACGTGTTGTTTGTACATGAGTGCGAACAAAGACGGTGTCACAAGATAGATCAGTGGTTCCTTTCCGGTGATGAACTTGACTTCCCCTCTGATTCTGCTCAGGTTGAAAACGCTGTCGGTAACAAGCACAAGTTGATCATCGCGCTTATCGATAGGAATGATACGCAACTCCTCAATCAAAGCTCTGGGCAAACTGTTCAAAACTTCCGCAGGAATGGACCTGGGAAAATCTTTGAGCATGGGCAGGTTGTACTGTTCTGCCAGCGCTTCTGTGAGTTCTTCCCACGTCACGAACCCCAACTCGACTAAGATCTCACCGAGGGGTTTTTTGGTATGTTTTTGATGCTCCAGAGCTCTGTTGAGTTGTTCCTTCGCGATGATACCCTTCTCGAGGAGAACCTCACCGATCCTTCTGTACCTAATCCTGTCAGGCATTCGTCATGTCCTCCAGGCCCAACCTGTAGATCGCCGGTATGTCCGTTTCCGGGAAGAGTATCCTCTCTTCCTGATCGAAACCGGTCGCTATGACTGTGACTTTCATTTCGTCTTCCTTAAGATCATCGTCGATGATCAAGCCGAACTTGACGTCCGCTTCTTCGCTGCAACTCTGCCTCACAATTGAAGCGGCCAGATGGAGTTCCCTGAGTTGCACAGTCTTCGGTGCGGAGACGTTCAGTATTATTGCCTTAGCGTTCTCCACAGGTTGCTCCATCAACCTGCTCGTCATGGCTTTTTTCGCAGCCTCTGCCGCTCTGTTTGCGCCTTTTCCTATGCCTATACCAAGCATCGCAACGCCTGCGTTGCGCATGACCGATTCTACGTCAGCGAAGTCAAGGTTTATGTAACCCCTCTTAGTTATGAGTTCTGAGATGCCCCTCACACCCTGATGGAGCGTCTCGTCGGCCGCCGCGAATGCTTCGACTGCCGTCACGTCTGCGGGCAGCTCTTCGAGCAACTTGTTGTTGGATACCTTGATGAGTGTGTCCACACTCGACTTGACTTTTCTCAATCCTTCCATTGCCCTCTGCCATCTTTCCTTGCCTTCGAAGTAGAAAGGAGTGGTGACAACGGCAACCGTCAGCACACCCAGCTTTTTTGCCGCCTCGGCTATTACCGGCGTGGCACCTGTTCCAGTCCCACCGCCAAACCCGGCGGTGATGAAGAGCATGTCAGTGTCTTTGAGGACTTGTTCTATCTTGTCCAAACTCTCCAGGGCGGCTTCCTCTCCAATCTTTGGATTTCCCCCCGCTCCAAGACCACGCGTCCTGCGTTCTCCTATTTGAATCTTCAGATCCGCTTCGGTTTCTTCAAGAACCTGCACATCAGTGTTCACCGCTATGAGCACAACATTTTTCAAACCCATCTTGGCCATGCGGTTCACCGCGTTGTTGCCCGCACCCCCCACCCCTATGACCTTTATGATGGGGATTCGCTTTCTTGTCAGCTTCTCAGCTTCTTTACCTTTCTCTTGCTTGCTCAGCTCGAAAGGCATAGGATCGCCTCCTCAAGTTCACCACAAACTCTTGAACATCTCAACGAGCTTCCTGAAGAAACTTTCTTTCGAACTCGATGTTTTTGCTGAAACGATGGGTTGACTCTGCCTCAAGAGTTGGACTATTCCACCCAGCACACCACACAGTGCGGGATCGTCCGCAGCCTCGTCATCGTTCAAAATGGGCACGTTCGTAACGTTGAACGTTCCAACGCGCGCCGGACCTTCGAACACGTCTAAGGCCAGGTCTATGAGACGGGGTATTTTGGCTCCACCACCCACGAACACGATCCCACCGGGTAACTTTCCTACCATGTTGATCGGGCTCTGCATCGTGAACTCTCTGATCGTTCTTCTGACCTTCGTGAGAATCTCCCTCAAACGGGCGTGTATTATCCGTGCGAGTTCCTCCTTCGTGGTGGTCTTCAGGGTTCTGCCATCCAGTCCCCTGTACTCGATCTTTTGTTGCGCATAAGACGATTCTCCGTAAACGGCGCTTCCTTCGGACCTGAGCAGTCGCTCTGCTTCTTCTATCGATGTTCCGAGCACGATCGATATATCGCGAAGAACGTTCTTAAGTCCGAGCGGTATCACATGCACCCTGGTGGGAACAGAATTAAGGTAGATCACCGTGAAAGTGTGGGAGTATCCGAGATCGACGAGGCAAACACCATTCTCCTTTTCCACATCGCTCAAAGCACAATCAGCCGCGAAAAGGCTCGAATGTCCAACAAAAAGAGGCTCTGGAAGTGTATCGGACAGAAAATCGAAAACCGAACTGGAATCCTTTTCCATCACGACGGCGGCCGCTTCGAAACGAACCTTGTTTGCGTTCATTCCCACCGGGTTCAGCACATACTTTGTCCCGTCTACGATGTACCTCTTTGGGTAGAAATGCAACAGCCTGTAGTTGCTCGAGAGTTCTTCTTCTGCAGTTGTACTGAGCGAATCAGCTGTTGCTTCGTCCACTGTCTTCTTATCGTTTTCGGACAGGATCAACTCTGTGCCGTGATCGATCAATCGAACGTTACTGTGGCTGCTCGAAACTATGAATTCTGCACGCTTGATCCTCGATTCCTGTTCAAGTTCGTTGACCAGTGACTCGATCACTTCGATGATGGCAGCCACATCCCTGACATCGCCACCCTCTATACCCCTGGACTTCACAAATCCTTTCGCCAGCACTTCCAAACCTTGCGGTGTATGTCTGAGGACCACACCTTTACACGTGTGACTCCCAATGTCAATCAAACAGTAGTTTTCACCTTTTCTCATCGTCCCCACCCCTTAGCTTGTAGAAGAGCCCCTGTGGGGACAAAAAATATTCCCCTCTGGGCTCCATCCTTTTGATCGCCTCGGGTAACGCTTGCAGGTTCCTGAGTAAATCTTCCCAATCGTTGAACCTCAGCGACACACCTTTTAATAACATAACCCTCTTCTCGTTCGGAATTACCTCGACAATGTACAAACTATCCAAAGCTGGTTTCAGCTTTTCGATCAGATGCAAACTGCTTTCGTCGAGACGCGCGTTCACTATCTCCAAACCACTCACGTACGCTTTTGACAGAACATCCTGCGTCCTGGCAACCTCCAGTAATTCCCCGCTTCGTCCCACCCACCACAATCTTCCTTTGTGAGCTACCAAGAAAACACGCTCTCCACTCGTCGGTTTGGCTGCAACGTTCACAAATTTCGCCGTAAAAAAGAAGATACATAGTGAACAAAAAATACCAACCAAGGTCACCGCTTTCTTAAAATTATACATCCAAATAAGTCACCTTCAAAGCGTGTCGCTCGATGAAGTTCTTTCTCTCGACCGTGTCTTGGCCCATGAGTATCCCAAACAAAGCGTCCGCTTCCTCCGCATTCTCTATCGTAACACGAATTAAACGTCTTGTGACAGGATTCATCGTTGTCTCCCAAAGTTGTTCGGGGTTCATCTCCCCCAGGCCTTTGTAACGCTGCACTTCAACTTTCTCTGAACCGTTGAGCTCTTTCATCAAAGCTTGGTATTCATCGTCGCTGTACAAATACAGGATTCTGTTTGAAAACTGAACCCTGTAGAGTGGTGCAACGGCTATATAGATCCTTCCTTCTTCTATCAGTGGTCTCATGTACCTGAAGAAAAAGGTTAGAAGGAGAACTCTTATGTGCGCACCGTCCACATCGGCATCCGTCATGATGATGATCTTGCCGTAGCGCAATCTGGTCCGATCGAACTTCTCTCCAATCCCGGTTCCCACTGCGACGATTATGTCCTTTATTTGCTCGTTGCTGAGCAACTTTTGTATCGAAGATTTTTCAACGTTAAGAATCTTACCCCTCAGGGGTAATATCGCCTGGAATTCCCTGTCTCTCGCCTGCTTCGCAGAACCGCCAGCGGAGTCACCTTCGACAATGAAGAGCTCGGATTTTTCCACATCGTTCGTTACACAGTCTGCGAGCTTTCCGGGCAACGCTGCTCCATCGAAGGCGCTCTTGCGTTTCACGAGTTCTCTCACTTTTTTGGCCGCTTCTCTTGCCCTCTTTGCCTGTTGCACTCTCTCGAGTATGATCTTCAACACAGGCTTGTTGATCTCAAAGAATTCCGTCAGGCGTTCCTTTGCGATCTTGCTCACGGCTGTTCCTGCACTCTCGCTTCCCAGACGGCCCTTCGTCTGACCTTCGAATTCCGGATTGGGCATGAGAACGCTCACAACGGCTACAAGACCCTCTCTGACGTCTTCACCCAAAAATGCTTCATCTTTGCGCAGATAGCCCAGGCTCTTTCCATAATCGTTCAGCAACCTCGTGAGAACGTTTCTGAACGCTGACACGTGTGTTCCGTGGTCTATCGTTCGAATGTTGTTCACAAAAGAATACAGCGTCTCCTCGTCCTGCGAGGCGATGTAGACTAAGGCTATATCTACCTTTATGTTCTCGTATGAATCCGAAATGTATACGATGTCGTGCAACGGCTTTGAGTTGGTATTCTTCACTATGTAACTCACGTATTCTTTTATGCCACCCGCGTAGCTCATCTTAGATTTGTAGTCGTTGATCTTATCTTCGAATTCTATGGTCAAGCCCGGGTTGAGAAAGGCGAGCTCTCTCAGCCTGTTTTCGATGATGTCCGGATCGAACTCCGTCGTTGAGAATATCTCTGGATCGGGTCTGAACCTCACGACGGTTCCGCGTTCGGTTGTTTCACCGAGCTCTTTCACCTCGCAAATCGGCTGGCCCCTCGAGTACTTCTGATAGTAAATTCGTCCGTTCCTACGCACCCACACTTCCATGACTTCGGACAGTGCGTTCACCACAGAGGCTCCCACTCCGTGGAGTCCCCCACTGACTTTGTAAGCGGAATTAGAGAACTTTCCACCGGCGTGGAGCACCGTCATAACCGTTTCCAGAGTGCTCTTTCCGGTCTCGGGATGGATTTCGACAGGGATACCCCTGCCGTTGTCTTCAACTTCGGCGGAGCCGTCCTCATGAAGCACAACTCTAATTCTGTCACACGCTCCAGCCATGACCTCATCCATGCTGTTGTCGATGATCTCGTACAGCAGATGATGGAGCCCGCTCTTTCCAGTTGAACCTATGTACATACCGGGTCTCAGGCGGACCGCTTCGAGACCTTTGAGTACCCTTATGTCTTCCGGTCTATAATCGATCGCCATTTCGATCCCTCCTGAAGACAACGTCGTTGACCATTTTTTCACCCAGCTTTTCGTTGATTTTCTCGGTGATCTTCTTCGACATGAAGCGAGCTTCGGTCAACCACACATCACTGTCGCACACGAAGAAAACAGTTCCGTTGGAGAACTCCACGAAACGACAATGCTTAGCCAGTGATTCGCCCAAAATACCCGCAAGATCTGAGACCACCAACCTGAGTTTCAGCTGCTTGAAAAGTGGGTCGTGTCTGGTGAGACCTTCCAAAACATCGCTCAACTTCTTCATTCCCAGTTCTCCTTGACAGTCTTTATGAATTCCTCGAACCTGCTCGCCAAAAACTGTCCGATCCTGGTTTCGTAGCGCTTCCATTCATCGATTTCGTTTACCGGGACTATGCCCCTGCTTGTGTGTGTCAAAAACACTTCGTCGGCACCGTAAAGCTCAGCCAGCTCAACCCAGCGTTCTTCGACCGTCATACCGAGAGTTCGACAAAGTCTCAACGTGTTCAGTCTTGTTATTCCAGGCAGAATACCACTCTCAACGCTTGGTGTGATCAGCCTGTCCTTTTTCACGAGAAAGACGTTCGTGAAGGTTCCTTCGCACACCTGTCCACGATTTCCAATCATTATGACGTCGTAAGCGTCGCCTTTGGAACGTTTGGCCAAGAGTATGTCCGTTCTGCCTGCGACCTTCAAATCGGCAGGTGTAGACAGCGGATCTATTTTCCTCACGTTGCTCACCTTTATCTTAACGTAACCCAGTGGTTCCACCTTCAGCTCGCGCATGTAAACGATCAGCTCGCCGTGTTCGGGTGAGTACTCGAAGGCACTGAACCTTCCCCTTGGAACAACAATGACCCTGATTGAAGCCTCTTTTCCAAGCTTTTGAACACCTTCTTCCAGTATCCTTCTGAAGGTTGGATAGTCCAAAGGCAGTTCAAGGCCCAGATATGAGAGAGTGTTCAGCAGCCTTTCATAATGATATTTGGGGGCGAAGAGTTTCATATCGTACGTTCGCAAAGTTTCGTAAGCCACTCCTCCGTACAAGAACCCTGGTTCGTCTATATCCAGCTTGGTTTCAGCTTCAGTCAACCACGCTTTTCTCCAAACTAACAACCTGCGACACCACCCCTGCTCCGTTTGGTTTCTTCACGACAACTTTCGCGAGAACGTTGGTACTGAGGGAGACAAACTCGTGACGAACGTAATATTGGTCGTATCCGTAACTCACACCGTCCTTGTTCATTTCCACGAGCACCGTTCTGATCTTTCCCACCGATGCCGCACGGTAATCCGCTGCGACTTTCTCTGCGATCTCTCTGAGCAGTTTCATTCGTCTGTCTTTTTCTTCTGGTGGAACCTTATGTCTCATGCGTGACGCAGGTGTGTTCGGCCTGTCGGAATACTTGAACGCATGTACTCTGGAGAACATGGCTCTTTTGACGAGTGCCAGAGTTTCTTCGAAGTCTCCGATGGTCTCTCCGGGGAAGCCCACTATTATGTCGGTAGTTATAGAGAAAAACGGATCCAAGCTGCGCAGGCGCTCAAAAAGTGCCAAAGCTTGTTCGACAGTATAGCTTCGGTTCATGGCTTTCAAGATCTTGTTCGAACCACTCTGGATCGGTATGTGCAGATGGGGACACAACTTTTCATTGTTCTTGAACAGTTCTATGAGCTCAGCAGATATGTCCTGAACGTTGATCGAACTGAGTCTGATTCGAAAATCTTCCACGACCTCGTTCAGCAATCGTCTCACAAGATGGGCCAAGCTGGTGTCGATGTCTCGACCGTACCTGCCCAGGTTCACGCCGGTGAGAACGATCTCCTTGTAACCTGAGTTGACGAGGTTTTTGACTTCTCGTATTACGACTTGTGTTGGTTTACTTCTGATTTTTCTGCCTCTTGCGAGTGGTACGATACAGTAGGTGCAGTATTCGTCGCATCCGTCCTGCACCTTCACATAAGCTCTGACTCGGTCTGCGAGGAAACTGCTCACTTGTTCGCTGATTTCATAATCTGGTTGTGAGATCAACACTTTCTGTTCCTTGTTCCGGAACCATTCGTTGATGTGCTTCACGAGCTCCTTCTTTTCTCTGTTTCCAAGGACCAGGTCAACTCCACAGTCTTTTATGGACAGCGCGTCCAAATGGGGATAACAGCCCGTGGCTATGACAAGGGCATCTGGGTTCATTCTCCTAAGTTTTCTCAAAAGTTGACGGGACTGTCTCGCAGCCTCATTGGTTACCATGCAGGTGTTCACAACACATATGTCGACATCGACTGGTTGTGACGAAACCACTATTCCAGCACGTTCAAGCTGCTCAATGATCAGCTCGGTCTCGTACTGGTTCACCTTGCAACCCAAAAAGGTTACGAAGGCCCTCATAGATATCCTTCCATGGCCGCTCTAACGATATTCGTCCTCGTGATCACACCCAACAGCCGGCCGTGCTCGTCCACGACCGGGAGAATCTTCACATTGTGCTTTATCATCAGATCGGCAACGTGAGCCAGAGAAGCGTTCTCGTTCACAACGAGTGGAGGATGCGTCATGATTTCTCGAACCGGTTTGTCCCTCAACTTGGCAGCCATTTTGAGAAACTGGCTCATGTCGGGGATGAAAGTCGTAGATTGCAAAAGCGAAAAGTATCCTGGTATCGCGGCCCGGATTATATCGCTTTCGCTCACAAAACCTATCACCCTCATGTCTTCGGTAACGACAGGAACCCCACTCAAAAACTGAGTGGCCATGATCCGTACGACGTTTTCGACACTGTCTTCCTGCGTGACGGCGGTCACATCCCTGACCATGACATCGTAGACCCTCACGGCATCACCTCTACCTCATCTGAGACGCTCCAACTTGCATGAATTGAGAGCTTCACCTATTTCATCGTACTCGGGCATTTCCTTCGTGAGTTTCTTGGTCTTTGCAAGTGCGGCAGCGTAACCGAACTTTGCAGTCTCCAGCATGCTCGTATTCCTGTCTGTCAGTCTCTTGTAAACCATCGCCGCAACGTAAGCATCACCAGCACCTAAGATGTTCTCAGGCTCGACCTTCTCTTTGGTGCTGATCAACCATACACCATCTTGAGTAGCAACCACGTCGTTCTTGATTTCGTAGGAGACAACCACCAACTTGCAGCCCCTCTTCACGAGGTTGGCTGCGGCCTCAACGTAATCCTCAAGGCTTTCCAAACGTTGTTGCAAGATTGTGTAACTCCCTCTCACGTCGGGCTTGACCACATCCGGAACGCAGATCTCCAGAGCTTCCGTCAGGTACTCGTCAATCATATCGAAGAACACCATTCTACCCTTTTCCCTGGCCATTTTCGCCATCTTTCCATAGATTTCGCCCGTCAGTCCCTGGGGCAAGCTTCCAGACAGCACAACCGCCTCAGCTCTGGAAAGGTATATCTCGTAGCGTTTCAGGAGCAATTCGACAGCTTTCTTGTCCACTCTCGGACCTGGAGAGTTTATAGATGTCATGGTATGGTTGACGGGATCGACGATCACGATGTTTTCTCTCGTCTCCTCTTCTATGTGCACGAAGCTGGTGCTGATGAGTGGGCTCGTCTTGTTCAATTCGGTTAGGAGCACACGACCCGTGTATCCCCCGATGATACCTATGGCGATCGAGGAAACTCCCAGCTTCGCCAAAGCCATAGAGACGTTGATACCCTTGCCGCCAGGATTCATCACCATGTGGTCCTGAGTCTTGATCCTGTGATAGGCGTTCACGGCAAACCCTTCGATTATGAATTCCCTGTCGAGGGCGGGATTCAGCGTGACAGTTATGACCTTCAACGTTTCACCTCTCCAACACGAACTCTCTCGCAGCCCCTCTGTACTCAATTCTACCACTCTTCATCATCACGAACTGGTCAGCGATCGGTAGGAATCTCAGTTTTTGTCTGGTGCTGAGAACAACGATTCTGTCTTGCTTTATGTTCAACAACTCCTTCAGCACGGGAACCAGTGTGTCGTCGTCCAGGTGGTCCAGTATGCAGTCGAGCACCACCACGCTGGATTTCCTAACGATCGCCGCGAAGAGCAACAGCATGATCTTTTCCATCGTGTAGAACTGCTTGATCGGTGTTTTTAGCTCACGCTTGAGAAATTTGAGTATCCCGAGTCTGTCGAGTTCCGAAGCGAAATCTTCCAAGGAGGCTTCGGAGTCCGACAGGGTTATCTTTATGAAATCGGCGAAGGTCAGCTCGTCCATGGCTTCCACGAAAGATGGTTCAACGTACGAGACCATCTGTCTGAGCAGTTTCTTGTCGTAAGCCTGTATGGGCTTCTCGTTTATGAGCAGTTCTCCTGACCAATCAACGTTTTCATAGATTTCCCTGTTGAGTCGCAACAACGACCTCAACAAGGCAGATTTGCCCGCACCCCTTGGACCGTAAATGACCGTGAGCTGCCCCGCTTCAAAGGACAGATCTACGTCTTTCAGCACTACCACGTTGTCTATGATAAGGGAAAATTTTCTGAGTTCTACGCAGCTACGGTTCCTTGTTTTCTTTTGATTTTCTTGCATTTGTCTCACCGTTTTCCAAAGACATTCTTCTGAACATCTCCTCTTTCGCTTCTTTTTGCCCATCTTTGAGGAGTTTTAACAACTCGTATTGGGACAAAGTCTTGAGGTTCTTTTTCGACCTCTGCACGGAATCACCTCTCATTACAAATACTACGACTCGTGAATTACCTTAGCTTTTAGCAAAGTTTAAGACTGACGTCTCTTGCTCATCGGCCTGACGATCTGCAACAGTTTCATCCTATGATACAGCGTTCTGACACTCATTCCGATCTCTCTCGCGGTGTTTTGCACGTCCCAATTGTTCCGTTCCAGTGCCTTCATTATTAACCCCTTTTCGTACTCTCTCAATGCGCGTCTGAGATCTTTCACGTCACCCGGCACTTCTTGGGCTTGATAGGAGAGTTTCAAAGGTGGTAAATGATGTGCTCTGATGAACCTCTCATCCGGTTCCATCGTTATCATGGCTCTGCCTATGATGTTTTCGAGTTCCCTCACGTTACCGGGCCAATCGTACGACATGAGTCTGTGCAGAGCCTCGGGTGATATACCCTCGACGATCCTTCCATACTCCTGGTTGAGTTTCTTTATGATGTGTTGCACGAGCATTGGTATGTCCTCTCTTCTCTCCCTCAGTGGGGGTATGTGTATGGGGAAGACGTTCAACCTGAAGTAAAGGTCTGGCAGGAAGGAACCTTCCTGCACCATCTTCTCCAAGTCCATGTTCGTCGCTGCGATGATCCGAACATCGATCTTTATGGGTTTTGTGCCACCGACAGGTGTTATTTCCTTCGTTTCTAAAAACCTCAGTAATTTCGGCTGCACAGATAAGGGCATCTTCCCTATTTCGTCCAGAAAGATCGTGCCTTTGTGTGCTTCTTCGAACAGACCCTTTTTCCCCTCTCTCTTGGCACCAGTGAAGGCACCTGGGGCGTATCCAAAGAGTTCCGACTCCAGGACCGATTCCGGTATCGCCGCACAGTTCACACTCACAAAAGGTTGATCCTTTCTTTCACTGGCGTTGTGTATCGCATGCGCAAGCAGTTCTTTACCTGTACCGCTCTCACCCCTCAACAGGACCGTCGCGGGGGTCTGCGCGACTTTCATGGCCTGTTCTATGATGATCTTCATCTTGGTGCTCTCCGCAACTATGTCGTCGAAGGTGTATTTCGCACTCATGCGTCTCATGATCCGACGCATCTCTTCGAGTTCTTTGCTTAAACGGACGATCTCCGAAACGTCGTGTATCACACCCACACTCCCTCTGAACTCGCCTTTGACAAACAGAGGCGTGACATCCACCACGACCTCTTTTCGGGTCGGTCCCACGAGGAGTCTCGCTCCATAGATCGGCTGTTTGGTTTGTGCGACCCTGATGTGCATGCTTTCGCCCTCGGCGATGTCTATTGTGGCGGGCTTACCTATGACCTCCTGTGCCGAATAACCTGTTATCTTCGTGTAAGCCTTGTTCACCATGACGATCTTACCGTCAGCGTCTGCAACGGATATCGCATCGTTCGTGGACTCTATGATCGCCTTGAGCAGTGCTTCCATCTCTCTGAGGTTTGTGACCTCATCGAGCATCCTCTGCACACTCGTGATGTCCCTGAAGATTGCGACGGCACCTATGATTTCTCCGTTCTTGTCCTTGATGGGTATCCTCGAAGTTATGATCTTCACGTCTCCTATGTCCTGAACGTTGTCTATCTCAGCCTTGCCCGTCTGAACGACTATGTGCAACCTGGTGTTCGGTATGGCGTCGACCACATGTTTGCCAATCACACTCGAGGCTGGTATACCGAGTATGATGGAAGCTTGCTTGTTCATGTAGAGGACTCTTGCGTTTCTATCCACGATTATGATGCCCTCAACGATCGAATTCAGAACGGTTTCGAAGAGTTCTTCTCTCGTCATCCGACCACCTCATATAAATACTGAGCGCCTGTTCGACATTCAAATCCCAGATTCTCGCATCTTCGAAAGCCTCACACTGGTCCACACCCATCTCTTTGAGAACTGCCTTCGCGCTCCTGTTCGGCCTCAAGAAAAGCCTTTTTAGGAAATCTTCGTAGCTGTCCAGATCCACTTCTACATCTTTTCTAACGAGCTCGATCATGACTGAATCAACTTTTGGAGGAGGTTCGAAGCATCGTTTTGGCACTCGCCGAAGGATTGAGACATTGAAGTACGTCTGGCTCAGCAGAGTGATCAGAGTATGCTTTCTTCTTTCTCGACCCAGGACAAGCTTCTCTGCAAATTCTTTTTGAACTATGAAAAGACATCTCTCGAAACCAAGCTCGATCATTTTGCGAACGATTTTTGAAGATATTTGGTATGGGATGCTACCATAGCACAGTCGTGCACTCTCGATTTCTTTGGTTCCTACCTCGAGGAAATCTTTCAATCTGAGCTCGACGTTTTCGAAAGGTACGTTCCTCTTGAACTCTTCGCTCAGAGATTCGTCGATTTCGTAACAGACGAGCCGACAACCCCTCTGGGCAACAAACCTTGTAAGGAAGCCTTTCCCGCAACCTATCTCGACAACAACGTCATCGGTGCGGGGGTTCAACCTGTCCACGAGTTCGAGCGCCACATCTTCACACTTGAGAAAATGTTGACCGTAAGGTCTCACCGTTCGATCAGAACTTCCGCTTGTCCCTCGATCGCAAGTGTTCCATCGCTTTTGAACACGTTTGTTTGAAGGATGAGTCGTTGTTTTTCTTCTTTCTTGTCCATAACACTCACGCGAACTTCAACCGTTTCTCCAACAAAGACCGGAGCCCTGTAAGACAGTTGCTGCCTGACCAAGATCGTTCCAGGGCCGGGGAAATCCATACCCAGCACCTTTGAAATCATCGATGCCACCAGCATACCGTGACATATTCTCTTTTTGAACCGCGTCTTTTTCGCGTACTCTTCATCCAGATGGACGGGGTTCTTATCGCCCGTGATCTCTGCGAACGTTTTCACCATCTCATCAGTTATGGTGAAGCTCGCCGCGTGCTCTTGACCAATTTGCACTTCAGACAACTTCATCGTTTCACCCCACGACACATATTATCACGTCTCAGAGTAGAATGTTAATCGGAGGTGCGGTGTTGGAAAGGAAGATATACCTCAAGAAAATGGTGCTGGATAGAGCACTCGAACTGTATCTGAGCCGTTTGAAAGAAGCGGGCTTTTTTGAGCCGAAGACACAGAAAGTCAAAGTCGGCGAGGCGATCGACAGGGTTCTGGCCCGTGCCATTTTTGCACTCAGAAGTGTTCCTCATTACAACTCCGCCGCAGTGGATGGAATAGCAGTTCGGTCCTCTGACACGGTTCAAGCTTCAAAGCATGCACCGAAGAGACTCAACAGAGAGCAATTCATGATCGTCAACACGGGTCAGCCGATGCCCGAAGGTTTCGACGCGGTGATCATGATTGAGGACGTCCATTTCTTAGAGGATGGTTCGGTAGAAATCTTCGAACCTGTGCCGACCTTTCACAATGTCAGAACGATCGGTGAGGATGCCGTGGAGTACGACATGCTTTTCTGTAGATACCATCGGCTCACACCGCAGGATCTTGCATTGTTGCTGGCCGCCGGTGTGTTCGAGGTGGAGGTGCTGAAAAACCTCGAATGCGCAGTCGTACCCACGGGTGATGAGATCGTCGATCCTTCCAGTGAGCTGAAGGAAGGTTTCATACCTGAGACCAACTCCGTGCTCGTCAAGACTTTTCTCGAAAAGCTCGGCGTCGCTGTGAGGGTTCTCGATCCGGTCGGGGACGATCCAGAAAAGTTGGCATCGACTCTGCAAGGACTTTTGCCAGCGTATGATCTTGTTCTTTTCATTGGAGGTTCTTCGGCGGGGCGGAAAGATTTCGTCTATCGTGCGCTTGAAAAGCTCGGTGAAATTGTGGCGCACGGTCTCAGCATCAGACCCGGTAAGCCTACGGTCCTTGCCATCGTGGAGAAAAAGCCAGTCATCGGTCTTCCCGGTTTTCCAGCTTCGTGTTTCACCGTGCTCGAACGGGTGGTCAAACCTGTTGTGGAAGCTTGGTACCATCAGAGTGATTCAGCCGAGGATTTTCTGATAGCCGAGTGTGCCACGAGGATCTTCTCTTCCGCCGGTGACGATGAGTTCGTCAGGGTCGCTCTGGCGAAGGTGAAAGATCGTTACGTCTGCATTCCTCTCAAGAGGGGCGCTGCCACGATCTCTTCGTTGACAAAGATGGATGGTGTGCTCGTGGTACCCAGAGGTCAAGAAGTGATCGACGAAGGAGAGAAGGTTGAAGTTCGGTTGCTGGCCACAAAGAAACGAATAGACAACACTTTGCTCTTCGTCGGTAGCAACGATCCTCTCATCGATAGACTGAGCGATCTTTTGATCGAGCGCGGTGTGAGACTTTCGGTGGTGAACGTTGGTAGCCTTGGTGGTGTCAAGGCTATAGCGAAGTCTCATGCGCATCTTGCCGGCATTCACTTGTTCGACAGTGAGAGTGAAACGTACAACTTGCCTTTCTTAAAAAAGATGCTGAATGGTTTCGTCTTGGTGAAGTTTGCGAAGAGGCTCCAAGGACTCGTGGTTCAGAAGGGAAATCCAAAATCGATCAGGACACTTCAGGACCTTGTTAGAAAAGATGTGCGGTTTGTGAACAGGCAGAAGGCCTCCGGAACCAGGATCTTGCTGGACTACTACCTCTCAAAGCTTGGGATAGAACCGCGTCAGATAAATGGATACGAAAACGAGGAACTGACACATATGTCCGTCGCACTCAAGGTTAAGAGAGGCCTCGCAGATGCAGGTTTGGCCGTCGCGTACGTGGCGCAACTGATGGATCTGGACTTCGTACCTCTATGCTGGGAAGAATACGATCTTCTGATTCTGCCAGAGTTTCTTAACGATGAACGCTTTCAAACCATTTTCGATGTGATGACGTCGAGCGATTTCAGAAATGTTGTTTTTCAGTGCTCGGGATACGATATCTCCGATCTGGGAAAGATCGTCGAGGAGGATGAATCGAAATGAGGGTGGCCATTTTGGTGGTCAGCGACAGGGTGAGTCAGGGTGAGATGATCGATAAAAACGCACAGATCGTCAAAAAGCTCATGGGGCAGATCGGTGGAACGATCGAGGTTGAATCGATTGTCCCAGACGAGGTTGACTTGATAAAAAACGAGCTTCTCAAGCTGTGTGAAGCACAATTTGACGTGGTGATCACCTGCGGTGGCACTGGTGTATCTCCCAGGGATGTTACACCGGAGGCGACAATGAACGTGATCGAGAAAAGACTTTATGGAATGGAGATGGCGATGATGCTCGAAGCGATGAAACACACACCCACCGCCATGTTGTCACGAGCAGTTGTGGGGGTCAGGAAGGAGACACTGATCATCAATTTGCCGGGAAGTCCGAACGCGGTCGAACAGAATCTGAAGGCAATACTTCCAGCGATACCACACGGTCTGGAAAAAATCAAGGGTTCGACCAAAGATTGCCATCAAGAAGGTGAAACGCCTTGAAGTTTCTCAAACTGGCGAGTTTGGATCAGGTTTATTCTGAATACTTTCACAGAGTGAAACCGATCGATGAAACTCTGGAAGTTCCCACGTTGGAATCGCTCGGTTTTGTGTGTGCTGAAGACGTGCTCGCTTCGCAGAATCTTCCGGGTTTCGACAAATCCTTGGTGGACGGTTACGCTGTGAGGTCCAAAGACACGATTGGTGCGAGTACGAACTTTCCAGTCATGTTACGCGTTGCCTTCGAGGTGAAGGTGGGCGAAGAACCGAAAAGAGCGATCAACGAAAACGAAGCCGCTTGGGTTGCGACTGGGGCAATGTTGCCAGAGGGAGCGAACGCGGTGGTGATGGTAGAACACACGCAGAGGTTCGACGAGTACGTCGAGGTGATGAAGCCAGTAGCAGTCGGAGAAAACGTGCTTCGAATGGATGAAGATGTGAGAAAAAATGAGTTGGTGCTTGCGAAGGGTGAAAGGATCAAGCCAGGTCATCTTCAGTTGCTGCTTCAACTGGGTGTGGAGCGGTTGAAGGTGTTCAGACGAGCGAAAGTTGGCGTGATCTCCACAGGCGATGAGATCGTTGAACCTTTTGTGGAAAAAAAATCTCTCGTTCAGGTGCGGGACAGCAACGGCTATGGCCTCGTCGCGTGGCTAAGATCTTTGCATTTTGAGGCGAATCGTGTAGGTTTGTGCAGGGACGATGAAGATGAATTGTTCCGAACGCTCAGAAGTCGCTTTGACGAATACGACGTTTTGGTGGTCAGTGGTGGAAGTTCGATAGGCGCGAGAGATTTCACCGAAGCAGCTATCAACCGACTGGGAAAACCCGGCGTTCTTTTTCACGGAATCTTGATTCAGCCCGGAAAGCCCACGGTGCTGGCTATCGTGAACGGCAAACCCGTCGTTGGTCTTCCGGGGAATCCGGTCTCTTTCACGATCAGCGCCAAGTTCGTGCTCATACCGATCTTGAGGAAGCTGGAGAACGAAAAGGACTTTCTCTTCAAACCCTCTGGCATGGTGAAGCTGACGCGAAACGTGTACTCCAGACAGGGTAGAGAACAGTTCATCAGAGTGAAGCTTCTTGTGAGACACGGTCAGGTTTGGGCGGAACCTTTGGAGAGTGAGACCGCGCAGGTGTCCAATCTTGTGAAGGCGGAGGGCGTCATCAGGGTGCCCCCAGATGTTGAAGGTTTGTATGAAGGAGAGCTTGCAGAGTTCTACCCGCTATGGCTTGGATGGTGATCACACATGGTCAAACAGATCGTTGCGATGTTTTTGTTCTTCTTGGCCTACTACGTGATTCTCAGCAGGTCTCGGCGAACCTCGGTCAAGGTTTTCTTGCTGGGTCTAATCGCAGCCGTCTTGAAGCTATCGGAAGGTTTGACGACGGAAAATATATCCCGCGTGGTCGATTTCAACACCATAGGCCTCTTGCTTGGCATGATGATCATTGTCTCTGTTTTGAAGAGCACAGGTTTTTTCCAGATGGCTTCCGTTTATGCGGTACGTCTCGGTAGAGGAAATCTGAGAAGAACGGTGTCTATGCTTGCAGTCTTCATAGCGATACTTTCTGCGTTCCTGGACAATGTCACAACGCTCTTGATATTCGCACCGATTCTCTTTCTGGTCAGTGACGCAGCTGAAGTCGATCCGTCGAAGGTACTCGTGCTCGGCGTGATCGCGTCGAATGTCGGTGGGATGGCGACGATGATCGGTGACCCTCCGAACATCGTAATTGGCAACGCGAGTGGCCTTAGTTTCGCGAGCTTTATCGTTCATCTGGCACCGATGTCTTTCTTGATGTTGCTCATATCGCTTAGGATGCTTTCAAGTGTGGTTTCTGTTGATCGGGCGAGTGAAGCGGGGCTGAAAAGACTGGCTGCAACGAACCCGAGAGAGGCCATCACTGACAAAAAGTTGCTCTTGAGGACTGCGACGATCTTCGTAGCCACCATCTGTGCTTTCGCTTTTCACGAAGCGCTGGACATCGACATGGCTTTCATTGCTTTGCTTGGAGCGACCCTCAGTCTCATCGTCGCAAACAAGAGTTTCGAAGATGTGGCCAAGGAAATTGAGTGGGACACACTGTTTTTCTTCATGGGACTGTTTTCGCTCACGCACGTGATGCAGGAGCTTGGCCTTCTCAGCGGGTTCGCGAGTCTTATTTCGATGGTTCGTTCTCGCTCACTGCTACTCGTCGTCCTCGTCTGGCTTTCAGCTGTTATGGGTTCCCTGCTCAGCGCAGTGCCGACGACAGTCGTTTTGGTTCCAGTGGTAAAATACCTGATTGGGTTGGGCTACTCAACACATTTGTGGTGGGCTATAGCGCTCGGTGTGGGACTTGGAGCGAATCTGACGCCGATCGGCGCGGCTGTCAACATAGTGGGTATCTCTTTGCTGAAAAGATTCACGGGAAAGAGCGTATCGTTCAGAGAGTTCTTTCAAACATCTTTTGCCTGGGTCTTGACGGGCCTGATAATCGCCAGCCTCTACATGGTTGTGATGGCATTTGTAGGATGGTGATAGAGTCTTGGAGGATTTGCTCCGTGAATACGTGGAGTATCTGAAATACGTGCGCAGAGCTTCCGATCACACCATCATGGCATATGGGATCGACGTGTCGCAGTTTCTGAAGTCCTTAAAAGAAAGAAAACTGAGACTTGAAACTTTCAGTGTGAAGGACGCGGAGGACTATTTGAAGCACCTTTCGAAAAGCTTCGGCAAACCCTTGAGTGTTTCCACCTTGGCACGGAAGATATCCTCGCTCAGAAACTTCTTCGATTATTTGGTTCTGCGGAACTACGTGTCGAGCAATCCCTGGATGAAAGTGAAAGTACCAAGGCTCAGAAAAAGATCGCCGGATTTCTTGACGAAACAAGAGATGGAGAACATGCTGAGAGTTAGCGAGCAAAAGGAGAGGGATCATCTGGTCCTGTCCTTGCTATACTACTGTGGCCTGAGGGTCAGCGAGTTGTGCAATCTCAGAGTTTCGGACGTCTCCTTTTCACCTGCGTTCGTCAGGATCGAGATGGGCAAGGGAAGGAAAGACCGAATCGTTCCACTCAACAGCAGCCTTGCAAGCGAGCTGAGAGTGTACATAGAAAAATACAAAAAAGAGGCCGACGAATACCTTTTTGGAACTTCGTTGAGACTGCATCCAAGCACGGTGTTCAGGATCGTACGGAAATACGCAAAGTTGTGCAACATAAGGAAGAGGGTGCACCCGCACACCCTGCGTCATTCTTTCGCGACACACTTGTTGCAAAGAAGGGTGAACGTGAGAGTCGTTCAAGAGCTTTTGGGTCATGCGAATCTGTCAACCACGAGCACGTATCTGCATCTGCTGGATGAGGAAAAATTCGCGGCGGTCAACGCTTTGGTGGAGGAGGAATGAACGTTGTCTGGAAAGCTCACAGTGATTGTTGGACCGATGTACTCGGGGAAAACCACAGAGCTGCTCTCCTATCTGGAGATCTACAAGCTGGGTAAGAAGAAAACGCTGCTTTTCAAACCCGCTCTGGACGTTCGTTATGGCACTGACGTTGTCAAGACGCATTCTGGCCTCGAAGCACAAGCCGTGTCGGTTGAATTCTCTAAAGATATGCTCCCTCACCTTCAGGAGAAGATCGATGCAGTGTTCATCGACGAAGTCCAGTTCTTCGACAAGGACCTGATCAAGGTGGTCAGAAAGCTTCTGGACGAGAACGTCAACGTGTTCTGCGCAGGCCTCGACATGACCTTCAAGCAGAACCCCTTCGAAACGACCATGCTTTTACTCGCACTCGCGAACGAAGTTATCAAGAAGAGGGCTGTGTGTCACGTCTGTGGGGAGCACAACGCGACACTCACCTACAAGATATCAGATAACGATTCGGAGATCGATGTGGGTGGAAAGGAAAAATACATTGCAGTCTGCAGAGACTGCTACAACAAATTGGCGGGGAGTGGACATGGAGCAAGTTCTGGTGGTTCCGACGAAGATAATCGATGACCTGGTGAACGGCACCGATGGGATCTTCCCAATCGATTTGGAAAAGTTGAGAGATCTGATCGAAAAGAATGCGTTCTTCATCGACAGAGAAATCGCCGAGAACGACGAAACGCTCCACCAACTGATCCCTTACGTGTTGATGCGTCAACAGGGAAAGTTCCTCTTGCTCAGAAGAACGAAAAAACAGCAGGAAAGAAGACTCCATGGAAAGCTGTCTCTCGGTGTGGGAGGTCATATCAATTTAGGCGATGGTGACGCACCCTGGCGGGCTTTCTTGAAAGGCATGGAGAGAGAGATGCACGAAGAGGTCAACGTGGAAGTTCTTCAACTCTCCTACGTTGGCCTTCTGAACGACACGAGCAGCCCGGTGAGCAGAGTGCACGTCGGGCTGGTTTACCTGGCAGAGGTGAAGTTCCTGGGTCTGAACGAACCGGACATGTTTGATTTCTGGTTCATGGATCTGAAAGAGATAGAACAGCGAAGGGAAGAACTGGAAGGATGGTCGAAGTTGGCGCTGGATTTTCTGAAAAAGCTTATGCCAAATTGAACCTCTATCTCGACGTGGTCGGCAAACGTTCTGATGGTTACCACGACATAGTGGGTCTGTTCCAGACGATAGACATGTACGATGAACTGTTTTTCATTCAGACTGAAGACGTTGGCCAAATCGTTGTAGAATCGAATGTTCCCATCGAAGGTCAGAACCTCGTGGAAAGAGCCTTCAGAAAATTCAAGGAGTTTTACCCTGTCGATTTCGGACTCAAGGCGGTTCTGAAAAAGCGTATACCAATGGGATCGGGCCTGGGTGGTGCCAGTTCAGATGCTGCTGCCACGCTCAGGTTCCTTGCGCAAAGGTGTGGGATACCGCATTCGGACATTCTTGAGATCGCTGCGGAAGTGGGCTCGGATGTGCCTTTCTTTCTCATTGGTGGCACGGCGATCGTTGAAGGAAAAGGTGAGAAAGTCACGCCACTACCACAAATAAGTGGTTACACGGTCGATCTTTTCTGTCCGGGTGTGAGTGTGAGCACAGCGAAGGCTTACAGCATGCTGAAGGAAACGGACTTCAAAAAGGGACCAAGGCCGATCGAAAGACTGTATGAGGCCTACGTGAAACATGAGCATGAAGTGATCCTGCGTATGTCTTACAACGTCTTTCAAACCATAGTGTGTGAGGTCTATCCGGAAATCAAAACAGCTTTAGCTCAAGCGTGGAGTACTGATCCGATCGTTGCTCAGTTGACTGGCACAGGTTGCTGCGTCTTTGCATTGCGCGAACATTCGGGACTCTATAGTTTCTGTTGAAGCCCCATCAGTGCCGCACCGAGCGCGCCGGTCGTGACGGGATTTTTCGGGACGATGATCTCTACTTTGAGCAATTCTTCGAGAGCACGCTTCAGTCCCTCGTTGAGCGCCACGCCACCCGTGAGTACAACTGGTGGACGTCCTTTTACCCTTTCGTACATGGTCACGAGCCTTCTTGCAATTGCGTTGTGAGCAGCCCACAGAATCTCTTGCTTACTGTAGCCCTTGCTTCGTAGACAGATGATCTCGCTTTCGGCGAAAACCGCACAAACACTACTGATACTCAACTGAGTTTTCGCTTTCAGAGATTCTTTGCCCATGATCTGTAAAGGTGTTTCGAGTATCGAGGAAACGATCTCCAGAAACCTCCCAGTTCCAGCGGCGCACTTGTCGTTCATGACGAAGTCGACGATCTTGCCCTCTTCGATTCTCATCACCTTGCTGTCCTGACCACCGACGTCTATGATCGTTCTAACGTCTGGATACAAATGTTTCACTCCGACGGCGTGGCAAGTCAGTTCTGTGACTCTTGCGTGTGCGAAATCGATCGCGTCACGTCCGTAGCCCGTGGCAACTACAAAGCTCTCCTGCGGATCGAATTTCAGATGTTTCATAGCCTGAATCATCAACCGCTTTGCTGATTCTTTTGGATCTGCGCCCGTCCTGCACACCTGTTCGAATAAGATATCGCCGCGATTGTTCACAACCACTATCTTCGTGCTGGTAGAACCACTGTCGATCCCAACAAAGTGAAAGGCCTTGACGGAAACTCGTGGTCTGTCTTTTGTGTCCTCGAGAAGTGCCTCTATTCTGGTTCTGGCTTGTTCTAAGGCGTTGGTGAAATCGTTTTCGATCGTAACGAACGGAATTTTCAATTCTCTCAAGAGTCGCTCATCAAAATGGTAAAAATCACAGAACTTCGCCGTGTGCAAGACGATCGCTTCCGGTCTGAATCGTTCTATCAGCATCTTCAATTCCCTGGTTGAAGCGAACCTTCCGCAGGGAAGCCTCTTGTTCAAGATTCTTCTCGCGATGGATTCGAAGATGTCTCGAGCTGGTTCTGCCTCAAAGATCAAACTGTACGGCCCAGAACATGTCGCATTGAGTGCGAAACCTCCCGCCTTCTCCACGATCTCCACCAACTTGCTGTTCGCCCAAGAACCGAGCAACAAAACAGATTTACCTTTCCTGGCAACTGAACCTACCCACTCTTGGTTCGATAACTCTTCAAAGATCGTTTTCGCTTCGTTCAAATCTTTCTCGATGAGCCTTTCCAGATGGATCGACTTCTCAATGAACCACCTGTGCACTCTTTCAAGTTCGCTCAGAGGCACTTCGCTGTTGAAAACGGTTTTGAGAAACTCCCAGAGTCTCTTCAAATCTCTCGAAAGTGACAGCACGGCGAGTTCATCGTTCTTCACAGGTATGTGCAGATAGAACGATACGTTCTGGCTCAAGAAATCGTATGCCCGGCGCATCGAATCACACGAATCGGTCCAAACCAAAACGTCGGTGGGCTTCACGGAGCAAACAGCGCTCCTACAAAAAGAGCAGACGTTTGGATGGAGCTTCTGAAACTCAATCGAGATGGGTTCGATCCTTTTGAATGGAATTCTGAGTGCATGGAAGAACTCGAAGGGTACCAGAGGACAGTTGTAAACGATCATTCGATCATCTCCAGAAAGGCTTGGACTCTGGTTTTGAACTGCTCTGACGAACTGCTGGTGTGATCGACGCAGTCTCCGTCCAGAGAGAGAAAAGGAATTTTCAATTCGTCGAAGACACCCTTGATCAGCTCGATGGAGCCTGAGGACTGTTTACAACCGAATTGGTTGAAGTGTATCACCCCGTTGACTCTGAAATCTTTGGCCAGCTTCACCGCGAACTCTGCCCTCTTTCTGGCATCGTTGAGCAGGGGGTTGAGCAACAGCTTTTCAGCGATGCTCTTGAAACCACGTCGCACATCTATTCTCCAATCGAGCCAATCCCAGCAAAGTTCGCTCGCCACCACCGTGTGAGGACTGTCTTTGGAGAAGATCTCGTTGAGAACGTTGTCGTAGTAGGGGCTCAGATGCATCCAAAGGATTCTCTTAGCATCGTCGCTCGTTTCTGCTTTCAGATCCCTTTCGAGAGCTCTAACGGCTTTCAGCAGGTGAAAATCTGGTCTGACATGGATCGTGTACAACAGATTCACATGCTGATAAAGATGCATCTTGATCGGTTTTTCACACAGCTTTGGATAGAGTTCTCTCAGCGCTTCGAAGATCTCTGACTCGATCTTCATCTGTTCTTCGAACTTCTTCCAATCGAACCGCCTGTTCAACTGGTTTTCAAGTTCGTAAACGGCTTGTTCAAGCTGTTGGGAAACGTAATCAACGTTGAATTCATCCAGATTTCTTGGAACATCCAGAACGATGAGCTTTAGTCCGTACAGCGATGCGATCGTTCTGAAAATCGGTACGTTTCCATCGCACAGCATGTTTGTTACCGCAACAGCTCTCACGTTTTTCATCATGTTCAACAGGTTCAAACCCAACCCAGCCCTGTGGAAAGAACAAGTGTTCTTCGAAACACCGATCGACTCGGCACGCGCGAGTGCGAAGTCTTCCAAATGCATGGCCGCAAGCATTCCTGACAATCCCTCTGCCGAAACGCTCTTCAAAGCAAAACCAGCCATGATCTCACTCGGAAAGAACAGATTCACCAAAGCGACCTCTTCACCGCTGAATGCCGACGCAACGATGGAAAGTGCCGCAAAGTCCACCCAGCTTGAAAAGTCATTTCTGGTGGTTGCGACCACCTTGCGTCTCGTGTTTTCGAGCTTCAATCCCAAAGTGAGCAGATTTAGTGCCACCGTTGGTTTGTTCCAGAAGAATCTGACGAACTTGCCGTACGCGACACTTTTCTTACTCATATCATGGACAACCGAACAGAAGATCTTTGAACGAAACTCCGTTAGCCAGCTTTTCAACCTGGAAGATGTCGGCCACGGTTTGACCGAAATCAGCGAAAGATTCCCTAATGCCGAGGTTCACGTTTCGACAGACTTTTTCACCACACACCAGGATGGGCACTCTCTCCCTCGAGTGATCCGTCGAGGGCGTTGTGGGATCGCACCCGTGGTCCGCGGTTATGAAGAGCACATCGTCGTGTTCCATTGAGTCCCAGATCTCGGGCAACCTCGCATCGAACTCTTCGAGTGCTTTCGCATAGCCTTTCACATCGTTTCTGTGACCGTATTTCATGTCGTAATCGACCAGGTTGGTGAAGATCATGCAATCTTCTCTTTTGTTCCTCATCACCCAGATTGTTTTATCAACCCCGTCCATGTTGTCCTCGGTTTTGAAACTCTCAGTTATGCCCCTCCCTGCGTAAAGATCGTAAATCTTACCCACTGCGTACACTGCGATCCCGCTGTCCGTCAAGATGTCCAGAAGCGTTCGACCTTCCGGTGGCAGTGAGTAATCGTGTCTTCGAGGCGTACGCACGTAGTTGGGCCACTCACCCGTGAAGGGCCTTGCGATGACCCTTGCCACTTTGAACCCCATTTCGTCGAGCAACCCTCTCGCGATCTCACAGTATCTGTAGAGCTCTTCAACTGGGACGATTTCTTCCTTTGCTGCAATCTGAAAGACGCTGTCTGCAGAGGTGTACACGATCAAAGCACCCGTTCTTTCATGTTCCAAACCGAGTTCTTTGATGATCTCAGTACCGGACGCAGGCTTGTTGCCCAGCACCTTTCTATTCGTCCTTCGTTCGAACTCTTCTATCAGCTCTTTTGGAAAACCGTTCGGGAAAAGGTCGAACGGTTTTTTGAGCACGATACCCGCAAGCTCCCAATGTCCGGTGGTTGAATCCTTTCCTGGGCTCTTTTCCATCATGATGCCGTAAGCACCGATTGCATCCATCTTGGGCACACCCATGATCTCGTCCAGATTACCCAAACCCATCTTGGCCAGGTTTGGCAGGTTCAGCCCGCCGACGGCCCTCGCCGTGTTGACTAAAGTGTTGCTCCCCTCGTCTCCATAGAGGTGGGCATCAGGAAGTTCTCCTATACCGACGCTGTCGAGAACGATCGCAATAACCCTCATCTCCAGATCCTCCTCACGCGTACGCTTTTCTCGCGCGGCAGCAGTAGTGTTAGCAACACAACGCCGAGACAGAACCAGACGATCAAATCACCGTAGCGTGTGTAAAACGTCTCGTTCTTTTTCGGAAGAAGCTCTATTTCCATGGAATCGTACCTCTTCACGGGCAGGGTCTTGACGATCCTTCCGTAAGGATCCACCGCTCCCGTCACGCCAGCGTTGGAGACCTGAATCACCTGACGTCTCGTCTCCACCGCTCTGAAAACGGATTTCGAAAAATGCTGAATCAGGGCGGTGTTGTAATCGAACCATCCGTCGTTCGTACAAACTATGAGAACTTCCGCACCTTTTTTCGCAAGTTGGCGCGACGGCTCGCTGAAGTAAGACTCGAAGCATATCTGAATTCCGAGTGTGGGATATTCTTCAATCTTCAAAGGAAAGAAGCCTTCGCCGGGTTGAAGATAGACCAGTCCCCGCAGGAATTTGAACACAGAAAAGATCCTTTCGTACGGCAACATTTCTACGAAAGGAAAGAGTTTCACCTTCGAATACACCCGTCGCACACCCGATTCATCCGCGAGAAAGATGCTGTTTTTCGTCCCACTGTCTGTTGATATCGCTCCGAGGAGAATCTTGATGTTTCTTCTCTCTGTCAATTCTCGGAGCAATTCTCCAATTTCGTTGTTCCTTGGATCGGTGAAAAACACGTCCTCGGGAAGGATTATCAGCCCGTTCGAATGTTGTTCCAGATGTTCTACGAGTTTCGAATAAAGATCTATCGAGGAAGAAGAGTATTTTTCCTCCGGTCTGACGTAAGTTTGCAGAGCAACGAGTTTCGTTTCACCCTTCGCTGGAAATGGTAAGGCACGTTCTACCGTGTACGATATGAGCACGATCGCAAGAACGACGAAGGCTATCTTTTCGATGGATCTGGAACTCTTCTTCATCATAGTGTAGAGCAGCCTGTTCGTCAAAACGATCAAAAACGTCAGACCGTAGGAACCTATCAACGGGGCAAGTTGAAGCAATCCAACATCTTTGTAAAGTGCGTCTGCGAGTGTTCCTCCCGTGAAACCCATCTCACCGATACCCCTGAGAAAGTCCATCAGAGTGTAGAGTGACGCCACAAACAGAGCGTCCAGCCATGGACGGTTTCTGATCGAGTTTTTTCCGATCGAGTACAGCAGACCAAACAGTGCGAACGGCAGCGCTTCAATCGTGAGCATGAGTAAGAAAACGAAGAAACCCAGCCAGCCTGGAAACCTTGAAAAAGTCCTCGGCAAATTCTTCACCAGTACGGGCAAGACCCAGTACAAATTGATCGCGCTGAAGAAGTAGAAGTACAGAAAACCGTAAAGAGTGCTTGTGAGAACGTTCTTTTCTTCCAAAGCGATGAAAAGAAAGATCAAGCTGAACCAAACGAGGAAGCCAAAGAGAAAGCCTGGCATGGAGAGAGCCGTGACAACACTCGAAAGGACGAGAAAGAGAAAACTCATTCTTCAACACGCTCCCGAAGTACGAGTTTTTCCAAAGCTTTAGCGACACCGGACTCGTCGTTGCTGTCGGTAACGTGTGTGGCGATCCTCTTGATCTCGTCGGGTGCGTTCATCATAGCCACGGAGGTTCCCACCATGCGCATGATCGACGCATCGTTGAGGTTGTCTCCTACGTACATGACCTCTTCCGGCGTGACGGCATACATTTCGAGGAAGAATTCGAGCGCCCTTTCCTTTCCAACACCGGGTCCAAAGATCTCAACGAACGCTTCTGTATCTCTCTTCTGGTTCTCCACGACCGTGTAACCATTTTTCAGTTTTGCAGACGCTTCCTCGATCACGCGATTTACGTTCTCAATCTTCCCAACGAGCGCAACCTCTACGACGCTTTTCCTTTTGCTCAGTTCTTTGCTCAGATCTTCAACCATCCTGATGCGGTGCGAGTTCAACTGGAAGTATCTTTCAAAGGCACCCACGTATGGTCCCTCGACGAGCATGTCCTTCTCAAAAAAGAATGACTCATAGACCACTGGATAAACTGAATTCTCTCGCGCCTCCTCTACGAAATGTCTCGCCAAACCGGATTCAAGTTCGATGTTCCGAAAGACCTTCATGCTCACCGGATCGATTATCAGCGCACCGTTTTGAAAGACTACCGGTATTTTGATGCCAAGCTCCCTCACATAATGTGCGGCGGAGCCGAAGCTTCTACCTGTGAAGATCGTCACGTGCACGCCCAACTCGACCACACGCCTGATGGCCTCAATGTTATGCTGTGAGATGCGCTTCTCGC
This sequence comes from Pseudothermotoga hypogea DSM 11164 = NBRC 106472, assembly GCF_000816145.1. NCBI lineage: Bacteria > Thermotogati > Thermotogota > Thermotogae > Thermotogales > Thermotogaceae > Pseudothermotoga > Pseudothermotoga hypogea. The sequence goes on along the minus strand of NZ_CP007141.1, from coordinate 304,763 downwards.
TGTCCAAGAGCGTTCCATCCAGGTCTATGCACACGAGTTTGATCAAGAAGATCACCTTTCAAAGTATAACAAAAAGAGGGAGCCTTCGCTCCCTCTGGTGCCGAGGGCGGGACTTGAACCCGCACGGGCCGAAACCCACATGGCCCTCAACCATGCGTGTCTGCCAATTCCACCACCTCGGCAGACCCTATAAAATTTTACCACGTGCCCGTTCGAGCTGTCAATCCACACACAGCGATCCCTTACCCAAGCTCTTAGCTTTGTACAGTCGCCGGTCTGCAACGTCTATCAGAGATCGAAGATCGTTTCCGTCGGTTGGGAATTCTGAGAGCCCCATCGAGGCGCTCAAATTCAAGGTCAGGTTCTCAAGGTGAAGCGGTTTCTTCAACACTTCTTGAAGCCTTTGAGCTATTTTCAAACCGGTTTCTCTGTCGGCGTTTGGAACGATCACAAGCATTTCATCACCACCGAAACGCACCAAGATGGTGTCTTTTCTGGCATTGTTGCTGAGTCTCCGTGCGAACTCTTTGAGCACTTCATCACCGACGCTGTGACCGTATCTGTCGTTTATCTCTTTGAAACCATCCACATCGAGCATGATCACACAGAATTTCTCACCGAGTACGTGTTGATCACTCAAAATTACGTCAAGAACGTTCCTGTTGGCCAAACCGGTGAGCGGATCGGTCTCTGCGCTGAACCTCCAGAATTCAATCTGTTTCACCTGATGTGTCGTCTCCACAAAAAGCAACACAGTTTCCACGACACGTTCACCACTGAACAGGGGCACGGCGTGTACGTCGAACCACTTCTTCTCTTGCCCCAACGCGATCTCCAGCGCTTTGACCAAGCCTTTCTTGGTCTTTCTCACCTCGTTCAAGGTTTCTTCGATCACTTGTGAGATCTTCTCTTTCAGCGCAGGTGAACTTTCAGCTTCTCGCACGAACGTCTCCTCAAAGGACTGGTTCATGAAAATGATCTGCGAATCTTTCAAGACAGCCACAGGTTGCGGGATCGAACTGAGAATGGTTTTCAGCCTTTCTCCTTCCTGCAAATGCAACGTCAAAAGTCTTTCCCTCTCTTTGTACTGACGATTCAACAAAACCAGCAAGAACGCAACGATGGCCGAATACATAGTCATCAAAAGGATCGCCACAGACTGAAACTCTCGCGCGATCTTTTTCGACTGTTCCATCAAAGTTTCACTGTAAAGACCGGTTCCGATTATCCATCCCCAAGGTTCGAAGACTCTGATTGCAGAGAATTTCTTTTCGACCTTCTTTTCACCGTAAAGATACCAATCGTACTCTACAAACTTCTTGCCTTCCTTTGCACCCTCAACGATGGTTCGAATCGCACTGGTGAAGACCGCATCGTCAGACATGAAAGCGTTCTGCCCTTCCAGGTCTGAACGGTACGGATGAACCAGGAGTACTCCATCCAGATTCAGCACGAAGAAATAGTCCTTCCCCTCAGGACCGTAGAAGAGGCTTTTCAGATGTCTCATAGCGTTTTGTTTAGCGGTCGATTCGTCTTCTAAACCTTGCACGAAATTAGAATAGTGAATGTTCACCATGGAGATGGCCAGATCCAGCTGATGGGTCAAGCTGTTCATGTGATAGTTCAGTAGAGTTTTCTGCAATCTTGGAAACATGAACACGATCCAGTAGAATATCAATGTGAAAAAAGCCATGAGAACAACCAACAATATGAATAAAACGCCGGTGATTTTGCGTCTCATCTCAATCGCTCCCAAGATGGGGTCTCGAGAAAATTATACAACTGTTATTGTGTTGGAGTGATCCGAATGCGCCTTCTTGGTGTAGATGTTGGTGGGACGAAGATGCACATCTTGATCGTGGACGAACTGGGCAACGTGATCGTTTTTGAAGAAGGTCCCGGAGCTAACTATCAAGGAGTTGGTGTTGAGAAAGCATACCAGACTCTGAAACGATTGATTGAGAAAGCTTTGAAAAGTGCCTCTTTGAGCCTTGATGAGTTGGATGCGGCTTTCTTTGGTGTTGCTGGTGCCGACTTCGAGTATGAAAACAGAATAGTTCGGTCCATACTGGAGCGACTCGGACTGAAGAGATACGCTTTCGACAACGATGGTAGAATCGCCCTCAGATCTGGAACTTTTGACGACGTTGGCATCATGATAAGCTGTGGTACAGGAGGCATCAACTATGCGTGCGACGGGAAAAGGATGGAAAGGATCGGAGGTTTTTCGTCCTTCTTTGGCGAGCGCCTGGGCTCTTACATCATCGCGGGGAAAGTGGCTTCCGCGATCGTGAGGGCGAAGGATGGCAGGTCCGAAAACACCGTGATGGTTGAAATGTTCGAATCACAAATTGCCTCAAAGATTGAAGATATCATGCATTATGAATACGAAGGTGACTATGAAAAAATGAGAGACTACGCTGTTCTGTTGATAAGAACACTCTATTCTGCTGCACGTGATCACGACTTCGTTGCTTTGAAGATACTGTGCGAGATTGTCGATGAGGTTGTCCGCATCGTCGAAGCGTTCAGAAAGAAGTTGAACTTCACACCTCCCATAAAACTCGTGCTCGAAGGAAGCTTCTTCAAGAACGCAGATCCGATACTCTTGAACATGATCTGTAGTGCACTGGGGAGAGATTATCGCTTGATCGTTCCAAAACATCCGCCCGTCGTTGGTGCGGTGCTCTTGGCCAGTGAGTTGGTGGGTTGCAGTTTCACCGATCGTGCGATTGAAAAATTGATAGGTTTCTGGGGGGATCAAACATGAAGATCGCGGTCATCGGGGCTGGAAGCAGTTACACGCCGGAACTGATCTCTGGTCTTTTGGACGTTTCCGAGCAGATCGATTTGCGAGAAGTCTGGATGCACGATATCGATGAGAGAAAACTTCAGATTATGTATGGTTTCTGTCAGAGATTGGTGAAGAACCGTTTCAAGTTGTTCGAAACGAAGGATTTCGTCGAGGCCGTCAGAGAATCGAGTTACGTGGTCTTCCAGTTCAGACCGGGTGGATTGAAGGCGCGCAAGTTGGACGAGGAGATCCCACTCAAGTACGGTTTGATTGGTCAAGAAACAACCGGCGTTGGTGGATTTGCAGCCGCGTTGAGGGCATTCCCCATAATGGAGAGGTACGTCGACTCTGTGGACAAGCACAGCGAAGCGATCGTGATCAACTTCACGAACCCGTCTGGTCATGTGACCGAGTTTGTCCTGAACTATCTCGGTTTCGAGCGATTCATCGGGCTGTGCAACGTACCGATCAATTTTCTCAATCATCTCGCGAGTCTTCTTTCCTGCGAGATGGAAGAAATTTTTGTCAAGTACTATGGTCTGAACCACTTGAGCTTCGTTGAAAGGATCTGGATGAACAACGAAGATGTTACGGAAAAGGTCTTTCAAATGCTTTCCAAGTTCGAAAGTCCCGAGCTTCCAAGTTGGTTGATCCTCTCTGCGAAGCTTCTGATGAACCCGTACCTTCGCTACTACGTCTCGACACAACAAATGTTCAAGAAGATTTACGAAGAGGGCACGCGTGCAGAGAAGGTTATCGAGATCGAAGAACGGCTTTTCAGGAAATATGAAACGGAGAACGAGATACCTGCAGAACTTTCACAAAGAGGTGGAAGCCTCTATTCTACCGCTGCGGCGAGGTTGATAAGAGATCTAACACTCTCGAACAACTCCGTGCACATCGTCAACACGAGAAACATGGGTGCGATCGCTAACTTGCCGGACGATTACGTGCTGGAAGTGCCGTGCTTGACAAAAGCCAATAGAGTTTTGCCCATCACCGAGGGCAGTGCCGATCCGTTCGCCGTTGGCTTAATCCACACCGTCAAGATGTACGAAAGACTCACCATCGAGGCCTATTTGAAAAAGTCAAAGGCTACGGCGATCAAGGCGTTACTTTTGCACCCTCTCGGTCCCAGATCGCACAACGTGAGAGAACTTCTGGAAGAGATATGCCAGGCAAACAGGGAGTACTTCGAGCTTCTTTGAAAAGGAGTGCTGTCCTTGCTCCAAATCACTGGAGGCTTTTTGAAAGGCAGGAAAGTGCAGCCTGTGCCGGATCCAAGAACACGCTACACGAGCTCCATGGTGCGCCAGGCACTCTTCAGCATGGTAGATGTGACCGATAAAAGCTTTTTAGAACTGTTCTGTGGCAGCGCAGTGGTCTCGCTCGAAGCCATCAGCAGGGGTGCAAGGAAGGCCGTCGCAGTAGACGTTTCGAAACTCGCCACCAAGGTTGCAAGACAGAACGCAGAGAAACTGGGGGTGCAGTTGACCGTTCTGTGCGTGGACTACAGAAGGTTCTTGGAGAAGAACTCAGAAAGCTTCGATGTAGCTTTCATCGATCCTCCGTACGAACTTGGCTTCGTGAATGAAGCGGTAAGACTGCTCAGTGAAAAGAAGGTTGCCGAAACGATCGTCGTGGAAAAATCGAAGAGAGAAAAGATCATCGTCCCCACAGAACTCGAAGTTCTGAAAGAGAGAAGTTACGGTGACAGTGATCTCGTCATTCTGAGACGTCGACCTGTTTAGGCCTGAGAAAGTATGGCAACTCACCTGGTTTGAGGTTCAATCTTACCCTCACGTCCGAGGGTGTCGCGTTCACCATGTCGAAACAGAGCTCGCCGATCTTCACACCCCAGATCCCCGTTTCTTCGTAAAAACTGATTGGCTTTTTCGATCTGTAGACCACGTTGGTGCCATCATTTGCAACCCTTTTCAACACGTAATCTCCTTGTTCCATTTCCACCCTGTACCACACTTTTTTCTCCTTGCCATCGACCTTCTCCCAAAAACTCATCGCGGAGGAGCTCACCTGTGCGGTGCTGATCGATTTGAACCAAAAATCGTACCTGAGAAAATCGATCGCCATCATCAGATCGATGTCTTCTTCCAACCGTTTCGTGATCTGAAAGAAATGCGTGATCACCGTGCTCAGACACATACCCGCGATGGCAATGAAACACAGAGAAACGAACAAATAGATGAGTAACTGAACCGTGATGAAACTCACACGCCCCTGCCGTAAAGAAATTCGTAGATTTCTGTGTTCAACACGGCACATCCCGCAGCACCTCTGATGGTATTGTGAACCAGCGCGACGAATCTCAAAGCACGCTCCGAGACCTTCACTAACCTTCCAACGCTCACCGTCATGCCGCCACCCAGATCTCTGTGGAGCCGTGGTTGTGGGGCATCTTTATCTGGTAGGTACACAACAGGGTTGTCTGGGGCCGTGAAAAGCTTGTAATCCTTCAGAGGGTTGAAATTATCTATGGCTCTTATCAGTTCGTCCAGATCCACCTTTTCACTCGTCTCGACGTAAGCACTGATCATGTGACCGTCTTGGACGGGCACCCTGTTGCATTGAGCGACGACGTCGAACGTCGCAAGATCGACGCCATCTTCCGTCAATCTTCCAAGGATCTTCTTTGGCTCACTGCACATCTTTTCTTCTTCGTTCTTTATGTAGGGTATCACGTTGTCAAGTATATCGAGCGATGCCACACCAGGATAACCTGCACCTGAGACAGCCTGCATGGTCACAACGTTCACGAACTCGATTCCAAAAAGGTCCATGATGGGTTTGAGTGCCATCACCAGACCAATGGTGGAACAGTTTGGATTCGTGATCAACCTGCCCAAAGTTTCCTGACGCTCAACAAGTTTGATGTGATCCAGGTTCACTTCAGGAACCAACAGTGGCACATCCTGGTCCATTCTGTGACTCGCCGCGTTCGAAAACACGATGTAACCTTGTTCTACCAGACGCGTTTCTATGGGTCCAGCCACATCGGAAGGCAAGGCGGAGAAGATGTAATCACACTCGAAGGTTGAGTCCATGCCAACGATCTTCATGTCGCGCACGTCTTCAGGAATCTCACAGGGAAGATGCCAGTGAACCGCTTCTGCATATTTCTTTCCAGCGGACGCTTCAGATGCAGCAAGTGCGACCACCTCGAAGAAGGGATGGTTTGCCAGCAACTGTACGAAGCGCTGTCCCACCGTACCCGTCGCACCCAGGATCACGACTCTCCTCTTCTTCATCCTCCACACCCCTCACACTTGTTTTGAATACAAAAGTTGCAACATTGCTTTGGTCGCCTTAGCCCTACCCATGGTGAAGACGTGAATCCCTGGAGCACCTGCTGCGAGCAGATCTTCCGCGAGTTTTGCGGCGAACCTCACACCGATTCTGAACTCTTCTTCACTGCTGCTGGCCTGATGCATCTGCGATACGAAGCTTGCCGGTATGGTCACGAAAAACTTTTTGGGAATCGAATAAATGCTCTTCAAATTCACTACAGGTTTCACGCCCGGAATGATGGGAACATGGATGCCAAAACTTCTGGCCATCTGGACAAATCTTTTGTAGATCTCCACATCGAACACCATCTGCGTCACAACGTAGTGAGCTCCGGCGTCAATTTTTCTTTTCAGGTTCATCAAATCCTCTTCCATGTTGGGTGCCTCGAAGTGTTTTTCCGGATAACCCGCAACGCCGATGCAGAAATCCGTTGGCTCGCTTCCCTCGGTGGGATAAAGGTAAACACCCCTGTTCAGGTTTGCGATGTGCTGAACCAGTTCAACGGCGTGCCTGTAAGAGCTTCTATCCTGTTGCTCGCTCAAAGGATTTTCGTACTCCCCCCTCACCACGAACACGTTCCTTATGCCGATCAAATGCAAGTCTATCAGTAAATCCTCAATCTGGTACTTGTCCATCCCGTAACAGATCACGTGCGGCACAACATCTATTCTGTAGCGGTGCATGAGTGCGGCAGCCAAACCCACCGTGCCTGGTCGTTTCACCTTCGTAACCTTGACGATCTGGCCATCAGATTCAACGTAGGCCAGCTCTGGTGCGTGTCTGGTCACGTTGATGAAACTTATCGGAAACTCCATCAGCTGATCGATCGTTCTGAAGATTTCCTCGACACCATGGCCCCTGCTTGGTGGTAGTACCTCTATCGACAAAATCGGTCCTTCCTTCAACTTATCGATGAGTTTCATCGCCATCACCATCCAACAGGACGATCTCGAACTGTCCTCTCACACCGAGCATATCTTCAAAGATCACCACTACACCCAGCACGTCTTCGTTGATCGCGGTCCTGAGCAAATCTTCGACGTCGTTCTTGTTCTTGACCATGTTACAGTAAGCTGTGGCGAATGCGTCGGCGATCGTTGCGTTCCTGCAGACCACAGTAACGGCGTCAGCGTTGCCGAAGCTCAAAGAGTGCCCCAACTTTGCCGAGGAAGTGCACACACCCCAAGTTCCCGATGGCAACTTCAACGCGATCTTGTTGGAAAGTGGAGAGTTTCCAGCGTAGATGAGCGAAGTTATCGGTCTCTCACAGTTGATGAAGATATCTCCCCCATTCTCCACCACAACTTCGTTACACTTGAACTCTTTCAACAGAAGCTGGCCAACCTCATCGGCGATGGCTCCTGCCACCGCCGCTGTAGGGCCAACGTTGGCACGATTTGCGGCCTGTGCCATTTTCAAAGCGATCTTCGGTCCTTCGAACAGCTGCACGGGCTCCAGCGATGAGAAGAACTGCGGCGCAACCTTCGCCAGTTCGTACAGTTCACAGTGGAGTTTCTCAACCAGTTCGAGCACCATGTCTGGCATGGTGGAATCGAACCTGTCCACACCAATCCAAAGGTCTGTCTCTCTGTACTGAACAGTGAAGGATTGAAACCTGCCTTCAGAACATTCCCTGTAAAACTTTTTCATAGTGGTGGCAATTTCACCCCGACAGGGCACACATCGTTACACAGACCACACTCTGTGCACAGCTCTTTTTCGAAAGAGAGTTCGTCGTTCACCAACTTCAGCGCATCGTACGGACACACACTCACACACATGCCGCAGTTCACACACGTTGGTTCTTCCATGTCGAATTTTTCGGCTTCTTTCACTTCCTCGAGCCCTTTCAGGCTGCGATGCTCATCGAACAACTTCGCAGGAACGGTAAGCGTGAATCGAGCTTCGGCGATCCATTTTTTCAGAAGCTGCGCAATCTCTCTCGCCATCGCAAGACTCGAGATCGGAGAGGTCTTCACCTTCTTGCCCTCTATCTCAATCCAGCCGGACCTCAGCTCCGCATAATTCGTCAATCTGATGACAGGTCTTCCGGCTTTACCGTAATCTCTGAGCTCCGTTGTTATTTCTTCGTTCGATCTGCTCACATAATAAGCGATCTCTTCGTTCAGCACAGGAATGGGCACACCTATCCCGATGAAGATCGTCACTCCGTAGTTTTTGAAGTAAGCGGCTCTCAAATATCGCGGATTCATCTTTTTCGCATCACCAATGACTGCCAGCGTTCTTGCGGCAGAAATGGGTATACCGTGCTCGTTCAACTTTACATCGTTTCTAAACTGTGTACCGGGCCAGACGATGTAACCTTCCGTGCCACAGAGGAATATCTTCGTTCCGAGACCGATCGTGAACATCTTTGGATCCTTCAGCAAAGGACTGAGCTCTCCAGATGTGGAATAGGTCACGTTGCCAAAACGTGGGAGCAGCTTGCCCATGTAAGTGTAGATAGTTCTGTCAGAACTGTTCGTCGCCGCCGCATAATTCTGGTAAGCATTCCTCGGGTTGAACATGAAGAAGTCGTTCACCATGTCTCTGTTTATGAAACCTTCGAACTGCTTTCTGGGATAACAATCTGTCCCCTTTCCTTCGGCCTTGAACCTCAAATTTTTCCCTTTGATCAAAAGTTCTATGATGTGCGCGCCTCCGAAACTCTTGTCGTGCTTCGACTCCTGTGTCGCGCCGATGTAACCATCCACCGCTGCTAAGCCACCGTAGACCTCCACGCCTTCGATCTCTATCTTCTCCATCCTCATCGGGGGCCTCGTGTGACCGAAGTTCACAAACGCACCGCTTGAACACATCGGAGCAAAGGTGGCTGTCGTCACCACATCGACCTTTTCAGCCACTCTCTTGACGCCCTCTTCCTTTGCGAGCTTCACGACCTCTTCCGCGGTGAGCACCACCGCTTCGCCACTCAGGATTCTCTTGTTGATCTCTTCAACGCTCTTCATTCTCTTTCATCTCCAAAAAATTCTTCGTGGATGGCCCTCAAGGCCCTGTCTCGGTCCTCAAGGTTTACGATGAAGTAGACTGTTACCTCTGAAGCGCCAGCGGAGATCATCAGCACGTTGATCTTTTCCTTTGAAACGGCCGTGAAAATCCTCGCCGCAATGCCGTGTCTCTGAAGGATACCGTTCCCAACGGCCGCGATCAGCGAGATGTTGGTCTTGAAATCGATCTGTTCGACTTCAGCAATCTTGATTCTTGAAACGATTTTTTGAGATTTTTCCAGATCCTGACGAGAGATGAGCACGTTTATACTCGTCTGAGCCGTGATCACTGATTTTATGTTCACGTTCTCTGCACCGAAGGTGGAGGCTATCTGTCCGAGCAGGCCGGGCACACGACCCACGTTAGAACCTTTGAACTGTATGACGGCGATGTCGTCGGTGAAGGAGATACTTTTCACCACGTCTTTTGTCATCGAACCGTTCGCTGTTATTATCGTGTCAGGCTCATCGATGCTTTTGAAGTTGTTTATGTTGAATATGTAAAGTGGTATGCCCTTCTTTCTGAGAGGTTCAACGGTCGCGTGGTGTAGTATCTTCGCTCCGAAATAAGAAAGCTCCGCAGCTTCATCGTAGGAGAGAGATCGTACGGGTTTGACGTTGTTCACGTGTTTCGGATCACAGGTCATGAAACCCGAAACATCCTTGTACAGATCGACACGCTCTGCGTCCAGACAATACGCAAGACAGGTTGCGGTGTAGTCGCTACCACCACGGCCCAGTATCGTGACTCTTCCCTCATGAAGGCCATAAAAACCCGGAACCACGTAGTTTTTTCCCCGCTCGAAGAACGAAATCGCGTTCTTGCGGCTTGTCTCCAATTCGACAGTTGCATTGCCAAATCTTCCGTCCGTCACGAGCCCAAACAGCTCTGGAAGAGCTTCTTCACAGTTAAATCCATGATCTTGCAGAAACTTGGTTAGCATCAGCGAGGAACATCGTTCTCCGTGACTCACGATACGGTCCTGGACTTGCACGGGAACTTCTCCTAAGAGTTTCGCACCGAGAAGCACGTTCTTGATTTCGAAAACCCTTTCTTTCAGTTGTTCATCATCTCTGCCAAGAAAAGAACGATAACGTTCGTAAAGAGACGTCAAGAATTCGTCGACGTTCAGTCGATCAATCTTAGCAACGGCGTCTATTAACTGGTTCGTTACATTGTAAGCGGCGGAGATCACGATGATCAAACTCTTGTTGTACATCTTGTACATCCTCACGACTTCTAAGATCTTCAAAAGGTCTTCTTTGTTCTTCAAGTTCGAACCACCGAACTTGACAACGAACACGCTCAAGCTTTCTCACCTCCGAGCAACTCTTTACACAATTTGAGTGCCTCGAGCGCATCTCTTGCGTAATAAACTCCGAACTGCTGTGCCAGCTGCTGGTTCATCGAAGCCCCACCAGCGATCACGAAAACTTCTACACCGTTCTTTTTCAACAGGTCTGCCGTTTCTTTCACGTACCCCACCGTTGTAGTCATCATCGCCGAAAGGCCGACTATGTTGGGTTTGAGCTCTTTCACGGCTTCCAGAACTCTTTCGGCCGGCACGTTCTTTCCAAGATCCACGACTTCGAAACCCCCACTCCTCAGGACTGTCGCGACGATCTTCTTTCCTATGTCGTGTATGTCATCCTGAACAGTTGCCAGGAGCACCTTTCCAAGCCTGTTCTTACCGGTTGCAATCAAGCTGTTCAGATGATCGAACACTGGTTGTACCGTCTCGGCAGCGAGTAACAGATGTGGTAAATAGATCTTGCCCGTGGCGTAGAGTTGCCCAACACGCTCCATTGCTTTTGCCAGCACGTTCTGGCTCACATCGAGCGGTTCACGATATTTCAACATTTCTTGAACCAGGTTCATTACTTGCTCGCGCTGTCCCTTGAGTATGTACTGTACCAAGGGTTCCTCTTCGATCTGGTCGATTTGCACCAACTGCTCACCTTTCAGCGTGAGCGCACCTCTTAACACGTTCATGGTCGTCTGCTCTTTGCTGTTCAGGATGGCCGCACTCAAACCCGCATCCACGCAGAGTGAAAGAAAAGCCGCGTTGACGCTTTCTCGCTCTGGTAAGCCGAAACTCAGGTTTGAAAGGCCTATGGAAGTCTTCAACCCCAGCTCTTTGAGCTTCCTGACAGTTTCCACCGTGACGCGATGGTCCTTCTTGGCGCCGATTGGGAGAACGAGCGGATCGAAGAAGACCCTTTCCAGCTCGATTCCTTCCGCCTTCAAAATCTCCACAGCCTTCTTTGCGAGTTTCACTCTCTCCTCACTGTGTTCCGGTATGTCTTTCTCCATGCACAGCACGATCAGCATACCACCATAGCGCTTTATCAACTCGATTCGTGGAAGCAAGTGTTTCTCGTCGCATGTTGCCGAATTCAGAACAGCTCTGCCTACGTACTCTCTGAAGCAGATTTCGAGAAAATTGAGTGTTTGAACATCTATCGAGAGCGGTAAGCTCGCATATCTGTCCAGTTCGTTGATCACACCTCGGAAATGCTCTTCGCTGAGTACTTTCTCAAGGCCCAAATTCACGTCTATGGCAGCACAGCCTTCTTGTTCCTGCTCCTGCGCGAGCTTGACCAAATGTGAAAAGTTCATCTGCCTTATCTCTTCCTGAAGCTTTTTCTTTCCCGTGGCGTTGATGCGTTCTCCAATGATCAGAAATGGTTCGGTTGGCTTCAAAACAGTTCTCGAAGCGATGAACTGCTCTTTTGTCACGGCTCTCTGTACGGGAGTTCTCTCTCCTATGTAGTTTCTCATCAGCTTTATGTGCTCTGGGCCCGTTCCGCAACAACCGCCGACGATATTTGCGCCTAACTCGACGAAATCTCTCATGTAAATGGCGAACTCCTCAGGACTGGTTCTGTAAACAAGCCTGTTGCCGACAAGCATGGGTTTTCCCGCGTTCGGTTCCACGCAGAGAGGTTTTTTGCTGTACTTCGCAAGCTTCGAAAAGACTGAAAGCATCTGTTTTGGTTCCAACGTGCAGTTGATACCAACCACATCCACATCGAGATCGTTCATGACTGTGGCAAAGATTTCCACAGACGTTCCCGTCACCGATTTACCGTCTTCTTCGAAGGTCATCGAAACGATCAGTGGAATGTCTCGTGAAACGTCACGCACCGCAAGCACAGCCGCCTTGAGTTCTTTCAAGTCACTCATCGTCTCGATTATGATTCCGTTCACACCAGAATCGATCAAAATTTGCGCTTGTTCTTTGAAAATTGTGTAAACTTCATCGAAATCTATCTCCCCAAGGGGTTTGACGAATGTTCCAGTGGAAGACATATCACCGAAGACGAGTTGGTCAGTCTTGCACGCGGACTTTGCTATCTCCACAGCCTTCGCGTTGATTTGTTCAATGAACTCGGCAAGTCCATACTGAGTCAGCTTCATTCTGTTTGCACTGAACGTGTTCGTCAGCAGTATGTCCGCTCCCGCACCCGTGTAGTCACACTGAAGTTCTCTGACCATCTCGGGGTTTTCCAGATTCAAAACCTCGACCAACTTTCCCCGAAAGCCCCTCTTGAACAATTCTGTTCCGTATGCTCCGTCGAGAAAGAGCACCCGTTTTTCGAGAAGCTTCAGAAATTCATCTCTTCTCATCGTACCACCCTATCATGCACGTCGTTGTTTTTCGAGGAAGCATGATCCCACTGCTCAGCACTTCGATACCTTCAACGTTCAGAAGTTCCACGATGTACTTGTTCCAACGCACATCAACGTTGCCATAACCTGGAGAGAAGCGCATCGTTCCATCGCCGAATCTTTCTCTCAACCTTCTATCGAAAGCTTCGTTCAGTGCCTCGAGCGCTTCTGAAGCCCACGCGTCGAGCACGGTTGCATCGTGAGTTTTACCCTCTTCGAGGAGTGAATTTATCAGTTCGTCTATGTCTTTTCCCAGGGTAGAGAGAAAGAGGCTGACTTGCTTCACACCGCTGAAGGAGTCGGGTATCAAAGCGCTGGGGAGTTCTTCGATGAGGCAAACGCGATGGTGAACGATCGGTCTTGAGATCTTCAGCCCTTGGAGGAAGAGTTCGTTGAAACGTACGAGCAAATCCGTCTCGCCAACGATGTTTTTGTAGCGCGCCCTCATTCGCGCGAGGAATACCACCTTGTCTGGCATGTACTCTTCGATCTTAGGAACGTAGAGTTCGACCAATTCTCATCCTCCTTTGATCACGATGATACAATGTCCGGTCAAAAATGTTTGTGAACTGCGTACGAACATAATTTGAAGGTTCTATTCGATCACCTGACTCGCAGCCTTCCTCAACCTGTTCATCACAGAAAAGAGTATGCCCCTTTCTGGTAAACCCACCACAATGGCAACGTCAGCAACTAACGTGTCGAGGGACCTGAGAACCCTGAAGAGGTTCTGCGCGATCGTGTAAGGTTTTGAAAGCTTCCCCATGTTGATGATCCTTCTGCCGTAGAAATTCTGCACCATCTCTTCGGGACACACTATGGGTGCGTCGGGATATTTCATCAGCACGATGTCCAACTTGTTCTCGTCTAAGACAAGAATGATCGGTTTGTTCGGTGCGTAGTGCCTGTACATCATGCCCGGTGACAGAGGTCTTTCGACCTGACCTTTCCCGAATAAAAAGTCCGGTACGTACAGATCGGGAACTACCCGTAGTATTTCCTCAACCGTTGCGGGTCCAGGCCTGAGCAGGGTTGGTCTGTCTCTGGAAAGGTCTATCACCGTAGATTCTAATCCCAAAGGAGTTTCTCCCGCATCGATGATCACGTCTACCATTCCGTAAAGGTCTTCTATGACGTGCTGAGCGTTCGTCGGACTTGGCCTACCCGAAAGATTCGCACTCGGTGCGGCGATGGGTACGTTGCTCAAGTCTATGAGCATCTTCGCCACGGGATGGCTCGGCATCCTGACCGCCACCGTTTCCAAACCTCCGGTGACTTCTTTCGGAACCTCAGCCTTCTTCTTGAATATGAGCGTCACCGGTCCGGGCCAGAATTTTTCGATGATCGCTTCGGCTCTTTCAACGTTGTCGTCGATGAGTAGATCCAGCTGGGCCAAACTGGACACGTGCACGATCAAGGGATTGTCCGGCGGTCTTCTCTTGATTTCGAATATGCGCAAAACCGCTGATTTGTCGAAACAGTTCGCACCAAGACCGTAGACTGTCTCGGTAGGAAATGCGACAGTTCCTCCTTTCTTTATCACCTCGGCTGCTCGTTTCATCACCTCTGCAGCCGGATTGATCGGATCGACCTTCAGTATCATGCTCAACTCGAACACCCCTCTCAGTTTATCAAGTCGATTCTACCTTAGGACTGACGCACATTCGTGTAGAAAAGTTCATCGGGAGGCGGAGCATGTTCAACACGAACTTTCAAACTCTGAAGGTTGCGATGGATGTTTCGATGCTCAGACAGAGCGTTCACGCTCAGAACATAGCGAACGCTGAAACGCCAGGCTACAAAAGAAAGTACGTTGTATTCGAAGAACTGCTCAAGGAAGCCTCGAGGATCAGACTTGCCACAACGCACGAGAGACACATACCCTCGAGCCAATCTCTACCGCGAGCAAGGATCGAATTGGACAAGCAAGCTTTTTACAGGAACGATCAGAACGGTGTCGACGTAGACTACGAGGTCACACAGATGGTCGCCAATGGCTTGAGATACGAGGTGCTCGCCAGACTCATGTCCAAGAACATCGAATACTACAACACCGTTTTGAGAGGTGTATAATATGAGCGAGTTCACGATATTCAGCGTCAGCGCTTCGGGCATGACGGCTCAACGTCTAAGGCTCGACGTTATTGCGAGCAACATAGCGAATTCTGAGACCACGAGAACGGAGCGTGGAGGACCTTACAGAAGAAGGGTTCCGATCTTCGCCGAGCACCTTTTAGACAAGAATCGTACTTCGGCGGTGAAGGTCGTGCGAATAGAAGAAGATCCTTCACCTTTCAGGCTTGTTTATGATCCGTCGCACCCGGACGCCGATGAGAACGGCTATGTGAGTTATCCCAATGTGAACGTGCTCAGAGAGATGGTGGATCTCATCAACGCTCAGAGATCTTATGAGGCGAACGTTTCGGCTTTCAACGTTACCAAATCGATGATAAACAGTGCGTTGCAGATCGGAAGGGGTTGATTTGAATGATAGATGGGATCAGCGGGGTCGGTCCATCCAACGTTCAAAGGCTGCAACAGGATAAGACGTTGAAGAAAGCTCCTGATTTTGCTGAAATACTGAAAGAGGCCTTCGACAAAGTCAACCAGGTTCAGAAGAACGCCGAGCAGATGGCTTCAGATTTTGCGTTGGGTAAGATAAGCAACATCCATGAAGTCATCATCGAGGCGGAGAAGGCCACGATCGCGCTGAGACTCACCACAGAAGTTCGAAACAGGATCGTCGAAGCTTACAGAGAGATCATGCGCATGCAGTTGTGATAGTTTTGTTCCTTTGAAGAAAACTTCTTTGGACACAAACATCGATCCTTTGCAGTCCAAAAGTGGCACAACGTAAGGGCTGCTGTTGTTCTCGTTTCAGCGGCTCTTGATTTTACAGACTTTAAGAACCCATCATTCTCGAGGATCGACAGTTAGAAACTCCAATCCAACCGTCGTTCTTGGTTTGAACCCCGGCCAGCTCGTGGGTGTCACCTCGAGATAAGTTTTGGCATTCTCGTCTCGCTTGAGGTAATAGTCGAAAAATGCAGTGACAAAATGTTGGTTGATGTTGTTTATTCTCCAGATGTCCCAAACTGGATCGGCGAAGCGATAATAATCGTCGAATTCCTTTGCGATCGGTGGTGCAGGATGTGGTGCCACGTTGTGCAGGGCGTTTAGGTAGGTGAGCAAATAGCGTTTCGAATTAACGGCGGATTCGAAGAGATTCACGATACCTCTGTAACCCGCTACATCGTCTTGAGAACCTGCGATCCACAAGGTTGGAACGTTTATCTTCGCGAGTGACTCCTTGTTCCATACACCGGTGGGACTCGTCCCGACAGCACCTCCCCAGGGGGCGAACAGTACCGCAGCTTTGAAGAGAGGATCAGGTTCATCCGAGGGTTTCGCAACAATCATTGGGGTGAACCTTCCAAAGTATCTCTTGACGATATCGTTTTCCTCAAGACCCGCACCAAGGGTTCTCAACGCCCCGAAAGCTCCCATCGAGTAACCGATGATACCCACAGCGTTGGGATCGCAGAGATCCTTCCAGATAGGCATTTTGAGTATCTCACGAGCCACGAACCTCTGGTCCAGAGATCTATTGACGACCGTGCTGACAAAACTTGCAACGTCCCTGTAAGTCGAATCGGTGTGATCGATCGAAGCCACAACGTATCCCTTGGAAGCGAGGTTCTCACAGAGATACGCGAGTAGATAGCGTGAACCTGGATAGCCGTGCGAGACCACCACGAGTGGATAGGGACCATCCGTGGTGTTTGGACGCGCGTCTCGCGTCGCCCGTCCCAAGAACGTGTACGGTCTCAACGAGCCAGGCTTATCGGACCGACCAAGGAAATCTGTGTAGATCGTCAACTGAACTTGTCCAGGTTCAAGGATCGCGGGGTACCACACTTCAACGATGAGTGGTCTGTCATAGACGATCGTCGAATCGCTGGTGAGAGTGTTGATCACGTCGATTTGGTTGGGATTGAACAGCTGAAGCGTTCGCACACCTACCATGAACTTCCCCCTCGCTGCGAGTGCTGGTGCGTCCGGTAAGGGATCACCCCATACCGTTCCCAGTGGGTGCTGAGTGTAGGCGAAAGGATCATAAGAGGTCGTACCGTGAACGTTACCGGAACTCTGAGCAACCACAAACGTGCCAAGAACAAAGAGTAACACCCAAAGAAATCTCCTTTTCACTTGCACCACCCCCCTGTAGTGAGGATCTGAACGTATTTCATCATGATCTTACCACAACACATGGTACAATACACAGCAAGGGGGGTACTTTCGATGAGAACGGCGGTGGCGATCCAGTTCGCACTGAACGTCGTTGAACCGATGATGTCCGGCATCGGTGGCGGAGGCTTCATGATGATTTACCTTGCCAAGGAGAACAAGATCGTCGTACTCGATTATCGTGAACAAGCACCGGCTGGTGCAAAACCAACGATGTTCCTCGATGCCGAAGGAAAACCGCTGCCGTTCAGAACAGCTATTCAGACTGGGCATGCCGTCGGCATACCTGGCACTTTGAAGGGTGTGGCGACTGCACTGGAGAACTTTGGCACGATGAGCCTCGCGCAAGTCATTGAACCAGCAATCGAGCTTGCTGAGAAGGGAATCATGGTGAACAAAGTTCTTGCTCAGTCCATTGTTGATAGCATGTACAAATTCAACGACGCGGCCAAGCAAGTTTTTGCACCCAACGGTCAACCTCTGCCAGAAGGGGCACTCTTGGTCCAGCCGGACCTGGCAAAGACCTTCAGGTTGATCAAAGAACGCGGAGTGGATGTCTTCTACACCGGTGAGATAGCTCAAGCGATAGTCGAAGTTGTCCAAGCCAGAGGAGGTACTATGACTCTGGAAGATTTGAAAAACTACGAAGTCAAGTTCCGAGAACCGATCCGTGGGACTTACAGAGGCTACGAAATTGTCTCCATGCCACCTCCGAGCTCTGGCGGCCTCACGCTCATTCAGATGCTGAAAATACTTGAAGGATTCGACATCAAGGCGCTTGGCCACAACACGACCCAGACTCTGCATTTGATGATCGAAACCATGAGATTAGCCTACGCAGACAGGGGAAAGTACCTCGGAGACTCCGATTTTGTGAAGATACCCTTCAAAGGTTATTTCGACGAGAAGTACATCGAAGAGAGACGCGCTCTGATAGATTGGCAGAAGGCCAATCCCAACATCAAGGCGGGCGATCCTTGGTTCTATGAGGGAAGCCCGACCTGTCCTGCGTCCCAGTTGAAGAACGTTTTCGCGATGGTCAACGAAAACGAGACATCTCAGACAACCCACTACACTGTGATAGACAAATGGGGCAACTTGGTCGCTTGCACGACGACCATCGAGGACGTGTTCGGTTCTGGGATCATGGTTCCAGGCTACGGGTTCATGTTGAACAACGAAATGACGGACTTCGACTTTGTTCCGGGTGGTGCCAACGAGGTACAGCCCGGCAAGCGTCCAAGGAGCAGCATGACGCCCACGATCGTGTTCAAAGATGGCAAACCTGTCTTCAGTGTCGGTTCGCCCGGCGGGGCAAGGATCATAACCACCGTCATGCAGGTGATCATGAACATGATCGATCATGGTATGAGTGTACAAGAAGCCATAAACGCACCTCGTATCTTCAGTTCGAGCTATCCAACCGTTCAGTGGGAGGCGGGTCTACCCGAACACGTGAAAAAAGAACTGGAGCTTCGCGGGCACAAGATCGCGGATGCACCGAGAATCATGGGAAGTGTTCAGAGTATAGTGATCGATCTGGAGACTGGAAAGATCTATGGTGGTGCGGATCCGAGGAGGGAAGGCACGGTCATAGGCGTGCCCTAAGGTTCTACACTTGACTGACATCACCATAACGTTGTAGACTGTTTATGGTGCCGGGGTGGCGGAACAGGCAGACGCTGCGGACTTAAAATCCGCTGGGGCGAGGCCCCGTGTCGGTTCGAATCCGATCCCCGGCACCATTTTTGTTTCAAGGGGGCGTGAAGATGGATCCATCGTTCTCTCTCCGACAGGCTCAACCAGAAGATGGGCCCGACTTCAGTGAACTCTTCTTGATTTCGGCACCATTTTTTGTTGAGCTGTTCAAGGATGATACGAAGAGAGTTTTGAAAAATCTTTTTGTCTCACCAAGAAATCTGTTTTCTTTTCAGCATGTCTGTTTTGCCGAAATTGATGGACAGATCGCTGGCATGATACTTTCCTACAGTTGGGAAACACACCGAAAGGAGTATCTCAGAACGGGCCATTTGTTTTTCAGAGTGCTGGGTTTCAAGATGCTTCGAATTTTCCGTGTTTTGCTCCGATTAAACGCAGAGCTTTGTAAACTTGCCGAAAGTGATTACTACATAAGCAATCTTGCGGTGTATCCCAGGTTCAGAGGAATTGGTATCGGCAGACTTTTGATGGAAAAGGCGGAAGAAGATGCCAAAAAAATTGGATCGAGAAGACTGGTTCTCGAGGTCGAGGAGAGCAATACTATCGCTCTGAGTTTATACAGAAAACTTGGGTTTGAAGTGGTAGAAAAATTCCAGACGAAACTCTCGAAAGATCATAGCCTGAACTTCTGCAGAATGATCAAACCTTTGGTCTGACCTTTTTGCGGTCCAAAAAACGCATCTTCAGTCTTCTTCGATCGCAAAGAGCAATTTTCCCGCTTGACACGTCCGGGGATGAGTGATATACTTTTGGCAAAGATCAAAACAGTGCGAGCGGGGGTTACTATGGACGTAAAAAAAGATCTCAGGTTTGGTGAATTTGCATACGCTTATTGGTGGTTTAGGGGAAAGCCCTCTTCCGGGATTCCCCCCAAACCACTTGGTACATAGAGGGGAATCTTAACAGAAAGGAAGAGGGCATCCAAAAAAGGATGCCCTCTTTTTTTAAACAATCCAAAGCGTGGAGGTGTGGGTATGTTGAGCAAATCTTTAGCCGCCGTGGTAGCTTTGCTGATCGTGTCAGTTCTGAGCTTCGGAACCGTGAAGATCGGTATCACGCAGATCGTAGACCATCCGGCACTCAACGCAGTTTTCGACGGTATCATCAAGGCAATCGAGGATGCAGGGTTCAAAGTCGGCACTGACGTGGTCATCGACAGACAGAACGCCCAAGGTAGCGTGCAGAACGCTGCGGCGATCGCACGAAAGTTCGCAAGTGAGAGAGTCGACATCGTTGTTGCTATCGCGACTCCGAGCGCCCAGGCTTGCGTTCAAGTGATCACCGACAGGCCCGTGATCTTCTCCGCGGTGACAGATCCGGTGGGAGCAGGCTTGATCAAGCAGTTGGGGAAAAACGAGTCGAACGTTGTTGGTATCTCTGACATGGTGCCGGTCTCGACCCATCTGAAACTCATCAAGGCGGTCTTTCCAAACGCAAAGAAGGTAGGGGTGCTCTACAATCCGGGAGAGGCGAACTCCGTTACGCTCACCAACATGGCGAAAGCCGCTGCTCCATCGCTCGCACTCACCATCTTGGACATGACGGGTACCAACGCGAGCGAAATGGTCGCGGCGGTGAACAGCGTAGGACCGGATGTCGATGTGATCTACATAGGAACCGATAACACCGCGGCTTCTTCGATGCAGGCCATAGGAGCGGCAGCTCTCAGATTGAAGAAACCAATCGTGGCTGCCGACATCGACATCGCCCGTCAAGGAGGATTGATAGGCTTTGGTTTCAACTACTTCCAAGTGGGAGTCGAGACGGGGAAGTTGGTTGTCGAGATCTTGAAAGGCAAAAAACCCAGCGAGCTCGAGTCACACTTGCTCGGACCCGAATCGCTGATGCTTTTCATCAACCTCGATCTGGCGAAAGAGTTGAACGTGAGTATTCCACAGGAACTCATTGACAGGGCGGACATCATCGTTCAAAACGGTCAAGAGGTGAAAAGATGATAGCGATCCTCGAACAGGGATTACTGCTCGCCCTGGCCGCCATGGGTGTTTACATATCGTTTCGACTCGTTGATCTTCCTGATCTGACGCCCGACGGTTCCTACATCGTTGGAGGGGCCGTCGCGGTGGTTCTTCTCCGCTCCGGTCATGGGTGGGTAAGTGCAACACTCCTGGCTGCGCTCGCCGCCGGCGCAGCTGGGTTCATCACCGCTTTGATCAGCACGCGTTTCAGAATCCATACGCTCCTGGCTTCCATCATGGTGATGACGGGTCTTTACTCGGTCGCGATAAGGGTCATGAACGCTCCGAATCTACCGATCCCCCGTTTCAGTACCGAAAAGATCCTTTCTTATGAACAGGTCGTTGGAAAAACTCCCCTGGACGACATACTCGGAGGGATTGGAAATCTGCAGTATGAGAGTCAGGGTATGAAGGCGGTGACAGTACCGTTCAACAACAAGGCTGATGGCCATGATCTGATTCTCATCGCTTCCTTGCTTCTGTTCATCAGTTTCCTGTTCTGGCTCTTTTTGCGCACCGAACTCGGCACGATGCTGAGAGGTTACGGCCGCAACAGGTTTGCCGTCAAGGTGCTCGGTGTGAATCCTAACCTCTTCGCACTCATGGGTCTGACCGTTGCGAACTTTCTTGTGGGTTTGTCGGGGGCTTTGTTCAGTATGTACAGCGGATTTGCGGATGTGAACATGGGCACCGGCATGGTCGTGGTGTGTTTGGCTTCGGTGATCCTGGGAGAGATCATCTTCGGTTCCAGAGAAGTTGCATACGGATTGTTCTTTCCCATCGTGGGTGCAGTGGTATATCAAATCCTGTTGACACTCGCGATGAAGTACGGTTATCGGATCGGCTTCAAACCAAGCGACATGAAGTTGCTCACCGCGATGTTCGTCGTCAGTGTCATAGCTGCGAGAAGACTCAAGAAGAGCGAGGTGACCGTATGATACAGCTCGAGCGTGTCACCGTGATCTACAACAGAGGCACTCTCGATGAGAAGGTCGCACTGAAGAACGTCGATCTTTTGGTGGAAGAAGGCCAGTTCGTGGTGATCGTTGGCGCGAACGGTGCGGGTAAGAGCACGCTCATGAAAGTGGTGGTTGGAGAGGTCAAACCGACCTTCGGAGTCTGCCGCATCATGGGGCAAGTACTCAGAGAAGAGAAGATTTTTAAGTGTGGCAGCATAGTCTGTCAGGATCCAAATTTGGGAATCTTTCCGAATTTGAGTATCGAAGAGAACCTCATGCTCGCCAGAAAGAAAGGCTTCAGGGGTTTGAGCTTCGGTCGTGTGGATCCGAGGGCGATCGAACTGCTCAGGTCCTGTGAACTTGGACTGGAGGAGAATTTAAAGAAAAAGGCCTCCAAGCTTTCTGGGGGTCAAAAACAGGCTCTCGCCATGGTGATGGCCGTCTCTTCAAACCCCAAGCTGCTCCTGCTCGACGAGCACACAGCTTCGCTGGATCCCAAGAGCACCGAGAAGATCATGGAACTCACCGACAGGATAAACAAGACACTCGGTACCACGATCCTCATGATCACGCACGATATGAACATCGCCGAACAGTACGGTGACACCGTGATCGTCATGGAGGATGGGAAGATCATCGCACGTATCGACAAATCGAAACAAAAAGTCCAAGCGAGCCAGCTCAAGTCGATGATAAAATCCAAACTAACAGCGACAACCTGACGATGAGGAGTGGTTGGTGAATGATCGATTCTTCCATTCTCCTTTCTGCAGCCGAAGTATTCGGCACGCCTTTTTATTTCTACGATCTGGACTTCATTCGTGACAGAGTCAGGAAGGTCTACGACTTTTTCAACCAGTTCGACTTTCACCTCGCCTACGCAGTGAAGGCCAACTTCAACTTTGAAATCCTCTCCATGCTCAACGAGCTCGGTACTATGGTGGATGTAGTCTCTTTCGGTGAGTACGAGCGCGTAAGGAAGGCTGGTTTTACTCCCGAGAGGATCGTCGTGAACGGGAACTGCAAGAGTGTAGGAGAACTGAAAAAGTACGTTGAAGATTCTGTCTATTGCATCAACCTCGACAGTCTTGAAGAACTGCTGAGACTTGAATCCATCGCGGACAGACCCGTGAGGGTTGCGATAAGGGTCAATCCAGATGTCGATCCAAAGACGCACCACCACATCGCAACGGGTTTGAAAGAGAACAAGTTTGGGGTGGATTACGACACTGCGGAAAGAATGATTCAGATCATCTCCAGAAGCAGGTTCGTTCGACTCGTGGGCTTGCACTGTCACATAGGCTCTCAGATCGTCGAGGTTGATCCTTATCGGCAGGCCTTCGAGTCCATGAGGGACTTCGCCTCGAAGTTGAATCTTCAGCTCGAGCTCGTCAACCTCGGTGGCGGATGGGGCATAGACTATGGAGATGGAAAACAGCTCGATCTGGAAGAGTATCGAAGAAACGTATTTCCAATACTTGAGGACTTCAACTGCAGAATTGTTCTCGAGCTCGGAAGATGGATCGTAGGTCCAGCGGGTTATCTGATTTCGAAGGTTGAGTACGTGAAGAAGACGAAGAACAAAAACTTCATCGTGATCGACGCGGGCATGTCGCATTTGATCAGGCCAGCACTTTACGGTGCAAAACACAGGATAGAACCGCTCTACGAGCAAAAAGATAGGCCCACCATCGTTGCGGACGTGGTCGGCCCGGTGTGCGAGAGTGCCGATACTTTTGCGAAAAATCTTGAACTCCCCGAACCACAAGAGGGAGAACTTCTAATCATAAGAGACGTCGGTGCGTACGGCTACGTGATGTCCTCACACTACAACTTGCTGAGAAGAGCACCCGAGATCCTGTACAGCAAGGAAACAGGTTTCAGAGTTTCCTCAGCTTGACGGCCGTACCGTAGGCGAGTACCTCGGCGGCCGATTGCATGATCGAGGAACCTCCAAATCTAAGGCCAATCACCGCATCGGCATTGAGTTTTTCAGCTTCGGCTATCATTCTCTGCAGAGCTATGTTCCTTGCCTCGGTGAGTAACTCCGTGTAGGACTTGATCTCACCTCCAGCCAATGTCTTGAAGGCTGCAGCGATGTCTTTGCCAAGGTGCTTCGAATAAACCACGTTGCCCATCACCAGTCCAAGCGTTTCTACAACTTCGTAACCCTCGAGCTTCTCCGTTGTTGTTAGAATCATGCTGACACCTCCTCAGAATTCCTTCTTCAAAAATATGGCATAACTCGACAGCAAGATGACAGCAATCACTGTCAGCAGGCTGACCGTGTAGATGACATCCATTTTTCCTGTGGAGATGATCTTGCTTCCCAGTATGTAGGAATAGGTGTTCATGAACCTGAGGGGTTTAAAAATTCCTATCACGGTGCTGCTTGCGAGGATTCCCACCGCAGTAAGGATGGGCTTGACCTGATCGTCGTACATCACGGAAAACAACATTGTGAGTGTGAACCAAAACAGTGCGCCGACGAGCGTGTGGATCGTGTAAGCACCGAGTAATTCGTACTTGAGATCTTTGGAGGCGAGCAAAGAGTAAATGCCTGGGAGTAAAGAAAACACGAGCATCTCAACGGTCAGGACAGCTATTGCGATGCATGATTTCGACCAAAACACTTTTTTTCTACTGCTCCGAGCCAGCAAGAACTCCATGGTTCCGTTCTCTGTCTCTCTTGCAAAAAGCGGAAAGGCTATAATGATTGCGAGAATGGGAACAAACTGGCCCAGATTCTTTCCGAACCACTGCGTATAGATGTAAAAGCTCCAGTCGGAGAGTCTCTCAACGAAATTCTTGGGAACAAATCTTTCGAGCAACTTTGGCATGTTCTCCAGCTGTGTGTATTCGTTCAGCATTTCAAGTGTCAGTCTATGAAACGGTGCGACAAAGAAAAAGAGGCCTGCACCGAGGAAGAATATCACTATGGATCTGAGTTTCATATCGGCAAGTTCCTTGTGTATCATATTTTCACTCCTTTCACTAAAGCTTCGAAGATCATGTCAAAATCCGCGGGCTGAATCTTCCCGTTTGCTTCACTCCTTTTTACAATGTACACGTCTTCCTCCTTTGTGGATCTGTAGAGGTAGCCGTTCAATTTCTCGCCTTTTGGTACGACGCACGCGACGTACTTCTCTTTCAGGTTGTCCAGGTTGTCCATTTCCACGATTCTGCCCTTCACCATGATTGCTACAATGTCTGCGATCTTCTCAACTTCGGATAAAATGTGGCTCGTGTAAAGAACGCTCTTTCCACTTTGTGGCATCGTTCTGACGAGCTCGAGCACCCTGTTTCGCATCAGTGGATCGAGTCCCCAGGTGGGTTCATCCATGAGGTAAAGATCGACGTCTTCCGCAAGTACCAGAGAAAGGTAAGCGAGCGTGTTCATGCCATGTGAGAGGTTCGCGATCTTCTCCTTCAAAGGTATCTGAAACTCTTCGAGCAGGTCGAGAGCCTTCTTTGCATCGAACCTCCGATTGATCCTGTTGTTGGTGCGAACCATCTTTTCCACAGTTAGATATCGATAAAGCTCTTTTTGCTCGGGCAAATACGAGTACGAACCGTTGATCGTTATCTCACCGGAATCTGCTTTCCTGAGTCCGAGGACACATTTCATGGTCGTTGTCTTGCCCGCGCCGTTTGGACCGAGCAAAGCGAAGATCTGACCCTTTTCGACGTCGAAAGAAACACCTTCGACAGCGCGTTTGTTCCTATAGCTCTTCACCAAGTTCTTCACGCTCAGAACCATCGTCCCGCCTCCCATAGATCTCTTTCAGTAGCGACATCAAACGTTCAATTCCTATCCCAACTTCCTTACACCTCTCAACGGCGTCAATGAAGTTCTCGATGTTGGAGCGTATGAACCCTTCTCCGTTCAACTGTCTGACAAGGTAACCTTCTCCACGCACAGGTTCCAGCACACCTTCCATGGCGAGCTCTCTGTACGCCCTCGCAACGGTGTTGACGTTCACCTTCAAGTCGTCGGCGAGCGTTCTTATGGATGGAACGAAATCACCTGGTTTCAACTCACCTGTGAGTATCAGCAGTTTAAGTTTTTCCTTTATTTGTTTGTACACAGGAACGTGGGACGTGAAGTCTATCTTGAACCACACACTTCTCACCACTGTAATATTACACTATGACAGTCTCGTTGTCAATGCAACGTCTGTCTACTTGATTTCATACTCTGAAAAATGTTACTTTAACCCATGAGAAAAATCTCACATAGGAGGGATCGGTGTGCTAAGGGTTCTCGGTGATGCTTTTTCAAAGTTTGCTAAAAAGTACCTGCCAGATGCTCTGATCTTCGCGATGATCCTCACTCTCATCACCTTCATCCTCGGAATAGTCATCCAGAAGAAGAGCCCCATCGACATGATCGTGTACATGGGCGATGGGTTCTGGAGCTTGCTGGCGTTCGCAATGCAGATGTGTCTCGTGCTCATGACAGGACACATTCTTGCCCAAACAAAGCCGATGGCTGCTGTTTTGAAGACGATCGCCAAGGCTGCGAACACACCGTTCAAAGCTGTCGCACTCGCGTGTGTTGTGATGATCGTCACGAGTTATCTGAACTGGGGCTTTGGACTCATATTCACTTCCCTGCTGGCCATAGAAATCGCCAAGAACATGAAAGGCAAAGGCTTACACTATCCGTTGCTGGTTGCCTCTGCTTACTCTGGTTTTCTCGTTTGGCACGCTGGTTTTTCAGCATCCGCACCGTTGTTGGTGAACACGAAAGGTCACTTTCTGGAATCCAAGATTGGCTTGATACCCGTCTCCCAAACGATCTTTTCACCTATCGGTTACGTTCCGGTGCTGGTGTTGTTGGTCACTCTGCCGTTCATCATGGCCGCAATGCATCCGAAGAAAGAGCAGGTCATAGAAGTTGATCCATCAGTGTTTGCTGAGAAGAAGGAAAAACCAAAGAAAGATCCATCACAGATGACGCCCGCCGAGAGAATGGAAAACAGCATGGTTTTGTCTTTGATAATCGCCATCATCGGCTTGATATACGTCTTCTACTATTTCTTCGTCAAAAAAAGGTTCTCTGGATCTCAACATACTCAACTTCATCTTCCTCATGTTGGGTATCCTGCTACATGGGACACCGAGGAACTTCATCGATGCGGCCATTGAAGCCGGTAAAACTGTGTGGGGCATTGTGATCCAGTTCCCGTTTTACGCGGGTATTATGGGTATGATGGTCAAATCGGGTCTGGCCGCAACGATTGCGAACTGGTTTGCGTCGTTCTCCACGGCAAAAACGCTTCCTCTTTACAGCTACTGGAGCGCGGGTCTCATCAACCTGTTCGTACCATCCGGTGGAGGTCAGTGGTCTGTTCAGGGTCCAATCATGGTCGATGCGGCGATGAAAATAGGCGCGTCCGTACCGAAGGTGGTCATGGGCGTCGCTTGGGGTGATGCATGGACGAACATGATTCAACCTTTCTGGGCTCTTCCGCTGCTCTCGGTTGCAAAGTTGGAAATAAGGGACATAATGGGTTACTGCGTAATGGCACTGATTTGGAGCGGTATCGTCACAAGCATCCTGCTCCTCATTCTTTGATCTGGAGGTGATCCCATGAGAAAGGTCTACATCGTTGGAGCAAAGAGAACCGCAATAGGAACCTTTGGAGGAAGTTTGAAGGACGTACCCGCAGTACAGCTCGCCGTCACTGCAGCAAAGGCTGCGATGGAACAGGCGAATGTTAAACCTGAATGGATTGACGAAACCATCGTAGGTAACATCCTCATGGCTGGCCAGGGCATGGGTCCAGGTAGGCAGGTTGGGATATACGCAGGTATTCCCGCGGAGAAACCCGGTTATACGGTGAACATGCTCTGCGGTTCTGGAATGAAAGCCATCATGATTGGAGCCACAGACATCATGATGAACGAAGCAGAGATAGTTCTTGCAGCCGGTATGGAAAACATGTCCATGGCACCGTACTTGCTTCAAAAGGCAAGGTTTGGCTACAGGCTTGGCAACGGTGAGATCGTCGATCACATGGTTTACGATGGCCTCACGGATGTGTTCAACATGTACCACATGGGTGTGACCGCAGAGAATCTGGTCGAAAAGTACGGCATAAGCAGAGAAGAGCAAGATCTCTTTGCTTACAAGAGCCAGATGAAGGCAAAGAAAGCGATCGAAAGTGGAAGGTTCAAAGACGAGATCGTGCCTGTGGTCATCAAGGAAAAGAAAGGTGAGAAGATCTTCGATACCGACGAACATCCAAGGTTTGACACGACGCTTGAAGCGCTCGCAAAGCTCAAACCTGCTTTCAAACCTAACGGAACCGTAACTGCAGGTAACGCTTCTGGTATCAACGATGGCGCATCCGCTGTGATACTCGCTTCGGAGGATGCTGTGAAAAAATATGGGCTCAAACCCATGGCGGAAATCGTCTCCTTCGCTCAACATGGCGTTGATCCGGCAATCATGGGCATAGGTCCGGTTGGCGCCATATCCAAAGCGCTCGCAAAAGCAAAGATGAAACTCACCGATATTTCCCTGATCGAACTGAACGAGGCCTTCGCTGCGCAGTCGATCGCCGTTCTGAGGGACGTCAAAAAAGAACATGGTGTCAGCGATGAATGGCTCGAAGAGCGCGTGAACGTCAACGGTGGTGCCATCGCACTTGGCCATCCAATAGGTGCCAGTGGAAACAGGATCGTTGTGACCCTGCTGTACGAGATGAAGAAACGCGGTGTTGAGCTTGGACTGGCGAGCCTGTGTATAGGTGGAGGCATGGGAACAGCCATAATCATCAAAAACGTTTGAGGAGGTTTCAGTGTATGAAAAACAAACTCATCAGTGTCGAGCAAGCGATCGAGATGATACCGGACGGTGCCGTGCTCATGATCGGAGGTTTTCTGGGTGACGGTACGCCCGAACTTCTCGTTGATGGCCTGATCAAGGCTGGTAAGAAGAACTTGACTGTAATAGCCAACGATACGGCCTTTCCCGACAGGGGCATTGGCAAGCTCATCGTGAACAAACTGGTCAAGAAAGTGATCGTGTCGCACATCGGCACAAACCCTGAAACCCAGAAGCAGATGATCGAGGGTACACTTGAAGTCGAGCTCGTACCACAGGGAACACTTGCCGAGCGTGTCAGAGCTGGAGGTTTTGGCCTCGGTGGTATTCTCACACCCACCGGTGTGGGAACAGTGGTGGAAAATGGGAAACAGAAGATCACCATAGACGGCAAGGAGTTTCTTGTTGAGACGGCTTTGAAAGCAGATTTCGCACTCATCAAAGCTAAGAAAGCAGATTTTCTGGGTAATTTGGTTTCAATTACACGGCGCGCAATTTCAACCCGCTCATGGCCTTCGCCGGAAACGTGACGATCGTCGAAGTTGAGGAACTTGTTCCCGTGGGCGGCATTGATCCGAACGAAGTTCAGGTGCCACACGCAGTTGTGGATTACATCGTGAGGGGGAATGCGAAATGATCCAGGATCCCAAGATCGCAAGAACTGTCATAGCAAAGAGAGTGGCGCTCGAGTTGAAAGACGGTGACATCGTCAACCTGGGTATAGGCATTCCCACCTTGGTGGCAAACTACATACCGAAGGGTGTGACGGTGTTCTTCCAGTCAGAGAACGGTATCCTTGGCATGGGTCCAGCGCCGGAACCTGGATACGAACATCCAAACTTGACCAACGCCGGTGGAGGTCCAGTGACGTTTCTACCGGGAGCTGCGGCCTTCGATTCTGCGACCTCATTTGGGCTGATTCGTGGTGGACACGTCGACATAACCGTTCTCGGCGGACTTCAAGTGGATGAAGAGGGTCATCTTGCGAACTGGATGATTCCTGGCAAACTCATACCTGGCATGGGTGGAGCGATGGACCTTGTCACTGGTGCGAAAAAAGTCATCGTGGCGATGACACACATTGAGAAGAATGGGGTTTCCAAGATAGTCAAGAAGTGCACGCTTCCTTTGACATCCGTTAGGAGGGTCGATCTCATTGTCACGGACATGGCGGTCATCGAAGTGACGGAAAAAGGCTTGCTCTTGAAAGAGATAGCGCCACAGACGACTCTGGACGAAGTACTCAATTACACCGCGGCAAGCTTGATCGTTCCAGAGAACATTCCCACGATGCCGATAGATCTGTAAAAAGTTTTGAAAAACAATAGAGGCGGGCAAACGCCCGCCTTTTCATTTGAGTGATGGAAGCATCTTTTTCGAAACGAAAGAAATGTTTTTTTGTGATTCTCGATGATTTCCAGCACATCTCGCTGTAAATCAGGTTGTGTTTCAAGTTCGATGTTCACTCATTCGTTGTTTAAGATCCTTTCAGTTGGGAAGATCAACACTTTGTTCATGTACATCACAGCAGAGTTCGAAGGCTTGAAGTATAACCCATGAGCTTCAGCATTTGCCAGGAACCTTTCCAGCTCTCTACTCTGCTTATCAGTTGAATCGATTCCCCATACGAATGTTCATAACTTCAACCTATGCTCGAGATCATGAGCTGAACCATGACGGAATAGACCTATCCCAGATTGCGTTTGACCTGTTCGGGATCTTGGTCGGTGCGCCTTTCCATTTCAAGGTCAATTCATGAGGCGTCGAATGCGTTGCTCTTTATCATTTACATATGCATCGGATTAGTGGCTGCGCGAGATTTGCTCAGTTTATACATCTTTACAAAAACCAGATTCGGTGGTAAAATTCAGATAAGAAAAGGGAGCTATTCGCTCCCTTCTTGGTGGGCTCGGGAGGCTTCGAACCCCCGACCACCCGGTTATGAGCCGGGCGCTCTACCTACTGAGCTACGAGCCCGTAACCACAGTTCATTATACAGCGAGCCCTTGTTCGTGTCAAGGGCATGAGGACGGTGATCACCTTGGAAACGAAGACCCTGAAACCCGACCCGATCCAAAGACTCATGAAACACTATCCTCGAATCGTTGTGATCAAAGCAGCTCTGATGATACTCCAGTCTGGACAGAAGATGAGCGAAGAAAACATAGAAAGAGCACTCAAACAGATACTCAGCGATGACGAGGAAGAAAGCAGGGATTAGTCCCTGCTTTCTTCGTTGTTGTGAAGGGAGGTAGGTGAATGCAGGAGAAGCTGGAAAAATTGCTGAACTTTTTGGTGAGCAAGGGTGCTCGGTACGCAGATGTCCGTTACGAGGAACATGCAAGGCAGGAGCTTTTTGTCGAGAACGGAGTTCTCAAGAGCTTCACACATTCCGTCGACGTAGGAACAGGCGTAAGAGTTCTGTACGAGAACGGTTGGGGATTCGCAGCAACCGATGAACGAGGTGACTCAGCGCTTGAGCGGACAGCACTGAAGGCCCTGGAAATCGCTATAGCTTCTAACAAGAGGGCGAACAAAGAAGTCAAACTGGCACCGGAGCCAGTCCACAGGGCTGCGTTTAAATCCTGGGTGATGAAAGATCCTTTTCTGATCAGTGACAACGAAAAAATCGAACTGCTCAAGTCGGCGACCTTGAAGATGAAGGAAAATCCAAGAGTGGTTCGTGCCACGGGTTCGATGAGTTTCCGAAAGATCGATAAACTGTTTCTGAACACGGAAGGTTCTGTGATATACCAGGAAATATACGTAACGGGCGCTGGGATCGAGGCGGATGCGCTTGGAGAAGCCGGTTTCCAAAGGAGATCCTATCCAGCGAGCTTTGGGGGCGATCATGCCACGAGAGGTTGGGAGTTCATCGAGGAGATGAAATTGCTGGATCACGCACCAAAAGTAGCCGAGGAGGCGGCCATGCTTGTGGACGCACCGGAGATAGAACCTGGAGAGTACGATGTGATCATCTCTGGCAATCAACTTGCACTACAAATACACGAATCGTGTGGCCATCCCAGTGAACTTGACAGAGTGATGGGTTCTGAGTTGAGCTTTGCAGGTGGAAGTTTCCTCACGCTTGACAAGCTTGGAAAGCTCAAGTACGGTAGTGAACACGTAAACATCACGGCAGATGCTACGATCGCTGGAG
Organism: Pseudothermotoga hypogea DSM 11164 = NBRC 106472; assembly: GCF_000816145.1. Taxonomy (NCBI): domain Bacteria; kingdom Thermotogati; phylum Thermotogota; class Thermotogae; order Thermotogales; family Thermotogaceae; genus Pseudothermotoga; species Pseudothermotoga hypogea. Next base: position 273,085 of record NZ_CP007141.1, on the reverse strand, counting down.
GACTGGGGAGTTTTGGATTCGATGACGAAGGTGTCGAAGCGCAGAAGAGCTACATCGTGCAAAACGGCTTGTTCGTCGGTTATTTGATGGACAGGCAAACTGCGGCTGAGCTGGGTCTGAGGTCCAACGGTGCTGCCAGGGCCGACAGCTGGTCTCATCCACCCATCATAAGGATGACGAACATAAACTTACTGCCAGGCAATTGCACGCTTGAAGAACTGATCGCCGGGATCGATTATGGCTTTTTACTGGACACAAACAAGAGCTGGTCGATAGACGATCTCAGACTGAACTTCCAGTTCGCCACCGAGATCGCTTACGAAATAAAGGGTGGCAAACTCACTGGCAAAATCTTCAAGAACCCAGTTTATTACGACATCACACCGAACTTCTGGAACAAGTGTGATGGAATTGCCAATGAGTCCTACTGGCACGTATGGGGTGTTCCGAACTGCGGTAAGGGTCAGCCCATGCAGGTGATGCACGTGGGACATGGAACATCTCCAGCCAGGTTCAGAAGGGTTAAGGTAGGTGTTAGAAGATGAGGGGCGAAGCGTTCTACAGGAACCTGTTCAGGCTCATGAACGAACACTTCATCGGTTTGAAGTTTCTTGCGGTTGTTTGGGAACAGGATCAGGCGCTGACGCGCTTTGCCAACAGTAGGATCCATCAGAACGTGGCAGAACGCAAAGCTTCACTTTCAGTCCTGGCTACCAGAGGCAACAAAATCGCACTTGCAACGAGCAACGATTTGACCGTTCCGGGTTTGAAGGCCTTGAAAGAGAAGCTTGAAACGATGCTTGAATTCGCAACACCTCTCGATTACGAGTTCAGTCTTCCAGAAGTTTCTGTGGGTTATCCCGTGGAAAACGTGGCCGAATCGCTCAAGAAAGTTTTCGCAGAGCAAAGAGCCAGCGTCTTTGATCGAATGCTCAAGATCGCGCCGAATGACGTTCAACTCTTTGGTTATGTGAGCGATAACGTGACTGAGAACGTCATCATGAGTTCGAACGGAACGTTCCTGTACCAATCTTTCGGTGGTGTTTCCTTCAACGTTGTTGCGATGTGCGATTCAGCGAGCGGCTATGCCTCTGGAGTAGCAAAAAGTTACGAGGAATTGAGCGTGGATGAGAAGGTCGAACGTGCTGTGAGGTTCGCGAAGATGTCAAAGAATCCTGTGGAGATAGACCCCGGAAGCTACACCGTTATACTCGGTCCGGAGGCGGTGAGTGATCTGTTCATGTACTTTGGCTGGCTCTGCACCAACGGATACACGCATGAACTCAAAATAAGCCCTTCTGCGAAGTATCTGGGCACCAAGATAGGTCCGAGCGAGTTAAACGTCTACGACGACCCCACACATCCGCTGCAGCTGCCGTTCGTCTACGATCTATGCGGAAAGAAGAGAGAGAAGATGGCGATCATAGAAAACGGTGTGTTCAAAAACGTGTTGTACGCGCATGGTGCGGCATTGAGGTTCAACAAGAAGCCTACAGGCCACACGTTCAGCTTGGACGATCTGGACAACAGTGTGCCTGTGAACCTGGTTGTGGACGCAGCCAATACGCCCGTCGAAGAGATACTCAGCAATACGAAAAGCGGGATCTACGTGAACAGATTCCATTACATGAACATCGTCGATCCGCAAGAGGCTATCTTCACGGGTATGACGCGAGACGGAACGTTCCTCATCGAGAACGGGCAACTCACCAAAGCCGTGAAGAACATGAGATTCAACGTCAAGTTCTTCGAGTTCACTCAGAACATAGAGGCGATCTCCAAAGAGATCGAGACCGTCGCCTCGGAGTACTTTCCACAGATCGCACCGTACATGAAGGTCCAGCAGTTCAACTTCACTTCGAAGACTGCGTGAAATCGAGAAAGAAGTGGCCGAAGGGTCTTGAAAAGAATTTTCCGTGATGGTATGATTTTTAACGTGGTCGGGGCGTAGCGCAGACGGCAAGCGCGCCTGCCTTGGGAGCAGGAGGTCGCTGGTTCAAGTCCAGTCGCCCCGACCAATTTTATTTGAACCCGACCTTCAAATTGGTCTTGGTAGCGAGCGCTTCGTCCAGATGGAGTTTTAGATGCTCGAATTCCACGTCTCTCAGCATCGAGCAAAAGATGTTTCTGTACTCTTCGTTAAGGAACATTCCACCGAAACCGAGCACTCTGTCGGCATTCGTTAGGGCAAGCACCTGACGGACCCTGTCCGTGAAGAGTTTCAGTTCTTTCTTCATAATTCTCTTCACCAGTTGGGTGTTTGGCATCACTCTGGCGAAGGAGGCAATCTTTTCTTTGAAATCGCTGAACCTTTGTAAGTTTGCCAGCTGTTCGAGCTTGTCAAAACCATAGTAGTTCAGCAGCTCGTGGAAAACTGGATCGTGACCAACAAGCCCGTCCACGTGTAGTAGTGCCTCCACTATGATACTTTTCACGATGCTGAACGCACTCGCTTCGTCATCGAAGAGATGACCCCAGCCACCTGCACGAACGAACCTGCCATTTTCATCGATACCGACCACTATCGAACCGGTGCCTGCGATCGCGATCGTCAAAGGTTTTCCCTCGTACAGGCAAGCGATTAGGGCCTCGGCGTCCGATAGAATCATGCGAGACGACTTTGCAAAGAACTTCTCCAGAACAGCTGTCAAGACTGCCTTCCGCTCGGGATCACCCGCGCCAGAAAATGCCGCCCTCACTTCATCCACCGGTCCAGACCAACCTCTCACTTCTTTGATCGTTCTTTCAAGCTCCTCAGCGCTCACTGCGCTTATGTTGACACCCTTTTCGAAGATCTTTCTTTTGATTGCCCTGCCATCCTTTGCAAGCGTGGCTTTGAGACTCGTTCCACCACCGTCCAGTCCGAGTACCAGCATTTGTGCACCTCCTTTTCAACGGCTCCACTTGCGAGTATAATATGAAATGGAGGCGTGTCCGAACTGGCTAAGGAGCCGGTCTTGAAAATCGGTGGGGGTGAAGCCCCCTTGTGGGTTCGAGTCCCACCGCCTCCGCCAGCTTTCAATACACCAATTGGGAGGTCTGCGTATGCCACTCGTCAGCTCGAAAGGAATGTTCGAGAAGGCTTACGGTAAGTACGCCATAGGGGCCTTCAACGTCAACAACATGGAGATTCTTCAGGGCGTCATTGAAGCAGCGAAGGAGGAAAGGGCACCCGTGATACTGCAAATCTCCGCGGGCGCCCGCAAGTACGCGAAGCAGGTTTATTTGATCAAGCTCATTCAAGCAGCCTTAGAAGATGCTCCGGACATTCCCATATGTGTGCACTTGGACCATGGAGATTCGTTCGAGCTCTGCAAGGCGGTAATCGACACCGGCTTCTTCACTTCGGTTATGATCGATGGCTCGCACCTTCCGTTCGAGGAGAACGTCAAGCTCACCAAACAGGTCGTTGACTACGCACACCCGCGAGGGGTCGTGGTGGAAGGAGAACTCGGGAGGCTTGTGGGGATTGAGGAGCACGTCGTGGTCAGCGAGAGAGAAGCTTTTATGACCGACTCGGACAAGGCTGTGGAGTTTGTGGAGAGGACGAATGTCGATTCACTTGCCATAGCGATTGGAACCAGTCACGGCGCTTACAAGTTCAAGGGCGAAGCGAAACTCGATTTCGATCGCCTGAGAGAGATTGCAAATAGGTTACCCAACTTTCCGTTGGTCCTTCATGGAGCTTCGAGCGTTTTGCCGGAGTTCGTCGAGAAGATAAACAAATACGGTGGAAAGGTCGAAGGCGCTCAAGGTGTACCTGAAGACATGATAAGGAAAGCCACAACGATGGGTATATGCAAGGTCAACATCGACACGGACTTGAGGCTTGCGATGACCGCCACGATACGAGAAGTGTTCGCACTGCATCCTGAGGAGTTCGATCCGAGAAAATACCTTGGACCTGCGCGCGAAGCGATAAAGCAACTTGTCAAGCACAAGATGAGGAACGTTCTTGGTTGCAGCGGTCAAGCTTGAAAGAGCTTGACCGCATCGCTCCATAGACCTTCAAGATCGTAGAATTCTCTGCCGCGTGTAGTGAAGATGTGCACAACGATGTCTCCAGCGTCTATCAACAGCCAGTCGTAGCCTTCTCCCTTGTCGTAGTAGATGAGCGAGTGACCGTTGGTCAAAAAGAACTCGACCACTGCATTTCTCAGAGTACCCATGTGTGTTTGAGAGTTCGCAGTGGCGATCACGAAGAAATCCGCTGGCATCGGTGTTTTTCTCATGTCAAGCACCACAGTGTTGATTGCTTCCTTTTCGTTCATGAGGTCGAACAGTTTCTTTAAAAATTCCATTGCATCACTCCACCGTCACGCTCTTCGCCAAATTTTTTGGTTTGTCCGGATCATGTCCAAGGGCATCGGCGATGTAGTAGGCAAAAAGCTGGATCACTGGTGCCATGAGTACGGGATACAACTGCTCAGAAAACGAGTTCACACTCAGCACATCGTCCGCGATCTCACGGACATCTTCACAGTCATCGCTGGTTAGCACTACAAGCTTCGTCTTTCGAGCCTTGCATTCGATCATGTTGTTCTTCATTTTGGCATACAGCGCATCGAATGGCGCGATCGCGAAAACCGGAAATTCTGGCCCAAGCAGTGCGATTGGCCCGTGCTTCAACTCACCTGCAGGGTACGCAGTCGCATGGATGTAACTTATCTCTTTGAGCTTCAGCGCTCCTTCGAGTGCCGTTGGATAGCCCAAACCCCTTCCTATGTACATGAAATGCTGAAAATCCTTGTACTTCAAGGCGACCTCCTTTATGTGTTCTGCCCTGCTCAACGTTGCATCCAGAACTTCGGGAAGCCTCAGCAAACTATCGATCAGCTTTGTGCAACGCTCGTTCCACTGATCTCTCAGCTCAACTATCTTCAGCCCAAGCAGGTACAACAGCACCAGTTGCGTCACGTAACTTTTCGTTGCCGCAACACTTATCTCAGGCCCTGCGTTGAGCAACAGCGTGTGATCCGATTCTCTCATCAGAGTTGAACCCACGACGTTGGTGATCGCCAGGACCTTCGCACCTTTCGACTTTGCCAGTCTCACGGATTCCAGAGTGTCCGCAGTCTCTCCAGATTGTGAAACGGCAACCAAAACAGTGTTTTCGTCAAAGTTCGGCCTTTTGTATCTGAATTCGGAAGAAACTTCCACATCGACACACACGTCGCTCAGATTCTCGAGAAAATACTTGAAGGAAAGCGCCGCGTAGCTGCTCGTTCCACAGGCAACAACTTTCAACGTTTTCGAACTCGCGAGCAGATCCTGTAGCTCTTCGATTTCCGGCAAATGTACCTTCGCAGATTTGATCCTTCCGGACAATGTCGCGGCAACACAGGATGGTTCTTCGAAGATCTCCTTCAACATGTAATGTTTGTAGCCAGACTTCTGTGCCGTCTCGTACGTCCAGTCGATGTGTGTTGGCTTTCTCTCTTTCTTGCGTCCGACCACGTCGAAAACTTCGAAACCACCCTTCGAGACGCAGAAAATGTCTCCATCTTCGAGAAAAACCATGTCCTTAGAGTACTTCAGTAAAGGTGTCACATCCGAAGCTATTCCTGCGACTCCGTTGCCAACGGTCAAGATCAAGGGAGAACCCTTCCTTGTACCCACGATGATGTCCGGATGATCAACGTGGATGACGGCTATTGCGAAGCTACCTTCGAGCAGTTTCACGGCTTTCCTCACAGCTTCCACGAGGTCTGTTGTGTAGTACTCTTCGATGAGGTGTGGAATCACTTCGGTGTCGGTGTCGGAGACGAACCTGTGGCCAACTTCCTCAAGTCTCTTTTTGAGCTCTTTGAAGTTCTCTATGATTCCGTTGTGTACAACACAAAGTTTTGATTGGCAATCCGTGTGCGGATGTGCGTTGATGTCATTTGGTTCTCCATGTGTTGCCCAGCGCGTGTGCGCGATACCCAGTGTGATCCTTTCGTTGAGCAGTTCGGAAAGCTTTTCCTTCAGCGAGGCAACCCTGCCCTTGTTTTTCTCAACACATAAAGAAGAGTCTCGAAGGAAAGCTACACCCGCCGAATCGTAACCTCTGTATTCGAGTTTCTCAAGGCCTTCTATGAGGTCAGAAACGACGATCTCACCTACCAGCCCCACTATCCCGCACACGAGCGATCTCCCCCGCAATCTTCTCAACGAGATTCATCTGAACACCTTTCAGTGCAACTTCCAGCGCGTTTTTTATCGCCTTCCTGTCGGAGGAACCGTGCGCCTTAATGACCAATCCGTTGACGCCCAGTATGAAACCTCCACCGTAGGTTCTTGGATCGAGTTTTTCCATCATTTTTCTCAGCGTTCGCGACAGCATCAATGCACCCAATTTTGCAAAGAAAGACGAACGCTTTATTTGTTCCTTGAGAATCGTAACGATCATCTTCGCTGTGCCTTCCATAGTTTTCATCGCCACGTTACCAGAAAAGCCATCGCATACGACCACATCTACCTTTCCAGCGTTTATGTCGTGTCCCTCAACGTTACCAGCGAAATTTTCGGCGAGGTGAGTCCTGAGAAGTTCGTAGGCCTCCTTCGTGGTCTCGTCACCTTTGTTCTCTTCTTCTCCCACGTTGAGCAATCCAAGTTTTGCCCGATCCTTCCCCAGGACCTTCGCGTACGCAAGACCCATGACTGCGAAATCCAGAAGATGTTCGGCCCTCACACGAACGTTTGCGCCGGCATCTATCAAGATCGTGAAATCTTTGAGAGATGGAACTGGAACGGCCAGCGCTGGTCTATCCACATGCTCGATTCTACCGAGCACGAACGTTGCTCCAGCAAAAAGAGCACCGGTATTCCCGGCGCTCACGAAGGCGTCTATCTTTTTCTCTTTGAGGAGTTGCAGGCCCACGTACATGGAGGAGTTCTTCCTGCGCAACACTTCGGTGGGCCTTACGTCCATGGGAAGGAAGTCGTTCACTTCCACTTTTTCAACGTTATCTATATCCTTGAGCGCCTGTTTTGTTCCGACCAGTATCAGTTCAGCTTTTCCATCCGCAAGAAACTGCCTGGCGCCCTCAACGATCTCGACAGGCGCCTTGTCCCCTCCCATGACGTCGAGACCTATTCTCGGCATGCCTCACTCCGCTACTTCGAGGATTTGTTTGCCGTTGTAATAACCACAATGCAGACAGACTCTATGCGGCAATTTGGGTTGACCACAGTTGGGGCAGACAGCCATCGGGACACTTATGGGTCTGTAGATCTTGGCCCTCTTCATGTGCGTTCTCGACCTTGACCTCTTTTGTTTTGGATTCGCCATGGTTCAGCCCTCCTTCGTCAGGTTCTGCTTCACAAGGAAAAGTTTTTTCCACCTCGGATCGACGCTTTCCTCAGTGCACTTGTGGTCCTTTTCCTCGTTCAGATCGGCCCCGCAGTAAGGGCACAGTCCTTTGCAGTCGTCACTACACAGGACCTTCATGGGTATTTCGACCACGATCGCTTCAATTATCCTGTCTGTCAGATCGATCCGGTCCGAATCGTAGTATAGCACGTTCCTGAGAGACTTCAACTCCTCTTGATCACTTACGGGCATCTCTGAAACGGGTTTATACAGCGCCTCTATCGTGCCGTTGATCGGTAAAAGAACTGGCTTCAAACACCTGTCACAAGGATGCTCGATCGTCGTTCTGGCATATCCTCCGATCGCTATGCCATCACGCGCCGCAACCACCACGATCTTCACCTCTATGGGTTCGATCACTCTGCAACGGGCGTTAGGAGCGTCCACGTACTCGGTCTCAAAGATACCCTGGATGATCAATCTTTTCTTCAACAACACGTCTTCCACACTTATAGTCCAATCCAACGCACTCACTCCAACTCCATTTTACACCCGCGAAGATCTTCCAAGCAATTTTAAAGGCTTTCTCGGTTCGGATCATTACAAAATTGTTTCGAGAGATCTGGAAAGCAACTTGAACGGCACGGCCCTGTCGATGGTAAAATAGTTTCACAGGAGTGGTCCTTCTGGATTTTCTCGGGAGGCTTAAGGAATTTTTCTCCAAGCTCCTCGATAAATGGAAAGGCCTGCCGACCGCAAGCAAGATCTTGTTTGGCGGTATCGTTGTTTCGATCATCGTTGTGATCGTGATCATGGCTATTGTGTTGGCTGCGCCTGGGTATGTGCCTCTGGTGAGTGGTCTCACTGAGGAGCAAGCTGGTTACATAGCGCAGCAGCTCGATGCGATGGGTATCAAATACAGGGTCGAGCCTGGAAGGATACTGGTCTCCAAACGCTACAACGTCTACGAACTGCGCATGAGGCTCGCCTCTGCGGGGATTTTGGGCCCAATGACGCGGGGTTTTGAAATTTTGGACCAGCAGAGCCTTGGTGCCACAAGTTTTGACAGACAGGTGCGTTACCAAATCGCACTTCAGGGAGAACTCGAGAGGAGCATCATGACGATCTCTGGTGTGAAGAGCGCGCGCGTTCATTTAACGCTTCCGAAGTACACCTACTACGTGCGTGGTGAAATGGTCGAGCCCAGGGCATCAGTCCTCGTGGTCTTGGAGCCTGGCAAAGATCTCAGTCAGACTCAGATCAAGGGTATCATGCAACTCGTTGCGGGAGCGGTGGAAGGATTGAAGCTCGAAAACGTTCGTGTGATCGATCAGTATTCACGTGTTCTGAGCGACAGGGTCACGAGTTCCGCTGAAATGCTTGTTGCTGCCGACAGGACAGAACTGAAGATGAATTTGGAGAGCTATTACGCCAAGAAGATCAAGCAAACGCTTGAGGCCGTTTTTGGTGCTGGAAGAGTTGAGGTGATACCGGACATCAAGCTCGATTGGGAAAAAATCGAGCGTCAGATCACCAAGTACGAGCCAATCACCAGACAGGGTGGCCTGATCAGAAGTCAGGAACAAGAAAGCGAAAAGAGTGTTAACATACCCCCCACTGGTGGTCCTGTGGGTACCGAGGCGAACATTCCCCCAACCTACCCCAGTTTAACACCGCAGGGTACGGCCACGTACGAAAGGACAAGAACGATCACCAACTATGAACTGAGCTCAATCGTCGAGAACTTAGTTCAGAACAAAGAGGGTGAAATAAGATCTGTGTCGTTATCGGTCATCATCGACGCTTCATCGAGCGTTTTCAGTGGCTTCAACGAGACCGAGATGAATAGGTGGGCCAGGATCGTTTCCGATCTCGTGGAGAAAGGCATAGGGGCAAGTTCTTCAGAGCAGAATCTGTCTGTCTCCGTGGCTTTTCTTCCATTCGACAGAAGCTTGGAAGAAGAATTCAGAAAGAGTCAACTCGAACTGGAACAGCGTAGGAGATACACCGCGATGATGCTCGGTCTGTCTTTGCTCGCAGGCCTGTCGTTCTTGCTGATCTATTTGATCATCCTGCAAGTCAGACGTGTGAAGGCGAGAAAGGCAATAGAGACAAGGAAAGTGAAGATGGAAGAGGAGCTGAAACGAATGCTCGAAGAGGAGAAGGTGAAGGAAGTGCCGTTGTCACCCGAGGAGAAGGCTTTGCAAGAGTTGAGGGAGAATTTGGAAAAGGTTTTCAAACAAGATCCCGAGGAGGTTGCCAGCGTGATAAAGCTTTGGCTGGTTGAAAGAGGGACCTGAGGTGCCAGAAAAGAAGCAGCTCACTGGAAAAAGGAAAGCCGCAATCCTGTTAGTCATGCTTGGTCCGGAAAAGGCCGCTTTGGTTTTGAAACATCTCGATGAGTCCGACGTGGAGCAGCTCACGATCGAGATAGCGAACCTCGGTAAGATAACGGACGAAGAGAAAAAGCAGGTTTTGACAGAGTTCCAAGATATCGCAAACGCAAGGCAGATGATCGCCCAGGGCGGAATAGAGTACGCGAAAGAGGTGCTTCAAAAGGCGTTTGGACCCGAGAAGGCGATGAAGATCATAGAACGGCTCGTTTCGAACCTTCAGGTGAAGCCGTTCGATTTCTTGAGACAGGCGGACCCTCTGCAGTTGGTGAACTTCCTTCAGAACGAGCATCCGCAAACCATTGCGGTGATACTGAGCTATCTCGAACCTCAGCTCGCAGGTAAGATCCTCTCGGCGTTTCCAGAAGAACTGCAGATCGAAGTAATAAAGAGGATCGCGCTGCTCGAGCGTACTTCCCCGGACGTGATAAGAGACATAGAGAAAAATCTCGAGCGTAAGCTGTCAGGTTTCGTCATGCAGACTTTCAGCCAGGTCGGTGGCGTGGACACCGCAGCGGAGATCATGAACAGCATAGACAGAAGTTCCGAGAGGAAGATCATGGAGAAGCTGTCTTACGATTCTCCGGAGCTCGCAGAGGAGATACGCAGAAGAATGTTCGTGTTCGAAGACATTGTCAAACTGGACGATAGATCGGTGCAGATCGTGCTCAGAGAGGTCGAGACGCGTGATCTGGCACTCGCACTCAAGGGCGCATCCGAGGAAGTCAAGCAGAAGATCTTCAAGAACATATCCAAGAGGGCTGCACAACTCCTGCAGGACGAACTCGAGTACATGGGACCGGTCAGGTTGAAGGACGTTGAAGAAGCACAGCAGAAAATCATAAACGTCATCAGAAGACTCGAAGAAGCTGGAGAGATCGTCATTGCGCGTGGTGGCGGTGAGGAACTGATCGTATGATCATCAAGAAGAAACAGCTCCTCATAGATGCTCCCTGTATCATTGGAAGGAAAGAACGGCAGAGCAACGATTCAAACAACGCGTTCGATCCCGCGACTGTGGCAAGAATATTGGAAGAAGCTAAGGCTAAGGCCGACGAGATTCTTCGCCAGGCTGAAGCCGAAGCGTTCAAGCTGTTGAACGAAGCGAAAGAGAAGAGACAGAAGATGATCCAGGAGATGGAACTCGAGAGACAGCAGTTTAAAAAACATTTAGGAGAACTTTCTCAGCGGCTCAACATCTTAATGTCGAACTTTCAAAAGCAGCTTGAAGACGAGAGGGAAGAAATATTCAAAGAGCTGATCGATGTGCTGAGAATCCTGATAGAAAAGATCGCTTTCAAGTCTCTCGACGAGGTTGATTTCCGACAGAAGATGAACAGGATTTTTGCGAAATTATCCGAGGTCAAAAACGCCAAAGTGATACTCAGTGAAAAAGACGCAGAGAGTTTTCCAGAAATTCTGAAGCAGTGCGAAGAAATGGGTTTCGAGGTCGTTCGATCCTCATCTTTGAAACCAGGAGAGGTGCTCGTAGATACGGAACTTGGAGTCCTCAATGGAACCAAAAGGGCAGCCGTCATGTTAGTGGAGAAGCTGATAGAGGAGGTCTTTGGCCCTGTCGGAACCAGCGAAGTTTCTCAGACAGTTCAAAGAGAAACTCAACAGCACTGAGTTTCCAAAGTACAACGGAAAGATTGTCAGGATCGTGGGCTTGACCGTTGAATCCATTGGTCCGGATGCGTTTCTGGGCGAAGTTTGTGAGGTTGACCTCGAATCGAGGAAGGCGCTCTGTGAGGTTGTTGGCTTTAAAGACGGACGTGTCCTCTTGATGCCCCTCGAGAACATTTCTGGTGCCAAGCATGGCACTCTGGTCTTCGGTACGTCCAGGCAGCTGGGTGTGGCCGTGGGTGAAGACATGCTCGGCAGGATCCTGGATGGGCTCGGGCGTCCAATAGACGGCAGGCCTTTGACCACGTCAAAAAGATATCCTTTGTTGAGAAACGCCCCGCACCCACTGAAAAGGATGCGCATCACGGAACCCCTTCCCGTTGGAGTACGCGCCATCGATGGTTTTATCACGATCGGGAAAGGTCAAAGGATCGGTATCTTCGCCGGCAGCGGTGTCGGAAAGAGTACCTTGCTCGGCATGATCGCGAGAAACACGATCGCCGATGTCAACGTTATCGCTCTGATCGGAGAGCGTGGAAGGGAAGTGAGAGAGTTCATCGAGAAGGACCTCGGGGAAGGGCTCAAAAGGTCTGTCGTAGTTGTTTCAACGTCCGATCAACCTGCATTGTTGAGAGCCAAGGCTCTTTACACTGCCACGAGCATCGCTGAATTCTTTCGAGATCTGGGATACAACGTCCTTCTGATGGTGGATTCACTCACGCGCTGGGCGATGGCACAGAGGGAGATCGGCCTGGCGATAGGTGAACCGCCCACATCGAGGGGATATCCTCCGAGCGTTTTTGCAGGTTTACCCAGTATCCTCGAAAGGGCAGGAAACTCTGACAAGGGGAGCATTACGGGCATATACACCGTCCTGGTGGAGGCAGACGATTTCAACGAACCGATCTCCGACACGGTGAGGAGCATCGTTGATGGGCACATAGTGCTTTCGAGAAGACTGGCGGAGTTGAATCACTATCCGGCGATAGACGTCTTGGCGAGCATAAGCAGGCTCATGATAGATGTGGTGAGTGAGGAACACTTGAAGGCCAGTAGAACGCTGAGAAGCCTCATGGCGGCCTATCAGGAGGCAAAGGATCTTATAGACGTGGGTGCGTACAAACCGGGTTCGAACGAATTGATAGACAAGGCCATAAAGATGAAAAGTCTGCTGGATGCCTTTCTAAAGCAGGATATTGGGGAAAAACCGTCCTTTGAGGAAACGGTGAGCACGCTTGTGAAGCTCGCCTCGATGTGAGTTCAGAATTTTTGCTGTTTGAGTGATGCAATCTTCACCATTTCGAGGTGGAAGATCTGATCGTATAATTCTTCTTTCGTCACTTTGAACCCCCTTTCTCTCGCAATCTTCTTCACTAAGCCAACGGGCTGTTCCCGCCTCCACTTAGTGACATGGACTGTCCTGATCAGCTCCTGCCCCGTGTCCATCAGCAGAGGTACCACGAAGAAACTCTTGTGCGCCATCTTCTTCGGTATTACCGCGTCCCAGATGTAGAGTTTCCCCCATTTCTTCAGGACACGATTGACGTTCTCGATGATCGCTTCGTGTTTGGGCAAATAGAAGAACGTGAAGAAGAGGACCGCAGCGTCAAAGGTCTCTGGGGCGAATGACAGCTTCGTAGGATTCATCACCAGCCTGATCGATCTTGGATCGGCGAGCTTCAAGAATTCCTCATCCGTTGTTACGAAGACAGCCCTATCGAGCAGGAGCTTCGTGAACACATCCTCCGCGCCCGTGTTGATGACGATCACGCGCTGACCATTCACTTCTGATGTGATCCTCAGAGTCTGATCCTTTAAACTGTAATAACCTCCCATGACACCAATTGAGTATAACAGAATCCACTTCGCAAAAAGTTAACTATGCGAACCAATTTCGCAACCCACTTCTGCTATGAGTATTCTTGGGTGGAAACAATTGAAATATTCTCTGCTGAAACATTCTGTTCGTGGGAGCGAACTGAGGTTCATTTCGAAGCAACTCTTGAAGCTTGCCATCCCTTCGATGGCTGAGAATTTGCTTCAAATGCTCTTTGGGATGGTCGATACGGCCTTCCTTGGACATCTGTCATGGCAGGCAATGAGCGGAGCTGGATTGGCGAACCAGTTGATTTTCGTTTTCCAGGTCGTAGTCGTGGCAGCGGCTGTGGGCGTGAACGTCATCGTTTCGAACGCGACAGGTGTGGGCAACAAACACAAGGCGAGTGGTTCGCTGTGGAACGGGGTTCATCTGTGCCTGCTGTGGTCAGCCGCTCTCATGATACTTGCACCTTTCTCTTCTAATTTCTTGAAAATCTTTGGCAACGTCGACAGTGTTGTGTTTGACTACGCTTCCACTTATTTGAAGACGATACTGTTTGGCATGCCGAGCATGGCGATGATGGCAGTGCTGGGTGCTGCCCTGCGCGGTTCGGGCGATACGAAAACTCCCATGTTTGTTACAGGAATTGCGAATTCGCTCAACGTATTTTTGGACTATGCAATGATCTACGGTAAGTTTGGTTTCCCAAGGATGGAAGTCTTTGGTGCAGCGTTGGCCACAGTCATTTCGAGGTTCGTGGGATCGTTCATGCTCTTGCTCGCCATCATGAAAAATCCACATCTCAACGAAGATGTTAGGAGGGCTATAAAACTGGATCTGGCAAACTTCAGGGACATCGTTTCGGTGGGTTTACCAGCCGCAGGGGAAAACTTCATGTTCTCTTCGGGCCTGTTGATTTTTGCGAGCATACTCTTGGCGTCTGGTCCAATGGCCTACGCGGGTCACAGGATCGGTATCAGCATTGAGTCACTGTCTTTCATGCCGGGTTGGGGCATCTCGGTGGCGGTCACCACGCTGGCGGGTCAGTACAACGGTAGAAGACGGCTCGACAAAGTCACGGCGGTGGCAAGGCAGGGTTTCATAATAGCTGCGCTGATACAGGTCTCGGTGGGCGTGTTCATCTTTCTGTTCCCTGAGCTTCTGATAAACCTCTTCACGAATCAAGCTGAGATTCTTCAACTTGCGAAGATACCCGTGCGACTGGTTGGACTCTTTCAGATTTTCCTCGCGCTGGAGTCCAGTATGAACGGGGTACTGAGGGCAACCGGGAACACGACTTTCGGTATGATCGTTTCCACTGTCTCGATGTGGGCCATCAGATTGCCTCTGGCGTACCTCTTCTCAGTGAAGCTGGGTTTGGGACTTCTGGGTGCGTGGCTCGGTATGATGATCGACATGAGCTTCAGGAGTGTGGTCAAACTTCTATTCTACATGTCGGGTTCGTGGGAAAAGATGGCGATGAAGGTGTCTTCGAAGGTCACGCACGTGGGAGGATCCGATCTTTCTTAACCATACGTGACAGGTCACGCACGATTTTGTACTGCTGAAAAGCTTTCTCGTTCTCACCGATGCGCTCGTAGAACATGGCGAGCTGAGTCCTCAAGCGTATGTCGGTGGGGTCCTTGCTGAGTTCCTTCTGACAGAGCCATATAGCGATTCTGTAAGCCTTGAAGAAAGCGAAAAACGATATTTTCAATTTTCTGGGTAACAGGAATAACGTTACGAAAAATGCTGAAACGACCAGGATCATCAAATCAACACGGAATTTCCAACGCGCCACGACTCTCTGCAGGTTGCTGCGGTCATTTCCAAGCTCTCTCATCACAGCGTCCTGGATGCCAGATCTTTCTGCAAGGTGCGACAGGATCGCCTTCAAGTTGTCTTTCTTCAAGTTCAACGCGTCGATCGCCCTGGAGAACTTCTCGAACTCTTCCTCAGAAAAACGCTCTGCTGGAAGTCTTTCCAAAGCTGTCATGAGCTCTATGTACCTGCTCAGCTCGTTTTCGAATTGCGAATCAAGTCCATCGAGCTGTTTTGCCAGGACCATCAACCTGTACAGAGCCGAATAACTTTCCTCTTTGTCCTTTAATTTTTCACATTCTTGCCTGATCTGTCGAGCAACGTCGTTTTTGTTCAGCGAATTCTTCAGAAGGAACACTAAGTTCCAGTCCACCAGGAAGGGGTCACTCAGGAACCTCTGGACCAGCCATTCGGCAAAACCCTGTGGCAGAATCGCTCTGTATCCGAGCTTCCATAGGGCAGAAACGCTGTTCAGTTTCAAAAAATCACCATGCTCAAAGTTCGCAACATCTTCCTTCAATTTCGGAAAGAGCACGAAGCATTCGTCCAAAAGATCCTCTCTCGTCTCACTCATTTCGGAAAGGTCTCTGACGAACTTGTCAAGCTTCTCCTCAAGAACTGAGTCTCTCAAGCTTTCCAGTTGCGCAAGTCTTCTCTTGGCGGAGAGCTTTTTACCAAGTTCTATGAGCTGGTCCGACTCTGGTTCACGCAATATCCTCTGCAGCAGTTCGTCCCAATTCTTCTCGAGTTCTTCCAAACTTTGCGCGAGTATATTCAGGACGAAGAGGAGCAAAACAATCAGAAGAAAGCTTTTCACAGTCATGTTTCCTCAAACCTTGCCTTCAAAAAGTGTTTGTAGAAGATCGTGGCGTATGCCGCCATGGGTGCACCGACGAACACTCCTGCGAAACCGAACAACATGCCTCCTAACGCGATGGACAGGATCATCAAAACCGGATTGACTCGCATCGTGGTCTTCGTTACCTCGAAAAATAACACGAATACAAAAAGATGCACTATGAAAGCAAATACGAAAACCCACAGTAGTGTTCCGAGGCCTAAGGTGAGAGAAAACAAAAGAATCGGTACCAGTTCAAGCGGGACACCAACTATGGGGATGAGATTCGTCACGAAGGCCCATATCCCGATCAGCGGAGCGTAGCGTGGACTCAAAAACGTAAAAAGGACGCCAAAAGCCAGACCAACTATCATCGCGTTCAGCACCAACACACCTATGAACCTTCTCATGCTCACCTTGAAATCGTTCACGAACCCGTCTACAAAGCTTCTACAGGTCGCCGGGTATAGATTAGGGATGAACCGAGCAATCGCACCAGCGTGGAAGGAAGCGTAGATACCGCATAGAATCGTGAAAAAGGTGACAACGAGGAAATTCGGAACATTCGCTGCGATCCACTTCAAAACGAACTCCAACAACTTATCCAGATACGGTACCAAAAAGTCGGCCAGATCGTTCAACAGTTTTGCAAGACCCTCCTGCTGAGCAAGGTATTCTTGCCAAGCCTTCTCACGGATCACCTTTGACACCAAGTTATAAAAATCGGCAAGCTGTGTGAACGCCTTCGGTAGAACTTCGACGAGCGCCCAAGCAAAGAGAAAAAAGAACACAACCATGGCCAAGATCGTGGCAATTCTTTTGCGTTTCAACCTGAAAAACTTTTTCAGAAGACTCGCGATCGCATCAACGAGCATCACGAGGATGAAGCTGAAGAGACATATCTGAAAGAACGGCTTGAAAACGATCCACAGAAACATCACAATAGCTGTGTAGAGCAACGTGTAATAGAGGGCGACATTTCTTTCCTTCAATAGCCTCCCCTCCCGTTCAGAACCGTGTGATTTCTTTCGATTTTCAGCACGGAGATTGGTACCATGACGATCGAAATGACAAAGAGCACAATCAGCTGCGCCATTATGTTCTCCCCAAACGGGAGTATCAAAAGATACCTGAGTGCGACGCCGCACGCCCACGCGAAACCCATCACCGTTGAAGATGCGAGCGCCGCGTTCTCGGGCATCAACTGTTGTGCGTGTGCAACGTTCGTGGACATGGTCAGATAACCACAACCGTTGACAAGCAGATAACCCACAACCAGCATCAACGCAGACACTGGCTGGGCAAGGATCAGAACACCGATCGCCATTCCAGCGAAACTGACCAGATTCGTGATGTGGTTGCCGAATCTTTCGCTCATCCATGTACCCACCATCGTTGTGGCCACACCAAGCCCAACCCCCAGTGTCAACAAGAGTCCTCCAAAAGTCAGGGGGAGCCCTCTCTTACTTGCTATTATTGGTCCATAAGTGTTCGACAAGGTGATCACCAGGGTCCTCACGGTCACAACGAACCAAAGCACGATTATTCTCCTGAGTCCCTGCAGATTGTCTCTGAACCTGGTGTGATCTTTGACTTTGCTCGCGTTCACCTTCTCTGGCTGTCTCATGTACAGCATCAAAAAGGTCACAACACTCACAATCGAAACGATCCAGAGCTTTTCGAAGTCATAGCGAGAAACGAACTGCGTTACAAAAACTGGCCCAAGTGCTGTTCCCAATGTTCCCGCAGCCACGAAAATTGATAGAGAATAGGGACTGCTTCCTCGCGCCATCACGGCGCCTATTGGATGAAAGGCCGAGTTACCGAAATATGCCATCAGAAAGAGCAAGAGTAAAACGACGATGTTCCGTGAGAAACCCACCAGTGCCATCGAACCGACCGTGAGCAACATGCTCGCAAGCAGGCCGCGCTTCAGGCTCTCGAGTCTGGAGGCGATCATGCCAAAAACGATTTGGAAGATGGAAGAAAAGAAACTGATCGATGTTATGAGCAGTGCTATTTCTTTCACTCCGATGTCGAACTTTCGCATGAAGAAAGGTGCGAGTGGGTTGAGAAAAGAAACGAAGAAATCGGTTATGAAATGTGACACAACGGCCAGAAGGTTTATGCGCGTTCACCTCCGAGCCTTGAAAGTATGTTCGCTGCTAACTCCCTGAAGGCTTTTTCGACTTCAGTACCCCTCATGTACATCAGAGCGGTCTTTCCCTCATCGAGAAACTTTGCCAGCCTTGGTTCCAAAGGTATCGTTGCGAGACACTCCAGACCCAGAAGCTGTGAAAGCACGCTGGAAGAATCATCACCAAAGGTTTCTATTCTCTTACCACAATGCGGGCATATCAAATAGGCCATGTTGTTGACGAAGCCAAGCACCCGATGGCCCATTTCCTGGCTGAAGTGCATGGCGCGCAGAACGTCGTCCACGGCCACCCTCTGTGGCGTTGTCACCAGAACGATCCCGTCCAGCTTTACCAGCTGCATCAGGCTCATAGCTTCATCGCCAGTCCCAGGTGGCAGATCAAAGATCATGAAATCGAGATCTCCCCAGTCTGTGTCTGCCAGGAACTGCATTATCGCAGAATGCTTCAGCGGCCCTCTCCACGCCACTGCTTGCTCGGGCTCAACGATCATGCCGATGGACAGAACTAACATGTTGGGTCCGTATTTCACGGGCACGATCAAACCATCGCGTGCAGACGGAGCGTCCTCGATTCCCAGCATACGAGGCACGTTCGGTCCGTGAAGGTCCAGATCGAGGAGTGCCACCTTGAAACCTTCTTCGGCGAGCGCGACCGCAGTGTTCACAGCGACGGTCGTTTTTCCTACGCCGCCTTTACCGCTCAGAATGGCTAACTTGTGCTTGATGCGTGCCATGTTTTCTTCCAGTCTTTTTTGTCTTTCTCTGACTTGCTCGAAGCGCTTGCTGGTTTCCATCCAGATCACCTCTCTTTTTATTGTACACAAAGTCTTGATGATAAAATGAATTCGGAGGAACGAATCTTGGAGCCACTGAGAGTGGAGAACGTTACGGTTGTTCTGAACGGACAGGAAGTGATCAAAGATGTGAGTTTTTCAATAAAGAAGGAAGGTTTGTACGTGATCGTTGGGCCCAACGGCGGTGGGAAGACCACCCTCGTGAAGACGATCATGAACCTTCTGAAGCCTTCTTCTGGCAGTATCCACATCTTTGATCAACCCAACCATGAATACCTTCAGAGAAACGTCGTCGGTTATCTGCCTCAACGTTCGAGTTTCAGAAGGTCTTTCCCGATAAGGGTCTATGATGTTGTGAAAATGGGCCTACGAGAGGGGAAGAACGAAAAGGATCTGGTCCTGGCGGCTCTGGAGAAGGTCGGTATGCGCCAGTTTTCTCAGGCTAACTTTTCGACCCTGAGTGGGGGACAACAGCAAAGGGTGCTCATCGCAAGGGCCATCGTTTCACATCCAAAATTACTGGTCCTGGATGAACCTGTCACGGGACTCGATTATGAGAGTCAGAACGAGTTTTATCTGTTGATCAAATCCCTCGTTCAAGATGGGACCACGGTCTTGATGGTAACTCATGATGTTGGTTTCGCAATGGATTTCAGCGATCAGATATTCTGCATAAACAGAACGCTCGTCTGCCACGTTTCTGCACAGGAAAAATTTTCGATGGACTCCTTCTTGGTGAAGCTCTACGGTTACGGGGTCAAACCCTTGACACACAGGCACGGTGAAGGCGAATGACAGGCCTTTTTGAAATTTATCAAAAATCGCTCCTGGCTGGGATCCTGACGGCCATTTCGACTGCTATCATGGGTGTTCATGTCGTGTTCAGAAGGATGGCCTTCTTTGGGGATGCGATCGCTCACGTTGCGTTCGCCGCGGCGGCGATCGGAGTGATCTTAGGTTTCTCGAGTTTCTTCAGCGCAGTTGTTTTGTCCGTGTTGGTTTCCCTCTTGCTGGGAAAGCTCTCTCGAAAAAGCGTGAGCGAAGATGCGGCGATCGGCGTTCTCTTTTCGCTGACCATGGCTGTCGGCATCGTCCTCTTCTCTGTTGCGAAGAAACAGCGAAGCCTGACAGCGTACCTCTTCGGAGATGTTCTGACTGTAACCAAGAGCGATCTGTTGCACCTTTCGATCGTGACAGGCATCGTCATTCTCTTCAACGTC
This sequence comes from Pseudothermotoga hypogea DSM 11164 = NBRC 106472, assembly GCF_000816145.1. NCBI lineage: Bacteria > Thermotogati > Thermotogota > Thermotogae > Thermotogales > Thermotogaceae > Pseudothermotoga > Pseudothermotoga hypogea. The sequence goes on along the minus strand of NZ_CP007141.1, from coordinate 253,122 downwards.
GTCTTCAGGGACGCGTTGATCCATTTCACCTTCGATGAAGACTTCACCAGGCTCATGCATCCCAAGATAGATGTTGTCTACCAGCTGTTCTTAGCGATCCTTGCCATCAGCGTGGTTGTGGGCGTTCGAACGGTTGGCGTGATACTCGTTTCGGCTTTCCTCATTATCCCAGCTTCGACGGCAACGATGTCCTTCAAAGATTACCGCTGGGCCTTCATCTTTGCTCCGTTGATCTCTTCGATCAGTGTAGTTCTGGGATTGTTTCTATCTCTTGTCATCGATGCGCCGCCCGGGGCACTCACAGTTCTCATTCAGGGTGTGATGTTCTTTACAGCGTTATTTGTGAGAAGGTGATGTGATGTTCTTCCTGTCAAAGGAGTTCGTATTCGATGCAGCACATAGACTGGACAAATACAAAGGCAAGTGTGAAAATCTCCACGGTCATACCTACCGTTTGCGCGTCACGTTGGTTGGACTTCCAGACGAAGAAGGCATGATCATGGATTTTGTGGAGCTCAAACGTCTGGTGCACGAACAGGTGATCTCTTTGCTGGATCATAATTATTTGAACCAGATCATCCCCCAGCCAACGGCTGAAAACATAGCCAGATGGGTCTGGAACAAGCTTGAACCACTACTGAAGAATGAGAGAAGGAAACTCTACGAAGTGACGGTCTGGGAAACTGCGGACTCTTTCGTCACGTACAGGGGATCGAACGATGAAAGATGTGCAGAATCAGAAGGATGACAGGAACGTTTATCTTCAGAGGGTAGGCATAAGGAACCTTTCCTACCCCATAACGGTGATGGACAAGACTAACGGTTATCAAGACACCGTGGCGAAGATCAACATGTACGTGGACCTGCCGGAGCATTTCCGTGGCACGCACATGAGCAGGTTCGTGGAGGTGCTGAATAAATATCGTTTGGGAATCGATCCTAAACTGATCAGACAGATGCTCGAAGAGCTCAGAACCAAGTTGAAAGCGTCCACTGCAAGGGTCGAGATAGAGTTTCCATATTTCTTGGTGAAAGAAGCCCCGGTTTCTGGTCAGAAGAGTTTTCTCAGTTACACATGCAGAATCGAAGGGCAAAAAACCTTTGAAAAGTACGATTTCCTCGTGGGTGTGGGTGTTCCCATACTCACGCTATGTCCCTGTTCAAAGGAAATAAGCGAATACGGTGCGCACAACCAGCGTGCCGTTGCATGGATAAACATAAGATCCAGGAAACTTGTCTGGTTCGAGGAGCTCATCGAATATGCAGAACAAGCCGCGAGTGCGCCGGTCTATACTATACTCAAGAGGTCGGACGAGAAGTACATCACCGAGAGGGCTTACGAGAATCCTCGTTTCGTCGAGGATGTAGCCAGGGAAATTGCGTTGAAGCTGAACGCGGACGAGAGGATCTTCTGGTACCGGGTTGAAGTGGAGAGTTTCGAATCTATACACGCTCACAACGCTTATGCGTGCGTGACGAAGTACAAGGAGGAATGAAAATGCGCATCGATGTCCTGGATCACGGCTTTGTAGAGCTGGTCGATCACATGGGTGACGACACTTCCGTGGTGAGAGCTGCAAGGATATGTCATGCATCCCAGCCTGGCGACGAGGAACGCGACAGACAGTTGATCGAGTTCCTAATGAAGAACAGGCACGAAACTCCTTTTGAGCACGTGACGTTCACCTTCCATATCAAATGCCCTATCTTCGTTGCCAGGCAGTGGATGAGACACAGGATCGCTTCCTACAACGAGTTGAGCGGCCGTTACAGTGAGTACGAGGATGAGTTCTATGTTCCAGGTAAGGACAGGCTCGATGAGAAATCGATAGAGAAGATCGAGAAGACCTACAGACTCGCTTATGAAACCTATCAGGAACTGATAGCTTCTGGAGTGCGTAGGGAGATCGCCCGAATGGTGCTCCCCGTCGCACTGTACACGCAGTTCGTCTGGACGGTCAACGCGAGAAGCTTGATGAACTTTTTGTCTCTCCGCGCCGATTCGCACGCACAGTGGGAAATGCAGCAGTACGCTCTCGCGGTTGCACAGATTTTCAAATCAATCTGTCCGAAAAGCTACGAGGCGTTTGTGAGGTACACCTACAGGGGTGATCTTCTGAAGGGGTGAGCCGAATGAAACTCGCGGAGATCTTGGCAGAGCTGAAGGCCAAGGTCCTGGCCAACGCGCACAAAGTGGATCAGATGCAGTTCGAACATGCGGCTGCTTCCGATCTCATGAGCGAAGTCCTGGCAATTGCCAAACCTGACGTGATTTTGATCACCGGTCTGTGTACACCGCAGGTCGTCAGGACGGCCGAGGTGGTTGGTATACCGGCGGTGATAGTCGTGAGAAGAGAAAGCCTGCCGTCTGAAACGGTCGAAATGGCAGAGGTTGCTGGCATTGTGCTTGCCGCAACCAAGATGTCCATGTTCGAAGCGTGTGGAAGATTGTACGCAAAGGGCATCAGACCTATCTGGGAAGTGTGAACGATGGAAAAGGTTCTCGATCATGTTCAAAGTTTCTTTTTGGACATGCCGGTGCTTGAAGTGATGAATCCGAATGTTATTTCGGTACGTCCGGATAGAACGCTTCGGCAGGTCAAGGAGATACTGAGGATAAAACGCATCTCCGGTGTGCCGGTCGTTGATTCCGAGAGAAAGATCGTTGGAATAGTAAGCATCGAAGATATCATAAAGGCCCTCGAGGGCGGCTACATCGACGAAAAGGTTCAGGATCATATGACGAAGAACGTTGTGTGCCTGAAGAGCTCAGACACCCTGAAGGAGGTAATAGAGACGTTCGAAAAGTATTCTTATGGACGCTTCCCCGTCGTGGACGAGAACAACAGAGTGCTGGGTATCATCACGAAGAACGACGTGATGATGGCACTACTCGCGAAGCTTGGACTGGTCTATCTGCACGATGAACGAAGGAAAGAGGTGCTCGAGAGCCCTGACTATTTCGGTAGATCGTTGATCACTGGCGAGAGCCTCGACAAGAGCGGGGCCGATTTTTTCTTTCCCATAGATTATTACGACATCAATCTTGCAGGTGTGGGTGCGTCGAAACTGAGACAGTTTCTACTTTCTAAGGGTGTCGATCCTGAGACGGCGAGAAGGGTGGCGATCGCTACCTACGAGGCGGAGACCAACGTCGTGATACACAGTGGAAGCACGGGTGCGATCTACTGCTTCATAAAGCCTGACAGCATCTTCGTGCGTGTCGAGGACACAGGAAAGGGCATCGACAACGTTGAGCTTGCCATGAAGGAAGGTTACTCGACCGCACCGGATTACGTGCGAGAATTGGGTTTCGGTGCGGGGATGGGTTTCACAAACATGAAGAGATGTTCGGACAATTTGATGGTTGTCTCCAAAGTTGGTGCGGGAGTAGTCGTGGAGATGGAATTTCGCAGAAACAAGGAGGGAAGCAGATGAAGCTTTCTGAGATTGTTAAAACCTTGAACTTGGAAATTTGTTGTGGCAACTGCGAGGTCGACGTGCGCTACGGCTGTGTGGGGGACCTTCTGAGTGAAGTGATGGCACACGCCAAATCGGACTCGATATGGGTCACGGTCCAGTCGCACGTCAACATCATCGCCGTTTCGGTGATCACGGGAATACGTGCGATCGTCCTCTGCAACGCTCACAGCTTTTCAAACGAGACAATTGAAAAAGCAAAGGCCGAGGGCGTTTGTTTACTGAGGACGGACAAGAGTCCTTTCGAAATCGTAGGAAGGTTGTACGGGATGGGCATAGAGCCGTGATCAAAGCTGATCTTCATGTACATTCTTGTCTTTCGCCCTGCGCCGATATAACCATGGTTCCCAGTGTGGTGTGTTCAAAAGCAAAAGAGAAGCGACTCGACATCATAGCTATCTGTGATCACAACAGCTGCGAGAACTTAGAATCTTTCACAAAAGCGTGTGATGTGCCCGTGTTAGGGGGTATAGAGATCACGTCTCAAGAAGAAGTCCACGTGCTTGCGTATTTTCGTTCAATCGAGGTGGCAAACACGTTCTGTGAAGTTTTGAAACGGCACCGACTGAAGGTCGAGTTCGATCCGGAAACGCTGGGTTATCAGCTCTTAGTGAACGAAAACGACGAGTTCATAGCCATGGAAGAAGGATACCTGCACATAGCTGTCGATATGAGTCTGGAGAAGATCGTGGAACTGATTTTCGCTTTCGATGGCGTTCCAGTTTATGCGCACGTCGATAGGCAGTTCGGTGTGCTGTACCAGCTGGGTATCTTTCCAACAAACGATCGTGTGAGGATGGCTGAGGTCAGAACGAAGGAAGGATGGCAAAAAGTCTTAAGGTCAGGCTATGTGCCTTTGACCAACTCCGATGCACACAGACCGGACGAAATTGGTTGCAGGTTCACACGTTTTGATCTCGACGCGTTGAGTATAGAGGAATTCTTCGATTTCTTGAAAAATCCTGACCCAAGCAAGGTGTTGACGATATGGGACTGAGAACGATCGTTGATCACGTGATGGACATAGTTCAGAATTCTTTCAAGGCGGGGGCCAGAAACGTGCATCTGAAGATCTCTCAAACGCGCGATACCTTCTGTTTCACTGTGGAAGACGACGGGACAGGGATGACACAGGATGAACTGAACAGGGTTTTTGATCCTTTTTACACGACTCGCGATCCAAAAGTTAGGAGGGTTGGATTGGGCCTTCCGTTCTTGAAACAGGCGTGTGAGGCCACTGGTGGGTTCGTAAAGCTTGAGAGCGAAAAAGGCAAAGGCACGAAACTGACGGCATGTTTCAACACCTCACATGTCGACTGCCAGGAAGTGGGTGATCTCGTGGGTTGTTTGGTCACGTTGCTGACTGGGACACCAGAGGGTGTAGAATTGTGCATAGAGAGGTGCTACGAGGATGCGTGCTATGAGATATCGACGTCGCGGTTGATCGAGATCTTTTCTGATCTTTCCTCTCCGATCGTGATCAGTTCCTTGTACGATGTTATCGATCAACTGGAGAAGAGCTTGTTCGAAGGGGAGGTATCGAAATGAAGAGGGTTCTCACGTTGTTGCTCTCATCGATCCTGGGATTGCTTCTCTTTGGTATTGTCATATCGGACGTGAGATTCGTGGGGTTGGTGACCATATCCGAAGCAGAACTGTTGCCTTTGGTGAAGAATTACCTTGGAGTGGAGCTGAAGGACGAAGCCATTCAAGACATTGCTAAGCAGATCTTCGACACTGGATATTTCTCCTCACTCGAACCGAAGTTGGTCGCCTCTGAAGGTCGCTTCGTACTTCAGATTGTAGTTCAGGAAAACCCTATCGTCAGAGACTGGAAGATCAACCTTGAAGGTGCGGAGATAGTTAAGGCGACAGAGCTTGCCAGTGCTGTCACGCTCGAGAAAAATAAGGCGCTCAGCATGGTGAAGGTCAAGGAAAGCCTGAGCGCGATGAAGAAGATGTTCGAAGATGCAGGCTATTTTCTCGTCGAACTCAGTGGAGATTTCAAGGATAGTGTTTACGTGTTCAACGTCGTTCCTTACGCACTGTGGGACATATACTTTGAGGGTGAAACGGAAGGTTTGGACATCTCACAGGTGCGAAATCAGATAAAGATCAGTACACTCAAAGATTTCTACACCACTCCAGCGTTTCTGAGATTCCTGATCAAGGACATAAAACGTTGCTATCCGACCGTCAGTGACATCTCTTCCGTTTTTTCCACACTCGCAAACTATGTGTACTTTGGCAAGGAAACGTCCGTCGATTTTGAGAAGATAGAAATACCAAATGTTTCTGAAAAAGCCGTTGTAATGAAGGTGAAGGTCGTCCAACCGAAGTTCGTTCCCGAGGAAGGCAAGGTGTATGAAAAGATCGAGTTCTCGGGAAACAATCTGATCGGTTCCGAGCAACTACGCAAGGTTGTGTCCGTGAGCGAGTACAGACTCGTTAGAAATCCTGACGTTTTGCGGTCGATGCAGGCTATAATCGATCTTTACAAACAGAACGGCTATCCCATGTGCCATGTCGTGCCAGTGGACGAAGACGAGACGCTCCGCTTCAACATAGTTGAAAAGTACGTTGCGAACGTGGAGTTCAAGGGCTTTGATCGGACGAAAATCTATGTCGTCGAAGATCTTGTAACCTTTCGATCTGGTGAACCTCTCACGGAGAAAGATTTCTACGACACCACGTCGGCTTTGAACAGAACGCAGTTCTTCGACGGCGTGGCGGTTTATCCCGTCGGTACGCCGGAAAACCGTGACGTGACCGTCGTGGTGGAAGTCAAAGAGAAGGACAAAAAGTTCACACTCTCTGGCGGAATATCCTGGAGCCCCGTCAAAGATAGACCGTGGTACGAGGGTTTCTTCGGAGAACTTTCATTCTCGACGATGAACCCGTTCGGCTATGGCCAGACCTTCTCGACAACGTTGAAACTCGGATTCGAGAGTAGGCTTGTCCAGTTCGACTACTCGATCAGAAAACCGTTCCAAATTCCTGCGACTCTCGGTGCGCTGTTCAGTTACGAATGGACTGATGGCACGCAAGTTCTCAAGGTCGGAGGTAACGCATCCACACTCAGATTCTCCGGACATGCCTTCGGTGGTGGCGTGACGTACGAGAACAGAATGTACAGTGATTTCAAGGAGAACACGCTCATTCTTTCCGGCAACTACTCTTATGATACGAGGAGCGATCCTATATTTCCCGCGCGTGGTCAGTATATATACCTCGGTGTAGACAAGGCCGGCTTGTTCGACTTTCTTGCCGATCGAGACTACTGGAAGTTCCGACTGGATGCGCGCATCTTCGTACCTGTGTGGAACGATCAACTCGTCAGTGCGTTCAGATTCTTCACGAGCGCTGTGCTTTTTGAACAGTACGAAAACCCAGGTACCACTCCGGAGACGATCCTCTTCTACGGGATCGACTCGGTGCGAGGCATGGATGGAGGTAAAGCGAAGGCGGGCATCTTGGCCAGCGGAGAGTTGAGGTACAATCTCAAATCTCAAACGCTTCCGATGTACGCGCTTGTTTTCGTGGATGTCGGTGGAACAGGTGAGACGCTTTCCCAACCAACTTTGAGTCTCACTGCCGGTCCGGAGCTTGACGTGGCGATACCACTTCTGGGTGTGCTGGGCTTCGGAGTCGCGTACAACTTCAACGGTCAGTGGACCTGGGATAACTTCAAGCCTTTCTTCAGATTTGGCGCAGCTTTCTGAAGAAACGGCGAGATTCTAAAAGAAAACGGGCCCATTTCGGGTATTATCTGCCGTGGAAATGCTATAATTCATAAGGAAGTGATATGATTGCCAAAAAGCATGACGGGCTATGCTAAGGTCGAAAGGATCTCGAAAGAATATAGGGTAAGCTGCGAGGTAAAAGCTCTCAATTCTCGTTATCTGAACATTGAACTGAACTGTCCGTCTTTTCTTTCTTCGCGCGAGATAGAGTTGACCAAGTTGATCCAGCGATACGTCAAGAGAGGTAAGGTTTTTTTGAAACTGTTCGTCGAATTCTTGGTCCCACCAGCGGACGCACTCCGTATCGATTTTGGGTTGGCAAAGGCGTACTACGATGGGCTCGAAGAGCTCGTCACCAAACTTGGAATTCCAGAGCCGGTAAATCTCGATCAGTTGCTCAGATTCAGAGAACTGGTGAAGTTTGAACTTTCCGAGGAACAAGAAGAACGCATCTGGAAGATCTGTGAAGAAGTGGTTGAGGAAGCTCTTCAGAAGCTCGATTTGGAACGTGAGAGAGAAGGCCAGCAACTCTCCAAGCAGCTACAAGCGATCGTGGAAGGGCTGAATGCTCTCACCGACAAGCTGAGGGAAACGGCAAACGGTGTGCTACCACCTCTGAAGGAGAAGCTTCGCAATCAGATCCAGCAACTTTTGGACAACGCCCAGATCGATGCAAACCTTTTCGAAAACTTGGTTGCGATGAGTCTGCAGAAGCTGGACATTCGTGAGGAGATCGACAGGCTGGAGACTCACCTGAGTAAAACGATGGAGTTGCTGTCGAGCAAGGAAGCCGTTGGAAGTCATCTGGATTTTCTCGCTCAGGAGATTCTTCGAGAACTCAACACAGTGCTTTCCAAGTCAGAAGATGCAGGTCTGATAGATCTGGCGCTGAGGGGAAAGGTACTGATATCACAGTTCAGAGAACAGGTTCAAAACTTGGAATGAAATATTCCAAGGAGGTATAGAGCGTGTACGGTTTGATCAACATAGGTTTTGGAAACGTCATTTCTGGAGATCGAGTCATCGCAATAGTGAACCCCGAGTCTGCCCCTTTGAAGAGACTCAAAGAGGAAGCGAAGGACGAGGGAAAACTCATTGACGCGACCTATGGGCGAAAGACACGTGCCATCATCATTACAGACAGCAACCATATCATTCTCAGTGCGATTCAACCTGAAACCATAGCACAGAGGTTCAAGCAATCCATGGTGGAGATCGAGGAAACCCTGAGCAAAGTGAGGTAGATCTGTGGCGGGAGTTCTCTATGTGATAAGTGGACCTTCCGGCGTTGGAAAAACTTCGATCATCGAGGGTGTGATGAAACGAGTCAAGAACCTGGTCTTTTCGGTCTCGTGCACGACGAGGCCCAAGAGACCTAACGAAGTTGAGGGTCGAGATTATTTCTTCGTGGACGAAGAGACTTTCATGCGCATGATGAAAGAAGACGAATTCTTAGAGTGGGCCATTGTTCACGGCTACTACTACGGTACACCACGCAGGTTTGTGGAAGAACAGCTCAGAAGCAACGTCAACGTCATACTGGACATAGACGTTCAAGGTGCAACGACGGTTATGAAAAAGGTCAAAGATGCCGTCTTCATCTTCGTGGCTCCACCTTCTTTCGATGAACTCAAGAAACGTTTGTTGAAACGTGGTACCGAACGCCAGGAGGATATGATCAAAAGACTCGAGGATGCCAAGAAGGAGCTGGAACAGATACCGAAGTTTCAGTATCTCATCGTCAATGTAGATCTTCAGGAATCGATCGATCAACTCACTTCTATAATCGTTGCCGAGCAGTTGAAGGTCAACAGGGTGATCGAACGGCTCGGATTTCACAAGATCTTTTCGGACGGAGGTGATTCCAAATGAGCAAGCAGATACTGCATTATGACAGACTGTCACAGAAGATACCTTACAAGTACGCTATACCGATAGCCGTAGCCAAGAGGGCAGAGGCACTCAAAGAGTATGCAAAACCTTATGTCACACCGATTGAAAACAACCCTGTTTCGATCGCATTTCAGGAGATTCAGGCCGGTTACGTGAGAATAAAGAACGAAGAGATCCTGCGCATACTGCTTCCCAACGTGAAGTGAGCCCATGAAGGTCCTCGTCGGCGTGACGGGCTGCATCGCCCTGTACAAAGTCTTAGGGCTTGTGAGTAGTTTGCGCAAAGACGGGCACGAATTGAGGATCATCATGACAGAGAGTGCGCAGAAGCTGGTCTCGAAGGATCTGTTTTCTGCCGTTGGCAACTGTCCGGTGTACACGGATGAGGACGCATTCAACATAAAAGATGGCTGGATACCGCACACGGAATTGTCCAGATGGCCAGACGTGTTCGTGGTTGCACCTGCTACGGCCAACACGATCGCAAAGATCGCACACGGCGTCGCGGACAACTTGCTCACGATGGTATCTCTCGCTTTTGCGAAGGACAAGAGGCTTTTAGTCCCTGCCATGAATGTGCGCATGTTCGAAAATCCTATCACACAGGAAAACATCGAAAAACTCCGTCGGATGGGATGGTGGGTCTTGGATCCCGCAGAAGGACACCTCGCGTGTGGTGAAATGGGTCGTGGAAGGTATCCAGAGAACGAGGTTGTTCAGGAGGCCATATACATACTCGGTAGCGACAAGCCCCTCAGGGATCTTCGCTTGCTGGTGACTGCTGGGCCCACCTGGGAGAGCATCGATCCAGTTCGCGTGATAACGAATCGTTCCAGCGGAAAGATGGGTTTTGAGATCGCCAGGATGGCTGCACGGCTCGGAGCTGAGGTTACGTTGATCGCTGGTCCCACGTGCTTGAGACCGCCGTTCTTCATCAAAGAGTACGTCAGCATCGAGAGTGCTCAGCAGATGTTCGAGGAAACAATGAAGAGGTTCGAATCCGTCGATGGCGTCATCATGGCGGCGGCTGTAGCAGATTACACCCCCGCACTGAAGAGTAGTTCGAAGTTGAAGAAATCGGAGGAGAGACTCTCCATCGAGCTCATCAAGACGAAAGACATACTCGAAGAGCTCGGTCGAAAAAAGAGCAAGCAGATCCTGGTTGGTTTTGCTGTGGAGACCGAAGAGCTGGAGACCTACGCGGAACAAAAGTTGAGGAAGAAGAATCTTGACATGATTGTTGCGAACGAAGTGCAGGCAATGGGCAGCGATCAAAACACTGTGACGATCATAAAGAGAGACGGTTCGAAAAAGCGGGTTGGTCCAGATGCGAAGGATCGTATTGCTCTGGCTATTCTTGACGAGCTCGCTCATCTTTGGCGCGGCTCATGAACTGTTCGTCAGGTCTTTTGAGAATAACATGATGGAACTTTCCCTGCGGCCAATCTACACGGCCGGTGAACAACCGAAACTGTATTTGTTCACTCAGACGGGCCACAGGCTCGCAAAGGTCACCAAGGAAAATTCCTTCACCTTCGATGTCTCAAGCACCGACTGGATCATAGTGGAGGGTTTCGGCAAAAGCAGTCTCGGTTATCCCATGCGCGGTGTTCGACCAACGTTTTTGAAGCTCTCGAGTTACAGGCAGGATCCACACGTGTTCTTCTTCACAGATCCGGAAAAGTATCTGTTCTACATAGGCGTGAGATTGCCGCAGGATTGGAAACTTTTGGACTGCGATTTTCAAAACCTCAAATTCAGAAGATTCTCCTTCAACGGTCTTTTGTACCTCTACACACCCGACAAACCTAAGGATGGCATACACACCCTGAAACTGACCTTCGAACTACCGTACGGTTTGCGCAAGACAACCAGTTTGGATGTGTTCGTCTTCCACGGCTTGGTGAACTCATTGAGGGGTTCCACAACTCCGATGCGCGTTGAACCAGTGGCTCCCTACACCCACGTCGTCAAACCGGGCGAGACTCTCTGGTCGATCGCCAACATGTATGGTCTCACCATCCCAGACCTTGAACTGGCGAATGGTATTTCTGACGGCAATCGTATCGTGTCCGGTACCGTGCTCAAACTGGCGAAAGTCTACTTCGATTCTTCTTTGACGAGCATAGTGATCAACACAGCGACAGGCAGGTTGGCGCTTTACTACAATGGATTCCTCGTCAAGGTTTTCCCCGTGGCGGTTGGGCGCAGCGATATGACCCCACCCGGGACTTACTGGATCATGAAAAAGGAAATTGACCCCGCACTCTACTGGTTTGGTGAGTACATTCCACCACGTTCTCCCATAAATGGTCTGGGAACGAGATTCTTTCAGCTGTCGAATCCCACTTACGGCATACATGGGACAACAAAACCGTGGGAAATCGGAAAAAGGATCTCCCACGGTTGTATCCGCATGTTTAATCAAGATATAGAAACCATCGACGCCTTCATTGATGTCGGAACCAAGGTGGTGGTGGTCAGAAACACGGAAGAGTTCCCAATCAACTGGACTTTCTGATCAGAACCTTCCTCCCTTTTTCTCTGCCCTCTTCTTGTACTCGGCGAACTTCTTCTCACTGTCCCTAAGAAACCTTGCGAGCTTCTTCTCGAACTCCGCTTTCTTGGCGTCTTTCTGTTCCTCCTGGCTCTTCTCTTCCTTCAGCGACAGTTCCCATTTGCCGTCGCGCGTCTTGCCGATGATCCTTGCTGTGACTTCCTGGCCTTGCTTCAAGAAATCTTCGACGTTCTTCACGTACTGGTTTGCGATCTTCGAAATGTGAATGAACCCTGTCTCTCCGTTCTCGAGTGTGACGACTGCTCCGAATTTTGTTATTTGTGTGACTTTGCTCTTCACAACGTCGCCAACCTTTACCACAAACTAACCCTCCCTAAGGATTTATGAAACCTCAGTATTCGACACCTTCGTATCTGCGTTTGAACTTCTCGATGCGTCCTTCAGCGTCTATGACCAAACCTGCGGCGCCCTGACCTCTGTAAAGCGGATGGCAGTTCGAGCACACATCTATCCTGATGGTGTCCCTCGTCGTGTAGAACCTGTGCTCCGCACCACACGCACACTTCACTGTCACAAGCTTCATTTGTGGGTGAATGTCCTTCTTCATTCAGCCTCACCTCTTTCGAACTTTTTGTTACCCTATAGATGATACCACAAGAATGTATGCCGTCAATATTTTACGGCGCAGAAGTTGAACAGCTCGAAACTCACATTTCACCTGCATGGTATAATTTTTGAGAAGTTCGACGCAAAACAACGATCGCTTTTGACTCGTTCAGTAAGACGATGTGCAACGCAATGAAAAGATTGAGGATGTTGAACGACAGAGCAGGGAGGGAAGTTTCGTGGAAGAGAAAGAAGAACTTCTCCAGAAAATCAGAATGTTGGAGGATCAACTCGAGTATTACCGAACTCGCGAGGCTCAGATGGAGCAACTGATCAGAGAGTACAATGAGTTCATTCGTAGACAGTTCGACATCTACGATCAGTTCGTTCGAGACATTGGAACCAGCAGAATCATCGATCCGTACACGAGGGTGTATTCTGCAGAGCACATAAGCAAGCTCGTCAGTTACTACCATCAACGTGCTTTCGAGGAAAATCGCGAATACGGTTTGATACTGGTACGCCTGGTCGAGAAGGATGAGAACTTCGATGCGAACCTGCTCGCGCTTGCGAAGTTGCTGAAAAATGTTATCAGAGTACCCATGGACAGCGTTGGAAGACTCAACGAGGACACCTTCGTTCTCCTGTTGACCGAGATCGGTAAAGAGAACACTCGCAAAGTGGTGGAGAGAATTAAAACCTTCATCAATCAGCATCTTGCGATTCCCGTCAAGATTTCTTTCAGATCCTATCCCGACGACGGTTCAAACCTCGAAGACATGATGAAGCAGTTGCAGGCGGAGGTCAGCTGAAGTGGGCAAACTCATCGTTCACGGTGGTGCAAGGCTAAACGGCTCTGTGAAGATCTCCGGTGCGAAAAACGCCGCTCTTCCCATCCTTGCGGCCACGATTTTGCTCGATGAACTGGTCGTGATTCACAATGTTCCGGATTTGCTGGATGTGCGTACGATGCTGGAGATCCTTCAGTCGGTTGGTTGCGACGTGAGGTTCGAAAAAAACACGGTCTATTTGAGACCCTCGACAAATTTGAAGGGCGAGGTACCCTACGAACCCGTCAGAAAGATGCGAGCATCCTTCAACGTTCTTGGCCCGCTGGCAGTCAAGTGCAGCGAAGCTTCGGTCTCGCTCCCCGGAGGATGTTCCATCGGTGTCAGACCTGTGGATTTTCATCTTGAAGGTCTTCAAAAACTTGGCTTCTCCATCGAGATAGAGCATGGTGTCGTCAGGGCAAAGAGAGAGAAGAAACTTAAAGAATGCTACGTGTATTTTCCTTTCCCCAGCGTTGGGGCGACTGAACACATAATGACCACCGCGACCCTGCTTGGAGGAACGAGAACGATAATCGAAAATGCGGCTATGGAGCCCGAGATAGTCGACCTCGCAAATTTCCTTGTTAGTTGTGGAGCCAAGATACTTGGAGCTGGGAGTAGAAGGATCGAAATCGAAGGCGTGGATCGATTGAAAGCTTGTGAGCATTCGATCATTCCAGACCGTATAGAGGCCGGCACGTACGCAATAGCGACTGCAGCGACACGGGGCAAGGTACTCTTAGAGGGGGTCAGGTCCGATCACATGATGGCCGCCATCGAGGCGTTGAATCAGTCCGGTGCTCGAATCAAGTTTGACGGTGAGAACCTTTTGGTCCAGATGAACGAGCGACCCAAGCCACTCAAGCTTCAGGTATCTCCTTATCCAGGTTTTCCAACGGATCTACAACCTCAGATGATCGCTTACCTCAGTGTGGCCGATGGCACTTCCGTGATCGTTGAGACAGTCTTCAAATCGAGGTTCCAACACGTTGATGAACTCAGAAGACTCGGATGTAAGATCGAACTCACAGATGGAACAGCGATCGTCTATGGAGTGGAAAAGTTGCAGGGCACAATCGTGAAGGCCACAGATCTTAGGGCTGCAGCTGCGCTGGTGATTGCGGGCCTCATGGCCGAGGGAACAACGATTGTCGAAGATGTCGATCAGATCTTCAGAGGCTACGAGGATCTGACGAGAAAACTCACCGAACTTTCCGCAGTCGTGGAGTACGAGAATGGTTGAACGTGTGATCGATTGGTTCAAAAACAATCTATCGAACTGCAGGCTCTGTCCTCTCAGCTGCGGTGCCGATCGGCGTCGGCGAGTTGGCCACTGTGGAGTTGGTGCCAGACCGAAGCTTTCCAGCGTGGTTCTGCACTTTGGGGAAGAACCTCCGATCAGTGGAGAAACTGGCGCTGGAACGATCTTTTTCACCGGTTGCAACATGCGCTGTATTTACTGTCAAAACATGAATTTCAGTCAGAAAGGTTTGGGCACCGAGGTGAGCACGCAAGAGCTCGCAGAGTTCTTCCTGGATTTACAGCAAAGTGGTGCGAAAACGTTGAACCTCGTCACCCCAACTCCGAACATCACGTTCACAGTGGAGGCTTTATTGTTCGCAAAGGAGCGCGGGTTCAACTTACCCGTGGTTTACAACACGAGTAGCTATGAAAATGTTGAGACACTGCGCAGACTCGAAGGGATCGTAGACATATACCTTGCGGACTTGAGATACGCTGACGACGAAACTGGATGGAAGTATTCGAAGGTCCCCAACTATTTCTCTGTGGCGAGCAAGGCTCTGGTGGAAATGCACCGGCAAGTCGGGCCATTCGATGAGAAAAGAATGAAGGGCCTAATCGTTCGTCATTTGGTGCTTCCCAACGATGTTGCAAAATCTCAACGTGTGCTTGATTTCATCTATTTTTGCCTGTCACCTTCCGTACCCGTGTCGATCATGTCACAGTACAACCCTGTCTTCGGTGCGCGAACAGACCCGGTCATAGGAAGAAGGATCAACAAAGAAGAGTACGAGCGCGTCATAGATTATGCGCTCAAACTGGGTTTGAACGGATGGATGCAGACCGACGAAAAAAAGCGAGTCACGGTCAAAGCGGTTACGTCCGCCTACAAGATCATCGAGAAGATGAGATCAAGAGCATCAAGAGAACCGCTCCTAAACCGATAGCAGATACCGTCAGGATCTTCTCTTTCGTGTAGGTGTAAACGCTCCTGTCCACGGCGACAGTTTCCCTGGCGGTGTAGGATTCTTCAGTTGTGTTCGCGACAACTTCCACCACGTATTCGCCATCTTCGACACCGGTCCCATACCAGGCCAGAACGTTGGTACCAGCTTTGCCTTTGAGCGATTTTGTCCAGACTGTCTTTCCTGATTTGTCCATGATGTTCACAGTCAAATCCGCTGGCTTAGACAGGTATATGTAGAAGCTCGTTGCGTCTTGATACCAGTCGTTGTTAGGGGAAAACGTTTTCGGCTCGATCTTGAGATTGACTGTGAGTGTTTCCTCGACAAGGGTCAAGTTCACAGCTGTCTCTTTCGCGTAAGCAACGTTCACCAGATGCGTCTGTGGCTGATAGCCACTCGCCTTAAATGTCAAATACTGGCTCCCCTCTGGCACCAGAACTGTGTCCTTCACGCTCCTGATGGTTCCAAGGTAGTAGTCTTCGGCATACACCTCGACGGGATAGACATTCGAGAAGACCCTCAACTGTCCCGCCCGTTTCAACGGTGCTTGCACCACGATTTGTCCCGCTTGCGTTACAAACACGATTCCTTCGAAAGGCAGGTAGAAGGATTTGGTCACACTAATTTTGTACTGGCCCAGCGTTTGAAACGTGAGCACCAGAACACCGTTCATGTCGGCAATGCCTCTGTAGATTCCGTCTACGTAAACCCAGGAGAAGGGCTCAGTCCTCACCACGACGACATATTCCGCAAGCACAACTGTGTAAACAAGAACCAGAACCAACAGTAAAAGGCGTTTCATGGCCTCTCACCTCACTCGCCATCTTTCCGGATCGACACTTTCAACACAAAAACGCAGGTTCGAAAGCCATGTGCTGTAAGCTCTACTAATTATAACCCACGACGGTATGAACGAACCAACTTGAAAACGACCAAAAATGATGGTAGAATAACAAAGGCGATGGGAGGTCGTCTAACGGTAGGACAGCGGACTCTGGATCCGCCGGTGGAGGTTCGAGTCCTCCCCTCCCAGCCAGGATGATGCGGGGCGGGACGATGTGCCCGCCCTTTTTGTGATCGTTGTATAATGTGGCGTGTGAAGGAGGAGGAGCGATGGAAAGAAACGTTGTGAACGTCGACGAGAACGTTGTGACGTACGAATACCTGTTCAACGATGAAGAAAAACGTGCGGCAGAATCGGTGGCGCTTAAAAAGATCGCAAGAGATGTCGAAGTTCCCGGTTTCAGAAAGGGAAAGGTCCCGGAGTTTATCCTGCGCGCGAGGTTTCCAGAAACGCTGAAGGCCGAAACGCTCGAGGAACTGATGTCAAAGGTTTTGGAAGATTTGAAACAAGAGGATATCATTCTGCCCGTCTATCCCATAGACATCGATTTGGAAGCGAACGGTGCGAGGTTGGTCGTCGAGGTGCACAGAAGACCTGAGGTTCAACTCAAACCGTTCGAAGAATTCGAACTGAAGAGAATCGACAAACTTTCCGTGTTGAGCAAATACGTTGAGGATAAGTTGAAGGAGCTCCAGGAACAGCACGCGATCGTTCAGCCCAAGGAAGGTCCAGCAGAGTATGAAGACCTCGTCAGGGTGAAGATGACGATATCAACAAACGACAAGGTGCTCTTGGACAGCAAAGAAATCGAGTACGTGCTCCACAAAGACGACGACAGACCCATCGTCACCGAACTGATCGGTAAAAAAGCTGGCGAAGTCGTCGAGTTCGAAAAGACCTTCGAAGATGGCAAGACCTACCACTATAAAATAGAGATCTTGCAACTCAACAGCCGAACGCTCCCGATCGTCTCCGACGAATTTGCCAAAATGGTGAACTCGCAGTACGAAACACTCCAGCAACTCAGAGAAGCCATCGAGAAAGAGGCCAGCGAAATGTACGACAGGGACATCAAACATTTCTTGCGAGATCAAGCAATAGACGTGCTGATCAGAACGAGCGAATTAAAGATCTCAGACAAAACACTCGAGAGACTTGCAAACCGTGCACTCGAAGAGATCAAATCCAACCGTGGAGAGTACGAAAGATTGCTGAAAGAATACGACAACGACGAAGAAAAGGCCTTCGAAGCGATCAAGCGCTATTATTTGCAGGATCTCAAAGTGGAATATGCCATTGCGGAGGCGGTTCGTCAAAACAATATCGAAGTCAGCGATGAAGAGATCATGGCGCAGGCGGAGAAGCTCGCTCTCGCCTGGGGTATTTCGGTGGAACGTGCCAAATCGCTCCTGAAGAACAGAAGAGACATCTACGAAGAGGTTAGGGACGAATTGATCAAGGAAAAGATAACCGACAGGATCCTCGAAAAATGCAAGATCTTCGATGTGAAACCTGAGGAGGTGAACACAAATGAGTCTGGAACAGATAGGGCAGCTGATACCGACGGTGATTGAATCCACCGGTCGTTACGAACGTGCCTACGACATATATTCGCGCCTTCTGAAAGATAGGATCGTCTTTCTGGGTTATCCCATCGACGATCACACGGCGAACCTCGTGGTGGCTCAACTGCTCTTCCTCGAAGCTGAAGATCCCGACAAGGACATACAACTCTACATCAACAGTCCGGGTGGCTCGGTCACCGCGGGCCTCGCGATCTACGACACGATGCAATATGTGAAGTGCGACGTGGTGACCATATGTGTCGGTCAAGCTGCTTCCATGGCAGCTGTCCTCTTGGCGAGCGGGACGAAGGGCAAGCGTTTCGCACTACCGAACGCAAGAATCATGTTGCATCAACCTTTGGGTGGTGCCGAAGGACCAGTGAAGGATGTGGAGATCATCACCAAAGAGTTGCTCAGAATAAAGAGTCTCATAAACCGGATACTCAGTGAAAAGACGGGTCAACCCATAGAACGGATCGAGAAGGACACCGACAGGGACTTCTTCATGGACGCTTACGAGGCCCTTCAGTACGGACTCATAGACAAGGTGATCGAGCCGAAAAGAAGGTGAGTTCCTTGAAACTCACCCCGATGATGGAACAGTATATGAAAATAAAGTCCAAGCACAAGGACGCGATCCTTCTGTTCCGTCTTGGAGACTTTTACGAGGCTTTTTTCGATGACGCAAAGATAGTTTCTGAGAAACTCGACATCGTTCTCACACAGCGTCAGGGTGCGCCCATGGCGGGCGTTCCTTACCATGCGTTGAACACCTACTTGAAAAGGCTTGTCCAGCTTGGGTACAAAGTCGCGATATGTGACCAGGTGGAGGATCCCGCAACAGCTAAGGGATTGGTCCGCAGAGAGGTTACCAGGATCGTCACACCGGGAACACTGCTCGAGGAAGAACTGCTGGAAGGAAGTCTCAACAACTACCTTGTGGCCGTCTGCAAGCAGGACGATCGTTACACTGTTGCGGGAGCGGACGTGTCGACGGGTGAAACTTTCTGGACTTCTTTGAACGATCTCGACGAGCTGTGTGATCTTTTGAAATCCATCGGGGCCAGCCAGATCCTATACGAACCTTCGCTGAAAGGTCAACTCGAGGATAGATTCACGAATAACATCGTTCTTGAACCACTTCAGGATTGGCATTTGAACCGTGCGAACATCGATCAGGACATCGCTCAGGCATTGAACGTGGCGATAGTTGATCATTTAGAACTTTCAGAGGGAAGACTCGCCTTTGCCGCCCTGGTGAGGTATATCAGATACACCCTCATGTCAGAGCAGATCTTCTTGAAACCTCCAAGGCTTCTGAGATCCGACGACTACGTGTTTCTCGACGCCTCTACGATAGAACAGCTTGGACTGTTGATGAAGAATGGGCAAACGAGTCTGTTCGATGTTCTCAACTTCACAAGGACATCTATGGGTGCAAGGCTCTTGAAACAGTGGCTACTGCAACCACTCAGGGACAGGGGCAAGATCGAGTGGAGGCTGAACAAAGTCGAAGCCCTCGTTAAGGACCAACTCTTGCACAACGAATTGACCGAGTATCTGGCAGCCGTGAAGGATCTTCAGAGGATCTTAGGCCGTCTCGAGTACAACAAAGCCACGGTGAAAGATTTGGTGCACATCAGATCGACTTTATCCGTGTGCCCAGCCATCAAGATGGCGATGCAAACGAATGAAGCCTTCGACGATATGTCGAACTTAGACTGCATTGAAGACCTTCACGACGAACTGAACAGGGCGTTACAGGAAGAGCCATCCATGAACGTCGGTGAAGGGAACGTGATCAAGGTTGGATACGATGCGGAACTCGACGAACTCAGAAACTTGGTCTTCAACGCCGAGGATTTTCTCAAACAAATCGAACAACGCGAAAAGATGAGAACCGGTATAAGCAACTTGAGGATTGGCTACAACGAGGTGTTTGGCTATTACATAGAGATCACGAAGTCCAATCTCTCGAGGGTGCCGAAGGAGTACATCAGAAAACAGACGCTCGTCAACTCTGAACGTTTCATCACCGAAGAGTTGAAACAATTAGAAGAGAAGATCATCACGGCAAAGGAAAAGCTCGAAAAGAGAGAGAAGGAACTTTTCAACGACCTCTGTTCGAAGGTTCGGAAGAACTCCACAAGGCTTGCCAAGCTTGCGGACGTGCTTTCCACACTCGACGTGCTCTGCTCACTCGCCACGGCGGCCGTTCGTCATAACTACGTGAGACCCTCTTTTTCCGATGGTGAACTCGTGCTCAAAAATTCAAGACATCCCATAGTTGAGACGAAAGTTGAAGGCTTCGTACCCAACGACCTGACTCTCGATGAGAAGAATTCCTTTGTGGTGCTGACTGGCCCGAACATGAGCGGTAAATCTACTTTTGTCAGGCAGATTGGGCTCATCGCAGTCATGGCCCAGATGGGAAGCTTTGTCCCCGCGGAGCAAGCCATTCTGCCGATTTTCGATAGGATTTTCGCAAAGATGGGTGTGCGTGACGACGTCGTCGCTGGTCGAAGCACTTTTTTGACTGAGATGAACGAAGTTGCGAAAATCGTCTACCATGCAACGAAAGACAGCTTGGTCCTGCTCGACGAAGTTGGTCGGGGTACGAGCACGTTCGATGGCATCAGCATCGCTTGGGCGGTGAGTGAGTACATACACAACAAGATCAGTTGCAAGTGTGTCTTCGCCACGCATTTCACCGAGCTCACGGAGCTCGCCAACCTTTACGAAGGTGTCCTGAACAAGACGGTACAGGTGGCGGAAGAGGGATCAACGATCGTGTTTTTGCACAAAGTCGTTGATGGAGTGGCAGACAAAGTCTACGGGATCGAGGTGGCCCAAATAGCTGGCCTACCGAGAGAGATTGTGGACAGAGCACGGGAAGTACTCGAGACGATATCTGAAAAGAGTGAACTTGAAAACAGATTGCGTGTCGTTTCTACTGAGAGACTGAAAAAGATCAAAAGGAGGAAGGTGCATCCGGACCAATCAACTCTGTGGTGATCTTCCTTTTCTTCACCTTACTCACAAGAGAGCAGACGCCGACAGCTTCGCGAGCGCTTACTGGGGTTACAGACTGTTCGGTGGGGGAATCTATATAGACGAACCGGATCTGACCGTGCGAAAGCTTATGCAAAGATTCTGTGTGAAGAATTGCTTTCCCCCACACATTCAACTTTTCTTCGTTTACGACACCTCGGACCCACAGCAGTTGCCCTTTCTTGTTCCTCATTACTGTATCTTCGACCACCACAACAATCCGCACAAAGGATTCGTCGAAAAGGCCTTTTACTCTCATATCAGGCTGAGGAGTGCCAACGTGTTGAACCTGTACGATCTCTCTCGCCAAGTTCTTCCCGATGACGTGCTCTTCTGTTTCGCTGTTGCCTTAGTGAGTGAGACTGCGTTTCTGAGGACCGCATGCTCTGAAGACCTGATGTACCTTTCCAGATTCCTCTCTGGTCACGTGCTGGAGGATGTTTTCGAGCTGATTCTGGAGGGTCGCGTCAAGGACATCAGCGATTTCCTCACAAGACTTTCCAGGATCGAGATCGTTGACTCACGAGAGAGGATCGGGATCATCGAGTGCAAAGACGACGACGAGTTTCTCTGTGTTGTTGATTTGGCGATGTATCCGCTTTCTCTTTCGGTTCTGCTCGGGAAGATGCCTTGGGGTGTGTGGGTCTACTGCAAAAAGAAACTCGTTCAGAAGGTTTACAGCGCTCTCAGACGTTTCGAAAACAGAAAAGCTGGTAGAATATATGAAACAAAAGACGTCCAGGCGGTCTTGAACGCCATCCTTGAGACGTTCGAGCCAACTTAAAAAGAGAGAACCTTTCATGTTTTTCACGGGTCCAAAAGAATGGACGCTCTGTTATGGTAAAATGTTTTTGGAACCATGGTCGACGCCTATAACATAGTTTCTGATTATGCACACCGTGGAGGGTCAGTTTTGACGAGAGAGGAACTCATTCAAATCCTGACGGAACGAGTTCAGGAATGTGAAGCCTGTCAGCTCGCTCAAGGTAGGACCAACGTGGTCGTCGGTGAGGGCAGTCTCTATGCACCCATCATGTTCGTTGGTGAAGGTCCAGGTGAAGAAGAGGACAAGACGGGTCGACCGTTCGTCGGCCGAGCGGGTCAGTTGCTAACGAAGATCCTCGAGTCCGTTCAACTGACTCGTGAGGAAGTCTACATATGCAACGTCGTCAAGTGTAGACCACCCAATAACAGGGTCCCAAACGCGCAGGAACAAAAAGCGTGTGCGCATTTTCTTTACGCGCAGATCATGATCGTCGATCCAGCGATCATCGTTCCTCTTGGTAGCACGGCACTCTCGTTCTTTCTCAACCAAAATGTCTCGATCAGTGATTATCGTGGCAAGGAGATTCAATGGAAGGCAGGCAAGAAACTGTTTCCCATGTTCCATCCGAGTTATCTGCTGAGGAATCCTTCGAGAGAGAAAGGCTCTCCGAAGGATCTAACTTGGCAGGACATCAAGAAGGTCCGAAAATTCTATGATGAGCTGAAAGGGAGGTATCAAGATGCCAAGGGGTAGGAAGAAAACTTTGACACCCGCACTGGAAGACTACTTGACGGTGATCTACGAGATCCAGCAGAAACAACCTGCTGCAAGAATCAGCACGATTGCGAGAAGGGTAGGAGTCAGTCTGCCGAGTGTCACGAATGCGGTCAGAAGGCTCGCAGACCTCGGGTACGTCGAGTACGAAAAGTACGGTTTGATCATCCTCACCTCACGTGGAAAAAGGAAGGCTCAGAGTCTGTACGCCCTACAGAGACGCATCAAAAATTTCTTCCACTACGTGCTCGGTATCTCCATAGACATCTCAGAGAAGTTGGCAAGGCATTTGTCACACTATCTTACTGCGAGAACACGCGAGAGAATAAAAGATTTCTACAGACTGATCATCGATTTCTCCGAGGACAAGGCGAAAGAGCTTAGAGAGTTCATAGAAGAGAGTCGCAAATTGGTGAACGCTCCAACACTTCCTGAAGAGGTACTCGAAGACCTCAAGGCCATGGAGAAGGAAACAGAGGAAGAAGAGGGTGAATGAGTGTGGCTAACGTCTTGGTAACGGGAGGAGCAGGATTCATAGGTTCACACCTGGTCGATGCCTTGCTTCGTGAAGGTCACAGGGTTGTCGTGGTCGACAATTTGAGCAACGGTAAGATTGAGAATTTGAACAGGCAGGCTTTGTTTTATCAGCAGAGCATTCAGGACGAGGAAATGATGGAACGCGTGTTCATGCTCCATCATTTTGATTACGTCTTTCATCTTGCAGCGCAGGCGAGTGTGAGTGTATCGGTCAAAGAGCCTGTCAAGGACGCGATGAGTAACATCGTTGGTAGCTTAGTTTTGCTCGAAAAGAGTGTGAAGTACGGTGTGAAAAAGTTCATCTTCTCTTCCACGGGCGGAGCCATCTACGGCGACGATGTGCCCGTACCAACGAACGAAGAAGTCTGCCCAAAACCCGTCTCACCGTACGGCATCGCAAAGAGAAGTGTGGAAATGTATCTGGATTTCTTCAAGAAGGAAAAGGGCCTCGATTATGTTTCTCTTCGCTACGGCAACGTGTACGGACCAAGACAGGATCCCAACGGTGAGGCCGGCGTGGTAGCCATATTCACGTCGAGAATGTTGAAGAATGAAGAGGTCCACATCTTTGGCGATGGTGAATACGTGAGAGACTACGTGTACGTATCGGACGTAGTCGAGGCCAACTTACTGTCTCTGAAACCTGAGGTCAGCGGCATCTTCAACATCGCAACGGGTGTCGGCACGACGGTGAACCAGCTCTTCAAGATGCTCGCGGAGTTGACGAACTATTCGAAAGAACCCGTTTATGCGGAACCAAGGAAAGGTGACCTGAGAAAGAGCATCTTGGATTGTTCGAAGGCTGAGAAATTGCTCGGTTGGAAACCCAAAATCGATTTGAAAACAGGCTTAGCCCTCACGTTGGAGTTCTTCAAATCTGGAGGGTGATGTTCACGCAAGGTTCGGAGCCTCTCGCAGAAAGGATGAGACCCAAGGATCTCGACGAACTCGTGGGTCAAGACCACGTGCTCGGTGAAAGCGGCGTTCTTCGCCGTGCGCTGGAATCTGGGTCAATTTTCTCGTGCATACTCTACGGTCCTCCGGGTTGTGGTAAGAGTTCCATCGCCGAGCTGATCAGAAAATACGTCGATGCAGAATTCCATTCTCTGAGCGGGTCGCTCCACGGTGCTGCAGAGATAAAGCAGGTGCTCAGTAGGGCTCAGGAACTCAAAAAGTACGGTAAACGGACCATACTGTTCATCGACGAAATACACAGATTGAACAAGGCTCAGCAGGATCTTTTACTCTCGCGAGTGGAGGATGGAACGATCGTACTCATCGGTGCGACCACGGAGAATCCGTCTTTCGAGATCATCGCACCCTTACTTTCGCGTTGCCGAGTGATCCAGCTCAAGCCACTCACCGCAGAGGATCTGCTGAAGATCATGAAACGCGCCGTTGAAAGAGATGAGCTGTTCAGGAGGAGTCAAGTGGAAATAGAAGAAGAGGTGCTCTCGTACATTGCGAAGGAATCGAACGGTGATGCAAGATATGCGTTGAACACGCTCGAGACGATCGTTGAAACAACGCTGTCTAAAGGCTTGAAGAAGCTTCGTCTCGAAGATCTGGCCGAGCTTTCACCGTCGAAGATTCTAACTTACACAGAAGAGAATCACTACGATCTGGCCTCGGCGTTCATAAAGAGTCTCAGAGGAAGTGATCCAGACGCGGCGCTCTACTACATGGTTCGAATGCTCGAGTCTGGGGAAGATCCCAGATTCATTGCAAGAAGAATGATCATCCTCGCGAGTGAAGATATAGGTTTAGCAGATCCCTTCGCCCTCGTGATCGCAGTCAGTGCTGCGCAGGCGGTGGAACACGTGGGTATGCCAGAATGCGCGCTGAACCTTGCAGAGGCGGCGATATACCTCGCAACAGCCCCAAAGAGCAATTCTACTTATGAAGCGCTGTCTCGAGCAAAAGAGCTGGTAGCAAAGACGAAAGATGCTGAAGTACCGCTGTTCTTGAGAAATCCTGTGACCAAACTCATGAAGAATATGGGCTACGGTAAAGGTTACGTTTATCCACACGATGTTGGAGGTTTCGTTCAAAGAAGCTATATGCCCGAAGGTCTTGAAGATATCAGACTGTACGTGCCAAAAGACGTTGGCAAGGAATCGTCGATAAAGAAGAGGTTGGAACAGCTGTGGGGAAAGAGAGAGGGTGATAGCGGTGAAAGTCATCCCAAAGGATAACGTGATTTACGCCTTCAGCCCCGGCATGAAGCCTGTTGCACATGTTCACGCCGGCGAAACGGTCCAGTTCGAAACACTCGATGCGCTCGGCGGACAGATTCAAGACGAAGCAAACGTGATGAACCTCGATTTCTCAAAGGTCAATCCCGCCACAGGCCCGATCTACGTTGAAGGTACCAAAAAAGGTCAAACGCTCGTGGTGGAGATCCTCGACATAAACATCTCATCGGACCGTGGTGTGATAGTCGCTGAGGAAGGCTTCGGTGTGCTCAAGAATGTCGTCAAGGGTTTCAAAGCGAAGATCTTGCCGATTCGTGATGGTCATGTCATCTTCAACGATCTTTCGATCCCAATCAGACCAATGATCGGGGTAATCGGTGTGGCACCCGAACGAGAAGAGTTTCCCACCGGTACTGCACACAAACACGGCGGCAACATGGACACGAAAGAAATATCCATCAGGTGTAAGATCCACCTTCCCATCTTTCAAGATGGTGCGCTTTTCGCTCTGGGCGATGTTCATGCCGTGATGGGTGACGGTGAAGTGTGCGTTTCTGCATGCGAGGTTCCAGCGACCGTGACAGTGAAGATAGACATTGAGGACAGAACGATCGAATGGCCCATCGTGGAGACTGAGGAAAATGTATACGTACTCGTTTCTCTGCCAAAATTGGAGGACGCGCTCGAAGAAGCCACGCGCGTCGCAGTGAAGATGATCAGTGAAGCAAGAAAACTCTCTTTCGAAGAAGCTTACATGCTCGCAAGCTTGATCGTCGACGTGGGCGTGAGCCAGCTCGTCGATCCGAATTTAACAGCGAAGGCGAAGATTCCAAAGCGTTATCTTGTGTGAACGTACTGCGCAGATTTCGAAGCGTTTTTCATACTGATGTTCAGTAACAAAGCTTTTCTCGAAGAACATTGTGGCTTCTCATTCTAAAAGCAATTTGCAGAGATATTTCTTTGTGCCACCCTGCGTTTTTTCACAAGAGTTGGTGATTAGAAACGCATGGTCTGCTTTTTCCGAAACCACTCATCTTGTGACAGACTCATCAGCACGAGTCTTCATGATCTCTCATTCTCCGGACATTTTTTTGATCTTTTCTCGAGTTCCCCGATCACGTCGTTCCAGGAAACATCCTCGGCGCACATCAACACGATCAGATGGTATATGAGATCTGAAATTTCGTTGATGAGTCTTTCCTTTGTCTGGTGTTTCGCTGCCAGTATGACTTCTATGCTCTCTTCGCCAAACTTCTTGAGGATTTCGTCCAAACCTGTCCTGAACAGGCTCGTCGTGTAAGAACCTTCTGTGGGATTGTTTTTCCTGTCTTCGACGATCTTGTGGAGTTTTTGAAGAAATCCAAGTCCGTCCTTCACGTTTTCTCCATGGACGACGTTGAAGAAACAACTCCTTCTTCCTGTATGACACGCCACCTTGTTCTCTGGAAATTCCACAAGGTACAACAAGGCATCTCTGTCGCAATCTTCAACGATCTGCAAAACTCTCATCGTGTTCCCCGATTCTTCACCCTTCTTCCAGATCTTTTGTCTCGATCTCGAATAGAAGTGTGCAAAGCCAGTTTCTTTCGTCAATCTCAAAGCCTCTTCGTCAGCGTAAGCCAGCATGAGAACTTCTTTCGTGAAAGCTTCTTGGACAA
Source organism: Pseudothermotoga hypogea DSM 11164 = NBRC 106472 (assembly GCF_000816145.1). NCBI lineage: Bacteria > Thermotogati > Thermotogota > Thermotogae > Thermotogales > Thermotogaceae > Pseudothermotoga > Pseudothermotoga hypogea. Next base: position 226,455 of record NZ_CP007141.1, on the reverse strand, counting down.
CTACGGGTCTCAGCACGTCATTCGACCTCCCAACAATCCAGTCTCACGTTGATTTTGTTCTGAGAAAGGTATCTCTTCAAATCTTGAACATCGATCAAGCCGAAGTGGAACACCGATGCACCGAGCGCCGCATCCGCACCTGCCTTGAACGCTTCGAGAAAATGTTGTTTTGTTCCGGCACCGCCCGATGCGATCAGTGGAATTTTCAAGACCTTTCTGGCCAACGAGATGAGTTCAAGGTCGAAGCCTTCTTTTGTGCCATCTTTGTCTATGCTTGTTAGAAGGATTTCGCCCGCACCGAGCTCTTGAACATTTCTTAACCAGTCTTCCAATTTGATACCTGTCGCCTTCTTTCCAGAAAGGATGAAGACTTCGAAGCCCAGTTGAGTCCTCTTAGCATCGACTGCGACTACGACAGCTTGAGAACCGAACTTTGATGCAATTTTTTCTATCAGCTTCGGATTCTCTACCGCGGCGGTATTGATGCTCACCTTGTCTGCACCGGCATAGATCAACTCCGATGCAGTTTCGATGTCACGAATACCCCCACCCACGGTGAAGGGAATGTTCGTTTTCTCCGCGACCTTCTTCACCACGTGAATCATCGTCCTTCTCGATTCCAAGGAAGCGGTAATATCGAGAAAGACCAACTCATCAATGCAAGAGTCGCAGTACTTCTGTGCCAATTCCACAGGATCTCCACCGTAAACGAGGTTCTCGAACTGTCTTCCCTTCACGACCACACCATCCTTCACATCCAAGCACGCGATGATGCGCTTAGCAAGCATAACTCTTCATCTCCTTCAGTGTTATCTTTCCCTCGTAGAAGGCCCTGCCCACGATGACGCCATCGACGAATGGAACTTCGAGGTTTAACCTTCTGACATCCTCGAGGTCTTCAACGCCACTTATCCCACCTGCGACGATGAAGGTCAAATTCGTTTTCTGTGCCAAGTGTTTGGTGAAATCGAGTTTTCTTCCCTTGAGTGTTCCATCGGCTTCGACATCGGTGTGAATCACCTCTTTCAAGCCGAGCTCTTTCAGTGTTTTCAAAAGCTCCACGACGTTCAGCTCGCTTGTCTCGTTCCATCCCTTCGTTCGTACCCGTTCATTAGCGGTGTCGAGCGAGAACACCACGTCGATGCCCTGCTGCATCAACTTGCAGATCAACGTCGGATCTTCGATCAACGCGGAACTCAGTATCTGCCTTCTGAACCCCATCTGTACCAGCTGAATCGCTCGCTCCAGGCTCCTGATGCCGCCACCGATTTGAACGAATCTTGCGAGATTTCTCCGTGAGATCTTCTTCAACACGACCTCGTTTGCCATTGATCCATCGATCGCGCACGACAGATCCACAACGTGCACGAGTTGAAAACCTTCTTCTGCGAAGAGTTTCAACAATTCTACAGGATCGTAATCGTAAAGATGAATCTTCTTTTTGTCGCCTCGTTCGAATCTCACGACGCGACCATCGTAAAGATCTATCGCTGGGATGACGCGCATTCCAACACCCTCTTCAAAAAGGCTTTTCCCACCGCATGGCTCTTCTCCGGATGAAACTGAACTCCCAAGACCTTGTCCTTCATGACAACCACTGGGAACTCTTCTTCGTACTCACAGGTTGCGACAACCAAAGATTCTTCGCACAGGACCCTGTACGAATGAACGAAGTAAAAATACCTTCCATCCAGGTCCTTGAACTTGTCGTTCTGAAATCTCACTTGATTCCAACCGACGTGGGGTAAAACTTGTGCCTTCAGTTTCGTTACCTTGCCCTCGAGCAGACCAAGGCCTCGAACCGATCGGCTTGAAACACTCTCTTCGCTCTCTTCAAAGAGGATCTGCATACCAAGACATATTCCCACGATGAAGCTCTTTTCAGCTTGGTTCAGCAAGAATTTGTCCATTTCGTTCTCTCCGAGCCGTCGCATCGCTTCTTCGAAGTGCCCAACGCCTGGCAAGAAGATCACGTCGAAAGAGCTTTGTGACGGTTTTTCCAAAAGTTCCACGTTCAAGCTCTGTTCGAGCCCCTTCAAGGCCCTGTACAAGTTCATCACGTTTCCAGGCATGCTTGAAACGATGGCCACGTTCAATCTATCACCCCTTTCGTGCTCTGGGTAGATTCAATCTTCTCGATCGCGCTTCTCACAGCAATAGCAAAGGCTTTGAACATCGATTCGGCGATGTGGTGTGAGTTCTTCCCAAACAACTTCACAATGTGCAGAGTTATCCTTGCGTTGCTGGAAAAGCTCCTGAAGAACTCTTCGATCAATTCGACGGGGAAATCACCGATGCTTTGTGTTTCAAAAGAAGCCTGAAAATTCAAGAAGCTTCTTCCAGAAAGATCGATCGAGCACATCGTCAGCGCCTCGTCCATCGGAACGATCGCATAGCCAAAACGTTTCGCTCTGGAATAGTCTAAGAGCTCTCTGAAAGCCGTACCCAAGACAAGTGCAAGGTCCTCAACCCCGTGGTGCATGTCCACGTGCAAGTCCGCCTCGAACTGTTCCAAGCTCAAAGACAGGGTCGAAAATCTACAGAACGTCTTGAGCATGTGATCGAGAAAGCCGATCCTGCTCGATCCAGTGAACTCTCCCTTCCCATCGTCTATGAGCCACAGCTTTATATTGGTCTCGAGGGTTTCCCTTTCCACGCAGCATCGATTCGTTTGTTTTTCTATCTTCACAACGATCCCTCCAATGTCTCGATTAGAAGATCGTTCTGTTTTGGCTGACCGACGGCCATGCGAAGCCCGAACTCTGTCTTTCTCACCGTGATTCCTCGCTTCAGTAAGGCTCTGTAGACTCTCTCAGTTCGCTCCCGTTCGAGATAGACGAAGACGAAGTTCGCCTTCGAATCGTTCACCTTCAAACCCATGCTCCTCAACGCGTTCTTGAGTCTTTCTCTTTCCTCGATGATCTTTCTCACACGTTCTTGGAAAATACGTTTGTTTCTCAACGCTATCGTCGCAAAGGTTTGACCCAGATAGCTCACGTTGTACGGCAGACGGACCCTGTTGTAAGCGTCGATCAAAGAAGGATTCGCGACGATGTATCCGATCCTCTGAGAAGCGAGGCTGAAAGCCTTCGAGAAGGTTCTCAAGATCGCGAGGTTCTGGAATTGTTCTATCAGAGGTGCAAAGGTTTTTCCAGAGAACTCGAAATACGCTTCATCGAGAATCAAGAGAGCCTTGGTCTTCAACAACCAGAAGATCTCCTCTTCCTCGAAGAGATGACCCGTCGGATTGTTCGGATTCGGCAAGAACACGACACAGTCTTCGTTCAGCAGACCTTTCAACGTCTTCGTGTCGATTCTTTCTCCTCTGAGCGGCACTTTGTTCACTTTCACACCCAACGCGTTGGCGAAGATCTCGTAGCAACTGTACGTTGGAGGAAAGACGTATATGGAGAGGTCTTTGAACATCAGCAAGAGCACGTATATGATCTCGTCCGCTCCGTTTCCGACGCTGATCTGCTCTTCTCGCGCTCTCCAAGAATCAGTCGAAAGGTAGTCCACGAGTTCTTTCAAAAACTCCTTCGAAGGAGAATCGACGTACAGGTTCACCTTCGACGGATCGATCGATTCGAAACACTGTCGGATCAGCTCCTCTGGAAAAGGATAAGGATTCTCGTTCAAGGCCAGATAGATAGGAGATCTCGTTTCGCTCTGGTACGCTTCGACGTCTTTTCTAATCCTTTCAACCACCGCTTTGAAACTCACCTCGATCCCTCCATCCTCACTTCGATCGAGCGAGCGTGTGCCTCGAAGCCCTCAAGCCTCGCCAAGGTTGAATAGAACCTTCCTTCCTTGAGGACTTCTTCCTCGCTCACGCGCGTTACGAAGATCCTCTTCAAAAAATCTTGAACGCTCAAGCCAGAAGAGAACCTTGCGCTGGTCGAAGTCGGAAGCACGTGGTTGGGTCCTATGCCGTAGTCACCGAACGCCTCCGCCGACCAACTTCCGAGGAATACGGAACCTGCGTTCTTGACCTTTGGTAAAAGTGAGAAGGGATCTTCTAAGAACAATTCGAGATGTTCTGGAGCGAAAAGGTTGACGAACTCGATCGCGTTGTTCAAATCTTTCGTCAAGATGGAAAGTCCGTTTCTCTCGAGCGAAACTTGAGCGATCGATCTGTTCGGCTCACTCAATTCGTTCAACTGTTTTGCGAGTTCTTCGAGCGTTCTGTCCAACAGATCTTCGTCGTTCGTCAAAAGAACGCTCATCGCCATCTCGTCGTGCTCGGCTTGTGCGAGCATGTCGATTGCCACCAGTTTAGGGTCAGCAGTTTCGTCTGCGACGATCAAAAGCTCCGTGGGGCCTGCTACCGAGTCTATACCACAATCACCGAAGACCAACTTCTTCGCACAAGAAACGTAGGCGTTGCCGGGTCCGACGATTTTGTCGACTTTCTTTACAACCTCCGTTCCGTATGCGAGTGCTGCGATTGCGTGCGCACCACCCATCTTGTAAACTTCCTTCACACCGAGCCTTCGACACAGATGCAACACGTATGGCGAAAGTTTACCCTCTTCGTCAGCTGGGCTTGCTACAACGATTCTTTCGATTCCCGCGATTTTCGCAGGAATTGCACACATCAGAAGTGTTGTGAAGTAGACCTTCTTTCCCGAGGGCACGTAGATCGCGACGCTCTCGATGGGCCTAACCAACTGCGCCGTGAAGGAGCCATTTTTTGTCAGGCTCCACACCGATCGTTCCAGTTGCATCGAATGAAACGCTTCGAGCCGTTCGATAAGCTTCTCACACGCCTCTTCGAACTCCGGCTCGACCTTTGCCGATTCAAGCTCTTCCTGTCGAACCAAGATCTGCTCACCTTTGAGCGCACATTTTTCGTACTTGGAAATGTACTCATCCAGAGCGCTCTGACCGTTCTTTCTGACGTTCTCGACGATGAGCCTCACATTTTCTTCGATATTCAGAAAGTTTGTCTTTCTCTCTTCCAAGATTTCGAAAATCTGACCTTTCGTTGGTTCAACGAGTACCCTCACGCTCAAGCCCCCTTTCCAACCTTCCAAGGAAGTCCAGAATCTCGGCACGTTTGATCCTGTAAGCCACGTCGTTCAACGTCACAACCGCGCTTATGGGGTACACTTCGTCCAAGATCGAAAGTCCGTTTTCCTTCAAAGTCCTTCCCGTCTGGACGATGTCCACAATCAAAGGTGCGAGCCCCACGATCGGTGCGAGCTCCACTGACCCGTGCAATTTTATGATCTTCACGTCCAGCCCCTTCGAATCGAAATAGAGCTTCGCACTAACTGGGAACTTCGTCGCCACACTGACACTTCCGTTCTTCACCTTGAAGCCTTCCAAGCCCGCCACGACCATCCTCGCTTTCCCAAACGGCAGTTTCATGGGCTGAACGAGTCTGAACTGCGATTCGACTATCGAATCCGTGCCGCAGATACCGACGTCTGCAACGTTGTTGAACACGTAGGTTGGAACGTCCGAAGGTTTCACGATGAAGATCTTCAACTGCTCCTCCACGTCCTCGACGATCAGAGATCTCTCACTCCTTTCTTTGAATTGAAAATCACATCTTTCCAAGAACGCGAACGCTTCATCTTCGAGCCTTCCCTTCGCGAGCGCTATCTTGACCATGCTTTCTCCTCCAAGAAGATCGTTCCACCGACTCCCAGTGTGCGTTCGTTCACCCTGTACCTTCCACCGGCGGCGATGAGTGCAGGGTCTTTCAGATCGAAAAAGATAAAAGTGGGTCCATCGTACTCTTCAACGGTTCTGGCGAGTGAAAAATCTATCTCCACCGTTACTCCGGAAAATCCCGACAGAAAATCCACGAGCTCAACTATTTCTCTTTCGATCGATGGATCCAGCTCGAATTCTTTCAGCTGGTTCACGCTCCTTTTGGTGAAACTGGCTTCAACGAGTTTCAGCACGTCGCTCAGATCCAGGTCGTTCAAAGATGCGAAAAACTCCAATTCAGACACATCCTTTCTGTCTATGAGCTCGAAGAGTTTTTTTCTGAACTTCTTTGGCACGTGCTGGACGCACTTTTCTATCACCCGTGAATCACCTATCTCAACGAGCAATTCGTCTGTGAGCGAGCGGAGGATCGATTCGAGCATGACCCTCAAGACCACGAAACTGTCTTGGGGTGAGTTGTAGGGAACGATTTCCAAACCGAGCTGAAAGGTGTTCTGAATTTGCCCCGTTTGATCGTAACGATAAACGAAACCTGAGTACCAAACTCTCAGCGAATCTGATGCGTTCTTGTTGAAGAACTCGACGATGGTCGTTGTGTAATCGTCTCTGAGCTTGAACAACTGTCCGTTCTTGGCCTGGAAGAACACAACGTTGTCGTTGATCTGCGAAAGATCTCTCAACACTTCGGTTTCTGGACTCAGAAACAGCTCGAAGCCTTCAGCCATCGCTTGATCAACGAAAGAACGAACGAGTTTGTCGATTCTTTTCAAGCCTCTCCCTCCTTAAAAGAAAAAGGGTCACACCCTTTCGGATGTGACCCGGTAGCCTTCCAAATTCCACCATCACGTGACGCCCGGTGGGAAAGCTACCGGGTCAAACACGTGATGGTGCACGAGATTCAGAGTTTCAAGTTTGCGATCAAACACACTCATGATCGTTCACCTTTGACAGTATAATACCACGGCGGCGTCGTGTATTCCAACGTGCGCGATCGAATCGTCATCAAAGTTGTACATTCTTGTTGCCTTTTCATACCTTTGATTTAAAATAATACATGAAAAGCCGACTTGTCTCAAGGGGGCTCTCGGATGTTGAAAGAGGGGGATATTGTAAAAGGGAACATCGCGAACGAACCGGTGAGGGTGGACAAAATCGTGGACTTCGGTGAGCACGTTCAAATAGTTGGTTCCACCCTACACACCAAACGGTATGTCAACCGCTTTCTGAGAAAGTCAGAGTTAACGCAGCTACAGATCGTCAGCCAAACCATTGACTTTTCCTTTCCGGCGAGAGACGCTTTTCTCTTCATAGAAGCCACCCGCCTCAAATACGCGTCTTTGTTTGATCCATTCCTTGCGATGAACGTTTCCAAGATCGACCCACTGCCCTTCCAGATAGAGGCGGTCTACGGATATGTTCTGAAGCAACCGAAGGTGAGATTTCTGATAGCCGACGACCCGGGTGCAGGGAAGACGATAATGGCGGGTTTGATAATTAAGGAGTTGAGGCTGAGAAAGCTGGCCTCACGGATATTGATAGTGGTACCAGGACATTTGAAAGACCAGTGGCGGCGAGAACTTTCCGAAAAATTCGACGAGAAGTTCACGGTTTTGGATAGACACACGTTCGATGCCCACTACGGTGAAAATCCCTGGGAAATCAACGACCGGGTGATCACATCCTTGGACTTCGCGAAACAGGACGACATCCTACCAACGCTGAACTCGGTCCGGTGGGATCTAGTCGTTGTCGACGAAGCCCACAAGATGGCGGCTTACTCTTATGGAAACAAGACCGAGAAGACCAAGAGGTACAGGTTGGGAGAGGTTCTTTCGAAGGTGGCAAATCACTTGCTTTTCCTTACTGCAACTCCACACAGGGGAGATCCGGAGAATTTCAGGTTGTTCTTGGACCTGCTTCAGCCAGGTTTCTTCGCAAATCCTGAGATGGTTGAGGAATCTTTGAAAAACCGAGACAATCCGTTGTTCATACGTAGGCTCAAAGAAGACCTTCGAGACTTCAACAACAATCCGATTTTCACCAGGAGGTTCACAAACACTGTCAAATTCAAGCTCTCCGAGAGGGAGAAAGAGCTCTACAACGAGGTGTCGCGCTATGTGATCGAGCAGTACAACAAGGGACTGAAGAACGACAAGAAGAAAAACGTGGCCTTCGCACTCGTGATTCTCCAGAGAAGAATGGCATCGAGCACGTTCGCACTCATGAAGTCTTTGGAGAGGAGAAAGAGAAGGCTCGAAGAAATACTCGCAAAAGGACAGGAAAAGCAGAAAGAATACCACTTGGACTACGAAACGCTTGAGGATCTTGAGGAGGAGGAAAGGTGGAAAAGGGAGGAAGAGTGGGAAACATTGACGTTTGCTACGGATCGAGATGAGCTCACAGGCGAGATCAAGATCATCCAAGAACTGATGAAGAGAGCTGATGACATCGTACGCAGCGAGAGTGAGGCGAAGCTTTCGAAGCTCAGAAAAGCCATTGAAGATGGGTTCAAAAAATCGAGCGAAATGGGTGGAAACGCCAAGGTATTGATTTTTACTGAATCGAGAGACACCTTAGAATACCTCGTTGACAAGATAAGAAAGTGGGGTTACAAAGTCAATTACATCCATGGGGGAATGAAGCTTGAAGAGAGAATCAAGGCGGAGAAGCTTTTCAAAGAAGAGACCCAGATCATGGTTGCGACTGAAGCTGCGGGCGAGGGTATCAACCTGCAGTTTTGTCACGTCATGATTAACTACGACATCCCTTGGAGTCCAGTGCGCTTGGAGCAGAGAATGGGTAGGATCCACAGGTACGGTCAGCAGAAAGACGTGTACATCTTCAACCTGGTCACGGAGGACACCAGGGAGGGCGAGGTCTTAGCGAAACTCTTGAGCAAGTTGGAAGAAATAAGAGAAAAACTTGGCAGCGATAAGGTCTTTGACATAATCGGTCAGATCTATCCTGACAAGGACTTCCACCAGCTGATCGTCGATGCCGTCACGAACGCGAAAACCATGGACGAAGTGTTGAAGGAGTTGGATGAAAGAGTCAAGGTTGACCCAGAGTACATCGAAAGGATCAAGGAGATGCTGGGCGAAAGCCTCGCAACAAAGTACATAGATCATTCAAGAATCAAAGAAATGTTTGAGAAAGCCGAAGAATACAGACTCGTACCCGAGTACGTTGAGGAGTTCTTCAAGAGGGCATTCAGAAGGCTTGGAGGTGAATGGGAAAAAACCAGGGATGGCTTCTTGACGGTGCGATCCATCCTCTACGAAATTAAGAAAATAGCAGAAAAATTGGAGTTCAAGAACAAGTTTGGAATACTCATGAAAAGTTACAGAAAGATCACTTTCGACAAAGAAAAGGCCTTTCGAGAACCAGATTCCGAGTTCGTGTCCTTCGGTCATCCGCTCTTGGAGGCGTTGATCGAGTGGGTGGTGACAGAATTTCGCGAGGGTGTCAAGAAGGGCTCGACCTTCGAAGATCCTTCTGGAAAATACGACGGGCTCATCTGGTTCTACATGGGCGAGATCGTCGATGGAAGAAGCGAGGTCGTGGCGCGCAAGATCTTCGCCATCTACGATGATGGAAAAGAGAAGAGGGAAGTAGACCCAGCCCTCCTCTGGGATCTGGTCCCGTTCGAAGGGACAGTCGAACCGTTGAATGCGAGCGAGAGCGAGGTTCTACCGTTCGTGATAAAAGCCGTGGAGAAGTACAAAGAGCAGCTGCGCAGGGAGAGAGAAAGACAAGCAGAAATCAAGAGGAAGTATGGTTTGCGGTCCCTCGACTACCTAATAGGTGAACTGGACGCGGAGCTCTCGGAACTCTACGAGAGACAGTCCTTCGGGGAAAAGGTGGATCTTGCGATCCTAAACAAGGATCAGCAGAAGAAAAGCTATGAGAGGGCAAGAGAAGAACTCGAAAAAGAAATCCAACAAGAACAACACTTGGTTATCTCCTTCCTGGAGCTCTTGACGGTCGTGAGGGTTGTCGCTCGAACGGCCGACGAGATGATTCGAGATGAAGAGATCGAACGGATCGGAATACAGATCGCCATGGAATACGAAAGAAAGCATGGAAGAGAACCAAAGGATGTCTCGAGGGAGAACCTCGGATTCGATATTCGTTCCAAGGGTGAAGGGGAAGTCAGGTACATCGAGGTGAAGGCGAGGGCAGGGTGTGGTCAAATAGCCCTGACTCCGAACGAGCTAATGAAGGCCAAACAACTCAAGAACGATTATTGGTTGTACATCGTTGTGAACGCAGCGACGAACCCTGAGCTCTACGTCGTCAACAACCCAGCGGAGAACTTGAAGTTCTTCGAGAAGGTCGAGGTCGTTCGTTACCTGGTCGAACCGGAAGAATGGAAGAGCAAAGGAAAAAGAGAGGTGTGATTATCGTGGAAAGAAGGTTCATAGAACAAAGCTTTCCCCTCAAGGAAGTGAGCGATATCTCCCGAAAAGAAAAGCTCGTAAGACATGGACATATCTCCACACTTCATATTTGGTGGGCAAGACGACCCCTTGCGAGTTCGAGGGCAACGTCCTACGCTGCGTTGATCTTGGCCGAGGATGATCCTGCGGAGTGGAACAAAAAGCAACAGTTCATAGTGGAGCTTTCGAAGTGGGAAAACTCGTTGAACCGACAGATCGTCGAAAAGGCGAGGCGAGACATACTCAACGCCAACGGAGGAAAACCACCGAGGGTTTTGGACCCATTCGCGGGAGGAGGCTCGATACCTCTGGAGGCTCTCAGGCTCGGTTGCGAGACACACGCCGTCGAGTACAACCCAGTAGCGGTGCTCATCCTGAAGTGTACCCTCGAATACCCCCAGAAGTACGGAAGAGTGACGAGGATCAAAGAAAGAGTGGGGATGGTCGAGGTCGAAAGACAGGCCAATCGGCTGGTCGAAGACGTAAAGAGATGGGGTAGGTGGGTTTCGGAAGAGTCGAGGAAGGAACTTGGCGGTTACTATCCAGAGGACGAAGACGGTTCGATCCCAGTTGGATACATCTGGGCGAGGACAGTGCCATGCCAGAATCCGTCCTGTGGAATAGAAATACCGCTGATGCGACAATACTGGCTCGCGAACAAGGACAAGAAGAAGATCTTCCTCTACCCGTATGTGGATGGAAAACAGGTCGAATTTAAAATTGTCGGGGATGGGTACGAAGCGATGCCGAAAGATTTCGATTCATCCAAGGGTACCGTCTCCAAGGCATTCGTTGTTTGTCCCGCGTGCGGTAACGTCATAGACGACAAGGCGACTCGAAAACTGTTTCAAACTGGCAGAACAGGGGAGAGGATGATCGTCGTCGTTCTGAGAAAGAAGAATTCAGACGGCAAACACTACAGACTGGCGACGGAGAGAGACTTAGAGGTGTTCAGGAAGGCGGAGGAGCAGCTTAAGGTGAAGAGGCAAAAGTTGATGGAAGAGTGGGGGATCGATCCTGTGCCAGATGAGCCATTACCACCAAAAGAGACACTTGGTTTTCGTGTACAAAGGTATGGCATGTTCAAATGGGGCGACCTTTTCAACCCCCGACAAAAGCTCGCTCTGATTACTTTCACAGAAAAGGTGAGACAGGCATATAAAAAGATGATCGAAGAGGGGTACGATGAGGAGTATGCAAAGGCAGTGGTGAGTTATTTGGGGCTTGGGATAAATAGGTTGGCTGATAGGAATTCTTCCTTATGTCGCTTAATTCCACAAACTGAGGCAGTCGGGTTTACCTATAGTAGACAGGCATTGCCGATGTTATGGGATTATGTAGAAATGTGCGTATATGAACATCCAAGTGGTTGGAATTCTGTACTTGATGAGACGCTAGAGAACCTCTCCCACCTCTCCCAGATTCCGCCTGTCGAATTGGAGGAGGAGAAAGGATGAAGAGCTTAGAGGAGATTAAAGAGATTCTCAGTGAGCACAAAGAGGAGATAAGGGAAAAATACGGTGTAGTTATACTCGGAGTATTTGGCTCTTATGCAAGGGGTGAGCAAAAAGAAACAAGCGATGTAGATATTCTTATTGAAATTGAGAGACCAATTGGGCTCAAATTTTTTGAGTTGTGGGATGAACTTGAAAAGCTTCTTGGTTGTGAGGTTGACCTTGTGAGGGAAAAGCTTCTTAGAGAGGAAATTAAGAGTGATATATTAAAGGAGGTTGAGAGGGTATGAAACGGAAATCTTCCCTTTACATAAAGGACATACTTGAAGCCATGGCAAGGATCGAGGAATTTACGCAAGGAATGTCTTATGAAGATTTCATACAGGATGACAAGACATCGAGCGCAGTAGTTAGAAAGCTTGAGATTATAGGCGAAGCTGTAAAACAACTTCCCAAGGAAGTGAGAGATAGATTTGAGGAAATTCCATGGAACTCTCTGGCAAAGACAAGAGATAAGATCATACATTTCTACCATGGTGTGGATCATGAAATAATCTGGAAAATCATAAAAGAAGAACTCCCGTCCCTGAAATCGTCCTTTGAAAAAATATATGTTGAACTTTTGGAGGGAAAAGAATGAAAAAACTCTTGATCCCCAAAGTTATTCAAGGCTCCGCCACAGAACTTCCCTACCCAGACAACTACTTCGATGCTGTTTTCACTGATCCGCCGTACTACGACAATGTGGGTTACTCTTACCTTTCGGACTTCTTCTACGTGTGGTTGAAAAGAAGTGTTGGAGATCTATACCCCGACTTGTTCGTAACGCCGTTGACGCCAAAATCCAAAGAGATCGTCGCCTATTCCCACAGAGAAGGAGGCCGAGATGCTGGTAAAAGGTACTTCGAGGAGATGCTCAAAAAGGCTCTCAAAGAGATATACAGGGTTTTGAAACCGAACGGCATCGCGACGATCGTCTACACGCATAAATCTACCTCCGGATGGGAAACACTCATCACATCACTTCTGGAATCCGGACTCGTGGTCACCGCCTCGTGGCCCATCGACACGGAGATGGAGTCGAGACTTAGGGCGAAAGAATCCGCGGCTTTGTCCTCTTCCATCTACTTCGTGTGCAGAAAGATGGAGAGGAAGTCCATCGGTTGGCTCAAAGACGTTAAAGAAGAGATAAAAGAACGCGTGCGACAGAGACTTGATAGGCTGTGGGAAGAAGGCATCAGTGGTGCGGACTACTTCGTTGCTGGGATAGGGTCAGCGATAGAGGTGTTTGGAAAGTACGAGAAGGTCATGGATTACGAGGGGAACGTCATGACGGCGGCGAAGCTGATCGATCATGTTAGGGAGATCGTCACTGATTACACCGTGAAGAAGATTCTACACGACGGCATTTCAGCAGAGCTTTCTCCGCTGACGAGGTTCTACGTGCTGTGGAGGTGGACCTACGGAGAGTCGAAGGTCGAGTTCGACGAAGCGAGAAAACTTGCCCAATCAACTGGAATCGACATAGAAAGAGAGTGGAACAAGGGTTTCATAAAGAAAGAAAAAGAGTTCGTGAGGGTCCTTGGACCCCACGAGAGGAATCTGAAAGATTTGGAGAACAAAACTGAAATGATAGACGTCCTGCACAGAGTGCTTCTGCTTTGGAAGAACGGGGAAAAAGAGGAGATGAAGAACGTGCTCTTCGAAACTGGATACGGTTTGAGAGACGCGTTCTACAGAGTGGCTCAAGCGATTTCGGAAACTCTATCGATCGAAAGCAAAGAGAAAAAGTTGCTGGACGGATTTTTGAGCGGTAAAGACAAACATTTAGAGGAACTGAAAAGCTTTAGGAGGGGGTTGTTCGGATGATCGCCTTCACGCAGGTGGCGATACCCCACCGCGACATAATAGAAGGAAGACTCACCATGGACGTTTTCGCCGCCGATCTGTGGCAGGTGAAGAACAACAAGGGACCAATCGAATACACAGATAAAGACCTGTTCTTCAGGAAAACTTACGAAACGAAGGGCCTGAGAAACCTCATCGAGGTGGCTGAGAATCGTTTGATGAGGGGCACTGGAGATCCCGTGATTCAGTTGCAAACGCCGTTCGGCGGTGGCAAAACTCATGCCCTGATCGCTCTCTACCACAAGGCTAAAGAGTGGGGAGTGAATGTCGTCGTACTTGACGGGACAGCCTTCGATGCGAAGGAAGTGCGGCTCTGGGAGGAAATGGAGAGACAGCTCACAGGTTGCGAAGACAAGACCAAGGGGGACTCCGCCCCAGGGAAGGACAAGTTGATCGAGTTACTCTCTGAAGGTTCACCGGTTCTCGTGTTGATTGACGAAATCTTGGAGTACGCGACGAAAGCTGCGGCGATAAGAGTCGGTGATTCGAATTTGGCGTCCCAAACGCTGGCTTTCCTGCAGGAGTTAACGGGTGCTGTTTCTTCTGTGGGAAAAGCTCTTGTGGTTTTGACCTTGCCGTCGAGTACGCCAGAACACTACGACGAAAACGCGGCGAATCTGTTTCTACAGTTGCAAAAACTGGTGGGAAGGACCGAGAGAATCTACACACCAGTTTTAGATGACGAGATAGAGTACATCGTGAGGAAGAGACTCTTTGAAAGGGTCGACGAGGAGAAGGCGAAGCAGATCGTGGACGATTTCGTGCGATACGCTGTGGAGGAAAAACTCTTGAAGAGCGAGGAAGCATCGTGGTACAGGGAGCGTTTCTTGAAGAGCTATCCATTCAAGCCTGATGTGATCGAAGTCTTGTACAAGAGGTGGGGTTCTTTTCCCACGTTCCAAAGGACGAGGGGAGTTCTGAGGTTGCTCGCCTTGGTCGTTCGCGATTTGATAGATAAAGAAATCCCGTTCATAAGACTTGGGGATTTCAATCTGAATGATCCGGAGATAGAGAGAGAACTGACGAAACACCTTGGACCCGAATGGGAAAGCGTCATTTTTCAAGACATAACTTCGCCGAATTCCGGTGCAGCGGCGGTGGACGAGGAAATTCAGGTTTCTTACAAATCCTACAAGCTCGGGAGTGTCGTGAGCACCACGATCTTCATGTATTCATTTTCTGGCAAGGGAGAGAAAGGAGTGACGGCACAGGAAATCAAGAACAGCGTGGTCTACCCCACGGTGCCAAGTTCGATCGTGGACACAGTTCTGTCAAAATTGAGGGAGAAACTCTTCTATTTGTCCGAGGAAGGGTGGTTCTTCACCAATCAGCCGAACTTGAACAATATGTTGATCAGCAGGGAACAGAACATAGACGACGAGAAAGTCGTGGAGAGGGAAAGACAGATCATTCAAGAATTCGCGAGGAAAGATGATAGAACGCTCAAAGTTTACGTTTGGCCAGCGAATCACAAGGATGTTCCCGACGACGAGCGTTTGAAGCTCGTTGTGTTGAAGGAACCCGAGTCTCGAATGGAGTTCCTGGAGAGTTGTGGCGATAAACCTCGCGTGAACCGCAACGTGCTGTTCTTTCTCTGTCCAGACGAAGATCAAAGAATAGAGTTCGAAAAGTTCTTGAGGAGTTTGATAGCCACAGAGCAAGTACGGGAAGAAGTGACCAGTTTAACGGAGAATCAAAAAAAGCAGTTGGAAGAAAAAATAAAGTCGCTCAAATCAAGACTCTACGAAGAGCTAAGGAAGTACTATCGTAGGCTCTTCGTTCCTGTCGTTGCTGATTTCCAAGAAATCGATCTCGAGATTCCAGCTTTCGGTGCAAATTCGTTGGTATCCGAGGTATGCGAACGGTTGAGAAGTGAGGGACATATAGTTCAAAAGATAGCGCCGGTCTTGATCAAGGGGAGGTACCTGTCGAACCAGGACTATGTCGAGACGAAGAAACTGTACGAAGCTTTGTTGAGAACACCTGGAGAAACCAGGGTAGTTTCGAAGGAAGTCCTTGCGCAAGGTTTGGCAGAGGGTGTAAAGATAGGTCTATTCGGACTCGGAAGACTTGGAGAAAACGGGCCGATGTGTGATCATTTCAAAAAGGAAGTTCAAGTTCGACTTGACGAGGGAGAGATCGTAGTTTCGAGCGAGTTATGTTCGAAAATCTCCAGTTCGAAAGAAGACGCGTACAAACCCACGGTCCAGAAAGAAACGGATCAGAGGATTTCGGAGGATGTCGCCGAACTGAAGCAAGAGAAAAAGCCAGAACGTGCTTATAAGAGCGTCCACCTGAAGCTGAACGTTCCTTTCGGAAAGGTCTCAGAGGTCGTTAGAACGATCAACTATTTGCAAAGTAGATTCAGTAGCATCAACCTTCAAATCGATGTGAAGGCGACTGGCGGAAGCTTGGATAAAGACGAATACGAGAACAGAGTGAAAGAAGCACTGATGCAGAGCAATGTCAAGATCGAAGAAGAAGAGACTGAGCCATGGTGATGCAACCGATCATCAAGAAACTTACTCGGGATGGGTTTCTTTGAACAATTGAGCTCGCCACTTGGAACTGGTTTGGCCAACTCTGTAATGGAGTAACGCAGTGAATCAAAAGAGTGAATTCTTTGCTGTCCATGTAAGCGCCCCACGCAGTATAATAATCCTACTGAAACTGATCTGCGGGGCTTTGAAGCACATTTGGTCCTGACTCTGGAAAAGTCTTTAATCTTCTGAGAAATTTTCTCGTACGGATATTCGCGAAGACCTTGGTCGTAATTCTTTGTACCAGTCAGCGTTTTTGATCTGTGATAAGAGCACGGCAGAAGCCAAAATCGACTTCTGCCAAACAATAGAAAGGGGAGATTTCTGTGAAAACAAGTTGGAAGGTCTTGCTGGCGTTGTTGCTTCTCGTCGGGACAGCTTTGTTCTCGGCAAAGATCACGATAACTTGGTGGATCAATCCTTGGAGAATAGCACCTCCTGGTCATCCTGCCGACAAGCCACTGACGGGAGAAGAATTTCCCAAGTGGATTTCAGAAGAGTTCATGAAACTACACCCAGACGTGGAGGTCAAGTATGTCCTCGTGACGAACCAGGAGTACGCGCAGAAACTCGCAGCTGCGATCGCAACAAAAACCCAGCCAGATTTCTTCAAAGGGCCTGTTTGGGACAGTCGCTGGGCGAAGAGCGGTTTGCTGGAACCCATCGATGATTATTTGTCCCCAGAAGATTGGAAAGACTTCTACGAACAGTGTCTGAAGGCAGGTTACGTCGACGGTAAACACTACATGTGGCCCTGGGTTTACGGAACCAACGGAATGGGTGCGACGATGCTTCTGTACACACCCGATTTTGAAAAGGCTGGCATAGACTGGAGAAAGATCGTCAACGAAGGCTGGACGATGGAAGAGTTCGTCGAAGTTTGCAAGAAACTAACCTGGGACAGCGATGGGGACGGTCAGATCGATCATTATGCCATTGGACTCGGCGCAAAAAGTGACATGGTGCACAACGTTTTGAACTTCATCTATGCACACGGTGGCAGATTGACCAATGAAGACGAGACTGAAGTGATACTGAACAGCCCCGAGGCGATCGCAGGACTTCAGTTTGTCCTTGACCTTATAGAAAAACACGGAGTTGCGCCGAAGGGTGCCGAGGCTCTCGACATCTATGGTGTTATAAATCTTTTCCATACCCACAAGGTGAGCATAGGCTTCGGTGGCCCGTACGAGATAGGAAGAATCACACGTTATGTGAGAGAGGGCCGTCTCTCAGAGGCTTTCTATCCAGTAGTTGCACCGTTCCCGCACGTTGAGGGAAAGGACCCAGTCGCGTACGCTCGAGGTAGTGGTTTCATAGTCTTCAAGCAGAGCGATCCGAAGAAAAGAGACATGATCTTCGAGTTCCTCAAATTCATCACCAATCATGAGAACATCGCTCTGTTGGAAACACTTAATTATCTCACCGCGAGAAGGTCCGTCAACGAGCTTCTTTACAAGGACGATCCCTACATGAACGAACAGGTCAGAAGGTACGCCCAGATCATGGATAAGTACGGGATGGAATTCTTTGGAAGTCAGGAGTTCCCGTGGTCTCAAATGAATGCACACTTTGTCGCCGCACTCGAAGCTACTTTTTCTAAGTCGAAAACACCTGAGCAAGCTTTGAACGACTTCGTCAGAGAAGCGAACAGGATCCTCAAGAAAGTGAAGTGAAACCAAGGACCGGAAAATTTGGGACGGCCGTCGGGCCGTCCCATTTCAATATTCTCGAGGTGATGCGACTTGAATCTTTTGAAAAGGATTTACAAACACAGATACGCTTACTTTTTCTTGCTTCCACACTTTGCGTTTTTCCTCATCTTTTTCCTTCTTCCGGTGGGTAACGGAGTCTATCTGAGTTTGTTCGACTACAATGTTTTCTCGAAGACGTTCATCGGGATTGAAAACTACAGAGAGATATTCAGCGATTGGCTCTTCAGGAAAGCACTGCTAAACACTTTCATCTACACCTTTGGTGTCGTTCCGTTGTGGCTCGGCAAGGCGTTGCTCGTCACCGTTCTCATTTATCCTTTTCGAAAGCCGATCAAGACGTTCTTCAAAACGGTGTTTTACCTTCCACACGTCACTTCGTCGGTGATAATCTCCCTGATATGGTTGTGGATCTTCAACCCGACTTTTGGCTTGCTCAACTATTTCATGAAACTGCTTGGACTCAATCCGGTCATATGGCTTGGGAACAAGTTGACTGCTATGCCTTCTCTCATCGCCATGCAGGTCATCATGGGTGGAGGTTCTACGATCGTTTTACTCTCTGCAGCGATGGCGTCGATACCGGAATACTATTTTGAGTCTGCGAAGTTGGAGGGGGCGAGTTCGTGGAAGATCTTCACGAAAATCACAGTTCCACTGCTCAAGCCAACGATTCTCTACGCACTTGTGATGGGCACGATTGCGAACTTCCAAACTTTTTCAAACATCTACGTGATGACGCAGGGCGGTCCAGAGTTCTCCACAATCACGGTGGCGTATCTGGTCTACACAACCGCGTTCAGAGATTACAACCTTGGTTTGGCGTCGGCGATGTCGATGGTCATGTTCGTGATACTTGTTGGGCTGGGAATACTCCAATTCAAATGGCTTGGCTCAAACGTTCAGTATTGAGGTGATCGCATGAGAAAACTTAATCGAAAACGTTTGATCAAAAACGTGGTTTCTCTCATAATACTATCGTTGCTCGGTTTGATGGCTTTCATACCACTTTACTGGATGGTCGTTACGGCGTTGAAGCCGCCAACACTGGTTTTGAAGTTTCCTCCGGAGATCCTCCCGAAAAGCGTTACTCTGACGAACTTCAAATATTTGTTCCACAGGCCCTACATTTTGAGATGGACCATCAACAGCTTTGTTGTGGCTGGCTCTGTGACGGTGGCCAGGATTGTTCTCTGTGCGATGGCTGGCTATGCTCTGGCAAAGAAAAAGTTCCCCGGTGCGAAAATCTTCTTTTGGCTCTACATAGGCTCGATGATGATACCAAGCCAGGTCACTCTCATACCACTCTATGTGATAGTCTCAAGCCTTAGGATGATAAACACCTACTGGGGTTTAATTCTACCCAGTGTGGCGGCGCCGTTCGGTGTCTTTCTGATGAGACAGTTCATGGTAACGTTGCCGGATGAGATCATTGAAGCCGGAAGGATAGATGGTGCTTCGGAATTTCAGACGTTCTGGAAAATCATCTTTCCGATTTCAAAACCAGCGATAGCGGTTCTTGGAATCTTCACATTTGTCAACGAGTGGAACGCTTTTCTCTGGCCACTGATCGTGACCAACACAACGGCGATGAAGACGCTTCAAGCTGGTCTTGTCATGATAAGAGAAGAGGTTCCCTTAGAGTTCGCTCTACACATGGCCAGTTCGACCTATGCTGCGATACCGATGCTGATAGTCTTCTTCGCTTTCCAGAGATACTTCTTAGAAGGAATAACCGTGGGGGCGATAAAGTGATAGCTCCAGACCCCCTCTGCACCCTTCGAAACGTTTGGACCATCCAAAAGTCTCAACAAGTCCTGTCATTTGCTCGAAGCAAGTTCTTCAAACCATTCCTTTGGAAAAAGAACGCTGTCTGGAGGTAATTGCAGTACTTGTTGAAAGTATTTGATGGCCCTAAGTTTGTCATATGTTGCAAGACAAGTCAATAAAAAAAGCGTCTTTCCCTTAACTTGGAGTCTACTGTAATTCAAAGGATTCACGCCAGATGGCAGATGGTCGAAACATATTAGGGGCTGATTTTGCGCCTTTGGAAACTTGATTGGCTCTTTTATCTTCTCAGCATAAGCGATCACGAACTCACGGTACACTTGTGTCCAAGACTCCGCACTCATTGCTTTGGAGTTTATCATGACCTTCTCGGGACATTTTATGAACTTTCTGATGTTCTTGTCTTTCATCAGTTGAAGCAGTCGATCAAGATCGATCCATCCCTCAGTGATGGATGGTGGGGACGGTTCCTTCGTGCCGATCTTTTCAATGTACTCTTTGGCTGTTGTGTCCAAGAACTTCTCCTTGAGCGTTGGTGTCAGATCCAGTTGCAAGATTTTTTCCACGTTTTGAGCGAACTCCTCGAGCAGATGAAAATTCTGTGGTGACAACAATTTCAACAGGGACACTCTTTCGGAATCGAGCGAGAGCTTGAAGAACACGCGCTGAGGGTTCTGCTTCCATTGTTCATCCACAAGCCACCAGTCTTTCCCGTTGGTGATAACACCGAATCTCACGTTGCCATAGTTGCAGTAATCTATCAACTGTTTCAGACCATCTTCGATATTTTCCTCCGTGCCTTTCGCTTCGATCGCCAAGATCGGCTTGCCATCCTTCATGATCACGTAGTCTGCACGTGTGAGTGCCTTCACTTGCGGAATCTTGAATTCCTCTCTCAAAACTGCTGGGTCGTACACGTCTATCCCGATCCACAACAGTACGGGTTCGACAACCAATCTTTTGAGATCCTGCTCACTCGATGCGTTCTGTTCTCTCAGGTACCGAAGATTCCTTAGGGCCGTCTCAAGATAATCCCTCACATGCGGTCCCCCCAACTAATGCTTCAAAACCTCTTTACTGTATTGTAGCACAGCGAACACACAGAATCGAATCTCGCGCAGGCAGAGGAAGATTGGTGATTTGCTTTTTGAACTCTTAACATCGCAGGCTTTCAAAGCTGACGCAGCGGAACTTTCACAACGGATACATCTATGCCCCACGATCTCAAGCCTCAAGTACCCTACGTGTTGGTCTAATCGTCGAATTCTTGATCAGCGCACAGATCGAACAAAACATCAGCCTTGAAGCTAATCACCAATCGCTGAGCATTTACCCTACTTCACTCTTCAAAGAGGGACAAAGAACAAGCGTTTCGCCCTCTTGAGAAACACACTCTCCCGCGTTCGAAACAGTCTTACCATACAGCCGTTCCCGACCGTTAAAGTATACTTTCGTATATATCTTTATGGGAGCGCTCCCAAAATCGAAGGGAGGTGTTGAGCATGAAACAGATCAGGATCGTTTACAACACGGGTGAAGTCGACGAAAGCGGTAGGCCGGTCCTCAGACGTGGCACCTTTGCCGTGGAAGATTCCGTCACCACTGTTCAGGCTGAACAGATTGCCAACCTGATCGACTCTCTGAGCGACTACACCGTTCAAGAAGCGTACCTCGTCACCACGACACAGGTAATATGAGGAGGTGTGAAGCATGAAGAGATTGTTCCTCGATTTTGTGAACGAAGAGGACGGTAAGAGACGCAGGATCACTATACCCAACCCTAAGGAAGACTTGACGAGCGAACAGGTATCCGAGGCCATGGACATGCTGATAAGTCTTGGAGCACTTCCTTCGACCTTCGTCAAAGACAGAGCCGCGATAGTCGAGACGGTCACGAACGAATTCTTCAACTTGCTCTGAATCTGGGCCCCCGCGAGGGGGCCTTTCATTTTTTCCAATCATTTGAAGATGAAGCCAACGCGAAGTCTCTGCTGTGAAAAGCCCGCCGTTATGTAGAACCTCCACACTCGAGCCAGCGCGTTCACATCGAGTTCGTTCTTTCCTACAAGAAGTTGTATGCCGAAATCGGGCATCTTTCGGAAGAAAAAACCTCCGACCAGGTTGAGATCCCTCTCGCCAAGAATCAAAGAGACCGAATCGGTGATGTTCGGATACACAAACACATGTTGAGAGACCCTGTCAGAAACGTTCAAACCACCAGTCAGATACGCTACCCCGAGCAAAGAAAGATAGAAGTTCACACCACCCGAAAAGTGTTTTCCGAGCTCAAAATAAGGTTCAAAGTACACCGCATCTTTGAAAAAGGCCGTTCTGTTTTCGAAATCCCTTGCACTGTTCAAAACCTTTTGAGCGTACTTCAATCCCTCAACGCTCGGACCTTGTCTTGCGACTCTTGTTGGTCCTTCGTAGTAGGCAGCAAGGGCAAGATTGACGCTGTTAAACCGCTTCTGAAGATCTTTCAAATAACGGTTGGCACCATCCACAGACTGGAAGACGTTGAACGGGTTCAGCACACCGAGTTCTTTAGCCGTGGATGGCATCAGCTGGGTCAAACCCATCGCGCCTTTTTCTGAGAGCGCATGCACGAAGAAATCAGATTCGACTTTGATCAGTCCTTTCAGAATTACTGCGTTCTCTTTTGGCAAAAACCAATCGATTGGTGCGATGGATCGTACCAATGGCAAGAAAAGAGAGAACCTGAAGCGATCAACTTGAAAGTCGAAACAGAAGGTAGTCCGTGGATCGTTCAAAAACACCAGCGGATTGGAGACGAGCACCGAAAATACGACAGATAATAAAGACAGGCACAAGATTTTTCGCAACCTTCATTCCTCCCCCCGAGGTGTCTTCATTTTTGAGTTTACCATTCGAAAGTAAAGGCAGATATCTTTTAGATGGGTGTATCATCGAATGTAGCGAGAAATCTACACTATCTCGCTTCGTGAGGTGGAGCATGGAGATCAGAAAGATCGTAGGCCAAGTCTGCTATGTTCCCAACCCCGTGAATATTTGTATCGTCTACACAAAGGACTCGGCTGTGCTCGTGGACAGCGGGATAGATGAAAACTTCGCGAGAAAACTCTGTCGACTCCTGGAAAAACCAGCGAAGTTTCTCATCAACACGCATTCCCACGCTGATCACTGTGGTGGCAACGCATTCTTGAAGGACAAGTTTTCGGTTCACATAATGGCTCCAGAAATAGAAAGACATATCATAGAAAGTCCGATCCTGGAACCGTTTTACCTGTTCGGCGCTGCTCCGCCGAAGGAACTCCAAACCAAGTTCCTCATGGCGAAACCGTGTCGAGTGGACGAAACGCTTGAGCCCGGCACGATCACACTTCAAGACGTAACTCTAAACATTGTTCCACTCGCCGGCCATTCACCCAACCAGATCGGTGTTGCCGTGGACAAAGTTCTCTTCTGTGCGGATGCCTTGTTTTCAAAAGGAGCTATCGAGAAATATAAGATGTTCGTTGTGTACGACGTGAAGAATTTTCTGCAAACACTCGAGCTACTCGAAAAATCGAACTACGATTTCTTCTTACCATCCCATGGTGATCTCACCGGTGACATAACTGAGTTGTTGAACCTCAACAGAAAGGTTGTTCAAAACGTCTCGAACGAGATTCTGAATCTTTTGAGAACACCACACACGTTCGACGAACTTTTTCGAATGCTGCTGGGTAGATTCGACATCGAAGTCAAGAACTTTGTGCAGTTTGTTCTGTACAGATCAACGGTTCACGCCTATCTCAGTTACCTCCTGGACGAAGGTCACGTGGAAAAAGACTTGATCAAGAATTCGTTGCTGTGGCGAATTAAAGCGTGAATGAACAACCTTTGGTCGCTTGATCCGAGGCATGCCAAGAAAACTTTGATCGCTGTTTCACCTTTTCTGCCCGACCACTCAGTTGAGTCGTGTAAAAGCATCCGTTTTGTACCGGCAGGTTACTAACCGATTTGTTCAAAAACTTTTATACCCATGAGGTGCAATATCCTCGAGTGATTGCGTGAACCCTTTCTGGTTCGGACAGTGCGATCCAATCCGAAGGTCTCATGTGTCATTCTGGAATCAAGATCGGTTTGATTTTGCCAAAACGAGACGCGATAGACTATCTGGTGCAGAAGTTAAAAGGTTTTGGTGAGCTCGTTCCGTCCGATATCGCAAGCTGGTTCCACGACCAGATCGAACACAAAGGGTTTAACACAGAGTACTGATCTGTAGTACGATCTGTTGGGAGGTTGCGTTGTCTTTGATGAACTTTCTGAAGTTTTGGCGTACGGATGTGAAAAGGCTCACAGAGAAAGATTATCGCTGGAACTTCGTTGTCAATTCGATTGACAACGCTTTTTTCAGCGTCGGTATGACCTTTGGCTCCGTCTTCACGATTTTCCCAGTTTTCGCTAAGAACCTTGGTGCGTCCAACATCGAACTTGGTTTGATCTCGGCGATAACGAACCTTGGTTGGGGCATACCTGCGATCTGGGGTGCCAAATACGCAGAACGTTCGGCCAAAAAGCTGGACCTCGTGCTCAAGGTGACGATGTTGGAGAGAATTCCGTATTTTCTCATTGGACTCATCGCATTGTACTTGGTTGGTTTTTCTCCCAAGCTTTCGCTCTATCTTTCAATCGCAACTATGGGTATCGCCATCTTTGCCATGGGTTTTCTGGGTCCACCATGGATGAGCATGATAGAAAAAGTCATAGATTCACGCAGGAGGGGAACGTACTTCGCCGTGGGAAGTGGTCTGGGTGCGATCATGGGTATAGGTGGATCGTTCATCGCGAGGAATTTGCTCGCGAACCATCCATTTCCCAAGAACTTTGCTTACGTGTTCTTCACAGGCTTTGTTTTCTTCATGTTGTCCTTACTCTTCTTGTCGCTCACCAGAGAGGTGCCAGACGAGCGGATTTACGACGATGAACCGGTCCTCAGTTACATAAAAAAGATGAGACACGTTTTCGCAGACAAGAACTTCAGGAACTTCTTGATAGAGAGGATCATCAGTAGCTTCATGTTCAGTTCGGGTGGTTTCGTAACGGTTTACCTTCTCAAGAAGTTCTCACTTCCTGACGACTCAGCCGCGATCTTCACTGCTATTGTCTTGGCTTTTCAGGGTGCTTCATCCTTCCTGTTCGGACCAATTGGTGACAAGATGGGGCACAAGCTGAACCTGATCGTGAGTAAGGTTTGTTACGTTTCAGCGACTCTCCTTGCCGTGTTTTCTAAGCGTGTGGAGCAGGCCTACGTTGTATACGCACTCATGGGGGTGGTGAACACAACGGGCAACGTTGGAAGCATGGCAATCACATTGGACATGACGTCGAGCAAGCGCAAAGAACTCTACATGGGTTCGCTGTATTTTCTGATAGCACCGTTCTCTTTTGTTGCACCGCTCATCTGTGGAAAGATGATCGATCTTCTTGGACATACCCTCGCCTTTTTGTTGACAGGTGTGATCGGAGTGTTCAATCTGTTTTATCTTTTAAGATTCGTTGTGGATCCCAGGATGAGAAGACGATTATGATCGATCTGAACGCAAAACTTAGCAAAGGTACGCTCAGTTCAAGAATTTCGAGCCATTTCACATATACCATGAACAATGAGGGCACGTACGAACGGACACATGGTGTTTTACACAAGAAGCTGGGTGCACAACATTGGATCTGTACGAAGAATCTTCAAGATTCAAGAGCTCGCCGGAAGAAATAAAAGGGTATCATTTCAATGCTGACTATCGGTTCTCTTTTGCTGTAGAGCCTTCAAAGCCTCTCTGATTTTGTCAATCTGGTCCATCTTGCATACCAGGATACCGTTCTCGTTCTCAACTATGACCACGTCGCTGACACCTATCACTATCGCTGGTTTACTTGTTTTCACGAAGAGGTTTTCCCCGTTCATCACAACAGTGAGCTGCGAGTTCTTCACACCAAGGTCCTTAAGCGAATTGAAGTTGCCAACATCCGACCAGACGAAGTCAGCTTTCACCATGATGATCCTGTCTGCCTTCTCCATGAGCGCATAGTCTATGCTTATCGAAGGAACTTCTTGATAGATCTGTTCCAAGTCTTTTTTCTTCAAAAATGGTTCGATCACCTGAGGAGCATGCTTTTTCATCTGCTCGGTGAAGTAGCCAGCCTTGTACATGAACATACCACTGTTCCAAAAGTAATTTCCTTTCTCCAAGTAGGACAGAGCCGTCTGATGATCGGGCTTTTCGTGGAATTTGATCACTTCGAAGATGTTCTCATCGATTCGTTCTCCTGCCTCGATGTACCCGTAGGCCGTTTCGGCTCGGGAAGGAACTATACCAAACGTGATGATCGCCTCATACTCCTGCAAAGTGTTTTGACCAAGCTGGACGCAACACCAGAATTTTTCAACGTTTGAAATGTAATGATCGGCAGGAACGATGAAAATCGTTTCACTCGGATCGAACTTCAATGTGGCATAGGTACACGCGGGTGCGGTGTTTTTCTTCAATGGCTCGAGAAGGACATTTTCCCTGGGAATCTCTGGTACATCCATGTGAGTAAGCTCGGCGTAGGCCCTGTTGGTGACGATGTAGATGTCTTTTGGATCGAGCCTTGCCGCGATCCTTTCGAAAGTTTCTCTCAACAAAGTTTTGTCAGAAAAGAGTTTCAAAAACTGTTTTGGAGTTTCTCGTGTTGAAAGCGGCCAAAAGCGCTCTCCACTACCACCCGCCAAGATCACACACTTCATCAGCGTGCACCTCTCTTGAAAACGACGGCTTCCAATGTTTTGAGTATCACGCTCAGATCCAGCAAGATCGAGTGGTTCTTGACATAATACAGATCGTACTCCAACTTCGTTTTGTACTCTTCGAACGTCGTTGTGTGCTGGTAGTTTATCTGTGCCCAACCGGTCAAGCCAGGTTTGAGTATGAGTCTGTAGTGATAGTAAGGAATCCTGTTCACGTACTGCAGATGATACTCTACCATCTCCGGTCTTGGACCAACAACGCTCATGTCACCCTTCAGCACCAACCAGAACTGTGGTAACTCATCAAGTCTGTACTTCCGAATGAACTTTCCTATTTTCAGCATCCTCTGCTCGATATTCCTGTTTGGATTGTCTGGGTCAAAATCTCGCTGTTTCAGCGAACGCAACTTCACAAACTCGAACTCTTTGCCATCCTTCCCAACACGTTTTTGCCTGTATAAGATCGGTCGTCCATCTTCCAGAAGGATCAATATCGCAATGATCAGAACGATGGGAGAGGTGATAACGAGCGCCAAAGTGGCCAAGGCCACATCCAAGATCCTCTTGTAAGCATCCTCCACGATGGCGTTGAAAGAAGTTTCATAATAAGCTTTGAATTTCTCTACGAGTTTTAAAGGAATCCTCTTCAACACAGTCTCGGCGATGTGCGGAAGAAAGATGATGTTGTTGAGGTTCAGCCTCGCGAGCTCCGGTTGAAAGAATTCGTAAAGGTTGTAGTCTGAAACAACAATACCATCGATCTCGTCATTGAGTGTTTTCAGCTGGTCTTTGTTTTCGATGAACTGAACGAATCTGTACTCGTCGCTCTTCTGTTCTATCTCTTTGAGCAATTCTTTTATCTCTTTTTCCCCGCCGATCACGGCGTAACGGTATGGCCTGATCTTCCTTCTCAATACACTGAACAGAGAATAACCAATCAGAGCCACCGCTGGTCCACAGATGATCGTGTGCACGGCAAGCGCCGTGAGCCTAACTCTTCCAAAGCCTTGGAAGAACGACAGGTAGATCAAGCGAAGGATGATGTAGTTAATGATGTTGGAAAGGGCAATTGCAACGAACGATCTTACGAGCAGCTGGTTGAAATCGGTTAGGTGCTCTCTGTCGAAAGTTCTGAACGAGAAAAGCGCCAAGCAGCACACCAAAGGCAAAAGAAGAGAACCGCCGATTGAACCGCTAAGAAGGAAATAGACAAGACTAAGAACGCCATAGCCTGCCAGATACAGCACAAGAGGATTGTACTTTCTCACGGATTTCCCTCCAGGTTTGCCCTACTTTTGGACCGTCGTTATTTTAACACACAACTTGTTGGTGTCTCAACGCTTTGCGCTATTATCGAATTGGGGTGAACGGGTTTGAAGCTCGCATTCAATGGTGCCACAATTATTAAGGCGACCTTGGCCGAAGACATTGTTTGTGCGCGTTTGGCGGGATTTGAGATGATCGAAATCTGGAAGAGCAAACTGCTGAGCACGCTCAAGACTGGTGGAGTCGAGGTTGTAAAACAACTGCTCGAACAGAACGCACTGAAGCCTTTGACGATCAATTCCATCGAGCAGGCCACCTTCTCTGAAAACAGACAGGAGAAGCTCAAAGAATGTGAAGAACTATGTGAAATCGCAAGGGAGCTCGGCGTGGAAGCCATCGTCGTCGTGCCAGGATTCTTGAGAGAAAAACTCGATGAAGTGAGAATCGTGAAAGAGTCTGTGGATGTGTTGAAAGAGATGTCGAAGATCGCTGGTCGTTTTGGCGTGAGACTTGGATTCGAATTTCTTGGTTTTTCAAACTGCTCTGTGAACAAACTGACCGTAGCGTGGGAGATTGTTCGCCAGGTGAATGAAGACAACGTCGGCCTGATCGTGGATACGTGCCACTTCTTCTCAGGTGATTCACGGCTTGAGGAACTCGAGGAGATAGATGCTCGAAAGATCGTTGTCGTACACGTGAACGATTTACCAAAAGTCGAAGACGTCAAAGATTCAGACAGGATCATGCCGGGCGATGGCATACTCCCGCTCAGAGACTTCTTCGAGACACTGGAAAAGATTGGATACGACGGGCCGGTCAGCGTGGAGCTCTTCAACCAAGATTACTGGGACAAGCCGGCCTGCGAAACAACGCGAATAGCTTTTGAGAAACTGATGCGGTTTCTTCATTGAAGAGGGCGCAGAGAAGCGCCCTCAAATCTTTTCCGCTCTCATAGAAAACTGTGCGAAAACAATTGCGAAAGCGACGATGCACAGAATTTTGAGCCAGAGTATGGGAAAGAGCACTAACACACCGATCGCACCCAGCAGGATCCTTGATACCAAATTGAGCTTCGTCTTGAGGAAACCTTCGATCGCGTAGCTGAGCGCCATCGCCGAGACTAACCCGGCGGCGAGTGAGAGTAGATTTCTCATCCAGCTTGCCTGCAACAAGAACCCAGTATCGTACATGAACGCGTACGGTATGATCATGGCGATCAGGCCAAGCCGAAACGCCTGATAACCCGTTTCAGAGGGCTTCGCACCGGAAATTGAACTCGCCGCATAAGCTGCGAGCGCCACGGGCGGTGTGATCGCCGAGAAAACAGCATAATAGAAGACGAACATGTGGGATGGTAACGCTTTGAAACCGAGCCTTATGAGGGCAGGAACAGCCAGTGCGGAAGCAACTATGTACGCCGCGGTCGTCGGTAAACCCATCCCTAAAACTATAGACATGAGCATGACCATGACCAGCGCCAAGAAAGGTATGTTCTGCGCCAGGCTGAATATGAAGCTAACCAGCTTGAAGCCTAAGCCCGTCAGGGTTACGGCACCAACGACGATACCTGCTGCCGCACAGGCGATGGCCACAACGAAGACATTCTTTGAACCATCATAGATAGCATTGAGTACGCCTTTTGGACCCATGCGATACCTCTTGTCAAGCAGTGAGACAAACCAGCTCACGATTATCGCGATGAGTGCAGATCTCATGGGAGTGTAACCTCGCATGATCATGACCACCAGAACGATTATTGGTGCCAGCACGTAGAGTTTCTTCAAAACGTGTTTTATAGACGGGATCATTTCGGCTGGAAGGCCCCTCAAACCACGTTTTATAGCCCTCGTGTGAACTGACATGAACACATAGAAATAATACAGAAACGCAGGTACAAAGGCAGCGATCATGACCTGCTTGTAGGGAATCCCAAGGAAGGAAGCCATGATGAATGCTGCTGCACCCATGATTGGTGGCATGATCTGTCCACCACTACTCGCCACGGCTTCTACAGCACCAGCGAACACCGGAGAAAAGCCCAGCTGTTTCATCATCGGGATCGTAAAAGTGCCGGTTGCGTAAACGTTAGCAACAGCTGAACCAGATATGCTCCCGAACAACCCAGAGCTCACAACCGCGATCTTTGCTGGCCCACCGATCGTTTTACCTGCGAGTGCCTTGGAAAGGTCCATGAAGTACTCGCCAACACCGCTGTGTTCAAGAAAGCCTCCAAGGATAAGAAAAAGCATCACAAAGGTGGCAGACACTCCGAGCGGTGTCGAGAAGATACCTTCCCCGGTCAGGTAGAGATGTTCTATGATTCTGTCATAGGTGACGTACATTCCCTTTAGCTGTCCTGGAAGGAGATGTCCCACGTACATGTAAAACACAGAGGCTGCTGCAAGTATTGTCAACGCGAGTCCGACGATCCTCCTGGTCGCTTCCAGTACCATGACGACCAGAAGTGTTCCAAGGACGATTTGAGCAGTCGTGACCTCTTCAACCTGGACCATCCTGTAGATGATCATTTCATAATTCAAGATGGCATACAGACCAGGCAACACAGACAAACCAGCAAAAATCCAGTCGTACCACGGTACTCTATCTTTTGGACTGTTCTTCGTGGCGGGATAAAAGATGAAAGCCAGCGGCAACGCGAAGATCAAATGTACGTTTCTCTGCAAATAAGCTTCAAACGTGCCAAATATAGCAGTATAGATGTGGAACACGCCCATCGCCACGAGTGATAAGAATGCGAAGTAGTATGTTACTCCTTTGAGTTTCCGCATCTCTATCACCTCATTGAAAGGCTGAGGGGGCTTTCGCCCCCTCAAATCTCATTTGAGCTGAGACCAGAAATTCACTGAACCGGGATGTGCGGGAACACCTTGGCTGATCGCTTCTTCTGGGTTCAATTCAGCCATGTCCACGAAAGCCTTCGCGATCTGATCTTTCTTGTTCCAAAGCGCCTCTGCAAGTTTGTACACCAGATCTTCCGGCAGGTTCTCCCTTATCACCAAGCACGTGTAGTCTCCCACCGTTGGAACGGGTTCGGTCACACTCTTGTAAACGCCAGGTTCTATGAAGAACTTTGTTGTTCCAAGATAGTTTGCGAGCGCTTGGATAGCCTCTTCATCGACGGGTAATATGACGACATCGATTCGGCTCTCGATGTCCATGATGACGGATGCAACTCTGCTTACCTGGAATGCAAACATGTCCAGGTTGTTTTGACACTCCCAATTCCCTGAAGGAGATGGGATTCTTAGCAGCTCATTTAGGCTGCCTTCCATGGAGCATTTGATACTCCATGGCCACAGAGGTGCGGTTTAAACCTTACACCTCTGACGGGTGCCAATCCCGCTACTACTTGGGACTTCTTCCCAAGATACCTCTGCCAGATGTTTATCGCTCCTACTCCGTCCCTGTGATAACTAAATCCACAACTTTTACACTCATAGTTGCGACCAACCGCATGATTCTTGCTACCACATACAGGACAGACCTGAATCCCCAGTAGCTGTGCTTTGTAGGTTAGAACTATAGCCTGTTTGGAATGGGTATGGATATTGATAGTGCTACTGCTGCGCAGGATATATTTTTGTGTTGCTCCTGGTGAAAGCCAGAAACCTTTCTTGCTTTTTACTTTCTTGACCAGCGACATGGTTTTGTTGTAGATTCGACCAGCGAGCCTGTTCAGCTCAGAACACAGAGGATACAATTCTCTCGGAACAGGCACTTTATAAGTTCTGACTATATATCTTGACATTCTTCGATGTACCTGCTGATAGTCTCTTCTGAAACCGTTCCTGCTGAGCCAACATAATATGTTCTGCTCCATAATCCTTCCTTTGTTCTTAGATGTGGAAACTTCTCAAGAAGTTTTTTAGAAGACACTCCTTTAAACAAATTGGCTATTTGAGCTGGGGATAAGCGCGGTGGTGCTGAAACAAAAAGATGGACATGGTCTGGCTGAACTGATAGAGATAGGACTTCAATGCCATGTTTTTTGGCGATTTCAAAAATAAGTTTCTCGAGCTCTTGCCTAACGCTATCTACCAGAATCTTTTTGCGGTATTTAGGTATCCACACAAAATGATAGTTCAAATTATAAAGACTCCATCTTGTTTTTCTTAATTGCATAGCTTTCACCCTATACAATTATAACACATGCTAATAACGAACAAGCTCCTTACCCATCCCCTGAAGGAGAAGGGCTTGTGGAACACTATTTTCTGTCATTCGAACGTGGTTTCGACACGGAAGCTTGTTCAGCGAAAACTTCCAATCAAACATTTTGGAGAGCGCGAGATTGAAATGTCTCGAAAAGGTAGACCAAGGCCAATGTAAGATTCGACTTTTCCCGGGCAGATTTTTTCTCCGAAGAGCGCTCTCCATTAATATGTGTACGGACGAGCGTGTTAAGCTCGTGTAACGATATCGGTCCACGAAGGTTAACCCTCAATGAAACAGCGAATCCAGCCAGTCGAGCCAACCTGTGTGTTCCGAAAACGAGAGTTGAGAGTACATCTCGCGGTATTGATCAAGTTGGTTACTGTTCTGCGGTAGAAACACACTCAAATAGAGCAAAGCGTTTGTTGTCTGGGGGATGCGTGCTGACTGAAACTGGCTCAAAACATCGGACCAGCCAAAACTGTACAGAACTTCACCGAGATCGCACAATCTTGGGGAAGTTGAATACACCGTGTTCACTTCTGGTAGGCCGTTGGCAGGATTCATCTTCTCAACCAAGCTGCTGACAGCTTTGCTCAGTTTCTCAGAGTCCCACGCGTTCAAGAGTGGTTTGTAAGATCTGTTGGTGTAAAAACTCCTCCATCGATCGATGGCTTTCTCACAGAAGCCTTTCGAGTCCAAATCTGAAATGGACGCAAGAAACCTGTAGTCCCACCCTGAGGAGGGTATCTCACCCGGAGATGCGAGAAAGTAGTCGGCCAAATCCTTCAGTTCGTAAAGGACCTCCACCGAACCCATCAGACACGCATCGAAGCCGAGTACGTCCCAACGAGTGCCTTGAAGGGCGTTCTTCAGTTCCAAGGTCGTGAGAAAGTCTTTGCTCTGATCATCGTAAGAGATGCCTTTTGCTCTGTACGGATCTGTGTCGTCCCACGCGCTTCCATGGTTCCAGAGTATCAACGACTTTTTGTTCGCGTCGCAAGTTCCGTACTTGTTAACGAACCACGAGAGGTTCGTTCCAGAACCACTGTTGGTCTCATTGAAAAATTCTATTCTGACGAAGACCGAGTCCATCGAGAGTGCGTAAATACCATCGCTCATCGTGCCGTCTCGATCCACGAAGGCGATGACTGCAACGTCCTTCGCCGCGCTCTTCATCTCTTCGAGATCGCTGTTCACGTACTCCCAGAGGTTGTTGTCCGCCCCAAACCAACAAAGGACCAACCAAGAAGCTGGTTTGACGTTCAGAACGATTTTCGTGCTCACATCTCCATAGCTCAAAATCACAGCGTAAGAACCTGCGTCGAGAAAGAAAAATGGGACGCGGGCATAACCGGATTCGTCCGTTGTGTAGGTTTGTCCATCGATCTTTACTTCAACATTCCTCAGTAAGAAACCAAGTGGTCCAACCACGCCGACTTTCATCTCGAAAGGTTTTCCGGCGTAAAGCTCACTCGGCAGGACGACTCTGATCGTCGAGCTGTTCAAGCTCATGCAAGACGCAAGCAAGAGCGTCAATGGGATGACGGCCAAAAAAGCGATCCTTCTCACGGCTCTATGAACCTGTACGCCTGCGCGAACAAACCGAAGGTCCCACCGGTGTGGATGAACAGGATCCTCTGACCCCTCTTGCTCGTCTGCAACATGCCTCTGAACGTCTTTGCGGTGTAGACCGGATCGAGCACGAGTCCCTCCATGGACGCGACCATCTTTATACACTCAATATCTGCCTCGGTCGGTACCGCGTACGCTGGCCCACTGAAGTCGTCCAGGATCTTCACTTCGTCGGGTTGTACTTTCACTCTTATTCCGTATTTGGAAAGATCGTCGATGATCTTCAGCACTTTCTCAGCGAAGTGACTTGCCTCTCTCTTGGTGACGTTGATGCCCACGACGGGCGTATCGTAACCGAGGAACCTCAAACCCGCGAGCAAGCCCGCATAAGTACCACCACTGCCAACGGCACAATAGATCGCGTCAAACTGCGACAGATCGATCTGACCCGTCATCTCAGCTACGGCCCACACGTAACCAAGTGCACCGAGCGCATTCGAGCCACCTTCCGGTATCACGTAGACTCTGCGCCCCTGAGATTCGTATTTCTGCCTGTACTCTTCGAACACTTCATCTATTCTCGAGTACTGTTGCTGTGTCACAAAAACGATCTGTGCACCGAGCAGTTTGTCGATCAAGAGGTTCCCGTTGACCACTTCTTTGAAGTAACTTCGTTCCGCCTCATCGCTCGCGAAGAAGTTCCTGATTTTTCTCATTGAGTTGTTGCCCTGTTCGGGCTGACTCTCCCTCAGAAACAAAACCGGTTTCAAACCCAACTTGACGCACAGATGGGCGGTTGCGCGTGCGTGGTTCGACTGTTCTCCTCCACAGGTGAAGACCGTGTCACAACCCTGGCGAAGCGCATCCGCCAGAAGAAATTCGAGTTTTCGAATCTTGTTGCCGGACGAGATGAACTCGGTCATGTCGTCCCTCTTGACGAGTATTTCACGCTCATAACGTTTTCCAAGTCGCGTGAGCATCTCAATCGGTGTTGGAAGTTTCGCAAGCGAGATCTTCATTTTTCCACCTCCAAGGCTTTTTCGAGAAGATTCAAAAACTCTTCCATGTCCATGCTGATCTTGATCGAGCCTCGTTTCTTCCCACCACCACCCGGGACGTTCAGGACGGATCTCAGCTTTGAAACGATCTGGCCACAATCGATCCTGTCGGAACTGATGGCGAACTCGTCTTCGAGTTTGCAGACCAAAAGATCGGCAAGAGGTTGTTTCAACAAAGCCCTCGCCACGCTCGGGAAACCTTCATAAAATGCGACTTCGTATTCGAAGATCTTCCTTTTTGGTAGATTCGTGCTGATGAAGCGTGCATGTTCCTCTGAGAGTCGATCCAGTGTAGACGAAAGAGATCTAATCTTTTCGATGAGGGCCTCGATCCTGATCGCAAGATCGCTAAGAGAACAGGTGAGTGTTTTTTGAAGGTTTTTTGTCACAAAAACGCACTGTTGAAAATGCTTGAGGGCCCTCTCGCCGGCAACGAAATGAACTCGCGTCAGATTCTGCTTGACTTTTTCCCAATCAACGATCTTGATGATCCCAATCTCTCCGGTGTTTGCCACGTGGAAACCGCCACACGCCGACAGATCGAAATCCTGAACCTTCACAACTCTGACTGTTTGTCCAACCTTCTCGCTGAGGGATTTTCTTAAATTCATCTTCTCAGCTTCTTCTCTCTCGACGAAAAGAATCTCTACATTCACACAGCTCTTAACGATCTCGTTCGCAAGTCTTTCCACATCTTCGATAGTTCTTTCTGTGAGGACGGGTAAATCAATGTCGATCGTGGACGTCTTCTCTCCCATGTGAAAACTCACAGTTTGCGCCTGAACGACTTTCAAAAAGGCTGCAGAAAGGATGTGCTGTGCTGTGTGCTGCGTGGCGATGTCTTTTCGCCTGGCTTGATCGATCTCGAAGTCGTACTCTCCCGGCTCAATGGGCTCATCGATTTTGTGATGGACTTCGCCGTTCACTTCTTTCACATAGAGTACCTTGGCCGGTCCAATGGTGCCTCTATCTCCCAGCTGACCGCCTTTGCCGTCCGGATAGAACGGGCTTTCATCGCTCACGGCAAACAAGTCTTTGCCTTCCTCATACAATCTCTTAATTTTGATCACATGCGCTCACCCCGTGTGAATATTAGAATCTTCTGTGGGAGGAATCTTGTGGTCACTGTCTCCGTTGTCCTTTCGCTGGTCTTAATCGTAACGGTGCAGAGACTCACGAAAACTTTGCTCCTATCTATGATATCAGGTTTTGGCCTGTTTGTAGCCATGAACAGCGTCTTGAGAGGTGCGCTCGTGGAACTTTTCCTCGCTACCGTTCGTGACAGATCCTTCTTGACACTGATTCCGACGATCTTCTTCATATACTTCCTCGGCGAGATCATGGATGTATCAAAGGATGCTCGAAGAATGACGGAGTCTTTTCAAAAACTCTTTCAAGGATCAATGGGAGCGGTGGTGTTCATACCGTCGGCGATCGGCCTTATGCCCATGCCCGCAGGTGCGATGTTCACTGCACCCATGGTGGACCGAATGGGCGAAGGCATGTCCAACCTCGACAAGCTGTTGACCAATTACTGGTTCAGACACTGCTTGGAATTCTTCTGGCCAGTTTATCCAGCGATGTACCTGCTCGCGGGTCTCACTTCAACGAAGATAGGTTCCGTATCTTTGAAGCTCTCCCCGCTGTTCTTCGTGTCCTTCTTGGCAGGCTGGGTATATCTGAATGGCTTGAAGTTACCGAAATTCAACAAATTGAGTCGTTCAGAGTGGAAACAGCTGTGGCCGTTGATTTTGGTTCTCTCTGTTGGATTCATGATACTCCTGTTCAAAATGGAAGGATGGCTCGCTCTCCTCTTGGTGAGCCTTTCGTATGCGTTTCTGAGGACAAACCACGTGTCTGAGGCAGTGAAACGGACTTTGAGAAGGCTCGATGTTGTTCCGATCATTCTGCTCGTTTTCATGTTCAAGCATGCGATGATGGATTTTGGTTTGGGTGAACGTGTCAGTCTTGAATTGACGAGCCTCGGTTTGAGCACGAAATTCGTCGCAATACTTCTGCCACTTCTTTCTGGCATGTCCACGGGTATAACTCACGCGAGTCTGGGCATATCCTACCCAGTTGTCGTTGGCATGGGTGGTGAACGACTCGGCCTTCTTGTCTACGTCTTCTCTGTGCTTGGGGTTCTTCTGTCGCCTGTCCATTTGTGCCTGATCCTGACACTGAACTACTTCAAGGTGGACCTTTCGAAAGCCGTTTTGAAAATGCTACCGCTGATCGGCGTGACTGCCTTCGTAGCGTACCTATTCTATGCGTGAAGTGGGGTGCAAACCATGACGAGGTTCCTCGGAAAACTCTTTCCGCAAGAATCACCCTTGAAACTGTTGTATGAACACGCGCGACTCGTTGAAAAGTCCGCAGAACAGATTCCAGTGGCGCTGGGAAAGTTCTTACGACACGAGCCGGTTGAAGATCTGGCGCAGCTGGTGGACAAACTGGAGGACGAAGCTGACGAAATAAAGGTTCGCATCAGGGAAGTTTACTCAAAGCTCAAGTTCGTTTATTTCGACAGAGTGGATCTTCTACTGATACTCCACGATCAGGATGCTGTGATCGATGCGGTGGACGATTTTTTGAAAATGCTCTGCATCTACAGATTCGACAAACCTTTGCCGAAGGAACTGACGGACATGTTGTTTGAACTCGCAGAAAGAGTTCAGGACGCCATCAAATTCATGGTCGAGTCGGTACACGAACTTCTGAAGCTCGTTGAATCTTCCTT
The DNA here is from genome assembly GCF_000816145.1 of Pseudothermotoga hypogea DSM 11164 = NBRC 106472. Classification (NCBI taxonomy): domain Bacteria; kingdom Thermotogati; phylum Thermotogota; class Thermotogae; order Thermotogales; family Thermotogaceae; genus Pseudothermotoga; species Pseudothermotoga hypogea. The sequence goes on along the minus strand of NZ_CP007141.1, from coordinate 189,369 downwards.
CTCTCCTGTTATTGCCGGCGAGGAAAACGCGCTGACGCAAAAGGTTGAATCCGACGAAAGCGGAACAGACAGACTGTCCCTCGCTTTGGCAAAGAAGGTCTTCTCGCTGAAGAACGTGTTGCATCCTGTGGACATCATGTACCTCGAAAAGCTGACGCGACTCTTGACGCGAGCGGCGGACCACGCTGAGAACGTCGCTGAAAAAGTGCGAATGATCGCAAAAAGTTGAAGGAGTGATCCGAGTGATACTGCTGGTAGCGTTCATCGTAGGTTTCTTGATGGCCTTCTCCATAGGGGCAAACGACGTGGCAAACTCCATGTCGACGGCTGTTGGTTCTCGCGCGATAACTCCCAGACAGGCAGTCATGATCGCGGCAGTTTTGGAATTTCTCGGCGCGGTGATGTTCGGTTCACACGTGGTCACAACGATAACCAAAGGGATCATCAAGGTGGAATTCATGAACGATCCAAGACAGGTCCTCGCCGGAGCGCTTGCAGCACTGCTGGGTTCATCGGTCTGGATCTTGCTCGCGACGGTTTGGGGAATGCCCGTATCGACGACACATTCGATCGTCGGTGGTATGGCGGGTTTTGGTATAGCAAACGCAGGTCTGCATGCGATCAACTGGAACAAGATGGCCAGTATAGTCATCAGCTGGGTTCTGTCACCAATCGTTGGGTGGTTGTTGGCGTACACAGTGTTCAAGATCATTTCCTATGTGATCTTGAGAAAGTCCCATCCGGCAATGGCGATGAAGAGATCGATACCGTTGATCATCTTTACGACGTTTTTCATCGTCTGTCTGTTGTTCGCACTGAAAACCTTGAAGATGCAGTTTGACAGGGCCTTAGGATGGTCTTTGATCATAGCAGCTGTGATCGGTGTTCTGGGGACAACGTTTTTCAGAAAAATACAGCCGGCTGGTTCGGACGAATATGAATATGTGGAATCGATTTTCAAACGTCTGCAGATCATGACGAGCTGTTATGTGAGCTTTTCACACGGAGCCAACGATGTTGCGAACGCCATTGGTCCGGTGGCTCTCGTTTACTGGATCGTCTCGCATGGAAACGTTGCCCAGAAAGTAGGAGTGCCGATGTGGTTGCTGGCGCTCGGTGGACTCGGTATTTCTGCGGGAGCACTTCTTCTTGGGGCACGCGTGATGAAAACGGTAGGAGAAGAAATCACGCAGCTGAACAACTCTCGAGGTTTCTGTATCGATTTCAGCACTGCCTCAACGGTGCTCTTCGCTTCGGTACTCGGCCTGCCCATCTCGACCACGCACGTGGTGGTTGGATCAGTCGTTGGTGTCGGGACCGCACGCGGAGTAGAGCTCGTCAACGTTGGGGTCCTGAAGAACATCCTGATCTCATGGTTCGCGACTGTTCCTGTGAGTGCACTTGTCTCGGCCGGATTCTACCTGCTCATCCTTCGATTCATTTGAACTGCTTTCTCACCGCACGTGCCTGGATCAGGCCCACCAGACCAAGTAGAATCAAAAGAGTCCTGGACAGGTTGAACTTCAACTCAAACCTCGCCAGATCGTTCAGAAAGGTCAAAACTGCGGCAACGAAGAACATGATGCCCCCAACCATGCCGTGTGCGTGTATCCTCTGAGGATCTTTCCTTGATTCCAAGAGACCGAACAAATAGATGAGCGAAAAGATGAGCACACAAAAGGCAAGCATGGCGTCGTCTTTCAGCATCAAGAAAAACAGCAAGAACGCTGCCAGCCATTCAATCAAGAGAAGGAACTTCATACGAAGATACCTCCCATCATTCTCACAGCGAGTGCCAACACGTAAGCGATGAAGAGACTGTAGAAGATTGTGATGACTACGTACTTGGTACCGATCTCCGACTTGATGGTCGCGAGCGTTGCGAAGCACGGAATGTACGCCATGACGAAGACGATGAAACTGAACGCCGTCACGGGGTCAAACAACTGTGAAAGTTGTGCCGCCAGGCCTTCGTCCGTCGTGTTGAACAGCATGCCGAACGTCGAAACTATGATCTCCTTCGCCGCGACACCGAAGAACAGGGCCGTAGAAGCACGCCAGTCGAACTTCAAAGGCTTGAGAACGAACGAGACCGCTCTACCAATCTGTGCAGCGAACGACTGTGTCACATCGTTTGGATTTGGAAAGTACATCAGCGCCCAGAGGACGAGCGAGGATACGAAGATGATCGTGCCTGCCTTGACAAGGAAATGTTTACCCCTCAGCCACGTGTACAGCGTAAGATTCTTGAAAGACGGCAGTCTGTACCTTGGAAGTTCGAGAATGAAAACGCTGCGTTGACCTTTGAAAATGACCTTGTTCAAGACGAGTGAGCTGATCATGGCGGCGAACATGCTCAGCAGATAGATTGAGAAAACCACCATACCTTGGTTTCGGCTGAAGAAGATCGATGCGATCAGAAGATAAACCGGCAATCGAGCACTGCAGGAGATGAAGGGAACAGACAGCACGGACACAATCCTCTCCCGTGTGTCCGGCATGCCCCTGGTTGAAAGCACCGCGGGTACAGAGCATCCGAAACCGAGGAGGAAGGACATGAAAGACCTGCCTGACAGTTTCAGACTGTACATGACTCTATCCATGACGAAAGCGGCTCGTGGTAGATAGCCTGAATCTTCCATTATTCCAAGCAAGAAAAAGAGCGCGAAAATGTTCGGAACGAAAACGAGTACGGCACCCACGCCACCTAAGACTCCATCGGCGAGCATCGAGGCGATCATTCCATCACCCAAGTGAGCCGTCACGAGGTCTGCCAAACGACTGAACGTGTTCTCGAGTAGATCGCTCAGCGGTTGGACCGTTTCAAAAGCAAACTTGAACGCCAGATACATCAGTGCGAGGAACACTGGTATGCCAATGAATTTGTGGGTCAGAACGTGATCGATGGCTTCGCTCATGGAAAGTTCCTTGGAAATTGCCGCGACCGATTCCTTGACGATGAGCTGGATGTGATCGTAACGTTCTCGAGCGATTTGGCTCTTCAAACTCCCTGGCTTGACGCTTGATTGAAGATCGAAACGCGAGAGTTGTTCCACCGTGTGCGGATCTCCCTCGAGGTACTTTATAGCGAACCAACGTGAAGCCGATTCACCAACCTGGGTTTTTATCAACGTGGCCAGTTGTTGGATCATTTTCTCGGTTTCGTCGCTGAAGTTGAAGAGCACCTTCTTCTGTTCCGTGGAGGCCGTTGAGACTATGCAATCCAGCAGCTCATGTATGCCCTCGCCGGTCAGCGCGCTCGTGAGCACGACGGGCACCTTCAGATGTTTCGAAAGTTCTTGCTTATCTATGATCAATCCTTTCTTTTTGGCCTCGTCTATTGCATTCACAACCAAAATGGCTCTGGCCTCGAGTTCGAGTATTTCCAAAAGAAGGTACAATCCCTGTTCCATCGAAAGTGCATCAGCGACCACCACGACAACGTCAGGGGTGTTGTAGAGGAGAAAATCTCTCGCTATCTTTTCGTCCAACGAAGTGGCGAACAAGCTGTAAGTACCCGGTAAATCTGTGATGATGAGCTGATGACCCTTCCAACTCCTCACACCTTCTTTGACCTCGACTGTTACACCCGGCCAGTTGGCAACGTACTGTCTCATGCCAGTGAGTGCGTTGAACAAACTGGTCTTTCCAACGTTGGGATTTCCGCAGAGTGCGACCCGGATTGTCAAACATCATCCCTCCTGAGGTAGATCCTTCTGGCCATCCCCAAGCCTATCCTGAACACTCCTCTGTTCGTTTCGACGACACCCTTCGAAATGACTTTCACGGTGCTGCCGATGTCGATGCCCATGGATCTGAGCTTGTCACGAAAATTCCGCCCTCCGACCAGATGAATAACCCGCCAGCTTCCCTCGGTAACGTTCGAGAGTTGTTCTATTTCATCCTCCATAGACACTTGGATTCGCTTGGCCTCATCGTTTCTCAGCGTCACCATCTTACCCATGACCATGTAGACTCTCGGATCGCCTAAGGGAGCACAGCTGATCACCTTCACGCTGTTGCCCGGAACAAAACCTATGGATAACAGCCTGCTGCCCACGTCATCATCCGGTACGGAAATTATCTTTGCCTCAAAGCCTACGGGAACATCCGAGAGCGACATGGTGCCATCTCCCCTCTTCTTATTGAGATTCATTCTCAATAATAATATTACCACCACCCCTTGGGAACGTCAAGGACTTTTCTTGCCAGTGAAGAACGACAGAGTAAAATAAGAGGTTGGAGGTCAAACTGTGGATCTTCGAAGGAAGGCAGAGCTCGCTCCGAATAAACCAGGTGTGTACATCTTTTATGGAGACAAAGAGTATCTTTACATAGGTAAAGCCAAGGATCTGCGCCGCAGATTGATGACTTACTTCAGCGATTCGTCGCATAGAAAGAATGCGAAGGTGCAGGCACTGATGAAGGAAGCCCTCGAACTGGACTATCTGGTGGTTTCCAACGAAAAAGAGGCACTCTTGTTGGAAGCCAGTTTGATCTTTCAGCACAAGCCCAAGTACAACGTCATGCTCAAAGAGAGCGAGTATTATCCCTACGTTGAGATCACGAAGGAAGACTTCCCCTTGGTGAGAATAGTGAGAAAGCGAAGTCTCGAAGGAGAATACCACGGTCCATACACGAACATCACGTTGTTGAGAAACTTGCTGGACTATTTGCAACAGGTGTACCAGTTCAGAACGTGTGAGAGAGATTTGAAGAGGGTGAAGAAACCGTGCGCGGAGTACCACCTACACAGATGCCTTGCACCCTGTTCTTCAGGGATAGATCCAGAAACGTACGTCAATTTGAGCATCGAACCGCTGAGAAGGTTTTTGAAGGGTGAGACACGGGAAACTTTCAAACTTCTTGAAGAGAAGATGAAAAAGCACGCCTCCATGCTTGACTTCGAAAACGCCGCCAAGTACAGAGATCTTCTTCTGAATCTGCAGCGACTTCTGGAAAACCAGGGCGTGGTGCTCGAACCGTGGCGAAATTTGGACGTCATCGGAAACAATGGCAGATGTTATGTCGTGCTGCGCGTGAGAGGTGGAAACATCGTAGCGAAACTCAACTACAGCCTGGATTCAACCAGGATCGAAAATTTTCTGTTTCACTACTACGTAGTCAACAGAAACGAACTTCCGGAGCTGGTTCTGACAAGAAGACCTGTAAAGTTGAAGCTCCAAGCACAAATAAGGCCTCCGGCAGATGAAACGGAGGCAGAACTGCTCAGGAAGGCTTTGGAGAACGCTCAGCTGAGCGCACAGAAACTGGAACTCAGCATCAAAGCGCTTGAACAGCTCAAAGAACTGCTTAAACTTCAGAACGTTCCGAGGACCATAGATGGTATCGATGTGGCACACCTGCAAGGCCAACTCACGGTGGCTTCCCTCGTCGTGTTCAAAGACGGCCTGCCCATTAAATCGTTGTACAGGCATTACAAACTCCAAAGCGTGGCTAACGACGATCCGGCCGCCATTCGGGAAGTGGTGAAACGTAGATACTCAAAGCATCAAACCCCCGATCTGGTCTTCGTGGATGGAGGAATTGCACAGGTTCGGGCAGCATTCGACGGTCTGCGTGAGATCAAGAAAGAGTGTGCCGTTGTCGGTTTGGCCAAGGCAGAAGAGACAGTTTGCACGAACGAAGGTGAAATGTCTCTGCCAAAGGATCATCCCGTGATACGCTTACTCGTGGTGATAAGAGATGAAGCACACAGGTTCGCCAACACTTTCCATCAAAAATTGAGAGACAAGTATCTGCTCGAGTCGATCATAGAGACAATACCAATGATAGGTCCGAAGAGGAGGAAAAAGTTGTTGCAGAAATTCAGCAGTCTTCAGCAGATCAGGGAAGCTTCGATCGAGGAACTGGCAAAAATCTTGGGAAGTGAACGACTGGCAAAATTGCTCGTATCGAAAGTATGAAGCGAGGTGGTGTCTGTGAAAACCGTGCTCTATTTGGCCCTCATCATAGGCGTACTGTGGAGTACGTTCGGTCTTGTCATGCTCATCGGCTATTCACTCTTGAGCTACGCTTCACCCTTCCTGAACGACATTTTGAACGTTACAGTGAAGAGTTCGAGGTGGTTCTTGGCCTTCGCATTGTCTTTCTTGGCTTCAGGAATGTGCATTTGTCTTTATTCGCTGGCGAAAGCGAATGGGGACAACCATGTTGTTTTTCTCTCCTTCGCGTTTTCTTCGAGTGCGCTCTCGATAGCTATTCAGATCTACAGAATGGTTGTGAGCGGTTTCGGATGGTTTGCCTATGATCTACTTGGATCTTACGGTGAGATCGGCCTGGTGAAACTCGTGTCGGTTGGTTTGCTGGCGTTATCGTTGATCTTCTTCTCTTTCCAGTTCAGTTTGATCAGGATGGAGAGGTACAGCTCATGAGAGTACTCGGCGTGATAGTGGAGTACAACCCCTTTCACAACGGTCATCTTTACCATTTGACGAAGGCCAAGGAGCTCATCAATCCAGACTACGTTGTGGCTGTGATGAGTGGCAGTTTCTGCCAGAGGGGCGAGCCGGCCATAATAGACAAGTTCTCACGTGCTGAGATAGCTCTTTTGAACGGTGTGGACGTTGTTCTGGAACTTCCGTTCATCTACGCGGTTCAGGATGCCGGCGGTTTTGCACGCGGTGCGGTGTGGTCACTCCACAACACTGGCGTCGTGACCGACATAGTTTTCGGGAGCGAATCGGCAGATTTGAGTTTTCTTCAAACGATCGCGGAGGTTATGGTGAGACAACCCGATCCTTTCCCCGAGCTGATGAGAGAGGAGTTGAAGAAGGGACACTCTTTTCCAAACGCGAGAAAGTACGCCTTGATGAAGTACTTCGAAATCACCAAAGCGATGGAACCGAAGGAAGTGCTGAAGATCGAAAAATCTAACGATATACTCGGCATCGAGTATATCAGGTCAATCATGCTCTTGAACAGTCCGATAAAACCACACGTCGTGAGGAGGGTTGGAGCAGAAGACAGGGATGAAAGGTTCCAGGGGAAGTTCTCAAGCGCCACTGCGATAAGAAAGTGCATTTCCAATGGAGAATGGGACAAGATAAGCAAAGCCTTGCCAACGAGCAGCCTCAGGATCATCTCGCGCGAGCTGAACGAAGGAAGAGGCCCCGTGTTTCTACAACACATGGAAACGATGATCCTGTCCAAGTTGAGACTTATGGACAGATCGCAGCTTCAAAGATTGCACGGGTTCGATGAGGGTTTGGACAAACGTTTCGTCGACTGCGCAGTGAAAACGACGAACTTGGAAGATTTCTTTTCCTGCGTGAAGAGTAAGCGCTTCACCCTCAGTAAGATCAGGCGACTCTGTCTCTATGCGCTGTTCGATATCACAGGCGAGTTTGTCGAAAGATCAAATTCACTCGGACCACAGTATCTAAGAGTTCTGGGGTTCTCATCCAGAGGCAGAGAACTGCTCTCGAAGATGAAGCGAGTTTCGCGCGTGCCGATCATTTCTCTCTGTTCACTGTACAGAAAGGTGTTAGAGCAAGCGATGAAGAAACCTGAAAGGTTCCAACTCGATCCTCAACTGTTCGAGCAACAACTGCTCTACGACATCAAGGCCACCTCGTTGCACGCGCTACTGTTTCCAAAGCACTCAGAAAGGATCGGTGACAAGGATTTCAAAATTCCACCGATCGTGATTGGATAGGAGGCGAAGTTATGGGATACGTCCACGTCTACACGGGGAACGGAAAGGGTAAAACGACCGCGGCACTCGGTCTGGTACTGAGGGCGCTCGGGCACAAGATGAAGGTGTACGTCGCACAGTTCCTGAAAGGAATGGACTACGGCGAACTACACTCATTGCAGTGCTTCGAGAACGTCACCTTGGAGAGGTTCGGAAGGCCGAAGTTCATCCACGGAGAACCCGACGAGGAAGACACGAAGTTGGCCAAGCAGGGATTAAATCGTTGTCGTGAAGTGGTCAGCAGCGGTGAGTACGACATCGTCGTGATGGACGAAGCCAACGTGGCCGTCTATCTTGGTTTGTTCAACGTGCAAGATTTACTCGACGTCGTTTCGAACAGGCACGAAAGAACCGAGCTCATCATCACGGGAAGGTACGCTCCTCCAGAGTTGATAGACGTAGCGGATCTGGTGACAGAGATGGTAGAGGTGAAACATTATTATTCGAGGGGAATCCAAGCGAGAAAGGGTATAGAGTACTGAGTTCAAATGAGCGTTAAAGATAATTTCAAACCGTTGTTGTATTTTCTGCGTTGCCGGGTAGTATAATGAGTCTCGCGAACGCTTTTTGCATGATTGACAGAACATGCGTTTTGTAATAAAATGACGAGTCGGTGTGTCGTTGAAGGGAGGTTTTTCATGCCGACCATAAACCAGTTAATCCGATTTGGTCGCGAGAGGAAGGTAGAAAAATCGAAGGCACCAGCCCTGATGGGGAACCCTCAGAAACGCGGTGTTTGTATTCGTGTCACCACGATGACGCCAAAGAAGCCGAACTCAGCCTTGAGGAAGATCGCGAGGGTCAGGTTGTCCAACGGTATCGAGGTAACGGCATACATACCCGGAATCGGGCACAACCTGCAGGAACACTCTGTTGTCCTCGTCAGGGGTGGAAGGGTCAAGGACCTTCCCGGAATTAGGTACAAGATCATCCGTGGAACTTTGGACGCGGCAGGCGTTGAGAACAGAAGACAGTCCAGGAGCAAGTACGGTGCCAAGAGACCGAAGAAGTGATGTTTGGAGGTTGGTAGCGTGAGAAGAAGGAGAGCAGAGGTCAGAAAAATAGCGCCAGACCCTGTTTATGGTGATGTGTTGGTGGCGAAGTTGATAAACAGGATCATGTGGGATGGCAAAAAGACTGTTGCGCAGAAGATCGTCTACAAGGCTTTCGACTACATTAGGGAAAAGACAGGTAAAGATCCGCTCGAGGTCTTCCAAAAAGCCCTCGATAACGTCAGACCGGTGCTCGAGGTTCGACCAAGACGAGTTGGTGGTGCAACGTACCAGGTACCGATCGAGGTGCAGGAACCGAGGAAAACCTCGCTTGCCTTGCGCTGGATAGTCAACGCGGCGCGAGCAAAGAAAGGACGTCCCATGTATTTGAAACTCGCCGAAGAGCTGATAGCTTCGTATCAAGGAACGGGAGCCGCTGTCAAGAAGAGGGAAGATGTCCACAAGATGGCGGAGGCGAACAGAGCGTTTGCCCATCTGCGGTGGTGAAAGGAAAACTTATGTTAGAAGTTCAAGCCCTGTACGTCCCTCTCGAGAAGCTTCGTAACATCGGAATAATGGCCCACATAGACGCCGGCAAGACGACGACGTCTGAGCGCATACTCTATTACACCGGCCGCAAGCACATGCTCGGCAGTGTGGATGAGGGAACCGCAACGTTGGATTGGATGGAGCAAGAAAAGGAGAGGGGCATAACGATACAGGCGGCGGCAACGACGTGTTTTTGGAAAGGCCACAGAATAAACCTGATAGATACGCCCGGGCATGTGGATTTCACTATAGAGGTCGAGCGCTCCCTCATGGTCCTGGATGGTGCGATCGCAGTGTTCGATGCTACCGCTGGCGTAGAACCACAGAGCGAAACGGTTTGGCGTCAAGCTAACAAGTACGGTGTGCCAAGGCTGGCATTCATGAACAAGATGGACAAAACGGGTGCAGATTTCGACATGGCGATCAAGACGATGATCGATAAGCTTCACGCGAAACCCGTTGCGATACAGATGCCGATCGGTTCTGAGAAAGATTTTGCTGGTGTCATAGATCTTCTGAAGATGAAAGCGATATACTGGATCAGCGAGGATGGTTCGCAGTACGTGGAGGAAGAGATACCTGCTCACCTTGTCAGCGAAGCTGAAGACAGGCGCGAAGAGTTGATATCGGCGCTCGCGGAAGAAGACGAGGAGATCCTGAACCTCTACCTCGAGGATGAGGACATACCCATCGAAAAGTTGAAAGCAGCGATCAGAAGGTTAACTATAGAGAACAAGATAGTGCCGGTTCTCTGCGGAGCTGCTGCGAGGAACAGGGGTATTCAACCGTTGCTCGATGCGGTCATCGACTATCTTCCATCACCCTTAGATCTGCCGCCGTTGAGGGCTCAGACTCCAGATGGCGAAGCTGTGGAAATCGTTCCTTCCGAAGAGGCTGGTTTCACGGCACTCGCTTTCAAGATACAGGTTGATCCATACGTCGGTAAGCTAACTTATCTGCGCGTTTATTCTGGTAGACTGAACAAAGGTTCCTACGTCTACAATTCGACGAAGAACATTAAGGAACGCGTCGCAAGGTTGATGTTCATGCACGCGGACAAGAGGGAAGAGGTGGAGTTTGCAAGGCCTGGTGACATAGTCGCTGTTGTTGGATTGAAGAACACGACGACCGGAGATACGCTGTGCGATGAGAATCGTCCGGTGCTCATAGAGAGGTTCAACTTTCCAGAACCTGTTATATCCGTCGCTATCGAGGCGCCAACGAAAGAAGAGGAAGAAAAGATGGTCCGAGCCGTGACGGCACTCAGTGAAGAGGATCCCACACTCAAAGTTGGTGTCGACAAAGAAACAGGTCAGATCATTCTGTCTGGAATGGGTGAGTTGCACCTGGAGATCGTGACGGACAGATTGAAGAGAGAATTCAACGTGAACGTGAGGGTGGGAAGACCCCAAGTTTCCTATAGAGAGACCATCACCAAGGCTGCCGTTGCCGAAGGCAAGTACATAAGACAAACAGGTGGTAGGGGTCAGTACGGACACGTCGTGGTGAGGTTTGAGCCTATCCCGTACGAAAAAGGAAAGCATTTCGAATTCGTGAACAACATCGTTGGTGGTACAATACCGAAAGAGTACATTCCCGCAATAGAGCAAGGCATACGCGAGGCCATGGAAACGGGTTACGTGGCAGGTTATCCAATGATTGGGGTACGAGCGGTACTCGTGGACGGCTCTTACCACGAGGTAGATTCTTCGGAGATCGCTTTCAAGATTGCGGCCAGTTTGGCCTTCAAGAACGCGATGAAAGAATGTGAACCAGTCTTGTTAGAACCGGTCATGAAACTGGAAATCGTCACACCCGAAGAATACCTGGGCTCGATCATAGCCGATCTGAGTTCTCGAAGGGCCAACATTCAGGGTCTGGAAACGAAAGGGAACACGAAGATCATCAGGGCGACAGCTCCCATGTCTGAGCTTTTCGGTTACGCCACGGTCCTGAGGTCGTTGAGTCAGGGCAGGGCTGCTTACACAGCTCAGTTCTCACACTATCAAGAGATACCGGACAGGATACTGGAAAGGATCTTGAAAGCTGTTTAAAGGTGAAGGAGGGAGTTTGAATGGCTAAGGAAAAATTTGTGAGAACCAAACCACACGTCAATGTTGGAACCATAGGTCACATCGACCATGGTAAGACGACACTCACAGCAGCGATCACTAAGTATTTGTCTTTCAAGGGTTTGGCAAACTATGTGCCTTTCGAGCAGATCGACAAGGCACCGGAAGAAAAGGCCAGAGGAATCACGATCAACATCACGCACGTTGAGTATCAGACTGAAAAAAGACACTATGCCCATATCGACTGCCCGGGTCACGCTGACTACATAAAGAACATGATCACTGGTGCCGCACAGATGGATGGAGCCATTCTGGTCGTTGCCGCAACGGATGGACCGATGCCGCAGACGCGCGAGCACGTGCTACTTGCAAGACAAGTCAACGTGCCATACATCGTGGTCTTTTTGAACAAGGTCGATGCCGTTGACGATCCAGAGTTGATCGACCTCGTCGAAATGGAAGTTAGAGAGTTGCTGTCGAAGTACGAATTCCCTGGCGATGAGGTTCCCGTGATCAGGGGTTCTGCTCTCAAAGCCCTTGAGGCTAACGATCCAAACGATCCAGCATACAAAGCCATTCAGGAACTCCTGGATGCGCTGGACAACTACATTCCCGAGCCTGTCCGTGATGTTGACAAACCGTTCCTGATGGCCATAGAGGACGTGTTCTCCATCACGGGAAGAGGTACGGTCGTCACTGGAAGGATCGAACGTGGACGCATCAGGCCGGGCGACGAAGTGGAGATCGTCGGTCTGAGCTACGAGACCAGGAAGACGGTCGTGACGAGCGTTGAAATGTTCAGGAAAGAGCTCGAGGAAGGAATAGCAGGAGACAACGTTGGATGTCTGTTGAGGGGTATCGACAAGGATGAGGTCGAGCGTGGTCAGGTGCTCGCTGCACCCGGTTCGATCACGCCTCACACCACCTTCAAGGCGAACGTGTACGTGCTCAAGAAAGAGGAAGGTGGAAGGCACACACCGTTCATGAAGGGTTACAGACCTCAGTTCTACATAAGAACGGCGGATGTCACCGGTGAAATTCTCGAACTCGGAAACAACGCAGAAATGGTCATGCCCGGCGACAATGCGATACTGACCATCAAGTTGATCTATCCGGTTGCCATAGAAAAAGGAATGCGCTTCGCTATAAGAGAAGGCGGAAGAACCGTTGGAGCAGGAGTCGTCGCGGAGATCGTAGAGTGATCTCGAGTGGGGGCTCGGCCCCCACCCTTTGGACGAAGAGGAGGGAACGAGACTCATGCCTGGACAGAAGATCAGGATAAAGTTGAAAGCTTACGATCACGAACTTCTCGATGAATCCGCGAAGAAGATCGTGGAGGTCGCGAAGTCCACGAACGCGAGAATATCCGGTCCCATACCATTGCCGACGGAGAGGACTCTCTATGTGGTGCTTCGATCCCCACACAAGCACAAGGATTCGCGTGAGCAGTTCGAAAAGAGGGTCCACAAGAGACTGATCGATATAATAGAACCTTCGCCGAAGACGATCGACGCACTGATGAAGATAAACCTCCCAGCAGGTGTCGACGTAGAGATCAAACTCTGAACCTTCGGAGGTGTTGGAGCATGAAGATGATCATAGGCAGAAAAATGGGGATGACCCAGCTGTTTGAGGGTAACGAGGTCGTGCCAGTAACGGTGATAAAGGCTGGCCCATGTTACGTTGTGCAGAAAAAAACCCCTCAGGTCGATGGATACTGCGCAGTTCAGTTGGGTTTTGAGGAGATCAAAAAAACCAACAAGCCTCTCGAGGGACACTTCAAAAAGGCCAATTTGAAGGCTCTGAGGGTTCTGAGAGAGATGAGACTTGAAAGCGAAGAGGAGCTGAGCAAGTACGAAGTGGGACAGACCATAAAGGTCGACATATTCCAACCTGGAGAGTTGGTAGACGTCGTCGGCTGGACGAAAGGTAGAGGCTTCGCAGGTGGCGTCAAGAGATGGGGATTTTCCGGAGGCCCAAAGACCCACGGATCGAAATTCCACAGAGAACTCGGCTCTCTCGGTCAGCACACAGAGCCAGCAAAGATTTTCAAAGGGAAAAAGATGCCAGGACATTACGGGAACGAGAGGGTAACGATCCACAACCTCGAGGTCGTGAAGCTGGATGTAGAAAACAACCTCATAGCGGTCAAAGGTTCTGTCCCTGGTGCGAGGGGTGGCTTGGTGCTCATCAGGAGCCCCAAGAAGACCCGAAAATGAGGCTGAGGAGGAATCAAGCGTATGGCTATCGTAGACCTGTACAACATGAAAGGGCAGAAGATCGGTGAACAGGAGTTGAAGGACGAGATATTCAACATCGAACCCAACCTTGATGTTATGTGGCGCTACGTTGACTATCAGCTATCCAGAAGGCGCGCAGGAACCGCTTCGACCAAGACTCGAGCAGAGGTGAGCGGTGGAGGAAGAAAACCTTGGCCACAGAAACATACCGGTAGGGCCAGGCACGGATCGATAAGATCTCCCATCTGGAGGCACGGTGGTGTCGCACACGGTCCCAAGCCAAGGGATTGGAGCAAGAAACTGCCGAAAAAGATGAAGAGGTTAGCCATAAAGTCAGCACTTTCTCAGAGGTTCAGAGAGGGAAACTTGATCGTTTTGGATGACATGAAGTTCGATGAACCAAAGACTAAGAACATGAGGCAGGTCTTGAGCGATCTTCAGCTCACCGGTAAGAAGGTTCTTTTCGTCTTACCGTGGAAGAAGACCGAGTATGAGAACGTGAAGCTCGCATGCCGAAACATATCCGGTGTCAAGGCTATAATTGCAGACAACACAGGTGCATCCCAGAACGGTGAAGTAAGGGTAGACGGCCTGAACGTTTATGACATCTTAAACCACGAGAAACTTGTCCTGACCAAAGACGTGGTAGCTAAGATCGAGGAGGTGCTCAAATGAACCAGCAAAAACTCACACCATACGATGTGATTGTTAGACCAATCGTGACGGAAAAGTCTACGGCTGCGAGGGAAGATAGAAAGTACATCTTCGAAGTGAACCTTCTGGCAAACAAGCATCAAGTCAAGATGGCGATCGAAAAGTTGTTCAACGTGAAAGTTGAGAAGGTCAATGTGCTCTTGGTAAAGCCGAAACCGAAGCGCAGGGGCCTGTTTGAGGGAAAAACCCGGCAGTGGAAGAAGGCCATCGTCACCTTGAAGGAAGGCTACACGATCAAAGAGCTGGAAGTCCAGCAATGAGAGGTGAATTCCGATGGGTCTGAAGAAATTCAAACCGATCACACCAGGTCGAAGGTTCATGGTGATACCAGACTTCTCCGAGATAACGAAAGAAGAGCCCGAGAAGTCCTTGCTGGTACCCATCAAGAAGACGGGCGGAAGGAACCACTACGGACGCACGACGGTTAGGTTTCGTGGAGGAGGTCACAAGCGCAGATACAGAATCATCGACTTCAAGCGCGACAAGATAGGCATACCTGCGAAGGTCGTATCGATCGAGTACGATCCAAACAGAACCGCGAGGATCGCACTGTTGGTATACGCAGACGGTGAGAAGAGGTACATTCTTGCACCCAACGGTCTTCAGGTTGGCGACACTCTGATGGCTGGACCAGAGGCAGAGATAAAGGTCGGGAATGCGTTGCCGCTGGAAAAGATACCCCTTGGAACGATGATACACAATGTTGAGATAAGACCTGGTTCCGGTGGAAAGATCGCGCGTTCTGCGGGCGTCGCGTGCCAGCTCATGGCAAAGGAAGGCGACTATGCTCTGTTGAGGATGCCTTCCGGTGAACTAAGAAAGATTCACATAAAGTGTTACGCAACCATCGGTGTCGTTGGTAACGAGGACCACAAGAACGAAGTCGATGGCAAGGCGGGTAGGGTGCGCTGGAAGGGTAGAAGGCCACATGTGAGAGGCATGGTCATGAACCCAGTCGACCATCCGATGGGTGGTGGAGAAGGAAGAGGTAAAGGTCAGCATCCCGTGACGCCATGGGGAGTACCATGCAAAGGATACAAGACCAGAAGAGGCAGAAGACCATCGGATAGGTTCATAGTCCGCAGACGCAACGAAGTCTGAAGGAGGTGTTCGTGTGTCTCGATCTAAGAAGAAAGGTCCGTACGTTGACCCGAAACTTTTGAAGAAGATAAGGATGCTGAACGAGACGGGAGAAAAGAAAATCATCAAGACGTGGAGCAGGGCATCGACGATAGTCCCAGAAATGGTCGGCCATACCATAGCTGTTCACAACGGATTGAAGCATATCCCCATTTACATAACCGAGAACATGGTCGGTCATAGATTGGGCGAGTTTGCTCTCACCAGAAGGTTCGGAGGTCATGCCGACAAGAAGGCTGCCTCTAAGGGTCAAGTCAAGTGAGGAGGGAGCAGCGTATGGCTACTGAGAACCAGACCAAGAGACCCAAAAGATCCGTCCAGTACAAACAGCAAGAAGAAATTCAAGTAAAAGAAGCGCGAGCTGTCGCTCGATACGTGAGGATATCACCGCGAAAGGCCCGTTGTGTCGTGAACGCGATCAGAGGCAAGAGTGTGGACGAAGCGTTCCAGATTCTTCAGATGTCACCGAAGAAAGCCGCACGGCTCGTGGAGAAAGTTTTAGCATCTGCTGTGGCCAACGCCGAGAACAACGCTAAACTCTCCAGGGAGAACCTTTACGTTTCTCACTGCGTTGTCGACGATGGGCCAAGAATGAAGAGAATCTGGATGCGTGGAAGAGGAAGGGCAGACATAATTCAGCGGCGAATGTGCCACATTACTGTAGTGGTGCGGAGTAAAGACTAAACTTTGGAGAGGTGATACGGTGGGTCAGAAAGTACATCCAAGAGGATTCAGACTGGGCGTAACGTCGGAATGGCAGGCGCGTTGGTTCAACGAGAAGAACTACGGACCATGGCTGAAAGAAGACGAAGAGATACGCAAACTGGTCAAGTCCATGTACAGCCAGGCCGGTATCAGTGAAGTTTTCATAGAAAGACCTGACAACGAAACCGTGACAGTGATCGTCAAAACTGCGAGGCCCGGGGTCATAATAGGCAAGAAGGGTGCCGAGATCGGCAAGTTGAGGGAAGAGCTTGAGAAGAGGCTCAACAGACGCGTTCTCGTGAATGTGGAGGAAGTAAAAACGCCCGAGCTTGATGCACAACTGGTTGCCGAGAGCATAGCGACAAGAATAGAGAAGAGAGCCTCATACAAGCGCGCAATGAAGCGAGCCATTTCAGACGCGATTCGAAAGGGAGCCGTAGGAATAAAGACGATGGTTTCAGGCCGACTCGCAGGGGCAGAGATCGCAAGACGGGAATGGTACCTCAGAGGCAGATTGCCACTTCAGAAAGTCAGAGCAGTCATAGATTACGGAACCGCCAAGGCTGAAACGAAGTACGGTACGATCGGTGTAAAAGTCTGGATTTACAAGGGTGATGCGCAGATTTGAAGTAGGGAGGGAAACACGATGTTGATGCCCAAGAGGGTCAAATACAGAAAGCAGCAACGAGGAAGACTCAAGGGCGAGGCAAAAGGTGGAACAACCGTCGCTTTTGGCGAATGGGGTTTGAAGGCACTCGCTCCGTACTGGATCACGGCCCAACAGATAGAGGCCGGCAGGATCGCCATCATGAGGGTGCTGAAGAAAGGTGGAAAACTCTGGATCAGGGTCTTCCCCGATAAGCCTTACACGAAGAAGCCTGCTGAGTCCAGGATGGGTAAGGGAAAAGGTAACGTGGAAGGTTGGGTTTGTCCGGTGAAACCTGGGAAGATCATATACGAGATCGCCGGTGTCGACGAAGAAACGGCTAAAGAAGCCCTCGAATACGCCGCAAGCAAGTTGCCGATACCAACCAAGATAGTCTCGAGATCCTCTTTCGGGGGTGAAGCCGTATGAAAGTGACAGAGCTCAGGAACTACACTGATGACGAACTGAAAAAGCTACTGGAAGAGAAGAAGAGACAGCTCATGGAGCTCAGGTTTCAACATGCTTTGGGACAGTTGAGGAACACATCTCTCATAGAAGAAACGAAGAGGGACATAGCAAGGGTCAAAACAATACTCCGTGAACGAGAACTTGGAATAAGGAGGTAATCGACAATGCCGAGAAGGAGATTGGTAGGCGTCGTGGTCAGTGACAAAATGGACAAGACCGTGGTCGTCAGCGTCGCAAGATGGCTCGAGCACCCTGTTTACAAAAAGCACATCAAGCGATCCAAGAAGTACCACGCACACGACGAGCACAACGAATGCAAGGTTGGCGACGTCGTTGTCATAGAGGAAACGCGGCCTTTGAGCAGGACCAAGAGATGGAGGGTCGTCGAAATACTCCAGCGTGCGTATCAAGCTGAAAATATACCCGCGGTTGAGGAGAGTGAGGAAGCATGATCCAGACGGAAAGCTATCTCAACGTCGCGGATAATTCGGGTGCGAAAGTCTTGAGGGTCATCAGGGTCTTAGGAGGGCACCACAAGAAGTACGGCAGGGTTGGAGACATCGTTGTGTGTTCCGTCAGGGACGTCATACCGAATACCGGAATCAAGAAAGGTGAGGTTGTCAAGGCAGTCATCGTTCGGACGAGGAAGCCAATAAGAAGACCGGATGGAACCTACATAAGGTTCGATGACAATGCCGCTGTCGTTCTCGACAAGTTCAATGAACCAAGGGGTACACGCGTTTTTGGACCGGTGGCCAGAGAGATCCGTGAGAAAGGTTACATGAAAATCGTGTCTCTGGCGCCAGAGGTCCTGTGAGAGGTGAGGAAGATGCGCATAAAACGTGACGATCTGGTCCAAGTCATCTCAGGCAAAGACAAGGGCAAGAGAGGCAAGGTTCTCAAGGTGATACCGAAGGAGGACAAGGTCGTAGTACAGGGAGTGAACATGGTTAAGAGGCACCAAAGACCCATACCACAGCTGAGAGAGGGAGGCATCATAGAAAGGGAAGCTCCGATCTATGCCTGCAAAGTCATGGTTGTGTGCCCAAGCTGTGATAAACCAACGCGTGTCGGTATGAAGTTTCTGGAAGACGGCACGAAGGTCAGATTTTGCAAAAAATGCGGCGAGATCATCGATAAAGCGTGAGGAGGAATCCTAAGATGGCTCAGTACGTGCCTTTGAAGGAGAAGTACGAAAAAGAGATAGTACCGATAATGATGAAAGAATTTGGATACAAGAACATTCATCAAGTTCCGAAACTCGAAAAGATAGTCATAAACATGGGGATCGGCGAAGGGGCACGGAATGCCGATCTACTCACGAAACATTCGAACGAACTCGCGGCCATCACTGGACAAAGGCCTGTGATCACGAAAGCCAAGAAGAGCATCTCGAACTTCAAGATAAGAAAAGGGATGAACGTCGGCTTGAAGGTGACGCTTCGTGGTCTCAGGATGTGGAACTTTCTATACAAACTTGCGAACATCGCTCTACCGAAGGTGAGGGACTTCCGTGGCTTGAACCCGGACTCTTTCGATGGAAGGGGTAACTACAGTTTCGGCCTGAGCGAACAGTTCGTATTTCCCGAGATCACACCGGACCAGGCCACGAGGGTACAGGGCATGGACATCATCATAGTTACCACGGCCAAGAACGACAGGGAAGCGAAGAGGCTGTTGGAACTGCTGGGATTGCCTTTCAGAAAATGAGGAGGAGATAGAGAATGCCAAGAAAAGGTTTGATAGAGAGATGGAAGAGACCAAAGAAGTTCAAAGTCCGCGAGTACACAAGGTGCGTCATGTGCGGTAGAGCCAAGTCTGTGTACAGGGAATTCGGTCTCTGCAGAGTCTGTTTCAGAAAGATGGCGTTGGAGGGCAAGCTCCCCGGAGTCAGGAAGGCAAGTTGGTGAAGAGGAGGGAGAACGATGTGGAGCGACCCGATAGCTGATATGCTCACGCGAATCAGGAACGCCAACGTCGCGTTCAAAGAGTACGTGGACGTGCCAGCCTCGAACATGAAGCGTGCGATTTGCGAGATACTCAAGCGCGAAGGATTCATTCAAGATTACAAATACATCGAGGATGGCAAGCAAGGCATACTGAGAATACACATGAAGTACAAAGGTTTGAGGAGAAATCGTGAGAGAGTGATTCACGGAATCGTGAGAGTATCAAAGCCTGGAAGAAGGGTTTACGTTACGAAAGACGAACTACCGAAAGTCAAGAACGGTCTCGGCATAGCGATACTGACGACTTCGAAAGGTATCGTGACCGACAAGGAAGCCAGGGAACTCGGAGTCGGTGGAGAAGTCATCGCCTACATTTGGTGAGGAGGTGAGAACATGTCCAAGCTTGGAAAGAAACCCATAGTCATCCCCACCGGTGTCGATGTAAAGCTCGAGTCTGATACGATAACGGTGAAAGGACCCAAGGGGACGCTTTCACAGAAGCTATCTCCGTACGTGAAGATTGAAATAGAAGACGGTAAGATCTGGGTGAGACAGAACGAAGAGAGGATGATCAGGAAGTCTTTCAGGCGCATCTTGAGGATGTTCCAAGGCACCTACTGGTCGTTGATAAGGAACATGATACACGGTGTGACGAAGGGTTTCGAGAAACAGCTCGAGATCGTTGGAATTGGCTACAGAGCGCAGGCACAGGGCAACAAACTGACACTTCAGGTGGGTTACACGCATCCCGTGGTGCTCGAAGCTCCAGCGGGCGTGAGTGTTGAGACACCCTCACCCAACCTCATCGTCGTCAGGGGAGCGGACAAGCAGAAGGTTGGTCAGTTTGCTGCTAACATCAGATCTTACAGAGAGGTCAACGTCTACACAGGCAAAGGTATCAAGTACAGGGACGAAGTGGTGAGAAGAAAAGAAGGTAAGAAGGCGTAAAGGGGGCATTTGACGTGATAAAGAAAGAGGATCGAAACCTGAAGAGGATCAAGAGACATCTGAGAATCAGAAAGAAAGTGAAAGGTACACCAGAAAAGCCTCGTCTGGCCGTGTTCAGGAGCGAAAAGCACATATATGCTCAAATAATCGACGATACTAAGGGTCATACGCTTGTCTCGGCTTCCACACTGGACAAGGAGTTGCGACAAAGATTGTCAAAGACGTACAACACCGAGGCAGCAAGAGAGGTTGGCAAATTGATTGCTCAGCGCGCTCTGAGTCTGGGAATCAAAACGGTCGTGTTCGATCGCGGAGGGTTCAAGTACCACGGTAGAATCAAAGCGCTGGCCGACGCCGCGAGAGAAGCAGGCTTGCAATTCTGAGGAGGTGTGTGTAAAAAATGGTGGATGAAATACTGGAGGAAGAAGTTATCAAGAGAGAGTCTGAAGAATTTGAGGAGCGTATCGTTGAGATAAGAAGGACGGCAAAGGTCACGAAGGGTGGAAAAACCCTCAGCTTCAGAGTTCTGGCGGTTGTTGGAAATAGAAAAGGCAAGGTGGGCGTTGGTATAGGAAAAGCCAGAGAGGTCCCAGATGCGATAAGAAAAGCGTTGAGTGCGGCGCGTGCGGCTCTGATCGATGTTCCTCTTTACAGGGGAACCATACCCCACGAGGTCACTGCAAAGCAAGACGCATCCGTCGTTCTGCTGAAGCCCGCAGCACCCGGTACGGGAATCATAGCTGGATCGGTCGTCAGAGCCGTTGTAGAGCTTGCGGGGGTTCAGAACGTGCTCACCAAATCTTTAGGTTCAACGAACCCAGTGAACTTGGCTCTCGCTACTCTTAAGGCTCTCAAGGGTTTAGTTCCACCCGATAAAGCTGCAAGATTGAGAGACTTGAGTGTAGGACAAGTTATTCGCGGAGCGAAGAAGGGGGCTTGAGCTGTGGCGAAGATCATCGTGGAACTCGTGAAGAGTCCCATAGGTTACAAGTACGATCAGAGAGCAACTCTAAAGGCACTTGGTCTGAAAAAACTGCACGACAGAGTGGTCAAACCCAAAACGCCTCAGATACTCGGCATGATTGAGAAAGTCAGACACCTCGTCAAAGTCGAAGATGTATCGGAGGAGGAATGAGCTATGGCGTTGAGACTCGAAGATCTCAAACCCACACCCGGTTCGGTCAAAGAACCAAAGAGGGTGGGTAGAGGCATAGGCTCTGGTCTTGGCAAGACCTCTGGCAAAGGTCACAAAGGTCAGAAGTCGCGAGGCACTGGAAAAGTCCATCCGTGGCACGAGGGTGGTCAGACTCCCCTGCACAGAAGATTGCCCAAAGTGGGTTTCAAGAGCTTCGTTCACAAAGATTATGCGATCGTCAACCTCAGAACACTCGAAGAGAGGTTCGAATCGGGCGAAGAAGTCACACCCGAGAAACTGATAAAGCTTGGGATAGTGAAAAAGCTCAAAGATGGTGTGAAGATTCTGGGGGACGGTGAGTTGACCAAACCCTTGATCGTGAAGGCCCACGCCTTCAGCGAGACAGCAAAGAAGGCCATCGAAACGGTCGGGGGAAGGGCAGAGGTGATATGACGTGTGGAAAGCCCTTCGAAACGCTTTCAAAATACCTGAACTACGTGACAGGATAGTTTTCACCGTCCTAACGCTGATCGTCTTCAGGTTGGGCGTGTACATTCCCGTACCGGGCATAAATATCCAGGCCTGGGCCGAAGCGTTCAAACGTTTCGCCGGAGCGGCAGCCGGCGGTATCATAAGCTTTTACGATGTGTTCACCGGTGGGGCCCTGGAGAACTTCTCGATCTTCGCCATGAGCGTCACACCCTACATAAATGCGTCCATAGTCTTGCAGTTGCTCTCCTCCGTGATAACCAAGCTTCGTGAGATGCTCAGAGAGGGTGAAGAGGGCAGGAAGAAGTTTGCCAAATACACACGCAACCTGACGATCGTGCTCGGTGCCTTTCAGTCTTTCATCGTGTCCTTCAGTTTAGTGAGGCAGAGCCCAGACATAGTCGCTTACGGTCTCAACCCCATGGTCTTCGTATTGATCTCCACCATTTCGATGCTCGCAGGCACGATGTTCCTCCTCTGGTTGGGAGATCGGATCACCGAGAAGGGTATAGGCAACGGGATTTCTATCTTGATCTTTGCAGGTATCGTTGCAAGATATCCAAGCTACTTCGGAAGCGTGTTACTGGGTAACTTGAACCTGTTCGGCTGGATCTTCCTGATCGCGATCGCCGTGGTAACAGTTGCGGGCATCATATACGTTCAGCAAGCAGAGCGTAGGATCACGATACAGTATGCCACACGCGTCGTTGGAAGGCGTGTGTACGGCGGTGCGTCCACGTACATCCCGATCAAGGTGAACCAGGGAGGCGTGATACCGATCATATTCGCCAGCGCCATAGTTATGATCCCCGCGGCCATCGCCGAAATGACTGGACTTCAATGGTTACGTGCCATCTTTTCACCGGGTAACGCCTTGTATATAATACTTTACGGTCTGTTGGTGTTCTTCTTCACATACTTTTACAGTGTCGTTGTCTTTGATCCGCACGAAGTATCAGAAAATGTGAGAAAATATGGTGGATTCATACCCGGAATAAGACCTGGCAAACCCACGGAGGAATACATCCAACGCGTCTTGAGCAGAGTCACGTTCCTCGGTGCCGTGTTCCTGGTAGTCATAGCGTTGCTGCCACACTTCGTCGAGGCAGTCACCAGGGTCAACATCGTTATAGGTGGTACTTCAACGCTGATAGCCGTCGGTGTGGCGCTCGACGTGTTACAGCAGATGGAAGCGCACATGATCATGAGACATTACGAAGGATTCGTGAAGAAAGGGCTGAAGTGAAATGAGGATCGTCCTGCTTGGAGCACCGGGAGCGGGGAAAGGCACCCTTGCAAAAGACTTGGTCGGTTTGTTCAACGTGCCTCACATTTCCACTGGAGACATGTTCAGAGAGGCGGTAGCATCTGGTTCTGAGCTCGGTAAGCAGGTTCAACACATATTGAGCTCCGGTGCGCTCGTACCAGACGAAATAGTGAACAAACTGGTGAGGGAAAGGATTTCCAGGCCCGATTGCAAGGATGGTTTCATCCTCGATGGGTATCCCCGCACCGTGCAGCAAGCTTCTGCGCTCGACGAAATGCTGAAGGAGACGGGTCAGAAACTCGATGCGGTGCTTTATTTAAGGGTGAGCGAGGACGTTGTAGTCAAGCGACTGACGAACAGAAGAGTCTGTCCAAAGTGTGGTAGAATCTATAACTTGTTGTCCATGCCACCAAAGAACGATGAGCTCTGTGATGACTGTGGAATCAGGCTCGTTCAACGCGATGACGACAAAGAGGAAGTCGTCAGAAACAGATTCAAGGTTTACAACGAGATGACGGCTCCTCTGATAGATTACTATAAAAAGAAGGGCACATTGGTCGAGGTCGACGCCGAAGCGGATCACCAGAACACCGTTCAGAAGGCTGTCGAAGCGTTGAAAAAGGTGATAGCTTGATCAGAGTGAAATCACCTCAGGAGATAGAGAGGATGAGGATCGCCTGTAGATCTGTGGCGGTCGTTCTCAAGGAAATCGAAGCGATCGTTGTGGAAGGCGCCACAGCTGCGGACGTGGAACATTTCGTTGAGAAGAGGTTCAAAGAGTTGAAAGTGAAACCGGCTTTCAAAGGCTACAAGGGATACAAGTACGCAACCTGTGTGTCGGTCAACGAGGAGATACTGCACGGTGCTCCTCTGAAAAAGAAGGTCTTTAAAAAGGGAGATATCGTCTCAGTGGACGTGGGTGCCATCTACGAAGGTTACTATGGGGACGGAGCGACGACTTACTGTGTCGGTGAAGTCGACGAAATCGCGAAGAAACTGGTCGATGCTACGAGGTTGGCTCTCGAAAATGCCATCCGCTTCGCGAAGAAGGGGTATAAGGTTGGAGACATATCGTACGCCATTCAAAGCGCTGTGGAAGCTGCCGGTTTCAACGTGATCAGGGACTACGTCGGTCATGGGGTCGGCAGACAGTTACACGAGGAGCCCGAGATACCCAATTACGGCAGGCCTGGAACGGGTGTCTCGCTCATTCCAGGTATGACGTTGGCGATAGAAGTGATGGCGTGCGAAGGAGATTGGAAAACCATGCTGCTCGACGATGGCTGGACCGTGATCATGGCCGACCGAAAGAGGAGCGCACATTTTGAACACACAGTGCTCGTGCAAGAGGATGGAGCCGAAGTTCTAACGGTTGACAAGGAGTGATGCAATGCCCAAGGAAGACGTGATCAAAATGGAAGGTACCATCGTTGAAGCTCGGAGAAACGCGACGTTCCTCGTTGAACTTGACAACGGTCACAAGGTTCTGGCCCAGATCTCCGGGAGGATGAGGAAGAACTTCATCAAACTCCTTCCTGGGGACAGGGTCGTTGTGGAACTTTCCATATACGATCTCACCAAGGGAAGAATCGTGTACAGGAAAAAACTTGACAAGAAATCAGATGTGGATTAGAAAGAAAGGAGCTGATCGACTGTGAAGGTTAGATCCTCCGTCAAAAAGAGGTGCGAGTACTGTCAAATCGTGAGGAGAAAAGGCAGAGTATTGGTGATATGCAAAGCGAACCCCAAACACAATCAGAAGCAGGGTTGAGGAGGGAAACGAATGGCGCGCATCATGGGAGTCGAGTTGCCCGCGAACAAGAAATGCTTCGTTGCTCTCACGTACATATACGGTATCGGCAAGACGCGGGCAATGGAGATACTCAAGAACACTGGCGTCAACATGGACAAACGAGTGAAAGATCTCACTGACGAAGAAGTCAACAGGATAACGAAGTACATCCAGGATCATTTCAAAGTAGAGGGAGAATTGAGGGCCGAGGTGAACAGGAACATCAAACGCTTGATTGACATAGGCTGCTACAGGGGTATTCGTCACAAGCTCGGCCTGCCGGTGCGTGGTCAGAGCACACGTCACAACGCTCGAACGAGGAAGGGTCCAAGACCAAGCAGGATCAAGACCAAGAAGAAGAAGGAACAAGCCGTTTGATCTTGAGGAGGGATAAAGAATGGCAAGAAGATCCGAGAGCAAGAAGAGAAGAAAAGTACTGATCGATCGGGCGATCGTTCACATAAAGTCCACGTTCAACAACACCATCGTGACCCTGACGGACCAGGATGGTGCCGTTTTGACATGGGCAAGCGGAGGAACGGTCGGTTTCGAGGGAACCAGGAAAGGAACCCCGTATGCTGCACAGCTTGCAGCTGACAAAGTGGCGAAGGAAGCTTTGAGGATGGGCATAAAGAGAGTCGACGTGCTGGTTAAGGGACCAGGCCCTGGTCGAGAAGCGGCGATCAGAACCCTGCAGGCTGCCGGTCTGGAAGTGGATTCGATCAAGGATGTCACTCCGATACCGTTCAACGGTTGCAGACCGAAGAAGAAACGGAGAGTGTAAGAGGAGGGAAATTGGATGGCCAGATACACGGGACCTGTCTGTCGTCTCTGCAGGCGAGAAGGTATGAAGCTGTATCTGAAAGGCGAAAGGTGTTTCACGGAAAAGTGTGCGTTCGACCGCAGACCTTTTGCACCGGGAGATCATGGCAGAAGCAGAGGCAAGACGTCACAATACGCATTTCAGCTGAGATCAAAACAGGTGATGAAGAGAATCTATGGAATTCTGGAACGACAGTTCAGAAGGTATTTCGATCGAGCGTTGAGAATGACTGGCGATACGCGAGAGAACCTCGTTAGACTTGTGGAATCGCGCTTGGACAACGTCGTCTTCAGGATGGGTTTTGCCATCAATCGTAGACAAGCAAGACAGCTTGTCACGCATGGACACTTCCTGGTCAACGGCAAGAGAGTCAACATACCTTCTTACCTGTTGAAGCCAGGAGACATCGTTGAGGTCAAGGAATCGAGCAGATCGATCGAGGTCATAAAGAGATCCGTGGAACTCGCCAAAGGTAGAACGATCGCTCCATGGATACAAGTGGACTTCGACGCGTACCGTGGTACCTTTGAGAGGGCGCCGAAGCTCGAAGAGCTCACCGATCTGCCCGTCGATGTTCAGGCGATCGTCGAGCTCTACTCGAGGTGATGTGAATGGAATTCATGATACCCAAGAGGTTGAAAGTGGAAGAAGAACGATCGGAGGCGGATTGCTACTACGCCAGATATGTTTTCTCGCCACTCGAGAAGGGATACGGTATCACCATAGGCAACGCACTGAGAAGAGTGCTTCTGTCGTCGATACCTTCCATAGCCATCGTGGGTCTGAGGTTCATAAAGCCCGAAAGATACCACGAATTCGACACGCTACCGGGTGTCAAAGAAGATATCTTGGAGATCATCCTCAATTTGAAGAAGGTCCAATTGAGAGCGGAAGTCCCCGTCAGAGAGAGAATCAAGATAATGGTTGAAAAGAAAGGGCCGGGCCTGTTGCTGGCCGGAGACATAAAGACACCCGCGGGTATCGAGGTCGTCAACCCAGGATTGAAAATAGCCACACTGGACGAAGAAGCAGATCTGTTGTTCGAACTCTACGTTCAGGCAGGAAAAGGCTTCGTGCCGGCTCAGGATATAGAAGAACACCCGGAGATAGGTTCCATACCGATCGATGGGGTCTTTTCGCCGGTCCTGCGGGTGAACTTCAAAGTTGAGAGCGCGAGGGTGGCCAAACGTACCGACTATGACAAACTCGTGCTCGAGGTCTGGACGAAGAAATCCATCTTTCCGCATGAGGCACTGAAGCGAGCGATTGATACCCTTATGAACCACTTCAAGGTCATAGACGAAAGTCTACCATCGACTATGGCACCGCTGTCTGCGGAGTTCGTCACAGTGACGGCACAGGAAGAGACAGTCGCCGAACAGATGCCACATGTTGAGGAGGAATCCATCTATTCTAAGAAGATAGACGAGCTCGAACTGTCTATAAGGTCTTTGAACTGCCTGAGAAGGGACAAGATCGAGACGATAGGTGATCTTTTGAAGCGCACAGAGGAAGATCTTTTGAAGATCAAGAATTTTGGACCGAAATCCCTCGAAGAAGTTAAGCAGAAACTGATGGAAAAGTTCGGTTTGACGATCAGGAAGGGAGGATGAACTTGTGAGACATCGAATGGTCAGGAGCAAAGTGGGCTCGTACGGTAGCCACAGCCGTGCGCTGATCAAAAACCAACTTCGAGAGCTCGTT
This sequence comes from Pseudothermotoga hypogea DSM 11164 = NBRC 106472, assembly GCF_000816145.1. Classification (NCBI taxonomy): domain Bacteria; kingdom Thermotogati; phylum Thermotogota; class Thermotogae; order Thermotogales; family Thermotogaceae; genus Pseudothermotoga; species Pseudothermotoga hypogea. Next base: position 162,019 of record NZ_CP007141.1, on the reverse strand, counting down.
GAGCATCGAAGCATCGTAACAACAGTGGCAAAGGCAAAGGTCGTGAAGCGTTTCTTTGACAAGCTCATGGTTAAGGCTGTGAAAGCCTCGAAGAGCAACGACAGGGCCGAAAGTGTGGCTTTGAGGAGACAGATCAACCGGTATTTGTGCGATAGAAAGCTCACGAACAAATTGGTGGACGAGATCGCTAAGAACATCGGCGACAGAAACAGTGGGTTTTCAAGAATCGTCAGGATCGGCCAGAGGAGAGGCGACGGAGCTGAAATGGTGCTTCTCCAGATAGTTGAGAAGACCAACGAGTGAAGCCTCTCCCCGCCGGGAGAGGCTTTCCTCTTGCCAAAGACGTCGATGTTTGGTAAAATATTGTCGAACAGTGAACTTCCGCTGACTTGCCTTCCACAACGTACATTTCAATCCTAAGGACAAACATACTGAATGTTTTTTCAGATTTGCTGGTCTGTGATCATCCAATTACATCCGGAGGTGTTCGAACTGATGGGCAACGGACAGGAAAAGAACGAACCAATCACCGTGAAGATCAACGACTTAGAGCAGATGACGATCAAACAGCTGTACGAACTGGCAAAGCAGTACGATATTCCTCGTTACACGAGCATGCGCAAGAGAGACATCATATTCGCTATCTTGGAGGCTCAGGCCAAGTCTCACGGTTTGATCTTTGGAGAAGGTGTCCTCGAGATCCTACCGGACGGATACGGTTTTCTGAGAAGCAGCGACAACCTGCTCCCTGGCAACAACGATATCTACATCTCGCAGTCGCAGATAAAGAAGTTCAACCTCAACACGGGTGACATCATATCTGGTGTCATAAGGCCTCCAAAAGAGGGTGAGCGCTACTTTGCGATGATCAAGATCGAGGCGGTCAACTACAAATCGCCCGAGCTAAGCAACGAGAGGGTCAACTTCGAGAACCTGACGCCCGACTATCCCAAAGAACGCTTCATACTCGAGACGAGTCGCGACGTGCTTTCCACACGACTGATAGACCTGTTTGCCCCCATGGGTAAGGGACAGAGAGGCCTCATCGTGGCACCACCCAAGGCGGGAAAGACGACACTCCTGAAAGAGATCGCCAACGGCATAGCGATAAACCATCCAGACACGATCAGGATCGTACTCTTGATCGACGAGAGACCCGAAGAGGTCACCGACATCAAAGAGTCCGTGAACGCGAAGGTGATCGCAGCTCCGTTCGATATGGCCCCAGACAAGCAGATCAAAGTCGCAGAACTCACTCTCGAGATGTCGAAAAGACTCGTTGAGTACGGTTACGATGTGGTCATACTGCTCGACAGCTTAACCAGGTTGGCGCGCGTTTACAACATCCAAGTTCCACCGAGTGGCAAACTTCTGAGCGGAGGTGTGGACCCCGCTGCCCTGTACAAACCGAAGCATTTCTTCGGTGCAGCGAGGAACACTCGCGAAGGTGGCAGCCTCACGATAATAGCCACCGCCCTCATAGAAACCGGTTCGAAGATGGACGAGGTCATATTCGAGGAATTCAAAGGTACGGGTAACATGGAATTGGTTTTGTCGAGGCAGCTCGCCAATAAACGCATCTTCCCCGCCATAAACCTGCAGCTCTCTGGAACGAGGAAGGAAGAACTCCTGTTGAACGAGGACACGCTCAAGAAGGTGTGGATCTTGAGAAGGATGCTCTCCGGAATGACGGAAGAGGAAGGTCTGACATTGATTTTGAAGAAGCTTCAAGAAACTGAGACGAACGAAGACTTCCTCGCGCTGATAGACCAGCAGAAGGTAAAGTACTGATGATGGGAGGTAGTCCACGTTGAACATCGTAGGCGTCGATCTGGGTGGAACCAACTACGCGGTCGGTCTCGTCGATGAGAATGGTAAGATCCTGGCAAGGATCGATGGAGAAACGAAGGTTCACGAAGGACCAGACGCGGTCGTCGAAAGGCTCGCAAGTTCGATCATGAGTCTGAGTGAGGGCAAGTCAGTCTTGGCTGTGGGGATCGGCTCTCCTGGAAGCATCGATCATCTCACCGGCACTGTGAAGTTCTCACCGAACTTTCCAGGCTGGACAGATTTTCCGCTGGGTGAAAAGATAGAAAAGCTCACATCGCTGAAAGTCTTCGTCGAAAACGATGCCAACGCTTATGCGCTTGGCGAGCGAACGTTCGGAGTTGCGAAAGGATTGGACCACGTAGTTTGTCTCACGCTCGGAACTGGCATAGGCGGAGGCGTTATAACGCATGGAGTTTTGCTGAGGGGGAGCACAGGTATCGGCGCCGAACTCGGACACATGAACGTGATGCCCAACGGTCCAAAGTGTGGCTGTGGCGCACGTGGATGTCTCGAAGCTTTAGCGTCGGCAACGGCCATAAAGAATTTCGTGAAGGATGGTTTCGAAAGGCACAAAGATTCATCGCTGTTTCGAAACAAGAGCGCAGAAGCGGTGACACCGAAGGATGTGTTCGATCACGCTAAGAAGGGCGATCAGTTCGCGCTCGAGATCTTCAACATCGTCGTCGATGCGTTGGCTGCGGCAGTGGGAAGTCTGATAAACATCTTCAATCCACAGATCGTTGTCCTCGGTGGAGGTATGGCGAACGCCGGTGAATTCTTGCTCGCACCGATCGAAGAGCGCGTCAAAAACTACGTCTTGCCGACCATGTTGGGCACCTATCGCATTGCCTTGAGTCGACTCGGCAAGGATGCGGGCATACTGGGAGCCGCTTCCATCGTTTACGAAAGGTTGGGCAAAAAATGAAACTGCTCTTGGTGAGCGACACGCACGTGCCCGTTTATTTGAAATGCCTACCGGCTGGTTTGATCGAGCTCGCAAAACAAGTAGACATCGTGGTGGGTCTGGGCGACTATGTGGATTTGAACACGGTGCTCGAACTGAAATCCGCTTCTCGGAACCTCTATGCGGTTCACGGCAACATGGACGAAGTAGACGTCAAAGACACTTTGCCGCAAGTGCTCACAGTTCACATTGGTGGGTTGAACGTGGGTTTGTGCCACGGTTGGGGTCCACCTCAGCAGATAAGAGAAAGGATATTGAAGCTTTTTGAAGAGAAACCACACGTTATCTTCTATGGACACACACATTTTCCTGACGACTCACAGCTCGAAGGAACACGTTTCATCAATCCCGGAAGCTTCGGTGAAAACGGCAGTGTTGCCATTGTTGAGATATGCGATTCGCAGCTGAAAGTGAACTTCAAGAAACTGCCCATCGTTTGATCCAAGAGATAAGAAGCGTCGTTTGGGACAAGAACGTCATTGTGGCTTTCTCTGGTGGTGAAGACAGCAGTCTTGCGGCTTTCCTCTGTAAGCTCGCACTCGGACCAGAACGCGTGATCCTTTCCACCGTCGATTGGGGACAGTTCACCTACAGAACGATCAAGGAAAATGTGGCTGCTTCGGCGCTGAGACTTGGCCTGAGACACATCGTCTTGGACGGCACCGAAAGACAGAGGAAAGTGTGGAGGTACGGTCCAAACTGCAACGAGTGTACGAGGTTTGCAAAACTGCTCACCATCCGAACCACTTTCCCAGACAGTGTGATCGTCACCGGTTCGAACCAATTTGACAGTTGGGGAAGGATTGGACCCAAAGTCCACGACAACTTTTATTCACCGTTGAAGGAACTCACGAAAGATTCGATCAGACAACTGCTGAAGCTTTTTCAGATCCAGCCTGTGAAGGTCGGTGAGTCCTCAATTCGCGAAGGTTGTAAACTGAAACATTTGATGAAGATGTTGATAAACCCTGCCTACCATGGTAGGGCCGTCGCGGAAGCAAACGAAGTCTTGCTCGAGTTCCTCCAAAGGAACAACAAAAACGCACAGCTCGCCAACGTGAAGATCATCGGACCGCTCTCGAAGAACGTTGCTCTCGTCAACGTGCACCCACAGCTCAGCGACGAAGAAAAGCAAGAACTACTCTCGTTGCTCAAAAACGTTGACACGATCGATGAAGCCTACATACTCGATAAACCTGTGAGACTCAAAATTCTTGCGAATCCTGGCCTGTACAACGATCCAAGTGCACGCGAGGACGTCTTCAGAGGATTCATCGAGAGGGATTTCGCCGTTTCCGTGACGCCCGTTTGGATCAAGGCTCGAAACAATCGCTTGAGAACCTTTCATGTGGTGGACTTCGAATATGAGTAGCTTGAAAGATCTTTTGAATCGTCCCTCTGAAAAACCGATCCTCTTGATAGTCCCCACCGAGAAAGAAGCATCACAGATCGCTTCAACCTTGAACGCTCGATACTTCCCAGGTCCAGACGTTTTCCCCTTCGAGGAAGTGCCCGTCTCTTTTTTTGTTCGCAAAGGTCGTATCGAAACGCTCTGGAGCCTCTTGAACAAAGAGTGCAAGCTCGTCGTGACGAGTGTGCATTCTGCGAGCCGCTACACGATGAGTGTTGAGTCTTTGAAGAGTCTTTCGATGAGGTTCAAGCGGAACGAAAGGTTCGTCGATGCAGATTGGCTCCAGAGGCTTGGCTACGAGAGAGCTTACTTGGTGAGGTCGGGTGGCGAGTTCGCCATCAGAGGCGACATCATCGATGTGTTCCCACCGGTCTACGAAAGACCCGTACGGATTGAGTTATTCGGAAATTCGATTGAAGACATCAGAAGTTTCGATGTCATCAGCCAGACTTCAGTTGAGAAGTTGGAGGAATTCGTTCTTTTGCCCGCACGAGAGTACGCGTGTGAGAGTCACGACTACGATACGATCGTCGGAAAAGCCGGCTCGAACGGCACGATATTCGATTACGCAGACTTCGAAATTCTTCTGGTGGATGCAGATAGATGCTTCGAAGAGTTCGCAAAGCTGGAAAGACAGATCAGGGAATTTCTTTCGGACGAACAGTACGAAGAGTACAGAAAATATTCTAGATTGAACCTCGCTGAACTTCAGCGAAGGCTCCAGGTTGCGAAAGAGGTGCAACTCGACCTTCAAGGGCTCGAATACTCCGAAAAGAAGGGTAGTTTGCTCCAAGTTCCCATCATCGATGAGGAAGAACTCAACGTGGGCGATTTCGTGGTACACGAAAACTATGGCGTGGGAGTCTTCGAGGCCGTCAAGCCGGTGACGAACGCCCTCGGTACGAAGGAGTACATCGTGATAAGGTACGAAGATGCAACCATCTATGTGCCCGTCGAAAGATTGGACAAGATCCACAAGTACATTGGCGATCCAGATGTGAAGATCGATCGGCTCCACGGAGGAACGTGGAAGAGAAGGCTCGACAAGGTCAAAGAGGATTTGAGGAGGAAGATAGCCGAACTCGTAGACATCTACATGAGGAGGCAAGAAGCTAAGGGACTTGGACTTGTAGGCGATTTCGACTTGGAACGAAGGTTCGCCGAGACCTTCCCGTACGTTGAAACCCACGATCAATCTGTTGCCATCCAGGATGTTCTGGAAGACCTTGCGAGCGATCGTCCGATGGACAGGCTTCTCTGTGGTGATGCCGGTTACGGCAAGACCGAGGTAGCTCTGAGGGCAGCGTTCAGATGTGTCGTGAGTGGAAAACAAGTTGCCTTGCTCGTCCCTACGACGGTGCTGGCAAAACAGCACTACAGGATCTTCAAACAGAGGATGGAACCATTCGGTGTGTCTGTAGCCCTGCTGGACAGATCGGTTCCAAAGTCTGAGCGAAACAAGATAGTCGAAGATCTCAGAGCAGGGAAAATAGACGTGCTGATAGGAACGAGTGCGTTGCTGTCCGACAACGTCAAATTTTCTGACCTTGGGCTTGTCATCATCGACGAGGAACAGAACTTCGGTGTGGAACAGAAAGAGAGCTTCAAGAAGATCAGGCTGAACGTGAACGTTCTGTCCATGAGTGCCACACCCATACCGAGAACCTTGCACATGGCGATGAACGGTATGAGAGACATGAGTGTCTTGACGACTCCTCCTTTGGGAAGATTGCCCGTGGTGACGTACGTTGCCCGTTACGATGACAGACTCGTCAGAGGTGCGATACTGAGGGAGATCAACAGGGGGGGACAGGTGATCTACGTGCACAACCGTGTTGAAGATTTGCGCGAGGTCTACGAAAAGATCTGTAGACTGGTACCCGAAGCGCGTATCGTCATGGCACACGGTCAGATGCCCACGAGGAAGTTGATGGAGGCGGTCAGAAGCTTTTACGAGAGAAACTCGGACGTGATCGTTTGCACTTCGATCATGCAAAACGGGATAGACGTGCCTTCAGCGAACACGATCATCGTCGACGATGCGCACCGCTATGGTTTGGCCCAACTTTACCAGCTCAGAGGAAGGGTGGGAAGGAGTGACAAAAGGGCCTTCGCGTACTTCCTATTCGATTCCGAACTTAACCTTTCCGCGTTGAAGAGGCTTCAAGTCATAAGGGAATTCTCTGGCCCTGGGAGCGGCTTGAAGATTGCACTCAAAGACATGGAAATAAGAGGCATAGGAACTATCTTTGGTTTTGAACAGCACGGCAACGTGAACGCTGTCGGCTTGAACATGTACTTGCAGATACTCAACGAAGAACTCAAACATACGATGCACGCCGAACCTCTCGAACGTGTGGACGTTGAGATCGAAGGTGTTCCAGGTTCATTCTACATACCTGAAGATTTCATCGAAAACGAGATGGAGAGGCTCAGGACGTACCGAAGAATGGCTTCTTGTGAAAGTCTGAAATCGCTCGACGAGCTGAAGGCCGAGTTGAGAGACAGATTCGGTGAACTGCCCGAACAGGTGGAACAACTGATCGATCTGTTCAAGATAAGGCTCGTGGCGATCCAAAAGAAGATCAAAAAGATCGCTTTCGACGAAACGACTTTGAAGGTTTACACCGAAAACGGTTCACTAAAACTGCCTGGAAAGTTCATCTACAACGAGAAAGAGAAGGTGTATCTGCTCTACAATGTTCCCGCGGAAAGATGTCTTTTATTGCTCAAAAAGATCTTCCTAAGGGACTGACAGAAAAACGTAACCTTCCTCGGTGAGCAACACTGCCAGGTCCTTCTTCATACCCTTTGCTCCCTCTTTCAGTTCGACTATGAGCTGTCTGTCGAGCACGATCATTTTCTTCGCACAATCGCTCGGGACGTTCCTGTAGAAACCAACGAATTTGAACGAATCGATCTTTTCTTGTGCGAGAAAGGTCTGGATCGCTTTTAAAACCCTGTTCCTTTGCTCCTCGCTCATGCTGGACGGCTTGAAGCGGACCGTTCGAAGCAAAGGAACATTTCTGCTGCGCACGTTCACTCTGAACAGACTCTTTCTCAAGTCGAGCGCAAGTTCCAACACGACCTTTTTCAACGAAGGTGTGACTTTGAGAACGGTGGAATGGACTTTGCTCGATGTCTCCTCAAATTTCATTCTCTCCATCAACGGTTCTTTCACTTTCAAGGTCTGGTCGACCATCTTCACAGAGGAACTTTCAATGAGATGTGACAAAACCCGAGCGGAAGTGTGCAAGGATAATCGTTTCAGTTCGCAGCTCAGAGTCGCACTCGAAAGCCTCGGCTTCACCATCGATCGTTCTTCTTTCACGTTGAGGCTCGGAAGGGAGGGATCGAGCGCATGAACTTTTATGAAGCCGAGTTCAAGTTTCAGAGTATCAACGATCTGTTTCAGGAACGACATACGAACTCGAGTGCTTTAGCCAACCTTTGAAAGGGTTCCATCACGTCGAATTCTTCCACAATCTTCTTGAGCTTTTCTACCTTGTCTTGGCTGAAGTTGGACTTGGCTATGAACTTCAGACTTTCTGTTTGCGAGGAAATAACGCACTCGTTCGGTTCCGAATCGTGATCCTGTTCGGACTTGGTTGCCGGATAGGACGATACATAATAGACTTGGTCGGAGGATTCCACGAGCGATACGTTGTCGGTCAGAAAGATCTCAGGTTTCTGCTCGACGTTCTTCAGAAGGCTCTTGGCGATGATCTCGACCGTCAGGTACAGGTCCAAAGATTTGCCGTACAGTATCTTCTGGAGTGGCGTGGGTGATACAGGCTCTGTGTACTTGAACTCCTGAGGGATTCCAAACTCATCGACTATCAGAACCGCACCAACATATTTTTCGTCTATCTTTCTAACGCTCACATAGCCGATCTTCACAATCTCACATCCAGTATTGTTCCTTTTTCGGATTCGTGCGCTTCATTCACAGGAACGTTTCGACGGCTTGAGGGTCTGTAAAAGCTGGAAGAACTCCTCTCTTCGGTGGAAGAGCCGACCATTTTTTGCTCCACAGCCTCGCGTGGATTGACCATTCGTGAATGCTGAGCAGATTTTTGGATCATCTGCGCGTTCGTCATTTGAGCCAATGCGATCTGGGCATTCACTTGTTGAGAGGCGCTGGATGAAACATCCACACCTCTCACGATCATCGTTTGCAGATCAACTGGATTTACCATCTTCCTCCCCCAGCACGTGTTTCTTAATCTTGATCAGGGCACTGGAGAGTATCTGAGAGACTCTCGATTCGCTCACTCCAAGGATGAGACCTATTTCCTTCAAGGAAAGTTCTTGTTCGAACCTCAGCGACAAAACCAACTGTTCACGCTCGGACAACTGCTTTATCGCTTCAGTCACCTGTTCGAGCAGTATCTCTCTGTAAGCAACCTGCAGTGGTTCCATGCTGTCCTCCACATCCAAGCCATACGAATCGTAGGTATCGTAAAGATATTCGTCCAACCTCAAAAACTGTTTTCGTACCATTTCGTTCTTGGCGCGCATCACTTCTTCGTTGCTCAAGTTTGTGTAAAGGCTTATCTCTTCGTTCGTCGGGTGCCTACCCAGCTTAGATTCAAGCTCGTAGATCGCCTTCTCAACCTCTTTGATGTTCTTCCTCAGATTTCTCGGCATCCAATCTATGTTCCTCAGATAGTCGTACATGGCACCTTTGATCCTCTTTATAAGGAATGTTTTCAAATTCACTCCTCTTCTCGGATCGTACCTACGAACAGCCGAGATGAGCGCGAGAACACCTTCTTGTATGAGATCCTCAACTTCGACGTTCTTCGGCAAATGCTGCACCAGATCGTTCGCGATCCTCTTCACCGTGGGCAACAGTTCTTTCACGATCTGCTCTTCGTCCATGTCGTACACGTTGCACCGCCTCACTCAGATTTCGAGCACCTGTATCGTTTCTCCGCCTCCCACTTTTCTCACGAGCAGTTTTCCAGTCTCTATGTTGTATTCTATGCTTCTGGCTCTGTTTCCTCCCACGTCTTCAGCCTTGAGCGGAACTTGATGGTACTTCAACCAGTATCGCACAGCCTCAACGTTCCTCGCACCGACGTTCATCCCAGAAGTTTCAAACATCGAAGCTCCACCGGCTATCTTTGCCTCGAGTCTCGATTTGGATCCACCCAAGGAAAGAAGTCCTTCTATCAACGCCGCGATCGCGGTGTCCGCGTACTTGCCAGGCAACTGAACGTCTCTTCCACCGCTGTCGGGCAGCATCACGTGTGCCATTCCTCCCACCTTGGCAACGGGATCTCTCATGCACACACCGACACAAGAGCCAAGCCCGAGCGTGATGATCACGGCGGGATTGCGCTCGACCGCGAGCTCTCCTATACCGATGACAACCTTCTTGTTCATCTGAGTCCCACCTTCTTGAAGACTATTTCCAAGCTGTTTTCTCCGGGTATCAGCAACATGTACGAGGTGATGGTTTGCAAACCCTCTATGCTCAGTTCGGTCTCAACGTATATCGCACTGTCCTCGTAAGATGCGGTGGGCAACAAAGCCTCAGAAATGATTGCCGCGAGCATATCCACAATGAGATCTGGTGGCAAAGGATCGAGGTACAAGCCCGTGAATTCCGCGAGGGCGGTTATGTAAGAACCACACATTATGTTTCCGACTTCCTTCAGCGCAGACTGCGAAAGTTCATCGAGCTGAGTCACATCCTCGCAGGGTGAACCTAACAGATCTTGGAGGATCCTCTTCGCCGCCAACCTGTTCAACACGAGCAAGACATCGAAGTTGATATCACCGTGCACCGACATTCTCACGCCCACGACGAGATCCTCAGGTTCTGGGAATATGAAAGGTATCTTAGATATCGGAACAACCTCGGCTTTGGGCACAGTGATCTCAACCTTTTTGTTCGTCAGCTGCGACAGAGCCGTCGCTGCGTTGCCAGTCCCAATGTTTCCAATTTCTTTGAGCAAATCGAGCTCCTTCTCTGAAAGGATCATTCTACACCTCCTCCCGTAACTTCCTCAGTTTGATCTCTTGCTGGAAGACGTAAGAAACTAAGGCTTTTTCAAGCTCGGCTGGTACATCCAAAAACTGTACACCGTACTCGTGAAAGCCCGTCGTCTGGTTCAGACCAGCGTAACGAACGATCTGCGACCTTTGGTTGGAAAGCCTCAAGTCCGTCAAATCCAGTTCGACATAGATGATCTGTCCCACCTTTAAAAACTTCGAGGTGCACATCAACATTCCACCGGCGCTGAAATCCCTCGTTAAGAAAGAATATTTTCCTTCTTCATTCTCGATCGTGAAACTTCCGCTCAAAACTAAAGGTATGCGAACGTATCTTCTCCTTTGAACTCTGTTCACTTGTTCTGGAACAGTGATGTACATGATCAGAAGGTTCGATTCCTGATCTCTCCCATAATCTAGCACGCGGCTGCTGAACGCGTAAACTACCTTGTCAGCGATCACCGTCACACGAATGAATTCGCCACGAGGCAGTGGCAAGAACCTGCCTTGGTAACTCGGCATCGCGATCTTGAGTATACCCCTGTCGAAGTAGGTGTCGTGCACACTACTCTTCAGTTTCAACTTCTCACCCTTCTTGTCTTCGAAGTCTATCGCAAGTGGCATGCCAGGTTTGATCACATCTTTTGCGTTGACCTTCACCACGTATTCCGCCATTGACCTTCATCCCATGCCGAACAAGAGTTTGACTCTCTCTATGAACGATAGTTTCTTTGCAACGATCTTGTTCGTTATCCTATCGGCGATACCATGTATAGCCAGCGATGGTTGAGAGGTCTTCTTGAGGACCACGAAAGGAATCTGCCTTGCGACACTTTCTCTGACTAAAGGTTCGAACTTCATCAAATGCGTCGAATCGAAGTTCACACCGACGAATTTGCTCACCACCGAGCTGAACTTCTCGACGACTTTCCTGCCTTCCCTCAAATCCTTCACCATGTTCATCACAACGTGGAAACTGACAGGTTCGAGCCCTTTCAAGACCAGTATCTTGACGAAGGTGTAAGCGTTGACCAGCGCAGTTGGCTCAGTCGCCGTGAGGACGAGCACATGATCACTGCTCAAGTAAAACCTCTCCAGCTGTTCGTTGAAGCCAGGCGGAAAGTCGAAGATGATGTAATCGTAATCTTCTCCGATCTTTCTCAGTTCGTTCACCACCCTACCTTTGTCTTCCACGTTGAAAGTGATGAGGTCTTCCACGTCCATACCCGTGCTTATGAGGTCCACACCGTACGGAGTTCTGAAGATCACCTCTTCTATACCAACCTTCTTTTTGAGAAAATCTTTCAGCGTGAACTTGGGTGTGACACCCATGAGTATTTCCGCATTGGCAAAACCTGCATCGGTGTCGAAGAGGAGTACCCTGTGCCCACGCTCCTGCAAAACTACGGACAGGTTGACGGCAACCAGTGTCTTGCCGACTCCACCCTTACCACTGGCGACGCTCACCATCCTTGCGCGAGAACCGTAAAGCCCCTCAGCTTGATTGGGCAATTCTCAACACCTCTCTCGAGAGAAGATGAGCGATGTCCTTCGCGTTCGCTTCCACGATGTCTTCAGGTACCCTCTGGCCGTTGGTGATGAAAGCGACAGGTATCCCACCTATGAGCGGAGCGTTGATGAGATGTCCAAAGGTTCGTGTCTCATCCATCTTCGTGAGGATCAGATGTGTGTGTCTGGCGACTTGGAACCTCTCGAGTACGTCCTTAAGGTCTGAAAACCTCGAATTCATACTGATCACCAAGAAAGCCAGGTTTGGCTGTATCACCTCGAACAGAGCTTTGAGTTCGCTCATTTGCATATCGTTGTTCTGACTCCTACCAGCCGTATCGATCAGCACGACGTCGAAAGACTTCATCGCATCGAGTTCCATCTTTGCTTCTTTCGGCGTGTAAGCGACCCTCATGGGTATGTCCATGATAGTTGCGTAGGTTTTCAGCTGGTCCGTCGCCGCGATCCTGTAGGTGTCCAGCGTGAGGATGGCCAGCTGCTTCTTCTCAACGATCTTCAATCTCGCAGCGAGTTTTGCGAGCGTCGTGGTCTTGCCGACACCCGTTGGCCCACTGAAGAGGACTGTGCCTTCCAAGGCTGGTACTTCGGTTTTGACGAAAGCCAAAAGATGCTCTGCCAAAGACCGTCGCAAAGAATCGTCCAAGCTCACGTCCCCATAACTTATCCTCAAATATTCAACTATTTTGCCCGCAATCGTTTGATCCACCTCTTGAGCCTGTAAGCCCTTCAGTATCCTTTGAAGGTTCTGCGGCAGGTCGCTCAACCTCTGCATACCGAGCATCTGCTTCATCTCTTGCAACATCTGCTTGAGTTCCCTGATCTCTTCCTCCTGCCTTTTTTCTCTGTTCTTCACGAGCAGTTCTTGCAGCTTATAAACTTCACTGCTCTCAGTCTTCTCCTGTTCTTTGTCTTCACAGACGGCGGTCACTTCGAGGTATCTTTTGGCACCTATTCCGAGGAAGCCACCCTTCTTGACGCTGCGCGTACTGAGTATGATGGCGTCCTCACCAAGATCTTTCTTTATTTGCTCGAGCGCTTCCTTTATATCGTTGACGATGTACTTCTTCATCTTCACAGCCTCACCACACCCTCAACTTGAAGCACACGATCTTCAGGAACCTCTTCATAGGCGATGACGGGCACATTCGGCAGGAATCTTTTGACAAGTTGGGCTAAGTACGGCCTTATCGCACCAGAACAAACAACGAGGGGGAAAAACCTTTTTTTCATAAGTGTTTCAAGCTGTTTCGATAGGTTCTCCATGATCTCTCTCAGTATCTGCGGGTTCAGCACGATCCTTTTCTCGCCAGCGACGTCTTGAAGAGATTCGACAAGCCTTTTTTCGAGTTCCCCGTCGAGCGCCACAGCGTGGAGTTTACCATCCTCACTGGTCAGAGACTGAACGATCTGTCTCTTCAAAGCCCTTCTCACCTGTTCAGTCAGATAGACCAAGTCTGTGGATTTCTCTGCGTACTCGAGTAACGTTTCGAATATCAACGGCAGGTTCCTGATGCTCACACCCTCGTTGAGTAGTCGCTGCAAGATCTTCTTCACATCGGTGGCCTTTAGGATAGAGGGTATCAGATCGTTCACCAACTGTGGGAACTTCTCTCTCAAACCGTCGAGCAGCATGTTGAACTCTCTCGAACCGAGCAGATCAGCTGCGTTTCGCTTCAAAGTCTCCGTCAAATGAGTTATGAAAACCGTTGGTGGGTCGACCACCGTGTAACCTAACCTCGTTGCCTCCTCCTTGCGCGAGGAGTCTATCCAGAAGGCTTGAAGACCGAAGGCAGGTTCCTTCACCGCGATGCCCGTCACCTTCTCGGTCGCAGTGCCTGGATTGATCGCGAGCAACCTGTTGGGTATCAGTTCGTAGCGTGCCACCTCCGCGCCCCTGATTCTTATGAGATACTCGTTGGGTTTCAAAAGCACGCTGTCTCGAACTCTGATGGGCGACACGACCAATCCCAAATCGTACGCGATCTGTTTTCGAACCATCGCGATCCTCTCCAAGAGATCTCCACCCTGAGATGGATCTGCCAAGGGGATCAGTCCGTAACCTATCTCGACTTCCACGGTGTCACTCTGGATCACTTCGGCGATCTCCTGAGGTGTCGTCAAGATCGGCTTCGACGGCGCAGGAGCAGCGGGTGCACCGGCTGGAGCCGGTGCAACTTGTTTCGGCGCGACCCTCGAGGAATAGAAAGCCAGAGCAAGGAACGCAGCACCTATGATCGAGGCGGTGATTGGCAACGGTGTGGCCAATCCTAAGAACAAGAGTATGAACCCAGTTATGGTTATCACCTTTCTTTCGCTCGAAAGTTCCTTCACAAGGTCTTGGCCGAGGTTCTCCTTGGCAGCGGCACGCGAGACCAATATGCCCGTGGCAGTTGAAACGAGCAAGGCTGGAATCTGTGTCACGAGGCCGTCTCCCACGGTGAGTAATGCGTAAACCTGTGCCGCCTGCGCAAAGCTCAAATTGTGCTTCAAAACACCTATCAGGATTCCTCCGATTATGTTCACAAGCACGATTATGATGCTCGCGATGGCGTCTCCCCTCACGAACTTCGAAGCACCGTCCATCGCGCCGTAAAAGTCCGCCTCGCGCCTTATGAGCTCTCTTCGTTTTCGTGCCTCTTCCTCGGTGATCAGACCCGCGTTCAGATCCGCATCAACACTCATTTGCTTTCCGGGCATTGCGTCCAGCGTGAACCTTGCCGCGACTTCCGCTATGCGCTCGGCACCGCGCGTTATCACGATGAACTGAATGATAACCAGTATGAGGAAGATCACGAGCCCAACGATGTAGTCGCCCTTGACGACGAACTCTCCGAACGTCCTTATGACCCTACCGCCGAACTTCTCTCCTTCAAGGAGTATCAGCCTCGTCGAGGCCACGTTCAACGCCAACCTGAACAGGGTGATTATGAGCAAGAGCGTGGGGAAGGACGACATGTCGAGCGCATGTCTGACGTACATCGACGAGAGCAGAACGATCATCGACAGTGCGATGTTGAGCAGCTGGAAAAAGTCCAGCGCGAAATCCGGTATCGGAATGATCATCAAAAGAACGATCGCAACGACCGCGACGGCAACAAAAACATCTAAGCCCTTCACACTTTCGCTCCCTTAACATCAAATTATAGCAAGCATTTCATCTCAGCGAGTACACGTACGCGAGGATTTCTGCGACGGCCCTGTAAAGAGTCGGTGGGATCTGATCTCCGACCTCACAGGTTCTGTAGAGTTCCCAAGCAACCTGCGGGTTACGAACGATGGGCACGTTGTTGTTAGTAGCGATCTCGACGATCCTTCTGGCGAGTTCATCCGCTCCCTTCGCCACGACCTCGGGAGCTTCCATCTGTTCAGAATCGTACTGCAGAGCGACAGCGATGTGCGTTGGGTTTGTTATGACGACGTCGGCCTCCGGGACCTTCTGAAGCATCCTTCCCCGCGCGAGCCTCATCATGATCTCGCGCTGTCGTCTCTTCACCTCGGGATTGCCTTCAACCTCTTTGAACTCTTCCTTAAGTTCCTGTCTGGTCATGCGCAAGCTTTTTTCGAACTCCCATCTTTGAAAGAGATAGTCCAGCAAGGCTAAGGCCAGAATCGCTATCGCACATCGAAGCAGCAAGGCGTAGATCAAATCAGCAAGGTACCGGATGGACTCGCTTGGCTCGAGGTCCGTGAGATTAGGCAACTCCCTGTAGCGCTGTCTGATCACGACGTAAGACACGTAACCCACGATCACAAGTTTGACGAACGCCTTGAAGAGTTCAAAGAGATTCCGCAAAGAGAACATCCTTTTGAGTCCTTCGATCGGATTGATCCTGTTCAAGTCCAACTTCAGAGGTTTGAAGGAGAACAAGAACTTGGTCTGCAGAGCGCCCGCAATTATTCCAACCAAAGCGACGAGACCCATGAGAAGGATCAAGAGAATCAAAGGATCTTTGAAGAGCTGGAAAATGTGACTCAAGAGCGTTTCTGAATCCATCGGATCGAGTGCCAGAAAAAACGTGGACGTGTTCGCCAAGGACCTGCTGAGTTGAGGCAGGATCAGTCTCAGAATGATCGCCGCCGCAAAGAAACTCAAGGCCATGTTGAGCTCGCGTGATACGGCAACTTGTCCTTCTTCTCTGGCCTTCCTTCTCCGTCTGGGAGTGGGTTTCTCGGTTCTGTCTGGATCGGCGAAGAGCTGTAGGTCGATCCTCAGCGACTCAGGAAGAACTCTATGAAATTGACGGTCTTTTCGGCCAAACTTGCGCTCATCTGTGCCCATACACCTATCATTCCCGCCATCAAGAGCATACCAACGAGCACCTTCAAAGGCAAGCCCACCATGAACACGTTCATCTGTGGAACCAAGCGAGAAAGGATACCGAGCGCCACCGAAACTATCAGCATGAAGCCGATCAGCGGCATACCAAACTTGAGTGCAACAACCAAGCTCTCCGAGGCTTTATCGATGAGCACGTCCATGAAGCTCAGTCCTGAGAGCGAAGCCGTGAGTGAAAAATGTTTGAAGGAATCAACGATTGCTTGATAGACCAGCAAGTGTCCTTTTATGGTCACAAGAACGAACAAACCTATGGTGTACAGCAGTTCTCCATGCAGTGGAACTTCCTCGCGCTGTGGATCGAACAGCGAAGACATGGCGAATCCCATCTGAGTGCCGAAGACTTCACCAGCCAAACTGAGCCCCGCGAGCGGTAAGAGTGCCAAGAAACCTATCACGAGGCCGTACAGATAGTTGTTCAGCATGCTGAGCACCAAGGTCAGAACAGGTGTGTCCAAAGGTATACTCTGCTGCAGGATGGGGCTAATCAACCAACTCAACAGTACCGTGAGCGACACTTTTGCCTGCAACGGCAAGAACCAATCCCCAAAAAAAGGTGCCACTGTGAACATGCCTGCGATTCTGGTCAACGCCAAGGCCCACACCAAGAACTTTTCTTGGACGAACTCGTACAGATTCAGGTCAGATCATCCCCATGAACTTCTCAAGGATCTGTTGCATGTACTCGACCAGTTTTTGCAGCATCCAAGATCCAAGCAGCATGATCGTAAGGAAGGTCAAAATGATCTTTGGAGCGAAGGTCAAGGTTTGCTCATGAATCTGCGTGGCGGCTTGCAAGACTCCTATGATGAGCCCAGCGATCAGACTCACCAACAGCGGTGGAGTTATCAAGATAAGGATGAGTTCGATGCCCTCCTTCATGACATCCACGAAGACATCCACGGTCAAGTCGATCACCTCGCGAAACTCTTGATCAAACCACTGACCAAGAGGTCCCAACCGTTCACCGCTATGAAGAGCAAGACCTTGAAAGGTAAAGAGACCAGCACCGGAGGTATCATGATCATACCCATCGACAGTAGGACGCTGGCGACGACCATGTCGATCACGATGAACGGTACGTAGAGCAAGATGCCCATCTTGAAGCCAATCTCCAGCTCTCCGAGGACAAATGCAGGTATGATCACACTGTTTGGAGCATCCTCGACTTTATCGAACTTGCTTCCAACACTCGAGGCCAGCAAAAAAACGTTGTCTTCGTTGTGGTGGTTTTTCAGCTCGTTGATCATGAACTGCCTCACGCGGTTCATCGTTCGATCGAACATCTCTTGATAGCCTATCTTCCCGTTCAGATAGGGCGTGAGCGCATCGTTGTATATGTCGTTCCAGACCGGCTGCATAATGAAGAAGGTGAGAAACAGCGCAAGACCCACAAGCACCTGGTTGGGTGGGGTCTGTCTGGTGCCGAGCGCGTTTCTCAAAAAAGAGAAAACCACTATGATACGTGTGAAGGACGTGAACAAAACCAGTATGCTCGGTGCGAGTGTGAGGACGGTCAGTATGAGAAGAATCTCCAAAGTGACGACCAGATCGCGCTGGTTCTGTGGTGGGTTCACTCTTATGCTTATGGAAGGGAAAGGGACCTCCTCTTGTGCGAAAGATAGGCTCACGAGCAGAAGCAACGCCAAAACGAGCCATCTCTTTTTCATTCTTTCTCTTCCTTATCCTGACCTCGCATCTTGGAGAGCCTCTTGAAAAGGATCTTCGAAAAAGGTTCCCTGACTTCCAAGTGAGCTACCTCTTGCTCTGAGAGCTTCTTCAAGACACTGGAGCTGGAATGTGAAAGGAGCAGATAATAATATTCATCAAGGACCTTGACCAAGACTATAGAAGTGTTCCTATCTATGTAGTGCCTCTGAAGCACCTGTACATCCCTTGAGGCGACGAAAGGAACACGCTTTCTCACAAAGATGTACATCACATACAGCAAACCTATCAGAATGCCAAGGGCGAGGAGAAACTGCACTATCAACTTGCTTATGCTTCTCACATCCTCAGCTCAATTTCTGTAGAGCCTCGATCACCCTGCTGTGCTGGAAAGGTTTCACGATGAAGTCCTTTGCACCCGCTTGTATCGCTTCGATCACCATGGCTTGCTGACCCATCGCACTGCACACGATGATCTTGGCGTTTGGATCGATCTCTCTGATCTTCTTGATCGCCGTGATACCGTCCATCTCGGGCATCGTTATGTCCATCGTGACCACGTCTGGCTTCAATTCCTTGTACTTTTCCACGGCCTCGACACCGTTCGCCGCTTCCCCCGCCACCTCGTATCCGGCCTTCGTGATTATGTCTTTCAGGAGCATCCGCATGAAAGCGGCGTCATCCACTATGAGCACTCTCTTCGCCATTCCGTTTACCTCCCCAAAACGTTCTTACGAAGACATTGTCAACTCCTCAAGTATTTTGCCCACGCTCAGATGAATTATCAACTCTTCTTGCTTCTTTATGATTCCCTTCGACTTCTCACCAAAACTGTCGAATTTGTGCATCTTTTCGACATCCTCGCTTTTGACCCTCATCACACCTCTGACCTTCTCTACAAGAAAACCCGTCTCGATGTCTTCATAGTTCACCACCACGATCTTTCCCTCCGCACTGTCCTTGCAGGACAGACCGAGCATGGAAGCGAGATCGATAACCGGAACGATGCGACCCCTCAGGTTCATCACCCCAAGCACATTCTTCTTCGCACGAGGTACGGGGGTGATGTCAGTCTTCTCTATGACGATGCTCACGTGTTCCACATCGAAAGCCATCTCCTGACCACCCACACCGAAGACGAAGACTTCGAATTCTGAAAGCTCAGCCATGGTCTCCCTCCTCAGACGATGTTTGAAACATCGAGTATCAAGGCTATGCTTCCATCACCGAGTATTGCACCACCACTGAATATTCTCACGTCGTTGAAGATCTTTCCGAGCGACTTTATCACTATGTCTTCCTGACCTATCAACGAGTCAACGACCAAACCGTACTTCCTGTTTCCCATGCGAACGATGACCGTGTTGTAATACTGCTCTTCCTTGTGCCCATTGAGTCCAAACACTTCCCACAGTTTCACCAGTGGAACTATCTCGCCACGTATGACCGTAACGAGCTTGTCTTGGAGCTTCTGTATCTTGTTGGCAGGAACGTTCAACGTGCTGTCTATGTTGGCGATCGGAATGGCGTAAACGTGCTTGTTCACCGTGACCAAAAGCGCCTGGATTATCGCGAGTGTCAACGGTAGTCTTATCGTGACAGTTGTTCCTCTGTCTTTGACGCTCTCTATCTTTACCGTTCCGTTCAGAGATTCGACCACGTTCTTGACAACATCCATGCCCACGCCCCTGCCAGACAACTCCGTGGCGTTGGACCGCGTTGAGAAACCTGGCAGGAACAGAAATTCGTAAACTTTCTCATCCGAGAGGTTCTCGGCTTGAGCTTCACTGATGAGCCCTTTTTCTATCGCCTTCTTGAGCACCGTTGCTCTGTCGATACCCCTACCATCATCCTTCACTTCGATCACGACGTTGTTACCTTCGTGTCTGGCGGAGAGCACAACCGTACCAACGGGAGGTTTACCCTTTGCGATGCGTTCTTCCTTCGTCTCTATACCATGATCTATCGCGTTCCTCAGTAAGTGCACGAGAGGTTCTCCGATATCCTCGACGAACGTTCTGTCGAGTTCGGTGTCTTCACCCTCGATGACGAAGTTTATCTCTTTCGAAAGCTGTTTTGCAAGATCTCTGACCATCCTGGGGAACCTGTTGAAGACGAAGGCGATGGGAACCATCCTGATCTTCATCACAACGTTCTGCAGATCGAGCGTTATTCGATTCAGTTGCGAGAGGCTCTCGTCGACTTCCTTTATGTTGTACTTTCTGAGAATGTCGGAGATCCTGCTCCTCGATATGACGAGTTCCCCCATGAGGTTCATCAACGTGTCGAGCTTGTCGATGTCCACGCGAACCGTTTGAACGAGTCTCCTCTTCTGGGAGATCTTTTGTTCTTGCGCCTTCTCTTCCGCGATCTTTGCTTCCTCATGCACTTCTTTCTTCTCTACTTCTCTTTCTTTTTCTTCTTCCTTCAACCTCTCCTGAACTTTCGCTATGGTCATCACCGTGACCTTCTCTATTTCAGATATGGAAGCAATCATCTTGTGCAACGATTCTGCATCCTGCTTCGCGATGACCACGAGCTCGACTTCCCTGTCAAACTTCTCCTGTTCTATATCCTCGACGGGTGGAACGCTGCTCAAGATCTGACCACCGGAATCCTCTATCGCCTTGAACACCATGTACATCCTCACGGCCTTCATGATCGTTCCCTCGGCGAGTGTAACCCTGACTTTGAAGGCACTGTAACCTTCCTTCGAGGCTTCCTGGATGACCTTCATCACTGAATCTTCAACATCGACAGATTCCTTCTTCGTTTCCGACTGAACCTTTTGTTCTTCAACCTTCTCCTCTTGTACCACTTCGAACGCGTCCATCAAACTTTTCAGATCCTCCTCGTTCACTTGGTCGTTCCCACCCGAGGCGATGTTGTTGACCATCTTATCTACCATGTCAACACCAGCAAACAACCGATCGAGCAGGTCGCTCGTCAGTGCGATCTTTTTCGATCTCACCTTGTCCAGAAGTTGTTCCATCCTGTGGGTGAGCTTGGCCATGCGTTCGAAGCCCATGGTGCCCGCCATGCCTTTGAGGGTGTGAAGGATCCTGAAAGTTTCGTTCACCGTCTCTTCATCACGAGGATTCTTCTCGAGTTTCAACAACGATTCATTCAAACTCTGGACGTACTCTCTACTCTCATCGATGAAAATGCTGAGATATTGTTCGTTCATACGGATTCCTCCTGGCTGGCTTTGTCAAACTATATCATACCACGCAAGCGGATCAACAACAAATACAAAGCGTGCGTGGCGATCCTCGATCTGAAGATGTTTCTTTCTTGTGGATAGAAGATTTTTTCGACGCTGTCTCTCTTACCGTCCGTGACGCAGAAGTACGCCGTGCCAACGGGCTTTTCCTGAGTGCCCCCCGTTGGTCCAGCGATACCGGAAACGGAAACAGCTAAATCGCTGCGGGTCAGCTCCTTGATTCCATGAGCCATTTCAACAACACACTGCTCGCTCACCGCTCCAAAGCGTTTCAGCGTTTCCTCTCGAACGTTGAGTATCCTCATTTTCACACTGTTGTCGTACGCAACGACACCCCCAACGAAGACTCTCGAAGCCCCAGAAACCGACACGATCTTGGCGCTGACAAGCCCACCGGTACAAGATTCTGCAACTGAGAACGTGAGGTTCCTTTTTTCCAGTTCCTCGAACAGCGCCCTTTCAACACTCGTGTCACCGTAACCTACGAAGTTACGTTGGAACTTCTCAACGAGTCTCTGCGCAAGATTCTCAGCTTCAGCAAAACAATCCAGAGGCGCCGTGAGCCTCACCCACACGCCTTCACTGAAAGATGCCTGTGTGGCGATCTTCACACAACCCTTCACCGAGGTGTCTGTCATGAACTGGTCCAAAACTGACTCAGGCACGGCGAAGAAGAGCATCTTGATAGTTTTGAAATCTTGTTCTGTTTTCAGCTTCTCAAGCACGCTGTCCAACATCGGCCTCATCTCTTGTGGAGGTCCCGGCAAGAGCACGATCTTCTTGCCTTCAAAATCGATCAACTGACCGGGTGCCGTGCCTACAGGGTTTGGAACGATCTGCGCGTTCTCGATGACAAAAGCTTGCTTGTCCAAGTTCCTGGGAAGATTATTGTAATATCGTGAAACTCTTTCGTGGATTTTCTCTCTGATACTCTCGTCCAGAATCAACCTTCGTGACAACGCCTTGGCAACCGCCTCACGCGTCTTGTCGTCTTCGGTCGGCCCCAGACCTCCGCACAACACGAGCACATCGCAAGAAGCAAGCAAACGTTGAACCTCTCCTTTGATGGAATCTTCCTCGTCGTCCACGCTGACCACTCTGTTCACCCTGTAACCGTTCTCAGCAAGCCTTTGACAGATGTACTGGGCATTCGTGTTGAGAATGATGCCTTCAACGATTTCGCTGCCTATCGTCAAGACGGCGGCCGTCTTCAACAAATCTCCCTCCGCTAAAAATTATACTTTCTTCCTCGAAAGGATTTTTGTCAACGGTGGAACGATCAACACCAGAACTATCATCACGAACAGCATTAGTGATATGGGGCGACTCAAGAACGGAAGGAAGCTTCCCTTCGTCTTGATCAGACCAACCCTCAGATTGTCTTCGACTGTCCTGCCAAGGATCAAACCCAAAATCATTGGCGCAAGGGGGATTCTCAACTTTTCGAAGGCATAACCTATGAGACCGAAGACGAACATCACATAAACGTCGAAGACGCTGTTCCTCAGAGCGTAAGAACCTATGATGCAGAAAACCGTCACCGCGACCATCACGAGGCTGGTTTTGAGCTTCACGAAGAGTGAAAAAGCTTTTATCCCAAGCCAGCCTATCGGTAGCAACAGAATCTGTATCAAGACTGCGACTGTGAAAAGCTGTGTGACGAGGTCTTTGGACTGGGTGAAGATCATCGGACCTGGCCTGAGACCGTACATGAGCATCGCACCAAGAACGATCGCGGTGATCGAGTCACCGGGCAGACCAAACACGAGTGCAGGAATCCAGGTTCCTCCAATTGCTGCGTTGTTTGCGCTCGTAGGAGCGATGACACCGCGCACGCTGCCCATACCCAGTTCTTCGTCTTTCGACACGTTCTTTTCGACGCCGTACGAAACCCACGCCGCAACGTCCGCACCGGCACCCGGTAAGGCGCCTATGAAGGTGCCTATCAGAGCACCACGGATGAGTGTGAACTTGTGCTTCCATATGTGTTTGAATGTCTCTTTTAGATTCGGCTTCACCACTTCCGAGACCGCGGACAGTTGGAGCTGACTCTTTTCGGTGACTCTCTTGAAGACTTCTGAAAGTCCAAACAAACCGATCATCGCAGGTATGAAACTCACACCGTCCATCAAATCCGTGACACCGAAGGTGAACCTCGGATAACCTGTGGTCACGTCTATGCCGATCGTGGAGATCAACAAACCGAGTGTGGCCGACATCAATCCCTTGACGGTGTTGCCCCTGCTCAAAACGGCAGCCATGCTGAGTCCGAAGATACCGAGCCAAAAGTACTCGAAGTGCGTGAACTTCAAAGCGAATTTCGCCAGTGGTGGCGAAACCGTTATGAGTATGATAACACCTATCAAACCCCCAAGTGCGGAACAAAAAAGATCGAGCATGAGCGCCAGCGATCCTTTCCCCTTCTTACTCAGTTCAAAACCATCGAGGATCGCCGCACCGGACGCAGGAGTGCCCGGAATCCTCAAGAAGGTGGCGGGTATGTCACCGGCGAAGATGGCGGTGAAGGAAACTCCCAAGACCATGGCGAGCCCCGCGATCGGCTTCATGTAGTAGGTTACGGGTATGATGAGAGCCACGGCCATCGTTGCGGTCAGGCCTGGTATGGCTCCAACGAAGATCCCGAAGAACATGGACAGCAACAGAGGAAACAACACATCTGGTTTCAACACGGTGAAGAGCTGCATCTGTTTCACCTCAGCTTTGCGAAAAGAACTCCCACAGGCAATGGGATCTTGAAGACGACACTGAAAACGAGATGAACGATCAAAGACACGCTGAGTGAGAAGACCAAAGCCTCATACCATTTCGATTTCAACACGACCATCAAAAGGAACGACAGCGTGATCAAGGCAACGAACGTTCCTATCAAGTTGGCCAGCGGAAAGAAGAAAAGAACCATGAGAGAAATCCAAAGAAGGTTCAAAAGGCTCTTTGCATCAACAGGATATTTCTCGTCGGAGGTTTTCCTCTTTCGGAGAAGGAAATACTCCACGAACATGTAGGCAGCGAAGATCAACAACAGCACCGCAAGAATGCGTGGAAAAAAACTGGGACCAGGTAAGCGAACCCCTCTCACCACGAAACGCGGGAACTTTCGACTGTACAACAGCACGAAGAAAGAGATGAAGACCAACACGAATCCCAAGATCAAATCGGCGATCGACATCTTCACCTACCCCTCAAAGAAGCGATGGCCCTTGAGGGCCATCGCTGTCATTTTTGCAAGTACCCTCCAAGTTCGAGCACTTTTTTCCAGGCTTGGTCCTGCTGTTTGACGAATTCGTAGAACTCCTGGCCTCTTCTGATCTTTATGCCGAACCCGTTCGTCTGCATGAAATTTTTGAAAGATTCGCTGTTCGCTATCTCGATTATGGCATCTTCAAGAATTTTCTTGATCTCGCTGGGTGTTCCTTTCGGTACCGCGATGCCTCTCCACGTACCGGCGGTCCAGTTTATGCCGAGTTCTTTCAAAGTTGGTACATCTGGGAACATGGGGTGACGCTCGTCCGCCATCACGGCAAGCGCCCGAGCTTGACCGCTCTGAATTTGAGACACTGCCTCGGCTATGGAACACGTCACAACGTGTACGTGTCCTCCGAGCAGTTCAACCAAACCTTGCGCGGCTCCCGTCGTCGGTACCCACGTGACTGCGTCCGGAGAGATTCCAGCGGCGTCGAGCATGCCTATCCTGGCGAGGTCCCATATGCCTCCAGCCGCGGTACCGGAGAAGAGATACTTGCCAGGGTTCGCCTTGATATCCTTCAACAGATCGTGCAACGTTTTCCATGGTGCGTCGGCCTTGACGATGACTCCCGCAGGATCTTCATTCACCTGTGCGATGTAATCGAAGGCTTCGAAGGTCAGCTCGGTCAGACCCATCCAGTGCATCGTTGCAATCTCGAGTGTCACCAGTGTCAGAGTGTAACCATCCGGTGCGGCGTAGGCACCTGCGGCATGACCCACAGCTCCTCCCCCACCGGTTCTGTTCACAACGGTGAAGGGTTGACTAAGTTTCTTCGATAGTTCATCTGCGAGGAACCTCGCCAATCTGTCAGTTCCTCCACCAGCACCCCATGGACAGATTATCGTGACAGGTTTTCGTGGATAATTCGCTGCGAAGACTGAGAGCATAACGGCTGTCAGCAACACCAAAAGCAGCGCTCTTCTCACCACACTCACCTCCCGGCTATTTCACTTCTGGCTTGCTTGATGAGTTCCACAAAACGTCTCGCCCTGTCTGTGATCTCTTCCTTACTTCCCTTCGTCAATCCTCCGCCCACACCAACTGCAGCTGCTCCTGCTTTGATCCATTCCTTGACGTTTTCAAGCTCTACACCACCTGTTGGCATGAGTTTCGCCTGTGGGAGAGGACCATGAATGGCCTTGATGTAACTCGGTCCGACTGCGGAAGCTGGGAACAATTTGATCAACTCACAGCCGACCTCGAGTGCCTTGACGATCTCAGTCGGTGTGAGTGCACCCGGGATATAAGGTATGCGATGTTTGTTGCACAACAACGCAGTTTCTTCGGACAGGTTGGGAGCCACGATGTACCTTGCACCAGCCTCGATCGCGATCTTTGCAGTGTAAGGATCGAGGACCGTACCTGCACCGAGCAAGATCTCATCACCCAACTCTTTCGAAAGCTGACTGATGACTTCAACGGCTCTGGGAACACTGAAGGTCACTTCGATGGCAACGATTCCGCCTTCCTTGCACGCTCTGCAAACTTCGATCGCCCTGGCAGGACTGTCCACCCTGATGACCGCTACTATACCACTCTCGATGATTTTCTCAACGATACTGTTCATAACGCACCCTCCTCTCCACAACGAATATTATAGACGCAGCGTTTAAGATCTGGCAAAAAGATTAATCAGTGGTAAATTATTGCTTTCCAGCGCAAAGTCTCGATTTTTTGCCAGCTGAGAAGTATAATTCAACGTGGAGGTGTCACGACTGTTCTACGCGCTCATGGGTTACGGTGTCAGCAACAGATCTCTCTGCAAAATGCTGGTTGAAATGGGACACAGAGTCTTCGTTAGTGAAGCAAAGGCTTTGAGCGAACAGGACAGGCGAGATCTTGATGAAATGCACGTTGAATTTGAAGACAACGGAAACACCGAACGTGTTCTGAAAGCCGACTGGATCGTGGTCAGTCCTTCTGTCAAGCCCGATCATCCCATCGTTTCAAGGGCACGTGAGAAAACCTTGACAGATCTCGATGTTGTATTGAATATCAAGAAGCCTGGTTTCATCGTGGCTGTCACAGGCACGAACGGCAAGACGACCACCTGTCACATGTTTGAGCACGTGTTGACGAAGCTTGGCAAGAGAATAATCGTTGCCGGTAACATTGGAAACCCTATCGCCAACGTTCGTGACGAACAGCTCGACTATCTCGTGCTGGAAATCAGCAGTTTCCAATTGTTTTGGTCAAAGAGTTTGCCGATCGATGTTGGAGTTATCCTGAACATAGAGCCGAACCATCTGGATTGGCACCCGAGTTTTGAGCACTACGTCGAAAGCAAGCTCAAACTGTTCACGTTCGCCGGAAAAAGGTTCTCGCACGAAAGCTGTCGAAAATTCATCAATAAAAGATGGACGGACGTGGTCGGTTTTTCCACAATGCATCTTGTTAACGAGCATCAAGTGGAATTTCACGGCCAGATCTATCCATTGCGAAATGGGTTTCTCAAGACCCACCAGAACCTGCAGAACCTTTCGGCGGTTCTCACGGTGCTGGAATCACTCGGTTTTGAACCAAGAATGGTTCTTGAAGCGCTCGAAGACTTCACGCCGCCGCAGCACAGGATGCAGCTGGTTGCAATCATAGACGAAGTTCACTTCGTGGACGACTCCAAATCGACGAGCGCTGCCGCGACGATCGCCGCACTCCAGAATTACCAGGACGGTAAGGTTGTGCTGATCCTCACGGGCAGAGGCAAGAACGAAAACTACGACGCCCTCGTTGGTCAGGTCAAAAAAAAGGTCAAGTTCGTTGTGGTCTTCGGTGAAATTACTGCCCTCATCACCCCACTTCTGCGGGCGTCGAACGTACCATTTCGCGTCGTCGAGAACATGGAAGAAGCTGTCTTCGAAGCCTTTAGGAGGGCCAGTCGAGGCGATATTGTTCTGCTGAGTCCTGCCGCGGCAAGTTTTGATCTGTACGCGAACTACGCTGAGCGTGGGGAACACTTTGTCCGGGTGGTAGAATCTTTGAAGGAGGGCGCATAGTGCCAAGCCACGCCTTGGCGCTTTTGATCATCACGGCCGTTCTGATCGCCGTGGGGTTGATAGTCATCTCAAGTCTTGAAGTTTCCGCGCAAATGAACCTGTACGGTGGTGTCGCACGCGACATCTTTCGTTCGCATGTGACAAAACTCTCCATAGGTGTTGTCCTGATGATCATTACGTGTTTTGTTGATTATAGATACCACGAAAGGTACGCTTGGTTCTATTACGTGTTGGCGTTGTTTCTTCTTTTGATCCCGTACACCCTTCCGCCCGTGGCCGGCTCGCGCAGATGGATTTTGCTACCAGGTTTCAGTTTTCAACCTTCCGAGTTCGCCAAGTTCGCAACGATCGTTTGCTGCGCAGCTTACATGAAAAAGCGCAGGGAGAAGTTGAACAGTTTCATCCATGGCTTTTTGAAACCTCTGCTTCTCGTATTACCTGTACTGCTTTTGATAGCCTTCGAACCGGACCTGAGCAGTTCACTCATCATCCTTCTGGTCGTGCTTTTGATGTTGTACTCGCACGGTGGTAGGCTTCTCTATCTTCTTTCGACATTCGGTTCGATGGCACTCCTCTTCTTCATAGCGGAGAAGTTTGGAATTCTGCTTAAGGGTTATCAACTGTCGCGACTGAAGGCGTTCTTCTCGGGGGATCTACCCGAACAGGTTCTGCAGGCTGTGAGGGCTTTCAGAGAAGGTGGTTTCCTCGGCAAAGGTGTAGGACTTGGCGAGGTGAAGCTGTCCGTACCGGCCGTTGTCACTGATTTCATATTCGCTGCCATAGGCGAAGAACTCGGCTTGATTGGCATTGTGGGTGTGGTACTGCTGTTCTTCTTGCTCGTTTGGACGATGCTCAAGCTGGTGGAGTCGTCGAGCGACACGTTTGTCACGGCGTTCGTTTCTGGCCTCGCTTTACTCATCATGGTCCAGGTCTTGGTGAACCTCGGGGTAACTTCGGGCACGCTTCCTGTCACGGGCGTGACGCTGCCGTTCGTCAGTTACGGCGGCAGTTCTTTAGCTATGATGATGGCGAGTCTCGGTGTTGTGATCAACATGGCAACCAGCGGGAGTGAGACCAAGTGAAGGTTCTGGCTGCTGGTGGTGGTACGGGTGGGCATCTGTATCCTGCGTTGGCCATCTTGGAGGAGCTTTCGAAACACGTGAAGCTGAAAGTGGTTTACTTCTGTACACCGAGGGGTATCGAGAACAAGATAGTTCCTGCTGAACATCCGGAGTACAAGCTCGTGAAGTTGGATGTGCAAGGGCTCGAAAGACCTATCTTCAAGCCAACGAACGTGAAAAGGGTATTGAAAATTCTCAGGACTAAGAGTATCATAGCTTCGGAAACCGACGGATCGAACTGTTGTCTCGTCACGGGCGGTTATGTGTCGTACCCGCTCGGTTTGGTTTGCGGAAAGAAAAGAATACCTCTTTACATCCAGGAACAGAACGTTGTGCCAGGTCTGGCGAACAGGTCGCTCAGCAGGTACGCGAAGAAAATATTTGTTGGCTTCGAAGAGGCGATCATCAACTTTCCAAGGTCTGTGAGAAACAGAATAGTTGTTACGGGAAACCCGATAAGAGTCAGCAACGTGAACCGTGGCGTTTTTGGAGAAGGTTACGTGCTGGTGTTCGGGGGAAGCAGGGGGAGTGATCTGATCAACACGGTCATGGAGAAGATCTACCGAGAAGAGAAAAACCTGAAGTTTGTTCATGGTACGGGTGATCCTGTCTGGACCAAGAGGCTTTCGATCTTCGACAACGTTCTTGCCTTAGACTACATCTACGACATGCCCTCGGCCTGGCGAGGCGCAATCGCCGTTGTTTGCCGTGCGGGTGCCCTGACGATCAGCGAGTTGCTCCATTACGGTGTTCCAGCGGTTCTCATACCTTGGGAAGGAGCCGCTGAGGGCCATCAAGTTCGAAACGCAGAGTTCGTTGCGAAGATTGGTCGTGGTGTGATCGTGAGAGAGAGCGAGGCAACACCAAGGAGGGTTCTCGAAGCCATTGAGGTGGCCATCGGGTTAGGAAAATTGCCCGAAAAGGAAACGAATCCTGCCGATACGATCGCAAAAATTATTTTGGAGGAATGCCTATGAGAATTCACTTCGTTGGAATTGGCGGTGTGGGAATGAGTTCTTTGGCGATACATTGTCATTTGATGGGACATGATGTGTACGGTTCGGATATAAGCAGAAACGAGCACACAGAGGTTCTTGAGAGACTCGGTGTGAAGATTTTCTTGGGACACACTCGTGAGAACTGGCTCAATCCAGAACTCTTAGTCCACACACCCGCGGTCAGTGCGAACAACCCTGAATTGTTGAGAGCACAGGAAGAGAACGTTCGTATCGTCACGCGTTTCGAACTGCTCAGACAGCTCGTTGAAAGCTCAACTCAGTTTGCGGTAACAGGCTCTGACGGTAAGACCACGACCACCGCAATGCTCGCACACGTCCTGAAGGCGATTGGTGCAGATCCGACGGTGTTCTTAGGTGGCATGAACCCCTCGCTCGAGTTTGGAAACTACAGGAAGGGAAGCGGGCCCTTCGTTTACGAACTGGATGAGAGTCAACCGAGTTTTTCTTCCTTCCATCCAACGCACCTCATAATCACGAATGCCAGAAGAGACCATCTGGAGAACTTCCATGGCGATGAATCTTACTATATGTCGTGCTTCGAAAAATTGGCAGAATCTGCGCAGAACGTTGTCACCTTTCGTGAGGATCGGTTGACTTCGCATCTGGGTCATCACACGTTTGGTTTGAACGAGGGAACTTGTGTTCTTCTGGACAGAAAGGTCGAACGGTTTGAACAACTTGCAACGATCAGACTGGATGGGAAGACTCACAAGTTGAGATTGAGAGTTCCCGGTCTTCACAACGTCTTGAACGCAATGGCGGTTGTGACTTTGCTGTGGGCTGCAGGGTTCAACCCCGCAGACGCGGTCAAGGCGTTGTCGAGCTTCGTTGGCACATACAGAAGGTTCAGCGTCACAACGATCGATGAGTCGAAGAACATATACGTGGTGGATGACTATGCGCACACACCTGACGAGATCGCTTGGTTGATTCGAACATCGCGTGAAGTTTTCACCGGATTGAAGCAGGTGATGATCTTTCAACCCCATCGCTACACGAGGCTCGCCAGAGAGGACGGAAACTTCGCCAAGGCTTTGATGGACGCAGATGAAATTTATGTTACAGAGGTCTACGGCGCATTTGAGCAGGTTCTTCCGAACGTTTCCGCACGAATGATCGTGGATGGCCTGAAAAATCACGGCAAGAAGGCTGAGTATGTTCCATCACCTGAAGAGCTACTGATGAAAGTAAAACCCGCACCGAACACAGTGTATCTGTTCGTTGGTGCGGGCGACATAATAGACTATTCGAAAAAGTTTGTTCGGGAAAGTATCTCAACCTAAGGACCTTGGATCCAATGCGTCTCTCAGAGCGTCTCCCACAAAGTTGAACGCGAGAACCGTCACGAAGATGAACACACCTGGTATCAAAAGCCAGGATGCTCTCGTTATCACGTACACGTCCTGCGCCTGAGCGAGCATCAATCCCCAAGACGCCTGTGGTTCTCTTATACCCAATCCCAAAAAGCTCAAGCCCGCTTCACCGAGTATGTAACCAGGTATCCTCAACGTTGCGTTGACGATCAGGTACGTTGTCGTGTTGGGAAGCACATGTCTTGTGAGTACTTTCCAGTTGGATAATCCTATCGCGACGGCTGCCTCCACGAATTCTCTTTCTCTTATCGAGAGCACCAAACCTCTTATGACACGGGAAGTCCCAGCCCAACCTATGAACGAGAGGATGAACACGATGAGCAAATAGATTTGCGTGGATGGTAGATCGAGCGGTAAGACGGCTCTCAGCATGATCATGAGATAGAAACCTGGTATCGACATGATGATCTCGGCGAACCTCATGAACGCCTCGTCCACCAGACCACCGTAGTAACCGGATATACCTCCGAACACCAAGGCGAACGCGATCGTGATGAAGACACCTATCAAGCCGATGGATAGGGAGATCCTTGAGGCGAAGACTATCCTCGAAAAGACGTCCCTCCCGAACAGATCGGCACCCATTATGTAAAACTTCACGAATTGATTGTTGTCGTAATTGTCGACACCGAAAAGGTGCAACTTCGATGGAAAGAGCCAAAGCAACTTTCCTGTCCAGCTTTTGATGAACCATTTGATCGGGTAGGTTTTGTAATCGTAGTCGACCACCTTACCCTTGATCATTTCGAACTTTCCATCTTTCTTGATAACGATGCTGTCGAGAATTTCCGTCACCGCTACGGCTTCCACATCGTACTCGC
The DNA here is from genome assembly GCF_000816145.1 of Pseudothermotoga hypogea DSM 11164 = NBRC 106472. Taxonomy (NCBI): domain Bacteria; kingdom Thermotogati; phylum Thermotogota; class Thermotogae; order Thermotogales; family Thermotogaceae; genus Pseudothermotoga; species Pseudothermotoga hypogea. The sequence continues at coordinate 130,462 of NZ_CP007141.1, read as the reverse complement.
TCGTCAAACCGAACCTATCCTTGTATGTCTTGAAAAACATTTCCTGTGCCACGGCGGAAGTCGTCTCGAAACGCGAAACACCTTTGTTCAAAACGTTTTCGTTGTAGTTGAACAGGAAGTAATCGGTGATGGCAGGACTCTTTTTGACGTCGTACCACTGACCGTTCACCTTTATGCTCTCAACTCTGTTCACAGAGAATTTGAACGATTCGACGCCGTCTTTTCCAAGTTCGTACGTCATTCTCGTACCATCAGCCTTTTCAATGACGAGCCTTCGCGGAAAGAGCATTTCCTTGTACGTCCTTTCGTATGTGATCTTGTCGACGTAACTCATCGACGGAAGCACGTAAGGTTTCGTCCTCTGACCTTTGTAAGTCCTGTAAACCTTCGTTGGGGGCGAGTACGTATGTCTCAAAGATTGTTCTGCGGGATTGTAGGGAGACAAGAAATCTGCGAACAAGGCCATGAGGTAGAGAACTATCAGCACCACGAGCGCTCCAACACCGAGCTTATGTTTGAGAAATGCTCTCCAGATGAGTTGACCTCTGCTGAGATACTTTTCTTGAAAATCCATCTGATTGTTGTTCTGAGCCACCGCCGCTACCTCCTCAAGTCAGACGAACTCGCGGATCGACGAGCGCCAAGAGGATGTCTGCCACCAGATTACCCACGACCAAGAGCACGGCGCTTATGAGACCGCTGGTGATCACCAGATAAAGGTCTTTCTGTATCAAGGCCTGGTATATGAGCCTGCCCATCCCAGGCCAAGCGAATATGTTTTCTATGAACAGTGAACCTCCGAGGATACCAGATATACTGAAACCAAGGAAGGTGATCATCGGGTTGATCGCGTTTCTCATCGCGTGCTTGAACACGACTATTCGCTCGGGCATCCCTTTCGCACGTGCGAAGGTCACATAATCTTCGTTCAGAACGTCCAAAAGCGAACCGCGCATGTATCTCATGAGGCCCGCCATCGAACCGAGCGTCAGAGCCGTCGCTGGCAACGTCATGTGCCACAGAAGATCTTTGAATCTCTGCCACGTGGTCATGGTGTTGTGATCAATCGAGATCATGCCACCGATGGGGAACCATCCCGTGCGAGCTGCAAGGTACAAGAGCAGCAGACCCAGAAAGAAAGATGGAACTGCGATGAAACTGAACGCGAAGACGGTGAGTATCTTGTCTGCGAGCGAGTACTTCTTCAGTGCCGCAAACGTACCGAGCGCAACACCCAAGATCCATGAACCAGCGAGCGAAGTGAGCGACAAGGTGAGTGTTGCCGCCACGCGCTCCCAGATGAGCTTCGAGACCGGCCGTCTGTAGTAGAAAGAATATCCGAAATTACCTCTGACGGCTCCCGACAGCCACTTGAAGTATCTGACAAGTGGATGTTGATCCAATCCCAGCTCTTTCCTCATCGCCTCAAGCGTTTCTTTCGACATCGATGGATCGAGCTTGTACTGATCCAAGAAATCTCCTGGAGCTGCTTCCATGATCATGAAGACCATAAAGGAGATGATTAACAACTCAGGTATCGCTATGATCAATCTCCTTGCGATGTATTTCAGCACAACTCATCACCTCATTGGTCAATGGGGGGCAAGAGCCCCCCGAAAGTTCACTTCTTCCAGTAGATCCAAGGCAACGTCCAGAGCATTCCACCGAAGGCATTTGGATCGATGATGTTCAGATCGGCCTTGTGAGCGTAGAGGTACAGTTGCTGCACCGTGTAAATGAGTGGCAAATGCTCGGAGACGAGTTCTTGGAATCTCGAGAACATTTCGTAGACCTTCTTCTGATCGAGAATCTTGATGTTCTCTGCGAAGATTCTGTCGATCTCCAATTCCCAATCTGGTGCTTCGTAGATCTCGGGCTTGATCTGACCTCCGGGTGCCGCTTCCGGATGGTAATTCCAGAAGTGGAGTGTTCCTTTCTGTGCCCAGACGTTCCTTCCACCCTGTGGCTCGTCCGAACCGGTCAAGCCTATGACGATCGCTTCCCAGTCGGTGGTGTTCAGCATCTTGTTGACCAACAGGTTGAAGTCGAGCGGCACAAAAGTGACTTTGATCCCAAGTTTTCCGAGCTCTTCTCTGATGATGTTGCACATACCCTCTCGGACGATGTTTCCAGCGTTCGTGGAGAGGATGAACTCGACCTTGTTACCATCGGCATCGATCAAGTTGCCATCCTTATCCCAGCTGAAGCCTCCCAGTTGCAGCATCATGCGCGCATAATCCAGATCGTACGGATACTTCCTCAGAGCATCTTCGTTGTAGAAGGGTGACAGCACAGACACGGGACCCCACTGTGCGATACCAAGGCCCGCCAGGAGTGTGTCGATCATGGCCTCTTTGTCCATGGCGTATGCAACGGCTTTTCTGAAGTATTCGTTCCTGAACCAGGATCTCTTCACGGGATCGTCGTGGTTCCAGTTGAAGGTGATGAACGTCGTTCCGTACGTCGGTCCGCCAGTTCCGACGATCCAGTTCTTCTCCTTCGCCTTCGCCTTGATCTCTGGATAGAACTGTGCGGTCACACCGTAGATATCGATTTCGCCGTTCTCGAAAGCGAGTTTGATCGCGTTGAGATCCGGCAGAATCTTGAAGACGAACTCGTCCAAGTAAGGCAGTTGATTTCCGTTCGCATCCTTCTTCCAGTAGTACGGGTTTCTCACTGCCCTGATGTACTGATCCGGCACGTACTCCACAGGTATGAACGGTCCAAGGCCAACCAATTCTTTGTTGTTGATCGCTTCGACGGTCCACTTCTCTCGGAACGTGCCATCCTTGACCCACTGCTCGGCGATGTGCTTGGGCCAGATGTACAGACCACCGATGTACCTCACGGCCAAGCGGTTTGGTTCTTCGTAGATCACCCTGACCGTGTAATCGTCGATTTTTTCGGCTCTCGGCAACCTACCCTGAGAATCTTTGATGACGTCCTGAGTGCTGCTCGGGATATCGGGATTGCAGTAAACATCGTTGACTGTGAAGACGAAGTCATCTGCGGTGAACGGTTGACCATCCGACCACTTGATGCCTTCTCTCAACCAGAACGTGATGATCATCTTACCCTCGTCTGTGAGTTCGACTTCGCACCGCTTTGCAATGCATGGATGCAATCTCGCGTAGTTGTCAAGTTCCACCAAAGTTCCACCGTAGCCCATGAACAGTGCGATGACATCTGTCGAGCTCGTCTCTTTTGCGACCGTGTAGTTCATCGTCCTTGGGCCGCCCAACGCTGCCACAACGATCCTTCCGCCGTACTTTCCCGTGGCGTCCGAACCCAGGTACGGTGTGTTTTCGTCAAACCACACGTACTTTTCTGCCGCGAAGATTGCCACCACCGCGAGTAGCATTAAGACTACTAAAGCTTTCCTCACACCAACACCCCCTTACTTCACCAGGTGGCACGCCACCCAGTGGTTGTTTGAAACCTGTATCATCTGAGGATATTCTTTTTCACAGATTTCGACCTTGAAGGGACATCTCGGGTTGAAGAAACAACCACTCGGTCTGTTTATGGGGCTCGGTACACCCCCCGTGAGTATAATCCTCTTTCTTGCTTTCTCGACCTTTGGATCCGGCACGGGTGTGGCTGAGAGCAAGGCCTTACTGTAAGGATGTAAAGGTTGCGAGAATATCTCTTCCGAATCGCCCATTTCCACGATCCTACCAAGATACATTATAGCAACTCTTTGACTGATGAACCTCACCAAACCAAGGTTGTGCGAGATGAACAAATAGCTGAAATGAAACCTCTCTTGAAAGTCGAGGAACATGTTTATGATTTGCGCTTGAACAGACACATCGAGCGCAGAGGTCGGCTCGTCCAGAACGATGAACTCGGGCTGTATTGCGATCGCCCTCGCTATGGCGACCCTCTGACGTTGACCTCCGCTGAACTGGTGCGGGTATCTGTCCAGATGAAACGTCTTCAAACCCACCATTTCCATCAATTCTTTTGCCCTTTCGTACGCTTCCTGCTTCGTTTTCACAACGTTGTGGAAAATCATCGGCTCAGTCACGATCTGTCCGACCGTCATTCTCGGATTCAACGAGCTCATCGGATCTTGGAAAACGATCTGCATCCTCCTTCTGAAAGGGAGCAACTGTTTGTAGCCCAGTTTCGATATGTCGGTGCCGTCGAAGAAGATCTGTCCCTCGGTGGGATCGATGAGCCTGAGTATGGTACGCCCGACCGTGGTCTTACCACAACCCGATTCTCCAACCAGCGCAAAGGTTTCGCCTTTCTTGATTTCAAAATCCACACCGTCGACCGCTTTCACGTGGGCGACTGTTCTCTTTATGAAGAATCCCTGTTTTATGGGAAAGTGTTTCTTCAGTCCGACCACTTTCACGAGCACGTCTTTCTCGCTCACGTCATACACCACCTTCGACCGGGTTGAAACATCTCACGCGATGACCGGGCGACACTTCCACCATGTCTGGAACACTTTTGGAACACTCATCGACTGACCTTGGACAACGCGGCAAGAAAGGACAGACCTTGGGTATGTCGATCATACGAGGGGGTTGACCTGGTATTGGTTCGAGTCTTTCCACTTTCTTGTCCACCCTTGGAATGCTTTTCAAGAGCATGTTCGTGTAAGGATGCACGGGATTGTAAAAGATATCCTCTGCCGATCCTTCTTCCATCTGTTTTCCACCGTACATGACGATGATCCTGTGCGCCATCGAGGCGATCACACCCAGATCATGCGTGATGAAGATCATCGCCATCTTCAGAGTTTCCTGCAGTTGTTTCATCAACTCGAGTATCTGTGCTTGTATCGTGACGTCCAAAGCTGTCGTCGGCTCGTCGGCTATGAGCACGCTCGGGTTGCAACTGAGCGCTATGGCTATGACGACACGCTGTCTCATACCACCACTGAATTCGAACGGATAGGACTTCATCCTTTTCTCTGGTTCCGGTATCTGTACGAGCTTGAGCATCTCGATGGCTCTCTTGTAAGCCTCTTCCTTTGATACCTTTTGGTGCTGCATGATGGTCTCCATCAACTGATTCCCTATGGTGAACAGTGGGTTCAAAGACGTCATGGGATCTTGGAAGACCATGCTGATCTCTTTACCGCGTATGTTGTACATCTCTTTTTCATCGAGCTTGAGTATGTCTTGGCCTTTGTAAATCACCTCTCCTCTTACGATCTTTCCCGGTGGCTTTATCAAACGCATGATCGATTTGACGGTGACACTCTTGCCTGAACCGGTTTCTCCGACTATGCCGAGCACTTCTTGCGGTTTCAGTTCAAAGCTCACGTCGTCAACCGCAGCGACGACACCTTCTTCCATGTAGAAGTACGTCGATAGATTCTTTACAGTCAAGATGCTTTCCACTCAGCTCCCTCCCGCATCTTCGAAGAGGACCTGTTCGGTTCTTGGGTCGTAAAAGAATATCCTCTTTCCTTCCATAATTGCTTCGATCGGTGCGAGTATGAACCCATTCTCAAAATAATCTCCACGTTCACTCAAAATCGATTCTATCACATCGCTCAGAGCGTCTTTGCCAGCGACTCTTACTTCGACGATACGTACGGAACCTTGAACCATCACTCTGTAACGCTCACTCAGAAACCCCGAAGACAGAGCCTCGATACGTGCGCCTTTGAAGTAGACGGACAGAATCTCTTCGATTCTCTCGTTCAGTCTTTTTTCCCAAGCGAGATTGTATTCCACACCTTTGTATATGATCTTTGATCTCTCAACGATCAAAACTGCCTTCTCACGCTCGCTGAATTCGTATTTCATGCCTTGCTCTCTCAAGACGTTCACGACGATGCTTTTTAGATCATCTTCGCAGTAAAGCTTCAGTCTCTGTCTCGATGTACGAAATATGACAATCGCAAGGGCAAGAAAAGTCAGAAAAGCGATCAGTAAAAGCTTTGATCTCACGTTGAATCATACCTTGTACTTGGCGAACGTCATCGTCAGTTCCTCGAAAACCTTCATGACTTCTTCCAGACTCTGCGATAGTCCCTCGACCCTCTCGGCTTGATCCGTCACACCTTTCGAAAGTTTGTCAATACTGCTGGAAACTTTATCGATCTCTTTAACAATCCTCTCTATAGCAGCGTTGATTTCTTCAACTGCCGCAGTTTGTTCCTGGCTGATCGCTGCAAGATCGTTCGACATACTCGCGACTTTTTCGATTTCCTCCATCATGCCTTCGAGTGTCTTCAGACTCTCGTTGATCGCCTTGTTGCTCTCCTCAGTTCTCCTGGCAATCTCTTCTTCCTGTTCGAGCATGAGCTGAGCGTGCGACTTTATACCGACCAGAAAATCTCCGATCTGCTTCGTAGAAACCCTGCTCTGTTCCGCGAGCTTTCTTATCTCTTCAGCGACAACGGCGAATCCTCTGCCAGCCTCACCCGCCCTCGCTGCCTCTATCGCTGCGTTCAGAGCCAGAAGGTTCGTCTGTTCCGCCACGGAATAGATGGTACTTATCACCTCTTCGATCTTCCCAGTGAAGTCGGCGAGCTCCTGTATGGATTTGCTCACTGTCTGTTGCTGGCGAGCCATGTCCTCAACCGAATCGATCAACTTCTTCACCGCTTGTTGAACCGCTTTGGAAGACTTGCGTAGTTTTTCTGAGTTCTCAGAGAGCAAGAGTGCGCTCTTGGATGTCTGCTCGCTTCCGGATGCCACTTCCCTCGCACCCATGTTCACCTGATGCACCAACTGACCCACACTTGCGATGATCTTGTTCACATCTTCGGACACAGCTTTTGCTTCTTGAGACGCACTTTTTGCCGATTCTGTATCCTTCCGTATTTGCTCATTCAGAGAGCTCATCTTCTGCTGTATCTTTTTGATGTTCATTATACTGTCTTTCAAGCCGTTCGTCAATGTGGAGAAGGCACTCGAAAGCAAGGAGATCTCTCCGCTCGATTTTTTGAACTCGATCATTTGAGAAAGATCACCTTCGGCTATCTTCTGCGAGACCGCTGAGAGCATCGTGATCGGCTTGGTAATGGATCTGCCAAATAGAACAGCTACGATCGTCGCGATGAAGGCAATCAAGGCAGCAACGCTCAAACTCATCACAATGGTTTGCTGGAAAACCGCCTCTATCTCTTTCTTGGGAATGGTCACAGCGATGGACCATCCCACGCTTGGAAGATTTGCGATTGCAGCCAGTTTTCTTTCAGATTGGAAAATGTAATCCACTGTACCAGCTTCGGCCTTCAAAATCTTTTCTTCGACGGTTTTCAGGTTCTCATCAATCTGGCTGAGCTTTTTTCCCACCATGTTCATGTCCGGGTGTGATATCACAACGGCATCTTTGTTCGTTAAGAATCCATAGCCACGCTCCCCATGTTTCACATTCAAAACGAGTTCGTCGATCTTGACCTGGGGCATGAAAGCCGCGTAAACACCAACGATCTCCTGTGAATAACTCAAAACCGGTACGGAGAAGAGCAAACCCTTGGTGTCCTTGATAACCACGTTGTCCTGAACAAAGATGTTTCCATTCAAGGCTTCTTGGAAGAACCTTTCCTTGGACAAATCTTTTTCCAGCTGAAGGTTCAAGGTAAAAGTTTTTCCATCAGGGCTCATCAAGATCTGCCCGACGAAACCAAGTTTTTCTAAGTCTTCAGCGTAGGAGCGCAGGCTCATATCGATCATGTTCACATCGAAAAACAGAAACAGATTTTCCAGGTTCGGAGCTATACCCTGAAGTGTGATGAGCCTTTCTCTGAACCAGTTATCCAGCTTGATTGCTTCCTTTTCAACCTTTTGCAGCATCTCTCCTTCGGCGTAAGCCAGAAGCCTTCCTCTGATCGCCAGCAGATTCGTTATCGTGACCGTCGAAACACCTACCACGAGGAACACGACTACGAGCAAAACTACCTTGAGTTTCAGTGACATTCGTCCACCCCCTCAAGCTCTGGCAATGCAGTAGGCGATCACCTTTTCTGCTCCGGCTTGAAGCAACAATTTTGAACACTCGTTGATGGTAGCACCAGTGGTGTACACATCATCGATAAGTGCGACGGTACCCCTCGGTTTTGCCTTCAGCACAAACATTCCACGCACGCTTTCTCTTCTCTGTTGCCTCGTTAAACCTCTCTTGGTGGAAGGTGCTGCCGATTCTATGAGGGAGACACATTTTGTGTGTATGTTTTTCGAAACAACCTTCGCGATCATTCCCATTGTGTCGAAACCTCTCTCTTCCAAGGCCTTGAAACTTGAGGGAACCCAAGTCAGAACGTCGAACGAAGTTGAGTATCTGCTCATCGTTTCGAAAATGGCCCTCGCCAGAATCTTTCTCAGTCTCCAGTGCCCACCGTTCTTGTATGCTAAGATCACATCTCTAAGCAGTGATTCGTATCTACCATAGAAATATACCTCACACCACTTCGTTTTTTCCACCAGCGGAATTGGCCCACGGAACAACTTGGCCTCGCATTCTTCGCACAGCAAAGAAAACGCTGAAATGGTTCTTCCGCACAAAACACAACTGTTCGGGAAGACAACTTTCAGAATTGTCTCGAAATATCTGTTCATTCCGACCCCCGTTTCAGCTCCGTTGCATCGATCGCGAACAGATCGCACAAGATTCTGAACACGCTCTCGTCGTATCTGTGGCAAAAAAGGAAGGCTTTCACGCACAGATATCTGCGTTTTTGAAGTTCCACATCACCACATCTGTCTATCGATTCAACGATCATGTTGTAATCCTCGGGGTCACACACGGGTACCACATTCCTGTAGTTTTTCGCAGCGGCTCTGAGCATTGCGATTCCGCCGATGTCCACGTTCTTCAGTATCTGTTCCTCGTCCAGATCATCGCCAAGCTGAAATGGCCTCGGGTTCACAACGACCAGATCGAAAGGCTCAACGCTGATTCGCTTAGGGCTTTCTTCAAAAAGATTCATTAAGATCGCGGCAAAGATCTTGGGATGAATCGACTTGATGTTGTATTCCGGCATCTCAGGGAAGTCTGTTATCTGGCTGATGTTTTCCACAACTATGCCATGCGAACGAAGATAGTCAGCCGTACCTGCGGTAGCGAAGATTTTCATGCCCCGTTCCTCCAAAGCCTTCGCAAACCAAACGATGCTTGTTTTATCCCAAACACTTATCAACGCTCTCTTGATGTTCACTATGACATCGCCTCCAAGACCTTCTAATTTGAATTGTACAACAAAAAAGCGGGGTCAAAGCCCCGCTTCGCTGAAATCGATGCTTCATCCCTTCTTATCCGGTACCAGCAAGTTTGCAACGATCCCTATGATCGCAGCCAGGCTGAGACCCTTGAACTCAACATGATTGATCTTCAACACGGCACCACCTATGCCCACGGTGAGGATCAGAGAGGCAACCAGAAGATTCTTGGGCCTGGAGAAGTCCACTTGGGCGTTGACGAGGGTTCTTATTCCGACGGAAGCGATCATTCCAAACAGGATCAGGCTGATACCACCTATGACCGGTGTTGGGATCGTGCGAAGCACGGCCCCAAACTTAGACAGAAAAGCGACCAGCATCGCCAGAAAAGCTGCCCCTCTCAGCACCCTCGGATCGTAAACTCTCGTGAGTGCGAGTACACCCGTGTTCTCACTGTAAGTCGTGTTCGCAGGACCACCGAGCAAACCGGCGAGAGAAGTGGCAAGCCCGTCTCCGATCAAGGTTCGGTACAGACCGGGCTTTTCGAAGAAGTTCTTCCCGACCACAGCCCCGTTGGTCGTGATATCACCTATGTGCTCCATGACGGTCGCTATCGACACGGGGGCGATCGTGGCTATGGCCGTCCAGTTGAACTTCGGAAGGATGAAGTGTGGTACGCTCAGCCAACCGCTCTGCTGAACGGCCGAGACGTCGACCAGACCAAGGGGTAAGGACACAGCGTATCCAGCCAGAACGCCGAACAACACGGGAATCATGCTCCAGAAACCTTTGAGCAGAACAGACGTGAGTATGACGGTCACGACGACCACCATTGCCACCAGCCAATTCTGACTCGCCATCTGGATCGCGACCGGGCTCAACGTGAGTCCTATCACGACGATCATGGGTCCAGTGACCAGTGGTGGAAACAGCCTTTTGATCTTATCCGTGCCAACAAACCACACCAAGAGTGCGAAGATGAGATAGACAAGGCCAGCAACGAATATGCCTCCCGTCGCGTAAGCCAGATCACCGAGCTGTTCCTTCACCATGATGATGGGTGCTATGAAGGCGAAGCTCGAGCCGAGAAAGACCGGGACTATGCCGCCGGTGATCACATGGAACAACAAAGTTCCTGCACCTGCGGTGAAGAGAGCCACGAGCGGGTCCAACCCTGTCAGGAGCGGAACGAGCACCGTTGCGCCGAACATCGCAACAAAGTGCTGCAGTGAGAGAAGGAAAAACTTGAGGCCTCGGACCTGCTGGTGGGCCAAAGTGAGGGAACTGTCAACCATGTTCTGACCTCCTTCTTGCCCTCACTGGGGCAAATTAAAGGACCTTCGTCGAAAGTCTACCACTCGCAGACCAAAAGTGTCAAGTGCCTTTCGTGAAACTGTTAATAACTGCTCAGCGGCGTGGTAACTGGATACATGTTTCTTCGCCCGTCGTGAAACTCTTGTTGAAATTGGCAAGGTAAAAGATCACACCAAAACAAAAAAGCCCCATCTCTGGGGCATTGTTCTCTTCATATTGCACCATTTTCTCTGATCCTCGATCAGTTTCTTTCATCGCTGATCCATCTCAACATTCGGGATCGGGAGCGCGTTCATATCGTCCTTTGAACAGATCTTTTTCACCACTAACCAAAAACTTAGACCAACGCCCATGTACGAAGCCAACCGTTCAAACGGTCCATTTTCCTTGAGAGCGCTCCTATCATGATATATACGGAGCTGAACATTGAACAGAGGTAACAGAATTCAAAATGAAAGCTGAACTTGACTGAGAGCGAACGGGAGAAAGAATATCTTCAAGCGAGAGTCGGAGTCGTATTTTCAAGCCTTGATCGAGGGCCAGAAAAGCTTGATTCTTCCATTGAAACGCATAGAAAAGAACCTTTGCTCAGGTAGAATCAAACTTAGACTACATTCATTTTGGGAGGTGGCCCTCTTGCACAGGTTTTTTCTCTTGCTCGCATGCGTTTCGTGTTTAGTCGTCGTTTCATGTGTTCCCCTGTGTGATGAGACCGGTTCTCTCACTGTGAGTGTTGTGCTCAAAAAGGCGATACCGAGCGTCGAACCAACTCTGGGAGTTGTGACGTTGAAAAAGGGTGCGAGAATTCTTTCTCAAACCTTCAACTTCCCAGGGGAGAACAGCGTGGTCTTTCAATCGATCGAGAGAGGCAACTGGACTGTGTCGGTTGAACTGAAAGACGGTCAGAACTACACGATTTACGTTGGAGAAACGCAGGTGGAAGTTCTTGCGGGAAAGCACAGCACGGTCCACGTACCCGTGACTCTGAATTCAGCCGATTTGACTGTGGACGTGTCGGTCACTTCGAGCGAGGCGAGTACTGTCGAGTTACGCTTGGAACATTCGCAGGACGTCATCCTTGAGAGAAGGAATCTTGAGGATCGTGAGATAACCTTCGAATTTCATAACCTCGCCAGTGCGGTTTGGCAACTCAAGTTGACGCTGTACGATCAGTCCGGCAACGAAATGCTCGTTTGGCCCGAGACTGGGTCGGTCGGGTTGGAACTTCAACCGGGTAGAATGAATACATACTCTGTCAGAATAGACCAGTTCGGGAATGTTGAGATCGTGCTCGAAGTTGAAACGGTACAAACGGTCTCTTCAGCGACTCTGACGAACCTCGACGAAGGTATCCTCATCTCTTGGGATCCAGTCGAGAATGCCGCGTTTTATGAGATCTACAAAGCCGAACAGGGCTATTGGATAAAGATTCACGAGTGTACGTCGACTTCCTACCTCGATCAAGACGTCGTCGAGAACGTCGAGTACAGTTACGTGTTCAACGTTGTTGCTGAGAACGGCAGGCACAGTGGCTTTTCCAGACCGTTCACAGTGGTCAGGGACACACAGAGGATCTTCGTTGCGCTATCGGATCGAAGTGTTGTTCGGTTCAAAGTGAATCAATCACACCTCACGCCCGTAGCCTCCAATGTTGTTTCTGAGGCGAACGATGCGAAGTTACTTCGAGCGATAGGTGACGATCTGTACTTTCTGACTTCAGGATCTTTGGTGCGCTTGAACGCGAACGATTTGACAGTGTTATCCTCTCAAAATGTCTTGCTCTTCACGGGAACAAACTCTGCTTTCAACGATGAGTACTTCTTTCAGGTGGGTTCCAATACATTGAGAAGATACAGTCTCCCCAACTCTGCTACGTATGAAACTGCACCGATAGGTGGGACAGCAGTGGATGCCGATCGATACGTCGTGGTTCTGAACGGTCAAACTGTGTCTTTGGTCGATCCCGTCACGTTGCAGGTCCTCAGCACCAAAACCATTTCGAATGCTCAGAGAATCTTCACTCGGGGGGAATTCGTCTTCGTCTACGTTCAAGACGTTTCACATCGCCTCGAAGTGTACTCAGTCAGCGACAACAATCTCGAATTGGTAAAGACCTACGCCGTCGAAGGAGACGTCAGAAGGCTCGATGCCTCAGAACAGTTCTTCTGCTTGGGCGTCTCCGGCGAAGGAATCTACCTCGGTAGACTGACAGATGCGACCCTGACCAAGATCAACTCGAATTTTCCAGTCTCTATCAAGATCGTTGGAAACTTGTTGTACACTTTGTTCACAGACAGGTTGGAAGTGTACACGGTCGATGTCGCGTCTCTCTCGGTGAGTTTGACTGCCAGAAGCAATTTCACACAACAAGCCTTGGCGATGTTCGCTGACTGAAACGGTTGGGAGGTGAAACTGTGTGGTTGATAATCTCCGACACGCACGACAATCTGCACAGCATCGAGAAATTCGTCGAAGAAGCAAATCGCAGAAAAGTGACGCACGTTTTTCACTGCGGTGATGTGGTATCACCCTTCGCCTTGCTCAGATTGCTGAAACTTGAAGCAGAGTTCCACGGTGTGTTTGGCAACAACGACGGAGAATGGCTACTTTTGAGTCAAAGATCTTCCGGTCGACTCGTGAAAGGGCCGGTTGAACTCGTGGTGGACGGAAAGAAAGTGGCCATGATGCACGAACCCTTCGCGCTGGAAGCTCTTTTGGAATCGCAACACTACGACTTCATCTTCTACGGGCACACGCACAAACTCGACTTTAGAAGACAAGGCAAGACCCTTTTGGTGAATCCAGGAGATGGCAGTGGGTACATAGCTGAAAGACCGAGCGCCGTTTTCTTGGACCCTGAGACTGGGCAGATAGACGTGTATCAAATATGAAGAAAAAATGTAGAAACTGTAAACTCGCGGAGTCCGGCAGTCTTCACATCGTCTGCAACGTGCCATCTGAAGACTCCCCGGAAGACCCGAGAATTTATGGGCTCGGAAGCTTATATTACCTTGTGTCGTACATTTTTTCAGAGAGATACCATGCGTTTTATGTCATGGCGAAAGAAAGACTCTACCAGTATGGAGTTGTGTTAATGTAAGTAATATAGATTTTTTCTTTCTAAAAGGGCCGTTTTGACGGCCCTTTCTTTCACTTCATATAATCCACGTAGACTCGTTCGAGCTTGAGGGAGTGGTCGCATGAGGCGCGTGGTCGTCACGGGAATGGGTATCGTGAGTCCCATTGGGATTGGAAAAGAAGAAGTTCTTATGAATCTGGAGCGTTCGACCGTTGCAATCGATTACATAAGCAGTTTCGATGCCAGCAACCTTCCGGTGAGGATAGCTGCCGAAGTGAAGAACTTCGATGTTGAGAAGTACATCGATAGGAAACTGGCGCGTAGGACCGATAGGTTCGTTCATTTCGCTCTCGCCGCCTTCAAGGAAGCTCTGGATCAGGCGAAAATAGACCTTTCATCGTTTTCGGAGAGAACGGCGGTGCTCGTTGGCTCGGGCATGGGTGGATTCATCACGTTGGATACGGAAAACAACAAGTTTCTTGCGCAAGGAGCGTCAAAGGTCAGCCCGTTTCTCATACCGATGTTGCTGATAAACATGGCCTCGGGCATCATCTCGATAGAACACGGATTGAAGGGTGTGAACTTCGCGCCGGTGAGCGCCTGTGCTTCGTCAGGACACGCGATCGCCTTGGGAACTCTCTTGATAAGGCACAACTACGCTGATGTGGCCATCGTCGGTGGCGCAGAAGCAACGATAGCACCGCTACCAATAGCTGGCTTTGCAAGCATGCGTGCCCTCTCGACGAGGAACGATGAACCAAAGAGAGCATCGAGACCGTTCGACGTACAACGCGATGGTTTCGTGATGGGCGAAGGAGGCGCGATACTCATCCTCGAGGCCGAAGAGATCGCACTGAAAAGGAATGCAGAAATCATCGCTGAGATCAAAGGCTTCGGGATGAACGATGACGCTTACCACATGAGTGCTCCAGATCCCGAAGGTGCAGGTGCGGAAAAAGCCATGAGGCTCGCCCTCGAAGATGCAAACCTCTCACCACAGGATATTCAGTACGTGAGCTGCCATGCCACGAGCACACCTGCGGGAGACGAGGCAGAGGCCAAGGCGATAGAAAGGATATTTGGAAAAGAAATCTACGTGAACAGCAGTAAAGCGCTGATGGGTCATCTGCTCGGAGCGGCAGCCGCAGCTGAGTCCGTCGTTGCAATTCTGCAGATGCAGAAAGGTTTTCTGCATGCGATGCCAAATTTGGACGAAAAAGACCCGCAGGTGAACGTGAACGTCGTTGGTAAAGAACCTGTGAGAATCGAGATCGAGAACTTCGTTAAGAACTCCTTCGGTTTCGGCGGACACAACGTGTCGATCGTGATAGGGAGGTACGAGCCTTGAATGTAGAGGAAATAATGCAAATTCTGCCACACAGGTTTCCTATCTTGCTCGTTGACAGGGTGATAGAAAGAGATGAAAAAAGAATTGTGGCGATCAAGAATGTGACGATCTCTGAGATATTCTTCTTGGGCCACTTTCCAGATTATCCGATCTATCCCGGTGTGTTGATTATCGAGGGTATGGCACAGACGGCGGGGCTGTTGCTTTTGAAACCTGAACAGAAGCTTGTGCCACTGTTTCTGGGCATAGACAACGCGCGGTTCAAATCGCCCGTCAAGCCGGGAGACGTGCTCAAGTACGAGGTGGAGGTCATTGAAAGCAAATTGAACGTGGTGAAAGTGAAGGCGAAGGCGAGCGTGGATGAGAGAATCGTCGCAACCGCGGAATTGTTACTGGGAGTGAAAAAGCGTGAAGAACAGGGTGACTGAACTTTTCAACATCGAATATCCCATCATCATGGGTGGTATGGCCTGGGCCGGAACTGCGAAGCTCGCTGCCGCCGTGTCGAACGCTGGTGGATTGGGCATGATAGGCTCTGGAGCGATGAGAGCCGAACAACTGAGAGATGCAATCGCACAGATCAAGAAACTCACCGACAGACCCTACGGTGTCAACATCATGCTCGCTTCCCCTTACGTTGAAGAGCTTTTGAGAGTCGTGATCGAAGAGAAAGTCCCCGTGGTTTCCTTCGGTGCGGGTAACCCGAGCAAGTACATACCGACTTTGAAGGATCACGGTATCAAGGTCATCGTCGTGGTCGCTTCTGATTCTCTGGCAAAACTCGTTGAAAGGGCTGGCGCCGACGCGGTCGTGGCCGAAGGGATGGAGTCGGGTGGCCACATTGGAGAGGTCACCACGATGGTGCTGGTCAACAAGGTCGCAAGGTCTGTACGCATACCCGTTATTGCGGCTGGGGGCATTGCGGACGGCCGTGGCATGGCGGCCGCATTCGCTCTCGGTGCCGAAGCTGTCCAGATGGGTACAAGGTTTCTCGCAACCGTCGAATCTGAAGTGCACGAGAACTACAAGAGAAAGATACTGAACGCCTCGATACGTGACACGGTGGTGACGGGAGCGAAACTCGGACATGCTGCACGTGTGCTCAAAACACCGTTCGCAAGGCAGGTGGTCGAACTCGAAGTTCGAAGCCCGGAAGAAGCTGAGATGATACTCGTCGGCAGTTTGAGAAAAGCGGTGATTGATGGGGACATCGACTCAGGTTCCTTCATGGCAGGTCAGGCTGTCGGCTTGATCGATGATGTACCTACGGTGAAGGAACTGATCGAGAAGATCATGAGAGAGTTTTTTGAAACTGTACAGAAACTATGTCGGGAGGTGAACACATGACGGCCTTCGTGTTTCCCGGGCAAGGTTCACAATACTCTGGCATGGGAAAAGAATTCATGTCTTATCCAAGGGCAAGATACTTCTTTGAAAGAGCGAAAGAGGTCCTGGGCATAGACATGTACCAGTTGATGAACTCGGACGAGGAAATCCTCAAAATCACCGAGAACGCTCAGCCCGCAATATATCTTGCGAGCTACATAGCTTTCGATGAACTCGTTCGAAACGGTATAGTACCGAACATCGTGGCAGGCCACAGCCTCGGTGAATATACTGCGCTCGCTGCCGCCGACGTTTACGATTTCGATCTTGGCCTGTACCTGGTGAGAAAAAGAGGTGAATATATCTCTCAAGCCGTGCCCCCAGGGTTGGGTAGCATGGCGGCCGTGCTCGGTGTGAACCTGTCCAAGCTCGAACAGACGATTTCGGACATGGACGGCGTGTGGATCGCGAACTACAATGCGCCAGATCAAATTGTGATCAGTGGCTCGGTCGAATCGGTCAAGAAGGCTGTGGAAAGGATCAAAACATTTGCTAAACGCGTGATCGAGTTGAAGGTAAGTGGCCCGTTCCACACGCCTCTGTTGGAGTCAGCGAGAGAGAAGATGGCGAGAGAGCTAAGGGGAGTGAAGTTCAGAAGACCCAGATGGCCAATCGTCATGAACAGCACGGCGAAGGAGACGACGGATCCAGAAGAAATCAGAGAAAACGTGCTCGCACAAATAAGTGGGCCCGTCAGATGGTACCAGTCAGTGGAGAGAATGACCTTGCTCGGAGTCCACAGTTTTGTGGAAGTTGGCCCACAGAGAGTTCTGACGAACTTGATAAAGAAGATGAGCCGCGAAAATTGCAAGCATTTTTCAGAGGTCTTGGCGGAAGAAAAGAGATTGATCTCTGAACCCGTGTGAGAAGAAAGTGCATTCGTCTTTGAGGCGGGATCACCCCGCCTTTTTCGTTTATAATTTATTCAGGGAAAAGTGAATGCTCGCAGTTTTCGTTGGAGGAATCTGTCCAGGTGCACGGTTGTTGTTCGAAGAGCTGAGACGCAGTGGTTTAGACCTCTTACAACTCAACGAGCAGATGAACGATCTCTCAGTGGTTGTCGCTTCGCCACGTGAACTTCAAAAAAGGATCGATGAGGCTCACCAACGTCATCGTTTGGAAGGTCTTCTATTCGTTGGGAACGATGAACTGATGAAAGTCGCATACGGTCTGTGTTCAGCTGGATTTCGGGTGGCTTATGTTCCCTCGGCAGATGCGAGCTTGACCTGGCAGGGGCTGGGATTCAGAACGATAGTGAGCCATCTTGTTCGCGTGGCGACCTTGGCAAGAAGCATGAAGAGTTTGAAAACGATCAAAATCGTGTTGCCAAAAAGTTTGAAAACCCATCTGTCCAGGTTCGAGCCACTGCTTAAGGTGTGCGAAGATCAGAAAAACCTCGTTTTGGTAATACGGGGTGAGCAACGAGGTGAGAGCACCATCAAGTTGGAAGGTTTTCTGAATTGTCTGGAAGCTGACGAGCGCGATAGAGAGTGCATTGCGAAACTGGCTCGGAAGATTTCGGAAGCTTTCGCAAGCTGGAGGAAGGTTCATCACGTTTTTCAGTGCGAGGTCGAGCCGATCCCAATCTCCCAAGCTTACGAACTTTGGAAGAAGGTGAGGGAAGGTGAAGGGGAACCATCCGTTCGTGAAATGGGCGATCAAGAGTATTGAGAGCTACATTCTGGAGAAGAGGATAGTCGATCCTATCAAAGATGGAGCTCCTCAAGAGTTGTTGAAACGCAGAGCGGGGGCTTTCGTCAGTTTGCATCTTCTCGATGGATCCTTGAGGGGATGCATTGGAACCTTCATGCCGACCAAGGCCAACCTGGCCTTGGAGGTGAGAGACAACGCAATTGCCGCTGCCACGGAGGATCCTCGATTTGAACCACTGACGCCGGATGAACTCGACGAAGTTGAAGTCACCGTAGACATTCTGAGTGAGCCAGAGAAGGTGACGGAGCTGAGTCAGCTCGATCCGAAGAAATACGGTGTGATCGTTGCGAGTGGTTACAGAAGAGGTTTGCTTTTACCAGACCTGCCTGGCGTGGACAGCGTCCAGGAGCAACTTCAAATAGCCCTCAGAAAAGCTGGCATCTCAGAGCGTGAGCGGTTCGAAATGTACAGATTCACGGTCGAACGGTACCATTGAGAGGTGATCGGGTGCAGAGGATGGCTCTTTATTTCTCCACTTTGGAGAACAACAAAATCAAATGTGAGCTGTGTCCCCATCACTGTGTGCTCGAAGACGGACAGGTTGGCTTCTGCCTCACCCGTCGCAACCAAGACGGGGCGATGGAAACGCTGAATTACGGCCAGATAACTTCCATTGCGCTGGATCCGATAGAGAAAAAGCCACTTTTTCATTTCAACCCCTCAGAGATGATCCTCTCGGTCGGGACGTTCGGCTGCAACATGAAGTGCCCCTTCTGCCAGAATTGGGAGATCTCACAGCAGGTCGCACCAACGAAGAGTGTGTCACCTCAACAACTGGTCTCGATAGCGCACAGCAGGGGTTCACGTGGAATAGCCTACACCTACAACGAGCCGTTCGTGTGGTACGAGTTTGTACTCGACACCTCGAGGGTTGCAGCCAAAGAAGGCCTGTACAACGTTCTCGTGACGAACGGTATGATAGAGAGAGAGCCGCTCAAACTGCTTCTGCAATCCATCCATGCGATGAACATCGATCTGAAAGCCTTCGACGAAAAGATTTACGCGAAGCTCGGTGGGGATCTCAAAGCGGTGCTGAGAACGATAGAAATGTGTGTAGAAGCAAACGTTCACGTCGAGATCACCACGCTGATCGTGCCCGGTGTGAACGATGATTTGAGCCACTTAGAGAAAGAATTCCAATGGATATCGGCTCTGGACAAATCGATACCGTTGCACCTTTCCAGATACTATCCGAACTATAAGTACCATGCGCCTGCAACGTCACCCGCGTTGCTTATAGAAGCTTACAGGCTCGCCCGAAAGTACCTCGATTTCGTCTACATCGGTAACCTGTGGGACCCGGAGTACGAAAAGACCGTATGTCCGAACTGTGGGACGGTATCGATAGTTCGAAGAGGTTACGATGTCGAAATCGTTGGACTGGACGATGAAGGAAGGTGTAGCAAGTGTGGAAGAGAGATAGTAAGAATATTCTGAAACTTGATAAAAGAATCCTGCTGGTTGGTGTATCGCTTTTGGTCGTGTTGCTAGCCCTTTTTCTTACCTCCTTCTTCAAGGCACCGCCGAGTTACTACGAATTGGACGGTTTCACGTTGGGAACGTACTGCAGGATCGTCGTTTCATCGAAGAAAAACTCCAAAGTCCTGGCGCAGGTCATATTCAACGAGCTGGAAAGAATATACAAAAAGTACAACCCGAACGATCCAAACAGTGTCGTGAGCAAGATAAACGCCTCAGATGACTGGGTTGACGTCGACGAGGAAACCTTTGTTCTGCTCGATGCGGCTGTTCGCTTCAGCAAGCTCACAGAAGGATCATTTGATCCAACCTTAGGTGAGTTGATTCAACTCTGGGGTTTCGACAGGATCGCAGAGAAGCTGCCCAGCAGGGTACCGACGTCAGAGGAGATCAACGAAGCACTGAAGCGCGTTGGCGTTGACAAATTGGAACTGGACTTTCAGAGAAGAAGAGTACGTCTCCTCCACGGCGCGAAGCTGGATCTGGGAGGGATAGCGAAGGGATACGCTTTGGACAGGGCGTACCAAGTGGCCAAAGAGGTTGACAAAGACTGCACAGGTTTCGTCGAGGCGGGTGGAGATATCAGAATACTCGGTCCGAAATTTGGTTCCAGACCCTGGGTCGTTGGTGTGAGAGATCCGAGAAATGCAGGTTCCGCCATAGCTTATCTGTACCTCACATCCGGGGCAGTTGCGACTTCGGGCGATTACGAAAGGTACTTCGAGGCCGAAGGGGTTCGTTACCACCACATCCTCGATCCAAAGACTGGCTTTCCAGCGAGAGGAGCCATCTCAGTCACCGTGGTTGCAGACAATGCCGTCACTGCGGATGCTCTCTCGACAGCTGGTTTCGTGATGGGGGCCCAGTGGGAATACGTAGTGCTCGAGTTTCCAAAACTCGGTGGTAGCGTCCTGATGGTGACGGAAGAAGGATCGATCCGTCGTTCAGCGACGATGGTTGTCTATGAACAGGCGAGGTAAACTCTTCAAAAAATACGATCTGCTTTTGGTCATCGTGATCGTAGTTGGTTTTTTCGTGTTCTATTCGACGAGGTCGCGTGAAGGTCAGTCAATCGAAGTCTTTGTTGAAGGAAAGTTGTTTATGCAGATCACAAAGCCCGGCACTTACGAACTCCACGATGGTGATAAATACTTGATGAAAGTGGTTTTCAATGGTCAGAAAGTTCACGTGGAAGATTCGAACTGTCCTTTGAAAATTTGTGAGAGAACTGGAAACGTTGGACCTGGTGGGACAATCATATGTGTTCCAAACAAAGTGTTGATAAAGTTCAGGACAAACGTTGATACAGCGGTGGACGTGATGACCTGGTGAGCTCTCGAAAACTGGCGCTGATTTCATCTCTTGCTTCATTGGGCAGTGTCATTTATTTTCTCGAGACCTTCATTCCGTTCCCCCTGCCGTTTGGCCGGTGGGGATTATCGAACCTGGTGGTTCTGATCGCCGTGGTTCTCTACGACTGGCAAACTGTCTTCGCAGTGAGTTTGCTGAAGAGCGTCGTGAGCGCACTTATCACAGGACAGCTTTTCAGCATCGTCTCCTTGATGTCCATCGCGGGTTCCATCACGGCAGCCGCATGTGAATACATCACTTTTCGTACCTCTATCTTCGGTTTGACGGGCGTCAGTGTTCTTGGCAGTGTTGCGAACAACGTTGCTCAGTCGATCGTTGGTGCGGTGAGTATAAAAAGCTGGTCCTTTCTACTGGTACTTCCTCACATGCTGATCCTCGGTGTACCGGGAGCAGTTCTCAACGCGTACTTGACTGAAAGAGTGGTGAAGCGTGCGAAGAATAGTTTTGGCCTCAACGTCGCCCAGAAGGTTACGAATAATGAGAATGATTCTCGATGAGTTCGAAATCATCGCTCCAGATATAGAAGAGTCCAAGTTTTCGACACCTCAGGAGACGGCGGAAAAGCTCGCCTTGATGAAGGCAATCAAAGTCTTCGAGCAGAACAAGGATGCCATTGTCATAGCCGCCGACACGGTGGTCGACCTCGACGGTGAGATACTCGCCAAGCCATCAAACGAGATTGAAGCTCGCGAGCAACTCCTCAAACTCATGAAACGATGGCATCTGGTGCACACGGCTGTGGCGATAGCGAGTGAGTCCGAAGTCTGGCTTAAATTGAAGACCGCGAAGGTCAAATTCAGAGAGGTTCCCATAGATTTCGTCTCCATGTATGCTTCTAAGCACTCACTGGACAAAGCCGGTTCTTATGGGCTCCAGGATATCGGTGCAGTCTTCGTCGAGTCCGTCATCGGCGATCCTTATGTCGTGGTGGGTTTACCAGTCTATGAGGTGTGGAGTTATCTTCGCTCGAGGGAGGTTCTTGCGTGCTGAGACCGCGTGAAAGGATGAAGATGGCAGGCCCAGAGAGTTTGTCCGACGTGGAACTTCTCGCGATCATCTTGAGAACAGGTAGAGAAGGTAAAAATGTGAATGAACTTGCACAGGAAATCATGGACAGATTCGACAGTTCTTTGAGATCCCTCTGTAACGCTTCACTCGAAGAGATCGCAGCCCTCGATGGGGTTGGACTGGCAAAAGCGGCCAGCATCAAGGCGGCATTCGAACTTGGAAAGCGCCTTTACGCGGAGCTTTCGAAACCCCGCACGCTTCTGAACAGCCCCTCTGCGATCTTTGAGTTCTGCCACGAGATGAGATTCTACGAAAAAGAGATCGCACGCGTTCTGTTGCTCGACAGCAAGCTTTCTTTGATAACTTACAGTGATGTCACGGTGGGTACAAACAACCAGACCCTTCTTCATCCAAGGGACGTTTTCCGACTCGCGGTGCGGGCCAACGCAAACGCGCTCATCCTCGTTCACAACCATCCTTCTGGCGATCCCTCGCCAAGCAGAGATGACGAGCGAGTCACGTTGAGTATTGCTGAAGCTGGGAAAATCCTGGGCATAAAGCTCATAGATCACGTCATCGTTGGCAGGGAGAATTATTACAGCTTCAGAGCAGCTGGAAAGATCAGCGAAGATTGATCAAACTGTGGTAGAATTAGCGTGAGAAAATAGCTTCGGAGTGAGAGAGTGTGCAGGATGAAAAGGATGAAAGGATCCTGAACTTACTGCGTTTGAAAGAAGAGCTGGAAAAGGACCTCAAAAAGAAAGGCATTCTGCGCGAGCATCGTGCCGAGCAACGAAAGCAAACCAGCCAGCCCAAAATCGAATTCGAGCCCGACATCGATCTGCCCGTGGAAAACATATGGACGCTGCACGACCTGAACCATTATGCCTACGGGATCTCCGATGACGTAATACAGAAATCCTTGCAGAAAAAGCTTCATTCTGTGAAAGACGAAGAACACAGGTACGTAATCACGAACTTGATAAAACTTTTGAGGGGAGAAAAGATAGAAGCAACGAGGACCAATTCGGTTCACGTTGAGTGTCTGAAAATCTTGAGCGAGCTCTACTTCTTGGAAGGCGATGTGGTGAAAGACACGATCCAGTTGCTCAGGAAATACCCTGGACAACCGCTTGTGTACCTAACCGCCGCTGAGGTCTTCTTGGCGTTTGGAAGGTTCAACGAAGCGGTCAAACTCTTCCAGATCTACTCGGAGTTAACGAAGGATCCTTACGCGGCGCTGGTTCTGGAAGCTTACACAGAAGGCCAGGTCAGCTCTTCCACCTTCGCAACTTGCGTTTCAAGGGATGGTTACAAGTCGATGCTTCTGATAATCTCTGCTCTGACGGAAGCTGAAGAAAAACTCATGAAGGTGGCGCCGGTTTTGGAAAAAAGGGATTTCGCTTGCGCACAGTACGTGTCGGCGCGGAGCAAAGGGAAAGTTTCCAAGCCTTTTTTCCATTGCTCGAGGCTGCTGATATATGACGAGGCTCTAAAGTTCGTTCAGAACAAAAGTGTGAACCAAACCCTTCTCGAAAAGATTGCTGTGAAGGATCCTCTGGCGAGGTTGCTGCTGGTGAGTATCAACCTGCAGGACGATCCTGGGAAAGGTTTTGAACACATGAAGGCATTCTTCAACAGTGTCGGTGAGATACTCTATGTCGAAACGGATGCGAGCGACAAACCACGATTGGTAAGGAATCTGCTCGAATTCCAGAAACTTTCGAAGAACTTCAAGAGAGTCACGAGCGAAAGGGATCTTGAACATCTTTTTGAAGCGCTCTCTTCGCAGGATGTATGGATCTTTTTCAAAGATCCGGAATACCTGAGATTGTACTTCGGTGAGAGGCACTGTAAGAACACGTGCTTGTGGGAGGGTTGGACGAATGCTTGATAGGAATGCGGCTTTGGACCTTCTCAACGAACATGTGAAAACCAAGAACCTGGTGAAGCACTGCATCGCAGTGGAAGCCATCATGAAAGCTCTGGCAACAAGGTTCAATCAGAACGCAGAACTTTGGGCTCTGGCAGGTTTGCTGCACGATCTGGATTACGAATACACGAAGGACAAACCCGACCTGCACGGACTGAAAACGGTGGAGATCCTCGAATCCTATGATGTCCCCAAAGAAGTGCTGGATGCGATCCTTGCGCATTGCGAGAAAAAGGAACGTGAGACGCTGATGGAGCAGGCCATCTACGTGGCTGACCCGACCTCCGGTTTCATTGTGGCGGCTGCGTTGATCACTCCCGAAAAGTCACTGTCGGTGATAGACGTCGATTTTTTAAATCGACGGTTCAAAGAAAAACTGTTTGCGAAGGGGGCCAACAGACAGCAAATGATGGAATGCGAGAAGATGGGGCTGTCATTGAACGAGTTCTTCGAAATTTCACTGGAAGCGATGAAGGCGATAAGCAAGGACCTCGGCCTGTAAGAGGGGGTGGTGGGTTGAGTACCCTCGAGGAAAAAATCGAGGAAAGGATAATCGAGTTTCAGAGGAACTACAAATTCGAACTTCCACAGCGAGCAATCCTTGCTCAGGAGGTCGTTTCGGCGATAGAGCACACACTCTTGAGACCCACGGCCACAGAGGAGGAGATAGACAGGCTCTGCGATGAGGCGGTCCAGTATGGTTTCTACGGCGTGTGCGTCAATCCCGTCTACGTTAAACGAGCCGTGGAGAAGTTGAAAGACACCAGTGTCAAAGTGGTGAGCGTGGTGGGTTTCCCACTGGGTGCCAACACTCAGTACTGCAAAGCGAGGGAAGCTGAGGAATTGGTCAGGCTTGGTGTGGATGAGCTCGACATGGTTTTGAACATCTCGATGATGAAATCCAAAGATTACAAGTACGTCTACGAAGACATCAAGTCAGTTGTGGAGGCGAGCCAGGGCAAGTCAGTAAAAGTCATCATCGAGACATGTTATTTGACAGAGGAAGAAAAAATCGCGGCGTGCGTGATCGCGAAGCTTGCCGGAGCTAAGTTCGTCAAGACTTCGACGGGCTTTGGACCAAGCGGTGCGACTGTCGAAGATGTACACCTCATGAAGTGGTGCGTGCCGGAACTTGGAGTCAAGGCGTCTGGTGGGATAAAGAGCTATGAACAAGCGGTCAAAATGTTGCTCGCGGGTGCCAGCAGGATCGGAACGAGTTCTGGGGTGAACATAGCGAAAGAGGGGGTCTCAAAATGAGTTTTGAGAAGATGCAGATCAGAGATTTTGTGGAGAAGGTGGCTGACAAGAGCCCAACACCCGGCGGAGGTGCGGTGAGTGCGGTGGTGGCATGTCTGGCTGCCGCGCTCAACGAGATGGTCGCCCAGTTGACACTCGGCCGGGAAGACTATGCTGAATGGCATGCGGAAATGGAACGCGTGATCGAGGAAATGGAAGAAATCAGGCACGTTTTGCTCGAACTTGCAGACGCGGATGCCGAGGCGTTCGATGAAGTGATGAACGCCTACAAGTTGCCCAAGGGCACCGAGGAAGAAAAAGAAAAGAGAAAAAAGTCTATACAGGAAGCCCTGAAACGCGCGGCACACGTTCCGTACGAGATCTGCAGATGCTGCAGGGACATCGTCAAAGCGGCTCATGTGGTCGCAAAATGGGGAAACGTCAACGCAATATCCGATGCAGTGAGCGCGGCCGAAATGGCTCACGGTGCGTTCCAGTCTGCGAAGGCCAACGTCTTAATAAACCTGAAGTCGATAAAGGACGAAGCCTTCGTTGAGAATATGAAACACGAGCTCAGGACCTTCACGGGAGAGGTGGAGGGAGAGCTGGAGAATGTCAGACAGACCGCCAAGCAACGCGCGGCCATCGAATTTTGAGATAGTTTGCCGCACCGGCTGCGCAAGGTTGGGTAGACTCAAGACGCTGCATGGGACGTTCGAAACTCCGATCTTCATGCCGGTTGGCACCAACGCCAATGTCAAACTCATGAGAAGTGACGATTTGAAGAGGGTCGGTGCGAGCATAATTCTTTCCAACGCCTATCACGTCGCCGTGAGGCCGGGGCTGGAAGTCATAGAACTGCACGGTGGTCTTCACAACTTCATGGCGTGGGACGGTGGAATCCTCACTGACAGTGGAGGATTTCAGATGTTCAGCCTCAAGAACTTCAGAAAAGTTTCCGACGAAGGTGTCACGTTCGTCTCGCCATACGATGGCTCGAAGCTGTTCCTGACTCCAGAGTTGTCCATGGATATCCAGAGAACCCTTGGATCGGACATCGTCATGGTTTTAGATCACTGCCCTCCGATCGATGTGGGCTATACGGAAGCCCTCGATGCCACAAGGAGAACGCACGAGTGGGCAGAAAGGTGTCTGAAGCGCGGGGTTAAAGAAGGACAGTTGTTGTTCGCGATCGCACAGGGTGGAGCATTTGAGGATCTCAGGAGAGCCAGTGCGAGGTATCTCTCAGAAAAGGATTTCGACGGTTTTGCCGTGGGAGGTTTGAGTCTGGGTGAACCTTTCGAAATGACGCTTCGACTCGCTCATGCCACGGTTTCAGAACTGCCGGATGACAGGCCCAGATACTTCATGGGTGGAGGTTCTCCAAGAACGATAATAGAGCTTGTAGCAATCGGAATCGACATGTTCGACAGTGTCTATCCCACGAGGTTAGCTCGTCACGGGGCCGCTCTGACTTCAGAGGGTAGATTGAACATCAAGGCTTCGCGGTACAGGAAAGATCTCTCACCCATAGATCATCGTTGTGACTGTCTCGTTTGCCGAAATTACACAAGATCCTACATTCACCATTTGTTGAACAGGGGTGAAACACTCGCGGGAATGTTGTTGACCTACCACAATTTGTACTACATGTTCAGATTCATGGAACGTGTGAGAGAATCTATACTGAACGGTACACTGGAGGAAATGAGGAGGGAGGTGGCTGAAATTTATGAAGAGCGTCGTGGTAGTCCTGTTGACGTTCTTGCTCTTGACTACAATGGTGCTCGCCGACATAGTTGATTTCACCAATGATGGTCGATCGGTGACGTCATCGGGGGTCTGGTCCTTCAGGACGAACCCCGCGGGCATCGTTGAGAACGAGGTGAGGCAGATTTTGCTTTCGAACACGTTGAGGATCTCCAGCGTACGAAACGTGAGATCCTTCACGTTCGCTCTGATTGAACCTTCGCTCGATACGCTGGCTGGGGTGCTTTCGATCTCCGCGGAGTTCAGCGATTTCAACCAGGAGAGAATGTCCTTCCTCTATGGTGTCGCTGGTACTGCTGGACTGACTTCTTTAGGTGTGAACTTTGGTATCGAAAGGACTGTGAAGAATGCGGCTGTGGACACGTCGATCGTTCTCGATGTGGGAGCTAAGGGAAAATTCGTCGAGAACGGGCCACTGGGCTATGGATTAGCGGTTAAGAATTTCAGGATTTGGTCTTCCGATCCGCAGCTTGCGAACCAGGCAACCTTTGGGGCTGGGCTCTGCTTAGATTATGATCAAATGAAGTTCGCTTTGGACGTCATCTACGGTTTCAACGAACTGTGGACTATTCTGCCAGGGGCGCAACTGAACCTGGAGCCGGTTAGCCTTTACGTGACAATACCTGTGTTCTATTCGCCAGAGAACGATTCTATTTTGGCGATCGACGCTGGTGGTTCTTTCCAGATAGGGAATTTGAACATCCAGGTTTCTGTTTTCTATCCCTTCTCCAAGAAAGAGAGCCCGGATTTCTTCAAGGAGCTCAGCTACGATTATCAGATCGATTTTCGCATCGGCGTGAGATGGTGAAGCGGATAAAAGTCTTGGGCGAGCAAGACATAAGAAGGTCTCTGTTGAGGATCGCACACGAAATTCTCGAGAGGAACCGCGGTCTTGAAGATTTAGTTCTGCTTGGAATCCTGACAAGGGGTGCATACCTTGCCGAGCGCCTCGCAGGCTTCCTCAAATCCGTGGAGGGGAAACCTGTGTCCGTTGGAAAACTCGATGTTGGACCATTCAGGGATGATGAGAAGAGAACCGAGCAGGATTTGAGTGAGATACCTTTCGATCTGCACGATAAGATCGTGGTCCTCGTGGACGACGTTCTGTTCACAGGCAGAACGGTTCGTGCGGCACTCGACGCAGTCTCAAAACGCGGAAGACCGAGAGCAGTTCAACTGGCCGTCCTGGTCGATAGGGGGCACAGAGAACTGCCGATAAGGGCGGACTTCGTTGGTAAGAACTTGCCCACTTCCAAGACGAGAGAGAGAATCAACGTGTGTTTGAAGGAATGTGACGGTGAGGATGCCGTCTACATCGTGCATTTGGAGGAATGAGCTGTGGACGTTGAGAAATACGTGCGGGCTATAGAGAAGAGCTTAACACAGATGGTCTTGCGAGAAATGAGCAGTGTCGATGTGTCTGAGATCTGGATTGACACATCGATTCCAGTGGACCTCATTGTTGAGATCCTGAAGACACAGCAGTTGAAAATCCCACAGGAACTGCAGGCGATCACGAACGCAGGTAAGGTCATCTGGGTGCGGAAGACTTAGCGTCGAGCCTCATGGTGTACGATTTGGCCATCTCCAAGGTTCCTCTTCGTTGTCTCTACTCTTACAAAAGTCAAGAAAAACTCGAACCGGGTGAACGCGTTATCGTTGATTTTCATGGAAGAAAGACGATAGGTTATGTCGTAAAAGTTTCGGACAAACCCGCCAGCCGTGAGCTCAAGGAGATCCTCCAGAGACTGGATCGGGTAAGTTACTTGGATCAGTCCGATGTTGAAGCACTGGAAAGCATCTCCGAGAGGTTCTTCTCACCACCCGGATTGCTGTTCGACCTCGCTTTTCCCTCCTTCATCGACGACTATGCGGAAACCGTTGTCGAGTCACTCACTCCTTTGGTTGGTTTTGAATCGCTTCCCTTGGGCGAGTTCATCAAGAAATACGGTCACGATGCTCTCAAGAATCAGCTGGATAAGGGTTACATTCAGCTGAAGAAGTGCTTTGGAAGAAAGACACCAAGGCCACGCGTTTCAAAATGGTACGTGGTAGTCAGAAATGGGTTGAAAGCGTTGACACGCGTTCACGATGAAATCGAATACGATGTGATCAGCTTCTTGCTGACGAACGGTTATGCGACCGTTGAACAACTGATCGAATCTGTTGGAGTGAGTACGAAAAAGATCAAGCAGATGCAGCAAGAGGGGCTGATCGAACTCACGCAGTTTCTTCCAGTGAACACAGAAAACCTCGAGCTCGCCGAGGCGCAGTTAGAACCGGCACCAAGAGGTGTGACAGTTCTGAGTGGTTCGACGATAGGAGAGCGCCTGCGCAGTGTGATTGCCTTTATGAAAAAGATCACCGACGAAAACAAGAGTGTCCTGATCTTGGTTCCTTTCACGTCGCTCACGTACATGGTGGCAGGATTCATCAGAAAATTCTTAAACGTGACCGTGCAGGTTTACCATGCCCGAATGTCGAGATCACAGAGAGCCAAAGTGTGGCTGGACTCGGTAGGAGACAAGACACAGGTGGTTGTGGGTACAAGAGTTGCGGCATTTCTTCCAATGAGAAACCTCGGTTTAATCGTCGCAGAGGAGAGCGATGATGATGCGTACTATCAGTTCGAAGATCCAGTTTATGATGCGCTTGAGTTGGCCGAAACGAGAGCCCGACTGAGGGACATTCCTTTCGTGATCTGTTCCTCAGAGCCACGCTTGATAGATTTTCATCGAAGAGAACATCTCAAATGGTTGAGAATTCCGAAAGAGAACCTGAACTCAGATGTTTCCATCGTCGACGTCAGGCAGAGTGGATCGATTCTGTCTGAAGATCTTGTGGAAAGCGTGCGGAAGACGATTTCCGAGGAACGAGCATCTGTGATCCTCGTGCGTCGAAAAGGGTTTGCACCCTACGTGGTATGTTTCGCATGCAACCACGTTCTGATGTGCCCGAACTGCGACGTTGCGCTCAGTTTTCATAAATCGCAGAACGTTTTCAAGTGTCACCAGTGTGGATACGTGAGGAAGGCTCAATCCGAGTGTCCAAACTGCGGGGCAAAAGCGCTCTATCCAAAGGGTGTTGGAACCGAGAGGGTTGAGAGGCTGTTGAAATACCATTTGCCTGGCGCAAGAATCGTGAGACTCGAGTCCGAAGAATTAGAACCTTTTGAAGTTCAGGAGCAGTTCTTGAAGTTGCAAACGAACGAAATAGATGTGCTCATAGGCAGCAGAATTGTGCTCCAGGGTTTCGGTACGGACAGGGTGGGGTTGATCTGCATCCTTGACTACGACGGTTTGCTGAGTCAACCAGATTACAACACCAGGTTGAGGATGTTTCAGACGATGAGAAAGATCCGTAGCAACTTCACTTCTGCCAGGATTTTGATACAAACGTTCCAGCCACAAGACGGCTTTTTGAGGGATGTCTTCACTGTGAACAGCGAAGATTTCTACTTGGAAGAACTCAAGAAGAGAAAAGAGGTGAACTATCCTCCCTTTTGTGACTTGGTTCAGGTGATTCTCGAAAGTGATCTTCCTCAAACGGGATGGGAACTCGTGAACTACTGTGTCAGATCCCTTGAAGGCGAAACCGTCCTCGGGCCTGTGGAGCACCCGATTTTCAAGATGGCCGGCAAATACAGATACCATTTCCTGATCAAGACAAAAGACCTTCGAAAAACTCTGTCCAAATTCAACGATGTTTTGATGAAGATCGGAAAAATGGGATGGAGAGTGTTCGTCAATCCTCCAAGACTGTGGTGAGGTGGTGAAAGGATGCGTATCATCATTCTGGCTGCTGGCAAGGGGGTAAGGATGAAATCGCGATCGCCCAAGGTCTTGCATCCCGTGTGTGGAAAGCCCATGTTGCTCTGGGTCATCGAAGCTGTACAAGGTTTGAGTGAGCGCGTCTGCGTCGTGCTGGGCCATTCTGCCGAGCAAGTTAAACAGGTTCTACCATCTCACGTGGAGGTTCGCATTCAAAACGAACAACTTGGAACCGCGCACGCGGTGATGAGCGCTCAAGATTTCATAAACCCTGATGAAGACGTCATGATACTGTACGGCGATATGCCCCTTTTGAAGAAAGAAACATTGATGAAAGTTGTAGATCAGCATAAAAATGATGAAAACTGTGTGACAATCATCTCAACGACCATGGCGGATCCAACCGGTTATGGAAGAATAGTTAGGGATTCGGCGGGTAAGTTCTTGAAGATCGTGGAAGAAACAGAGGCAAGTGATGAGGAAAAAATGATAAGAGAGATCAACACGGGAATATACGTTTTCAAGGGAAGGGCATTACTTGAGACTTTACCCAGGATAAAACCGGACAACACAAAGGGTGAGTACTACTTGACCGACGCCGTGAACATGTTGGACAGGGTCGGTATCCATCATGTTAGCGAGAACGAGCAATTCTTCGGTGTGAACGATAGGGTTCAGCTCGCTGTCGCGCAGAAATTGAAGCAGCGTGAGATCCTCGAAAGACTCATGCTGAATGGTGTTACGGTCGTCGATCCGGACAGTACGTATGTCGAAGCAGACGTGGAGATCGGTTGCGATACTGTGCTTCATCCCATGACTTTTCTGCTGGGAAAAACGAAAATAGGAGAAGAGTGCGTTATAGGCCCCATGGCGAGAATCGAAAACTGTTCTGTGGGAAACAGAGTGCGTATAATCAGTTCGGATTGTGTCGGCGCAACGATCGAAGATGATGTGTCAGTCGGGCCCTTTGCCAGGTTGAGAGAGGGCACTGTGCTGAAGTCGAACGTCAAGATCGGAAACTTTGTCGAGGTGAAGAACTCAAAGATAGGTTCACGCAGCAAGGCACAACATCTTGCTTATCTTGGTGATGCAACGATAGGGGAAGATGTGAACGTTGGAGCCGGAACGATAACGTGCAACTTTGATGGTAAAAAGAAGAACCCAACGTTCATAGAAGATGGAGCGTTCGTAGGAAGCAACAGTTGCCTGATCGCTCCTGTTAAGATTGGAAAAGGAGCCTTTATAGCGGCAGGTTCCGTCATAACGGAGGATGTTCCGGAATGGAGTCTGGCGATCGCGCGCAGTAGACAAACGGTCAAACCGGGATGGGTCATCAAAAAGAGGGAGGAGTCGTAATATGCCTTTTCAGCGTAACGATCTGAAGTTTTTTGCGGGAAACTCCAACCCACCGCTTGCGCAAAAAGTCGCCGAATACCTGGGTCTGAGACTCGGTGACTGTCAGGTGTCGAGGTTCTCGGATGGCGAGATAAACGTGCGGATAAACGAAACCGTTAGAGGACACGACGTGTTCGTTCTACAATCCTTTTCTCCACCGGTAAACGAGAACATCATGGAACTGCTTGTGATGGTCGACGCATTCAAGAGAGCTTCTGCAAACAGCATAGCCGTGGTGATACCGTACTTCGGCTACGCGAGACAAGACAGGAAGGCCAAGGGTAGGGATCCGATAACGGCAAAACTTGTGGCGAACATAATCACCGTGGCGGGCGCCACGCGTGTGCTCACGATAGACCTACATGCTGAGCAAATACAGGGTTTCTTCGACATCCCCTTAGACAATCTGTACAGTTTTCCGGTTTTCATAGAGGAGATCACGCGACGGTACAGCAATTTCAAAAAGGATATCACAGTCGTTTCACCAGACGTGGGTGCAGTGCGGCGCGCCAGTAAACTCGCTGAAAAACTGCAGGTACCGCTGGCGATCTTAGACAAACGTCGGCCGGCAGACAATGTAGCCGAAGTCGTCAATATAATAGGAGATGTCAAAGGGAAGATAGCCCTGATGTTCGATGACATAATCGATACAGGAGGGACCATGATTCAGGGTGCGCAGGCCTTGAAAAGAGCTGGAGCGGTGCGTATACTTGCTTGTGCAACGCACGGAGTCTTATCGGGCAATGCGGTTGAGAGAATTCAAAACAGTGAGATAGACGAGGTCTATATAACCGATACGGTTCATCAAACGAACCTTCCAAGTAAGTTCCATGTGGTGAGTATAGCCAACCTTCTGGGAGAGGCAATCATGAGGATCAGAAAGAATCTATCGGTGAGCATCCTGTTCAAATGAGGAGGAGGTGTCCGAATGCAACTAACGGCTGAGATCAGGACAGAACACGGTAAAAGACCGGTGAGGCGACTCAGGAATCAGGGCATGATCCCTGGCGTCATCTACGGCCCAGAGATGGAACCTGTGTCCATCAAGTTGAAAAAACAAGAAGTGGAAAAGTTCATCCATGCGTTGTCTGAGGCCAAGCCAGTCACCTTGAGGATCAACGTTGATGGAAAAACGCAGGACATAGAAGTTTTCGTCAAGAAGGTTCAGATTGACAAGGTGACTGACGAGATCGTTCACATCGACTTCTACAAACCTGCTATGGGACACGTCATGAGGATCGAAATACCCATACGCGTGGTCGGAAAGCCTATCGGAGTCGAGAAGGGCGGTATAATGGAAGTACTGCACACGGAACTGCCTGTCGAAACGCTTCCCGGTGCGCTGGTCGAACACATAGAAATAGACGTCAGTCACCTGAACCTTGGAGAATCCTATCACGTGCGCGACTTGAAGCTTCCTGAGGAAATGAAGGTGTTGTTGCCTGCAGACGAAGCACTGGTAACTATCATCGTACCGAAAGGTCTGCAGGTGGAAGAAGTCACAGCGGCTGCTCCGGCAGAGACGATTGAGCCCGAAGTTATAAAGAAAGGAAAGAAGGCAGAGGAGACTGAAGAAGAGAAAGAATAATGCACCACATAATTGGGCTGGGTAATCCAGGGCCACGTTATGCCTCAAACAGGCATAACGTGGGTTTTATGTTCCTGGACAGATACGCTCAGAGAGCCGGCTGTACTTCGAGTTTCGTTCGCGAGACCAACTACGAGTTACTCGAGTGTGGGAATGTGAAGCTGGTTAGACCTTTAACCTATATGAACGTCAGTGGTCTGGCCGTTAAGGCTTTGGTCGCAAAGTATGGTGTTTCGGTCGATGATATAATCGTTGTGTACGATGATGTCGACTTGCCACTTGGGAAAATAAGGATCAGACAGAAGGGTAGCGCTGGAGGACACAACGGTTTAAAGTCCATCATCGAAACTCTGAAAACGGACCAGTTCATCAGGATCAGGATCGGTATAGGTCCCAAGCCCGAGGGTGTAGATCTGGCACAATTTGTTTTGACGGATTTTTCAGATCAGGAACGTGTCGTACTCGACAAAGTTCTGGATGTCGCCGTTCAGGCTGTACAGACAATTCTGTCGGAAGGAGTTCAAAAGGCAATGTCTCTGTATAACTCTGTAGAGGTGATCACGTGAGTTGCGACGTGTGCAAAACGGACATCAATGTGAAGGTTTACAAGTTTCTTTCCGACGGGATACCGAAGGAAGTGCACATGTGTTCGAACTGCCTCAGGAAGACGTTGAAAGAGGCAGCCATTTTCAAACGGGAGAATTTGAAGTATCTTGCTGGATACATGCGCGTCGTACAGGACTCGGACATGGGAAACTTTTCTGGAGGCCATCTCTCATCGGGAGATCTCGTCTTCTCGATTGCCCCGGTTGCCGTTCTCAGGGAATTGTTCGCGGGGGAAAGCGAGAGCCAGTTGGAGCAGAGGGAAGTGGCCATGAGACATCTGTACGTTTTGAAGCATAGGCTGGAAGAGGCTTTGAAGAGAGAGGATTACAAATCCGCCCACAAGATCAAGAACCAGATCAGCATGATCGAGAAAACCATGCTGGGGAAATGATCATGAAACGCGCTTTGATTTTACTTCTGTTCTTGATCCTGCTGTCAGTGTTCCTCGCGTACGTGTTCCAGGGTAGGTTGCTTCTCCCACAGTATCTGTTCAGGATTGGTCCTTTCGAGCTTCGTTTCTATTCTGTGTTCATCTTGACCGGCGTCCTCGTTTCCTATTCCCTGGCACGAAAGCAGGCGAAACGAGAGAACGTTAGTTTGGAACAGGTTGATGAGCTGGTTTTTTACTCTGTCGTGTTCGGTGTCGTTGGTGCGAGAGCGCTGTACGTGATCTCGAACTGGAAGTTCTATTCGAAAACACCATCGGAGATCTTCAAACTCTGGCACGGAGGCCTCTCAATCCAGGGGGCCATCCTCTCAGGCATAACGGTCTTCTTGGTGTACTCAACCGTCAAGAAGAACGTTACCTTCAAGCCCTTGCAGGCACTGGACCTGGGCGCCGCGTATCTGCCACTTGGCCAGGCGATCGGAAGGTGGGGAAACTTCTTCAACTACGAGGCGTTTGGAGAACCCACGAATTTGCCTTGGAAAATGTACGTTCCCGTCGCCATGAGACCTCCGGAATTCAAACAGTACGAGTATTTTCACCCAACCTTTCTTTATGAATCCGTATGGGACTTCTTGTTGTTTTTGCTGTTGACACATTACATGAAGCATTACAGGAAGAACTTTGGAGAAGTTTTTTCGCTGTATCTGTGTTTTTATTCGCTCGGTAGAATTTGTATAGAGAGGCTCAGGTTAGACAGCATGTACGTTGGATCGATCAGACTCGCCCAACTCCTCAGCGCTCTACTGATCCTGTTTGGCTTCACGCTGTACGTGCTGCTGAGAGGTGGAACGATTGACGTTCGTGATAGGTGACGTGCACGGTTGCTCAGATTGTTTGAGGAAATTGCTCGGGAAATTGCCACTGACAAGAGACAGCAGACTCATCTTTCTTGGTGATTATGTCGACAGAGGTCCAGACAGCAAGGGTGTGATCGAGACGCTGATCGAGCTCTCGAAGAGCTACGACTGCATCTTTTTGAGGGGAAATCACGAGCAGATGATGCTTGATTATCTTCTGAAGGGCGAGAATCTCGAGCTCTGGATGATGAATGGAGCAGGGGCGACTCTCAGAAGCTACGGAGGCGTGAACGAAATATCGAAACAGCACGTGGACTTTTTAGAATCGACGTTGATCTACCATGTTCAGGGAAACGATCTTTTTGTTCATGCGGGTATCAGACCGAACGTTCCTCTGGAGAAGCAGGATCAATTCGACATGCTCTGGATAAGGTACGAATTCATATACAGTGAGGACCCACTGCCCAACTTCAGGATTTTCTTCGGACACACACCCTTTCATGACGTTATGATATCTAAAAACAAGGTTGGTCTGGATACAGGTTGCGTTTACGGTAACAAGCTTTCTGCAATCTGTCTTGAAACAATGAAAATCTATCAAGTTTCGTGCGGAGGCTGAAGTTTATGAAAGCAATGTATCCAGGTTCGTTCGATCCGATCACCTACGGTCATCTTGATGTAATACACAGGGCCTTAAAAATATTCGATGAACTCTGGGTTGTCGTGATGGTCAATCCGAAGAAGAAACCGTTGTTACCTCTCGCGAAACGTCTGGAACTGATCAAAGAACTGCTGAAGGATGAACCACGCGTTCATGTGGACAGCCACAACGGTTTGCTCGTCGATTATGCCAAGCGTAAAAACATCAAGACAATAGTTCGAGGATTGCGGGCCGTGACAGACTTTCAATACGAACTCGAGATGGCCATTGCGAACAAACACCTGTGGCACGAACTTGAAACCGTTTTCTTGATGACGGACGAGAAATACTCTTTCCTCTCATCAGGACTGGTAAGAGAAGTCGCGTCGATGGGTGGAGATGTCAGCAACTGGGTACCTCCCAACGTTCTGAGAACTTTGAGAGACTTGTACGGAAACGGTGTGCTATAATATCGCTCGGCCTGTTTTCAACAAATCTCTATCGAAGGAGGTTCGAGCAGTGGAAATCAGTGCTGAAATGGTGAAAAAACTCAGGGAAATGACCGGTGCAGGAGTAATGGAGTGCAAGACTGCTCTGAGCGAAGCGAACGGTGATTTCGAGAAGGCAATTGAAATACTGAGGAAGCGCGGAGCAGCGGTCGCTCAGAAGAAGGCATCTCGAACGACGAAGGAAGGTATCGTCACTGCGTACGTGCATTTCAACGACAAGATAGGAGTTCTTTTAGAACTCGGTTGTGAAACTGATTTTGTCGCCCGAATGCCGGAGTTCAAAGAACTCGCCTACAACCTTGCCAAGCAGGTGGCAGCGATGAGACCAAGGTACGTATCGAGAGAGGATGTACCACAGGAAGTCATTGAGAAGGAAAAGGAAATTTATCTGGCGCAACTGAAAGATTCCAACAAACCACAGCAGGTCATCGAAAAGATCGTTGAAGGTAAGCTGGAGAAGTTCTTCGAAGAAGTTTGTCTCTACGATCAGAAGTACATATTTGACGATACAAAGACAGTCAAGCAGGTCATCGACGAGGCTATTGCCAAGATCAGGGAGAACATCAGAGTCACAAGGTTTGTAAGGATGCAGATAGGAGAAGAGTGAGACTCGCATCGAACAGGATGAAGCGGGCCCCGGTTCATCACCGGGGCCTGCTTCATGATATTTCTGTGGAGAAATTCTTCGTCTCCTTCACCGCCTCGATGAACGCACACCTGACGTACGTTTCACTGTAAAAATACCTGTCGAGGTACTTTTCCAGAAACACCACAGGCAGAGTGTCCTCAGGCGTTCTTGGAATGAGACCACTGTCGTCGCTTACTCTCACGAGCGTCCCACAGAGTCTTCCGAAGAGTTCAAAAATGTGCCTCTTTGAACCGGCAAAGCAATCCTTTTGGACCACGGCTTCGATGCGCACCAAACCTCTGAGTCCGGGTGTATCAGAAAGTTTCAGATAACTCATCACCTTCAGAAGTTCCTCACCTTCTGCGAGCTGTGTTGCAAAACACCTTGATCTCTGTCCCTTCTTCATCAATCCGAAGGTTCTGAACTTTTCTGCATCCACGTAAGGCATGTGTATGTTTTTCACCAGACCCAGAGGACCGCGCTCGATCTGGAAGGTGGGCGTCGTAAAGTTGATTGCCCCATCCTTGACAACAAGTGCTTCCTGAAGGAAACGCTCCACGGTCCGCCTTTCGATCTCCTGCATGTACGAGTCCGTCGCATCCTTCGCGGTCAGTCCTACAGCCACGTCACACGAAAGCCTTCCTATGCTCACCTGTTCCCCGTTCAGTACGTTCCAGCGTTTTGCAATCACATCCGGAACACCGAGCACGAGTTTGACCGTTGGTGGTTCATCGGGAGAAAACAATGGTTTGCAACGGTGGTTCTCGAGAAGAACCGCACCCGTCACGATCTGAGTGAGCAGCAGAACGTAGCCTTCAACTTCTATGGATGTGAACCTCCTCCTCCTGCTGTCCACGAAGATGATCTTCTCAGGCCCCTCCGAAACGAACGGCTCTTCTTCTTCGACAAGCCAGCAAGAGGAAGAACCAAATTTCACGTCCTCGGGGAGGATTTCCTCCTGATACTTGATCATGGTGATCCTCGCATTGGAGTCACGTATCAGTTTAGCCACGTCCATCAAAGCAAAGCCTCCCTGAGCAGCTTACCTGTCAGAGATATCAGAGAGATTTTCACCAATTCGTTGATCTCCATGAGCACAAAGGTTGGCTCGGATCCCATTTTGGGTAGAGAAGGGCTACCTGAGTTTATGATCAGTCTGGACTGGATCCAGTCGAACCTCGGAACATGCGTATGAGCGTACAAGAGAACGCGCGCACCGTGCTCCTCAAGGAACGTAAACAATTGTTCTTCGCTTTGAAAAAAATCTCCGTGGCTCATGACGAAATTGACTTGACCGAAGCTCGCAAGCAGAACTTTCGGAGCTTCAGATATTCCGAGCAACATCAAATCCACATCGGCATCACAGTTGCCACGGACCAAGAAGAGATTCTCGCGTCTCAGTTCCCGAGCCAGCTCTGCAGGATTATACCCATCGGGTATGGGGTTTCTCGGTCCATGGTAAAGCACGTCTCCGAGATGGTAGACTTCGTCCACTTGGCCCACGAGCGATTTCAACCGCTGCCAGCTTGTGAGTGAACCATGAGTGTCGGAGACAATTAGGATCTTTCTCAAAATCACCGCCTCCTCAGTTTCGAAGACCCAGCGACTACAGAAAGCACCACAAAAACGACAACGAGCAACGTCATCTTTTTGATATCACTCGTAACATCGAATTCGAAGAGCTGTTGCTTCCTCAACGAGTAAATCGCCAAAAAGAGAGGATAGTTTCGAGCAAAGCTCTGCAGATGTGTCGGCATCGAAGACAGCGGCACAACGCTGCCACTGAAATAAAAGCTCACCACTGTGAGAACAACACTGAGCATCGATGAAACTTGTGTGTTCGGCGAGACCGCTGAAATTATCAGACCAACGCTGGCATGAAACAGGGAATTGAGTACTATCAATTCTATCATGGCTGGCGTGATGAGGAACACCCTGAAACGCAGGAGAATGAGGAGTGCGACCATGGAGAGAGTCAGACCTACCGATGTGTACGCCAAGATCTTTGAGACAACGTAGGTGAACTTTCCCACGTTCATCGACAGGAACAGCTCAGTCAACTTCGACTGTTCGTCCAACTGAAACGAGCCAGAAGCGATGGCGAGCAACACGCACGCACTTGATAAGAACACAGTGACGGGTATCAGCAACGAGGTCAGGTTCAGGACCTTCTCTCTCTCGAGCGCTGAAAGCTTCGGTGCGGGATAACCAGGAGAGCTGAACAGGTACCTGATAACCTGTGGGTCAAAGAACGGACTGCCGTTCAGATCTTCGAACATGGACTGGAAAGTCCTGTACATGACGGTTGAGACCTGCAAGTCCACAGGGCTCGGGATGAAGATCAGTTCAGTTTGCTGTGCCGCGTAGAGTTTTCTGGAGAAATCCTTCGGGATGACGACCACGGCCTGCAGATCACCATTGAGCAACTTCTGTCGATAGTCTTCCGATACATAACTGATGTTCCCACCTTTGAAAAGAGACATCACGATACCCACAGTCAGACGCGACAGAGGATCCGTGTCGAGATTGAGTATTCCTATTTTTGTCTGCAAGAATCCGAAACTCGAGAAAAGCACAATTGCAATGGTGGTGACGACCAAAGGGACGATCAATATGAGCACGAGCGAGTAAGGATTCTTCAGAGTCCTCTTCAGTTCCGCTGAGAACATAGTTAAGAACACTTCATTTCTTCCTCCTCTTCTCGAACTCCTCGACGATGAATCGATGCACGGTCAACTCGTCGGCAATCCCGTTGATGAGAACAAATCTTTCAGGCTCATCTTTCAGAAGTTCCAAATACCCCTGCCTGACTTTGTTCAGGAACTCTTCACCCTCGGACTCGATCCTGTCGAAATGTTTCTTTCGCGACAAAGCCACCGCTACGGGAACATCTATATAGAATGTCAGATCGGGTTTCAGTCCACCCGTTGCAAAATCGTTCAATCGCTTAACAGTCTCAACACCCAGTCCTCTTGCAAAACCCTGATACGCAACACTTGAGTCAGCGAACCTGTCGGCGACGATTGTCTTGTTCTGCGCCAGGGCCGGCTTTATCACGGTTTCAACCAGTTGAGCACGGCTTGCCAGGAACAAGAGCAGTTCTGTTTTTGAGATCATGTTTTGCGAAGACAGCAGGATGTTTCTGATCAGCTCTCCGATGGGTGTTCCACCGGGCTCTCTAACGTAAACGAAGTCTACGCCGTTCCTTTCCAGATAATCGAGGAACAGTTCAACCTGCGTTCCTTTCCCACTCCCATCGATACCTTCGAAGCTGATGAACATCTATACCACCTCAGTGCACTATATCAAAGCTTCTGAATCCTTGAACCGGTACTTCTTCCACACGGACGTCCGTGACGATGGCCATGGTTGGTCCTCTACTGACTTCATCCAAGAAACGTTCCAGAATTTTTTCTTCTCCCTCGGCGTGAATTTCTACCGTACCATCTTCAGCGTTCCTCACGTAACCTGTCACGTTCAACCTCTTCGCAACTCTGTAGGTGAAATATCTGAAGCCAACCCCCTGAACGTGTCCAAAGACCTTCACAAAGACTGCCTTCAAACTTTCACCCCTTCTTCCCACACCAGAGTTATAACAGATGCTATAATTCTAAAAAACATCATACCAGAAGGAGGTGTACTCTTGAAGTACGAAGAGGCACTCACATTTGATGATGTTCTTTTGGTTCCGCAGTACAGCGAGGTTTTGCCTTCGCAAACCGACGTGAGGACCAGGCTCGTCAAAGACATCTGGA
Organism: Pseudothermotoga hypogea DSM 11164 = NBRC 106472; assembly: GCF_000816145.1. Lineage (NCBI taxonomy): Bacteria > Thermotogati > Thermotogota > Thermotogae > Thermotogales > Thermotogaceae > Pseudothermotoga > Pseudothermotoga hypogea. Next base: position 89,558 of record NZ_CP007141.1, on the reverse strand, counting down.
TAAACATACCGCTGGTCAGCGCAGCCATGGACACCGTAACGGAGGCCGCACTGGCCAAAGCGCTGGCACGGGAAGGTGGGGTTGGAGTCATACACAGGAACATGTCCATAGAGGAGCAGGCGCACCAAGTCAGCATCGTGAAGAGAGCAGAAAACGGGGTCATATACGATCCAATCACCATAGGCCCAGAAGAAACTGTTGAACAAGCATTGAAATTGATGTCGATGTACAAGATAGGTGGTTTACCCGTGGTGGACGAACAGGCAAAGTTGCTCGGCCTAATAACGAACAGAGACATCAGGTTTGAGAAGAACTTGTCCAAACCCGTCAAACTCCTGATGACACCGCGCTCCAAACTCATCGTGGCCCGACCGAACGTCACTTTGGAGGAGGCGAAACAGATCCTCCACAAGCACAGGATTGAGAAGCTTCCCCTCGTGGACGATGGCGACAGACTGGTGGGGATCATAACGATCAAAGACATAATGAGTGTGATCGAACATCCTCACGCAGCTCGTGACGGCAAAGGAAGACTCATAGTCGGGGCAGCGGTTGGAACAGGGGAGGACGTACTCGCGAGAGTTCAAGCCCTGAGGGATGCGCAGGTTGACTTCATCGTAATAGACACAGCTCATGGTCACTCGAAGAGGGTTATCGAGACCGTGAAGAAGGTAAAACAGAATTTTCCAAACCTGCCAGTGGTGGCAGGCAATGTTGCGACAGCGGAAGGTGTCAAAGCTCTGGTTGAAGCTGGTGCCGACGGCGTTAAAGTGGGAGTTGGTCCAGGCTCGATCTGTACAACTCGCGTTGTCGCTGGTGTGGGCGTACCCCAGTTCTCAGCCATCGTGGAGTGCGCAAGGATGGCACGAGAACTTCACGTTACGCTCATTGCTGACGGCGGTATCAGATACTCCGGTGACATCGTCAAGGCTCTTGCTGCGGGTGCGGATTCCGTAATGATCGGTAGCATCTTCGCAGGAACAGAGGAGGCACCGGGAGAAACGATCCTCTATCAAGGTCGAAAGTACAAAGCCTATCGTGGCATGGGAAGCGAGTCTGCGATGAGAAGAGGAAGTGCCGACAGATACTTTCAAAACGAGAACGCGAAGTTCGTGCCTGAGGGTGTCGAAGGCATGGTCCCATACAAAGGTACGGTCAAGGACGTGGTCGACCAGCTGGTCGGAGGGCTGAGGGCCGGAATGGGTTATGTGGGGGCTCGGAATCTTGACGAGCTCAGGAGGAAAGCAAAATTCGTGAGGGTAACGCTCGCGGGTCTCAGAGAGAGTCACCCCCACGACATAATAATCACGAGGGAGGCTTCGAACTACTGGACCTCTTCTCCGCAGGAATGAAGCTTAGTCTCTTCGTATCAGCTGCGTCAAATCTCCGACGAGCATGAACAGCTCGTCTATGTTTTTGAGAAAACCGAGCCTGTTCTGTCTTATGTCTTCTCTGTCGACCATGACGAACACTTCGTCGAAGTATCTGTCTATGTATGGTTTCAAAGAAGACAGATGTCTTATTGCCTCTTCGTAATTGAGTTTCAAAACACTTTCTATCACTTTTGGTTTCACGGATACGAACTGGTTCAGCAGTTCTATCTCTGCGTCTTCTTCGAACAGAGCGCCGTCGAAATGCCTGTCAGAATGATTCTTGGTTATGTTGTGTACCCTTTCGAAACCTATGGCAACATTGTTGAAGTCCTCACTCTGACATGCCTTTGTCAGAGCTTGAGCCGCAAGATAACCACGCAAAGGTCTTGACCAGAGATGGTTCACGGCGCGAGCTATGTCGAACGAGAAACGCTGAGAAAGCAAAAATGCGTAGAAACGTGAGCTCATGAACTCAAAGAGTTTATCAACATCGAAATCGATGTTCAAAAGCTTTTTCGCCGTCAGCAAGAGCTCGACAAGGTCGACGTCCCATCCGTAACGAACGACGGACCAATAGATAGTGTCGGCTTTGGTTCTCAGACCGTATGGGTCCTTCGAGCCGCTCGGCAGGTTGCCCACCGCGATGTTGCCCACGATCGTGTCTATCCTGTCACAAGCGCCTATCAGCGCGCCAAGCTCGCTCTCAGGTTCCTGTGAGTATTGATCCTCGAGCGCGAGTGCCACGGATTCATCCTCACCGTCGAGAAGTGCGTAGATTCTCCCGATCACACCTTGAAGCTCTGGAAATTCGTACACGACGTGCGTTGCGATGTCGGCTTTACTCAGAAAGGCGGCACGCATGGCCTTGTCTTTCATCGATTCCTTGGAGAGCTTTTCAACCATGTACTGAACGAGTTGTTGCGTTCGAACCACTTTGTCGTAAAGGCTACCCAGTTCCTTCTGAAAAACCATTCGCTTCAAGTTTTCGTTGAACTCTTCCAACCTTTTTCTCCTGTCTATCTCGAAATAATACCTTGCGTCTTCCAACCTCGCGTTCACGACGCTCTCGTAACCTCTCACAATGATGGAGAAGTCATCCCTTGGTCTGTCGATGAACGCAACGAAGTGACACGTGAGACTGCCAGCCCTGCTCGTCGAAAAGGCACTGAGATGGTGCTTGACCGTTACGGTTATGAGTTCCTGAGGAAGCTTCAAATAATTCTCGTCGAACTTACCAACGATCGCTTGCGGCCATTCGGCAATCTTGCAGATCTTCTCAATAAGAAGCGGATCTTTCTCACACACCAAACCGTAAGCTCTTTCTATCTCTGTCAGCTGTTCTACGATGAACTGTCTTCTTGCCGTTTCATCGACGATGACCAGATTCTCTTCGAGGACTTGAACGTAGTCCTTCGGATGACGCATCGCGATCCATTTTTCAAGGTATGGATGAGACATGGTGTATCGATCAGAATTTTTATCGAATATCCTCAGCGGTATGACCTCGTCGTTCAACAACGCGAGTACCCACTTCACAGGTCTCACGAACTCGAAATCACCATTTGCCCAGCGCATTGGTCTGGCAAACTTCAAGTTCGTGATGACTTTGACAAGCGTTTCTGGAACCACTTCGCAAACATTTTTACCTTCCACGAGTTTTTTGATGTGAACGTACCCATCTTTCACGAAAACATCCTCCAGGGTGGCTCCGTTGGATGATAGAAACCCGAGCAGAGCCTTCGTGGGCTGACCGTCAGAAAAAGCCACTCTTTCGGAAGGTCCACGCTTTTCGAGCACGACATCCTCTTGCCTGTCTGAAACATTCTGCAACCGCACCGCGATTCTTCGGTTCGTTATGAACACTTCGCAGGAACCAAAAGAGATGCGAGCTTCACTGAACAAATTCGGCACCAGAACTTGGAGCTGTTCCTTTATCGAGTCCATTTCGCTCGCGGGCAGTTCCTCAACACCAAGTTCGAGCAAGACCCAGTTGTTCATTCACTTCCCTCCTCTGAAAGCCTCGGCGCAACGTCTGGCCATCGACCTTATGGATCTTATGAAGTCCTGTCGTTGAGTGACGCTGAACGCGTTCCTCGCATCCAGAAGGTTGAAGACATGTGAACATTTCGCCATGTAGTCGTACGCGACCAGATAGCATCCAGCTTTTATCTGAGACTCGAACTCTGAAGCGAAAATGTCGTACAAAGTGAAGAGTTTTTCAACACTGGCCGTTTCGAAGTTGTATTTCGAAAACTGTTTCTCGTTCTCTCTGTAGAGCTCGCCATAAGACAGCTTCTCGTTCCACATGACCTCAAAGATGTTGCTCTTACCTTGCAGATACATCGCAATTCTCTCCAGGCCGTAAGTGATCTCGAGCGGGATCGATTTGAGAACAATCCCTCCGATCTGTTGAAAGTAAGTAAATTGCGTGATCTCCATACCATCGAGCCACACTTCCCATCCTACGCCCCAGGCGCCGAGGGTGGGTGATTCCCAGTTATCTTCGATGAACCGAACGTCGTGTTTCTTCAGATCGATGCCCAACGCGGACAGAGAGTCCAGATAAACCTTCTGTGCGTTGTCCGGAGAGGGCTTGATGATCACCTGGTACTGAAAGTATCTCTGCAACCTGTTGGGATTTTCACCGTACCTTCCGTCCGTTGGGCGGCGACTCGGCTGGACAAACGCAACCTTCCATTCACCTTCCCGGAGGCATCCGAAAAAGGTGGAAGGATGGAACGTGCCCGCTCCGACTTCCAGATCGTAAGGTTGATCGATCATGCAACCGAGCGAAGCCCAGTATTCGTTAAGTTTGGCGATCACATCCTGCAGATACAACATGTCACCTCCACTGCTTCGATTATAAGCGAGCGTGTGGTAGAATAATCACGCGAAAAAATTAACAAGGGGGCGAAGCGGATGATACTGCGGGTCAACTTAACGACCAAGAAAATCAGTAAAGAACCCATCGATGAAAAAATCCTGGACCAATTCATAGGAGCGCGCGGACTTGCGGCCAAAATTCTCTGGGACGAGGTTAAGGGTGTAGATCCCCTCTCACCGGACAACAAACTGATCATCGCGGCAGGCCCTTTCAACGGATTGAGGACTCCGAGCGGTGGAAAACTCGTGGTCGCGGCGAAAAGCCCTCTCACCGGTGGTTACGGCGATGGTAACATTGGGACCATGGTCTCGATGCACCTGAGAAAGGCTGGTTACATGGCGATCATCGTCGAGGGTGCATCGGACAGACCCGTGTACCTCTACGTTGACGACGATGTGGTTCAGATAATGAGCGCCGAAGGACTCTGGGGGCTGTCGACCTTCGAAACGGAGAAAAGGCTCAAGCAGGTTCACGGGAACGTGGGTGTTCTGAGCATCGGACCGGCTGGAGAGAATCTGGTGAAGTACTCGGTCGTGATATCCCAGGAGGGAAGAGCAGGGGGAAGACCCGGTATCGGCGCGGTGATGGGAAGTAAGAAACTGAAGGCCATAGTTGTGAGGGGTACAAAAGATGTAGAGGTGAAGGATAGAGAAAACTTTGAGAAATACACGCGAGAAGTTTTTAAGCTCATCCCCACCCTACCTGCTTACAGCTTCTGGATACGTCAGGGCACCATGGCCACCATCGAATGGGCGAACAAAAACAGGGCACTCCCGACGAGGAATTTCTCGCAGGTTAAGTTCGAGTACGCCAGAACAGTTGATGGATATGCGATGGAAGCGATGAAGATCTCACGAAGGGGCTGTCCAAACTGCAACATGGCCTGCGGAAATGTGGTGCTGGACATCGAAGGAAAAGAGAGCGAACTCGACTACGAGAACGTTGGAATGCTCGGCCCAAACACAGGAATCGCCTTCCTGAACAGGGTTGCTCACATAAACAGATTGGCCGACGAGTTCGGAGTCGACACGATCTCTCTGGGTGCTGTACTGGGATTTGCGATGGAGGCTGCTGAACGTGGAGCTCTGAAAGAGGCCCCAAAGTTTGGAGATTACGAAGGTGCATTGGAATTGACGAAGAAAATAGTCTTCAGGCAGGGTGAAACGGGCAACCTTTTGGCCGAGGGCGTCAAGAGGGCTGCCGAACAACTCGGACTCGAGGAGATCGCGATGCACGTCAAGGGCTTGGAGGTTTCTGCTTACAACTGCTACATATACCCGGCCATGGCACTCGCGTATGGAACGTGTGCGATCGGCGCTCACCACAAAGAAGCTTGGGTCATAGCGTGGGAGATCGGTTCGACACCAATGGAAGATTCGTCGGGCAAGGAGTACGTGATGAACTATTCGCCAGAGAAAGCCAAAAAGGTGGTTGAACAGCAGAGGATCAGGGGTGGTATGTTTGAGATGCTCACAGCTTGCAGACTCCCATGGGTGGAACTTGGACTCGATCTCGAATGGTACGCAAAGATCTTGAGCAGTATCGTGGGCAAGAATTACACGCTCGATGACATCTACATAGCCGCAGACAGAGTCTATTCTCTTGTAAGGTCCTATTGGGTGAGGGAATTCAAAGGTGATTGGGACAGAAAGATGGATTATCCACCGAAGCGCTGGTTTGAAGATGGTGTGGATGGTCAGCATCTGGATCCTGAACGTTACGATGAACTGCTGAGCGAGTATTACAAAATACGCGGCTGGGACGATCGTGGTATACCGACGGAAGAGACACTCAGAAAACTCGGTCTGGACTTCGTGGTGGAGGATCTCAGACCCTGGCTGAAATGAATTGCAACGCTGAGATAACGAACATTTAATGGCAAATGCCGCAAAGTTGTAGTATTTTAGTCATTGCGGTTGATCATTGACAACACGATGCGCTATCGCGTATAATTTTCAGGGTCACGGGCCAGCGTAGCTCAACCGGCAGAGCGGCTGACTTGTAATCAGCAGGTTGGGGGTTCGAGTCCCTTCGCTGGCTCCAACCCAAACTGGGTGGTGAGGTGCCCGAGTGGCCTAAGGGGGCGGACTGTAAATCCGCTGGCGGATCGCCTTCGGAGGTTCAAATCCTCCCCTCACCACCATTTGATTTCTCAATCGAAAGAGGTGTAAGAGATGACGATTAAGATAGCCCTGAAGTGTTCTGTCTGTGGGCACAAGAACTATTACACGGAGAAGAACAACACCAAGAAGACAAAACTGAGTCTCAGGAAATATTGTCCGAATTGCAATAAACACACGGAACACGTTGAAACCAAATGACGCAGGGCCGTAGCTCAACTGGGTAGAGCGCCGGTCTCCAAAATCGGCGGTTGCAGGTTCGAGTCCTGCCGGCCCTGCCAATTTTTTGCGCCGCGCGGAGGGATAATCGTGGAAAAACTCAAGAAGTTCTTCCGAGAAGTCTGGGGAGAAGCGAAAAGGGCTCACTGGCCCAACCGACAGGAATTGTTGGTCTCCACCTCGGTTGTCATCCTGATCCTCGTCGTGATGGGGGTTTATTTCTTTCTGCTCGATCTGGCTCTCTCCGGAGGTATAAGAGCGATACTGCGCGCACTTGGTATTGGGTGATGTGAATGCGAAAAGCTTGGTATATCCTCAGGACGATGGCGGGCCAGGAGGAAAGCGCGAAAGAAAATCTGCTGACCAAGATAAGATCTGCCGGATACGAAAGGTTTTTCGGCCGTATCGTTATCCCTGAGGAAACGATCATAGATGCGACGGGTAAATCCTTGAAAAGGTTTTCAGTGTCTCCGAACGCAAAACTGCATATCAAGACCGGTTCTGATGTAAAGAAGGGCGATCTTCTCGCAGAAGAACCAGCGATCCACGCAAGGCACAGCGGAACGATAGTGTCCGTGAAGAATTGCAGGAAGATAACGATCGAAACTATAGACAAGAAGTACTCGAAGACGTACGTCATCCCAGAAAGTTCCAAAATCGTGAGCGGTATCAAGGTGGGTGCCCGTATAAGACAGGGAATGCCACTGACCCAGGATGGAGAGTACATTTGCGAAATAGATGGTAAAGTGATTGAGAGCGAACGAGTCAAACGTGTTGAAGTTCAACAGGAAAATGGAGAGATAGATGTTTACCACATCCCATACGAACTGTACGATGCAAACAGGATTTACAAGGGTAAGCAAGTCAGAAACGGTGAATTACTCGCTGAAGGCAGGAAGATATACTCCAGCATAGACGGGCGCGTCGAGGTTGTAGACATGGGAACGCGCAAGGAGATAAGGATCGCAAAGACACAGAAGAAAAGAATGTTCCCTGGTTACATATTCGTCGAGATGATGATGAACGACGATACTTGGCAGTTTGCGAGGACCGTTCCAGGCATAATAGACTTTGTCGCGTCCGGTGGACAGCCTTTACAACTTAAGCAACGTGAAGCTCGAGCGATCCTGAGACTGGCGGGTATCGAAGCGTTCGAAGAAAGAGCGAAACCTGTGCGCGTTGAGATGGATATAAAGGTAGGAGACGTTGTGAAGATAACCTCCGGTCCGTTTGAAGACTTCGCTGGCGTTGTGAAAGAGATAGATCCTGTCAAACAAGAGCTCAGGGTCGCCGTCACCATCTTTGGTCGTGAGACACCTGTGACGGTGAGGGTCTCTGAAGTGGAGAAGATCCAGTGAACGAGTGGGAGGGAGTCGATCCCAGTAACCACAGAGGAGGGAAACTCGAATGGCTAAGAAAGTCGTAGCACAAGTTAAACTGCAACTTCCTGCTGGTAAGGCAACACCCGCACCTCCGGTTGGTCCCGCCCTTGGTCAGCGTGGCGTTAACATAATGGAGTTCTGCAAAAGGTTCAACGCTGAGACCGCAGACAAAGCGGGAATGATTCTGCCTGTCATCATAACAGTCTACGAAGACCGTTCCTTCAGCTTTGTTGTGAAAACGCCACCTGCATCCTTCCTGCTGAAGAGGGCGGCGAACATAGAGAGTGGTTCGGGTGAACCCAAGAGGAAGATCGTTGGGAAAGTCACGAGAAAACAGATCGAAGAGATTGCCAAGCTCAAGATGCCCGACCTGACCGCAAACGATTTGGAAGCGGCCATGAGAATCATTGAAGGCACCGCGAAGAGCATGGGCATCGAAGTGGTAGACTAACACCAAAAGGAGGAGGCTTTATGCCGAGACACTCCAAAAGGTACCTGGAAATCAGACAGAGAGTTGACAGAACGAAGTTCTACAGCATCGATGAAGCTATAGAACTGGTTAAGAAAAACGCAACAGCAAAGTTCGATGAAACCGTGGAACTGCACCTTGCGACAAACATAGATCCAAGGAGACCAGAACAACAACTCAGAGGAACTGTCGTTCTACCGCACGGAACTGGAAGAACAGTTAGGGTATTGGTTTTTGCCAAAGGTGAGAAAGCCGAAGAGGCCAAGAAGGCAGGAGCAGACATTGTGGGGGGAGACGAACTGGTAGAAAAAATCCTGAACGAAGGCTTTACAGATTTTGACGTGGCTATCGCCACACCAGACATGATGAAGTCCGTTGGAAGGCTCGGAAAGATCCTTGGACCTCGTGGCCTGATGCCGTCCCCGAAGTCGGGCACAGTTACTGAGGACGTGGCCTCTGCGGTTAAAGAATTCAAGATGGGACGAATCGAAGTGAGGAGCGACAAGACCGGCTCGATCCATTTGCCAATCGGCAAGTGCTCCTTCGATTCTCAGAAACTGAGGGAGAACTTGATTTCGGCATACAAACAGATTGTGAGCATGAGGCCAGCGGGTATCAAGGGTCAGTTCCTCAGAAAGGCTGTACTGACGTCCACGATGGGAGTTGGTGTGAAACTGAACATGTCCGAACTCGAGGCTGCAAAGATCTGAACATCGTGTTCAGTCGCACGAGTCGCCGAAGAAAGTAGGTACTCTAAAGGGGTTATCCCCGCCTACCGAGGCGAGCCAAAAACTGGTGCTTTGGTTGAGCGGGGGTCTCTTGTGGAGAGACCCTTTTTCTTGAAAGGAGGTGCAACGGTTGCTAACCAGAGAGAAGAAGCAACAGATCTTGGAGAGTTTCAAAGAGGTTTTACCGAAGGCGAACCTGTTGGTGTTCGTGAACTTCTTCGGTTTGGACGTCGCAGCAATCAGGGAACTGCGTGGAAGAATAAATTCGAAGCACGGGGAAGATGCAAAACTGACCGTGGTCAAGAACAGTCTCCTTTCTATAGCACTGAATGAAATCGGTTATCAGGAAGCTCACTACGAAAAGTTTCTGAAAGGTCCGACGGCTGTTTTCTACAGCCTCTCTGGTGATCCAGTGGATGCACTGAGGACCCTGGTGAATTTCGCCAAGGAGAAAAGGCTTGAAAACTTCTTCAAAGGCGGCTTCATCGAACATCAGCCGTTCAATGCTGACCAAGTAGCGGATCTTGCCAACCTGCCAACCAAGAAGGAACTATACGCGATGCTGGTTGGAAGGATACAGGGTCCGATATATGGTCTGGTGTTCGCTTTGAACGATGTTATGAGAAAACTTGTGTACGTGTTGAGTGCAATTGAAGAGAAGAAGAAATCTGAGAATGTCGGAGGTGTTTGAGAATGACAGTGGAACAGATTGTTGAGGCTATCGAGAAACTGACGGTTGCCGAATTGGCTCAGTTAGTGAAGGCACTCGAAGAAAAATTCGGCGTGAGCGCCGCAGCTCCGGTTGCAGTCGCGGCCGTCGCTGCTCCTGTGGCCGGTGCAGCGCCAGCAGCTCAGGCAGCAGCCGAAGAAAAGACGGAGTTCGATGTTGTCCTGAAGAGCCACGGAGCGAACAAGATCAACGTGATAAAGGTGGTTAGAGAGATCACAGGTCTTGGCCTGAAAGAAGCTAAGGATCTCGTTGAGAAGGCTGGTAGCCCCGATGCTATAGTCAAGAGTGGCGTTCCGAAGAACGAGGCAGAGGAGATCAAGAAGAAACTCGAAGAAGCCGGTGCAGAGGTCATTTTGAAGTAATGTGAACAGATTTTCTCAACTGCAAAAAGATTGTATCAAACCTATACCAGCTCGGCTGGTATAGGTTGTTTTATGCTATCATGAATAGGTGTGCCTGCGTCATAGGCTTCGTTCAGTTCCCTGCGTTCCCACTCCGTTGATCTGACGAGGTGATAAAATGCGAACTGCTCTTTACGGTAAGCGCGAACGGTTAACGTTTGGCCACACCGTTGATGCTCTCAAAGTTCCAAACCTGATCGCCATCCAGATCGAATCCTACAGAGAGTTCCTGGAAAAAGGTCTGATGGAGATACTGAGAAAGTTCTCCCCGATAACGTCCCAACCACACAAGGGTGATCTCAGAAAAGGTGAAAAGGGTTTCATACTCGAGTTCGTTTCCACAAGGATCGGCGAACCCAACGCCACAATAGAAGAATGCAAACAGAAAGGACTAACCTACCAGGTACCCATTTATGCGACCGTTAGGATAACGGATGTCAACAGTGGTGAGATGAGGGAAGAAGAGGCTTTCCTCGGATCGATACCGTACATGACTGAGAACGGAACGTTCGTTATCAACGGTGCGGAGCGCGTCATTGTCAATCAGCTCGTGAGAGCACCCGGTGTCTATTTCGTCGATGAAATACCCAAGACTCAAACGGCTGCACCCATATACGTTGCACACTTCTTGCCTGTGAAAGGTGCATGGTTAGAGCTTCTCTACAACACCGCAGATGACATGTTCTACGCGCGCATCGATAGAAAAAGAAGGATCAACCTGTTTTTGTTGTTCAAGGCTCTGGGTTTCGAAAACGACCTCGACATACTCGATTTGTTCCCCGATCCCGTCGATGCCGAAGACGAGTACAGCATGATGAAGGCTGTGGGTTCGATAATACTCGAAGACGTGAGCATTGATGGAAAGAAGGTTGTCGAGCGAGGAGGTGTACTTACAGAACACGCCGCGAGAACGATCCTCGAATCAAAGATATCGACTATCGTCAGAGCACACCCCGTGGCACAGAAGACGTTAGAGAAGCTCAACAGTGCTTACGGAGAAGTTGATTCGAACAGGGCGTACATAGAAATATACAGGAAGCTCAAACCCGGTGAGATACCAAGGGTGAATGCGGCCAAGGCGTATCTCAACAGTCTGTACTTCACACCTGAGAGGTTCGAACTCTCCGAGGTTGGCCGTTACAAGATAAACCGCAAGCTTCAGCAGGCTTATCGAAAATACCTCGTGCAGGTCAAGAAGATGAGCGATTCGGAAGCTGAAAAGATGCAGTACAACCCGACAGAGCTCGTTCTCACACCGATGGACATCGTTTTAGCCACGAGGTACTTACTGGAAGTGAGCAAGAATCCTGAAATCATGGACACCAAGGACCATCTTGGAAACAAACGAGTGAGAACGGTTGGCGAACTCATCAAGCTTGAGTTTGAGAGGGCCTTTTCGAAGGCGCAGCGGTTGATTCAAGAAAGATTGGCGCTCTACAACTCACTCGATAAGATTTCCGTGCAGAGTTTGATCAACATAAAGACCATCATCGCTGGTATCAACCAGTTCTTCGCGACCAGCCCACTCTCACAGTTCATGGAGCAGGTGAACCCACTCGCTGAGCTGACGCACAAGAGAAGGCTGACTGCGGTGGGTCCAGGTGGCCTGAAAAGAGAGAGGGCACGGTTCGAGGTCAGAGACGTTCACCACTCTCACTACGGAAGAATGTGTCCAATCGAGACACCCGAAGGTGCAAACATAGGTCTTATAACTTCTCTTGCAGTCTATGCGACAGTCGACGAATTTGGCTTTCTGACAACCCCGTACAGACGGGTTAAAAAAGGCAGGGTAACGGACGAGATAGTCTATTTGACCGCCGATGAAGAGGAGCATTACCATATTGCTCCGTGCACGGTCAGAGTCGACGAAAACATGATGATCGTCGAAGATAGGGTTCCGGTTAGATACATGCAGAAAATATTGTACGTCGAGAAAGAAAAGGTCCAGTTCATGGACGTTTCCACGAAACAGATCGTCTCCGTTTCAACATCTCTCATTCCATTCCTGGAACACGACGATGCGAACAGGGCCCTGATGGGTTCAAACATGCAAAGGCAGGCCGTTCCCTTGCTCAAACCCGAAGCACCGTTCGTTGCCACCGGGGTCGAACACGATGCGGCCCTCTATTCGGGCTATCTGGTCGTTGCAAAACATGACGGTATAGTCAAGAAAGTCGACGCAAGGAGGATCGTCGTCCACAGGACCGATGAGAACGGCAATTTGATGTACAAAGACGGCAAACCTTTGATGGACGAATACAGGTTGATGAAGTTCGTCAGGACAAACCAGGATACGGTCATAAACCAAAGACCAATAGTGAACGTAGGCGATCGAGTGAAGCGAGGAGAAGTCATAGCTGACGGTCCCGCGACAGACATGGGTGAGCTCGCCCTCGGACGCAACGTCCTGGTTGCCTTCATGTCGTGGGAAGGATACAACTTTGAAGACGCAATATTGGTCAGTGAGGAGTTGCTCGAGGAGGACGCTTTCACATCCATTCACATAGAGGTTTATGAAACTCAGGCGCGCGACACAAGACTCGGACCGGAGGAAATCACCGCGGACATTCCAAACGTCAACAAAGAGGCCCTGAGAAACCTCGATGAGAACGGTATAGTCAGAATTGGAGCGTATGTTGGACCACAGGACATACTCGTTGGAAAAGTCACACCAAAGGGCGAAGGAGAAACCACACCCGAAGAGAAGATCATAAGGTCCGTTTTCGGCGAGAGGGGAAAGGACGTCAAGGATACTTCGCTGAGATTGCCACACGGAACCGAGGGTAGAGTCATCGATATCCAGGTGTTCGACAAAGAAGACGTTGCGGAACTTGGACCGGGTGTGAACAAACTGGTGAAAGTTTACGTGGCGAGCAAGAAGACCCTCGAAGTTGGAGACAAACTTGCGGGTAGGCATGGTAACAAAGGTGTTGTGTCCAAGATCCTCCCGAGGGAAGACATGCCGTTCTTGCCCGATGGAACACCCGTTCAGATCGTGCTGAGCCCGCTCGGAGTCCCGTCGAGAATGAACGTTGGACAGATTCTCGAGACACATCTGGGATGGCTCGCGAAATTGACGAACAGCTGGTTTGCCACTCCAGTTTTCGATGGTGCCAAGGAAGAGGACATACTTCCGTGGTTGTACAAAGAACGGAAAGCCTTGGGTTTGGAAGAAGGCGACGACGAAAACAATCCTTCTGGTAAGGTTCTGTTGAGAGACGGCAGAACGGGCGAGCCGTTCGCAGAACCTGTCGTCGTTGGATACATCTACATGATGAAGCTCATTCACATAGCAAGAGACAAAATCCACGCCAGATCCACGGGACCTTATTCGCTCATCCATCAGCAGCCTCTCGGTGGAAAGGCTCAGTTCGGTGGCCAGAGGTTCGGAGAAATGGAAGTTTGGGCTCTCGAAGCACACGGAGCTTCCCACACTCTAAACGAGATGCTCACGATAAAGTCCGACGACATCAAAGGCAGAAACGAGGTGTACAAAGCCATCCTTAAGGGCAAGAACATACCTGAGCCCGGAATACCTGAAAGCTTCAGGGTGTTGATAAAAGAACTCAGAGGTCTGGCGCTCGATGTGAGGGTTTACGACGAGAACGGCAACGAGGTCGACATCGACAGGTTCTGAATTGAGCGCCGAGGAGGGAAGAGAGATGGCTATTTCCACCTTCAAGCGGAAGATAGCAGCGGTGAAAATAGGTGTGGCTTCCCCCGACACGATAAGAAGCTGGTCGAGTGGGGAAGTCAAAAAGCCAGAGACCATAAACTACAGAACATTCAAGCCCGAGCGTGATGGTCTGTTCTGCGAGAAGATCTTCGGACCGACGAAGGACTACGAGTGTGCCTGTGGCAAATACAAAGGTAAGAAGTACGAGGGCACAGTCTGCGAAAGGTGCGGCGTGAGAGTGGAATCGAAAGAAGCGCGAAGAAAGAGAATGGGTCACATAGAACTCGCCGCACCGGTGGTTCACATATGGTATCTGAAGAGCACACCGAGTATTCTTTCCACACTGCTGAACATACCGGCGCGCGACTTGGAGAACATAGTTTACTATGGTAGCAGACACATAATAGAAAAAGCCTACATCGTCACCAACCCGAAGAAGACTTCGTTCGCCGAGGGAGACGTAATTTACGAAACAGAATACAACATATACAAGAAAGTTCTCGACTTCGAGGCCGAGCAATCGGTGATAGTCAAGAATCCAAAAACCCCGGTGATCTCTGAGATAGACGGTGAGGTGAGTTTGAAGAACGAACGTTCCAACACCGGAAGAACGATAACCTGGATCATCGTGAGAAACGTTGTCAGGTCCCACGTGCAACTGTTCCCCGGTATGATCCTCCTCGTGAAGAATGGTCAGGAGGTATCAGAGGGTGACATTCTCGTTGCAGAGAAAGAAGTTCCAGCGCTCTATGCTCCTTTTGATGGCACAGTTGAGATCGACGAACTCACTTCCAGTCTCACGCTCAAACCTCTTGCAACGAGCAAGGATCAACCTCTGACTGTTTCGATTCCTTACTGTTGCAGGCTCACTGTTAAGAACGGTGCAAAGGTCAAGGCTGGTGATCAGATCTGGACGGCGGGAATGATCCAGGCCTTGACGAGTCCCGCATCCGGAAAGGTCGTGTTCGGTAAAGAACTGAATGTCAGACCTTTAGAGGATGGTTCTTATGAAGTGCTCTCTTCAGGCTCCATATACGTTGAGCAGACCGCGATCGAGAAAAAGTATCCTATTTTCGAAGGCGCTCTCGCCTACGTTAACGACGGGGACAGGGTAAAGGCGGGAGACTACCTGGCGGACAGATTCCTCTTCGAGGATGAACATTTGTCTCTGAGCGAGTACGCAATCTTCCAGCAGTATTATCCAGACCAGTTCACGGTGGAGACAGAGGTCGAGAACGACAGACCGATCCTTGCAATCACGAAGATAGATGAAGAACTCGCCAGAGAGACGTCATTGACCGTGGGTTCCATCATCACCGAAAACGAATACGAAGCTTACAGAGAACTCTATCCTGGCAAGATCGAGGCACACTATGGTGCTGCGGCCGTGAAAAAGTTGCTCGAGATGATCGACCTTGAGAAGCTGAAAGCACAGATAGAGGCAGAGCTTGCGGAGCTTCCCAAAAGCAGTGGCAGGGCCTTGAAGTTACTCAGGCGGTTGAAAATCGTCAAGAGCCTTATCAATTCTGGTGCGAGGCCGGAGTGGATGGTCCTGGAGGCCTTACCGGTGATACCTCCCGAACTGAGGCCCATGATTCAGATAGATGGCGGGAGGTTCGCGACGACCGACCTGAACGACCTCTACAGGAGGGTCATAAACAGGAACAACAGGTTGAAGCGATTCTTAGAGTTGAACGCTCCGGAAGTCATGATCAGAAACGAGATGAGAATGCTTCAAGAGGCTGTCGACAGTCTGATATACAACGGTAGGGTCGGTAGACCCGTCGCGGACAGAAACGGTCGGCCGCTGAAGTCCCTCACGGATCTGGTCAAGGGTAAGAAAGGACGATTCAGAAGGAACCTTCTCGGCAAGCGCGTTGACTATTCTGGAAGGGCTGTCATAGTCGTTGGTCCGGAGCTGAAGATACACCAGTGCGGCTTGCCTAAGAAGATGGCACTGGAACTGTTTAAGCCCTTCGTGCTCGCGAAATTGCTCGAGGAAGGTGGAGAGAGCAGCAAGACGGCGAGAAAGCTCAAAAAAACGATCATAGAACGCGAGATGCCTGAAGCCTGGGACGTCCTGGAAGAAGTCATCAAGGGACAGACTGTACTCTTGAACAGAGCACCGACGCTGCACAGAATGTCCATACAGGCTTTTGAGCCAAAACTCATCGAAGGTAATGCGATTCAGCTTCATCCGCTCGTTTGTCCTCCGTTCAACGCAGACTTCGATGGAGACCAAATGGCTGTGCACGTACCCCTATCTGCTGCGGCTCAGGCAGAGGCACGTTACCTCATGTTATCGAGGTACAACATCATATCTCCAGCGCATGGAAAACCGATATCGATGCCGGGAAAGGACATAATAGTCGGCATATACTACTTGACTGCCGTGAGCAAAGATTATGACTTTGTGAGCACTGACAGGATTGAGTTCAAGTTCAGCTCGCCCGAAGAAGCCATTTTAGCCCATTCACTTGGCTTTGTTGGGTTGCACACGCCGGTGCTCGCCAGAGTCAAGCAAAATGGCGAAGAAAAGACGCTCAAGACTACTGTGGGTCGCATCATCTTCAACGAAATCGTGCCTGAGGATCTCAGAGACTACTCAAAGACTTTCGGCAAGAAAGAGATAAAGGATCTCATCTACGAAACGTTCAAGAGACACGGCATGGAAGCCACGGCTGATCTGCTCGACGACATGAAGGATCTCGGATTCCATTACGCGACCGTGTCCGGTCTGACGATATCTTTGAAAGACTTGGTGGTTTCACCCAAAAAGAATGCCATCATCAAGGACGCGCTGGAAAAAGTCGAGAAAGTCGAACAAGAGTACGCAGAAGGCTTCCTCACTTACGAGGAAAGATACAAGGAGATCATAAGGATCTGGACGAAAGCAACGGAGGAGGTTCAGAAGGTCACGTACGAGGCTCTCGGTGAAAATCCTTTCAATCCTGTCTTCATGATGGTCAACTCCGGAGCGAGGGGTAACATAGACCAAGTCAAACAACTCGCCGGCATGAGGGGCTTGATGGCGGATCCATCCGGAAAGACGATAGAGATACCGATAATTTCCAACTTCCGAGAAGGTCTGAACTCCATCGAATTCTTCATCTCCACGCACGGAGCAAGGAAAGGTGCTGCCGACACAGCGCTTAGGACTTCCTCAGCAGGTTATCTCACCAGAAGGTTAGTCGACGTTGCCCAGAGTGTGTTCATAACAACAACCGATTGCGGAACAGAAAACGGTGTCAAAGCGCTGGAACTCATGAGCGGTACCCTGACAGTCCAGAAGTTGAAAGACTTCTTGTTCGGAAGGATCTTAGCCAGGGACGTCATAGATCCTCTCAGCGGGGAAGTCGTGAAGAACCCAGACAACAATCGAGAGTATGTGAGAAACAGCATGCTGTCCGACGAAGACGCCGAATTTCTGGCCAAATATGTTGTTTCAGTTCCTGTTTGTGTCGAACAAGTTCTCGATCTGCAGAGTTTGCAGTTGCCAGCTTCTTATGCCGTCACCGATGAAGAGATAAGGTTGGAGGACGGCACGGTTTACGAGGTTGGCACTGAAGTCAGCTGGGATCTGGTTCGAAACGCTCGCAACGCTGGCAAGAAGCAGATCAAGATAAAGGTTTATCCAGTGGTCGGAACCATTTCACAGGAGATTGTTTGGGACAAGAAGGGTGAAAAGCAGTTGCTCGTGTACCAGGAAGAGATAGATGAAGTAACTGCAATGCTGCTCGAACAGAACGGTGTGAGCGCCGTAAAAGTGAGACCGAACATCTACGTTAGATCCCCCTTGACCTGTGAAGCTGAACACGGCGTGTGCGCGATGTGTTACGGTATGGACCTCTCGAACCATAAAGTGGTGAACGTTGGTGAGGCTGTGGGAATAATCGCCGCCCAGTCCATAGGAGAACCCGGCACACAGCTCACGATGCGAACGTTCCATACGGGTGGTATCGCGACCACAGCCGACATAACCCAGGGTCTGCCCAGAGCTGAGGAACTCTTCGAGGCGAGGAAGAAACTCAAGGAACCTGAAGGCATTTTCAGCATGGTCTCAGGATTTGTGAAGGACATTAAAGAAGTTGACGGAAAGAAGAAGATCTACATCGAAGACCTTGCCGGTGAGATACACGAGTACGAAGTACCTGAGAAAGTGAAGGAGATCGTGACAAGAGGTCAGAAAGTGCTGCCGGGTCAGATGCTCACGACGGGCGCCGTGAAACTCAGAAGAATGATGGATGCGCTGGGAGTGGAAGCAACGGCAATGTATTTGCTCAGAGAAACGCAGAAAGTGTACGTCGAGCAGGGCGTCGACATCCACAACAAGCACTTCGAGATCATCATCAGGCAGATGCTCGGCAGAGTTGAAATAGTCGATCCAGGCGATACCGACTTCCTGCCCGGACAATTGTTGACCCTCTCAGAGGCTATGAGGATAAACAACGAGATATTGAAAGCGAATGCGCAAGTTCAGAGCAACAGGAACATGGTCGTGGGCAAGATCCTGGCGAAAAAGATCGTCGCAAAGCTCAAAGATGAGGTTGAAGAGATCGCACCGGAAGGAACCGAGGTCAGCGAAGATATCGTTGAAAAAGCCGTTGCTGCCGGTGTGAAAGAGATCGTTGTGCTTGAAGACGGAAAGCCTGTCACCTATCAAATAGCACCCAAGGAACCTATGAAGTACAGAAGAAGGTTATTGAGAATCACGAAGGCTTCACTGGAACAAGAGGGCTGGCTCAGCGCTGCTTCCTTCCAGCAGACGCCACAAGTGCTCACAGAAGCCGCCATCGAAGGCAGAATAGACTACTTGCGAGGTTTGAAAGAGAACGTGATCGTCGGTCAGCTCATACCCTCAGGGACAGGTCTGGAAATCTTCGCGAACATACAGATCGAGGAAACACCGCGCGCCGCAGAAGAAGAAAAGATGGCTTGAACCTCAAACTGGTGGTAAAGGGCCCGTGCGGGCCCTTTTTTCATGACGGTTCAAAGATGTAGTACCAGGTCCAGATTCCACTGTTCTGAAACCTCAACTTTTTCGATGCCTTGATCTTCAAAATTCGCTCCAGGTCTGCTGGGCTCAGGACGCAGATCTTTGAACCTGCAAACTTGTCCAGCAGTTTCGCAAGCTTCGCGAGAAAATTTCTATCGATATCTTTGAGCCTCACACCGTAAGGAGGATTCGTGACCACGTGCACGTTTTTGAAGTCTTCCAGTTCTTCGAAACGTTTACACACGAATTCGACGCTGCCAGCAACGCCGGCACGAACGGCGTTCTCCCGAGCTATCCGAATCATGGAAGGATCTCTGTCGAAACCGATCGCGATCTTATTCATCTTACTCTTCACTCCATCAAAGGAATGTATCGTCATCTTCACATCCGCGAAGATCGGCCAGCTTTGGAAAGCGAACGTTCTCTTGTCGTTCAAGATGCCGAGGGCCATCCTCGCAGCTTCTATGCAAATGGTTCCACTACCACAGAACGGATCTACCAGCAATTTTTGCTCGTCCCAATCGCTCACGATGATCAAACCAGCGGCAATGGTTTCCCTCAACGGTGCCGCGGATGCTTTCAACCTGTAACCTCGCTTGCTCAGTGCACTTTGGCCCGTTGTGTCGAGCAACAACGAGACCCTATCGTTTTTCAAATAGACGTACAGAGGATAGATCGTTCCATCTGGGTCATTCTTCGAGCCAATTTTCTCGTAGATAGCCTTCTTCACGACGGAAGCCACCGCACCCGTTGCGGAAAGCTTTGAATTCCTCACCTTCACCTTTTCGATGACGAGCGTGGCCCGACTGTGTAGAAAATCTTGCCAGTTGGCGCTGAAGGTTCCATCAAACAGATCGTCGAAGGTCTTCGCCTCGAATTCCGCCATTTCAATGAGCACACGTTCCGCGCTGCGAAGCGTCAGATTCAGTCTGGGCACGTCACTCATTTGGCCCAGAAAATTCACATGTCCCGCTGTGACCTTCAGGATTTTGAGGCCCATTCGCTTCAATTCTTTACAGACTGCTCCTTCCAGACCCGATGTGCACAGTGCCACGAACTTCAAGCTCTCACCCAGCAGGAGTATAGACCAAAATCATGTGCGTACTGCGAACTTGGAATGGTACAATCTGATTTAGGGGTGATGAAGCTTGCTGGAGATCAGTTTGATCGAGAAAATCATCGATTACGGAGTGAGTAAAGGGGCAGACTTCGTCGAAATCTTTGTCGAAGACAGGTTCGATACGAGAATAACGCTCATCGATGGAAGAATCGATTCGGCAAGCAGCGAAAGGGATTTCGGACTGGGTTTGAGACTGTTCAAGGACGATCAACAAGTCTATGCTTACACGAACGATCCGACGGAAAAGCAACTTCTCACCATGCTGGACAGACTGATCGAAGTTCTGCAGATAAAGTCTGCGGAACCAAAGACGGTGAATCTGATGAATCTCGACGTGAAGAACTCGCACACGATCATCCTCAATCCCCTGGAAGTTTCGAAGATGGAGAAAGCTAAGATCATGAAACTCGCGTACGAAGGTGCGAAGAATTACTCAGATTTGATCTCACAGGTCGTCGTTCGTTACTGGGACTACGATCAAAAGGTGTTCATAGCCAACTCTGAGGGGACGATGGCGAACGACAGACGAATCAAAACCAGGCTCATGGTCACGGCGGTTGCGTCGAAGGATGGGGAACAGGAATCAGGTTTTTATGGTCCTGGTGCTTCAATGGGGCTCGAATTTTTCAACTTTCATGACCCGAAGGATATCGGAACAGAAGCAGCCAGGATAGCCGACAAGATGGTCAAAGCCGATTACGCCCCAGCCGGTAAGATGCCAGTTGTCATAGCGAACGAGTTCGGCGGCGTCATCTTTCACGAGGCGTGCGGTCACGCGCTGGAAGCCACATCGGTTGCGAAAGGAGCTTCGGTGTTTGCGAACAAGCTTGGACAAAAGGTCGCCGCAGATTGTGTCACCGCCGTTGATGACGGGACCATACCGAACGCATGGGGTTCGAGCAACATCGACGACGAAGGGATCCCGACTCAACGCAACGTTTTGATCGAGAACGGTGTGCTCAAGAGTTACCTCGTTGATAGGTTTCACGCAAAAAAGATGAACACAAAACCCAACGGGTGTGGGCGCAGAGAAAGCTACAAGTACATCCCAACGTCCAGAATGAGCAACACTTTCATAATGCCCGGCAAGTACTTGCCAGAGGAGATCATTTCCGCAACCGATTACGGTCTGTACGCGAAACGTATGGGTGGAGGCTCGGTGCATCCAGCCACCGGTGAGTTCAACTTTGCGGTCATGGAAGCTTATCTGATCGAAAAAGGCAGGATCGTGAAACCCGTGCGTGGAGCAACGTTGATAGGCAAAGGTATTGACGTCATAAACAACATAGACATGGTTGGCAACGACCTTGCGAGAGGCCAGGGCATGTGCGGTTCCATATCCGGTTCCATACCGGCAGATGTCGGGCAACCAACGATTCGTGTGAAAGAACTCATCGTCGGGGGGCGAAAGAGATGAAAGAGAAGCAGTTTGCCGAAATGGTTTTTGTTCTGGCGAAGAAGCAAGGTTTCGACGACTGTGAAGTGCTCGTTTCAAACCACAGAGAATTCGAAGTTGTCGTGAGCAAGGGAAAAATTGAGAACTACACTGACGCCTCATCGAAGCGAGTCACGTTGAAGGCAGTAAAGGATAAAAGATCCAGTTTCGCAACCACGGAGATCCTGGACGAAACATCGGCAAGGTTTCTCGTTGAGAGTGCGTACGAGAATTTCATGATAACAGACACGCTGGACGAAGATGACATCTGGGCCGAACGTCCGGCAAAGGAACCCTTCGAATACGAGGATGCGTTCGAGCGTTTGTCTGTCAGGGAAAAGATAGATCTTGCGAAAACGATGGAAGAAAAATGCTTATCGTACGACAAGAGGATACAAAACGTCATAATGAGTGGTTATGGGCATCAGAGGAGCGAAATCTGGCTGTTCAACACGAAAGGTTTGGAACTGAGTGAAAGTTTTGGCTACGGGGCGGCCTTCGTTTATCTGGTAGCCTCAGACGGCAAGAAACCCAAGAGAGGTTTTCGAGCGATGTACGGTTCACATCCGAACGAGGTCAATGTCGAAAAAGTCGCACTGGAAGCTTCCTCTGAGGCGATTTCACAACTGGGAGCCCAGTCTGTGAAGAGTGGAAAGTACAAAGTTTTGCTGCGTCGAGACGTCTTCGCACAGCTTTTCTTTGCGTTTTCGTCCATCTTTTCTGCTGAAGCTGTACAGAAGGGTCTTTCACCGTTGAAGGGAAAACTGCATCAAAAAATCGCAGTGGAAAGTTTGAACTTGATCGAGGATCCATTCTTTGAAAAACTTCCGATCAAACGCTCTTTTGACAACGAAGGCGTTCCAACTGTGAGAAAGAGTTTTATAGACCACGGTGTGCTCACAACTTTCTTTCATTCCATAAAGTCAGCAAGGAAGGACAACGTTAAACCCACGGGGAACGTTTTCAGCCAAAGGTGTGTACCATTGAACGTGATTTTACCCGAAGGTTCCCTCGGTTACGAAGACCTGATCAAGAGCGTTGGTGAAGGTCTGCTGGTGATTGCGTTCGATGGTCTCCATTCTGGAGTTAGGCCCGTGTCCGGTGAATTTTCGCTGGGAGCAAACGGTTACAGGATCGCAGGCGGCAGGATCGTGGAACCCGTTGAGCAGTTTACGGTTTCGGGCAACTTTCTCGATGTCCTTCAGAAGATCGAACTGATAGGTTCGGATTGCGAGATCGTGTCAGCCAACTGGTTCGGCCCGTCGGTCGTGGTGTCAGAGCTGGATGTAGCTGGCAGCTGAGTTTAAAGATTCTATCTTGACGAGCCGACCTCTGTCGAGGACGATGACAAAGTCCGCTAATTTTTTCATTTCTTCCATGTCGTGCGTGGCGATGATCATCGCCACGTTTTTTTCTTTCAGAGTGCTGAGATGCGACCAGAAAGCTTGCTTGGCCTCCTCGTCCAGACCGCTGGTCGGTTCGTCGAGCACGAGTATCTTCGGTTCTCCAAGCAGTGCGATGCAGAGTGAAAGTTTTCTGCGCGACCCTTTTGACAGGTTTTTCACAAGCTTCTTGCCGTTGGGTTCAAACCGCAAACTACGCAGCAGTTCTTCGCTGTAATCTGCTTTCTTGATCTTGGAGAAAAGTGCGAGATTGTCGCGAGCTGTCAGTGTGTCCATCAGCGCGGGCTCCTCGGGCAGGTACGAAAGCTCTTTCCTGATCAAATGCGCGTGTTTCACAATGTCGATGCCGTTCAGAATCACTCTACCTTCGTCCGGCTTGAGAACGGTTGCGATAAGCTTCAACAACGTGGACTTTCCCGCAGCGTTTCCCCCGACAACAGCTACGCACGAAGCTTCAACATCGAACGTCACATCGTCGATCGCCTTCGTCTGTGCAAACTTTTTCGTTACGTGTTCGAATATCAGTCTCATTGTTCACACGATCCTTATCGGCATCACCACGTAGAGATAACCTTCGACATCGAGTGGGTTCATCTGCAGCGGGCTGGTGCTGTCTATAAAGTTCAACTCAACCTCGTCCGTCTCGATGTGCCGCAATGCTTCGATGAGAAATTTTGGGTTGAACGCGGCAATTATGTCTTCACCTTCTTTTCTCACCTCTATCTCCTCCGTTACTTCACCAAAGTCTGGGCTCCTGCTACTCAGAATCAGGACGTTTTCCATCGCCTCGACCCTGATGGACTCACTACCCCTTTTGGCTATCACCATGGTTCTTCTCAGAGCCTCAACAAGAATGTTTGTCGGTGCCACCAGCTTGGTCTTGAACGCCTTGGGAAGGACCCTTTTATAATCCGGGAATTCCACCTCGACGATTCTCACCAACGTTTCGACGTCCGTTGCAACGATGCCGACACGCTTACCATCGTACTCGAATCTGAGTTTTCTATCTCCGCAGCTTTCGGCAACGCTCATGAGTTCCTTCATACTCTTTAAAGACAACAAGAAGCCGATTTCACCCTGTATCTCCAACCTCTCCTCTGCCAGCGCGAGCCTGAAACCATCTGACGCGACCAGTCTGAGGAAGCCGTTACCAAGTTCCCAGTAGACACCGTTGAGGTTCCTCATGAACTCGTCCGTGGCCGCACAGAAGATCACTTTCTCGATCATCTTATGAAGAAGACTGGCATCGATCTCGAAACTCACGCTGGATTCTGAAAGAGATACCTCGGGAAAGTCGCTTGGATCCACCACGGACAGTTTGAACTTGCTCTTGCCACATTCGATTGACAGGCTCGCCGGCGTGATCTCAAGGCTCGCTCCAACATCCGTCGGCAATGTCTTGACAACTTCATAGAACACCTTTCCATCCACTGCAAACCTTCCGAAACCCTCGTACTCACAATTGAGCTTCGCCTTCACACCCGTTTCCAGATCGGACGCGAGCAGGAACACCCCATCTTCAGTCAGATCGAACAGAACACAACCGAGGATCGGTTTTATCACTTTGGATGGAACCACCTTCGATACCACGGTCACTTTGGTGATTAACTCCTGCATGTCCACCGCTATCCTCGCCACAGTCACACCTCCTCAATCGAGAGTGCATCTTCGATTTCCACCGGCAGATCCTCAACCCAGCAACGCAGAGCTTTCACAAGCCCATGCTGAGCAGATTGGTTGATGAAGATCTTTTCAAGCAAAATTCTGTTCACTGTATATATGTTATCAAAATCGTCTGGTGGTTCCACAACGGCCAGCGGATTCGCCAGACATATTTTCAATCTGTCCCTCAGCCCCAGAATCGACTTGGTGGCAATTCCTGAGACGTAGAGCCATTCAAACTTTTGCTCGCCGAATCTCTTGATCGTCAGGCACGAATCTGCAACCTTCACAAGTTCTCCCGCTTCGTTTATACCCCAGACACCTGCTAAACCGTTGAACGTTGCTTCGATCTCGCGAGGTGGTTTGGCCAACCTGGAACCGAAAAGTATTTTCTTGACGATCTTCAAGCTCTCGGAACCAACACTGTGAACCACCAGGAAGATCTTCGCCCCATCCAGGATCCCGGCATGAACCAGCCTGTCCAGGGCGCCATCAACGAGGATCTTGCTGAAGCAGTGTTTGTCCGTCAGTTGCTTGATGATTGCGGGACTCGCTCCCGCGATCATGACACTCGTTTCGATCAATGGCCTTGCCAGGACTATGTAACCTGCAATCGGATTGTAAGAAAAAACGTCCAACACCTCGAACATAGACAGATTCAGGAACCTTTCTCCCGTCAACACGAAATGGCTTGTGGAGACTGTAACGCGGGGCTTGGGTTCACTCGTCAGGTTGTCCTTCTCCTCACCGTCCACACCCACACTGGTGATGCAACAACCTTGACAGTCCCGCACAAGACTGTTCAGAACGGTGGTCTTGCCAGCACCTTTTTTGGTTCCTAAGATGTAGACGACCTCTTTTCCTTCCATTCCTGGATCCTCCTACTCCTCTCCAACTGTTGAGGAAGTAAGTATTTACCTTTTCCGCTGAGCAATGATGCTATTCCTTCGACATCCTCGTCGGGTTCACACTCACTCCTGTAGTCGGTTGGTTCCTGATAAACGAAAATACCTCCCTCGTAATTCCTCAAGATCACTTTGCCCTCTCCCATGGATATCAGATACTGAGGCCCTACGGGTATCTTTCCTCCTCCCCCGGGTGCGTCTATCACGTATGTTGGGACAGCAAAGCCTGAGGTGTGACCGCGCAGATATTCTATGATTTCTATTCCCTTTGCAACGCTGGTTCTGAAGTGTGAGAGTCCCCTCGATAGGTCACACTGATAAATGTAGTATGGCCTGACACGGTTCTTCACCAACTCATGAACGAGTTTCTTCATTATCTTTGGACAATCGTTGACCCCCCTAAGCAACACAGTTTGATTGCCCAGTGGGATCCCTGCGTCCGCCAGCATCGCGAGTGCTTTCTTCGAATCTTCGGTGAATTCCTTGGGATGATTGAAATGCGTGTTCAACCATATCGGGTGATATTTTTTCAACATCTGAACCAGAGACTCTGTGATTCTCATTGGGAGCACCACGGGTGCGCGTGTACCTATTCGGATGATTTCAACGTGGTCTATCTCTCGAAGTCTTGAAATGATTTCCTCCAGCTTTTCGTCTGAAAGAGTGAGAGGATCCCCGCCGGAAATGAGCACATCACGTACTTTCTTGTTCTGCTTTACGTAGTCAATTGCAGCTTCGATGTATTGTTGTGCGAGCGG
Organism: Pseudothermotoga hypogea DSM 11164 = NBRC 106472; assembly: GCF_000816145.1. NCBI lineage: Bacteria > Thermotogati > Thermotogota > Thermotogae > Thermotogales > Thermotogaceae > Pseudothermotoga > Pseudothermotoga hypogea. The sequence goes on along the minus strand of NZ_CP007141.1, from coordinate 63,297 downwards.
TGCGTCTGTTTCTCCTGCAAACCTTCTCCTCGTGCAATGTCTGCAATACATTGCACACTGATCCGTGACGAGGAAAAGCACCCTGTCGGGGTATCTGTGGGTCAAACCTTTCACCGGGGAATCCACGTCTTCGTGCAACGGATCTACCATCTCACCGTCGCTTATATGTAGTTCTCTGGAGGTTGGCACCGCCTGTTTTCTTATCGGACAGTTTGGATCGTCAGGATCCATGAGACTTGCATAGTAAGGTGTTATGGCCATTCGGAGGAATTTGAGGGAATGCTTTATCCCCTCGCGTTCTTGATGGGTCAGGTTGATGATTTGTTCGAGTTGTTCGAGGTTCATTATCCTGTTCGAAAGCTGCCATCTCCAATCTTGCCATTCTTCTTCGCTCACGTTTTTCCACAGAGGAATCTCTTTGAAGCTTCTCATGTGTCTCCCTCCTCAAATGATCTTTTCTCTTCTCTTCAGCTTCTCCAAGGCTCTACCATCAATGAAATAAATCCTCTTCACGAACGTCTTGGCTTCAAACTGTTTCGCAAACTCTTTGACCTTTTCAGGTATCTCGTTGTTCGTAATGACTCCCACATAACCTGTTCCGTATACGGTACCGGCGACAACTGCTTCTTCGACCGCGTCCGTGTCGATGGGTCTGTTGTAGTATTTCGCCTGGAGCACGATCAGTTTTCCACCGCTCTCGATCAAAAGGTCTGCACCGAAGTCGTGGGAGAACTTGGTGGAACGTGCGTTGTAACCAGCCCTCTTGAAAAGCTCGCAGAGAAAGGTTTCGAATTGCTGACCGTTATCAACCTGTATTCCAGAAACCTTTCTTCTTTTGTTCTTTAACAGGATGGCGAGAAAAAACAGTACCAAAGAGCAAAAAACAACTAGCTTCACAGTCATGAGGATCCTCTCCACATGACGATCATCTTCATTTTGTGAATTCTCGCGTTCTTGTTAAAAAAGTACACCGCCTTTTTCGTGTGTGGTGTTATTGACGAGTAGTAAACTTCCACGCGTTGTGCTTCGTTCAAAAGTGCCAAGATCACCGCGCGTTTGAATTTGTCAAAGCCAAAATGCCTCAAGAAAACCACAAGGATGGAATTTCTTCCGCGTTTGAGCAAGACGAATTTTGCACCGTTCTGAACCAGGGACATGTGGACGGTCCAACCGTTCCTCCTCAACCTCTCAAGTACGACATTTTCAAGATTTTTCAGTTGGATTTTACGCTTCTTGATTAGAATAAGAAACAGGACACTCAACCCGATCGCGACAGTCGTTTCGAACAACAACTTCATGTGCGTTGACTCCCAAAAAATTTTACATTATGAAGAGAGGTGTGGGCCAGCTTGGCACGAGTTCGGATCAAGGTCAATCCAGGTGCTCGACACGAATCGATCGAAGTGATGGGAGACGGAACCATCAAAGTGGGCGTCACTGCACCCGCTGTTGAAGGTAAAGCCAACGATGCTGTTTGCGAGCTACTCGCGAAGAGGCTCTCTTTGAGAAAGTCTGATGTGAAAATAGTGGCTGGAAAAACGTCAAAGCTAAAACAAATGGAGTTACCGTTGAGTTTGGAGGAGATCTACAGGCGATTGAACCGCCCGCCAGAAAGTCGTGTGGTAAAATGAACTGTGGAGGAAGACTTCGAAGGTGAAGCTTGTAAGAACTTTGGCGATCTTGACTTTGACGGTCACTCTCTCAGCCCTGTTGTTTCTCACACTGATCTGTGGATGGCTTTTCGAATTCTTCTTGTACAGAGAGCCCGAGGTCAACCCGTACTCACTGTTGGTCGTGGGTGTGGACGCAATGATCGAAGGGACACGTCGGGCGGATGCGATAATGATCGCACTGATAAACCACAAAGACAGAAGGATAATGATCAGTAGCGTTCCAAGGGATCTACTCTTGCAAAACAGCAAGATCAATGCTACCTATGCGAGATCCGGAATTTCAGGCTTGGAGCAGACGCTTTCGAAGTTGCTCGATATCAACTTCAACGGTGTGGTCGTTGTGGATTACGCTGCGTTCAAATATCTTGGCGACGAACTCGGCCCGGTGGAGATACACATCAAGGAACCGATGAAGTACGTAGACAGCGTTCAGAAGCTTTACATCGATTTTCAACCGGGTGTGTACCTGATGAGAGGTGACGAACTGCTTGCGTACATCAGATACAGGAAAGGCCCGATGGGAGACTTGTCGAGGATAGAAAGACAAAAGGAAGTACTGATGAAACTCGTGGAAAACGCCAGGCACGTTACTCTTCAGAAGCTTTTGTCCGTGTTCAAGAATCTCCAAAAGAACGTTGACCTCAAGGTGTCCACGGGGGAACTGGTGTATCTGTTCTCAAAACTGAGAAAAGGTTTCAGCGTTGATTTTGTCTCCTTCCCTTACATGATCAACGAACAGGGCGATGTGGTCCTGGACGAAAAAAAGTTAGCTGCTTACAAGCAAACGCTGAAGGAAATGAAAACTCAGGCTCAAAAAGAAACATTTCGTATTGTTTTGATCAATGCGGGCCCAGACAAGACTCGGGTCTTCCTCGAAAGGCATGTGGTTCTCTGGAACAGGGTCAGTTTGCAACCAAGCCTCATCGTTTGGGAGGATGTTGGCCTATCTTTCAGGGATGATGTTGTATTCGTTTTAGACAAGAATACACAGGAGGCTTTGAAAGGTCTTTTGAAGAGTGTCTATCCGGAAAAAACGTTCACTTTTACCAGTCTCGATGAGCCCAGCACCCTGAAGAATTATTTCGAGCTGATCGATAAGCTGTCGAAGAACAGAATCTATGTGAAATTTCCCATAGATGCTTTCGTAGTGGTGAGGTGAACATGAACTACAGAAACCTCCATGCGTGGGACGTATCGGCCACACGGGCGGTCGAAATCCAAAAAGAACTCAGATCGCTGATAGAATTGACTCCTTTGACAGATGTTGAACTCGTTGCGGGTGCTGATTTGGCCTTTCCAGATGCCAAACACGGCGTCGCTGCGATAGTGGTCCTGAACATTTCGACCATGCGTGTGGTTGAACAGGTGATAGTGCACGAGACGGTGAATTTTCCCTATGTGCCAGGCTTGCTCGCCTTCAGGGAAGGTCCCGTGTTCTTGAAAGCCTGGCAGCAACTGAGAGTGTTACCAGACGTGGTCATGTTCGACGGTCAAGGCATCGCGCATCCCAGAAGACTCGGAATCGCATCCCACATGGGTCTTTTCTTGGACCTGCCCACGATTGGCGTCGCAAAGTCCCATCTTTATGGGAGTTTCATAGAACCTCCAAACGTTCAGGGTTCTTACACCTTCCTCTACGATAACAACGAAGTCATCGGTGCCGTTGTCAGGACCAAGGTTGGGAACAAGCCCTTGTTCGTCTCTCCAGGTCACAAGTGCGATGTCTTGTCCGCCCTGAAATTGACACTCCGTTGCTGCACAAAGCACAGGTTGCCCGAGCCAACGCGTTTGGCACACGAACTGACACAGAAATACAAACACGTGGGACTCTTCGGCTGAGGAGGTGTCGAGGATGTGGCAGTACTTCATGCCTACGAAGGTTTATTTCGGTGAGAAGTGCATCGAGCGAGGAATTGAAGCTCTCAGATCTCTCGGTAAGAGAGCTCTGATACTGACCGGCAGAAGATCCTCAAAGGAGAACGGTTCGCTCGACGATCTTACGAGAGCTTTGTCTCAGATCGGTATCGAATGGGAGCTGTTCGACGATGTGGAGGAAAACCCAACCTTCGCACTCGTCAGAAACATCGTTTCTGAGTATCGGGATGGCTCATTCGATTTCGTGATCGGGCTCGGTGGTGGTAGTCCCATGGACACCGCAAAGGCCATCGCCGTGCTCTTGAAAAATCCAACTTTGAACGTAGAAGATCTGTACGATGCTTCCAGATACAACGAAGCACTGCCCATCTGCGCCATCCCAACGACCGCAGGAACGGGAAGCGAGGTCACGCAGTACTCTGTGCTCACAGACGATGCGGGTTTTAAAAAGGGTTTTTCCCATCCGGCTTTGACGTTCCCAAAGATTGCGTTTCTTGATGCTCGCTACACGTTGAACCTGAGCGAAGCCCTGACGAGGTCCACGGGTCTGGACGCGTTGTGCCACGCGGTTGAAGGTTTTCTCTCCAGAAGGGCTACGGTCCTTTCAGATCTTTATGCGAAAGAATCCATCAGGCTCATTGCGGAGAATCTGCCAAGAGTTTTGAAAGATCCAACGGATCTGCGCGCGAGAGAGAACATGCTTCTGGCGTCCTGTCTCGCGGGCATGGTGATAAGCCAAACGAGTACGACCATAGCACACGCACTTGGTTATCCTCTCACAACCTTTAAAGGCATAAGGCACGGTGAGGCCACCGCGGCGTTTCTGGATGTGATCGTGGAGCAGGCCATGATAGAAGTACCGGAGAAGGTCGATTTTGTCAGATCTGTGCTGGGTGACGTGGCAAAATTTTTGGAATACGTCGGTCTGAACGTCAGAGTTCCCATAAACGACGAAGAACTCATGTTGTGGACAAGCAGAGCCAAAAACGCCCCGCACGTTCAATGGACCAGGGGTAACTTCACCGAGGAACTGATCAGGTATCTCTACGAGAGGGTGAAGTTGCATTAAAGCGCGCGTTCTTCTAAAAAAGGATCAGAGGGACTTTCATCCCTGGATATTTCAAACTGAAATTGCCAAGATAGAGGGCGAGTTTGAAAACGGAGACGTCGTCAATGTTCATCTGTCCAGTGGAAAGTTCTACGGTGTCGGTTACATCAACACGAAGTCAAAAATCGCGATCAGGTTGCTCTCGCTACAGCCCCTGTCGACCGAACAGATAGTGGACCAGCGAATAGCTGAAGCGCTCAAAAGACGTGAAAAACTTGCCGTGGGGCGTGAAGCTCATCGATTGGTGAACGGCGAGGCGGACGGCTTGCCAGGTTTAGTGGTGGACAAGTACGGAGATTATCTTGTGATGCAGATCAACACACTCGGAATGGAAAAACTGAAGAGCTTAATCGTTGAGAAATTGAAAAAGTACACAAGTCCACTCGGAATCTACGAAAAATCCGATGCTCCAGCGCGGTCGAAGGAGGGTCTTGAAGAAAGCTGTGGGTGGATCTTAGGCAATGGACCAGAGGTTCTTTACTTCGAGCAGGATGGGCTGTTGCTCGCCGCAGATTTAAAGGGACAAAAGACTGGGGCCTTTCTGGACCAGCTGCACAACAGTCGTCTGTGTTCGATGTTTGCGAAGGATCAGGTGTGCCTCGACGTTTTTTCTTACACGGGTAATTTCGCACTGCATCTTTTGAAAGCCGGTGCGCAATCTGTAGTGCTGATCGATTATTCCCAGAGAAGCCTGTCCATTGCTGAGCAACTCTTGACACTGAACGGTTTCAGTAACTATCAGATCGTCCAGGCGAACGCTTTCGACTGGCTCAAAGAGAACTCTCGTTTTGAGCGGTTCGATCTCGTTGTTCTGGATCCACCTTCGTTTGCGAAAACTTCAACTTCGAAGGATTCCGCTTTACGCGGGCACAAGGAGATAAACCTGAGGGCCATGAGGATCCTTAAAAAACCTGGAATCTTAGCAACGGCTTCCTGCACTCAGGTCATCTCTGAACAGGAATTCGAATCGATTTTGAACGATGCTGCGAAAGACAGCAAAGTTTTGCTGAGCGTTCTCTACAAAGGTGGCCAAGGTTTCGATCATCCCTTCTTGTTGGCAGTACCAGAGACCAGGTATTTGAAATTCATTGTCGCGGAGGTCAGGAGGCGATATTGATATGCAACTCTCAAAGCGAGCTGTTGAAGTACCGGCGAGCCCTATAAGAAGGCTCATACCATACGCTGAGGAAGCGGTCAGGAGGGGGAAAAAGATTTACTATCTGAACATAGGCCAGCCCGACATTCCGACACCAGCCGTGTATTTCGAATACGCAGAGAAGTACAAACCTTCTGTCGTGGCCTACACACACTCAGCGGGTTTAATGGAACTGAGAGAAGCCTTCGCACGATATTACGCGAAATTCGGCGTATCGGTCAGTCCCTCACAGATCATCGTCACCAACGGCGGTAGCGAGGCTGTGATCTTCGCCATGTCGGTCGTCGCCGATCCGGGTGACGAGATCGTCGTTCTCGAACCGTTCTACGCAAACTACGCAGGTTTTGCCCATCAGCTTGGAATAAAACTTGTACCGGTTCGAACGTATCCAGAGGATGGATACGCTGTACCGAAGAAAGAAAAATTCTTCGAAGTCATAGGATACAGAACGAAGGCCATAATTTTCTCAAATCCATGCAATCCGACGGGGGCGGTGTACGACGAAGCACAGTTGAAGACCATCATAGAGGTTGCAATCGAAAAGGACCTCTTCATCATCTCCGATGAAGTTTACAGAGAGTTCGTCTTCGACAATTACAGGGCCGTTTCCATGCTGACCTTCGAAGAGATATCGAACAGAACGATCGTGGTCGATAGCATTTCGAAGAGGTACAGCGCCTGCGGTGCGAGAATAGGAACGTTCGTGACAAAGAATAAGGATCTCTATGCGGCCGCGATGAAGTTTGCCCAGGCACGTCTGTGTCCTTCGATGACATCTCAGTATGGTACGATCGGACTCTTAACGCTGGATGAGACTTACACGGAACAGGTAAGGCTTGAGTACCAGGCACGCCGAGACGTGGTGTACGAGGAGCTTTCGAAGATAGAAGGAGCCGTGTTCAGAAAACCACACGGTGCCTTTTACATAGCTGCGAAACTTCCGATCGACAACACAGAGAATTTTGTGAAGTTCATGCTCAGCGAGTTCGAAGTTGATGGAAAGACCACTATGGTTGCACCACTGGATGGATTTTATATCAGCCCGAATGCGGGAATCAACGAGATGAGAATCGCTTATGTTCTGAACTGCGATAAGCTCAGAGAAGCCGTTAAAATCCTGGGTCTGGGTATAGAAGCTTACACAAGGAGAATGGCATGACCAAAATTCTCAGATACGGTACTCTCTTTGCCATCGCAACTCTATTTTCAAGGTTCACCGGCTTAATGAGAGATGTCTTTCTCGCCAACAGGTTCGGTGTTGGAATAGAGTTCGATGCTTACTCGATTGCTATAGCGTTCCCTTTCCTTTTGAGACGGGCTTTCGCGGAAGGCGCAATGACGTCGGCTTTCATTCCCCTCTACAAAGAAAAGGCCGACAAAAACGAATTCGCATCGGCTGTCATAACGAGCCTTGGTATTGCGACGATCAGTTTGACGATATTTGTGCAGATCTTTCCGCAGATTGTGCCTTTTCTTCTCTCAAGTGGAGCGAACACGGAGACAAAACTGCTCGCAGCAAAGCTCGCACGCGTAAGCACTCCTTTCATCGTTTTCATATTCCTTTGGGCTGTCCTCTACGCGATACAGAATTCGAGCGAACGCTTCTTTTTCCCCGCGCTCTCACCAATGTTCATGAACTTTGGAATCATAGCTGGAGTGATTTTATGTGAGCTCTTCGATCCACGCATCCTCGGACCCACGATCGGGTTCACTCTTGGCGGTGCGGCGATGTTTTTGAGTTTGATACCAGGCGCGAAGCAGGTGGGCTTTTCTTACAGACCAACGTTCGTGGGGGCTCGTGACTTTTTCAAACTCTTTTTCCCCGCACTCCTTACCATGACGGTCTCCGAATTCAACGTGCTGATAGACGTCAACGTGGCCGCGTTGATTGGTCCTGGAAGTGTTTCCATCCTGCAGTACGCAAACAGGTTCTATCAGCTGCCATTTGGAATTTTCGGTGTGGCGGTTTCAACCGTGGCGTTACCCCTCATGAGCGGTGAGGATGAAGATTCATCGAAACATTTGAAAGACGCGATGAGAACAACGTTCTTTTTCAGTGTTCCATCCACCATCGGATTGATCGTGCTCAGTGAAAGACTCATCGTTCTCGTGTATCAACACGGTGCCTTCACCCATTCTGACTCAATCAGAACCGCAACGGCACTGCTGTTCTATTCTCTGGGACTTCCCTTCTACTCAATGATGGCTCTGCTCTCGAGATCGTGTCATGCGAAAAAGGACATGAAGTTACCATTCAAAGCCACGGTGGTATCGTTCGTTTCAAATGCCGTGCTCGATTTTGTCCTCGGTTTGACCATGAAGACTGCGGGCGTAGCCCTTGCGACGGCCTTAGCTGGTGCCATAGGTGCGGGATACCTTCTGTTCAAACTGCGTCCAGAGATAGACATGAAGCACTTTCAGAAGGTCCTGATCTGTTCTGCGCTGATGGGATTAGTTCTCATGATCGCAGAGCACGTTAGCCCATCCAAGCTTTTCACGCTGGTGCTCGTGCTGTTGGGCGTCGGCGTTTACATGGTGTCATGTTTGATCACAAAGGTGGATGAAGCTTACCAACTCTTACACTTCATTCGAAAATGAAGCTTGCGTATCCCACCACGTGAGACCTGTCACCCGAGGTATCACCGCTCGTCGCATGTTTCAGCAACCTTGCCTTTGAGAAACTCTGCATGTAGAGCAGACATGCCACGGGTGAAAGACCGCACATCGTGATCCTCTCGTCTGCTGCTACTCTGTAGAGCCCTTCTGGATCCTTCCTCAGGATTTCCTCGATGGCAAGCTGATCTTTCCGCTTCGTGGTTGCGTCGTCTTCGTAGTGGTTGAAGTCGCTCGAAACGACAAGTACCGTTGAAGAAAAACTCCTAAACAGTTCGTCCAGGGCGTGCGCCAGCGATTTGCAAACCTGCAAGCTCAGAGGAAACATCGTTATCGGCAGAATCTCGAAGTCTTTGAAAACGTATTGGAGAAACGGCAGCTGCACCTCGAGAGAATGTTCAACCATGTGACATCTGATGTCCGCCGAGGCTTGTCTACATTCTTCCAGAACCTTCTGAGCTGCCTCTTCACAGACTTGAACCTCGCCCAGCGGTGTGGACCAGCTGCCCTCAGCCCAGACGCCGATCCGGGCACCGTAGCCTGTGTGGTTGGGCCCGAGCAGCACCACGAGCTTTGGATTTCCAAGCCTGGCCAATTCTGCATACGCGTGAGCCGCCACAGGGCCACTGTACACGTAACCAGCGTGCGGAACTATCAGTGCAACGTTTCTTTCGAGTGGCCTGTCGGGTTTCTTCGGCAGCTGACCCGGTCCAATCTTTGACGTGAAACAGCTCTCGATGAGCTCGATCAGTGCTTTACGCGATGCCGGATAAAAGCTTCCAGCAACCACAGGCTCCCTCTTCACGGTTCAATCACCCGCGCCGTTATGAAGATGAGAAGCTCTGCCTTATCCTTTCTGTCGGTCACAGATCTGAAGAGTTGACCTATGAAGGGCAGTTCACCGAGCACTGGCACTTTCGCCACGCTCTTCACAGACTTATCCTGTACGAGGCCACCTATGACGAGCGTTTGATCGCTTTTGAGGATCACCTCGGTTTCGGCTTGCCTGGTGATCTTTCCATAAGTGTTCATGCCAGAGAGCGTTCGTTCCTTCACTTCACTCACTTCAGTATAGAGTTTCAACTGTATACTGCCATCGCTTCGAACAATTGGCGTTATTCTCAACTGGATACCGACGTCCATGTAATCGATCAAAATTCGTCCAGCCTCGTCGACGCCTGCCACGAACGGAACTCTCTCGCCTATGAGGATCTTAGCCTCCTTACCGCTGACGGTGACTATCCTCGGACTCGCAAGCAGGTCCGTCAAACTGTTGGAATTCTGGGCCGAGACATCCAACGTTACTTGGGCACCTGCCAGCAGGCTCAGCAGGTTTCTGTAGTCCACCAGGTCGATGACCGACATGGAAAGGTTCAAGGTGCCAGAACTACCGATACCTGCAGATGCTGAGGGCATTTCCAGTGCGAGGTTTGCCCTCCTCGACAATTCGTCCGTGAGGCTTCTATCTATGAAGCGAGCCTCTATCTCGACCTGTTTCAAAGGCTTGGACAGTTCGTCGATGAGTCTCTCGACCTCTTGCTTCGCCTCCACGCTCAAATTCGTCAGTATGAGTAAGTCGTTCAGATCGTCCACATAAACCCTGCCCCCGTAGAACTCAACCACGGACTTGATCTTGTCGAGATTGTGGGAAACCTTGTAGATGAACTTTTGTTCGGCTGTTGTGTCCAAAACAGGCGCAGGTTTCAGAACGACGGTCACTCCCTCTGACTCCACGAAGCTGTATCCGTAGTTCTTCTCGATGACGTCCTTGAACTGTTGCCAGCTTATAGTGGAAACCTTCATCGTGATCGTTTCCTGTGGGAAGGTCACAAAAACGATCGAAACCCCCAGTTCCTCAGCGACCGTCTCGATGACATCTTTGAGTGCGATACCGTCACACTCCACGGAAACAGCGTCTTCAGAAACCCTCTGTACCTTCAGGAGCTTTTCTCGCCTTTCCTTCTCTTCTTCAGCGCGCGCCTGTATCTTCTTCAAAATCGTTTCCGCAAACTTTTCGTACTCCGCAGCGGCTTTAGCGACCGCTCTTTCCTCCCCCGATATGACCACAATGTCCAACGCCGCGAACGCCTCGAAGTCTACCTCCAAGCCTATTTTCGCAAGGTACGCTTTGAATTCGCCCGCCGGGAACTCCGGCACCAGTTCTTTCACGATCACCGTGATCTTCTTCGGTTCTTCCACTTTCACGGGCACGTTCTCTTCAATGAGGGCTACCAGCTCGAGCGCCTTAAAGATCTGAGTCTCTTCACCCTTTATCAGTAGGAGGTTTCCTATGCTGACGATTTCCACTTTCGCAACGCTGATAACTGCACGTATCAACGCATCAACGCTGAGGTCTTCCCTGACTTTGACAAGTCTGTAGGTCGTCTCGACAGGTTTACCAACCAGATCTCGAATCCTATCCAGCAACTGTTTTGCACTTTCCAGTGCTTCTCTCTGTCCCACAAGCAGGTAGAAGAACTGCGTTTTCTCGACTCTAACACCATAGATTTCCGAAAGCAAAAGCCTCAGATCGTTAAAGTCCACTGTTTCGATCACCGGTACCAGTTCGTGAGTCTTCGATGGTCTCTCAGACAAAAGTTTCACCACGGACTCGATCTCTTGCGCGGCCGACTCGAGCTGCTGCTTATCCTCCGAGCTGAGCAACAGCAGGCCGAGTGATCTCAGGTTTGCTTCTAACCTGACATCGAACAGAGATTCTATGAGAGTCTTCAGTTCAGCAAAAAGTTCCTGATCTATCGTCAGCGCCAGAGCCTTTGTGTGTCTCTCTCTCACATAGACGTTTATGAATTTCCTTGCCCTGTCGATTTCTTCATTCGTTCCCACGACCCTGAGTACGTTCTCAACACTGCTTGCATCTATCCCATAAATTTGGTTCAAGATCGCAGACACCTGTTGTGCCGTTTCCCTGTCTTTCAGGAAGAATATCTCCGAAAACCTTGCCGCAGTGAACACACGAATCAAACGCTGACAGAGCTCTTCGGCAACATCCTGGACGTTCCTCGGTGCTATCAAGGCAACGTTGACGACATCCTTGTCCTCTGAAACTAAGATCCGCGACTTAGGTATACTCAAGATCTCTGTGAGTGCATTCAGAATCTTCTCAGAATGGACCTTCGGTATAACAAGTTTTCTCACCTGTTGAGAGTCTAAAAAGCCGAGATCCTCGAGAACCTTCCTCGCAAGCTCGAGCCTTTTTGGATCACCGGCGATTCGAACCAGACCGAACGAGATCTCCTCGGCTTCCAGCTGGAACTTCTTCAAGACTTCGATAGCCTCTTTCGCGTAGATGAGCTGAAGTGTTTCGCTGACCGTTTGTTGAACCATCTCTGGTTCTTGGGTCTCTTCAACTTCCTGTCGACTCTGCTTCAACTTGATAATCCTTTCGAGTTCTCTCAAGTACTGAAACACTTTATCCAAAGTCTGTGGATCGGCCTTCAGGATGAACTTGTTCAAAGCTTCCAATAGATGGTACTCAAAGTTGTACAGACCCTTCAAAGCATCGAGAAGTTTCTTTGCTTCGTCAACGAAACCTTCAGAGAAGAACTCCCTCGTTTCGATCTGTGGCGTGAGCGAAAGGATCTTCGCTATCATCTCTTGCTCCTGTACGTCACCATACACGAACAAAACCGACTTGTTCGCCAGATAACTCATGACAACGTTCGGCGAGAGGAGAGATTCGAGCTTTTGCACAAGGCTTTCATCCTTTACCTCAAAGATCCCCCAGAACTTTTGAAATCTCGCTGCTATTTCGCTGCGTGTACCTATGTGCAGGGTCCCGTCGGGCATGTAACTGTAAGCGAGAGGTTCGTTGCCCACCCTGACCATCACCAAGATGTTCCTCAGCGCGTCCTCTGGCAACACGTCGTCCAGTTTCAGCGAGAGTTTCTGGCTCTTCACTTTTTCAGAGACGACAACGTTAAGCTTCAGCTCTTCGCACAGATATTTCACCGCAGTCTCGACATCACCGTCAACGAGCGCAAGACTCAATTGTTTTTGAGAAGATGGGACGAAAAGTTTGAGTGTTCGCGGAGACAGGCTCATCTCAGGTTCCTTTGGAACAAGAAGCTGAACAAGAACGAGGCTTCCTTGGTGCGTGTTGATGACTCTCAGCGATTCGACGGGACCATACGCGATGGGCAAGAAGAATGAATCCAACGGGTGCCTCACGTCCTGCAGGTAAATCGATACCAGAGAACCCGAAGCGTTCCTCTTCAGATACACGTTTCTCTCGCTCACATCGGAGTCGAATTCCATCACCAAAGTAACCCCAGCAACGCTGAAAGTTGGCGAGATCCTGACCAGGGAGGTTGCGAAAGTGATCATGGCCAAAATCAACATGAGCAACAAAACGAGCCTCCTCATCGTCCCCCTCCTCACTTCACGACCAAAAGATTTCCAGTTAAGAGGTCTACCACGATCGCTGCGAAACTCACTGCGTGGATTATCAGATACCTGTCCTCGAGAGTTGATCCGACGGGTTTCAAAATACCGTTTGAGAACATCACAAAGTTTTCATTTTCACTGACGAAGTAACCCTTGAACTTATATTTGGAGAGCGGTTCTACCTGTGAAAGTGCCTGGCGCACCAGTTGTTCTTTGTCCACTTTCAACAGATAAGGTTCGAAAACGTCCATGATGGGCTTCGGTGCTTCAACATTCTTTCTAAAACGTTCGATATCTGAGTCCGTCAACCTCCTGATCAGAGGCTGTAAAACCTGTTCGCGTGGCTGTGCTGTTACACCCGTCACAGGCGACTTTTGGTAGAAGAACAGTACGTAGATGGCGATGGCCCAAACCCCGACGAGCACCAGAAGCAGGACAATCAAACGCTTATTCATTCGAGCGTCACACCCTTCAGGACCAGCCTGACGCTCACGCGAACGGCCACTTTCATTTCATCGGTGACCACAGGTACAATCTGCCTGGAGTCGATGAGCATGGACTGAACGACAACGTTGGCACTGCTCAAAAGGTGGGCCACGAGGTCTCTCAACTTTTCTGGCTCACAGGTTCCTTCGATCAAATAAGTACCATCCTTCTGCGATGAAAGGTTCAGATTCGCTGCTTGTGTCAAAGATTCAATTTCTTTGAGAGTCGTTCTGGGCTGAACGGCCTTTTCAAGATTGCTCAAATATTCCTTCTTTTCTTCAACGTTCTTATCGTACAGCTCGAGCTTCACGAGTGAGCTTTCAAATTTCGAAATCATATTTCTCGAACTGAAATAATCGTACACATCAAAATAGAGAGCTGATCCCAGCGCGATCAGCAAAGCCAAAAGGATCGCCAATCTGCGTGGCATATTATCTTCTTCCCTCCATGGAAACGCTCGATATTCTCTTTCCAAGAAACGTCATCTGCGCATCGTATTCGTTGCTCTTCGTCACCTTGTATCCAAGGTCGATCAAAACCTTTTCCAGTTGATCAGCCGTTTTAACCGAACTTGGGTCATAGAGCTCGTACAGACTGATCTTTACGGAATCAGCATAAACGAACTCCCTCAGTACAATCCAGTTACTGTCGTTCCTCTGCAAGGTCCTCAAGATGTTTCCCAGCGGTTCCGTTCGCTCGTTGAAGGTTTTGATGTGATTTTCCAGTTGATCTATCTGCGTTTGCAGTCGTTTGCTGGTTTGGACCAACTGGTTGTTGATCGCATCGATTGTTGACAGAACGTTGGGCAGGGATACCGAACGGCTGATTCTGTACTTCTCGACTATCCTGACATGGTTGTTGTATATGGAATCGATCACAGAGCGCTTGTAAAAGTCCAGAGTGAAACGCATGGCAAAAACAGGCAAAAGCAGTGCTAAAGTTAGAGTTAGAAAGGACGAGATTTTGAGAATCGGTTTTTTATATCTGAACAAGTTTATTCTTTCCAAATTCCTCACCTCCTCGAAGCAGAAGTCCTACAATGCCCATGGGTAGATTCTTCGCTTCGATATCGAGACGCAGCGTCTGAATTTTTCCCTGAAAGGTCTCCACAGTTTCGAAGAGTCTTGCGTAATGTGGCGCGAAATCCATAGGATCGCAGAACACATAAAACCCTGCGACGTCTCTTATTAGTGAACCAGGCAACGCCGAACTGAGCAAGAATATGATTTCTCTCTCAATGGCGTAAGGCAGATCGATCACTATGGACTCGAACACGTTCCTCGCGTTGTTAGGCTCCGGTTTGGCCAGTTCTCGGGCTATCTCCTCTTTACTCAATCCCGTTTCTTCACTCACTATTGCGATGGTCTCTTCAACTGAGTGAGAAAACGTCCTTATCCCGAGTGGTGAACCAGCCACACATACGATGGCAGTACTGTAATCCGGCATCAGAAAAATGAGCACACAGGTTTCCCGCACAGGTACCCTGATCAGTTGCAAATACTTGAAGACGTCGGGTATCACAACGTCCGGCAACGGAAATCCTGCGGAGGTGATGCTCGACACCCACTCGTTGAGCCGTCGAGCTTTTGTCACCATGACGAGCGCCTTTCCAACGGGATTCATCATGCAATCGAGTGCCATTTCAGAAGAAGAGAGATTGAGGATTCTCGACATCTCAGCTACAGCGTAGGCTCTCAGTTCCCGTTTCTTAATTTCTTTCGGTACATCCACGGTGTTGAACAACACGTCTTCCATCGGAAAGTTTGTCACGACGATGTCTTCCACATCGGGTTTCAGCTTCGAACGCAGTTCCTTTAGACGCTCGACAACATCTTCATCTTTTCTCACACCTAAGAAAACGGGATTCGACAAGATTCCCCTGAATTTTCTCGCCCTCGAGCCTTGAACCCAATTTTTCCCTATATCGATCGCCGTGATCATCTTGTGGAATATTTGCACCTTATCACCTCTTGATGTTCGCCCTCAAAACCACTGGTGGAAAACTCAACGTCCAGTTCTTGCTCACGATACTTCCTGCTTGAAGGACCGTCGTGGGTGATAAAGTTATCGCTCCACCGTCTTTGGTCACGATCTGTACCTGCTCTTTTGGAACGACACTGATCGTGGTGACACCACTCGTCTTACCTGGACGAATGCACCTCAACCTTATTTCATCGTTTATAACGCTTATCGTCACGGTCCCAGATGGATTGTCGTCGAGAACATAGTGAAGTGCAGAATACGTCAGGCACTTCAAATAGAGCGGTTCAACATAATCTAACATCCTATCCACGACAGGCACGCAGGAAAACATCCCCACGGCGAAGGATGCCAGGACGAGTAACTTGAAAAGCACCTCGATCAGCACTCAAATCACCTGCCTATCGTTTGCTGCAACTGGAATATCGTCGAATACATTGTGAGAGCCATGAAAGCGATGAATCCTCCAACGCCCGCGATCAACATCGGTTCAACCAAGGAGACCAATTTTTTGACCCCCGTTCTTATCTGATCCTCGTAAAAGTCTGCGACCTTCATCAGCACTTCTTCCAACTTTCCGGTCTCTTCACCCGTTCCCACCATCTCGTAAACCAACTGTGGGAAAACGCCGCTTTCGAGCATCGCCTGCCTCAGGCTGGCTCCCTCACGAACCCTCTCGCTGATGCGTTTGCTCACCCTCATCATCCTGGGGCTGTTCGACGCGGCTGCGGCCATCTCTATGGCCATCGTCAAAAGAACGCCACTGCCCGTCAGCGTTCCCAAGATTCTGCAGAAACGCTCCACCGCCATCATGTTACGCAATTTCGCAAGCGGAGGAAACAACCTGGCAAACCATTCCTTCACGTAATTGACGTACCTGGTTTTCGAGAAGATGATGATTCCAATCGCAACCAGCGCTACCGTTATCAGGACCGAAAGCCAGTTGTTAGAAAGGTATCTGTTTGCGTTCATGAGAAACCGAACGATTCCACCTGTAGGTATATCACCGAAGACGGAGATCAACCTCGGCAGAATATAAAACGTTATCAAGAATATGACACCCACAGCGAACAAAAGAACGAACGTTGGGTACGCCATGGCTGCCCTAACCTCATCCTGTAACTTCTTGGAAGATTCGTAAAAATCTGCGGCCTTCTCCAGGGATTTGTCCAGCACGCCGCCTTCTTCACCTGCGGAAACTAAGTTGATGAACACCGGGTCGAACACCTTTTCATTTCTCAAAGCCTCGGAGAAGGACATGCCCATTTCGAGTGATAACACGAGGTTGTTGACGATCTTTCTGAAGCGGGAAGAGAATACATCCTGACGCGCCAGTATCGAGAGGGCATCCTTCAATCTGACTCCTGCTGTGACCATCGTTGCCAACTGTCGACAGAAGATCACCAGCTCGTTCAAATGGACCCCGAACAGTACGATGTCCTTCTTCGAACTGATGGGCTGGATGCGCAAGACCAAGAAGTTTCTTCTCTTTATCAGGTCTGCGGCTTGAGATTCGCTGCTGGCTTGGATTGTCCCCCTTATTCTCTTTCCTTCAGGTGTTAAGGCGGTGTATCTGAAATAGGGCAAAAGTTTCACCTCTAATGAAGTATACTACAAGGTGGGTGAAGGTTGTGCGAATCGACAAATATTTGAAGCAGAATGGACTGATCAAGCGAAGAACAGTTGCGCAACGGATGATAGAGAGCGGGAAGGTCCTGGTCAATGGAAGGGTTGTTAAATCGTCTTATGAAGTGAAAATAGGCGACGCAATAAAGATCATCTTCCCTTTCCGTGAGATCGAAGCAATCGTTGAGGAAAACGGGGTCAAAATCGTTGGTCGAACAGGAAGGAACGAATCAGATCCTCCTAACAGTCCACAATCTCCAGCGAACTGAGGCGCATCGTTTTGTCTTGTATTCTGAGTGTGATCGATTCATCGTCTATCTGAACGATCTCACCCTTCAACGTTTCACCGCCCACGTTCACACAAATGAGCTGCCCTTCTTTTTGAATCAACATGTTTTTCCACACCCGTGTCAAGGCCTCTGGTTTTCTTGAATATACTCTGAGAGCTCTGTTCATCTCTCTGAGGATCATAGACAGCACCGACAACCTTTCGAGTTCTTCACCAACCAGAAGCTTAAGACTCGTGGCTTTCTTCTCAAGCTCTTTGGGGATCTCGTTGTTGACGTTCATGCCTATTCCCACGATGATCGCTCCCAGTCGATCTTCTTCGAAAATAGTTTCTGTGAGTATGCCTGCGAGTTTCTTCCCATCTACGTAGACATCGTTCGGCCACTTCAACTTTGCTTCGACCTTCAATGGTCTTAAGGATCTGACGATCGAGACCGCGCTGAGCTTCGTGTAAAAGTTCGGTCGCATGTTCTTTCTGGGTTTGAAAAGTACCGAGAACCACAGTCCTCCTTCGGGCGAATACCAGGCTCTGTTGAACCTGCCACGGCCCGTGGTTTGAACGTCCGCAACGATTACCGTGCCATGCGGAAACAGTTTCCAGTTTTCCTTGAGAAAATCGTTGGTTGAACCTATGATCGGTACCCTTATGAGTTTTTCACCGATCATCGATAGAGCATGAACCTCCATGCGAGACTGATCAGCAGCCCGCTGGCCGGACTGATCCACCACGTGTGATCGAACTTCTTCACGAAGATGAGACGGTAGAACAAAGCGATCACCAGTGAGAGAAAGACGAAAAGAGGCTTTGAAGCGAGCAGAAAAATGAAGACTGCCAGTCTTTCGGAAATGCCATCTATGTCAGACATGAATTCGTCTTTCGGATAGAAATTTCTAAAGAAGTACGTCACTCCAACCGACACAGCCGACATACCGAGCAGATAGAGAACGAACTCGTTCGACAGATAAGATCTGTTCAACAAGTTCATACCCATCACGTTGAAAATGAAGGCGGAGGCGAGCCCGGCGAGCTCAACGAGGTGCAGCGGCGTGCCTCTCGGATAGACCTTCACCCTGAGAACGTCGAGCAGAGCGTGTATTGCGAAGAACCCGAAGAGCAAGGCCGTGCCAAGCTTCGAGTACAAAAACACATCGAACGTGAAGGCCAGGATTGCAAAGAACGACCAGAGGATGTGCCCAAACAGCTTCGAACCTTTGTAAGTTCTTATTTTCGCATTGTTTGTGAATGCATGGTCAGCGACCACGTGTCCGAGAAAAAGGTGCAAAGCCAGCACGCCTACCACCTCCTGAAGTGAAGATCTTGCTGGAGATCTGTTTCATCTTCTCCACGATGATCTCGATCCACACGCTGGTATAATACTCCACTTCGGCTGGACCTTCGAGAAGGCTCAGCTCGTAAACTTTTTCCAGATCCTGGACCGTTTTTTGTATGGACCAGTGCTGTTTCACGTAAGCTTTTCCTTCCGATCTCATCTCATCGTACAGTCTCGTATCGGAAAGCAGCATTTCCACTTTTTCGACGAACTCTTCCAGTTTTGGTTCCTGTAAGAGCAAAGCACCCTTACGATCCTTCAAAACGTTTGCGATTCCCATTTTCGCGACGGCCACCACGGGCGTCCCTGCCGCCAGAGATTCGAGGACCACGAGCCCTTGAGTTTCAGTCATCGAGGCGAAGACGAACAGATCAGCCTGCTGATAGTAGTCAACGAGTTGTTCTCGTGGAAGGGCACCAGTGAAGGTCACTCTGTCTTCTATTTCGAGCCCTTTTGCTTCCTCTTCCAGCTGGTCTCTCTCGGGCCCATCACCGACGAATATGAGGATTACATCGTAGTTTTTGTTCAACAGCTCTCTGAGCACACGGAGCAGAAAAGACACGTTCTTTTCTTTCGCCAACCTTCCAACGTAGAGCAACAACTTTGTCTGGGGAGATATTCCGTGCCTCTTCCTTACGTCGAGGAGTGAAGGTCTTTCGAAAGATTCCACATCGATCCCGGTTGGTATCACGTGAATGGGTTTCACCACGCCATAACCCATCAGTTCTTGTTTTATGTTTTCGGTCGGTGCGACGATCCTGTTGACCATGTTGCAGAACCAGGCGGAAAACTCCGCAACACTTTCTCTCGAAGGTGTGAGTGGCTTTGGAATGTAGTGTCGGTATTCGACCAGCAAAGTGTGGTACGTGTGAACGTGAGGAATTTTCAGATATTTTTGCGTTGCAAGAGCCCTCAGTCCGAGTGCGAACGGGGCATGGCTGTGAATGATCTCGACTCTTTTTCTGCGAACGAAATCGAGCACGGGGAGTAGCCGACCACTGGTTGGAATTACGTGGTTCGATTCGTACTTGAACTGTGAACTCTTCAGCACGAAAATCTCGTCGTTGGTCTGCCCGACTGTCGTGACAACGTACACCTGATGGCCTCGCTCTTCGAGCGCACGCTTGTATAGAAAGACAGACGTCGCAACGCCATTTTTTTGAGGAACGTAAGTTTCAGTGAACATCGCTATTTTCACGATCTTCACCTCCAAGAACGTGGAAGCTCAAAAGCGCGGTTGTGAAGAAACACATCACGAATCCTATCCCCATGAGAACGCCGAACTCCCTCAGGAGCTGGCCCTGAGCCGTAGAGAAACTTCCAAAAGCCGCTATGGTCGTTATAATAGACAGGAACACCGATTTGAAAGTCCTATAGGTGTGTGTCTCGTCGTTCCTCAAGACCGCGTGTCTCATGTGAATGAAACTGTCCACCCCGAGTCCAAGCAGCAAAGGCACAGAAAGCAAGGTCATGAACGTGGTACGGATGTTGAGCAATGACCCCGCTCCAAACGTTCCAACTATGGAAGCCAAGACTCCCACAGTGATCCAGAGACTGGCTTTTAAAGATCTGACGCTCAGCAGCAACATGAAAAAGATACCACAAACGGTAAGAAATATCACTGAGTACATGCTCTTTCTCATGTCCTCCATGATCATGTAGAGTATCATGGGTGTCCCGAAAGATTTGACGCCATTTTCGGTGACAAAGTTGTGAACGATCTTCAGACGATTGTCTTTGTACAAATCTTTCGTTGTGTCCGTGTAAAGAACGTACATGGTGTGTCCAGCTCTTTGATAGAAAAAGAGAGGAACGTCTTTCTGAAGCTCACTCAGCACGTCGTTCAAATCTTTCGAGCCTTTTAAGAGTCTGAGCATATCCAAAATCTGCGGATACATACCGATTCTTTTGAAAACGGCCAGTAAGAAAGGATTGTTCACCATTTCACTGAGACTCGCGTAGAGATTCTGTGCACTTCCATTACCATCGAACTTCGAGAACTCCATCAGGCTCAGTACCGACAGCGGTGGAATGAAAAGATCAGAGCTTTTCAGCAACTGGTCCAACCGATGCAACTCTTCCAAATCTTCTGCGACCACACAGATTTCTCCGAAGCCAACCCTCTGAAAACTCTTCTTCAGCTCAGCGAAGGCCATGGCAGACTCGGCTCGCTTGGCAACGAGTCCCGGAGGAGTGTACCAGTATTCCTTTAAATTCAAAGCTCCCAATGGAATGAATGCGATCAGTACAGCAGAAACTACAAGCGCAAACCTCCTTGACCGACTCATCGAAAAGAGTCTCCTCAGGAAAGTGAGTTTCTCATGTTCGACGGGCCGAATTCTTAAACTCAAGAGCATCGACGGCAAAAAGAGCATCATGGTCAGATAAAAGCAGATCATACCGATGATGGAGAAGGTTGCCATCTGAACGAAAGGTCTTGAGAGTCCAAGGTACATCGAACTAAAGGCGCCTACGGTCGTCAAAAGAGCAATCAGACTGGGTTTGAGCAATTCCGAGAGAGCTTCCTTGATACCTTCTCTGAGATCCTTGAATCTCGAATATTCTGCGATCCTCGTCATGACATGAATTCCGTAGTCGATCCCGAGTCCCAACACCATTGCGTTCACGAAGGAAGTCACTATGTTGATCTCGCCAACCAGGAGGCCTGCCAAACCAAGGGTCATGCACATGCCAACTACCATCGAGAGGAAAAGACAGAGTAAGACACTCAAACTTCCATAGCCCAAATAGACTATTAAGCTTATTCCGGACAACGATACGATGGAGGTGATGGCGAAATCTCTCTGAACCTGATTGTTCGATTCATATACACCCGCGGGTGTACCTGTGAACGCAAATCGAACTCCGGTAGCTTTGCTCACTTCCTTCGCAGTGTTGCGCAGTCCGGCAACGGCTTGATAGATGGCGTTAACATCGCTCACGCTCGAATTCAAAGCGAAGTTGATGAGTATCAAACGCTGATCTGGAGAGAGCAGTATGTACTGCTCGATGCCCTTCCTGTTGATGTATTCTTCCGCAAGCTCGTTGAGCATTGACAAAGAAGCGAACAAATTTCTCCACTGAGAAAAATCCAGGAAACTTCCCTCACCAAAATCGAAAGCGTTCTGTACCCGGCGTAACACTTCCGAATCGAGGCCCAGAAAGCCGTACTTCACAAACAGCTCGGGATTATCCATCTTCAACGTTTCTGAAACGTATCCGCTCTCCTCGAACCGTTCCTTCAAAAGCTCAACAGCCCTCTTCGCCTTTTCAATGTTGCCGTCTGTATATGCGAGCACCACCAGAATGTTCGAAGAAAGCTTCTCGGACAGGAAGCCTATCTGTTCTTTGTAGTTTTGGTCGAACTTGTCGGCTAAGTTCGTCAGATCAGAATTTATGGAGATTCTCCTGAGTCCAAAAAGAGCGAAGAGAAAAGCTGAAAGCAAAAAAACGACCAACAAGGTACGGTGATGTCTCAACACAAGGTCTGTCATATCCAGTATCTCACCACCGTGAGTAGACCAAGGTAGGCAAAGATTCTCACCGACAGGATCAGTGGATCGTGCTCACTGGCGAGGAAGATTGAATGGACAAACGCGATCGTGAAGGACAGGGCTTTTGGGAACCTGAGCCAGGCCAGCATCACTGCATAAATAGGAGTCAAGATGTAGGGAAAAAACAACAGCGGTACGGAAAGTGCGTCTTGTACATCACGGCGCAACAAGGTCAAGCCACAGAGCAGAAACACGTAGATAAGAAAAGCCACGTTCATCTCTATGTACTTCACAAGCAGGTTGGTTCCAACAAAAACAAGCTGGAAGTTATCCCAGAATGCGATTATGACTGTGTTGAACGTGATCAAAGCGATCAGGAAAGACCAGGTTTCATGAACTTTGAGAAAGGCGTCTTTCACAAAGAGGCATTTCAGAATCCTCATTTTGCCGTTAGCACCTCAATCCCGTACTTCGAAGCTAAGTTTTTCAATGATTCTATGTACTCCTCCCCGCTCTTTACGGCATTCACACGCTGTGACTCACCGTCCAGAACCTGGATCAGGATCTTCGCGACGTCCGAATGGTTTGTCAGTACCTGCCCTTCTTCATCCAAAACTATCGAGGCAGAATACATTATCTTCACACCGTTCTTCTCGAAACTGGCACGAACGATCTTCTTTGAACCTGCTATTTCCACTTCGACTCTGTTTTCGATTGGTTTTTCTTTCTCCTTCATCAGGACAGAATAATAATCCGCAAGTCGCTCCAACCTCAACACCGCAACCGTTCCGCCCTGTGAAGGTATCAAAAAATTGGCGATCGGAAGCTGGTGTAACTCCATCAAGAAGTTCATCTTTTTCCCCAGCGCAGAGAGGAAGTTTTGGAACGGTGAGCGTAGCCTCACCTTCGGGAAAGGTTCTATCCAGATCAAATCTTTGTTCATTCCAAGTTGAAGCTGAAAAAGCAGTGCCACGACCAAACAGATTGAAAAGCAGATCGTGGCAAAGCCGAAAGACGTCATTCAATCAACTCCAGCAATGTTTCTAAGCCTTTTGCGATGAAAGGATCTTCCAAATTGACTTCAACGATTTTCTTCGTGTAGTCGTACACCAGAGTTTCCCTCGGTTTTTCATTCTCCTCTTCTACCACAACATCCGGTTCGATCCCTATCCTGTGGATATCTTTGCCGGAAGGTGTCATGTACCTTGCCGTGGTCAAATACAGCGTCCCACCGTTGGCAAGAGGAAATCCGGTTTGAACAGAGCCTTTTCCGAAAGTCGTCTGTCCAACGATCTTAGCCACGTTGTTGTCCTTCAGCGCTCCGGTAACTATCTCGGATGCCGAGGCGGAACCTTTGTTCACCAAAATCACGACGGGGACATTGGGATACTTGTTGCCCTTCGACTCGTACACTTCTTCAACACCATAAGCGTTCCTCGTTTTCACGATGATTCCCTTGTCCACAAAGAAACTCGCAACGTCTATTGCGCTGTTCAGATAGCCTCCTGGATTGTTTCTCAGGTCCAACAATATGCCTTGAACGCCCTTCTCAAAGATTTCGTCCAGGGCCGAAGCCATCTCCTGGGTAGTCTTCGCACCGAACCGGGTGATCATGACGTAGCCGACGCGCCCTTTTTGTGTCTCGATGTAAGCATGCTTGACCGGTACGATTCGGATGACCTCTCTGACGATCTCGAAGGTCAACAATTCCTGCACACCTTCCCTCAGAACCTTGATCTTCACCTGAGTGCCGGGCTGACCCCTCAGCTTTCGAACCGCCTCCATGTACTGCATCTCACTGACGGGTTGATCGTCTATCGAAACAATCCTGTCACCCGGTTTCAGGCCGGCCCGCCAGGCGGGAGTTCCGTACATGGGCGCTATGACCTTCACTGCTTTGTACTCGCTGTCGTACGTCACTTCTATACCGAGACCTCCGTACTCGCCTTCCATCTCGATCTGCTTTTCCTCAACCTCTTCCGGACCCTCGTAGTAAGAAAAATCGTCGCCGAGACCTTTCACCAGACCATCGATCGCGGAGTCGATGAGCTTGTTCAAGTCGATGCTGTCCCTCTCGTAGTAGGCGTTCAGAATGTAAGAAAGAGTTTGGTAGAAAGGAGTCAAGGCCTTGTCCACATCTTTGGGGGTCACAGCTCCGCTCAGAAGCCATGCTGTGAGGAGTACGACCACACCAACTGTCACGACAACAAACACGTTTTTCCTCATTTCAATCCCTCCAATCGTTCATTACCTTCCGTGCGAAAATCATGTAGGCGGTGTGTGCGACCATCCTGTCAAAGGGTCTGAGTCTATCTGCAACGGGTTTGTACTGCCTGAACAAACTCTCCCACACCTCGATACCCACGAACGAAAACTTCGAGATCTCCTCGAGCACGTGCTGGACTTGGTTCGTCGTGGGACACACGATCGCGATGTTTCCAGAACCGTTCAGTGCCTCATAGCATTGTCGAATGTAGTTCCACGGGTCAGGAACGTCCAAAAAGATCGCATCTACTCGTTCGTCAAAACCTTCGGATATGTCTCTCAGCTTGATCTCAACCCTGTCCGCCAAACCCCACTTTGTCAGATTCTCTTGCGCTAATTTCTTGAACTCTTCTCTTCTTTCGTACGCATAGACCTTACCTTTGGTTCCCACCGCTCGAGCCAGTGCCGCACACATTGCACCACTGCCAACTCCTGCATCTATGACCGTTTTACCTTCGTGCACATCGAGCATCAACAGAATGAAGCCTATGTCCTTAGGATAGACTATCTGCGTCTGCCGTTTCATCTTGTAAATCTCGTCGACCAAACGGGGTTTCATGATGTAAAAACGTTCCTTTGTGTGCGTTTCACAAACGCTCCCGTAGTTCTTACCAACGAGTGATGCCAGATCTATGATCCCGTGGTGAGTCTGGAGCTTACCGTCCTGAACCTTGAAGAGGAACGAGCGACCATCCTCGAACAACGCCAAGACCCTGTCACCGAGCTGAACCGAGTCCATTACTGTTCACCCTCCACTGGCCAGCGGCTCCAAAAGTGCCTTGCAAACCCAAACCTCACGTCCACCATCTTCGTGAGCACATCTCTTCTTGAACCATCCACCAGGAAGTAGACAGCGTCGATCCCGGAAAAGTTCTCGAAGATGGTCCTCAAGAGTTGATGCACGAAGAACCGCTCCTGCGTGAAATCGAGCATGGATATAGGGCCTCTCTTCAGATCGATGACCAGGTAACTTTCCACGAAAAAGTAAGCCCTCAAAACATCGCTTGGGACGAAACTCTTCAGCCCGTTCGGCGGAGAAGCCAACCTGTCGAAGATCGTTTTCACCAGGTCGCTGTCATCACCAACGTTCTGTCGAACAGAAACTGGATTGAGCTTATCATCGAGATAAAAGAGTGTCAACTGTCTCGCCACGAGCTGCGCTGAGAGGACGATCAGCAGAACAAGTACAAACTTCTTCATCTCACGAGATCCTCCAGAAACCCTTTCAGCTCATCGAGTAGTGCTTGATCCTCCACAAGAATCAGCATCGTCATGGTTTGCGGTGGTAGCACGATCAGGGGACAGATCTCAAGCTTGAGGGAGAATCTCTGACACAACTTCTCAGCTATCTTCCTGACCTCAGCGTAAACTGGCCAGTCAGCTCCATCGTACTCTGGTACGTACGGTCTGATTATAACCCTGTTGTCCCCCGGGGCGTACAGAACTGTCAGTTCGTTTTCGCTCACCACTACGTTCTCGCTCAACTCCAAAAAGCGCACACTCGAAACGGAGATTTCCCTTGCCATTACCAGACGTATGAGTCCTTTGAGATCGATCTGTTGCTTGATCGATTCGTTCGAAGCGCGCTCAAATTGTGCCAGGATCTGACCGGGTCTGTACATAACGTTGCCATAAAAGACGTAGCCTTCGCTCTTGAAGTAGACGTATCCACCGTCTTGAAGCGCACTCAATCTTTTTTCCCCACTGTAACTGATTTCGATCACATCCTGAACTTTCTGAATCTCATGTATCCACGTGTTCGGCAAGATCAGTCGATCCTGTTCCAGAACAAAAGGCAGGCCAAAAACTTTCAGTGCCTCGAGCAGATCGATACCCTCACTTCGCTTGCTCACACCATCGAGGCTAACAAATTTCGAGGCCGAGTCATAGCCGACGGTGTGCCCGTTCCAAACGATGTAGTTGAAATCACCCACGTTTCCCAACGTGGGTTGTTCGAAGCCCATGCGTTCGAAGTAGTACTTCAAGAGTTCCACAAAACGATCCCACTTCAGTAGCCAACCTTCACTCGAAATGAGTATTGGTTGATCCCCATAATACACATGCGTAGCAAAGACGTGTATGAGCAAAAAGGAAAAAATTATCACCAATTTTCTCTTCAATACTTGAACGCACTCCTTCCGATAAACTCTCTCAGTATGGAAGTTCTTGGAATGTCCTCCAGGTTCGTGATGGGTAAGAAATAATCGAGCAACTTCATCAGTCTCAGCGCCTCGGTGTATTCCTGTTCCTCGGGTGGCACCTGAACGAGCAGCTGTTCGGCAAAAACCTTCAGAACGGCCCACTCGTAGACTATAGCAGAGTTGAACATGACATCGGCTTCCTCTTGAAATGGGAAGATGTGCCTTTCTTCACCTCTTCTCACACTCGGCCACATCTTCAGAGTATCCAACGCAGAATGGCCCCTGAATTTGTAATCCCTTATGATCCTTCTTAAAAGGCGGGTGTCCGTGGTGGTTATTCTGTTGTGTGGATCCAGGTTCAATTGAGTTAAAGCGCTCACATAGATTTTGAACTTCATGGATCTGTCGATACTCTCGGTTAGTTTTTCGTTCAGCCCGTGGATGCCCTCAACCACTATGGGTTGGTTTTTGTCCAGTCTGATTTTTTGCCCCGTCCAAGTGCGTTTTCCAGCTTTGAAATCGAACTTTGGTAATTCCACTTCTTTGCCCTCTATGAGCATCAACAATTGCTCGTTGAAAAGTTTCAGGTCTATAGCCTCCAAAGCTTCGAAGTCGTAATTCCCCTGTTCGTCTCTCGGGGTAAGCTCTCTGTCGACGAAATAATCGTCGAGAGATACCACCAAAGGCTTGAAACCTTGAACGCGCAGTTGAACTAACAGCCTTTTCGCAAACGTGGTCTTGCCAGAAGAAGAGGGACCTGCTATGAGTATCAGTCTCGCACCGCTGTTTGCGAACTGCTCGGCGATCTGGGAGACTCTCTTCTCATGCAACGCCTCGTTTATGATCATCAACTCGGCGATTTCGCGTTCCCCTCTGGAGATGATCTCGTTCAGATCGGCCACGGTTCTGATGCCTATCACATTGAGCCATCGGGCGTACTCGTAAAACACCGATGAGAGCTTGGGCAGAGGTTTTGGTGGAGATACGTTCAGCGGGTCCTTCTGATCAGGTAATATCAACAGAAAGCCATCGTTCTCCTTCACCAGGTCGAACCACTTCAGTACGCCCGTACTTGGAGGCATGTAACCGTAGTAGTAATCGTAATGATCGCCACACCTGTAAAGCTTGATCGTTTTCTTCTTCCTGAACTTGAACAGCCTGATCCTGTCTTCGTCTCCCTGCTGAGTGAATATCCTGAAAGCTTCGTCTTTGTAATACTCGTTCTTTTCAAAGGGAAGGTCGTGCGCCACTATCTGGTTCATCCTGGCTTTCACTTTTTGAATCTCTTCTTCAGAGAGACTCCGCACCTCTCCAGAACACCTCAGTTCACAGTAGAGCGCGTTACCTAAGGAGTGCAATACCCACAGTTCGCAGTTCGGATACAGCTGCTTCAGCGCCATGTTCAGCACGAAGAGCGTCCCTCTCTGGTATATCCTCAGACCATCCAGAGAGCGAAGATCTATGAACTTGACTGTACCACCCCTGTCCAGCGGCCTTGTGAGTTCTACAATCGTGTTGTCCAAACGTGCAGCAACTATGGGGGTGTCATGGTACTTCCAGCAACGTTTCGCGTGCTCCAGCAGCTTCTCGCCGATTGGGACTTGCAACTCTTCCTGGGTGTCAAAAATTCTCAACACAATCTGTTTCAAGTGGCTCACCCCACTTGAAGGTTCTTCCGATCGATGATAGAATTATATCATGGTGAACACTGGGGCGTAGCCAAGCTGGTAAGGCATCGGACTTTGGATCCGACATTCGGAGGTTCGAATCCTCCCGCCCCAGCCAAAAAAGTGGGCCCTCAGGCCCACTTCATTTTTGTTCCTCTCTGGTGCTTTGTAGCATCTCTTCCAGCTCTCTCATCGCCACCTCGAAATCTATGTAGTTCGGACTCAAACTTTTCAACTGATCCAAATAGAATTTGGCCGACGTGGCGTCACCAAGTTCTTTTAGAAGATCATAGAGGTTGTAACACGCACTCGCACGCAACTCAATCGCCGCGGACGTATCCGAGACGATGGAAGCCAGTCCAGCCTCTATCTCGAGTATGCTCTGAAGCAAAGCTTGAGGCCCAACGAGGGGAATGTAAGGCTTAACGATGGAATAGAGTAACGTGAAATAGTTGTACTTGACCTCAACGTCGTTTTTGTCTATTTCGTACATTCTTCGAGCCACGTACAAGGATGATGGGTACTGCTCATACAGGTAACGAACCAGTGCTTCCCTCCTATTCCTGAGGTTCTCATTCAGCTCGCCACCAAAATCTTCAATCTTTTCCACCAGCACCACGTACGCACTTTTCAACGTATCAGGAGCGTCTATTGCTATGCTCCCATCCTCGAGGAACAGCTTTCTTGATATTTTCCCTTCCAGCTCCGTCAACTCGGACTGACTGGCCGCCTGACTGATCTTATCCCAAACGAAGAGAATCTCGTCCGTTATACGGAGTTCCATCTTCTTACTGTTCACGTACTCTTCGTACCATTTCTCAAACAAGCTGTTCTGGAGGGTAGATTTTTCCGTTTCGTAAAAGTCGCTGAGAGCAAAACTGGCAAAATCACTCACAACAGTGGCTTCTTTCACATGCACAACGAACCAACTTTCGGACAACTTGAATGGGCCAACGACACTGTTGGGTGTCGCAGAGAATATCTTCTCTTCAATCTCCTTGTCGAACCATCCTCTTTTTACGTTGTTCAGGGGCGTGATTTGAACACTCATCTGACTGGCGGCTTGATCGAACGCCATGTTGGGCAACAAAGACATGAACTTCTTTGCGTTCTCTTCATTCTCGAACCAAGCCAGCTCGACGTTGGCGGTGTCGTACTTGGCCTTTATGTCCTCTATGTTTTCCTCAAAGTGCTTTTTCATCTCCTCCTCGCCGACACCGGCCACCTTGTTTCTCACCTTGTCGAGCGTCATCGTCTTCTCAATGGATGGTCTCAGAACCTTGTCCAAGTAAACTTCCAAACTACCGAAGCGTTGCCTCACGTACTGCAAAAAAGCCTGATTTTTCTTTATCTCGTTTTCGTACTCTTTCAACTTTGCGTTGATCTCTTTCTTCGTTGGTAGCAGACTGTTCTCTTTCGCGTACAACAGGATGGCTCGCTCTTTCAAAAGTTCCTTGAGCAGGTTTGCTTTTTGCGGTGGTTCTTCGAACAAAGGATCCAGACTGCCCACAGAATAGTTTGCGAGAAAGTTCGCATACTCAGACTCCAGTTCGGCAGCCGGTACTTTCGCTATCGTGTCTTTCGGTTCCTGTCCGTTGACCGCCACATAACCTACGATCTCCGTTTGAAATTCCGTGTTTCGAGCACGTGAAGAGATGTAACCAGCGACGGACCACCAGGCGATGCCTGCGATGAATGCAACGGCGAGTGCCCAGACAATCACGTTCTGCCATTTCTTGAACCATTTTCTCATGACTCAGCACTCCTTTCTTCCTCATCCAAAGCTTCGTCAAAGCGTTGACTGACGAGTGGAAACGCGATGACATCCCTTATTGAAGGAGAATCCGTTAACAACATGACGAGCCTGTCTATGCCTATACCCAATCCACCTGTCGGGGGCATTCCGTACTCCAGGGCCCTCACGAAATCAAGATCCATCCTGTGAGCTTCCTTGTCACCCGCTTCGAGAAGTTTTGCTTGGGCCAGGAAGCGTTCCAACTGTTCTTGTGGATCATTCAGCTCGCTGAAAGCATTTCCCAGTTCCATACCACAGACGATGGGTTCAAACCTTTCGGTGAGTCGAGGATCCAGTCTGTGCTTTTTTGCAAGGGGTGATATGTCCACAGGATGGTCCATCAAGAAAGTGGGCTGAACTATCTGATCTTCCACGAGATCCCAGAGTTTTTCGATCATTTTGCCCCGGGTTTTGAGTTCCGGTTCCACCCCGCGCTCTTTCAAGAAAGAATAGAGCTTCTCATCGCTGTCCTCGAGTATGTCAACACCCAGCTTTTCTTTTATGAATTCGTGCATTCTTATTCGTCTCCAGGGTGGCGTGAAGTCGATCTCGACTCCTTGATAGGTGATTTTATACGTACCGAACAGGTAATGAACCAGACTCGAGATCATTTGTTCTGTGAGTTCCATCATGTCGTTGTAGTCCGCATAGGCCTGGTATATCTCGATGGACGTGAATTCAGGGCTGTGCTTGTAAGATATTCCCTCGTTCCTGAAGTTTTTCCCCATTTCGAACACTTTTTCGAACCCACCCACTATGTAGCGCTTCAGATGAAGCTCCGGCGCGATTCTCAGATACACATCACAGTCGAGCGCTTCGAGCCTTGTCACGAAGGGTCTTGCGCTGCCTCCACCTGGGATGAAGTTCAAGATGGGTGTTTCAACCTCGACGAAGCCCCTGTCGACTAAGAACTTTCTTATAAAAGCCATCGCCTTGTATCTGATCTTGAATCTCTCTATTGTGCTATCGTTCGCAATCATATCCACGTACCTCTGTCTGTATGCCAGTTCCTTGTCCTTGAGTCCGTGCCACTTCTCCGGCAAGGGCCTCACAGCTTTGCACAGGAGCTGGAATTCCTCAACGAAAATCGTCAGTTCACCGGTTTTGCTCTTGAAAGGAAACCCCCTGATTCCGACAATGTCACCCGTGTCTATGTATCTCTTGAAGAACTCGTACATCTTTTCCCCGACCGCGTCTTGCCTGATGTAAGCTTGAATCCTACCGTCGAAGTCCTTCAAGGTAAAGAAACAAGACTTTCCGTGCAACCTTATCGTCATCACGCGACCTGCGGTGGAGAGTTTCTCATTTTCCAGCACCTCGGCGGGATTCAGATAGCCGAACTTTTCCCGTATCTGACCGCTCGAGTGCGTTTTCTCGAATCTGTAAGGATAGGGGTTGACCTTGATTTCGCGAATTTCACCTATTTTCTGCAGCTTCTGGTTCCGTATCTCCTGAGCCACACGACCACCTCATTCCGTTCTTATGCCTATTATTTCGTACTTCACTTGTCCCGATGGTGTCTTCAGTCGGACGATCTCTCCGATCTTCTTGTTCAGCAGGACCCTTCCCACGGGTGAATCGACGCTTACCTTGTTCGAGAATATGTCTGACTCGTGCGGGTTCACGAGCCTTATGGTCCTCTCCTCTCCCGTGTTGAGGTTTCTGATAACCACCCAGGAACCTATCGAGACAACGTCCGATTCGGCGGATTCTATAATCTCTGCGTTGTTCAGTATCTGTTCCAGTTCAGCGATCCTGCTGTTGATCCTTCCTTGCTCGTTCTTCGCTTCATCGTACTCGGTGTTCTCTGCAAGGTCACCAAGCTCTCTCGCTTCCTTTATGCGCTGTGAGATTTCGTACATGAGCTTCTGTCTCAAACTCTCCAGTTCCTGCTTGAGCGCTTCGTAACCTTCCTTTGTGAGTTTGATCACGCTCTTCTTCATGACGTTCCCTCCTCGTTCTTTTTCAGTTCTTTCACAATCTCTAAGAACTGATCAATCTCTCTGAAATCCTTGTACACGGACGCGAACCTGACGTACGCTACCTGGTCTATGTTTTTGAGCTTCTGCATGACGAGCTCGCCGATCATTCTCGAAGGAACTTCCGTGTAACCCGTCTTCTGTATCGCAAGCTCAACCTCTTCGACGAGCTTTTCGAGTGTTTCATAGGGTATCGGCCTCTTCTCGCAGGCCTTCAAAACACCGTTCAACACTTTGTTTCTATCGAACGCTTCCCTTCGTCCATCTTTCTTCACAACGATTATGGGTAACAGTTCGTAGCGCTCGTATGTGGTAAAACGGGCCCCACACTCCAAGCATTCCCTGCGGCGTCTTATCGCCGTGCCATCGAGGGTCGGCCTGGAATCGAGGACCCTGCTGTCCGGATGACCGCAGTAAGGACACTTCATCCCACTCTCTCCTGGGCCAGGTTCTTGGCTATGCTCATGATTTTCCTCAGGCGCGAGTAGACCATCGATTTACTCATGGGTGGTGTCATGAGTTCACCGAGCTCCCTCAAGCTGAGATCTTCGTTTTCCAGCCTCAACTTCGCTATCTCTCTCAACTCTTCGTCGAGCGAGTCTATACCTATGGTTTTCTCAATGATCTGTAAGGCCTTCAACTGCGCTGCCGTGCTCTTACCTATTCTATCAGCGTTTGCAGAAATGAAATTCATGCTTCTGTTAACATCAGAAGCAATTGAACGCTGTCGAACGAGTTCTTCGACACGGTTGGCAGCCTCTATGGCACCGATCAAGTGTAACACTTCCACGACGTCCTGAGCACGTCTCAGCGACAGCCTGTAGGCATGCTTGAGACGTTTGATCTTCGCTTCTAAGCCCAACGTATGGTTCAGGACGTTCGCTATCTGCTGGAGAAATTCTCCGTCGTGGTACGTGAGCTCCCAGTGATACGTGCGCGCAGGATTCAGGATCGAACCGCATCCTAAGTAAAAACCTCTCAGGAAGGCTCCAAACATTGCAGGATCCCTATGCTCGATAATTTTATCCCAGAGAGATTCCTTAACACCGATCTTTTCCAGGAACTCCAACCCGAGGTTCACTTGTGCACCCCTCGCCGGCCAGAGTCCCTTGGTCGAGAGCACCATCATCTGGTAATCCTTCACAGAGAGAGCCTTCAAGAGTTTCAGAAATCTGCGTGTGGTCTGTATGTTTGGAAACCTCAGCGAAACTTCTGCTCCCGACTGGGAAAGATTCAGAGATCCTCTCGCTTTGACGAATCCGTACGCTTCGTTGGCCGCCAACTGTGGATCGTCCACACTCAAAGAACAAAGTTCGTGGCGCACGAATTCGGAAAAGTTGATCTCACTTCTCATTCGAGGATCGCCCCCCCAGTAGATCTATCACGACCTCGGCCGTCTTGTGCGGATCGTGTCTCGCTTTGGGTCTTGGATCGTTGGCTTCGTAAGTGATTTCTAACAGATCTTGAAAGATATACCTTTCGTCCACCCGACCACGTGGTAACACCGGTTCCGATCCTTGTTTTGCGTAGGACTCCAGCACATCTTTCGGTGGCAAAGTTCTGTTCGCGACGATGTAATCCAGTCGAACCTTCAGATACCTCTCCACTTCGTACACGTGGTCCTCGAGACTGTAACCAATCGTTTCACCGGGCTGAGTCATGATGTTTGCTATGTAGATCTTCTTTGCTCTTTTGTTCTCACCAATCACTTCGGCCATTCCATCCACCAGAAGGTTGGTGATCACGCTCGTGTACAGGCTACCCGGCCCCAGCAGGATCGCGTCGGCTTGAGAGATATCGCTCAGCACCTCGTCCAGCGCGCGCACTTTCTTGTCAAGATCCACCAAGACAATTCTGGAATCGGTCTTCTTGGCGATCTCGGTCTCCCCCACAACGGTAGAACCATCACTGTAGATCGCCTTCAACCTCACGAGTTCTTCGCACACTGGAAGCACTTTCCCTTCGATCGCGAGTATGTCCGAAGCATACCTGACAGCTTTTGCAAAACTACCTGTCATCATTGTGAGGGCTGCGAGTATTATATTGCCAACGCTGTGCTCCGAAAGACTCCCATTCGTTCTGAATCTGTATGAAAAGAGCTTGCTCATCAGACTTTCGACTTTCGCGAGCGCTATGATGTTGTTTCTCACATCACCTGGTGGTGGCACGTTGAGTTCCTCTCTTATTTTGCCGGAACTACCTCCTTCGTCTGTCACGGCCACCACCGCGGTCAATTCGAGGTTCTTACCTTTCAAACCCCTGAGAATGGTTGAAAGACCTGTTCCACCACCGATGGCGATCACTTTCATTTGTTCACATCCCGATGTTCAACTTCGATACCAAATTCGTTCGCGAGCTTCTCGGCGAGTCGTTCCACCACGTAGACGGATCTGTGCCGACCACCGGTACAGCCCACGGACACTGTCATTCCGGCTCTGCCGACCTTTTTGTAACCCATGGCGGCTATATGGATCATCTTTGCAGCGCATTCAATGTACTCGGCTACGTCGTTCTGGTTTTCGAAAAACTGTTTCACTCTTTCGTCTCGCCCGTCGAGTGGTGCGAGTTCCGAACGATAATAAGGGTTCGCCATGAACCTGACGTCCAGGAGGAAGTCGGTGTCGGGTGGCAAACCGTACTTGAAACCGAAGCTCCTTAACCTTATGAG
Source organism: Pseudothermotoga hypogea DSM 11164 = NBRC 106472 (assembly GCF_000816145.1). Classification (NCBI taxonomy): domain Bacteria; kingdom Thermotogati; phylum Thermotogota; class Thermotogae; order Thermotogales; family Thermotogaceae; genus Pseudothermotoga; species Pseudothermotoga hypogea. The sequence continues at coordinate 28,748 of NZ_CP007141.1, read as the reverse complement.
AAAGGTTTTCTCTATCGACAACAGACCGCTTATTCGCTCGCGCAACATCTGTATGTCCATTTCCGTGGTATCTATGACCAGCGACATGTTCCTTATCTCCTCGAGCATTTTCTTCTCTATCTCAATGGCTTCAGACAGACTCAGTTTTCCTTCGAGTGGATGTTTTCTACGTGTCACGGAGAATCTCCTGATCAATTCTTCCTTGGAGGCCTCCAAGAAGAGCACACTGATCGATTCACCATAGCTTTGAAGCAACTTCTTCACGGCGCTCGTCAGATCGCCGAACTGAGCGCTTCTCACATCCAGCACTAAGGCTACGTTCTCCATCGATGAGCTCATAACAACGGCCATGAAATCGTTCAGCAGGGTTGGAGGAAGATTATCTATGCAGAAAAAACCAAGGTCTTCGAGTATCCTTATCGCTGTACTCTTGCCCGCTCCAGAAAGGCCAGACACGATGAGAATTCTCTTCACCCTGCGATCTCACCCCACGAGAATTCTTCGACGGTGTATGGAAGAGCGACACCGTAGCTCAGCACCTTCTTCGAAAAGGATTCCGCGTCAGAAGAAACGTAAAATTTCACGCGTGCCTTTCCATTTGGATTTTTCGAAAGGAACCTTTCGAGTTTTTTCGCCAGCAGTTCAGCCGGATCGAGAACCAAGATTTTTCCAGACAATCTTTCAAAAACGTGCTTTACCAGAGGAAAATGCGTGCATCCTAAGATTATCGCATCGACGCCGACCTGACGCATGGAATCCACAGCTTCGCCGACGATGCGTACGATTTTTTCATCCCGGGCACAGGATTCTATCGCCGCAACCAGCTCCTGACAGGGTCGCTGAAAAACCTCGACACCGATGCGGCGCATTTTGTCAAGATAAACTCCACTCCTCACCGTTGCTTCGGTTGCCACCACGCCAACTTTTCTCAAACCAGCCGGCAGATCGAAGTCGAGAATCCCAAAGAAGTTCTCCTTCGGCTGCACGTTCAAAGCCATCAGAGCCGCTTGAGCAGTGTTGCAAGCGGAGATCACAACATCGGCGCCTTTCCCACGCAGAAAGCGGATACAATCCAGAGCGATGTCTTTAACTTCTTCGACGCTTTTCGTCCCGAAAGGTGCGCGAGCCGTATCGGCAAGGTAGAGGTACTCAGAACCTATCCTGTGCCTTACGAGCTGAGACAGAACGCTGAGGCCTCCAACACCGGAGTCGAAGAGACCGATCTTCAGATGGCATCACCTCTTGAGGTTCATGAAAGCCTTCAATTTGTTCGTAATTTTTGAAATAGTTTCCTCGTACTGTATCTCGTTCAGGACAGAGTTGGCAAGCATGACGACAAGAATTTCGTCAATACTTGCGTCCGAGGAATTGTTCTTGATTTGCGCGAACTGGTTCTGTATCCTGTTGACCACAGCGAGCACGAACTCCTCTGGAACGTCCGCACTCAACTCGTAAGACTTATCGCCAAGCTTGAGAACGAGAGTCCTTTTCATGGGAATCAGGTCCCTGCCAGACTGATCATTTTCTGTAGCTTTTCAACGAGCGAATTCATGGTGTTTCTGTAGGTTTCGACCAGCTTCTCGAGCTCCCTTTTTTCTTTATCCACCTGTTCGAGCTTGGTGAGAGCTTCGTTCATCTGACTCCAGAGCTGTTCGTTCTCTTCCTTTAGACGCTTGTAGTCTTCTAACAACTTATCTACCAGTTCCTGGAGTTCAACGATCTTGTCCAAAGCAGCACACCCCTCTCTGTGTGCCTTTTTCACAAGAAATGATATCACAAGGGCTAAACTTTTTGTCTTTTCAACGACGCGTGTGATAAATTTGCTCTTGGGGTGGTCACGTTTGTTCATCGGTGAGAGCGATCTGAATGTGCGTTCGATCGTCAACGTTTCCAGGCACAACGAACAGGTCAGCTTGTCTCCATCCGCTATCGATAGAATGAGGAACCCTCGGACCGTCGTCGAAAGACTTGCGAGTTCAGAAAAGCCAGTCTATGGTGTGAACACCGGTTTCGGAGCTTTCGCAACAACGAAGATTCCGAAAGACAAATTGCTGTCTCTTCAAAAGAACATCCTCCTATCGCACGCCTGCGGCGTAGATGAGCCTCTGCCCACCGACGTGGTTCGCGCCATGATCTTGATGAGGGCGCACACGCTGGCACTTGGCCATTCTGGGGTCAGACCGATTGTCGTCGAAAAACTCTGTGAGATGCTGAACAAGTCAATAGTGCCGTACGTTCCATGCAGAGGGTCCGTGGGGGCGAGTGGAGATTTGGCACCGCTCGCCCACGTTGCACTCGTGCTCATCGGGGAAGGTGAAGTGTTGATCGACGGTGAGCGCAGGCCAACGCGCGACGCGTTACAACTGTTCGAATTTGAACCCATCCAGCTGCTTGAGAAGGAAGGACTCAGCCTCGTCAACGGTACGCAGGCCATGTCGGCGTGCCTCGCTCTGGCCGTGAACGATGCGCTCAATTTGGTTCGTCTCTCCACAGAAGTCGCCGCGCTGAGTGCGGATGTCCTCTTCGCTTCAACGGACCCTTACGACGAGGCGGTGGCAAAGACGAGAAGACACCGTGGACAAGGCATCATACTCAGAATGATGAGAGAAAGATTCGAATCCAGCCAGCTTAGGGCCTCACATGTGAATTGTCTGAGGGTTCAGGATCCTTATTCTTTGCGCTGTATACCTCAGGTTCATGGGGCCGTTCTGGACGTTCTGTTCTTCGCGAAGAAGATCGTCGAAGATGAGATCAACTCCGTGACGGACAATCCGATCGTCTACGGAGACAGAATGATCTCGCAGGGCAACTTCCACGGAGAACCGCTTGCCTTCGCTGCAGACTTTTTGTGCATAGCGCTCACCGATCTTGGAAACATGATCGAGCGCAGGATCGACAGACTGCTGAATCCCAAACTGAACGAAGGTTTGCCACCATTTTTGGCCTTCGGTGAAGCGGGCGTCAATTCGGGTTTGATGATTTGGCAGTACACTGCGGCCGCACTGTGCAACGAGAACAAGGTTTTGTCGCACCCCGCATCGACTGACACGATCCCAACGAGCGGTTTCCAAGAGGACCATGTGAGCATGGGCATGAACGCGTGTCTGAAACTGCTGAAGGTACTCGACAACGTTGAGACGCTCTCAGCGATTGAACTCATGTGCGCCGCGAGAGCCCTTCAGGCAAGAAGACCCATGAGATCTTCCAAACTCAACGAGGAACTGTTCTCACGCGTGGAGGATCTGTTGGAAGGCACATCGGACGACACCTACTGGCAGAACAGTTTCAGAAGAATCAAGCGTTTCGTTGACCAAACGATCAAGGAAACACACACGGAATGGTGGAGAACGTATGAATGAACCTGTTTGGTATGACGATCTGGAGCAGTTTCTGCTTTGTCCAAGGAGGTTTCAACTTGACAAGGGTACGATCGAACGATCAGAGGCACCGTTGGACTCCTCAGAGTTACTCAGACTCGGTTTCTCCGTCGAAAGAGCGATCCTCGAAGTGGAGATCTTCGGCGTGAGGTTCATCGCAGATCCAGATCTCGCAGTCTTGGAGGAAAACGGTTGGAGATTGATTCTGAAGAAAGAAGCAAAAAGATTCAAGCAAAAATACGCAGTTGAAGCTGCTTACCATGCTTACATCTTCTCTCAGCGAGGTTTCCCTGTGAGTAGGGTCACCGTGAGCTCTCCGTATTTCGAAGTCGACCTCGATTGGCGTGATGCTGTTCCAAGGTTGATTTCACTGCTTGAAAACATCACGACGTTCAGAGAAGAACCGTACGATCCGAGACCAACGTCTCTTTGCAAAACCTGTTCTCACGTGATAGAGTGTAGCGAGGCTTTGATTCGAAAGAAAGATCTGCTCGCTATTCACGGTTTGAACGAACGAACGAGGTTGAAACTACTGAAAGAAGGTGTTGAAGACCTCGAAGATCTTCTCAATGTTCAAAAGCTGAAAGATTTTTCCAAAGACGTCATGGAAAAATTGAAAAAGAAGGCGCAAGCTCTGCTCGAACGACGTCCAATCCTTTTAGCGCCGCTTCCACCATTTCCAGACGGTTTGTTTCTCGACATAGAATCTCATACCGTCGCCGACTACGATTATTTGTTCGGAATACTAAAGGATAACGAATACATTGCCTTCCTATGTGAAGAAAAAGAGCAGGAAGGAACCATTTTCAAAAAAGTCATCGATTTCCTGCTCTCAACGGAAGGTCCCATCTATCATTACTGCGCGTACGAACCGACGCATTTCAGAGAGCTCGCACGACTTCACGGTGTCGAGAGTGATTACACTCGGTTGAAGAAAAGGTTTGTCGACGTGTACCAGATTCTGTCCAAGCACGTCGCACTGCCTTTGTTCAGCTATTCATTGAAGAGCGTTGCCCGTTATTACGGTTTCAACTGGCGCACGAAGCTTGATGGTTGGCGTGCATCCAAATACTTCCAAACATGGCTCGTAACGAGAGAGCCTTCGTTGCTCGATGCAGTCATGAAGTACAACGAAGACGACGTGCGCGCGACGCGTCTCATTGTGGAAAAATTGAGATCGATGCACCTTCATGAAGAAGTTACCAACAAGTAATGTCGAGGCAAAATAGTCCCGTTAGCATTTTACTGACCAGTCGGTAAAGGAGGTATTCTCATGCCAGTCGTTGGAGGAGTGAAAGGTTTCATATACCACCAAGCTGGAAAACTTGTTGCTTCTGTGCTTCGTAACACGGACGAGGAAGGTTTGTACAAACTGTTTTCGACGCTCAGTGCCTTGACGAAGGAACCATCAAAGAGTGGGTTGAAGAAGCTGGCGCTCATGGCCAAGGACAAACATCCGATGATCACAAGCTGGGTGAAGGTGTTCAGGCGTTCCAGTCCCAAGTGCGTTGAGAAGATCATAAACAACCTGATCATCAACGAGTTCGCTCTTGGTGAGCCAATAAGACAGCAGAAGATGCACGAGCACAAAGTCGTTCTGCCAAAACTCGGTGTGATAAGTCCCACGTACGCGTGTAATCTGAACTGCGTTGGTTGCTATGCGGGACTCTACGGAAGAAAGTACGAACTCACGAAGGAAGAGGTCAGCAAAGTCATTCGTGAAGGGAATGAACTTGGGCTCTATTTCTGGGTCATCACGGGAGGCGAGCCGTTCTACTGGCCACACCTGATGGAGATACTGGAAGAGTTCAACGACAACTATTTCTTGATCTACACGAACGGGACCTTGATAACGGAAGAGGTTGCGAAGAGACTGTCCGAACTTGGGAACGCAACTCCGGCGATATCTGTGGAAGGTTTCGAGCTGGACACGGACTGGAGGAGAGGCAGGGGTGTGTTCAAGAGCGTGCTTGAAGCGTGGGATAGATTGAGAAAATATGGTGTACCGTTTGGAGCATCGATAACTGCGACGAGGATGAACCACGACACGCTCATGAAGGACGAATTCTGGCAGTTCCTCGAAGAGCAGCAGGTAGTCTACGCTTGGGTCTTTCAGTACATGCCTGTTGGCATGAACGCATCGATGGACTTGGTTCCGACACCTCAACAGAGGTACGAGAGGTTCTTCAAGACCGACCAAGTAAGACTCGGAGGTAAGTTTGCCTTTGTTGCGGACTTCTGGAACCATGGTTTTCTGACCCACGGTTGTCTTGCAGCTGGTGCGAAGTACTTCCACGTGAACGCAAAAGGTTATGTCGAACCGTGCGTATTCCAACAGTACGCCGTGGACAGCATAAGGGAAAAATCTCTGCTGGAGATTCTCAAATCTCCTTTCTTCGAATCTTACAAGCGCATGGTTCCGTACTCCAACAACCTGTTCAGACCATGTCCGATCATAGACAATCCGAAAGTGTACAGGGCGATGGTCAAGCACTTCAACGCGATTCCACAACACGACGGCTCGGAGCGTGTCGTTGAAGACCTCGCACCTGAGATAGACAAACTTGCTGAGGAATGGAAAGTCTATGCGGACAAACTTTGGTACGAACATGGGTATGTGAATCGATATCCCGTGAACAGGGGCATCTACAACTACGAAACCAGAATGAGGCGTTACATGAACAGAGAAGAGGCGCTCGCTGTCGATAAAACCCTGAAATGAAAACGGGGAGTGGATGAATTGTCCAGCGCCAGGGAAAGGATCTTGGAGGCGGCGAAGGCCGCCTTTTCTGAAAGAGGCTTCGACGGTGTCAGCATGGAGGAAATCGCACAGCGTGCCGGAGTGCGAAAACCTCTCATCTACTACTATTTCCCGAGTAAAGAGGTGCTCTTCGAAGAAGTTTGGAACAGGGCGTTGGAAGAACTCGAGAATCACATTTTCAAAGAAGTTGAAAACGAGAATTACTATGTCAGGAAAATCAAGAGGTTCCTGAGAGCCTACATAGACTTCGTCACGAGCAGAAAGGTCCTGTCAAAGGTGATAGAGAAGGAACGCGCGAGCGTTCTGGATGAATCTGGACAAGGGGACGTTTGGAAGAGGCTCAAGAGACGTTACGACGACTTTTTGAACAGAGTGGCACAACTCATAGAGGAGGGAAAGAAGAACGAACTGGTCAACCCGGAAATAGACTCACAAACCGCAGCAAAATTAATAACGGAAGCTCTCGCGGCGTCCACCACATCTGGTTCTGTTTTGAAGTCGATCGAGTCCTTCATCCTGTCCGGTTTGATGGGAAGAACGGAGCCTTGAAGACTGAAGTTGAACCTCTTGATTTTTGTCGGAGTGCATGGTAGGATATTTAAAGGTGCAAGCCCCTGTAGTTCAATGGATAGAACGGCGGATTCCTAATCCGCAAATGGAGGTTCGATTCCTCCCAGGGGCACCATGGTGTGGGCCGTTAGCTCAGCAGGTAGAGCACCTGACTCTTAATCAGGGGGTCGCAGGTTCGAATCCTGCACGGCCCACCAGAGTGAAAGTGGAAGCCTTGCTTCCCACCCCGAGACTCAGTCGAAGGGGTCGAGAGGATTCCTGAAATTAATCAGGGAGGCGGGCTTTGCCCGCCTTTTTTCATAAGGAGGTAGAGAACATCGAGAAAGAGCAAATCTTTCTGAAGAACGAGCAAATAAGGTTTCCCAAGGTCAGGGTGGTGGGGCAAGACGGCAAGCAAATGGGTGTAATGCCCACGTACAAAGCCATAGAGCTTGCAAGAAGAGAAGGGCTGGACTTGGTTTTGGTCTCACCGAACAGTGATCCACCGGTTGCGAAGATCATGGATTTCGGCAAGTACATGTATCAGCTTGCCAAGAAGCAGAAAGAAGCGAAGAAAAAGCAGAAGGTTCAAGAGATCAAACAGATGAAATTCAGGGTCAAGATCGACGAGCACGATTATCAGACGAAGGTCAGACACATCAGGCGTTTTCTTGAAGAAGGCAACAAGGTCAAGGTGACTGTCATGTTCAGAGGTAGGGAGATCACCTTCTCGGAGAAGGGAGAAGAGATACTCAAAAGGATCGCTCAGGATGTCAGTGACATAGGTGTGGTCGAGGTCGAACCGAAACTTGAAGGAAAGGATATGTGGATGCAGATCAAGCCGAAGGAAGAGTGAGGGAGGTTTGAGGTTATGGCCAAGAACAAGATGAAGACGAGCAAAACGGCCGCAAAAAGGTTTCGAGTGACCAAGAACGGTAAAATCCTTTTCAACCACGCAAGAACCAGACACACCACTGGGAAGAGAAGAAGATCTGCTCTGCGCGAACTGAGGAAGAAGGACGTTCTGGACAAAGGCGATGCGAAGAGAATCAAACGACTTCTCGGAGTCTGAGAAAGGAGGTAAACCATGAGGGTCAAAAGATCTTTGCACGCGAGAAAGAAAAGAAAGAAGATTCTGAAGGCTGTCAAGGGTTTCAGAGGCGCGATCAGCAGGAGATACAAGCTCGCAAAGCAGCACTACATCAGGGCCAAATGGTATTCGTTCGCCGGCCGGAAGATAAAGAAGAGAGATTTCAGAAAGATCTGGATCACGAGGATAAACATCGCCGCAAGAAAGTATGGTCTGAAATACAGCGAACTGATCCACGGTCTCAGGCTCGCAAATGTGAGCATCAACAGAAAGATGTTGTCCGAACTGGCCGTCAACGATCCCAGCGCGTTTGCATCTTACGTTGAACTCGCCAAAGAACATTTGAAGAAGGTGACTGCTTGAATCGTTTGTGATATAATTAACATGGAGCGAGTCAACACCGTTGAAGGGGAGGGTTAAAGGTGGCCGGTGTGACAGTCGAGATCAATGGAAAATCGTACGAGGTGCCGGCTGGTGTAACGGTTCTTGAGGCGTGCAATCAAGCTGGTGTGTACGTCCCAACGCTGTGCAACCATCCGCGACTCGAACCGACGGGCGCCTGTCGAGTCTGTGTGATCGAGGTTGAAGGTGCGAAGAATCTTCAGCCAGCTTGTGTGACGAAGGTTCAAGACGGGATGAAGATCAGAACGAACAGCTCACGCGTCACGAACGCGGTAAAGTTCAACCTCGCTCTGTTGTTGTCCCGCCATCCGAAAGATTGCATGACCTGTGATGTGAATGGAAGATGCGAATTTCAGGACTTGATCTACCTGTACGACGTTCAGGATATTTTCCCCAGCGAGGTCAGAACCATCACGCCAGACATCAGTTCACCAGCTGTCGTGAGGGATTTGGAAAAATGTGTCGTCTGTGGCAGATGCGTGAGGGCCTGTTCGGAGCTTCAAGGCATGGACATCTACTCCATGGTCGATAGAGGTTACGAGACTTTGCCACAAACAGCTTTCGAAATGCCACTCTACGAGACAGATTGTATAAGTTGTGGACAGTGCGCCGCCTTCTGTCCTGTAGGAGCGATCACAGAGAACATGAACATAAGGAGAGTTCTCGAAGAGATCGAAAAACACGACAAGGTGCTCATCGTACAAACTGCCCCCGCGACGCGTGTGGCGCTGGGTGAAGAATTCGGCATGGAAGTGGGCAGCATCTCTACCGGAAAGATGGTTGCCGCGCTGAGACGACTCGGGTTCGACTACGTGTTCGACACGAACTTCGCAGCGGACCTGACCATCATGGAAGAAGGATCGGAATTCTTGGAGAGAGTGAAAAAAGGTGGCCCATTCCCGATGTTCACCTCCTGCTGTCCGGCGTGGATCAATCTGGCGGAGAAGCTGTACCCACAGTTCTTGAAAAACCTTTCGAGTGCGAAATCTCCTCACCAGATGCTCGGTGCTTTGTTGAAGTCCTATTTTGCGAAGAAAATAAACGTTCCTCCCGAAAAAATCTTCGTCGTTTCCATAATGCCATGCACCGCCAAGAAAGACGACATCACCAGGCCCCAGCACATGGTCAACGGCGTACCTGCAGTGGACGTCGTTCTGACAACACGCGAGCTCGGTAGATTGATAAAGATGAGAAAGATTCCTTATGCCTCCTTGCCAGAAGAGAACTACGACGATCCACTCGGTGAATCCACCGGTGCGGCGGCCATATTCGGTGTCACGGGTGGTGTGATGGAGGCGGCTCTGAGGACCGCGTACGAGCTTGGACTCGGCAAGCCACTACCGAAGATAGAGTTCACGAACGTGCGTGGCCTCGATGGCATAAAGGAAGCCACGATAGATTTCGATGGAAAACAACTCAAGGTCGCAGTTGCACACGGCGGTGTGAATGTCAGAAGGTTGCTCGACAAAATAACGAAAGGTGAGGTCTACTACGATTTCGTCGAGATCATGGCCTGCCCAGGTGGTTGCATCGGTGGAGGAGGCCAGCCCAAGAGCTTGGACAAAGACGTTCTGGTCAAACGTATGGAAGCCATCTACACCATCGACGAGAGAAGCGTGCTCAGAAAATCCCACGAGAACCCATCGATAAAGAAGCTCTATGAGGAGTTCCTCGAGCATCCGCTCAGCCACGTCTCGCACGAATTGCTCCACACAACCTACATGGACAGATCGAAGAAGAAAGTTGCGCAGGTTGCTAAAGTGTGAATCCAATGAACGAGTGAAGAGGCGAGGCTTGTTCCTCGCCTCTTTTTAAGGAAGGTGGAAACATGAGAAAATTGTTCATGCTGCTGTTTTTGCTCGCTATCAGTTTCAGCTTTGCGATCAACGTTCTCATACCCGTTGGTCCAACCGTGGTGGCCTTCGTGGGCTTGCTGGAGAAAAAAGTGAGCAGTGAGGTGGAACTCAAGATCGATTTCTGGCGAACACTCGATCAGGTGAGCGCACAGGTTGCGGCGAAAAACGTTGATCTGATCGTTCTACCCGTTTCCATAGGTGCTTCTCTCTACAGCAAGGGGATCGATCTGAAACTCGCTGGTGTGATCCTTTGGAAGGCTTTTTACGTCGTGACGAAAGATTTCGATCTGACGGACCTGAAGACTTTGTCGGGCCAAGAGATTTACACGCCCCAGGGCAAAGGGCAAACCGGTGATGTGTTGATTAGATACTCACTCGAACAGGTTGGGCTGAAACCCGATATCGACGTGAAAATCAGGTACGCCACACCTCCTGAGATAGTATCACTGATGAGTGCCGGGAAAGTTAGGGTCGCCGTGCTTCCCGAACCATTCGTGACGCTCGCACTGAAACAGGCACAGTCGCGCATCGAATACGACTTGCAAGAGCTGTGGTCGAACTACACGCAACTGCCTGCGCGGGTTCCAATAACAGGTCTGTTCGTCACAAAAAACCTGGACGAGGCCACCTTGTACAAAGCTATGACCGCAATAGAGAATTCTCTGAGGTATGCGATGGAGAACAGGCATGAAGCTGCGGCTCTTTCCGTTCCATATCTCGGTGGCATGCCGGCACAAATAATCGAAGAATCTCTCACTCGAACGCTGTACGAGTACAAACGTGCGAACGAGGTGGCGTCCGAGGTGATTCAGTATCTGAAGATCACACAGCAGGTCGATCCGAGTGCGATGCCTTCGATACCAGATGAAAAATTCTTCGCGTTTTGAATTTTCCGTCCTTGGGGTACTGCTACTCTTTGTCGTCTGGTTCGTTGTGTCGAAACTTGTTTCGTCCGATCTGGTCTTTCCTGGACCTGAAAAAGTTTTGCTACATTCGTACCGGCTGCTGGTCGAAGGCAAACTGCTCGAACCGGTTGGCTTAACTTTTCTCAGGGCTTTTTTTGGTATGGGCCTGGCACTGCTCGTGGGTACGATCCTTGGATTCCTAATGGGTCTTTCTGAGCGGATCTATCTCTTACTTCAACCGTTGAACATGGCCATCAGGTCCGTTCCGATCGTCTCGTGGCTTTCGACCGTCATACTCGCCTGGGGCATAGGATGGCGTGGCGTGGTTTTCATAGTTTTCGTCTCACTTTTGCCGATCGTAACGTTCAACGTTTGCGAAGGCGTTCGCGTTGTGGACAAGAAACTCGTCGAGATGGCGAAGGTTTACTCATTACCCAAGTGGAAGATCTTCAGGGCGATCTACATGGGTTCCGTCTGGCCGTTTCTACTGTCATCCTTGAAGTTGAGCATAGGCAGCATGTGGAAAGTGGCGATCGTTGCGGAGTATCTCATAGGCGAAACGGGCCTTGGGGTACAGATCATGCAGGCCAAGTTCTATGTGAACACGACAGAGGTTTTTTCCTACACGGTTGTGGCTGTTGCGTTCGGACTCATCCTGGAAGCGTTATTTTCATTCCTTTGGGAGCGAGGTAGCTTTGAAGTGCATTCTTGAGCTCAAAGGAATTTTTAAAAACTACGGAAAGTTACCTGTACTCGGTGGGATAGATCTCAAACTGTTCGAGTCCGATGCGGTGGCGATCGTTGGGCCGTCAGGCTGTGGAAAAACAACTTTGCTCAGGGTCATAGCCAATCTGGAAAAGCCAGACTCCGGGCTGATCAACAGATTCTATAACCGATTGGGTTTCGTTTTTCAGGAAGACAGACTGATACCCTGGTACAACGTGCGTAAAAATCTTGAGCTCGTTTGTGACGATGAAAGAAAGATACAGCGAACGCTTCAACGGGTAGGGCTTGCTGGCTTCGAACACTACAAACCCGGCCAGCTCAGTGGAGGCATGAAGCAGAGGTTGAATTTTGCACGCGCTTTGATCGTCGAACCGGAGCTACTTTTGCTGGATGAACCTTTCAGGAGTTTGGACACACCGACGAAGATTAGGCTCATCAACGATCTCTCCGTCTTGCTTGAAAACATGAATATCGGCTATGTCCTGGTGACACACGACATGAGAGAAGCTTTGAGCCTGGCGAAGCGCATTTACATCATGCGAGGCCGACCGGCAAAGTTCGTACATCACATCGAACTTAGAAATAAGATGGACTTTTTCGATCCTTCATTTCTGCAACTTGAGAAAACGATCCTGTCACATATGGAAGATGCGGAGGCTTTCCAATGATGAACGTACTCAGGGGCTTTTTGATAGGTCTTGCGAACCTGGTTCCCGGCGTGAGCGGCGCAACGATGGCCGTCATAGTTGGCGTCTACGAACGGCTGATCGATGCCGTGGCAAACTTCGTGAAGTTGAGATTCAAGAGAGAGCAGATCGCTTTCATCGTTGCACTTGGCATCGGTATTCTTGCTGCAATATTGGTCGGCTCTGCTGGTATGAAACATCTGCTCGAAAGATCTCCGGCCGTCGCTTACGCTATTTTCTTTGGTCTTGTTTTGGGTTCGATTCCAAAATTGCGCAGGGAGATCTCAGATTTAAAACTGTTCCACTTCGCAGTTGGTGCGTCCCTGATGCTTATTTTCGAACTTCTGGTTCACACTGTGCAGCTTTCAGGAACGTACGTTTTGTTGACTGGCATCATCGCTGCGTGTGCGATGATCCTTCCGGGTCTCAGTGGTTCCCTTGTGCTCCTGATACTCGGTGTCTACGATGATATCCTTGATGCCTTGGTGAATCTAAAACTCGCAATCGTCCTTCCTTTTGGAATTGGAGTGATCCTCGGTATAGCGTTGATGGCACTTCTGATGAACTGGCTCGTTGAAAAGTTTCCAAACCAGACCCGCAGCTTCACTTTTGGACTGGTTGTTGCGTCGATCATTAAACTCGAACCGTTCACGAAACAGAGCATGAATCTTGTGGGGTTTGCGCTCGTTCTTTTGATTGTTTCTGTTACTGTTTATCTGTCTTTCAGGCTTTCGTACAGATCGTCAGCGCGAAGGTGAGCTACGTGGGTAAATATTACGCCGTCAAGCGTGGTAGGTGTCCGGGGATATACGAAGACTGGCAGCGGGCAAGAGAACAAGTGGAAGGTTTCCCCAACGCAGAATATCGCTCGTTCGCGTCAAAAGCCGATGCGCTCGCTTATCTGAGAGGAGAAACGTGGCGCTGCCCTGATTTTATGAAAGATACGATCCTCGTCTGCGTTGATGGAAGCTACAGAGATGGTGTCTGTGGTTCGGGAATCGTTGTTTGCGATCAAGAAGGTTTGCGCGAGTTCTATTTCTGGACCGATGAACCAGACCTTGCGAAGATGAGAAACGTTGCGGGAGAAATCCTGGCAGTGCTCTTCGCTGTAAATTATGCACTGCAGAGGGGTACAAAACGTCTTGTCATAAGGCACGATTTTGAGAACCTTGATAAATGGATCAGTGGTGAGTATCGAACGAAGACTTTTCTCACGGAGATCTACAGAGAATTCGTGGACTTTGCAAAGAGAAAGAACCTTCGCATCGAATTTGAAAAGATCAAAGCACATTCGAAAGATCCGTGCAACGAGAGGGCAGATGGGCTCGCAAAACTCGCAACTGGAAGAAAGCGTAACGTAGACTGGAAATTGGAGGTTTTGAGGGATGTCATTCGAAGTGACGAAAGCAATTGAAGAGATAGAGAGCTTCATTCAGAGCTTTGTTCGAAACAACGGGTTCGAGGGTGTCGTTGTGGGTGTCAGCGGTGGAGTGGATTCCGCCCTGGTGGTGAGTTTATGCACGAGAGCGCTCGGTAAAGAACGAGTGTTGGGGTTGATCCTTCCCGATCGCGATTCTGCGAAGGAGAGTACGAGGCTCGCTTTGAAACTGTGTCGAGAACTTGGGATCGAACACGAAGTCATTTCCATCACTTCAGCTTTGAGAAAGTTGAGAGTCTACAGACTTTTCCCTCCCGCTTGGTTGTTTCCAAGAAAGGTTCAAGAAAGCTATGTGAAAGGCAAGTGGCAGAGTTTATCGAAAGATCCTTACATCGATGATCTTCTGAACAGAGGCAATGAAACCTTCAGAAAAGGTCTCGCGTACTACAGGATCAAACACAGAGTGAGAATGTGCCTTCTCTACTTCGAGGCAGAGAAGAGAAATTACGCGGTAGCAGGATGCGTGAACAAAACCGAGTTGATGACGGGCCTGTACGTCAAATGGGGTGACAATGCCGCAGACTTTGAACCAATATCACACCTATATAAGACACAGGTGCTTGAACTTGCAAGATGGCTCAGGATACCTTCAGAGATCCTCGAAAGGGCTCCCACACCTGATCTCATACCTGGTATCACGGACGAATTCGTTCTCGGTTTGAGCTACGCAGACCTGGACAGGATACTCATGAAAATGGAAAAGAAAGAAGATCTCTCGAGCGAGGATCCGAAGCTCGTACAACGTGTGAGACAAATATGCGAGGCAGCGCGGCGCAGAAAGATACAGAACGTTCGAATCGATTCATCAAATTGCGTATAGGAGTACTCCAATGAAACCCGCCGCGAACATCAGTACGAGTGGATGTATCTTGAATTTGTTCAAACCAAAGAAAACGAGCGTGGCGATCAGGAAAAACCACGGATCGGTGAGCCTTGGACTCGCAAGTGAGATCAGCGTGACGAGCACCATGACAGTTGTGAACCCCATGAGAGCCTGTGACAACTTGTTGGAATTCAATTTGATCCTCTTGCCCAAGGAGTAGACCAAGATCATCGTGAGTGCCGGGGCCAACAGAAAGAAAAACGTGTTCAGGAAGGCACCCAAGAAGCCGAAATATTTGTATCCAACGTACGTCGCCAGATTCAAAGCGATCGGTCCCGGTGTCATTTGAGCCACGGAGACCATCTCGGTGAACTCCGCTGGGGAAAAAAATCCCGCCGAGATGAGTTCTTTTTGCAGGATTCCAACCACGGCCCATCCTCCACCGAAGGAAAGAAAGCCAAGCTTCAAGAAGATCAGAGCAAGTTTGATCAAGTTCATCGTCTCACTTTCCCCACATGTAGAGCAGCCAGATAGTCGCCGCGAAAACCACGTACAACGTGTTTCGATTGATCAAAAGAAGCACCACTCCAACCCCGATCACCATCAATTTCAGTATCGTCCAACTCTGTTTTTTGATCAAACCCAAAAGCACGTTGAAGACTAAGGCCACGACCGCGGCGTAAACACCGAGTAAGAACGCTCTCACGTACGCATTGTTCAGGAAAGGTTTGAGCAAACTGGCAACGGCGACGATCGCGACGAACGGCGGTAAAGCGATTGCAACACCTGACAGTATGGCGCCAGGAACGCCCGCCACCCTTTTTCCAACGATTATAGCTGTGTTGAACGCGATCGGACCCGGGATGCTTTGTGCCACAGACAACAGGTTGAGAAACTCGTCTCTTTTCATCCATCCAAGTTTTTCAGCCTCCCATTGCATGACGGGCACCATCGCATAGCCACCACCGAGCGTCAGGGAAGAGATCTTTAAAAAGACGCCGAACGCCTTCCACGCACGTTTCCATACACCTTCGCTCACAATCTTTTCACCACCACAGTCCTACCCGCGCTGTCTTCCATCTTGACGAAACCGTCACCGATGCTGATCATGAGCTTGTCACTCATGCGCGCGAGTGCGGACCTCAACCTGTGCGGGGAAATCTCGAATTCGAACTTCAGCGGACAATCGAAAGGAAGGATCGCCTTGTACGACACCCCGCCGTAAGCACCGAAGAACCTCATGCTGTTCTTGACGCACTCGATTCTGACCGTACTCTCCCTCGGCATGAGCCATGCGGCCTTGGATACAAACCTTCGAAAGTTTTTCGGAACGACGTAAGTTTCCTTTCTTTGAAGAAAATCTCCGACTCGGGGATCAAACGCGGCATGCTCCCCACACAATTGCAGAGTAAAGTCGTTCGAGCGTATCAACAGCGCTTCACCTAATCCGAAAGTCAACTGCACATTCTTAGCGTAAACCTCAAATGCTTTGACGATGTGTCGTGCACTCATGTAAGGAAAAGAAAAAGTGAACGGCTTCATCAATTCACCCTGCAGCCTGGTCCTAGGACTGTGGTGGTGAAAAGATTGTGAGCGAAGGTGTCTTGACGAAACCGTCACCGATGCTGATCATGAGCTTGTCACTCATGCGCGCGAGTGCGGACCTCAACCTGTGCGGGGAAATCTCGAATTCGAACTTCAGCGGACAATCGAAAGGAAGGATCGCCTTGTACGACACCCCGCCGTAAGCACCGAAGAACCTCATGCTGTTCTTGACGCACTCGATTCTGACCGTACTCTCCCTCGGCATGAGCCATGCGGCCTTGGATACAAACCTTCGAAAGTTTTTCGGAACGACGTAAGTTTCCTTTCTTTGAAGAAAATCTCCGACTCGGGGATCAAACGCGGCATGCTCCCCACACAATTGCAGAGTAAAGTCGTTCGAGCGTATCAACAGCGCTTCACCTAATCCGAAAGTCAACTGCACATTCTTAGCGTAAACCTCAAATGCTTTGACGATGTGTCGTGCACTCATGTAAGGAAAAGAAAAAGTGAACGGCTTCATCAATTCACCCTGCAGCCTGGTCAGACAGATGATGGAACGCGTTGAGGCGAACATCAGCAAATCTTTTTGAAAAGAACCAAACAGAGCGAAATCACCTTCTTCAAGTGGTGATGTGACGAAATTCAAAGCGCGATTGAAGTTTAGCAGGTCGGATTTCGCCACGGGCTCGTGTTCGACTGGAACCTGTTTCTCCCTTTTTCCCATCAACTTCATTCGAAGAGTTTCGTTTCCCGAACTCAAAGCGATCTCATTTTCCGTCAGCGTTAAGTTCAGAAATTCGCTACTCTCTCCCACCAAAAAACCCTTCAACAACCTCAAAGGTATAGAGATCTCCCCATCGAAGGGTTCACACTCTCCGGTCTTCATCCAACCGTGAAGGCAACCATCCGTCGCGCGCACGACGAGGCCTCCACTGTAGGAAAAATAGACGTTTCCGAAGCTGAATTCGGACGAACCGATCAGCTTGTTGCAGAACTTGAGCCACAACGAAAGGCTCGAAAGATCTATGGTCGCCCTCATCTTCTCACCGTCTTCACTATCGCATCTATCAAATCTTCAAAGCTCATTCCCGCGGCACGCGCCGAGGCTGGCATGTCGCTCAGATCTGTCATACCGGGTATGGTGTTGATCTCCAGAAAATAAAAAATCCCATCCTTCAGAATCCCATCGATCCTCGCAAAGCCCTTGCACTCGCACGCTTTGAAAGCCTTCAAGCAAGATTCACAGACCGCTCTGTACTCTTCCTCGGTGAGTGGAGCGGGTAGAACGAACTCCGTCATGTTCGGTGTGTACTTGGCGATGTAGTCATAGAACCTACGCCTCGGCCTGAGTTCGAGTATGGGTAGGATTCTCAATTCTCCGTCCATCTCGATCAGTGATGCCGTGAGTTCCCTGCCCCGAACGTAACGTTGCAAGACCAGCTCTCCGTAAAGGCTCAACTCTATTTGCGAATAATGTTCGAGCTCTTCAGCATTGTCGCAGATGTGCACACCTATGCTGGAACCTTCTCTGCGTGGTTTCAAAACGCAAGGAAAACCGAACGGAGACTCTCTTGTGGGTTTGTCGATGACGGTGTACTCAGGAACCGGAACGAACTTCTCGACGATCCTGTAGGTCATTAACTTGTCGAAGCACAGGGCGCTCGCGAGTACGCCAGAGCCCGTGTACGGCACACCGATCCAATCCAGCAGGGCCTGAACGGTCCCATCTTCGCCGAACTTCCCATGAAGTGCGATGAAGACAAGATCGAATTGTTTGAGTGAAGGCAAAACGAGAAAAAAGTCTTCCTTCACATCTATTGGGACAACCTCATGGCCGAGCTTCTTCAGAGCTTTGACAACGTTTTCACCGCTTCTCAACGAGATCTCCCGTTCTCGAGACACACCACCCATCAAGACTGCTATCTTCAACCATTCGTCTCCTCCTTCGGCTTTTCAAAGCTCTTTTTGCACCTTTCACAGTACAGCTTTTCCGAAGAGCGAAACCTTCGATAGTGTAACTTTTCACCACACTCCGGGCACGACTCGTTGGATGGTTCAAACCAGCTTATGTAATCGCACGCATCGCTCGTACATTTGAAGAAGTATTTCCTGTTCTTGCTGAGCTTTTTCTCCACGGCGGAACCACACTTCGGGCAAGTACCTCTTGCAAAGTCTCTGTAATTTCTTCCACACTTCTGGCAGTGGTAGTAGGCGCCGTATCTGCCGTTGTATCGTTTGAGTGGTTCTCCACAGCTTGGACAAACGTAGGTCTTCGTCTCTTCTTGTTCTGTAAAGTACAGCACACCTTCGTCCATCACGGCAGGGCTGCTCAAATCCACAGAAGATGTTTTCCCGCACGACGCACACGACAGATACAGTCCGAAACGTCCAATTTTCAGGGTGAACTTTTCGCCGCACTCACAGTCCACGTTCGTTCCGACGTCTATGGACAGCCATTCCTTTTCGGCTTTCGTCAACTGAGTTGAGAACTCCTTATAGAATTCGCTGAGCACCTGCTTGTGATCCTTCTCGCCCCTCTCTATCGCATCGAGTGCCTCCTCCATTCTTGCGGTAAAATCGAGATCCACTATCTTCGGAAATCTTTGCTCCATGTAGTGATTGACGACGAAACCGAGGACTGTGGGTACGAGCTCTTTGGATCTTTTCACGACGTACTTTCGTTCGAGCAAGGTCGAGATGATAGTTGCGTATGTGCTCGGCCTACCGATACCCCTGGCTTCGAGCGCTCTGACCATGGATGATTCCGTATACCTTGCAGGCGGTTTGGTCGCGTCCTGCTGTATGTCCCATTTGGTTACGTTGAAGATCTCACCGTTCAAAGGTTGGATCTGTTCCAACTCTTTTTTCAAGACTGCTTCAAACCCGTCGAAGATCCTTCTCTCAAGCTTGGCTTCGAAACCGTACCTGCCCGATTCAAAACTGTAGATCGTTTCCTCGTACAGCGCCGCGGCCATCTGGGAGGCAATGAATCTCTCCCAGATCAGTTTGTACAGTTTGTAGAGATCTTTGTCAAGAAGTTTTTGAGCCTTCTGTGGCGTCATTTCAACATCCACAGGTCTTATGGCTTCGTGTGCGTCCTGAACGTTGGGTTTCTTTTGTTCCGATCTGAACTCACCGACGTAACGTTCACCGAAGTGATCTTTGATGAACTTTTCAGCTTGGTCTCTCGCGTAATCGCTGACGCGCGTCGAATCCGTCCTCATGTACGTTATGAAGGCTCTGTGGCCTTCAGATGTTTCGACGCCTTCGTAGAGCAT
This sequence comes from Pseudothermotoga hypogea DSM 11164 = NBRC 106472, assembly GCF_000816145.1. Lineage (NCBI taxonomy): Bacteria > Thermotogati > Thermotogota > Thermotogae > Thermotogales > Thermotogaceae > Pseudothermotoga > Pseudothermotoga hypogea. The sequence continues at coordinate 9,312 of NZ_CP007141.1, read as the reverse complement.
CTGGGCAAGCTGCATCGTTCGAGACACAGAAAAACCGAATTTGTTCGCAGCTTCTTGCTGAAGTGTGCTGGTTATGAAAGGCAACGGTGGCTTTCTCTCCACCAGCCTGCTCTTCTTTTGAACGAGCTTTAACTTCCTGACCTCTTGCTGAATCTGTCTTGCGAGTGCTTCGTCCACCTGTTGCATATCGATCCTCTTACCGTCGATGTGGGTCAGATAGAACCTGACGGAGTCGATGTAACCTTGCACCTTCCAAAACTTCTTTGGAACGAATCTGTGACGCTGCACTTCACGCTCACAGACGAGTTTCAAGGCCGCAGATTGCACCCTGCCCGCACTCGAACTGGTTCTCAAAAGTTTCCACAGGAGCGGACTGATTTTGTAGCCGACGATGCGATCGAGAATGCGACGCGCGTGCTGCGCGTACACCTTCTTCATGTCGATGAACCTTGGAGACTGAACGGCCGATCTTATCGTTTGTGGTGTTATCTCGCTGAACACGATCCTATTCTTCTTGTCCAAAACGTTGAGGATGAACGCCAAGTGCCATGCGATCGCCTCGCCCTCACGGTCCATGTCTGAAGCGAGGTACACTTCCTTGCCTTTAGCCTTTTCTTTGATTTCCTCGACGATCTTTTCTTTGCCCTCTATTATCCTGAACTCTGGCTCGAAATCTCTGAGATCCACCCCGAACTCTCTCTCGGGCAGATCGCGTACGTGTCCCTTCGAGGATACGACCTCGTACTCACCCTTGAGAATCTCTTTGATGGTCTTGGCCTTAGCGGGTGATTCGACGATTATTATCTTCTTCGCCATCGTTTCACCTGCTGATCTTTCTGACGAGCATGTTCAGCTTTTGGTAGGTGGGCTCGTCCTTGGCTTCGAAGTACACCCTTATCACGGGTTCTGTTCCAGAAACTCTCACCAACAGCCAGCTACCCGGCTTGTCGAAGAAGTACCTCAGTCCGTCCACCCTGTCGCTCGAGGTTACTTTCAAATCCTCGGAGTACTGCTCGAGATTTTCGAACTTTTCGAACAACTTATTCTTTTCCTCGTCGCTCGACAGTTCAAAATCCACGCGGGAATTGAGAAAGTTACCATACTGTTCTCTGAACTCCTTCCTGATCTGTGAGAGAGGTTTACCCTCGCGAGCGATCATCTCCAAGATCAAAAGGCAAGCTAATATTCCATCCTTTTCTGGAACGTGGTTCGCTATGGAGAGTCCTCCGCTTTCTTCACCAGCGATGACGGCTTTATCGTTCAAAAGAACCGAAGCCAGGAATTTGAATCCAACGGGTGTTTCCACAACCTTTTCCCCGAACGCCTTAGCGACCTCGTCCACAGCGTGGGAAGTCGCAACGGTCCTCGCCACAGGTCCTTTCATGTTCTTGTTCTTGTAGAGATGGTGCGCCAGCAAAGCTATGACCTCGTTGGCCTTGACGTATCTACCCTCATCGTCCACTATACCGAACCTGTCGGCATCGCCATCCACGGCGAGCACCACGTCCCAGCCTTTCGATTTCACCCTGTTCGCAAGCAGTGCGAGTCTCTCCTCATCTGGTTCCGGTCTGTCTCCACCAAAATACGGGTCCCTGTAATTATGGAAAACATCAATATCCGCGACCAGCTTGGAACACAATTCGTCTAAGTATCCTATGGCTGTGCCGTACATGAGATCGACGATGACTTTCAGTTTAGCCTTCTTTATGGTATCAAAGTCGATGATCTTCGCCAAAGCGTTCAAATAGTCGGGTTTGGGATCGAAGATTTCGAGCAGATCCTTCCTGTTCGCTTCAACGAGGGACATGGTAGAAACCTTGCTCTCTTCGAGGGATGCTATGATCGATTCTATCTGCTGAGTGACTTCGGGAGGTGCAGGACTACCATCTGCCGGGTTGAATTTTATACCACAGTACTCCGGTGGGTTGTGCGACGCGGTGATGTTTATTCCACCATCGAGCCTGTGATGACGTATCGTGAAGGAAACGACAGGTGTCGGTGTGGGATTCTCAGGCATGAACACCTTTATACCGTTCGCTGTCAGCACTTCCGCAACCAGGCGTGCGTAACGCTCAGTCATGAAACGCGTGTCACGCGCGACTATCAATCTCTTGCCGTTGGTCTTTTTCACGTAGTCCGCTATGGCCTGCGAGACGATGCGCACGTTTTTGAAAGTGAATTCGTCGCTGATGATGGCCCTCCAACCGCTCGTTCCAAACCTAATCTTCATCTTTCCACCTTCCCAACCAAATGCGTCTTCCCAGATGCTTGTCAAACTCACTCCAGATTTTACCGCCGTTCTTTTGTTTCTCGTTTATGCTCCTGAACCTGGACAACTTGGAATCCATGTTCTCCAGAGCGTGAACAACGTAAGCTTCAGCCGTCTTGGGTAACACCGGCGAACCAAACTCGTACTCACCGTGGTGAGAGAGGACTATGTGTTCCAGCTGTAAAAGTTTCGTCTTAGCTATGTTGACCTTGCTCGCCACCTGATGAAGTATCTCCACACCCAACGCAATGTGTCCCTTCAATTCTCCTTCGGTCGTCACTTCCAGACCTTTCTTGGTTATTCTGTATTCCCTCACCTTACCTATGTCGTGTAGCATGGCACCCGCAACGAGCACATCTTTGTCCAGGAAATCGTAGACGTTGCTCATCCTCTTGCACATGGTGGCGACATCGACCGTGTGTTCGAGCAGACCTCCGACGTACGCGTGGTGGACGCTCACGCCAGCAGGGGCCTGCACGAAGCAAGATACGAACTCTCTATCCTCCACGAACAGAGCTTCGAGCAATGCTCTGATCTCTCTATCCTGAATTTCGCTTATGAATCTCACGAGCTTCTCGTACAACGTGTCGATGCCTCTCTTGGTTACCTCAACGAACCTCTCGTAATCGTACTGTTCCTCGGTGAGCAACACCAAAGCGTCTTTTTCCCTGTCCACATTCAACTGAAGATGACCTTCGAAGAACACCACACGTCCCCTTGCAAGGACAACGTCTCCCTCGGCGAGCTTCGCATCGTTCTCTTCAGCGTTGTACCAATCGACAGCGCGTATGCTACCGGTCCTGTCCATGAGAGTCATGAGGAGGAACTTCTTACCATCCTTAGACTCCTGCAACTTTTTGCTATAGATCCTACCAACCAGTTCGACTGTCTCCTTCATCTTGTCGGAGAGCTCCTGGATGTAAGGACCGGTACATTTCGTGCGCTCTTTGAGCTTTTCGACGACATCTTTCGGTAAAAGGTTTTCCAGCTTCACTCTCTCACTCTCCCAGAGTGATTTTACCAGTTGAATGCTTCAGAGCAACCAATCGTGCCAGTAGATTTTGAATCATAGATTGAGTTTGGCTTATCCTTGATAGAGCCAAGAGGTGTCATGTTTGTGAACGATATACAATATGTAGCGTCTTTATTGACCATACCACTACATATAGTGTAAAATCTACTGGAAAGGTTTCGTGGGAGGTGTGATCATGCTTCGATCGGTCGATTTAGTGGGCGACTATTTGAAGAAAAACGACTGGCGGGTTTATGAGAATTCTAACATGTCCTATTCACTCCAGGGGATGAACCATTATGTTTATTCTTCCATCGTGGCGAGATACTGGCTCGAGGAGATTTATCCTGAAGAGGTCAGTCGTGCACACATGAACGGTGATCTGCACATACACGATCTTGGATCCTTATCCGTTTACTGTGTTGGTTGGAACTTGGAAGATCTGCTCGTGAAAGGCTTCACCGGTGTGGAAGGTAAGATATCCAGTAAGCCAGCCAAGCACTTCAGAAGCGCCCTTGGTCAAGTGGTCAACTTCATGTTCACATTGCAGGGAGAAGCGGCGGGAGCGATAGCCTTTTCGAACTTCGACACACTGCTTGCCCCTTTCATCGCTTACGATGGTCTGAGCTACAGCGAGGTCAAACAAGCGATCCAAGAGTTCATCTTCAATCTGAACGTTCCAACGCGAACAGGCTTCCAAACACCATTCACCAATTTGAGCTTCGATTTGGTTGTCCCGTGGCACATGCGCAAAGAAAAGGTGATCGTTGGAGGGCAACGTCAAACGCACACCTATGGAGAGTTTCAGAACGAAATGGACATGCTCAACAGAGCATTTTGGGAAGTGATGCTGGAAGGAGACGCGCAGGGCAGGATTTTCACTTTCCCTATACCCACTTACGCCATCACGAAAGACTTTCCCTGGGACCTTGAGCAATTCAAACTCCTGTGGGAACTGACTGCGAAGTATGGGGTACCGTACTTTTCGAACTTCGTCAACAGCGACATGGATCCTTCCGATGTCAGAAGCATGTGCTGCAGGCTGCGATTGGATAACGTATCGGTCAAGGCAAGGTTGTCACGGTTTTCAACTCAGAAGGATGAACTCGTCAGAAAAGGTGGAGGCCTGTTCGGTGCCAACCCCTTGACTGGAAGTATCGGTGTGGTCACGATAAACATTCCGAGAATCGCCTATCTTTCATCCGACGAAGACGAGTTCTTCGAAAGGCTCTCTGAGCTCATGGAACTCGCGAAACAGAGCCTGGAGATCAAAAGGGCTGTCTTAGAAGAACTCACGGAGCAGGGGCTGTATCCGTATTCAAAATTCTACCTTTCTGACGTTCACATGCTGACGAACAGTTACTGGTCGAACCATTTTTCGACGATAGGTCTGGTAGGCATGCACGAAGCTTGTGTGAACTCTCTGGGTGTCGGAATAGATTGTGAGGAAGGCAGACAATTTGCGATAAAAGTTCTGCAGTTCATGAGGGAAAAACTGTTGCAGTTTCAAAGAGAGACAGACAATTTGTACAATCTTGAGGCTACACCCGCCGAGGGCGTTAGTTACAGGTTCGCAAGGATAGACAAAAGGAGTTTCCCGGATATCTACACGAGCGGGATCAACGAACCTTTCTACACCAATTCCACACAGCTTCCCGTGGATGGCGACTACGATCTGTCTTACGTGCTCGAACATCAAGATGCGCTCCAGTCTCTCTACACTGGCGGCACAGTGCTACACATCTACCTCGGTGAGGCGATCGAGGCCGAAACGGTTCCAGAACTTCTGAAGTCTGTCTTCAATCGCTACACACTACCCTACTTGACTTTGACACCGACTTTCAGCGTTTGTCCAGACCACGGGTATCTGCGCGGAGAAGTGCGAACATGTCCACGGTGTGGTAAACCTGCCGAGGTCTATTCTCGAGTGGTTGGCTACTACAGACCGGTAAAAAGCTGGAACAAAGGAAAGAGAGAAGAATTCAGCTTGAGGAGGCCTGTGAGAATTTGAAATTCGCAAGAACTGTCTTGACGAGTCTTCTGGACTATCCAAAATCGGTCTCAGTCGTCCTCTTCACTGTCGGGTGCAATTTTTGTTGTCCGTACTGCCACAATCCCGAACTGGTACTGGCGAAGGTGAGCATAGCAGAGGAAGAAGAAATATTTGAAGAAATACGCAAGAGGAAAATCACCAATCGCGTGGTGATAACGGGTGGAGAACCCACGGTGCACGAAGACCTTCCAGCGTTCATTCGCAAGCTGAAAAAGAGCGATCACCTTGTGAAACTCGACACGAACGGGAGCAACCCGAGAATGATGGAGGATCTCCTTTCGGCCGGACTTCTGGATTACGTTGCGCTCGATATCAAATCAGGGATGGAGAAGTTCCACACAGTTACGGGTCTGAGCGAAGAATCTGCGAAAGAGATGTTCAAAAGCGTCCTCGAGACTTTGAGACTCTTGAAACAGTATTCAGTCCCACACGAAATCAGAACCACGTACGTTCCTGGACTGCTGGACGAACGAGACATCGCGGAAATCAAAGAACTTGTTGGAGACAGCACATGGTATTTGCAACGCTTTAGGCCACAAAAGACGCTGAGGTCTTTTACAAACGTTACAAGCTCGACCTATGAGGATCTGTTTAAGCTCGCCTCGAAATTCGGAGCGAAAGTGAGGTGAACTTCAACGCGTTTTGAGCCGGTACCACAGTAAACCCACGATCTCGTGAAGAGCAAGCATGTTCGCTTCGAGCGACTCTTTTGTTGGAACGAAGTCGATCCAGCTCACTGGACCATAATCGCACAAGTAATCCACCGGGTAAGGATGGACTCGAACTTTGAACTTCTCAAAGCTCATCTTCGCTCTCTTCATGTGCACCGCGGATGTGACCAGAACCAATTCTTTCAAGTTCAACTCCTTCACGATCTTGGCTACGTTCTTGGCGTTCTCGTAGGTGTTTTTGCTCTCGGCATCGACCAATACCTTTTCGTTCGGTACTTCGAATCTCTGCGCCAGTTGTGCCATTATCGTGGCCTCGGGTTGCTGAGATGAACCAGGTAGCGTTCCACCGGAGACTATCAAGAAAGCGTTGTAAGTTTTTGCGAGCTCAACCCCCTCGATAAGCCTCTTGAAGGTGTGGGGGCGGAGCTCGTAACCTTCTGGTCCTTTGAGAACGCCCCCACCCAGAACGATGATCGCGTCGCAACGTTGCGGTGCCATCAACGCTATACCGAGGATCACTCCAATTCCAAAAGGAAGGACGATTGCGAGTTTTAGATTCACCAAGGCATCAAGGATATCATCGTAGACACCGAGTATCAGGAGCACAAGGGAACCACTGAGACCCGGAAGGATCATCGCACACGCAGCGATGATGCCAGTCAACAAAACGTACGTTCCTGAAAGCTGCACAGTGTGAACCAGAAGTTCGAAAATAAGCATCAGGGACGCACCAACTGCGAAGTGGAACAGTTTTAAATCTGAGATCTCCCTGCGCAATTTTGGAATCGAACCCAAAACAAGACCAAAGAAAATAGCGTAAGCGACGGCCGGAGATCTTTCGAGCAGATGTTTCATACCAGCAGAGCCGACCAATATTGCAGCAAGAATACCGATGCCAAGTGCAACGATGAAAGCGATCTGCTCTCTCTTGAATCTCAACTTCACGAAGTTTGCCACGGCATCGATCAGCCGTTCGTAGACGCCAACTATGACGGCCATCGTTGCGCCGCTCACGCCGGGAACCAGGTTCGCAAGACCTATCAAAAAGCCCCTGAGTACGTTCATCATTGGAAAGCCTCCGCATCTTCCATATGTGACAGGATCGTTTTCTCAAGTTGCAGAAATGAAGGATCGAAAAAGTCCATCTTATTTCTAAGTTCGATGTGATGTACGAACTTTGCCGGTCGGCCTCGCATGATGTAAATGCGCTTCGCCAGGCTCAAAGCTTCTCTCATGTCGTGTGTCACCAGGACATAGCCGATATTCATGTTTTCAAGCAAGACGGAGAGATCGTTGATGAGCCTAATCTTCGTCGGTGTGTCCAAACTCCTGAAAGGTTCATCCAGCAAAAGTAGCTCCGGTTCGACGATCAAAGCGCGTGCAAAATTCAACCTCTGCTTCATGCCTCCACTGAGCTGGCCGGGTTTGTAGTGTTCGAAGCCAGCAAGCCCTACCCGTTGAAGCGTTCGCTGTATCTTTCTTTCATCGTCACAAACGAGCTCAAGATTTTTACGCACGTTGTACCAGGGTATCAGTCTGTCTTCCTGAAAAACGAAACCCAATCGGTTATAGAATCTGTTGATCAGCCCGGAGTCTGGCTTTTCCAGATTGGCTATGACCCTGAGCAAAGTTGTTTTTCCACAGCCTGACGGCCCAACGATCGCCACCGCATCGGACTCGAACAGTTTGAGATCTATCCCACCGAGTACAGGTAACTTTCCGTAGTTTTTAAAAATTCCTTTGAGCTCAAGAATGCACTTCAAAGCTACCTCGCTCCCAAAGGAATGAAAATAACGCTTCCAGGATGAGTCCGAACGCAACAGCCACAACCGTGTAGGAAAAAACCTCTGTCGTGTTCACATAGAACTTGGCCTGCATGATCTGTACCCCAAGGCCCGTTTCGCCTATGAGATACTCCGCAACGATCGCCACTTTCCACATGCTGCCTATGCTCAACTTCAAGGATGACAGTAGAAACGGCCAGACGGAACCCATGTAGATCGCCCTGAAGATCTTCCACTTGGGTAATGAGTAAACCTTCGCCATCTCGACGAGTTTCTTGTCCACAACGCGAACGCCTTCGCAAACGTTGAACGTTACGATCGGCAAAAGTGAGACGAAAACTATGAAAACCACGCCACGCCATCCTATGCCCCAGGCGAGTATGACGGTCGAAAGCCACGAGACGATCGGAACGGACCTGATGGCCATGTTCAACGGTTGAAGTAAGAGATAGATCCGCTCAGAAAGACCCATTAGGAATCCAAGGATCGTACCCACGAGCAGTGCCAGGCCCATACCAAAAAAAGCCCTGAGAAAAGTTAAGCCAACCGGTTCGAGCAGTTTGCCTTCGACCAGCAGCCGGTACGAATGTAGCAAAACTTTTTCAGGTCCAGGAAAGACCAGATCGGACGAAACAAGTTTCGACACAACGAACCAGACGACAAAGAGTAGCAGTACCCCAAGGACGGAAAATTCAAAACGCGAAGAATTTTTCATCTGGTATCGAAGGCATCGCACTCGGATCGACCTGCTGTGTGATCTTCAGATACTGAATCACCTCGGACGCCACCTCGTTCGCACGTTTGTACTCGTACAGCGTTCGAGTGAGAGATTCTTCGATTATTTGTGCCGGCATGCCACCGAGATATGGAACGGAAAGAGCCGCAGCTTCATGCCTGTTCTCCATCGCATACCTCAGAGAATTCTCTATTGCGGTCATAGCTTTGTACAAGGTGGCCTCGTCCAGGTTTTTTGTGACGAACAGACCTGTTATTGGAACCCGCGCAGGCAGTTGCGTGTAGTTCGACCACAGCTCTTGCAAGTCGTATTCGATGCGCGACTGTGCCTGTTTCAGTGCGAGCGTCACGAATGGTTCGGGAAGCACGGCGACCCTAACTTTCCCGGCACTCATCAGTGATACTATCTCAGGAGGTGTGGCGTACCTGATTTTCACGTCGATATCGGGTTTCAGCCCAACCTGTTCGAGTGAGTATCTAATCAACACATCACCGGTTTGCCCTTTGCCCTGGGGCGTGTAAATCTCTTGGCCCGACAAAGTCTTCAGGTCCGTCAGATCGAAATCTTTCGTCACGACGTAAAAAGCCTTCCAAAGGATCACACCAGCGAGTTTCAGATCGATCCCCTTGCTGTAGAGAGAAGCACCTATGGAAACGGGTAGAACGATCAGATCAACGTTTTTCGCCGCAACCTGTGCGCTCACCTGATCGAGTGTTCGCCAGAAATCGATCTTGAGTTCCACCTCACTGCTCACTTTTTTCTCCAGCAAGCCCACGAAGGCCACCAC